>NZ_SRJC01000009.1 GCF_004684905.1 Halobacillus salinus | reverse complement strand
CCTTATAATGATGTGGTGGTGAAGGCGAAGAGGTCACACCTGTTCCCATGCCGAACACAGCAGTTAAGCTCTTCAGCGCCGATGGTAGTCGGGTTTACCCCCGTGAGAGTAGGACGCCGCCACGTCAATTATGAACCCCCTTAGAGGAATTCCTCTAAGGGGTTTTTTCTAATCTATTTTATAACCATTCAAAAAACAGTGGGAAATCTAATAATTTACTTGAATCTTTATAGAGGTCTTCTACATACAATGGTAGATAAAGGGGGGAGAGCCATGCTTGAAATTTTTGGTCCAAACACCGCCTTATATGCTGTGCGCCTTCTAAGCGCGATCGCCCTGTGTGGACTTATTGGTTTTGAAAGAGAAATTAAAAATCAATCCGCTGGTTTTCGTACACATATATTAGTCGGTGTTGGTGCATGTATGATGATGCTTTTATCGTTATATGGGTTTGAGGATGTGATAGACAAGCATGATCATATCCGGTTCGACCCGGCGAGAATTCCATCATACGTTATAAGTGGAATTGGTTTTTTAGGAGCCGGTACTATAATGGTGCATGGTGTTACAATTAGAGGTTTAACTACAGCAGCCTCCATATGGACAGTAGCAGGTATTGGACTGGTGATAGGAGCAGGTATGTATGATATTGCAATCCTATCAACATTGGTTGTTTTATTGTCTCTTATGTTCTTGAATAAGATAGAAAAGCGTAAGATGGCAGAGAACGGGAAACAAAGGGTGAAAATCATCGTTTCGTATGAAGGTGAAATTAGAGAGGTTTTGACCTTGTTAGATCAACCTGGAATCACTTTACGTTCATCTCAGTTAAAAAAGGGACAACCCGTCCATACAATCGTGTTTGATGTCGAGGTTAAGGGAAAAGACAAAATTAATAAACTGATTCAATATATTTCTGAAAGACCCTCTGTCGTTGAAGTGAAAATGTCTCTATAAACTACGCAAATTTATTGCGTAGTTTTTGTTTTATCTGGACGCCTTTAAGGGAAACATAGAGGATGTATTTCATTACAAACATTTTAGTTGCGTGACTATAAAAATGGAGTATAATAAAATTATAGTCAAAGATAGTCAAAGTCAAAAGAAGGGGGAGGGAAGATGCGAAATATCTCTGACATTATTGAGAAGTATTTAAAGAATATCCTTGATGAGAACCAGTCCGAAACTATCGAAATCAAAAGAAGCGAAATAGCTGATCAGTTTCAGTGTGTACCTTCTCAAATCAATTATGTGATTAAAACAAGATTTACTGTGGAAAGAGGATATATAGTGGAGAGCAAGCGTGGTGGTGGAGGTTATATCCGAATCAGCCGTGTTCAACATAAGGATGAGGCGGATATGATCGAAGAAGTCATGGAACTCGTCCAACCACGTGTTTCACAAAATGCTGCCGTCGACGTCATTGACAGACTGCTAGAACAACAGATCATTTCAGAGCGTGAAGCAATTTTAATCAAAAGTATGACCGACCGGGAGGTTTTGGCCTTCCCTCTTCCTCTACGAGATGAGGTTCGCTCTCGCATGATGACAGCAATGCTATTTACATTAAAATATAAAAGCTAAGGCGGAAAGGGGTAGAGGTATGGAATGCCAAGAATGTCAAAAGAGAAAAGCAACCGTTCATTTGACCCAAGTCGTCAACGGTCAAAAAACGGAAGTCCATGTTTGTGAGCAGTGTGCGAAAGACAAAGGGTACATGAGCTATGGAGAAGAGAACTATTCGTTAAACGACCTCTTATCCGGTTTGTTCCATTCTGAAAGTCCTTCTCCGTTTAGCAGTCAAAAGGCTCAGTCCTATCAACAAGCGTCCCAATTAAAGTGTCCGACATGCGGGATGACGTATCAAGAGTTTGCTAGAATCGGAAAATTCGGATGTGCAGATTGTTACCAGACATTTGATGACCGAATCAATCCGATCCTGCGTCGAGTTCACAGCGGTAATACTCGTCATGACGGGAAGATTCCGAAACGTGAAGGTGGGAACCTCCATTTAAAACGTGAAATTGATGATTATAAATCTCAACTTAAACAGCTGATTGAGCAGGAAGAATTCGAACAGGCGGCGAACATTAGAGATAAGATTCGAACATTAGAAAGCCAGCTTCATCAAGGAGAGGGTGGTGAGTAATTATGTCGTTACAGCAATTTATCAATGAAGCAATTAGTCCTTGGATGAAGGAAGAAGGACCTGACAGTGATATTGTGATGAGCAGCCGAATAAGACTGGCGCGCAATTTCTCTCACTATCCATTTCCTTTGATTGCTTCCGAAGAGCTGCTTGATGAAGTGATGACGTTTTTTGAAAAAGAGTTCAAGCATCAATCATTTCGTGATTACGAAGACTTCGAAATCATTAAAATGAGTGAACTTCAACCGATTGAAAAGCGCGTATTGGTAGAGAAGCATTTGATCAGTCCACACTTGGCTGAAAAGCCTGATCACTCTGGAACTTTAATTTCACAGAATGAACAAGTTTCTATCATGATTAATGAAGAGGACCATATTCGCATACAATTATATTTCCCAGGGTTTCAACTAGACAAGGCGCTGGAACAGGCTTCCCAGCTAGATGATTGGCTCGAAGAAAAAGTTGATTATGCGTTTGATGAGAAGCGGGGTTATTTAACCGCGTGTCCAACGAATGTTGGCACTGGAATGAGGGCTTCGGTGATGATGCACCTTCCTGCATTAGCTATTACACAGCAAATCAACCGAATGACTCCAGCAATTAACCAGCTTGGTTTGGTTGTTCGGGGGATATACGGGGAAGGTAGTGAAGCGGTAGGGAATATATTTCAGATTTCTAACCAAATCACTCTCGGAAAATCAGAGCAGGATATAGTGGAAGATCTCCACAGTGTCGTGAAGCAGCTTATTGACCAAGAAAGGAGAGCTCGGGAAGCTCTTCTGAACAGGTCGGGTATTCAACTTGAGGACCGGATATTCCGTTCCTATGGTGTGTTGAAGAACAGCCGTATCATCGAGTCCAAAGAGGCGGCAAGGTGTTTGTCAGACCTGAGACTCGGTATCGACCTTGGAATGATCGATCACATCCCGCAGACCATTCTCAATGAGCTGATGATTTTAACGCAGCCAGGATTTTTGCAACAATATGCAAAAGCAACACTCAACCCAGAAGAACGAGATATACGAAGGGCATCATTAATCAGAGAACGACTTCAATTAGAGAATGAAGATTAATGTTAGGAGGTAATGTCCATGATGTTTGGGCGATTTACTGAAAGAGCACAAAAAGTATTGGCGTTAGCACAAGAAGAAGCAGTTCGACTTGGTCACAATAATATAGGGACAGAGCACATTTTGCTTGGCCTTGTTAGTGAAGGGGAAGGAATAGCAGCGAAAGCTTTATCCGCCCTTGGTTTGGAAGCGACGAAGATCCAACAAGAAGTGGAGAAGCTGATCGGAAAAGGGGAGAAAGTGTCTCAGACGATTCACTATACTCCTCGTGCTAAGAAAGTAATTGAGCTTTCTATGGACGAAGCTCGTAAACTAGGTCACTCTTATGTGGGAACAGAGCACATTCTTCTCGGTTTGATTCGTGAAGGGGAAGGTGTTGCAGCACGTGTTCTTAACAACCTCGGTGTAAGCCTAAATAAAGCCCGTCAGCAAGTTTTACAGCTGCTCGGGAACAATGAGTCTACTGGAGGTCAAAATCGTCGTGGTGGGGCTGGTGGCGGCCAAGCTGCAAATGCCAACACACCGACACTCGATTCCTTGGCTCGTGACTTAACAGCTATTGCAAAAGAAGGAAATATCGACCCGGTTATCGGTCGAAGTAAAGAGATTGAGCGTGTTATTCAAGTGTTGAGCCGTCGTACGAAGAACAACCCAGTTCTTGTCGGAGAACCTGGTGTTGGTAAAACGGCTATTGCAGAAGGTCTAGCACAGCAGATTATGAATAATGAAGTTCCTGAGATCTTGCGTGATAAGCGGGTAATGACTCTAGATATGGGAACAGTCGTAGCAGGAACGAAATATCGTGGTGAATTTGAAGACCGTCTGAAAAAAGTGATGGAAGAAATTCGCCAAGCCGGAAATATCATTCTATTCATTGACGAATTGCACACATTGATTGGTGCAGGTGGAGCAGAAGGCGCTATTGACGCTTCGAACATTCTGAAACCATCTCTTGCTCGTGGAGAGCTCCAATGTATCGGTGCAACTACGTTGGATGAGTATCGCAAGTATATTGAAAAAGATGCAGCACTTGAGCGTCGTTTCCAACCTATCCAAGTAGATGAACCAAATCTTGATGAATCTGTACAGATTTTAAAAGGATTGCGTGATCGTTATGAAGCACACCACCGTGTTACGATTCCGGATGATTCTATCGATTCTGCGGTTCGGTTCTCAGACCGTTATATAACAGATCGCTTCCTTCCGGATAAAGCGATCGACTTGATTGATGAGGCAGCTTCTAAAGTTCGTCTTCGCTCTTATACAGCTCCGCCAAACTTGAAGGAGTTGGAACAGAAGTTAGAAGAGGTACGAAAAGAAAAAGATGCTGCGGTACAAAGTCAAGAATTCGAAAAAGCCGCTTCTCTAAGAGATAGTGAGCAACGTTTAAGAGATGAACTAGAGCAAACGAAAGATGAATGGAAAGAGAAGCAAGGCCAGGAAGACTCAGAAGTGACAGTAGAGGATATCGCCTCTGTTGTATCAACATGGACTGGAGTCCCAGTCTCTAAGATGACAAAAGATGAGAGTGAGCGCCTACTTGCATTAGAGGATACGCTCCACAATCGGGTCATCGGTCAAGACGAAGCTGTAAGATCCATTTCGAAAGCAATCCGCCGTGCCCGTGCCGGCTTGAAAGATCCGAAACGACCAATCGGTTCCTTCATTTTCTTAGGACCAACAGGTGTTGGTAAGACAGAGCTTGCGCGTGCCCTTGCTGAGAGCATGTTCGGTGAAGAGGATGCAATGATCCGAATCGACATGTCAGAGTATATGGAAAAACACAGCACGTCCCGACTGGTTGGTTCACCACCAGGTTATGTAGGTTATGAAGAAGGCGGACAACTGACAGAGAAAGTGCGTAACAAACCATACTCTGTTGTCCTTCTTGACGAAATCGAAAAAGCGCACCCTGAAGTGTTCAATATTCTACTTCAAGTCCTAGAGGACGGCCGTCTGACAGACTCTAAAGGTCGCGTCGTGGACTTCCGTAATACCGTGTTGATCATGACTTCAAACGTAGGTGCTCAAGAATTGAAATCTAACAAATATGTCGGTTTCACTATGGGTGATGGCGACCAAGATTATAAAGACATGAAGTCGAAAGTAACAGCGGAACTGAAGAAAGCGTTCCGCCCAGAATTCCTTAACCGTATTGATGAAACCATTGTGTTCCACTCCCTGGAGAAGAAACACATGAAGGACATCGTTACGCTGATGGCAGAGCAGTTGAGACAACGTCTGCAGGAACAAGAAATCGACTTCACATTATCTGAGAAAGCCATTGAGTATATTGCAGAGCAAGGTTTCGATCCAGAATACGGAGCCCGTCCACTGCGTCGTTCTCTCCAGAAGAACGTAGAAGATCTACTGTCTGAAGAATTGTTGAAAGAGAACATTGCTAAAGGGCAGAAGGTCAAAATCGATTTGGATGACAAGAAAGAGTTTGTCGTTCATACCCAGCAAGAATCGACAAATTAAAGTTTCACCCTAAAATCGGAAGGTTCGACACCTTCCGATTTTTTATACATATGCCTTGAAATCAAGCTATCGTTCCATTTGCTTTTAGTAAGAAAATCTTAATACAATTGATATGATCATGAAACTTCTTCAAAATCCATATCGTATAAAATATAGATAGGGGAGCGATTAGCTTGGCAAAGAGAAAAACAAAATTCGTCTGCCAGGAATGTGGCTATGAAACACCTAAATGGATGGGGAAATGTCCAGGGTGTAACCAATGGAACACGTTGGTCGAGGAAGTCAGTGCTGCCGGCACGAATTCCCGCCATGTATTCCAGACAAATTCCACTTCCGCAACATCAAAGCCAGAGAAAATCAATCAAATAAAATCCCAGAAAGAGCCGCGTCTCCCGACTGAAATGCCAGAATTCAACCGTGTATTAGGCGGAGGGATAGTTGCAGGGTCGCTTGTATTGATCGGTGGTGACCCGGGCATCGGAAAATCTACACTATTACTCCAAGTGTCCGCCCAAATTGCTGATAAGAATATGCCAGTTCTATATATATCAGGTGAAGAATCAGCGAGACAAACGAAACTGCGTGCCGAACGGTTAGGTATCACGTCTGATGAACTGTATGTCTTATCTGAAACGAACTTACAAGATGTCATTACTCATATTGAGAACGTTGAACCGAATTTTGTCGTTATTGATTCGATTCAGACTATATATAAAGAAGATGTCACGTCAGCACCTGGAAGTGTCTCGCAAGTCCGTGAATGTACCAGTCATTTGATGCGTATTGCTAAAAGTAAAGGTATTCCTATTTTCATTGTCGGGCATGTTACAAAAGAGGGATCGATTGCAGGTCCTAGGTTGCTAGAACACATGGTGGATGCCGTTCTCTACTTCGAAGGTGAGCGTCATCATACCTTCCGTATTTTGAGAAGTGTCAAAAACCGGTTTGGGAGCACCCATGAAATGGGGATATTTGAGATGAAGGAGGAAGGACTTCGGGAAGTGTTGAATCCTTCGGAAATCTTCCTCGAAGAACGGTCTCAGGGAGCGGCAGGCTCTATCGTCGTTGCTTCCATGGAAGGGTCCCGTCCGGTACTTGTCGAGATTCAGGCGCTGATCTCCCCAACAGCATTCGGAAATCCGAGACGAATGGCTACTGGGATAGATAATAGCCGTGTCCCGCTACTGATGGCTGTTTTAGAAAAAAGGGCAGGCCTTCTGCTTCAGAACCAAGACGCCTACGTCAAGGTGGCGGGTGGTGTGAAATTAGACGAACCGGCCATTGACTTAGCGGTAGCGTTAAGTGTTGCTTCAAGTTTCCGTGACCGCTCCTCAAGGCCTGATGATGTAGTAGTTGGTGAAGTAGGGCTTACAGGGGAAGTGCGTCGTGTTGCTAGAATTGAACAACGTGTTCAAGAAGCGGCGAAGCTTGGCTTCAAGCGTGTCATTATTCCAAAGAAAAACATGGATGGCTGGACGCCACCTTCCGACATCGAAGTGATTGGCGTAAGCTCTGTACAAGAGGCCATGAAGGTTACGTTAGGAGATGCTTAGATGGAATGGCATGAAATGAAAGATCATGGAATCGGAGAAATACTGAAGTTTGTAGCTCCTGGTACCCCTCTTCGCGATGGGATCGAAAATGTACTGCGAGCTAATACGGGTGGATTAATTGTCCTTGGCTACGATGATGGGGTGCGTGAATTAGTCGACGGTGGTTTTCACATTCAGTCTGACTTCACACCTGCCCATCTTTATGAGTTAGCCAAAATGGATGGTGCGCTCATCTTGAACGGGGAAGGCTCGAAGATATTGTATGCCAATGCACAGTTGATGCCGGACCCTGACATTTTGTCTACAGAGACCGGCATGCGTCACCGTACGGCAGAACGTGTTGCCAAGCAGACGGGCACTCTTGTCGTTGCCATATCACAACGCCGGAATGTGATTACCCTTTACAAAGGGTCGTTACGTTACTCGTTGAAGGATATTGGTGTTATTTTGACAAAAGCCAACCAAGCGATACAAACGCTTGAAAAGTACAAAAATGTGCTGAATCAAAGTGTAACGAACCTTGGGGCGATGGAATTTGAGAATATGGTCTCGTTTGCAGAGGTCGTCCAGGTTGTGCACCGTATCGAGATGGTTTTACGAACAAAAACCGAAATTATCAACTATGTTAATGAGTTAGGGACAGAAGGACGTCTGATTCAACTTCAGATGACCGAACTCGTTTCGAATATCGAGGAAGAAGCGGCATTGCTGTTGAAAGATTACAGTAAGCGACCTGATTATGAGCCGTATTATATTCTTAGGAAGATGCAAGAAGTTACGAACACGGACCTTCTTTCCGATGAACAGATACTGAAACTGCTTGGCTATTCCCCAAACACTAAGATGGAAGACGCCATCCACCCGAGAGGGTACCGGATTCTGCATCGAATTCCGAGGCTGCCTCCTTTGATTATCGAGCACCTGGTTGGTCGATTCGGGACATTAGAAGCATTGATACAAGCCTCAACGAAGGAATTGGTCGAAGTGGATGGAGTCGGCGAGATCCGTGCCACGAAAATTCGAGATGGTTTAGAGCGTATTCAAGAGCAATTATTTGTCGATCGTCATATATAGGGATATTGACTTAATTTGATGAATCATGGTATTATGTTTAGTTATCCTTTGACTTAAAATGGAAACTGTGATAATTTAGTACTCATCATTCCAATATTCTACGATTAATGAGAAAGCACTTTGGTCATACTGTGTAGAAGGAGGTGAGGAGAAGTGCTTAAACGTATTGTGCAGTTGTTCATCGTCATTACTGGTGGGACAATTGGTTACGTCTATTTGCCTGATTTGTTTGAGTTAATGGGTATGACATGGCCGATGTTGGTCCAAGCATCCTTGGGCGCTGTTTTAGGAGCACTTATTTTATATTTATTAATGTTTTGGTTTGTAGATTATATTGTTGATTTTCTCAGATGGGTGGAGGACACCCTCGTTCGGGCGCCTGCTGCTGATTTATTATTCGGTAGTTTAGGACTGATCGTTGGTCTCATTATTGCTTATCTAATCAATATTCCGGTTCAACAATTCGAGATTCCGATTGTGAACCAAGTCGCGCCAATCATTATTACGTTCTTCTTAGGTTATTTCGGTTTCCAAGTCGGATTCAAACGAAAAGATGAATTTCTCGGCATGGTTACACGAAAAGACAAAAAAGGGGACGAAGCAGATGGAACGAAAGAAGTTTCTTCTGTTGATGAATCATTGATTCCTAAAGAGAAAATTCTGGATACGAGTGTTATCATCGATGGGCGTATCGCAGATATTTGCGAGACCCATTTCCTCGAAGGAACGATTGTCATTCCACAGTTCGTACTTGAAGAATTGCAGCATATCGCCGATTCATCAGATGGATTGAAGCGTAATCGTGGTCGAAGGGGCTTGGATATTTTGAACCGCCTGCAGAAAGATCTCCCAGTCAATGTGGAAATCTACGAGGGCGACTTTGAAGAAATCCAGGAAGTCGACAGTAAGCTTGTTAAACTCGCAAAAGTTATGGACGGAATCGTCGTAACGAATGACTTTAACCTAAACAAAGTATGTGAGTTTCAAAATGTACAAGTCTTGAATATCAATGATTTGGCTAATGCGGTCAAGCCGGTTGTTCTGCCAGGAGAAGAGATGAAGATCCAAGTCATCAAAGATGGTAAAGAACAGAATCAAGGCGTCGCTTACCTTGACGATGGTACGATGATTGTTGTTGAGGAAGGGAAGAACTATATTGGTAAGACGATTGACGTCGTTGTGACTAGTGTTCTTCAAACGTCTGCCGGTCGAATGATTTTTGCAAAGCCAAAATCACTTGAAAAAGCCTTATAAAAAAGGTATAAACAAATAGAGATGAACAAAAGTGATAACCATGGTGTTATCGCTTTTGTTGTGTCTATAGGCTTTAAAGGATGGATACCATGATAAACTATTCAGCGGTCATTCTGGCAGCCGGGCAAGGGAAACGGATGCTTGCAGGCCGCAACAAACAATTTTTACGAATTGATCAAATACCGTTAATCATACATACCTTAACTGTGTTTCAGGAGGATCCCTGGTGCGCGGAGATTGTCCTAGTGACGAACTCGAAGGAACGCGAATCAATGGAAGAGCTCCTTCTGACGCACGACGTGACAGAAGGCGTTCGTTTTGTTGATGGTGGGGCAGAGCGGCAGGACAGTGTCCTTGCTGGACTGAACGCTATTCAAAATACACAGATTCCCGTTTTTATTCACGACGGGGCACGTCCCTTCGTTAATAGGGATTCTCTTCATCGCCTCGCAGAAACGACAGCGGAGAAAGGGGCCGCGCTTCTTGCGGTGAAAGTGACCGATACGATCAAACAGAAGACAGGTAACCAGTTGTCGACACTTGATCGTAATACACTATGGGCAGCCCAGACGCCGCAGGCATTTGATTACGACTTAATTGTTAAGGCGCATCAACAAGCGGTTGATAGTGGATACTACGGAACAGATGATGCTTCCTTAGTGGAGAAGATGAATATAGAGGTTGAGATTGTCGAAGGAAGCTACGACAATATTAAACTGACGACCCCTGAAGATCTACATAAGGCTGAATCTTATGTGAGGAATCTGAGAAAAGGGAAGGAGATGAGTACACCGATGTTTCGAATTGGACAAGGTTTTGATGTACATCAATTGACCGAAGGACGCCCTTGTATCATTGGTGGGGTTGAGATCCCTCATGAAAAAGGTTTGCTTGGCCATTCAGATGCGGATGTCTTGCTTCATACAATCGCTGATGCTTGTTTAGGTGCAATTGGAGAAGGGGATATCGGGAAGCATTTCCCGGATACGGATCCTGAGTTTAAGGATGCTGACTCCGGCAAACTGCTCCAGCACGTCTGGTCTATTGTGACGGATAGAGGGTATGAATTAGGCAATATCGATTGTACAGTCATTGCACAAGCGCCTAAGATGGCTCCTTATATCGAGGAGATCCGTCTTTCTATCGCTCATTTACTGAGCACGGATATAAGCCGGATCAATGTGAAAGCTACTACGACAGAGAAGCTCGGATTTACGGGGCGAAAAGAAGGAATTGCCGCTCAAGCTGTAGTTCTTTTGCAAAATAATCAACAATCGTAAAATAAAGTGATAAAATAAGACAAAGTAAAGCTCGGAATGACGAAGGGAGAATAATTATGTCGAATCAAGTACGCGTGCGTTACGCACCAAGTCCGACAGGGCACCTCCACATCGGAAATGCGAGAACAGCCCTATTCAACTATCTATATGCGAAACACCTAGGTGGCACAATGGTGGTCCGAATTGAAGATACAGATGAGAAGCGAAATGTAGAAGGTGGAGAGCGCAGTCAGTTGAACTACTTGAACTGGCTCGGAGTAGAATGGGAAGAGAGCCCGGATAAAGGCGGAGAGTATGGCCCATACCGCCAAATGGAAAGACTAGATCTCTACAAGAAATACGTAGACGATTTGATGGAGCGTGGCCTTGCTTATAAATGCTACATGACGGCTGAAGAGCTTGAGGCAGAGCGCGAAGCACAAATGGCTCGTGGAGAAGCCCCGAAATATTCTGGTGCTCACCGCGACCTTACGGAAGAGCAGGTTAAACAATTTGAAGCGGAAGGACGCGAGCCGAGTATCCGTATCCGTGTTCCGGAAAATACGACTTATACGTTCAACGATATCGTGCGCGGTGACATCACATTTGAATCCAGCGACTTCGGGGACTGGGTCATTGTGAAGAAGAACGGTACGCCTACGTACAACTTCGCCGTAGCAATCGACGATCACTTAATGGAAATTTCACACGTCCTTCGTGGAGAAGAGCACATTTCCAATACACCGAAGCAGATGATGGTATATAATGCGTTCGGTTGGGAACCTCCGAAGTTTGGTCACATGACGCTGATTTTAAACGAAGAGCGTAAGAAATTGAGCAAACGTGATCAGCACATCCTGCAGTTCATTGAGCAGTACAAAAACCTTGGCTACCTTCCAGAAGCTTTGTTCAACTTCATCACGCTTCTAGGTTGGTCTCCAGTTGGAGAGGAAGAGATCTTCACTCAGGAAAAACTGATTGAAATCTTCGATCCAGAGCGCTTGTCTACGTCTCCGGCCGTTTTCGATGCGGCGAAATTGAAGTGGATGAACAACCAATACATCAAAGCAGCTGACCTTGATAAAGTAGAAGAGTTAGCGATGCCTCACCTGGTGGAAGCGGGCCGTGTTTCTGAAAACATGAGCGACAGCGACCGCGAGTGGACACGTGAGTTGATTTCTCTTTATCACGAGCAACTTAGCTATGGTGCTGAAATCGTCGAACTGACGGAATTGTTCTTCAAGCAGGAGATCGAGTACGATGATGAGGCGATGAATGTACTAGAGGGCGAACAAGTGCCGGAGGTCTTGGAAACGTTCAAGAAGAACCTTCAAGAGCTGGACGAGTTCACTCCTGAGAATATCAAGAAGCAAATCAAAGCCGTTCAAAAAGAAACAGGACACAAAGGGAAGAAGTTGTTCATGCCAATCCGCGTAGCTACTACGGGACAGACTCATGGACCAGAGCTACCAAATGCGATTCACCTTCTTGGCCTAGATACAGTAACAGTAAGACTGAACGATGTCTTAGCGAAACTTCAAGGCTAATCTGTTCACAAACGTTTTGATTTGTCATATAGTAAAGGTATCAATAAGGAACGTTGATGAGGAGAAGTAAAAAGGCCTGAGACTTCCACAGAGAGAACCACCTTGGCTGAAAGTGGTTTTTAGTCCGGTCTTTTGAAATGCCCCTCTGAGTCTTTTACCGAACCTGAGTAGGCTAAAAGCGGTCACCTGCCGTTACCAGGATGAGTGGGGAATCCTCGGATTTCCCAAACAGAGTGGAACCACGTTTGCGCGTCTCTGTGCTTCAATGCACAGGGGCGCGTTTTTATTTTGAGCTATAAAAGGAGGAGAGCAAGTATGGGGCTATTCAAGATGTTCAAGGAAGATGTTGATGTCGTGTTCGAACAGGACCCTGCCGCTCGTTCTTATCTTGAAGTGATTTTAACGTATTCAGGCTTGCATGCCATTTGGGGACATCGGGTGGCTCATGCTTGTTTTAAGAGGAAGTTCTTCTTTCTTGCTCGTGTGATCTCTCAAATCAGCCGCTTCCTTACAGGAATTGAGATCCACCCAGGCGCGAAGATAGGCCGTAAGTTCTTCATAGACCACGGGATGGGCGTCGTGATTGGGGAGACATGTGAAATTGGGGACAACGTGACGATCTTCCAAGGAGTCACGCTCGGAGGTACAGGTAAGGAAAAAGGGAAGCGCCATCCGACTTTATTGGATAACTCCCTTGTTGCTACTGGAGCGAAAGTGCTCGGCTCGATCACGATCGGCAAGAATTCGAAGGTTGGAGCGGGCTCTGTGGTGCTGAATGATGTCCCTGATAATTCAACAGCAGTAGGAATTCCTGGCCGTGTCGTCGTGCAGAACGGGAAGAAAGTACGTAAGAAAGACTTGGACCACCACAAGCTTCCTGATCCAGTATATGACCGCTTAAATCAACTTGAAAGAGAATTGGAAACACTAAGAGAAGAACTCAAAGAATCCAAAGGAGTGAAGTAACGTGGCTATTCGTTTATACAACACATTGACGCGTCAAAAAGAATCATTTCAACCGATAGATGAGGGTAAGGTCAAAATGTATGTGTGCGGCCCGACTGTCTATAACTACATCCATATTGGAAATGCACGTCCGGCAATTGTTTTTGATACAGTCCGTCGTTATTTCGAGTATCGAGGTTATGATGTCCATTACGTCCTGAACTTCACAGATGTAGACGATAAATTGATAAAAGCTGCAAATGAAATGGGAGAAGGTGTGACAGAAATTGCGAACCGTTTCATTCAAGCTTATAAAGAGGATGTAGGGGCACTTGGAGTGAAAGAAGCTGTCGATCATCCGCGTGTAACCGAGAACATGGATGAAATCATTTCTTTCATCCAAGGTTTGATCGACAAAGGGTTCGCCTATGCATCTGATGGGGATGTCTATTTCCGTACTCGTTCGTTCGACTCTTACGGGAAGCTGTCGCATCAGTCCATCGACGAACTTCGATCTGGTGCTCGTATCGAAGTGGGAGACAAAAAGGAAGACCCATTAGACTTCACCCTTTGGAAGGAAGCGAAGCCTGGTGAAATCACTTGGGAAAGCCCGTGGGGAACAGGACGCCCAGGCTGGCATATCGAATGCTCCGCGATGGCGAAGAAGTATCTAGGGGATACCATTGATATTCACGCCGGAGGTCAGGATTTGACTTTCCCTCACCACGAAAATGAAATTGCCCAGTCTGAAGCGCATAACGACAAATCTTTTGCACGCTACTGGATGCATAACGGGTATATTAATATCGAGAATGAGAAAATGTCGAAGTCATTAGGAAACTTCATTCTGGCACATGACCTTGTGAAACAACACGACCCACAAGTCATCCGTTTCTTTATGTTGAGTGTGCAGTATCGTCACCCAATCAACTTCAGCGATGAATTGCTTAAGGGTGCGAAGAGCAGCTTTGAGCGTCTAAGGAATGCCTTTGAGAACGTTAAGCACCGCAAGGATTCAAGCCTTGATCTAACTGAAAACAATGATAAATGGCTTCAAGAGATCGAATCGCATAAACAGCGGTTTGTGGAAGAGATGGATGATGACTTCAATACAGCAAATGCCATCTCTGTTCTATTCGACTTAGCGAAGTCCGCCAACCTTTACTTGCAAGAAAGTCAAACCCACTCTAGAGTCCTCACGGCTTATGAAGAGACGATGAAGGAATTGATGGGAGTATTAGGGCTAGAGATTGAAAAAGTAGAGGAACTGCTTGATGAAGAAGTCGAAGCCTTGATTGAAGAACGTAAACAAGCGAGGAAGGACCGTAACTTCGAGCGTGCAGATCAAATTCGTGACGAGTTGAAAGAACGGAACATCATCCTTGAAGATACGTCACAGGGAATTCGTTGGAAGCGAGGGTAATACACATGGCTATGAAGAACGTGAAACAAATGAAAAGCCTTGCCCTCGCTTACATGGGGGATTCGGTGTATGAATTGTACGTTCGGCATCACCTTCTCGACCAAGGAGAAGTGATGCCACAACAATTACACCAAGCAGCCGTCAAATTCGTATCTGCAAATGCTCAAGCAACCGTTGTTTCCTACTGGAGTGAGCATGAGCTTTTAACAGAGGAAGAAGAAGGGGTGCTCCGTCGCGGACGGAACGCCAAATCTGGATCCGTCCCTAAAAATACAAGCGTGCAAACCTACCGTTATTCGACAGGCTTTGAAGCGGTGCTCGGTTTTCTGTATTTGGATGGTCAAACAGAACGGTTGGAAGAGTTAATCGGACAAGCAATTGATTACGTAGAGAAAGGAGTGGACCAACATGAAGGATGAATGGATTATTGGAAAGAATCCCGTACAAGAGGCCTTGCGTTCTGGACGAGCGATCAACAAAGTGTGGGTCAGTGATCAACTTCAATTTCAAGCTGTAAAGAAGTTGGAACAATTAGCGAAAGAGAACGGTGTCAATGTCCAGCGTGTGCCGAAGAAAAAGATCGATCAATTGGTCGATGGGAACCACCAGGGGGTTGTAGCGTCTGTTGCGGCATATGAATACAGCGACTTAGAGGACTTGTTTGCTAAGGCAGAAGAAAAAGGGGAGGCTCCTTTTTTCATTATCTGTGATGAAATCGAAGACCCTCACAACTTAGGCTCGATTTTGCGGACGGCGGATGCGGCCGGTGCGCATGGTGTAATCATTCCAAAACGTCGTTCCGTGTCACTCACAGCGACCGTTGCGAAAACATCAACAGGTGCGATTGAATACATCCCGGTCACTCGAGTAACGAATTTAGCAAGAACAATAGACGAATTGAAAGAGCGGTTTGTCTGGGTTGTAGGTACAGATGCCGACGGGACAGAGGATTATCGTCAACTAGACGGAAACATGGCGATTGCACTTGTCATCGGCAGTGAAGGTCGGGGCATGAGTCGTTTGACGAAAGACAAATGTGACTGGACCGTCAGTCTTCCGATGGCTGGCAAAGTCACCTCTCTAAATGCATCTGTAGCAGCGTCGTTGTTGATGTATGAAGTTTATAGAAAGCGTCATCCCATTGGGGAGTAGACTATGAACGTTCTCATTGTCGATGGTTATAACATGATCGGAGCCTGGCCTGAACTGAAGCGGTTGAAGGAGAAGGATTTAGGACAGGCAAGAGACCTGCTGATAGAAATGATGGCGGAATACCAATCTTACACAGAAGACCGAATCATCATTGTTTTTGATGCTTATCATGTAAGAGGACTTGCCAAGAAACAAAACAACTTCAAAGTAGAAGTCATCTTCACTAAAGAAAATGAAACGGCTGACGAACGGATCGAGCGACTTGCAGGTGAGCTGAATGACGTCAGAACTCAAGTGTATGTGGCAACCTCAGACTATGCAGAACAACGGACGATTTTTGGCCAAGGAGCATTCCGGAAGTCTGCCAGAGAGCTTTATATCGAAGTGAAGAACATCGAAAAAGAAATTGAGAAAGATGTCGAAAGCCATAACCAGGTCCAGTACCAGCCTAAAATTCAAATGGATAAAGAGGTCCGGGATCTATTCGAGAAGTGGAGAAGAGGAGATAAATAATTCTGACAACTCATTGACGCTTTTCAGCCCCTTCCTGTATAATATTGCTATATTGAGGTAGCACGGTCGGGGGGATCCTGTGTGAGCATCATTCAAACGAAGACAGACATCAGTGAAGTGGATTTGAGTAAGCTTGATGATGAAGCAATTATCGAACGGATTAATCAAGGTCAGGTCCAAGCGCTCGATTATTTAATCAATAAGTACAAGAATTTTGTTCGTGCGAAAGCCCGGACTTACTTTCTTATTGGTGCAGATCGAGAAGATATTGTACAAGAAGGTATGATTGGTCTTTACAAAGCGATTCGAGATTACAAAGAAGGAAAGCTATCTTCCTTCAAAGCATTCGCAGAATTATGCGTTACCCGTCAAATTATTACCGCTATTAAAACTGCCACTAGACAAAAGCACATCCCGTTGAACTCCTACGTATCATTAGACAAGCCGATTTACGACGAAGAATCAGACCGCACATTGTTAGACGTCATTGCCGGGTCGAAAGCTATCGATCCGCAGGAACTGATTGTGAACAAAGAGAAGTTCTTTGACATGGAAGAGAAGATTTCTGAACTCTTAAGTGATTTGGAGAAGAAGGTGCTCGCTCTATATTTGGACGGGCGTTCGTATCAGGAAATCTCAGAAGAGTTGAACCGTCATGTGAAGTCGATCGATAACGCCCTGCAACGCGTGAAGCGGAAACTTGAGAAGTATTTAGAAGTGAGTGAAATCACCCTCTAGATGTGAGATTGACAGGCTTTGTCAAGCATGCTACATTATACGAAGTGTGAAAACCTCGAGAATGAGGGGATAAGTATGCGGAATAAAGTAGTTTTAGCCTGTACGGAATGTCAAAGTCGCAATTACAGTTCATATAAAAACCGTGCGAATCAATCCGAACGTCTAGAGGTTCGAAAGTTTTGCAAGCGTTGCGGGAAACATACCCTGCACCGTGAGACGAAATAAACGATCAAGACGTAATACTGGGGGTATGCGAAAATGTTTAAGTTCTTTCAAAACGTTTCTCGAGAAATGAAGAAAGTAAGCTGGCCGAAACGGCAGGAACTGACTCGTTACACGATTACCGTTCTTGCTACGGTTGCATTTGTGGCTGTTTTCTTTGCAATTGTTGACCTTGGCATTTCTCAGATACTTGAACTAATTTCTTAAGAATAGTAGTATTCGTTTTATGCTATAATAGAAGATAGACTTAACAAAAACCCGTTTAGCGGGTTTTTTCATTGGTTAAAAAGATATAAAGTTGACCGATTTGAATGGATTTATCTATTGATGAGGAATCCAAGAAGCGGCTAGGGGCTCTTGCAGAGTGCCTCTCATTATGATTTGAGAGTATAACTGGTAGGGTCGTCTCTAATCAGTTTGTTATCTTATATTTAATTATGAAATAAGGGAGGGAAGGGCAGATACTGTCCTGTGCGAATGGAAAAAAGATGGTATGTGGTTCACACCTATTCAGGTTATGAAAACAAAGTGAAAACGAACCTTGAGAAACGCGTTGAATCAATGGGCATGGAAGATAAGATTTTCCGTGTTCTTGTCCCGGAAGATGAAGAAACAGAAATTAAGAACGGAAAGCGCAAAGTCGCGAAAAAGAAAGTATTCCCTGGTTATGTACTGGCGGAAATGGTCATGACAGATGACTCTTGGTATGTCGTACGTAACACCCCAGGGGTGACAGGATTCGTAGGTTCTACTGGTTCTGGTTCGAAACCGATCCCTCTCCTTCCAGAAGAAGCGGAAACGGTCCTTAAGCGAATGGGTATGAAAGAACAGCCGAAAACAGAGGTTGACTTCGAAGTGAAGGAAAGTGTTAAAGTGACAGATGGACCTTTCGCGAACTTCACAGGTACCATTGAATATATTGACTTGGACAAGCAGAAAGTCAAAGTTCACGTGAATATGTTCGGAAGAGAGACTCCGGTAGAACTGGACTTCTCTCAAATCGAGAAGCTAGGCTAATCCTATCACTCGAAAAAAATAAATCCTTCCCCCTTGCGTTGAACGCAAATAAATGCTAAAATTCTTATGTTCTTTATGTGCCTCGAATAAGAGGCGTTAATGCATATCGCAAAGAGTGGGAGGGGCAAATCCCTATTACCACATCACGGACTTTAAGGAGGTGTGTCTCGTGGCTAAAAAAGTTATTAATGTTGTAAAACTACAGATTCCTGCAGGGAAAGCTAACCCAGCTCCACCAGTAGGTCCTGCACTAGGTCAAGCTGGTATTAACATCATGGGATTCTGTAAGGAATTCAACGCTCGTACGCAAGATCAAGCGGGTATGATTATCCCAGTTGAAATTACGGTATTTGAAGACCGTTCATTTACATTCGTAACGAAAACTCCACCTGCTGCTGTTCTTCTTAAGAAAGCTGCTGGAGTTGAGTCAGGTTCTGGTGAACCAAACCGTAACAAAGTAGCTTCTGTTAAACGCGACCAAGTACGCGAAATCGCAGAAACGAAAATGCCTGACTTGAACGCTGCTGACGTTGAAGCTGCAATGCGCATGGTTGAAGGTACAGCGCGCAGCATGGGTATCACGATCGAAGACTAATCCCACAGCGTCATGTGAAGATAGGAAAAGGTTGCGGAATTGGAGGTTTTGTCCCTTTTCGCAACCTTTATTCGTGGGAGGACAATCCGTTAAAACCACAACGAGGAGGAAATTGAAATGGCTAAGAAAACGAAAAAACAACAAGAGCTTCTAAAGCTTGTTGATCGTACAAAAGCTTATGACGTCCAAGAAGCAATTGGACTTGTAAAAGAAACAGCAAAAGCAAACTTTGATGAAACTGTTGAAGCAGCATTCCGTCTTGGGGTAGATCCTAAGAAAGCGGACCAACAAATCCGCGGTGCGATGGTTCTTCCACACGGTACAGGTAAATCTCAGCGTGTGCTTGTTTTCGCTAAAGGTGATAAAGCGAAAGAAGCAGAAGCTGCTGGTGCAGACTACGTAGGTGAACAAGACCTAATCAATCAAATCAACCAAGGTTGGTTCGATTTTGACGTAGTAGTTGCAACTCCAGACATGATGGCTGAAGTTGGTAAGCTAGGTCGCGTATTGGGACCAAAAGGACTTATGCCGAACCCTAAAACTGGTACGGTAACGTTCGAAGTTGAAAAAGCTGTTAACGAAATCAAAGCTGGTAAAGTTGAATACCGCGTTGATAAAGCAGCTAACATTCACGTTCCAATCGGTAAGGCTTCTTTCGATCAAGAAAAACTTATCGAAAACTTCGAAGCAATCACAGATGCTCTTGTAAAAGCGAAGCCACAAGCTTCTAAAGGAACTTACGTGCGTAACGCTGCGGTTTCTTCTACAATGGGACCTGGAATCAAAGTTGACGTTTCCAATTACACTAAGTAATTAATTTATTGTTGACTTTCCGTTTCTAGTTGATTATAATTAGAAACGTTGTATAAATGAATACGTTATACCGTAGACAGTAGGTGTGGTTAACCACTTAATCTTCCTGCCGAGGTGTGTGAATATACAGGACAGCGCGTAAAGCCCTGAACTGTTCATACGGGCCTCCATGTCTACATGGGGGTCCTTTTATTAAGCCTTCAAACGGTATGATGATAAGTCAATAGGAGGTGGAACGATGAGCAACATTATCGAACAGAAAAAGCAAGTTGTAGCTGAACTAGCTGACAAGTTCCGTAATAGTAAATCTGCTGTACTAGTAGATTACCGCGGTCTTGACGTTGCAGAAGTTACAGAGCTTCGTTCACAACTTCGTGAAGCTGGCGTCGATTTCAAAGTGTACAAAAACACAATGACTCGCCGCGCTGTTGAAGAAGTTGAGCTTTCTGAGCTTAACGACGTTCTTGTAGGTCCAACTGCACTAGCGTTCCATGAAGACGACGCTGTTGCACCAGCGAAAGTTCTTAACAACTTTGCTAAAGATCACGAAAACCTTGAAATCAAAGGTGGCGTAGTAGAAGGTCAAGTAGCTTCTCTTGATCAAATCAAAGAGCTCGCAGAACTTCCAAACTACGAAGGTCTTGTATCTATGTTCCTAAGCGTACTACAAGCACCGATCAGAAACTTCGCATACGCTACACAAGCTATTGCGGACCAAAAAGAAGAAGAAAGTGCGTAAGCTAGCACTCGTCTCAAACAATTTTATTAAAACCAATAAGGAGGAAATTTTTCATGTCTAACGAACAAATCATTGAAGCGATCAAAGAAATGTCTGTTCTTGAACTTAACGATCTAGTAAAAGCAATTGAAGAAGAATTTGGTGTATCTGCTGCAGCTCCAGTTGCAGTCGGTGGTGCAGCTGCAGGCGGCGAAGCTGAAGCTGAGCAAACTGAATTCGACGTAGTACTTGAATCTGCTGGTTCTTCTAAGATCAAAGTTGTTAAAGCAGTACGTGAAGCAACTGGTCTTGGCCTTAAAGAAGCGAAGGAAGTTGTTGACAACGCTCCTAAAGCTGTTAAAGAAGGTCTTTCTAAAGAAGATGCAGAAGAACTTAAGTCTCAGCTTGAAGAAGCTGGCGCTACAGTAGAACTTAAGTAATTATTGAACCTTGAAAGTAAAGCTCGCTGATTATCGGCGGGCTTTCTTTTTCTTCTACTATATAGCCTCTCTCATAGTCATCTCCTATAAGGAAAGAAATTCACAATGATAACGAGGCGCATGAAAAGAAGGTGTGCGTAAGGTGTCAGAGCATTACTACTCTAAAAAAACAACAACCAAAAGTGAAGAAAAGTCTTGGTCCTTCCATTTGAGAGGGTATCCATTCACGTTTACGACGGACAATGCTGTATTTTCGAAGAAAGAAGTAGATTTCGGCTCTCGTCTGTTAATCGATTCATTCACTGTTCCTGATGTTCAGGGAGATGTACTAGACCTAGGTTGTGGCTACGGCCCAGTCGGGTTATCGTTGGCAAAAGCTTTTCCGGATCGTCAGCTAGTAATGGTTGATGTGAACGAAAGAGCGTTAGAATTGGCAAAGAAAAATGCAGAACAGAATCATATTGAAAATGTAAGCATTCTTGAAAGCGACCGTCTACAATCAGTCAGCGATAAGAAGTTTGCGGCGATTTTAACGAATCCCCCAATCCGAGCTGGCAAAAGTGTAGTACATGCCATGTTTGAGGAATCAGAACAAGTTCTCCATCAAAAAGGAGAGTTATGGGTTGTAATCCAAAAGAAACAGGGTGCCCCTTCCGCTAAGAAGAAGATGGAAGAGTTATTTGGGAATGTTGAAGTAGTTATTAAACAAAAAGGCTACTATATTTTAAAGAGTGTAAAGGTTTGACTACTTCTATGAATTGTGCTAGTATTGGAAAATGCCAATACGACCGTAGTCTGTCAAGTCTTTTTTTGAACAATGTATAAAAAAGTTGATAGATGGTTAGCATGGTGAAAAACCGAACACGTAAAGTAAATGAGGTTTTTGTTGATGAAAACCCTTTTTCTTTTTTGTCTAACGTTAGAGAGAAATGAAGAATCACCATTTGCTATAAGGCGAATGTTTAAATAGTGCTTGTGGCAAGATCAACCGCAAGCCTGTTCGGCATGTTTGCCGAACCTTTTTACGTTATTAAAATGCTTGATTTGAGGGGTGAATCAGTTGACAGGTCAACTAGTTCAGTATGGACGACACCGCCAGCGCAGAAGTTATGCACGTATCAGTGAGGTATTAGAGTTACCAAACCTTATTGAGATCCAAACCGCTTCGTACGATTGGTTCTTAAAAGAAGGTTTGAAGGAAATGTTCCAGGATATATCTCCTATCGAAGATTTCACAGGTAACCTATCACTAGAATTTGTAGACTACAGCCTTGGCGAGCCAAAGTATCCAGTAGATGAGTCAAAGGATCGCGATGTAACATACAACGCACCACTTCGTGTGAAAGTTCGTTTATTAAACAATGAAACCGGCGAAGTGAAAGAGCAAGAAGTTTTCATGGGAGACTTCCCACTCATGACGGACACAGGTACCTTTATCATTAATGGTGCTGAGCGTGTTATCGTTTCTCAGCTTGTTCGCTCTCCAAGTGTATATTTCAATAAGAAGATTGATAAGAACGGAAAACGCGGCTATACAGCAACGGTAATTCCTAACCGTGGTGCATGGTTGGAATTCGAAACAGATGCGAAAGACGTAGTACACGTTCGTATCGACCGTACTCGTAAGTTGCCTATTACGGTTCTACTACGTGCTCTAGGATTCGGTACAGACCAAGAAATCATCGACCTTATCGGTGATAACGAATACCTGAAGAACACGTTAGAGAAAGACAACACTGAAAATAGCGAGAAAGCTTTGCTTGAAATCTATGAGCGTCTACGCCCTGGTGAGCCACCAACAGTAGAAAACGCGAAGAGCTTGCTTGTATCTCGTTTCTTCGATCCGAAGCGTTATGACCTAGCGCGCGTTGGTCGATATAAGATGAACAAAAAGCTAAACATTAAAGATCGTTTGTTCAACCAGACGCTTGCAGAAACACTTGTTGATGAAGAAACAGGTGAAGTGCTTGCGGAAAAAGGGGACAAAATCGATCGTCGCTTGCTGAATAAATTGATTCCTCATTTCGATGATCAAGAGAATCAGCTTAGCGAAAGAACTTTAGATCCTGTAGAAGGTGTACTTGAAGATGATATCCAAGTACAGTCTGTGAAAATTGTAGATCCTACAGATCCAGAAGGTGAACGTTCTATCAATGTTATCGGTAATGCAAACATTGACCGTGACGTGAAGAACATTACACCAGCTGACATCCTATCATCTATCAGCTACTTCTTTAACTTGCTGCATAATGTAGGCGGAACAGATGACATCGACCACTTAGGTAACCGTCGTCTTCGTTCAGTAGGTGAACTATTGCAGAACCAATTCCGTATTGGCCTATCTCGTATGGAGCGTGTAGTTCGTGAACGTATGTCTATTCAGGACACGTCATCGATCACACCGCAACAGCTGATCAACATCAGACCAGTGATTGCCTCCATCAAAGAGTTCTTCGGAAGCTCTCAATTATCACAGTTCATGGACCAAACTAACCCATTAGCAGAATTGACGCATAAACGTCGTCTATCTGCCCTTGGACCAGGTGGTTTGACTCGTGAGCGTGCCGGTTTCGAAGTTCGTGACGTACACTACTCCCACTATGGTCGTATGTGTCCGATCGAAACACCGGAAGGTCCGAACATCGGTCTAATCAACTCCTTGTCTTCTTATGCGAAGGTCAATGAGTTCGGTTTCATCGAAACACCTTACCGTCGTGTCGACCAAGATACGAACAACGTTACGGAGTATATTGATTACTTGACTGCGGACGAAGAAGATAACTACGTTGTGGCACAGGCCAACGCGAAGCTTGAGGAAGACGGAAGCTTCCGTGACGAAGAAGTTATCGCACGTTTCCGAGGCGAAAACACTGCTGTACCACGTGAACGCATTGATTACATGGATGTATCACCAAAGCAGGTTGTATCTGCTGCGACAGCATGTATCCCGTTCTTGGAAAACGATGACTCCAACCGCTCCCTGATGGGTGCGAACATGCAGCGTCAAGCAGTACCTTTGCTTAAACCAGACGCTCCACTTGTAGGAACAGGTATGGAGTATGTATCTGGTAAAGACTCAGGTGCAGCTGTCATTTGCCGTCACGAAGGTATTGTAGAGCGTGTAGAAGCGAAGGAAGTTCTTGTACGTCGCATTTCCGAAGTAGACGGACGCGAAGTAGAAGGCGACCTTGATCGTTATCGTCTACAGAAATTCATCCGTTCCAACCAAGGAAGCTGCTATAACCAACGCCCGATCGTAGCAAAAGGCGACCGTGTAACGAAAGGTGAAATCCTTGCTGATGGTCCTTCTATGGATATGGGAGAACTAGCTCTAGGACAGAACCCGTTAGTTGCCTTCATGACATGGGATGGTTATAACTACGAGGATGCGATCATCATGAGCGAACGTCTTGTGAAAGACGATGTGTACACATCTATTCATATTGAAGAATATGAATCTGAAGCTCGTGATACGAAGTTAGGACCAGAAGAAATCACTAGAGACATTCCAAACGTCGGAGAAGATGCATTACGCGACCTTGATGACCGCGGCATCATCCGTGTAGGTGCTGAAGTGAGTGATGGCGACCTTCTAGTAGGGAAAGTAACACCTAAGGGCGTTACGGAACTTTCTGCTGAAGAGCGTCTACTACACGCCATCTTCGGTGAGAAAGCTCGTGAAGTGCGTGACACGTCCTTGCGAGTACCTCACGGTGCAGGCGGAATTGTCCTTGATGTGAAGATTTTCAATAGAGAAGATGGCGACGAGTTACCACCGGGAGTAAACCAGTTGATCCGCGTCTATATCGTTCAGAAGCGTAAGATTTCTGAAGGGGATAAGATGGCCGGACGTCACGGTAACAAAGGTGTAATCTCGAAGATCCTTCCAGAAGAAGATATGCCATTCTTACCAGACGGAACACCTGTTGATATCATGTTGAACCCACTAGGTGTACCATCACGTATGAACATCGGACAAGTGCTCGAATTGCACTTGGGTATGGCTGCCCGCCTTCTTGGCGAACGCGTAGCGACACCAGTATTCGATGGAGCTCGTGAGGAAGACGTATGGGAGACACTAGAAGAAGCAGGCATGGCCCGTGATGCGAAGACAATTCTTTACGATGGTCGTACAGGCGAGCCGTTCGACAACCGTGTATCAGTCGGAGTCATGTATATGATTAAACTGGCGCACATGGTTGACGATAAGCTGCACGCCCGTTCTACTGGACCATATTCTCTAGTAACGCAACAGCCGCTTGGTGGTAAAGCACAATTCGGTGGACAGCGTTTCGGTGAGATGGAGGTATGGGCACTTGAAGCATATGGTGCCGCTTATACACTTCAAGAGATTCTTACGGTTAAATCAGATGACGTTGTAGGTCGTGTGAAGACGTATGAAGCGATCGTTAAAGGCGACAACGTCCCTGAGCCAGGCGTACCGGAATCCTTCAAAGTTCTTATCAAAGAACTTCAAAGTCTTGGAATGGACGTGAAGATTCTGTCTGGCGATGAAGAAGAAATCGAAATGCGCGATATCGAAGAAGATCAAACGAAAGAATCAGAGAATCTGAACCTAGACGACTAATCTAAAGAACTGTCGAACGATCTTTTTAGTTCGGAGCTTAGGGTAAAACCCGGATACTGAAAGGGAGGTAGGCCCCTTGCTAGATGTAAATAATTTTGAGTATATGAAAATTGGTTTAGCTTCACCGGACAAGATTCGCTCTTGGTCTTATGGTGAGGTCAAAAAGCCGGAAACGATCAACTATCGTACTCTTAAACCAGAAAAAGATGGCTTATTCTGTGAACGTATTTTCGGTCCTCAAAAGGACTGGGAATGTCACTGTGGTAAATACAAACGCGTCCGTTATAAGGGCGTCGTTTGTGACCGTTGTGGTGTTGAAGTAACGAAGGCGAAAGTCCGTCGTGAGCGTATGGGGCACTTAGAACTAGCTGCCCCTGTCTCTCACATCTGGTACTTCAAAGGCATTCCAAGCCGTATGGGTCTTGTTCTTGACATGTCTCCGCGTGCCTTGGAAGAAGTCATTTATTTTGCAGCGTACATTGTTACAGACCCAGGCGAAACAGCGCTTGAGAAGAAGCAGCTTCTTTCTGAGAAAGAATACCGCTCTTACCGTGAGAAATTCGGTCAAGGCTTCCAAGCAGCAATGGGTGCTGAGGCAATCCGTAAGTTGCTATTTGATATCGACCTCGATGGTGAGGTTGATACACTTAAAGAAGAATTGAAAACAGCGCAAGGTCAGCGTCGTACTCGTGCAATCAAGCGCCTTGAAGTTCTAGAGTCCTTCCGTAACTCTGGAAACGACCCTTCTTGGATGATTCTTGATGTGCTACCTGTCATTCCTCCAGAACTTCGCCCAATGGTGCAGCTGGATGGTGGACGTTTTGCAACTTCCGATTTGAACGACCTTTACCGTCGTGTCATCAACCGTAACAACCGCTTGAAGCGATTGTTGGACCTTGGTGCACCTACGATCATCGTTCAAAACGAGAAGCGTATGCTTCAAGAAGCTGTAGATGCCCTAATTGACAACGGTCGTCGTGGCCGCCCTGTAACAGGACCAGGAAACCGTCCGTTGAAGTCCCTTTCTCACATGCTGAAAGGTAAGCAAGGACGTTTCCGTCAGAACCTTCTAGGTAAGCGTGTCGACTATTCCGGTCGTTCCGTTATCGTTGTTGGTCCATCCTTGAAGATGTACCAATGCGGATTACCGAAAGAAATGGCACTTGAGTTGTTCAAGCCATTCGTTATGAAGGAACTTGTATCCCGTGGACTAGCGCACAACATCAAGTCCGCTAAACGTAAGATCGAACGCGTACACGATGAAGTGTGGGACGTTCTTGAGGACGTTATCAAAGAACACCCTGTACTTCTTAACCGTGCACCAACACTGCACCGTTTAGGTATCCAGGCGTTCGAACCGACATTGGTAGAAGGTCGTGCAATCCGTCTGCACCCGCTAGTATGTACTGCATACAACGCCGACTTTGACGGTGACCAAATGGCCGTACACGTACCATTGTCTTCTGAAGCACAAGCAGAAGCTCGCATTCTTATGCTTGCCGCTCAAAACATCTTGAACCCTAAAGATGGTAAACCAGTTGTTACGCCATCACAGGATATGGTACTAGGTAACTATTACTTGACGCTAGAACGTACCGGAGCTGTCGGAGAAGGAATGTCCTTCAAAGACTTGAACGAGGCACTTATGGCTTATCAGAATGGTTACGTACACTTGCACACTCGTGTAGCTGTACAAGCTAGTTCCCTGAACAATGAAACATTTACAGAAGAACAGAAGCAGCAGCTACTTCTTACAACAGTAGGGAAGCTTATCTTCAATGAGATGCTGCCTAATTCGTTCCCATATATTAACGAACCGACTCAAGAGAACCTTGAAGTCAAAACGCCGGATCATTACTTTGTACCGAATGGAACAAATATCCGCGAGGAAATTACCAAGCGCGAGGAAGTATCACCATTCAAGAAAGGCATCTTAGGCGACATTATCGCTGAAGTGTTCAAACGCTTCTCCATTAGTGAAACGTCTAAAATGCTAGACCGTATGAAGGACCTAGGATTTGCTTATTCAACTAAGGCGGGTATTACTGTCGGTGTATCTGACGTCGTCGTACTTCCTGAGAAGCAGGAAATCCTTGATGAAGCTCAGACGAAAGTCGACAAAGTCCTTAAGCAGTTCCGTCGTGGTTTGATTACAGATGAAGAACGCTATGATCGCGTTATTGAAATTTGGTCAACGGCTAAAGACGACATTCAGAACCGTCTGATGAAATCCTTAGACCCGACTAACCCAATCTTCATGATGAGTGATTCCGGTGCCCGTGGTAACGCATCTAACTTTACACAGTTAGCTGGTATGCGTGGTCTGATGGCCAACCCGGCTGGACGAATCATTGAACTACCGATCAAGTCAAGCTTCCGTGAAGGTCTAACGGTACTTGAATACTTCATCTCGACTCACGGTGCTCGTAAAGGTCTTGCCGATACAGCCCTTAAGACAGCCGACTCTGGTTACTTGACTCGTCGTCTAGTAGACGTAGCTCAAGATGTGATCGTACGTGAAGATGACTGTGGAACCGACCGAGGTCTCACTGTTCATTCCATCACAGAAGGTAGCGAGGTTATCGAACCTCTATTCGACCGTCTGATTGGTCGTACAGCTTACCAGAAAGTGACACATCCAGAGACTGGCGAACTTCTTGCATCCCGCAATGAAGTGATTTCAGAAGACGCAGCTAGACAAATTGTTGAAGCTGGCGTTGAAAGAGTCACAATCCGTTCTGCCTTCACTTGTAACACCAAGCACGGTGTATGTAAGAAGTGTTATGGACGTAACCTTGCAACAGGTGAAGAAGTCGAAGTTGGGGAAGCAGTTGGAATCATCGCCGCGCAATCCATCGGTGAGCCAGGTACACAGCTTACTATGCGTACCTTCCACACAGGCGGGGTAGCCGGAGACGATATCACGCAAGGTCTTCCACGTATCCAAGAGATCGTAGAAGCCCGTAACCCTAAAGGACAAGCGGTCATCACGGAAATTGACGGTGTTGTAGAAGAAGTCAATGAAGTGAAAGAGAAACTTGAAATTGTCGTTCAAGGTTCTGTCGAATCCCGTTCTTACACAGCACCATATGGCGCTCGTATGAAAGCTGCCATCGGTGATAAAGTGAATGCCGGTGATCCATTGACAGAAGGTTCAATCGATCCGAAAGAACTACTGACAATTCAAGGTCTCGACGGTGTACAAGAGTACCTTCTTAAAGAAGTACAGAAAGTATATCGTATGCAAGGTGTTGAAATTTCAGATAAACACGTCGAAGTCATGGTTCGTCAAATGCTTCGTAAGATCCGTGTGCTTGACTCTGGTGATACTGATGTACTACCAGGATCCCTTCTTGAAATTCACCAATTCAAAGAAGCGAACCAAAAAGCACTTATGGAAGGTGGACAACCAGCAGTTGGACGTCCAGTCATCCTTGGTATTACGAAAGCGTCTCTTGAAACAGACAGCTTCCTATCCGCTGCATCCTTCCAGGAAACAACTCGTGTCCTTACAGATGCTGCAATTAAAGGTAAGCGCGATGAGCTACTCGGCTTGAAAGAGAACGTTATTATTGGTAAACTTGTTCCGGCTGGTACTGGTATGACCCGATATCGTAAGATTCAGGCTCAATCAGAAGCGAACCAAACGGTTGGCGAACAGCCAGAAGAAGTCACACAACCATAAGCAGTACAGATTTCAGTTTTAACAATGGGTAAACGTTCAAGAAGCAGAACCACTTTGCTACTAGCGAAGAAAGCTTGATAGAAAATCATAAATCTACCCAAAATGCAGTTGACATGCATTTTGGGTAGTGATAATATAATCAAGGTGCTTCCATTTATCCTTGTTACTTTGGAGGATACGAAAGATGTCTTATGAAAAAGTAGCACAGGCTAAATCAGAGATAGTAATCGGGACCAAACAAACACTAAAAGCCATGAAAAATGGTGAAGTGAATGAGGTCATAACGGCTGACGATGCAGATCAGTCGATGACGGCAAAGGTAGTTCAGTTAGCCGAGCGATTGAACATACCGCATACAAAAGTTCCTTCGATGGAGGAGCTGGGTCAAGCCTGCGGTATCGATGTTGGCGCTGCTACAGTAGCTATAAAGCAATAAAGTTTTGGCGTTTATCGCGAAAGCTTTGTTTTTTGCCTTTTTATGAACCACCTGGATGTGTGGTATTAAGAAATGATGGAAGGGAGGACACAAACATGCCTACTATTAACCAATTAGTTCGTAAAGGACGTGTTGCCAAGTCTAGAAAGGCTACGGCTCCAGCGTTGAACAAAGGTTACAACAGTTACAAGAAACGTATGACTAACGAGAACTCTCCACAAAAACGTGGTGTTTGTACTCGTGTTGGTACAATGACTCCGAAGAAGCCTAACTCCGCTCTTCGTAAATATGCTCGTGTTCGTTTGACGAACCAACTTGAGGTTAACGCTTATATCCCTGGTATTGGCCACAACCTTCAAGAGCACAGTGTTGTACTAATCCGTGGTGGTAAGGTTAAAGACTTACCAGGTGTACGTTACACAGTAGTTCGTGGTGCGCTTGATACAGCTAGCGTAGAAGGACGTATGCAAGGCCGTTCTAAATACGGTACTAAAAAGCCAAAAGCTAAAAAATAAACGATAGACTTTCTATCGATTAAATACAACAAGAGACGAAGGGAGGCTATCCAATGCCACGTAAAGGTCCAGTAGCAAAACGTGATGTATTACCAGATCCGATGTATAACTCTAAGCTTGTTACTCGTTTGATCAACCAAATCATGATTGATGGTCAGCGCGGTAAAGCTCAGAAGATTCTTTATAAAGCGTTTGAACTTGTTCAAGAGCGTAGCGGAAACGACGCTATGGAATCATTTGATCAAGCTATGAAAAACGTAATGCCTGTTTTGGAGGTACGCGCACGCCGTGTAGGTGGTTCCAACTATCAGGTACCTGTTGAGGTTCGTCCAGAACGTCGCCAGGCTCTAGGTTTGCGTTTCATTGTTAACTACGCGCGTCTTCGCGGTGAGAAAACAATGGAAGAGCGTCTAGCTAACGAAATTCTAGATGCAGCAAACAACACAGGTGCGTCTGTTAAGCGCCGTGAGGAAATGCACAAGATGGCGGAAGCGAACAAAGCATTCGCTCACTATCGTTGGTAATCACTCATTAAATATAACTTCAATCAGGAAGGAGCAAATTCCATGGCTAGAGAGTTCACCTTGGAAAAGACCCGGAATATCGGGATTATGGCTCACATTGATGCTGGTAAAACAACAGCAACAGAGCGTATTCTTTTCTATACAGGTCGTATCCACAAAATTGGCGAAACTCACGAAGGAGCTTCCCAAATGGACTGGATGGAGCAGGAACAAGAGCGCGGAATCACAATCACTTCCGCTGCGACAACTGCTCAATGGAAAGGTCACCGTATCAACATCATTGATACACCAGGACACGTAGACTTCACAGTAGAGGTTGAACGTTCTCTGCGTGTACTTGACGGTTCAGTAGCTGTACTAGACGCACAGTCTGGTGTTGAGCCTCAAACTGAAACAGTTTGGCGCCAAGCTACAACATACGGTGTACCACGTATTGTTTTCGTAAACAAGATGGACAAAATCGGCGCAAACTTCATTTACTCTCTTGGCACTCTTAAAGAGCGTCTAGGTGCAAATGCAGCCGCTGTTCAACTTCCTATTGGTGCAGAAGATGATTTCGAAGGAATCATCGATCTTGTAACAATGGAAGCTTACTACTACATGGATGACTTGGGTACACGTGCTGAAGCACGCCCTATTCCTGATGATTACAAAGATCAAGCCGAAGAGTACCGCGGTAAGCTTGTTGAAGCTGTAGCGGAACTTGATGAAGACTTGATGATGCAGTACCTTGAAGGAGAAGAAATCACAAACGATCAGTTGAAAGCTGCAATTCGTACAGCTACACTAGGCGTTGATTTCTATCCAGTATTCTGTGGTTCTGCCTTCAAGAACAAAGGTGTACAACTTCTAATTGATGGAGTTATTGATTATCTTCCATCTCCACTAGATGTACCACCAATTGAAGGTCACGTACCACAAACGGATGAAGAAGTTGTTCGTAAGGCTGATGACAACGAGCCATTCTCTGCATTGGCATTTAAAGTTGCTACAGACCCTTATGTTGGTAAACTAACATTCTTCCGTGTTTACTCTGGTACACTATCCGCTGGTTCTTACGTGAGAAACTCTACGAAAGACAAGCGTGAGCGTGTAGGTCGTATCCTACAGATGCACGCTAACTCTCGTGAAGAGATCTCCACTGTATATGCGGGTGACATCGCAGGTGCTGTAGGTCTTAAGGACACTGGTACTGGTGACACATTGTGTGACGAGAAGAGCCTTGTTATCCTTGAGTCTATGGAATTCCCTGAGCCAGTTATCTCCGTAGCCATCGAGCCGAAGTCCAAAGCGGACCAAGACAAGATGTCTATCGCACTTGGTAAACTTGCTGAAGAAGATCCGACATTCCAAACTGAAACAAACGTTGAAACAGGTCAAACAATCATCGCTGGTATGGGTGAGCTTCACCTAGACATCATCGTTGACCGCCTGCGTCGTGAGTTTAAAGTTGAAGCGAATATCGGTGCTCCACAAGTTTCTTACCGTGAGACTTTCCGTGCTAGTGCACAAGTTGAAGGTAAGTTCGTACGTCAATCTGGTGGTCGTGGACAATTCGGTCACGTTTGGGTTGAGTTCGAGCCAAACGACGAAGGTGCTGGATTCGAATTCGTAAACAAAATCGTTGGTGGTGTTGTACCACGTGAATATATCCCTTCTGTAGAGCAGGGTATTAAAGAATCACTTGAGAACGGTGTACTTGCTGGCTACCCTATGGTAGACATTAAAGCTACACTTTACGATGGTTCTTACCACGATGTCGACTCCAACGAAATGGCCTTTAAAGTAGCTGCTTCTATGGCACTTAAAGAGGCGAAAAACAAATGTAAACCAGTTCTTCTTGAGCCAATGATGAAAGTTGAAGTAGTCATTCCAGAAGAATACATGGGTGACATCATGGGTGACGTAACTTCCCGTCGTGGACGTGTTGAAGGTATGGAAACTCGTGGTAATGCTCAGGTTGTTAAAGCATTTGTTCCACTTGCAGAAATGTTCGGTTACGCAACAGCCCTACGTTCTAACACACAAGGTCGCGGAACGTACACTATGCACTTCGATCACTACGAAGAAGTACCGAAGAGCATTTCTGAAGAAATCATCAAGAAAAATGCTGGTGAATAATTGATTTTTTTCACGAGTTAACGTATAACTTGTATTGTAAGCTTAGGAGTAAGTTTCTTACTTCTAAGCTGCAAATAAATAACTATAAAAAGCTACTCATTTAAAGGAGGAAATATACAATGGCAAAAGAAAAATTTGACCGGTCCAAGTCCCACGTCAACATTGGTACAATCGGCCACGTTGACCACGGTAAAACAACTCTAACTGCAGCTATCACTACAGTTCTTCACAAGAAATCTGGTTCTGGTGAAGCAATGGCATACGACATGATCGACGGTGCTCCAGAAGAGCGTGAGCGTGGAATCACAATCTCCACTGCACACGTTGAGTACGAAACAGAAACTCGTCACTATGCACACGTTGACTGCCCAGGTCACGCTGACTACGTTAAGAACATGATCACTGGTGCTGCTCAAATGGACGGCGCGATCCTAGTTGTATCTGCAGCTGACGGTCCAATGCCACAAACTCGTGAGCACATCCTACTTTCTAAAAACGTAGGTGTTCCAGCTATCGTTGTATTCTTGAACAAAGTTGACATGGTAGACGACGAAGAGCTACTTGAACTAGTTGAAATGGAAGTACGTGACCTTCTTTCTGAGTACGACTTCGATGGTGACGAAACTCCAGTAGTATCTGGTTCTGCTCTTAAAGCTCTTGAAGGTGAAGAGAAGTACGAGCAAGCTATCTTCGATCTTATGGAGCAAGTTGACAACCACATCCCAACTCCAGACCGTGACACTGACAAGCCATTCATGATGCCAGTAGAGGACGTATTCTCTATCACTGGCCGTGGTACTGTTGCAACTGGTCGTGTTGAGCGTGGACAAGTTAAAGTCGGTGACGAAATCGAAATCATCGGTCTTAACGAAGACGCATTCAAGACTACAGTAACTGGTGTTGAAATGTTCCGTAAGCTTCTAGATTACGCTGAAGCTGGTGACAACATTGGTGCACTTCTTCGTGGTGTTAACCGTGAAGACATCAACCGTGGTCAAGTACTAGCTAAGCCTGGTTCAATCACACCACACACTAACTTCAAATCAGAAGTTTATGTACTATCTAAAGACGAAGGTGGACGTCACACTCCATTCTTCTCTAACTACCGCCCACAGTTCTACTTCCGTACTACGGACGTAACTGGTGTTATTCAACTTCCAGAAGGCGTAGAAATGGTTATGCCTGGAGATAACGTTGAAATGACAGTTGAACTTATTTCCCCAATCGCGATCGAGGACGGAACTCGTTTCTCTATCCGTGAAGGTGGACGTACAGTAGGTTCTGGTGTTGTTTCTGAAATCACTAAGTAATTTCAGTTAATAACACGAAAGGCAGCAGGTCATCCTGCTGCCTTTTTTATTTGTATATAGAAGTAACAGATCGCAGATGTTATACTTTAGCACATTTTATGTGCTGTACCTGTTGAAAAGAACGAGCATATTTGTTTCAATAGGAAAAGTGAACAAAGCGTCGGAATTAGAAAAGAAAAGCAAGGAAACATTGAAATTCGAAAGAAAAACTAGTATAATAAATCGATGTGTTCATAAAACAAATTTTTATGGATAAATCCTTGCATTGACCGACTTTCTTCTATATAATGAATAATGTTGGTCATAAAAGGCGATGAAGCGAAAGGTTGTTGACACACCCGGCCCCTTTGCCATGGCTAGTGAGTCAAGTTTTTTCGCGGAGAATGTCTATTTCTAAAATGGGCGAAGAAGGAGGGAAAATAATGGCAAAAGAAAAAATTCGTATTCGTTTAAAAGCGTATGATCACAGAGTACTTGATCAGTCCGCTGAGAAAATCGTAGACACAGCGAAACGCTCTGGAGCTAACGTAAGTGGTCCAATCCCACTTCCGACAGAACGTTCCATCTACACAGTACTTCGTGCAACTCACAAGTATAAAGATGCTCGTGAGCAGTTCGAAATGCGCACACACAAACGTCTTATCGACATTGTTAATCCAACACCACAGACTGTTGATTCACTAATGCGTTTGGATCTACCATCTGGTGTGGATATCGAAATTAAACTATAAATCTAAATGTACAATAATAGGAGGTGTAACGGATGACGAAAGGAATCTTAGGACGTAAAATCGGTATGACTCAGATCTTCTCTGAAAACGGAGAATTGATTCCAGTAACAGTTGTAGAAGCTGAACCGAACGTTGTTCTTCAGAAGAAAACAGAAGAAAACGATGGTTACGCTGCCCTTCAACTTGGATTCGCTGATCAGAAGCCAAACCGTCAAAACAAACCTGAAAAAGGTCACGCTGAAAAAGCAAGCACTTCACCTAAGCGCTACATTCGTGAATTCCGTACTACTAACCTTGACGACTACGAACTAGGTCAAGAGGTTAAAGTAGATATTTTTGAAGCTGGTGAAACAATCGACGTAACAGGAACTTCTAAGGGTAAAGGATTCCAGGGTGCTATCAAGCGCCACAACCAATCAACTGGACCTAAAACTCACGGTTCTCGTTTCCAACGTCGTTCTGGTTCAATGGGACAAGGTGCCGACCCAGCTAAAGTTCACAAAGGTAAGAAACTTGCCGGACAAATGGGTGGCGACACAGTAACTCTTCAAAACCTTGAGGTAGTTAAAGTGGACGCTGAGCGCAACTTGCTATTGATCAAAGGTAACGTACCAGGCGCGAAAAAGTCTTACGTTAAAATCACTAGTGCAGTTAAGGCTAGCAAATAAATAAAGGAAGGGAGGATATGTCATGCCTAAAGTAGCACTATTAAACCAAAGCGGCTCTAATGTCGGTGATATCGAATTGAACGAAGCCGTTTTTGGTATCGAACCTAATACTCATGTACTACACGAAACAGTTGTGATGCAACGCGCGAATCTTCGCCAAGGCACACACAAAGTAAAAGGACGTTCTGAAGTTAGTGGCGGTGGACGCAAGCCATGGCGCCAAAAAGGTACTGGCCGTGCACGTCAAGGGTCCATCCGTTCACCTCAATGGGTTGGCGGTGGAACTGTATTCGGTCCAACACCACGCAGCTACAGCTACTCAATGCCTAAGAAGGTACGTCGTCTAGCACTTCAGTCTGCTTATTCTTCTAAAGTGAAAGAAGAGAACATCATCGTTCTTGAAGATCTTTCTCTTGATGCACCAAAAACAAAAGAAGTTGTAAGCATGCTAAGCGCGTTAGATGTCAACGAAAAGGCATTGATCGTAACAGCTGATAAAGATGAGAATGTAACTCTTTCATCTAACAACATCCCTACAGTTAAAGCACTATCTGTAGAAGAAGTTAGTGTGTTAGATTTACTAACGCATGACAAGCTGATCCTAACGAAGGAAGCAGCTGAAAAAGCAGGGGAGGTGCTCTCATAATGAAAGAACCACGCGATATCGTAAAGCGCCCTGTCATTACTGAACATTCTGCTGATCTTATGGGAGAAAAGAAATATACGTTTGAAGTTAGCCCTAAAGCTAACAAAACAGAAATCAAAAATGCTGTTGAAGAAATCTTCGGCGTAAGCGTTGAGTCTGTTAACACGATGAACCTTAAAGGTAAATTCAAGCGTATGGGTCGTTACGGCGGCTACCGTTCTGATCGTAAGAAAGCAATTGTTAAGCTTACAGAAGACAGTGAAGAACTAGAATTCTTCGAAGTATAAAATAAACCACTTATTCAAGAAGGAGGGAAATTGAGATGGCGATTAAAAAGTTTCGACCTATTACAAACGGTCGTCGACACATGACAGTATCTGATTTTGCTGAAATCACTACTGATAAGCCGGAAAGTTCCCTGGTCGCTCCACTACACAAACGCGGTGGACGTAACAACCAAGGTAAACTTACGGTTCGTCATCAGGGCGGCGGTCACAAGCGCAAATACCGTATCATCGACTTCAAGCGTGACAAAGATGGTATACCAGGACGCGTTGCTACGATCGAATACGATCCAAACCGTACCGCTAACATTGCACTAATCAACTATGTTGATGGTGAAAAACGCTACATCCTAGCTCCGAAAGGTGTTAAGGTTGGCACAGAAATCATTTCTGGTGAAGGTGCAGATATCAAACCAGGTAACGCACTTGCACTTAAAGACATCCCAGTTGGTACAACTGTACACAACGTTGAATTAAAACCAGGGCGCGGTGGACAGCTAGTACGTTCCGCTGGTGCATCTGCACAAATCCTTGGTCGTGAAGAAAAATACACTCTAGTACGCCTTACATCTGGTGAAGTTCGTCTAGTACTAAGCACTTGCCGTGCGACAATCGGTCAAGTCGGTAACCTTCAGCACGAACTAATCAGCGTAGGTAAAGCTGGACGTTCTCGTTGGCAAGGTAAGCGCCCAACAGTACGTGGTTCTGTAATGAACCCTAGCGATCACCCACACGGTGGTGGTGAAGGACGCGCGCCAATCGGTATGCCTTCTCCAGTATCTCCATGGGGTAAACCAACACTTGGTTACAAGACAAGAAAACGCAACAAGCCGTCTGATAAATATATCGTACGACGTCGCGGTAAAAAATAACGGGGTTGTAAGACGGGCGTTATTACCCGTCTCTCAATCGCGAAGGGAGGTTTATTCATGGGCCGCAGCCTAAAAAAGGGACCTTTTGTAGATGATCATTTAATGAAAAAAGTTGAGAAGCTGAACGAAGACAATAAGCATCAGGTTGTGAAAACTTGGTCTCGTCGTTCTACAATCTTCCCAAACTTTGTTGGACACACAATCGCTGTTTATGACGGACGTAAACACGTACCAGTATATGTCACTGAAGACATGGTTGGTCATAAACTAGGTGAATTCGCGCCATCCCGTACGTTCAAGGGACACTCTGGCGACGACAAGAAAACAAAACGCTAATCTAGAGAGGAGGCACTCTAATGCAAGCTAAAGCAGTTGCTAAAACCGTTCGTATCGCTCCTCGTAAAGCTCGTCTAGTTATTGATTTGATTCGAGGAAAAGATGTAGGTGAAGCGCTAGCGACGTTACGTCTTAAAAACCGTGGCGCATCTCCAGTAGTTGAGAAAGTTCTTAACTCTGCGATTGCTAACGCAGAACACAATTATGAAATGGACCCGGAAAACCTATACGTTTCCGAAGCGTTTGTAAACGAAGGGGTAACACTTAAACGTTTCCGCCCTCGTGCAATGGGCCGCGCAAGCCAAATCAACAAACGCACAAGCCACATCACAGTGGTCGTATCAGAAAAAAAGGAGGGATAATCAGTGGGTCAAAAAATTAATCCAGTAGGTCTTCGTATCGGCGTCATCCGCGATTGGGAATCCAAGTGGTACGCTGGCAAAGACTACGCAGACTTGTTACATGAAGACATTGAGATTCGTGAATATGTTGAAACTCGCCTAAAAGACGCTGCTCTTTCTACTGTTGAAATCGAACGCGCAGCGAACCGCGTAAACATTACAGTGCATACTGCTAAGCCTGGAATGGTTATCGGTAAAGGCGGTTCTGAAGTGGAAGCACTTCGCAAAAATCTAAACCAACTCACTGGTAAACGAGTTCACATCAACATCGTTGAAGTGAAGAAGCCAGATCTAGATGCTACACTTGTAGCTGACAATATCGCACGTCAATTGGAAAACCGTGTATCTTTCCGTCGTGCTCAGAAACAAACAATCCAACGTGCAATGCGCGCAGGGGCGAAAGGTATTAAAACACAAGTATCTGGTCGTCTAGGTGGCGCGGACATCGCTCGTGCAGAATCTTATAGTGAAGGAACTGTACCACTTCACACACTTCGTGCAGACATCGACTACGGAACTGCAGAAGCAGACACAACTTACGGTAAGCTTGGTGTCAAAGTGTGGATCTACCGTGGTGAAGTCCTTCCAACTAAAACAAACAAGTAAGGAAGGGGGAACAGCATTATGTTAATGCCAAAACGTGTTAAGTATCGTCGTCAACACCGTACTAGCTTAAAAGGTCGCGCTAAAGGCGGCACTGAAGTAGCTTTCGGTGAGTATGGATTGCAAGCAATCGACCCAGCATGGATTACAGCCCGTCAAATCGAGGCAGCGCGTATCGCGATGACTCGTTATATGAAACGTGGCGGTAAAGTCTGGATTAAAATCTTCCCTGACAAGCCTTATACTGCTAAGCCCCTAGAAGTACGTATGGGTTCCGGTAAAGGTGCTCCAGAAGGTTTCGTAGCTGTTGTGAAACCAGGGAAAATCATGTTCGAGATCGCAGGTGTATCTGAAGAGGTTGCGCGCGAAGCATTGCGTCTTGCTTCTCACAAACTGCCGATCCGTACGAAATTCGTAAAACGTGAAGAAATTGGTGGTGAAATCAATGAAGGCTAATGAAATCCGTGAATTAACCACTGCCGAAATTGAACAAAAAGTAAAATCTCTTAAAGAAGAGCTTTTTAACCTACGTTTCCAACTGGCAACAGGTCAACTTGAGAACACAGCGCGTATTCGCGAAGTTCGCAAGTCTATCGCACGTATGAAAACTGTTGCTCGTGAACGTGAGCTAGGTGTAAATAACTAATAGATGAGAGGAGGTCACCCTCACATGACTGAACGTAATAATCGTAAGGTTTATACTGGACGCGTTGTATCCGACAAAATGGACAAAACAATTACCGTTTTAGTAGAAACTTATAAGTTCCACAAGCTTTACGGCAAGCGTGTAAAGTACTCTAAAAAGTTCAAAGCACATGACGAAAACAACCAAGCTAAAAATGGTGACATCGTAAGCATCATGGAAACTCGTCCGCTATCAGCGTCTAAACGTTTCCGTCTTATCGAAGTTGTTGAAGAGTCTGTTATTATCTAATTCAAGTTCGCTCGGATTGATTCCGAAGGGAGGTTACATGGTATGATTCAACAGGAAAGTCGTCTGAAAGTTGCAGATAACTCTGGTGCCCGTGAAATCCAAACGATCAAAGTCTTGGGTGGATCAGGCCGTAAGACTGCGAACATTGGTGATGTCATCACTGCGACAGTGAAACAGGCAACACCAGGGGGCGTTGTTAAAAAAGGTGAAGTAGTAAAAGCCGTTATCGTACGTTCTAAGAGCGGTATGCGCCGCAAAGATGGTTCTTATATCCGTTTTGATGAGAACGCAGCCGTAATCATCCGTGATGATAAAGGACCACGCGGTACTCGTATCTTTGGACCGGTAGCTCGTGAACTTCGTGAAGCTAAGTTCATGAAGATCGTTTCTCTAGCTCCAGAAGTATTGTAATTTCGAATTGAAAATGCCTTGTCAAGGAGGTGCGCGAAGAATGCACGTAAAAAAAGGTGACAAAGTAATGGTTATTACTGGTAAGGATAAAGGCAAACAAGGAACAGTCCTTGAAGCTTATCCAAAGAACGATCGTGTTCTTGTTGAAGGTGTCAACGAAGTGAAAAAGCACTCGAAACCTTCTCAGGAGAACCCACAAGGTGGAATCCTAACACAAGAAGCTGCGATTCACGTTTCTAACGTAATGCCAATTGACCCGAAAACTGGTGAACCAACACGTGTTGGGTACAAAGTTGAGGGCGACAAGAAAGTTCGTATCGCGAAAAAATCTGGTGAAGCACTAGACAAATAACCCATAGATGAAAGGAGGGCCACACGATGAACGAACTAAAGAAACAATATCAAGAAGAAATTGTTCCTTCTTTGATGAACAAATTCAACTATGATTCAATCATGCAAACACCTAAAGTTGAGAAAATCGTTGTCAACATGGGTGTAGGTGACGCTGTTCAAAACGCGAAAGCACTAGACACAGCAGTAGAAGAACTAACAATGATTACTGGTCAGAAGCCAATGATCACGAAAGCGAAGAAATCTATCGCAGGTTTCCGTCTACGTGAAGGCATGCCAATCGGTGCGAAGGTTACCCTTCGTGGTGAGCGCATGTACGAATTCTTCCAGAAACTGATCGCTGTATCCCTTCCGCGTGTACGCGACTTCCGTGGTATCTCTAAGAAAGCTTTTGATGGCCGTGGAAACTACACGCTAGGTGTAAAAGAACAATTGATTTTCCCAGAGATTGATTACGATAAAGTAAATAAAGTACGTGGTATGGATATCGTCATCGTTACTACTGCTGACTCTGACGAAGAATCCCGTGAACTATTAGCTCAATTCGGTATGCCGTTCCAAAAATAATGAGCTAACGATAAGGAGGGAAAATAGTGGCTAAAAAATCAATGGTCGCGAAACAGAAGCGTAAACAGAAGTACCAAGTACGTGAATATACACGCTGTGAACGTTGCGGACGTCCACACTCTGTACTTCGTAAGTTTAAGCTTTGCCGTATTTGTTTCCGTGAACTTGCATATAAAGGACAAATCCCTGGTGTCAAAAAAGCCAGCTGGTAAACCCGATTTAGGGAAGGAGGTAAATGAGTTATGACAATGACAGATCCAATTGCAGATATGCTAACGCGTATTCGTAACGCTAACATGGTGCGTCACGAGAAGCTTGAGCTTCCAGCTTCCAACGTAAAGAAAGAAATCGCTGATATCCTTAAGCGTGAAGGTTTTGTACGTGATTATGAATTTGTTGAAGACAGCAAACAAGGTGTCCTTCGCATCTTCCTTAAGTACGGACAAAGCAACGAGCGTGTAATCACTGGTGTGAAACGTATCAGTAAGCCTGGTCTACGTGTTTACGCTAAAGCTGAAGAACTTCCTAAAGTTCTTAACGGTCTTGGTGTAGCAGTCGTATCCACATCAAAAGGTGTACTAACAGATAAAGAAGCTCGCGAACAAGCCATCGGTGGCGAAGTTCTAGCTTACATCTGGTAATAAAACAGATAAGACAGGAGGTGCAACAATATGTCTCGCGTAGGATTAAAATCACTTGAAATTCCTGAAGGTGTTGAAATCGTTCAGGATAACAATACAATCACAGTAAAAGGTCCTAAAGGTGAACTTACTCGTGAGTTCCACCAGGACATTACGGTGACAATTGAAGACAACGTTCTTTCCGTCGCTCGCCCTAGTGACCATAAAGAACACCGTGCTCTTCATGGTACTACCCGCAGCCTGATCGGTAACATGGTTGAAGGTGTTACTAAAGGTTATGAGAAGAGCCTTGAAATCATCGGTGTAGGTTACCGTGCTCAAAAACAAGGAGACCAAGTTGTCATCAACGCTGGTTACTCCCACCCTGTAGAGGTAGAAAAACGCGAAGGTATCGAAATCGAAGTTCCTACCCAAACAAAAGTAACGGTTAAAGGAATCGATAAAGAGCTTGTTGGCGCAGTAGCTGCTAACATTCGCGCGATTCGTCCTCCAGAGCCTTATAAAGGTAAAGGAATTCGTTACGAGAACGAACATGTACGCAGAAAAGAAGGTAAAACAGCTAAGTAAGGCTTAGGTAATGTATAAGAAAGGAGTGACCCGAATGATTAGTAAGGCAGATAAAAATGTCGTGCGTAAAAAGCGTCATGCACGTGTTCGTAAAAACGTCTTCGGCACAGCTGAACGTCCACGTTTGAACGTATATCGCTCTAACAAACACATTTACGCTCAACTTATCGATGATGAAAGCCAAGTAACAGTGGCTAGCGCATCTACAGTCGACAACGGTTTCGATCTTGATGTAACTGGTAACGTTGAAGCAGCTCAAAAAGTCGGTGAGATGGTAGCTAAGCGTGCAATCGACAACGGATATAAAGTTGTTGTATTCGACCGCGGTGGTTACTTGTATCATGGACGTGTAGAAGCCCTAGCAGAAGCGGCTCGCGAAGCCGGCCTGGAATTTTAATCGTTAAAGGAGGGACATAAATGAATACAAACATCGACCCTAACAAACTAGATCTTGAAGAACGCGTAGTTACGATCAACCGTGTTGCAAAAGTAGTTAAAGGTGGACGTCGTTTCCGTTTTGCTGCATTGGTTGTAGTAGGAGATAAAAATGGTCATGTTGGCTTCGGTACAGGGAAAGCCCAAGAGGTCCCAGAAGCTATCAAAAAGGCTATTGATGATGCGAAGAAAAATCTAATCACAGTACCTGTTAAAGGTACGACGATCCCACACGAAATCAACGGTCGTTTCGGTGCGGGTAACATCCTGATGAAACCAGCTGCTGAAGGTACTGGAGTTATCGCAGGTGGACCTGTCCGTGCGGTACTTGAGCTTGCAGGTGTTCAAGACATTCTATCTAAGTCACTTGGTTCAAACACACCAATTAACATGGTACGTGCGACACTAACTGGACTTAGCGAGCTTAAGCGCGCTGAAGACGTTGCAAAACTTCGTGGGAAGACTGTCGAAGAACTGTAAAATAAGGAGGGAAATACAATGGCTAAAAAGTTAGAAATTACCCTCACGCGCAGTGTTATTGGTAGACCGCAAGATCAGCGCTCTACTGTCAAGGCGCTAGGTCTGAAGAAGATCCGTCAAACTGTCGTACTTGAAGATAACCCAGCGATCCGAGGTATGGCTGAAAAGGTATCTCACCTTGTATCGGTTAAGGAAGTATAAGTTAAGATTACAAATAAGGAGGTGCTCGCATGAAACTGCATGAACTTAAACCTGCTAAAGGTACTCGTAAAGAGCGTAATCGCGTAGGTCGTGGTATGGCTACTGGTAACGGTAAGACATCTGGCCGTGGTCACAAAGGTCAAGGACAACGTTCTGGCAGCAAGACTCGTCCAGGTTTTGAGGGTGGCCAAATGCCACTATTCCAACGCCTTCCGAAGCGTGGTTTCACTAACGTTCACCGTAAGGAATTTGCGATTGTTAACCTTGACGCTCTCAACCGTTTCGAAGAGGGTACTGAGGTTACACCTGAGCTACTACTTGAAACTGGTGTTGTAAGCAAAGAGAAAGCTGGCATCAAAGTACTAGCTAAAGGTTCTGTCGAAAAGAAACTTACAGTGAAAGCTCACAAGTTCTCTGCTTCAGCTAAAGAAGCAATCGAAGCAGCGGGCGGTCAAACTGAGGTGATTTAATGTTCCGGACAATCTCCAATTTTATGCGCGTGGGTGATATTCGACGGAAAATCATCTTCACTCTTTTGATGCTTGTCGTTTTCCGTTTAGGAACATTTATCCCTGTACCCTTTACAAACCGAGATGCGATCACATTCATGAATGAACAGAATGCGTTCGGTTTCTTGAATACGTTTGGAGGCGGGGCATTACAGAACTTCTCCATCTTTGCTATGGGGATCATGCCCTACATTACTGCCTCCATCATCATGCAATTGTTACAGATGGATGTAGTTCCTAAGTTTGCGGAATGGAAGAAGCAAGGGGAAGTGGGCCGTCGAAAATTAGCTCAGTTTACCCGCTATGGAACGATTGTTTTAGCTCTTATCCAAGCGATCGGAATGTCCATTGGTTTTAACGCTATGGCGCAAGGTCAATTGATCCAGAACCCTGGCGTTGCCAAGTTCGCCGCTATTGCGCTTGTCTTAACGGGTGGAACAGCATTCCTAATGTGGCTTGGTGAGCAAATCACTGCACACGGTGTCGGAAATGGAATTTCTATTCTCATTTTCGCAGGAATCGTAGCAGCGATCCCGAACGGTGTGAACCAGTTGTATGATCAGTATATCTCCGACGCCGGAGACCAACTATTCATCAACTTAGTTATCATTGGTCTGATCTTGCTTGTAATCGTTGCGGTTGTTGTGGGTGTCATCTTCATCCAACAAGCCCTTCGTAAGATTCCTATCCAGTATGCGAAGCGTTTAGTGAACCGCTCGCCTGTAGGTGGGCACTCTACTCACTTACCGCTTAAAGTGAACGCAGCAGGGGTTATTCCAGTCATCTTTGCGATTTCATTCATTATCGCACCGAGAACTGTAGCTGGATTCTTTGAAGGCCCAGTAGCCTCTGTTATTGAATATATCTTTAACTATCAAAACTGGCCTGGAATGGTGATCTATGTGGCTCTTATTATTGCCTTCACGTATTTCTATACATTTGTTCAGGTTAATCCAGAGCAAATGGCAGAGAACTTGAAGAAGCAAGGCGGCTACATTCCTGGAATTCGTCCAGGAGCGAACACAGAAACGTATCTAACTCGTGTTATGTATCGTTTGACGTTCGTAGGGTCCCTATTCTTGGCAGCTGTAGCAATTCTTCCATTGATCCTTGGTAATGTGGCTGGATTGCCACCTTCCGTTCAAATCGGAGGAACGAGCTTACTCATCGTGGTGGGGGTTGCCCTTGAAATGATGAAACAGCTGGAAAGTCAGTTAGTAAAACGCCACTACAAAGGCTTTATCAAATAATTAGTGAAAACTAATGACATGAGAGCGAGGGGAACGCATTGAATTTAATTCTGATGGGTCTTCCTGGTGCCGGGAAAGGTACTCAGGCAGAGAAGATAGTCGAAAAATACGACATCCCTCATATCTCAACTGGAGATATGTTCCGTCTAGCAATCAAAGAAGGAACAGCACTTGGCAAAGAGGCCAAATCTTATATGGACAAAGGCGAATTGGTTCCGGACGAAGTAACGATCGGAATCGTTCGAGAGCGTCTAAGTAAGCCAGACACTGAGAAAGGCTTCTTGCTTGATGGTTTCCCGAGAACAATCGCTCAAGCAGAGGCTCTAGAGAATCTTCTTGGAGATATGGACGAATCAATAGATTATGTCCTTCATATCGATGTTCCAAAAGATAAACTCGTGGAGCGCCTGACTGGACGACGCATTTGCCCAACATGCGGTGCAACTTATCATGTCGTATTCAACCCTCCTAAAGAAGAAGGGAAATGCGACCATGACGGTGCTGAGTTGATTCAACGAGAAGACGATCAGCCGGAAACCGTAAGAACTCGACTGGAAGTCAACGTAGAACAGGCTCAGCCTCTACTAGACTTCTACCGTGAAAAAGGCTATTTAGCATCTTTCGAAGGTGACAAAGATATCAATGATGTATTTAACGACATCGACAAAAAGCTCGGAGAGTTATCAGAATGATTATTTGTAAGACACCACGGGAATTAGAAATAATGCGTGAAGCTGGCCGCATCGTGGCCTTAACGCACCAAAAACTAGAGAAAGCGATTCGACCAGGTATAACTACTGGAGAATTGGATAAGATTGCTGATGAATTCATACGCAGTATGGATGCAATCCCATCTTTCAAAGGTTATAATGGATTCCGTGGTAGTATTTGCGCTTCTGTTAACGAAGAGCTTGTCCATGGAATACCGGGAGACCGGGTGTTAAATGATGGAGATATTATAAGCATCGATATTGGTGCTAAATATAAAGGCTATCACGGGGACTCCGCTTGGACGTATCCAGTGGGGGACGTTGATGATGAAACTATGGATTTGCTGAAAGTCACCGAGACTTCCTTATTCAAAGGACTTGATGAAGCAAAGCCTGGTGAGCGCCTTTCAAATATATCCCATGCCATTCAAGTATATGCTGAATCGGAAGGTTATTCGATCGTCCGTGAGTATGTAGGACACGGCGTAGGTCAGGAACTTCATGAGGCCCCTCAGATTCCTCATTATGGTCCACCGAACAAAGGTCCTCGTTTGAAGCCCGGTATGGTTCTGGCTATTGAGCCAATGGTGAACGCAGGGTCTCGTCATGTGAAGACGCTGGGGGATGATTGGACTGTAGTCACGAGAGATGGTAAAATGTGTGCGCATTTCGAACACACCATTGCGATTACGGAAGAGGGTTACGAGATATTAACAAAATCCTAAATGAAGGTGATCGTATTTGAACGAATCTGAGTCGAGTCCGCGAATAGGTCAAATTGTTCGTATTGTGCAGGGGCGTGAGGCAGGACAGTACGCTGTAGTAATCGATGTGCTGGATGGCCGCTTTGTGCTGCTTGCCGACGGAGAGAAAAGGAAGTATGATCGACCAAAGAAAAAGAACATGCAGCATGTTGAGCTCATGGACTTCATCTCTCCGGAGGTCCAGAACAGCCTTCTGGAAACTGGTCGAGTCACAAACGGCAAACTACGCTTTGCTGTTTCGAAATATGTCAATGAACTAGTGACTGATTTGAAGAAGGGAGATCAACTCGATGGCGAAAGACGATGTAATTGAAGTAGAAGGAACGATCGTTGAAACCTTACCGAACGCACAGTTTAAGGTAGAACTCGAGAACGGTCATACCGTTTTAGCTCACGTTTCAGGTAAAATTCGTATGCACTTTATTCGAATCTTGCCAGGAGACAAAGTAACGGTAGAACTTTCTCCTTATGATTTAACTAAGGGTCGTATTACGTACCGTTACAAATAAAACTCCGACTCAAAGGAGGTATGGATGATGAAGGTAAGGCCTTCTGTAAAACCAATTTGCGAAAAATGCAAAGTCATCAAACGTAAAGGTAAAGTCATGGTTATCTGTGAAAACCCTAAGCATAAACAAAAACAAGGCTAAACTGAAGGAGGTGCAACCCAATGGCACGTATAGCAGGTGTAGATATCCCACGCGATAAGCGCGTTGTGATCTCTCTAACTTATGTATATGGTATCGGAAAATCACTAGCTGCTGATATTCTTGAAGAAGCTGGAGTTTCTGGAAATACTCGCGTTCGCGACCTTACAGAAGACGAACTTGGTAAGATCCGTAGCGTAGTAAACGAGTTGAACGTTGAAGGTGACCTTCGCCGTGAAAACTCTCTTAACATCAAACGTCTAATCGAAATTGGTTCCTACCGTGGAATCCGTCACCGTCGTGGTCTTCCACTTCGCGGTCAAAAGACGAAAAACAACTCTCGTACACGTAAAGGACCACGTCGTACGGTTGCAAACAAACGTAAATAATCAAACAATAAAGGAGGTAAGCTAATCTATGGCACGTAAAGGAAACACTCGCAGTCGTAAGCGTCGCGTGAAAAAGAATATAGAAACTGGTGTGGCTCACATCCGTTCTACTTTCAACAACACGATCGTAACGATCACCGATGTACAAGGTAACGTAATCAGCTGGAGCAGTGCTGGTGCACTTGGTTTCAAAGGCTCTCGTAAGTCTACTCCATTCGCCGCACAAATGTGCTCTGAAGCTGCTGCCAAAGATGCAATGGACAACGGCATGAAGTCACTAGAGGTTACTGTAAAAGGCCCTGGTGCTGGTCGTGAAGCAGCAATCCGTTCTCTACAAGCAGCTGGTCTTGATATCACTGCTATCGTAGACGTAACTCCAGTACCACACAACGGTTGCCGTCCGCCAAAACGTCGTCGCGTATAATTGTTCTGAATAGAATTTGTCACCCTGTCTATAATGGGTTATGATAGCATTCAAACAGCACCGCATTAGACAGAGAAAACGTGCAGTTGTCTCTAATCGGAACTGCCTACCTGAGGAATTTCGGTTAGACATGTGAGTCTAACCGGGGTTTCGACGTTTTGAAGGAGGGTTTAGTGTAATGATCGAAATTGAAAAGCCAAAAATTGAGACGGTTGAGATCAACGATGATTCTACTTTTGGTAAGTTCGTCGTAGAACCGCTTGAGCGTGGGTATGGTACAACTCTAGGTAACTCCTTGCGTCGTATCCTTTTATCCTCACTTCCTGGCGCTGCTGTAACATCAGTTCAAATCGACGGTGTCCTACACGAGTTCTCAACCATCGAAGGTGTAGTCGAGGACGTAACGACAGTCGTGTTGAACCTGAAGAAACTAGCTTTGAAGGTTTACTCCGAAGAAGAAAAGACTTTGGAAATCGATGTTCAGGGTCAAGGGAAAGTAACAGCAGCAGACATTACGCACGATAGTGATGTAGAAGTTCTAAATCCGGATCTTCACATTGCTACACTAGATAGCAATGCTAACTTACGCATGCGTATTACTGCAGAGCGTGGCAGAGGATATCGTCCAGCAGAAGGAAACAACCACGAAGATTTACCAATCGGCGTGATTCCAGTGGATTCTATCTTTACGCCTGTATCTCGTGTAACGTACCAAGTCGAGAACACTAGAATCGGACAAACATCTAACTTTGATAAACTCACTTTAGATGTTTGGACAGACGGAAGTATCCGTCCCGAGGAAGCAATCTCTCTTGGAGCAAAAGTTTATATGGAACACCTCAACATCTTTGTCGGCCTTACAGATGAAGCTCAAAAAGCAGAAATCATGGTCGAAAAAGAAGAGGACCAAAAAGAAAAAGTTCTTGAGATGACGATCGAAGAGCTTGATCTTTCTGTTCGTTCTTATAATTGCTTAAAACGTGCGGGGATTAACACAGTCCAAGAGCTTGCAAACAAATCAGAAGAGGACATGATGAAGGTCCGTAACCTTGGTCGTAAGTCTCTAGAAGAAGTGAAGCACAAGCTTGATGAACTTGGACTAGGTTTAAGAAAAGACGATTAATTGATAGATAACATCTAAGAGTTTCTGAAAAGGGAGGGATTATCAATGGCTAGAAAACTAGGACGTACAACTGATCAGCGTATGGCGCTACTTCGTAACTTAGCGACAGACTTGATCATCCATGAACGTTTAGAAACAACAGAAGCTAAAGCAAAAGAGCTTCGTTCTGTTGTAGAGAAAATGATCACACTTGGTAAGCGCGGCGACCTACATGCTCGTCGTCAAGCTGAGTCATTCCTTTACAGCGCAAGCGCTGATGAGGAAGGTAATCAGACAGCTTTGCAAAAGCTATTCTCTGACATCGGCCCACGCTATGAAGACCGTCAAGGTGGTTACACTCGCGTGCTTAAGCTAGGCGAGCGTAAAGGTGATGGAGCTAAAATGGCAATCATTGAATTAGTTTAATGAATACCATTGATGGAAAAGGGCAGGACTGAATCTCTCTTAGAGGTTGAATCCAGCCCTTTTTTTTATGATTTTATCCTCACTAGACGGGGGCGCTTGGAATGGTTGATTCCAGGCGCCAGCCCCTTCATACCTGATGAAAATATAGAGATTCGACGTTTGATGCAACATAAGGTTTCTTTTGTCAGTTATTGAGTAGATAGATAAGATAGAGAGAGGGAAATGGTGTCGCATTTCCCGGGAAATAGTCAGCTGAGCAGAGGGGGAGAAGAATTGGAAAAGAACCAAATTGAATTCCGAAATGTTTCCTTCCGATACCATGATGAAGCCCCTTGGGTGTTGAGAGATGTCAGCTTCAAAATCGACGCTGATGAATGGGTGGCGATTATCGGACATAACGGTTCAGGGAAATCAACCATCGCAAAACTGATGAACGGTTTGTTATTTCCTCAAGAGGGAGAGATCTTGGTATCTGGACAGAAAGTAGAGCCTGATACTATATGGGATGTGCGAAAGCAAGTTGGAATGGTCTTTCAAAATCCGGACAATCAGTTTGTTGGAACAACAGTACGAGACGATGTTGCCTTCGGAATGGAGAACCATGGTATGCCTCGTGAATTGATGGTCGAACGAATTCGAGAGAGCTTACAGGCAGTATCGATGACAGACTATGAACGCCAAGAGCCTCACCGGCTATCTGGTGGACAGAAGCAGAGGGTAGCGATTGCTAGTGTGCTGGCCGTCTCACCTAAATACATCATCTTAGATGAAGCGACCGCTATGCTTGACCCGAAAGGTCGTAAAGAAATCATGCAGACGATCCGTGACGTGCAGGGGGCCAGGAACCTATCTTTGATTACCATTACGCACGATCTTCAAGAAGTGACACAGGCAGACCGAGTCATTGTCATGAATAATGGAGAAGTGTGGATGGAAGGTACCCCTAGAGACATTTTCTCTGAAAAGGATCGGTTAATCGATATTGGCTTGGATACTCCGTTTATTAGTAAGCTGGCAGATGAATTGATGAATGCTGGTTTAACCATTTCCCGTGAGCCATTGAATCACCAGGAGTTGTTGGAGGAATTATGGACATTACATTCGACCAAGTAAGTTACGTATATCAACCTGGCAGTCCATTCGAACATCGCGCACTCCAAGATATATCGTTCTCGATACAATCCGGGTCATTTGTTGCTATTATAGGTCATACAGGATCAGGGAAATCAACCTTACTGCAGCATTTGAATGGCCTTATGCAACCAACCAGCGGAAGAGTGAGTGTTGGCCCTTACGATATGGAAGCAGGAAAGAAGAATAAACGTCTTCGTGAGCTCCGTGAAAAAGTCGGAGTCGTATTCCAATATCCAGAGCACCAACTATTCGAAGAGACCGTATCAAAGGATATCGCTTTCGGTCCTGAGAATTTCGGTGTAGAGGAGCAGGAGATTCAAACAAGAATAACTGAGGCCGTGAGGGCGACGGGACTAAGCGAAGAGTTGTTGGAACGATCTCCTTTTGATTTGAGTGGAGGGCAGATGCGCCGAGTGGCCATTTCAGGAGTCCTCGCGATGAATCCTGAGGTATTAGTGCTTGATGAGCCGACAGCAGGTCTTGATCCTAGCGGGCAGCGTGAGATTATGGATATGTTCCATAACTTGCATAAAGAGAAACAACTCACAACCGTGCTAGTGACGCACAGCATGGAAGATGCGCTGAAGTATGCCGACCACATTATTATCCTGAACAATGGAGAAATGTACCGGGAAGGCACGCCTCTTGAAATATTCAAGCAGAAAGAAGCACTAGAGGCTGTGCAGCTAGACGTACCGGAGGTTATAGAATTCTTAGCAAAAGTGGAAGAGAAGATGAATATCAGACTTCCTTATGAAGGGCAGAGTGTAGCAGAGTTAGCAAAGGACTTGGCCCGTATGGTGAAAGGGGGCCGCGATCTTGAATAACTCGATGATCATTGGCCAATATGTGCCGGCTGAATCCGTTATTCACAAAATGGATCCAAGGTCTAAAATTGCCATCATATTTTTCTTTGTTCTGATCGTATTTTTTGCTAATTCTGTTATGAGTTATGGCCTGCTCACCGTTTTTGGTGTGACAGCAGCTGCTAGCTCAAAGGTCCCCCTCCGTTTTATTATGAAGGGACTTACGCCTGTATGGTTCCTTATCATTTTCACCTTCCTCTTGCACCTCATCGTAACGAAAGAGGGAGATGTCCTTTATAATCTATTAGGATGGAAGATATATGAAGAAGGGGTCGTACAAGGGGCAGCTATTTCCCTCCGCTTCTTCTTACTCATTCTCGTAACCTCTTTGCTGACGTTGACGACGACGCCGATTGAAATTACAGATGCTATTGAAGAATTGCTCGGTCCACTTAAGAAGATTCGCTTCCCCGTTCATGAACTTGCATTGATGATGTCGATCTCGCTTCGGTTTATCCCGACATTGATGCAGGAAACGGAGAAAATCTCAAAAGCCCAAGCTTCGAGAGGTGTGGATTTCCGCACAGGGTCATTTAAAGACCGGCTGAAGGCAATTGTGCCTCTCTTAGTGCCGTTGTTCGTCAGTGCCTTCAAAAGGGCTGAGGAACTGGCTATGGCCATGGAAGCACGTGGTTACCGTGGAGGAGAGGGACGCACGAAATTAAGAGAACTAAAAGTAGGGAAAGTAGACTTTATGATCTACGCTCTATTCCTTTTAGTCGTTATCGGTTTGTTTTTAACAAGAAGTTAATCAGGGAGAGAGTCGGATGGAGCGTTTGCGATGCGTAATTCAATATGATGGCACTCATTATGCCGGCTATCAAATTCAGCCTAATGGAAACACGGTCCAAGCTGAACTTGAAAAGGCGTTGAGAAAAATGCACAAAGGGCAGAGAGTGAAGGTCGTTGCTTCAGGTAGGACAGATTCTGGTGTCCATGCTAAGGGACAAGTAATCCATTTTGACACGGACCTTACCATTCCTTTATCGAATTGGCGCCGTGCCCTTTCTTCACTGTTGCCAGCCGATATCATGGTAGAGAGTGTAGAATCTGTCCCTTCTGATTTTCATGCACGATATGATACAACAGGTAAAGAGTACCGCTATTTCGTTTGGAATGCGAAGGAACCCGATATTTTTAAGCGGCTGTACCGTCACCATGTGAGAGGGGAGCTGGATATCGAGGCGATGAGGGAAGCTTGCTCTTATATTGAAGGAGAGCATGACTTCACTTCTTTCTGTTCACCGAAAACGGATATCAAAGGGGACAAAGTTCGTACGATCTACCGGGCGGAAATTTCAGAAGATGGTCAGGAGATCACTTTTGTCTTCCGAGGATCGGGTTTTTTATACAACATGGTACGTATCCTTGTCGGCACTTTATTAGAGGTCGGTAGAGGAGATAGAAGCCCCCGGGAAGTCCCGTCGATAATCGAAGCAGTGGATCGCGAAGCCGCAGGCAGGACAGCTCCCCCACACGGGCTGTTTTTATGGAAAGTTCACTATGAAGAACGAGGCGAGTAGCGCCTTTTATATATAAAAAGTAGAAAAAACAACGATTCCTGGTGTGCATACTCTTGACACCAGGACTGAGAGTGTTATATTATATTCTATGGCATTTTATTTCTATACCACGATTAGCCCCGGAAACTAATCGTATTGAGATAAAGTATTGAAACGAAGCTTTGAGAAACTAACAATTCAGGAGGGAAACCGACATGCGCACAACTTTCATGGCAAATGAAAACAACGTGGAACGTAAATGGTATGTTGTCGACGCTGCAGGACAGACACTTGGCCGTTTAGCAAGCGAAGTTGCTGCCATCCTTCGCGGTAAAAATAAACCAACGTACACACCACATGTTGACACTGGTGATCACGTAATTATCATCAACGCAAGCGAAATCGAACTAACTGGTAACAAAATCAACGATAAGATCTATTATCGTCACTCCAGCCACGTAGGTGGACTGAAGTCTCGTACAGCGAACGAAATGCGTACGAAATACCCTGAGCAAATGCTAGAACTTGCTGTTAAAGGTATGCTTCCAAAAGGAAGTCTTGGACGTAAGATGGGCAAGAAACTTCATGTTTACGCTGGATCTGAACACAAGCATGAAGCACAACAACCAGAAGTTTACGAACTTCGCGGATAATTAAAGGAGGTAATTAAGAGTGGCACAAGTACAATACATCGGCACTGGTCGTCGTAAGAGCTCAACAGCTCGTGTACGTCTTGTTCCTGGAACAGGCCGTGTCGTAATTAACAAACGTGATGCTGAAGACTTTTTCCCATATGAAACTCTTCGTATGATTCTGAAGCAGCCTCTTGCTGTAACAGAAACAGAAGGTAACTATGACGTTCATGTAAACGTTCATGGTGGAGGATTCACAGGACAAGCAGGTGCGATCCGTCACGGAATCGCTCGTGCGCTTCTACAAGCAGATCCTGAATACCGCACACCACTTAAGCGTGCTGGTCTCCTAACTCGTGACGCACGTATGAAAGAACGTAAGAAATACGGTCTTAAAGGTGCTCGTCGTGCACCACAATTCTCTAAGCGTTAATTATCGCTTTATACAAAGACTCTCAACTTCGGTTGGGAGTCTTTTTTTGTTTCGATTCATATCTACGCACCTTGTCCCATAGAGTGTTATAGGGAGTATAAGGGAGTGTGGAGACATGATTCGTAAGATGAAAACGTTCTTGTGGTTAGTGGGAGTAGTCGTGCTCGTATGTCTAGTGTCTTATCCGCTTCAAGAAGCAAAGGATGCCTGGACGGAATGGTCGTCCCCACTATCAGGTAAAGTCATTGTGCTAGACCCAGGTCACGGAGGCCCCGATGGTGGAGCGGAAGGAACGGATGGAACACAGGAAAAAGAAATTACGTTGCAGATGTCTCGTTATTTGCAGGACTATCTCCAAGAAGCGGGAGCACTTGTCTACTTGACCCGATACGAAGATACCGACCTTTCCTCCGAAGATGCGGGTAGTTTGTCTAGACGCAAGTCGGAAGATATCAGAAACCGGGTCCAGTACATTAAAGAAAAGGAAGCGGACTTTTATTTAAGTATTCATTTAAATGCGATCCCATCAGACAAGTGGAGAGGAGCACAAACGTTTTACAATCCGGATGTGGAAGAAAGTAAAAACCTCGCGAAATTCATTCAATCCGAGATCAAATCTAACTTAGAGAATACCACGAGAGAAGCACTCGGCTTAACGAATATTTATATTTTGAAAAATGTAGATGCACCTGGCGCTTTAGTGGAAGCGGGTTTCTTATCGAACGGTGAGGAGAGGGAATTATTGAAATCAGATGATTATCAACGGAAAATGGCAGCTTCGATTTATCAAGGGGTTTTACGGTATGTGACAGAGCGAGAACATCCTTCCAGTAATTGATCCTGAGCAAATCACTTAGAAAGCGTTTCATATATGTTATACTAGCCGTGTTGAAACAATTTCTAAGGATGGTGACCTAGCTTGCTTACACAAGAACAAGTACTAGAAATCCTGCACGGAATCCAAGATCCGTTTTTACATAAAACGCTAGAAGAGACCGGTGGGGTTGAAGAGATAAAGATTAAAGAAGAGAAGAATCACGTAAGTGTTAAGATTCTCATTTCCAAAACGAATACAGCTGAGCAAATGGAATTGCAGCAAACGATTGTGAACGCACTGAAGAGTGCAGGTGCTGCGACGGTTGGACTGCGTTTCGATCAATTATCAGACGACGTGGTTCAGAAGTTCCAACCAGCTGAAGAGCAACAAGATCAATCATTGTTGAGCGGAAATTCAGGAACCAAATTCATTTCCGTTGCCAGTGGTAAAGGTGGCGTAGGAAAATCTACCGTAACCGTAAACTTGGCTGTAGCTCTCACGCGCTTAGGGAAGAAAGTCGGCATTATTGATGCAGACATTTATGGTTTCAGTGTTCCGGATATGATGGGTGTTGAAGAGCGTCCTGTAGTCCGCGGGGAGAAAATCATTCCTGTCGAACGCTTTGGTGTAAAAGTTGTATCCATGGGCTTCTTCGTGGAAGATAACTCTCCAATCATCTGGCGTGGTCCAATGCTTGGGAAGATGTTGACGAGCTTCTTCAAAGAAGTAGAGTGGGGCGACTTGGACTACCTACTATTAGACTTACCACCTGGAACAGGGGACGTGGCACTTGATGTCCATTCGATGCTCCCTGCATCTAAAGAGATCATCGTTACGACACCACACCCGACTGCTGCATTCGTTGCGTCTCGTGCAGGGCAAATGGCACTGAAGACGGAACATGAAATCCTTGGTGTAGTCGAGAATATGGCATACTTCCAGAGTAAAGAAACGGGTAACAAAGAGTTCGTCTTTGGCCGAGGCGGTGGCGTGAAGCTTGCTGAAACGTTGAAGACGGATGTGCTAGGACACATTCCTCTAGAACAACCATACGAAGAAGAAGAGATCTTTGCACCCTCTGTTTATCAATCGGATCATCCAACGGGTGTCATCTATCGCAACATGGCGGCGAAAGTAATCGATAAATATTAAAAGAAAAACGCGTCCCCATTTGATGGGGGCGCGTTTTCACATTTATTGACCTGAACCTCCGCCTTGTTGTTCAGAGTCCTGGCTGCCACTGCCTCCACCACTCTGACTTTGGCCACTACTTCCACCTTCACCAGAGGATTTGGATCCTCCTTCTTGCCCCATTTTCTCGGCTGCTTTAAGCAAGGTGTCTGTCATTTTCGCTTCGAATACGGGACTGTTTAAGGTCTCATTTATGGTGGTTTCTAAATACTTGCGGAATTTTTGTCCTTCCATGACGGTAACCATTTGTTCCATCATTTCTGGATTGCTATACAAATCAATCATCAGCTTCTGATATTCAGCGTCCTTCATAAGTCCTTTCATTAACTCTTTTTGTTGATCTTGAAGAACTTTATTGAACCCTTGGACGAATTTTGGATCGGAGAATAGCTTTGTCCAAAATTCTTTCCCTTTATCAGAAACGATGGTATCACTTACTGTCTGAGAAACGACCTCCGACTCTAAAGCCATGGACTGTTGCATTTCTTCATTCGAAAGCACTTCCGTAATCGCTTTTTTACCATCATCGGTCTTTAATATATCGACAACCATTTTCTTTGTTTCGTCATAATCAGATTGCTCTCCTGAACTTGATCCACCGCTACAAGCGGTCAATAAGGTAATGAACAGGAGGAGGCACATGATGCGTAGCCAATTGGACATAACACATGTCCCCTTTCTTTCATTCTCCTTATCGTTACTATGTGCGTAGGCGACAAATATTATGCGGAAGCGGGAAAAAAGCAAGGGTTCATGATAAAATACCATGGTGAAGTTTTTTTATTAGGGGGGAACATTCGTGAATAGTCGTAAATGGGTGAGGTTATTTTTATCCACTCTGTTAATCGGTGGTGGATTAACACTTGTTCTTAGTTTTGTTTTCAAACAGCAATCCTATGCTGATGTTCTTCAGCCTTTTCAATTCGTTGAATTAATTGGTCTGATTCTTTTTTTCTCAGGAATGGGTTTTATTTTCAGTGTGATCAGTCAGATGGGGTTCTTTGCTTATTTGACAGTAAACCAGTTCGGTAAAGGGATGTTCCGTTCGTTGTGGACTCCTGTGCAATGGTTTCTCATCGCATTCACCATTTTTGATTTGATTTACTTCCGGTACCAGGCAGCGGACGATGCATCGATTTGGCCGTTTATATTGACGGCTCTCGTGTTACTCGGCCTCTCGCTTATCGTGGCTTACGTAAAAGCAAAAGAAACCAAGCCACAAGCCTTTGTGCCTGCCCTGTTTTTCATGGTCGTTGTCACAACGGTGGAATGGGTGCCTGCATTGCGTGCAGACAGCAGTGATTACGTATGGTTAATGGTAATTTCATTATTTGCGTGTAATGCGTATCAATTACTGTTGTTACATCGTCTTAATAAGCAAGAAGCGTAAAAACAGGAGGGGAATCGCCTCCTGTTTTTTAATTTACTTGTGTCGTTTTCGTCTCGCTTCCACTGACCAACTCAGAAATACTGACAAACTCAAGTCCTTTCTGTTTCAGTCCTGGCAGGATTACTTTCAATGCTTTAGGCGTCTGCTTGACCGAATCGGAAGCATGCATGAGGATAATATCCCCTTTGGAACCTTTGTTCATAACTTGATCAATGATTTGGTTTGTTCCCGGGTTTTCCCAATCCCTAGGGTTGATACTCCATTGCACTGCCTGAAGACCTGCTTCATCAATTCTCTTCAACACTTCTTTGTCTATATGACCATGTGGAGGTCGAATCCATTTGACGTCTTCAAATCCGAGCTTCTCGAATGCTTCCTTTGCTTTGTTCAAGTCTTGACTAACATGCTCAGGTTTCATCTCCAAGTAACTTTCATAATCATATCCCATCATCCCGATCTCATGTTTCCCTTCATGAATATCTTTCACTATGTCAGGGTGACGCTCCGCCCAAGAACCACTTAAGAAAAAGGTCGCTTGAACTTGATGAGCCTCCAGCTGCTTTAAGATCTCCTGGACCTTATCACTACCCCAACTGATATTAAAGGTCAATGCGACGAATGATAAATCTTCACTACCTTGACTTAATGCCCGAAGTTCTCCGTTGTTTTGGAATACAGGTTGTTGGTTGAAGCGGCCAATCCATAAAAAGAGTGCACAAAATAGAGATAAAACAACTACAACACCATAGCGTTTCCAACGATCAGCCTTCAAAGAATAGAACACCACAGCCCTCTCCTTCCTACCAATATGTTCTATACATATGAAAAAGAGGACAACCTATGCTAAAAACCATAGAAAAAGGGTAAAAATAAAGAGTGAGGACTTGAGGGAGGTTTAGGTGATGTATGGGTTTATGATAAATGACCAGGAAAGACAGGAAGTTCAATACTTATTGAAAAGAGAAATGGAAGAGATCACATTCGATTTAGGGGACCAAAGAATAGACGTAGGGATGAAGCGGGCGATGGAAGAAAGGTATGTTGTGTTGTACCACATTTTCCGTAGGTTTGCGACGAGGGAAGAGTGTTTGCAGTATATGCCCGCTAGAAAAAGATATAACTGAACCCGAGGAAAGTCCATCTGCTCAGGACTTTCCTTTTATTATGAAGGGAGAGTTGGGACGCTAACTGTTGTAATAAAAGGGAATGCAATCGCGTGTTAACGTGTTATTTCTTCTATATGAACTGAGAATTTATAAAAAATACGAGAAAACTATTGCGTTCTGTTTTTATAATATGCTATATTATTAATCGTTGTCGGGAAAGCAAAGACAACAAAAAACAAAAGAAAAAACACTCCAAAAAAAGTGTTGACTTATTGTTTGAACGATGATAAAGTTATTCTTGTCGCCAAAACGACGGCAACGAAAAACAAAAAACATTTTAAAAAAAGTTGTTGACAACAAAAACGGCAACATGTTAAGATGTTAAAGTCGCTGTTAACGCAGCAGACACAATTTGATCTTTGAAAACTGAACGAACCAACCAGTACGTCAATATTTTTTCTTCTTAGTGAAGAAAAGACAACAACGCACATTCGGTGTGCAAATGAGCAAGTCAAACTTAACTTTTATGGAGAGTTTGATCCTGGCTCAGGACGAACGCTGGCGGCGTGCCTAATACATGCAAGTCGAGCGCAGGAAGCGAGCTGATCCCCT
>NZ_SRJC01000008.1 GCF_004684905.1 Halobacillus salinus | reverse complement strand
CAGTCACTCCTGTGGCTCCAGTGGCTCCTGTTGCTCCGGTTGCTCCCGTTACTCCTGTCGCACCAGTTGCTCCGGTGGCTCCCGTTGCTCCAGTTGCACCAGTCACTCCTGTGGCTCCCGTTACTCCTGTCGCTCCTGTTGCTCCGGTTGCTCCAGTTGCACCAGTCACTCCTGTGGCTCCCGTTACTCCTGTCGCTCCAGTTGCTCCGGTTGCTCCAGTTGCACCAGTCACTCCTGTGGCTCCCGTTACTCCTGTCGCTCCAGTTGCTCCGGTTGCTCCAGTTGCACCAGTCACTCCTGTGGCTCCCGTTACTCCTGTCGCTCCAGTTGCTCCGGTTGCTCCAGTTGCACCAGTTACTCCAGTGGCTCCCGTTGCTCCAGTGATCCCAGTTGCTCCAGTTGCTCCCGTTACTCCTGTCGCTCCAGTTGCACCAGTAGCCCCAGTTACTCCTGTTGCTCCAGTTGCTCCTGTGGCGCCGGTTACCCCACTAGGTCCTGTCGGTCCGGTGGCTCCGGTGGCTCCCGTTACACCTGTTGGACCAGTTGGCCCCGTCGCTCCCGTTGTTCCTGTGACCCCGGTTGCTCCGGTTGCTCCTGTGACCCCGGTTGCTCCCGTTGCTCCGGTCGGTCCGGTGGCTCCGGTGGCTCCCGTTACACCTGTTGGACCAGTTGGCCCCGTCGCTCCCGTTACTCCAGTTGTTCCGGTTGCTCCCGTTACACCTGTTGGACCAGTTGGCCCCGTCGCTCCCGTTGCTCCTGTTACTCCTGTTGCACCAGTTACTCCAGTGGCTCCAGTCGCTCCAGTTGCTCCGGTCACTCCACTAAGTCCTGTCGGTCCGGTGGCTCCCGTTGCTCCAGTGGCTCCCGTTACTCCAGTGGCTCCAGTCGCTCCAGTTGCTCCGGTCACTCCGGTTGCACCAGTTACTCCGGTGGCTCCAGTCACTCCTGTTGCTCCAGTGGCTCCGGTGGCTCCGGTTGCTCCCGTTACTCCTGTCGCACCAGTTGCTCCCGTTGCTCCAGTGGCTCCGGTTGCTCCAGTGGCTCCGGTGGCTCCGGTGGCTCCGGTGGCTCCGGTGACTCCGGTTACTCCAGTCGCTCCCGTTACTCCAGTTGTTCCGGTTGCTCCCGTTACACCTGTTGGACCAGTTGGCCCCGTTGATCCCGTTACTCCTGTCGCACCAGTTGCTCCCGTTGCTCCAGTTACTCCAGTGGCTCCTGTTGGTCCGGTTGCACCAGTTGCTCCAGTCGCTCCAGTGGCTCCCGTTGCACCAGTTGGTCCGGTTGGTCCTAATGGATCTACATTTAATAAGGCAACGTCATCTACAAATATCGGACTACTATTAGCTAGAGATAATTTTTGAATGAATAATACTGCGAATGCAGATCCAGTAGGAGCTTTGCTAGTAGTTTGATAGATTTCTATCCAATTTCCAGGCAGAGGAATAGTATTAATGGGAATCTGACTAAATAAGCCCGTACCTAAAGAATTAAAGGAAGAATCATAGTAGTTGATAACTATTACTACTTGAGGACTGGAGAGACTGTTTAGCCTTGCAAATGAGGCGATAAATTCGAAGCTTTCTCCCTGTTTGATTGGGATTGTTTGAGAAATGTAAGAGGTGGAAGTAGTAGACAACAAAGCACTGAAATTGCCTGAATGGCTCCTTAATGAAGACACTGTTGCATTTAATCCCATCCAAGGCGGTAGAGCTCCAGTCTCAAAGCTACCGTTGACCACAATATTTTGAATAGCCATTTATTCACACCCTTTCTTTTTTGACTAAAATCGCCTATTAATTCGTCGTTCATATAGAAAAGCAATTCGATCTAAGTCGAATTGCCTTCACTCTAATCCAAACCAATAATATTCAACGATCTTGTGTTTACTGTGACAGTCAGTAAATTGGTACCCGTTACCGTTACTCTTATTTCATAATTGTGAGCGCCGGCTCCAGGGGTATCCAACCAGGTTAAATTAGGAATATCGCTAAACAATCGTACGATCCCACTTGGTTTATCACCTTCATTACTTTCTGTAACATTAGCAATTATCGACCCATTTCTGTAAAGAACAAAATCTATTGAATAGATGAATGTCGTTGCTAGACCAGCTACAATATCCACTTCTGCCATGGTATCTATTTTTACGGTTTGGCCTAATTCAGTAACTATTGGTACAGATAATATAGATGTTTCAACACCAGTAGTTAGTGATAATGACGTTTCCGTTTGATCGAAACCGAATAAGCTCGATCCTCCAGATGGTCCCGTTGCCCCAGTCGCGCCTATTGGACCTGTAGGACCTGTAGGACCTGTCGCTCCAGTAGGGCCAACTTCTCCAGTCGGACCCGTTGCTCCGGTCACACCTGCGCCAGTCGCACCCGTAGGACCTGTCGCTCCAGCAGGGCCAGTCTCCCCCTTCGGACCCGTTGCTCCGGTCACACCTACACCAGTCGCACCGGTTGGACCAGCAGGACCAGGGGGACCTGTGGGACCGACGATTTCCGGGCAACATTTCTTCAAAATCTCACATAATTTATTCAGGCAATGTTTTCGTCCAAATTTCATAATAAACCTCCCTTTTTATAAAATAATTGTTAATCTGAAGCTAATCTATAATATGTCTTTTAATATATGGTGTTCATGATAAGAAACCATACCATCCCATTTATATCAAAGTTCTACCTTCCTTGATGAATCATTCTCTCCAAATGAAAAACTCCCATTACCCGGTACATTCCGGGCATGGCAGTTTACATACATCTTTCGATCAGCGCAGTTGTTGAAAAACGAAAAGATACTAGTTATCTATTCACTTCTTCGCAATGGGCTGGATCGGATTACCAACAACCGTTTCTTGTGGGGGTACATCCTTCGTAACGACTGCTCCCGCGCCGACAATGGAATTTTCGCCTATTACTATAGCCGGTAGTAAAGTGGCGTTATTACCGATTTTTGCACCTTTTTTTATGATGGGACCTTGAAGTTTGAAATTCCCCATTCCCATGTATTTATCATTGGAAGAAGAGAAGCATGGACCGATGAATACTTCATCTTCGATCACCATATCTGCGGTTATATAAGATCCCGTTTGAATGGTGACCCTTTCTCCTACTGTTGTATTGTTTTCTACCATCGCGTTCCTTCCGACGATACTATCTTCCCCGATGCTCACGTTTTCCCTGATACTAGCTAAGTCCCCGATAAATACGCCTTTTTTCAGATGCGCACCTCTATATAGGACACAATTGCTTCCAACGGTTATTCCATCCGATAGCACCAGTTGAGGTAAATGAAGAGAGGGCTTTCTGGCCATTTTCCTATTTGAACCCGGGATCTTACCTAATACCGTTTGATCGTGGATGTGTACTTGATTTCCAATAACAGTATCCTCTTTTATGATCACATTGTGTCCGATGATAACGTCATCACCTATTGTCACATTCTCTTCGACCACGACGTTCTCTCCAAATGAAACATTATTCCCGATCTTTGCTGATTCATGTATCATGTCTAATCTCCTCATTAATAGGGAATTGCAGCATATCCGTAGTGGAGAAGTTCAATAATGGTAAGTGGATGGGGCGTTTTCTAACACTTGACTCATATAGGGAGAAAATTGTTTCTAAGGCTTTCTTTCCTTCTACTGCATCCATGATTAATGGCGTATCCTTCAGAATAGCATCCGTGAAATTCTGGTACATTCTCAGGTGTTCATCCCTCGTATCACAAAGGTCGTACAGATCATTTACTAAATCCTCGTTGTCTTCAATATAACAATGTTCCAGCCTCTCCAAACTGCTTCCTCCTATGATGATGGACCCTTTTTCACAGAATAAGGAGATCGAATATCCTTGATTACGCGGTTGGGTAATGGTATTCACGTCGATTACCCCTTTAGCTTGGTTTGAAAAATGTATGATGCCTGCCGCAATATCTTCCGTTTCCTTTTCTACAGAAGATTGCCTTTTTGAAATTTCCCCGTAGACCGTTTCGATATCGCCCAATAACCAAACTAATATATCGATTATGTGAATCCCTTGGTTAACAAGCATGCCGCCGTCCTCTTTCCAACTTCCCCTCCAACGTGCTGCGTTATAGTAATCTGCTGATCGGTTTATTCTTGCAGAAACAGATCCCATAAGCGGTACTCCCAGGTCTCCTGAATCTAGAATTTCCTTTATTTTTGAAATCAACGGACGGTACCTGAGCTGGTGGCAGACAAGCACTTTGCTTTTGCTTGTTTCAGATAACTGTATAATCTCATCCGCTTCTCTTATCGATAAAGCTAGTGGCTTTTCAATAATAATGTGTTTTCCTTCGATTAATGCTTCTTTGGCTATGTCCGCATGAAGGCCCGAAATGACTGAGATGATGATCATATCCACCTCTGAATCCAAAATTAGATCTCGATAATCCGGATATTTTTTTACGGTACACGTCCGCTTTATCTTATCTCGATAGCAATCAATGATTTCTTCCATTCTTTTGGGCTGAACGTCGCTCACAGCCAATAAATCCACCGTCTCCAATTGACAAATCGTATCAATATGCTTCCTTGAAATGTATCCACACCCGATTATTCCTACCTTTATCATTCAGACTACCTCCTCACTCTCACGCAATGCCTGAATCACTTCGTCTTGGTCATCCACACTTATAAACGGATCAAGTGGAATGGCGAATAGTGTTTGTGAGAGCATTTCTGCAACAGGGAAGTCACCTTTTACGTAACCTAAATCTTTATAGACCTCTTGCAGATGCAGACAGCATGGATAGTAAACACCTGTTTGTATATTTCTAGAATCAAGATATTCGGTTATTTTTTTCCGATGGTCCGATTTGATACAAAATAGGTGATAGACATGCTGAACGTTTAATGAAGGTTTCGGTACTTGAATGTGCTTCAACTGGAAAAGCTCTTCCCGATACCTTTCACCGTGCAACCTTCTCTTGCGATTCCAACCATCAATATGATCTAAACAAATGAGTAATATGGCCGCATGTAACTCATCGAGCCTGCTGTTATAGCCGATTTGTTCATGGTAGTACTTCGTTCGACTACCATGTACTCGCAATGTACGTACTTTTTCTGCAATCACTGGATCAGACGTAATTACGATCCCACCATCCCCCATAGTTCCTAGGTTCTTTGTAGGAAAAAAGGAAAAGCAAGCAGCATCTCCTAAGCTTCCTACAGGTTCCCCTTTATACTCAGCCCCAAAGGCTTGGCAAGCATCTTCAATGACGACTAATCCATTCTCTTGTGCAATGCGGTTTATTTCATCCATGTCAGCAGACTGTCCGAACAAATGTACAGGCAGAATAGCTTTGGTGGCTTGTGTGATTTTTTCTTTGATGTTTTCAGGAGAAAGGTTGAAAGTTTGTGGGTCTACATCCACGAAAACAGGAGTCGCCCCAACTCTGGTGATGGCTTCTGAAGTCGCAAAAAAGGAAAAAGGAGTGGTGATCACTTCATCTCCTTTTCCAATACCATAGGCGTCAAGCGTGAGTGTTAATGCATCTGTCCCGTTGGCTACAGCAACTGCAAAATCCACCCCCAGTTTTTCTGCAATCCTTCTTTCAAGCTCTTCCACTTTCGGACCTAATATATATTGACCGCTCTTTAACACTCTTCTCATTTCCACTAATAATTCGTCTTCGATTGTTTCAAATTGCTTCTTCAAATTAACTAATGGAATCATTCTGAAGCTCCCTTTACATGTATTCAATTAGTACTTTATTAGGTTATTTCCATCGCCTTTATTTGTGACATGTGTTTGCAAAAACATTGGGGACGGTTCTCCTGTTTGATCAAACAGGAGAACCGTCCCCGACGTAAATGTACTAATTCTGTCACCACTTCATTGATGAAATTGGCGGTCTTATTTACTATACTAGGTATGAATAACTTCATAGAGATGGAGGATGCATGTGACAACGAAGAAAGAATTCAATTACGTTCCTTGGGTTGTCGGCCTATCGATCGCCATCAACGCGATTGTCGTCGCCCTCTTATTCATACCTAAATTCGAACCCCAGACGGGTTTTGACGTGACGATCCTGCCGCTTCTGAATGCAGTGCTGAACTCGTTCACGTTCGTATTTCTATTAGCCGCGCTGTATATGATCATGAAGAAGAATATCGTCTGGCACAAACGCTTCATCTACGCTGCCTTCACGACAACGGCTTTATTCCTCGTATCCTACTTGACTTACCACTCCATGGCGTCGTCGACGTCCTACGGTGGAGAAGGCATCTTGCAGACAATCTATTACTTCATCTTGATCACGCACATCGTACTTGCAGCCGTGATTGTGCCGCTTGCGTTACTGACGTTTGCCCGCGGAATCACGATGAAGGTGGAAAAACACCGCAAGATCGCACGTTGGACGATGCCGCTTTGGCTATATGTCAGCTTGACGGGTGTCATCGTATACTTGATGATTTCGCCTTATTATTGATGCTAGAAAGACTTCCTTTACATGAGGAAGTCTTTTTTTGTGGGTTTGCGTCGGGAGTTTGAGTTGGGGACGGTTCTCGTGTTAGGCAAACACGAGAACCGTCCCCAACGTAAATCCCCAACCTAAATGAAGCCAAACTCCAACCTAAATCCAGCGCACTCCCCCAACCACCATTCATCTCGGCCATCGTACAAGCATATAGTTAGATGGACGAACCTTACCATAGAGAGGGGCCCATAGATGATTTATATCATTTTCTTATTAGCCGCAGCACTTGTCGTCTCAGCAGCGGTTTTTCTAAGCCAATCAGGAGATGTCATCAGCAAGAAATCGTCGCTCAGTGGAGCTGTCGTCGGAACATTTCTCATCGCCGGAGCCACTTCCCTGCCCGAACTGACAACGAGTTTGACCGCTATCTACATCGACAACCCAGACCTTGCCGTCGGAAACATGCTCGGCAGTAATGTCTTCAACCTGCTGATTCTTGCCATGGTGGATGTCGCCTATCGCAAACGCCGCTTCTTCCAACGGATCGATCCGAACCAAAGCATTCCTCCTGCGATTGTTGGACTCTGTTTTCTGCTGATTATCACGGTGGCCCTGTTGTCCCCAAGTTCGCTTCCTCTCTCAGGAATCGGACTCGAAATGTTCATCATCGTTCTGTTTTATATCGTCTATATCCGCTTCCTACCGCACGACCAAGCCGAAGACCAAGACCCCCCGACGAAAAATATGAGCTTGGGTGGCGCCGTCACTTTGTTCATTGTAGCTGCCATCGTCGTATTCTTTGCTGGAAGCATTCTATCACTTGCAGGCGACAGATTAACTGAAGTCTCTGGTCTCGACTCCAGCTTCATCGGTGGATTCTTGATCGCCGCTTCGACTTCTTTGCCTGAGCTCGTGACCGTCCTTGCCGCATTCAAGCTTGCGAACTACAACATGGCAGTCGGCTCGATCCTAGGCAGCAACCTGTTCAACATCAAGCTGCTCGTCTTGACCGACATCCTGTACCGGAAAGGACCGATTTTAGAATCGATCCAAGAAAACCATCTCTACATCGTACTGCTCGGCATTTCGATGACGCTGTTCGTCATCTACCTGCTGCTCAGAAGGCCGCCGATCCGTTCTTCCAATCCAAGGATGTACATGCTGCCCTCGGTGATGATGATTCTGATGTATTTCGTCGTTTCATACCTGTTGTTTCAATCGTAAAAAAAGAGAAACCTGCATAAACGCGCATATTGCTCATAAAGAAAGGACTCCCCGATATCGAGGAGTCCTTTTTCTATTGATTGGATCTGATGTACTAATGTCTAGTGGGACTGCTTTCCTAACGTGAGAACCGTCCCCAAATTAATTCCGCTCAGACTGCTTTCCCAACACGAGAACCGTCCCCAATTTAAATGCACACCCAGATCAAATTCCAGCTGGCCGGCCAAAACACGAGAACCGTCCCCAATCAAAATCCACAATCAAAAACCACGCTCAATCCAACACCGTAATGTCCAGATCTTCGTACATCTTCTTGATGTCTTGATTGACGTTTTCCGTGATCAAGTATGTCAGCTCATTGCTCGGGCAGACGATGTGGTTAGAGATCGTGTCCAGTTTGTCGTTCGTGACCATTCCTACGATTTCCGTCGATATCGATGCAATTTTCTTCTTCACCAAAGCCTCCGACATACTCGGGACGCTGATTCCCATTTGCGGATCGATCTTATAAATTCCCATGATGTACATATCGACTCGCATGCTGTCGAGCGCTTCACATGTGTCGATGCCGAGATTGACCATCGACTGCTTGAACAGCGTCCCTCCTACCATGATGACTTCGACGTCCTCGTGGTTTGCAAATCCCATCGCGATCGGCGGACTGTTGGTAATGACGGTCCCTTTGAACGACAGTGGCAGTTGATGGACCAATTGCAGGTTCGTCGTTCCCCCGTCGATCATCAAGACCATGTCGTCTTTAATTAGCTCCAGTGCTTTTGTCGCCAAATTCGATTTCGTTTCAAAAGAAATACCTTCCCTCGTTGAGAAGTCTTCGACTGGCGGTCCCTTCCTTAATGCTCCGCTATGGACCCGTTTGATGATCCCTTGGTGGTCGAGTTCTTTCAAGTCTCTTCTTATTGTATCCTCGGATACCGATAGCCGCTTGCTCAAATCACTCGCAATGACTTTATGTTCTTCATTCAGAATATCAACAATCAACTGTTGGCGTTCTTGTTTCAACATAAGCGAATAACCCCTCATCTCTATTTTTTTCATTGTAACACAAAAAAGCCCTTCCATTTTTCAGAAAAAAGCAAAAACATGCAAAGAAACCCTTTACATGCGCACAAACATGCATTATTATTATAAAAAAGATGCAAAAACAATAACAAGGAGGCACAAACATGCAAAAGTCAATAACGATATCTCCATCGATCATGTGTGCTGATCTCTGCAATCTAGAACAAGATGTAAAAGAAATAGAAAAAGAAGGATTAGATACGCTTCATATAGATGTCATCGATTCATCCTTCAGCCCGAGCATGCCACTCGGACTATCTACCATCGAGCAATTGAGAAAAGTGACGGATATGAAATTCGACGTCCACATCATGTCGAACGACAATGAATTCTTCATCCAAGAGATGCTGAACATCGGCGTCGATCAGATCACATTCCATATCGAAACGACATCCCACGTGGATCGTTACATCAACATGATCAAGAAGAATGACACGAAAGTCGGCATCGCACTGAACCCGGCAACGCCACTATCGGTTCTCGACTATGTCCTACCGCAGTGTGACACGGTCCTCTTGATGCTGATCAACCCAGGATTTGCGACAGATAAGAATGAACAGCAAGTCTCCTATTCCCTTCAAAAAGTAGAAGACCTCGCTGCCTTGATCAAATCCAAAGGCCTCGACACTCAAATCGAAGTCGACGGACGCGTATCGCTCGAATCCGTATCCGGACTTGTCAGTGCCGGCGCAGACATTCTAGTCGCAGGAAGCACGAGTTTATTCCGAAAAGAAAACAGCCTATCTACCAATAAAGAGTTGATGGAACAAGCCATCACAAAGGGATTACAAGAGGAGGCAAAAGTATGAGCAACTACAACAAAGCAACGAAAATTTTGACCGAAGAGATCCAAGCGACCTTGACCAACGTCAAAGGGGAGGAAGTCGAAGCGTTGATCGAAGCCATCAACAAAGCGGATAAAGTATTTTTCGTCGGAGTCGGTAGAGTGTTGCTATCTTTACAAGCGATTGCGAAAAGGCTAGCTCACATCGGAGTTCAGACATACGTAGTCGGGCAGATCACAGAGCCTGCCATCACAGACAAAGACTTGCTCATCGTCGGATCCGGAAGCGGAGAAACGCAGTTCCCATTAATCATCGCGAACAAAGCGAAGCAATACAACGCAACGGTCGCCCATATCGGCACGAACCCGGAAAGTTCCATGAGCCAGTACGCAGACTTATTCGTCCGACTCCCGATCGGCTCGAAAGAAGTCACACCGGAAACGGTCGAATCGAAACAGCCGATGAAGAGCCTTTTCGAACAGAGCCTGCTATTGCTCGGTGACTCGATCGCCCTCATGATGGTGGATAACAAGAATATCGAGTTGAATTCACTTTGGGAATACCACGCGAACTTGGAGTAAGGGGGATAAAAATGAAAGCGCTACATTTTGGTGCAGGCAATATCGGAAAAGGATTGATCGGATATGTGTTGAATCAATCAGGGTACCGCATCACTTTTGTCGATGTAGATCAACGTACCATCGAGCAGTTCAACAGTCAGAACAGCTATACCTTCGAAGTGCTTGATGAAAATCGCACCGTCGAAACGGTCTCCCCTGTCGACGCTATTCACAGCCGTTCGGAGGATGAGGTCCTAGCAGCTATCCAAGATGCCGATCTCATCACCACCTCCGTCGGTGCCGGCAACTTGGCCAAAATAGCCCCCGCCCTAGCCACGGGGCTGCTGGAACGGGCAGCTGCAGATCGTCCGGAGATCGATGTCATCGCGAACGAAAACATGATCAACGCTTCTTCCGCCTTACAAAAAGAGATCGACCAGCTTCTTACCGAAAGCGAGCGCGACACGATCCATTCCCGTACAGGGTTCCCGAATACCGCGATCGACCGCCTCTCCCTTTCCGAGGAAGGCGTCACACAAGTCGAACCTTATTATGAGTGGATCATCGAAGAGCCTGCGGTGCTCAACCGAGACCTCCCGCGCCTTGAAGGTGCCACCTATGTAGAAGATTTGGAGCCCTTCATCGAACGGAAGCTATACATCGTCAATCTCGGACACGCCGTAACGGCATACGCCGCCAGCCTTCAAGGCTATGCTACAATTCAAAGTGCCTTAAAAGAAACGCAGATGGAAGAATTCTTACGAAAAGCGCTCCAGGAAGCCGCCGAATACAGCATTCAGTTCCACGGCTTCGGAGCAGATGAGATGAACACATTCATCGACAAGACCATCAAACGATTCCAAAATGACAACGTCCGTGATCCAGTCTTCCGCGTCGGCAGAGCGCCGATCCGCAAGCTGGGACATGACGAGAGATTGATCAAACCGACGAGGACACTGTTCGAACGGGGACTTCCCGTCGAGAACCTCGTGACAGCAATAGCTGCCGCTTTTCTTTTCGACAACCCAGAAGATGACGAGTCCGTCACCCTCAAGGCATATATCAGCAAGTACGGAATCAACAATGCCGTGACCCATTTCACTGGCATCGAAGATCCAAGCTTACAAAAGAAAATCGTCGACCGTTATCACAACTGGAATGAAAGCCACTCCTTACAACCTACAAACGAAAGGTGAGATTGATATGTTAGCTGAGCATTTAGAAGGAAACATCCGCTTTTTACAATCCGTAGATTCTTGGGAGGACGGTATCCAAGAAGCCGCTGCTCCCCTTTTGAAAAATGGTTCGATCACGTCTGCGTACGTGGATGATATGATCCAGAACGTCCATACGAACGGACCGTATATCGTCATCGTACCTGGTATCGCGATGCCGCACGCGAAGAACGAAGGCGGCGTGAACTCAACCGGCGTCTCTTACTTGCAGTTGGAGCAACCTGTCGTCTTCCCTCAAAACAAAGAGGTGAAAACATTCTTCGTACTGGCCGCTGAAGACAGCGATGGCCACCTGGACTTGATCTCGGACCTCTCCTCGGTCCTGATGGAGGATGAAATCCAGGACAAGCTCGAAGCGTCGACAAGTGAACAAGAGGTGCTGGACGCCATCAAGATGGCGGAGTAAGAACGGTTTCGTCTTTTGTCATAGCAAAATGAAATGATCCAAAGAAAGGGATGAGAAGAGATGGCGAATTCTGCACAAGCAACGGATAATGTTGTAGAGATGCAACAGCCTTCTACACGCGCGAAAGTACAGGCATTCGGGGGCTTCCTTACCAATATGGTCCTGCCGAATATCGGTGCTTTCATCGCCTGGGGTTTATTGACCGCTTTATTCATACCGAGTGGCTGGATTCCGAACGAAGAACTGGCCCAAATCGTCGGACCAGCAATCAACTACCTGCTTCCACTGCTCCTTGCAATCACCGGAGGCCGGATGGTCGGAGGACAACGTGGTGCCGTCATGGGTGCCATCGGAGCGATCGGACTGATCGTCGGCTCTGATATTCCGATGTTCTTAGGTGCCATGGTCATCGGTCCTGCCGGTGGATGGGTAATCAAGAAGTTCGACAAGCTGATTGAAAATAGGATCCCAGCTGGATTTGAAATGATCGTGAACAACTTCTCGATCGGGATTCTCGGATTCATTTTGATGATACTATCTTTCTACTTCATCGGACCAACGATCGAAGCAGCGAACAATCTCGTAACGGCTGCCATCGAAGCGCTAGTCGCAACAGGTCTACTACCTTTGTTGTCTCTGATCAACGAACCAGCCAAGGTATTGTTCCTGAACAACGTCATCGACCAAGGAATCTATTATCCACTAGGCATGCAGGCTACTGCAGAAGCTGGTAAGTCCATCTACTTCACGGTAGCATCAAACCCTGGACCAGGTCTTGGATTACTTGTGGCATTCACCTTCTTCGGGAAAAAGACGGCAAGACGTACAGCACCAGGCGCGATGATCATCCACTTCGTCGGCGGTATCCATGAACTGTACTTCCCTTACGTATTGATGAAACCCCTTACAATCATCGGGATGATCCTCGGTGGTATGTCCGGTATCGCCGTGTTCAGCCTGTTCGATGCTGGCCTTGTCGCAGGCCCAAGCCCAGGCTCGATCATCGCCTACCTTGGCCTGACACCGAAGGGAAGCTTCGTCGGAATCATCGCCGGTGTCCTGGCCGGAGCAATTGTCACCTTCCTTGTTACGTCTGTCATTCTGAAAATGGATAAGAGCTCAGAGGAAACGGACGAACTTGCAAGCTCCGTAGAAAAAACGAAGAGCATGAAGCAAGAAGGCAAGCAAGTCTCTAAATCTACTAGCAACACGAAACAAGCAGCTAGCAAGAAAATCGACACCGTCTCTTTCGCCTGTGATGCAGGAGCCGGAAGCAGTGCCCTCGGTGCTACCACATTCCGTAAGAAGCTGAAGAAACGCGGAATCGAAGACATCGAAGTGAAGCACTACCGAATCGAAGATGTGCCGGATCACTCGGATGTAGTCGTCGTCCATGCGGACCTCGTGGACAGAGCGAAAATGTCGCACAACGACAAAGAGATCATCACGATCGAAAACTACATCAACGACCCGAACCTCGACCCACTACTCGACCGACTAGAAAACCAATAAACCGAAAAGAGCCGCTCCAGTTGGAGGGGCTCTTTTTTTGTTGGGGACGGTTCTCGCGTTTGGAGATTTGCGCTAGGGACGGTTCTCGTGCTTCGAATGGAACGTCAGAACCGTCCCCGATTCAAATGCATTCAAAAAAAGAACCCCCAACCGCTTGGAGGTTCCTCTACACATCACGACTTCTGATAGAACTTGTAGATCATATAGAACCCTAAACAGGCAAGCAGTCCTCCAACCAAGAGAATCGACGTGATCATCACAGCATCCATACTTTCCCTCCTTCACCACAGCCTTAGATATGTTATTATTTTCCACATAGTACATGTACGTTTCTAGTTAACGATTCGTTTCAAATGAAAACACAAACCGAAGATACATATTATGGTAAACTGTACATATTCCATTTAATAGAAAATACAAAGCAGACCGGAAGGAGATTATATGAAAAAAATCGTTTATTTTCTTATCGTGATCTTAGCCGTCTTAAGCGCATGTTCAGAAGCAGACTCAGAGAACACGTACACTGTTGAAGATGCAGAGGAAAACGGGGATGTGATCGTAAAGCACCAGTCCGAAGACTTTGAACAGATCAGACAAGGGGCGCTCGAAGTCGAGAACATCGAGAAGATGAATACACTCCTTGAAAAAGTGGACAATGCAGAGGATTACAGCGTAGACGTATCGATTTTCAATCCGAACAACACGCATTATAAGAACACATTCACTGCGGATGGCCAGAATATCACGTTCGAGAATAACTACGAGGGCTACAGACAGTCGCCAGCGGGCACTTACACCTGTCGCTTCATCCAGAAACGCGGTCACATTATCTACCTGAGCAAGTGTGAATCGGAAGAAGGCGAAGAATATTCTACGATGGTCGCTTTCATCGGAACGGAAGAAGCGTTCAGGGAAGCGGAGTGAGTAATACTTCCACCTAAAAAAGCCTGAATCCAATACAGGATTCAGGCTATTATCATTAATACAGAGGGGTACAGTAGAATAAATACGGTGGCATTTGGCCACGGACGATCTTGTTGTAAAGCCTCTGAATTTCCAATGTGACTTCCCCAGGTTCCCCTTTCCCTATCCGCCTTCGATCCACTTCTATAATTGGTTTAATTCCAATAGCAGTCCCGGTCAAGAATATTTCGTCTGCCTCATATAACTCAACCCTTGCAATGCTTTTTTCCGATATTGGTATCCTTAACTCTTCCATTAAGATTTCAGCAACCGTATCACGAGTTATTCCCGGAAGAATATCATCAGCTATCGGAGGGGTAAAAACCTCCCCACCCCGAACTATAAATATATTCTCAGCAGCGCCTTCACTGACATGACCCTCCTCTGTCAAAAAGACAGCTTCATCATAACCGTTTAAAGCCGCCTCCTGGATAGCCAACCCTGAGTTCATGTAACCTGCAGTAGATTTAGCTTGAGGAGGGATCATATTACTTCCCATTCTTGTCCAAGAGGAAATACCTACCTTTAAAGAGGGTTTCGGTTCATAATCTATATAATCCGCGTAGATAGCGAGGTGATTGTAGGGGTCTTGTAATTCAGGCCGTAAAGTATTACCACCTTTGAAACAAATGGGACGTATATAAACATCTTGAGTAGTCCGGTTCATCAGAAGCAATTGTTTGGTAATGTAAGATAATTGATCTACAGAATAGGGGATTTGAATAGACAATGCTTTCCCGGACCGATGGAATCTTTCAAAGTGGTCTTCTAACCTGAATATATACAACTGGTTTTTGTCCTCGTTCCAGAAAGCACGGATTCCATCTATACAACCCAACCCATAATTGAGCCCTTTATTCTTTACGCTCACACTTAGGGTTCTCTCATCCACAAAATGAGTTCTATCAAACATGAAAGCCAATACTTTCACACCCTTTTTATAACACTATACGTGAGAAGCGTTCGATTATACGAGTCTACCTTTAAGAATTCTCAATCACTCCAAGAACCTACTCGCTCCCTTCCTCAAACTCATTCGTAAAATCATGAACCAGCTCTCCGTCTTCCCAGTAATACCACCCCATATAATCCGCAGCATCCCCATCCACCGTGTAGCCGATCGTAACGTGGTTTCGCTTATGCTTTTTCCCATATTCCTTTTCTTCTATGAACTCGATTGTAAATTGCTCTGACCCGGTTCTCTCTGCGATTTCAGCTTGAGCTGCCTTTTCCAGTTCTGCATCACCGATGAAAAGAACGAAGAACCACACGATTCCGATTAACGATAGAAGGACCGCGGCCGCACTGAAAAATATGTAGTTTCTATTTTCGCTTCTGAACATTCCACCACGCTTCCTTTCCGGTTTATGGTATCCCAATAGTCTTTGAGGTTTTCCCTTCCTATTAACAATCGTTCTATAAAAAAATACCGCCAACACCATGTTGCCGGTATAGAGGAATTTCCTGAGAGAATGGTGATATAGTAGAGGGGATGTTACACGATTTTGTCCGTATCGGATTTCTTCATGACATGTCCTAGCGCAATCAGCGTTACAAGATCCAACGCGTTTTCAAGCATAGCGCTGTCCACTTGAACCCCCAACTGCTCAAGGCCTTGCACCACTAAGGCGGATACGAGAAAAATAACCCTCGGCTTTTCTCTGACAAAGGCCAGTACTTTCTGGAACACACTCTCCCTCCTCTCCCTATGCTCTCTATTAAAAAAGCATATATTCATATATATGTTGGTAGATAGGAGAGGGTGCTCTATTTGTAGCTAGAATTCTAATCTATTCATGAAAATTCAAGTATACGCCTCAAATCTTGATCGGCCCCGTATCGATCGATCAACGTACTTCTCTTTTCGGACCATTCCCTTTGTGACCCTTGAAAAATAGGCTTTCTCTCAGCGAACAAGAGGAATTCATCGCTCAGCTTCTTCAGTTCGTACCAGTCATGGCTGATGTAAAGGAGCGTCCGTCCTTCCTGATGGAGCTGCTTCAACCAGGCGAGGATGTCCTCTTTCGCGGCAAGATCGACGCCTGCCGTCGGTTCATCCAACAGGCAGATGCGCGGATTGCGCATCAAGCCGACACACAAGTTCACCTTGCGCCTCCAGCCACCCGACAGCTGATCGACACGCTGACTGTACACTTCATCGAGCCGGAGCATCCGGATCATTTTTTGCAAAAAGTCTTCATCGACTTTCTTCTTCTCTAATTTCCTCCAAAACGCAATCTGCTCTTTGACAGTCAGCTCTTCGTACAGCGCAATATCCTGGGGCACGTAGCCGATCTCGGTCCGGAGGCGACGGACGACTTTCCCATAAGGCTTTCCGTCAAACGAAAGCTTCCCGCTCGTCGGCTTGTCGAGAGAAGCGACCAACTTCAGAAACGTCGACTTGCCGGCCCCGTTCGGACCGATGATGCCGACCGAACTACCTTCGCGAATCGTGAGCGTGAACGGTTCGAGCACTTCTTTACTTCGGTACGTTTTCGATACGTTGTCTAAATGGATCATCCTAATCCCCCTCTCCCAACGAGCCAGCTATGCGGCCAGATTCCCGTGATGCCAGTGCTTGTCACCGTAAGCAGGAACGAGGCGAGTGCGAGCAACACCAATACCGGCACCATCCACCGCTTCCGTCCTGTTCCCATGAACAGACACCACGTCACCAGTAATGTGATGGCAAAAACGATCAGGCTGCGGACCAGCCATGCCTGCACGAGCACTTGCGTGATGTCCGCCAAGTAAAACAACGCGCCTAACCCGAGCAGGAAGCTCCCCGCTCCGACCAGACAGAACAAGACGAAATGACTGGCGAAGTAGCGCACCGTCGTCTGTTGAATCAACCTGATCCGCTGCAGTCGCCCCTCTTTTTCATCCGCGATCAATTCCCTTAGAAAGAAGATCCCCAACACCCATCCGTACAAAAAGAACAACTGGATCGCCATCACGTGCCACGCAGCGAGCTTCGGCACTTCCACGTCTGGATTGTCAGGCGAACGCTCCGTGAAATCCATCTGGAAGAGCGGTGCCGGCTCCCAGAACGAATCGGAATACGCGAACGCTTCGTCAAAATCTTCGTCGATCGCATTCGCCGCTTTGGCGTTCAGCGCAAGCCGCATCACTTCTGCGCCAATCGCTTCTTTTGCATACACATCGAACAGGGCTTCATCACTGCGGACCCATGTAACGACGTCCCGTACGTCCCCGTCGTTCAGCGCCTCTTGCAGTCCGTCCTCCAGGATGAACGCCGCTTCCATCGTCCCTTTTCGCACAGCGTCCTCCGCTTCCCCTGCTTCCATCTCTGTAAAACGAAGCCGCTCGGCACCTCGCGTCCGCTCAAGAATCGTTTCCGAATAGTCGCTATTATCCTCATCGACAATCGCGATCGGTACCGCTGTCTCTTCTGCTGTATTCTCAAAAACCGGATACAACAAAAGCGTCGCAAGCAGTGGGAAACAGAACAACAGCAAGGAAAGGAACGGGCGCTTCTTCCATTTATTCAGATGTAAAGATAGATACGTAAGCATCCCGTTTCTCCTTCCATAAAGCGATCGATAACGCCAAACCGTTCAGCCCGATGCCCCACAACGCGAGTCCGAGCAAATGGCCACGCTCTTCCCGCTCGAGCAGCGCCGAACGGAACACGTCATACGTTAAGCCATACGGATTCCAGGCGACCGACAGCCATTCCGGCAAATAAAGGCTTGGCACCCAGGCACCGGCGCTGAGGAGGCCGATGACCGAGATAATGAGGAATACGAGGAACCGGAGACCGGCTGGTGTGTTAAGTGCGTAGAGGAAACTTGCCAAGGAAGTAGCCCATAAAGCGATCAGGACAACTCCGAGGTGAAGCGTGATGGATAACGTCAAGACTTCGGTCTGAGACAATGCCAGAACCATCAATTCGAGCACGCCGAACGTGACCAGCCACCATTTCACCTGTTTGATCCCCACCCAATGCACGAAGGTGACATCGACCATCCTCCATCGTTCGAGCAGCGATCCGGATTCCTTTTTCCCATCAAGCATCTGGTAGATTGCAAGGAACAAAAAGAGGAACGTCATCAGCACGGCAAGGTACGCATGTTTCTCCCAGCCGATGTTTGCACCCGTCGTTACGGTTTCTTCAGAAAATAGATCGCCGCGGTCGAGTGCGAAGAGGGTATAGGTGATGATTGCTTCCTGGAGCCGGCTGTTCCGTTCATCCTCCGACAAATTGCGGATATGTAAATCGTAGACGGTGTTGACCGCACTCTGGGATGCGGAGATGTAGTTCGCGCCGCTTTCCAACAGCACCTTGAGCATCGTTGCATCGAGCGAATCGTCTTCATTCGTCATCACAGAAATCGGATCATTTTCCCCGATCATGAGGCTTGCCGTGAAGCCTTCCGGAATCGTCATGACGCCAGCGAGTTCCCCTTTTTCAAAAGCTTGTTCCGCTTCTTCAGCTTCTAGCGGGATGAGGTCGAGCGCCTGGCTCAGCCTCTCCTCTTCGGAAAGCTGATTGATGAGCGCATTCGTTTGGAACGTATCATCTTCGTCGACGACCGCTGCCCGGACGGGTTCGGCTCCTTCTTCTACAACACTTTGCAGTACCAAGACGACAAGTCCGATGATAATAAGTGGTATACCTATGGATAAAAAAAGAGGGGCAGGCCGTTTAACAGCTGCCCTCATTTCGTAACGCCATAATGAGAACCCATTCATACGACCCGCCTCCTATCTTGCCTTATGTTATTCATTGATTTAGAAACCGCCAAGACCACCGAGGCCGCCCATCATAGAGCTGATGTGCTGCTGGAAGTTCATTTGTACTTCCGAGCCGATCTGTGCCATTTCTTCATCTGTTACGTCCATCAGTTGGACGGTGTTGTCTTCCGCTAAAGCAGGGAATTCCAGGTCGTCCGTGAACGTCAACGCGTTCTCGAAGTTGAACTCGAGATCTGCAGCCATGGTACCCATGTTCGGATCATCCATGCTCAAGCTAAGACCGACATTCGTCGTCTGGATGACTTGGTCGTCGCCATCTTGCTCAGAAGTCGTGTTCACGAATCCGGATACGGAAGGCATCGCTTGCTGTTGGAATGCTTCCCCTTCCAGCTGCAACTCGAAGTCCGTGTCCATGCTACCTTCTTTATAAACAGAATTCAGAAGCAAGTTCGCCGTGAAATTGTCCTGTTCAAGGTCAGATGTCACGCCAATCGTGTAATCTACGTTAAGGGAGTCGTCTTTCTCTTCCCCTTTTTCTTCATATTTAACCGTGATGCTTTCTTCCTTGCTTTCAGGAGATACGTTCACTTGGAAAGCAGACGTGTACTTGCTGTCACTTTCTGTTGTGTAGTCATTGGCCATTTCGACCGCAATGACTTCTTCGTCTTCTCCAGTAAGGTTCATGTTCCACGTCTGGTGAGCGACGATATCGTCTTTGATGTACGCTTCGCCAGTGATACCACCAGGGATTTTGACTTCATCGATATTCTCGATCGCTTTATCCAAGTCCGCCTGCAGATCTTCGACACCAGCAACGCCTTCTACATTGCCTTGCATCGCAGACTGCTGCTCAAGCATATCTTGGATGCGCTCATCGTCTTTGATTTTTTCAAGAAGGGTCACGAGCATCTGCTTCGCTTCTTCTTCGCTGACTTCGATCGTCACTTTATCGTACGACTCGCCATCATACTCGCCGTCTGATAGAGAGAACTGATCTTGGTTCAGCTCTTTGCCCATTGCGACCGCATAGTCCTTCAGCATTTCTTCCGCTTCTTCCTGCGACATTTGAGACTGCGCATACTCTACGAAGTTCGGCATTTCCTCTAATCCTTCGGAAGACTCTCCGAATTTCTCCATCACAGCACCCAATTGATCGTTGCCAAGCGCGAAATACTTGTCGTAGACGAATGGAGCCTGTGCAGCGAACGTCTCTTCATTTTGATAAAAACTTCCGTTCGCAATGCTGTTGCCTTGCATGTTGAGGTCCATCGCGCCGTAAAGCTCTTTGGATTCCGGATTGTACTTACTGTCCAAGTCCACCTGAACTTGAGACAACAGCCCTTGAACCAAGGCCACTTGCGGCACCATCTGCTGAATCTGATCTCCTTGGATATTCATATCCATCGTCAGCTTGCCTTCTGATTTATACGCTTCCTCCAACTGACGCTCTCTTAGCTCTGTCTGAGGTTCTGTGTAATCAGACATACGCTCGGTCTGTTCATCGACCGTATTCTTCAGAGCATCTAAGTACATGACCATCGGGTTCGTTTCCTTCAGTACAGCATATCCTGTACCTCCGATTGCTGCGACGCCTACTACGATCAAGGCGATCAGCAACCACTTGTTCATCCCCTTTTTCTTCGGTTGCTCACTCATAGATCTCTCCCTTTCTAAATAAACTGTTCTCCCTACCTATACGTAACAGACTGGAAGAAAAGTTTCATATTATCCAAGTTTTGTTTTTTACAAACCTTTTCCATTATACAATGATGACTGGTCTATTCCTACAGGAAATAAGGAAAAAAATCCATTTTTGGTTGGTCTTTTTGGAGGGGCTGGTAAGGGGATTACGGCTAGGGGTTTTGAATCAGTGCTTTTGATTTGGCGCTTTTTTGATTTGGGGACGGTTCTCGTGTTTGTTAAACACGAGAACCGTCCCCAACTTAAATCCAGCTAAAGCTTCGGATTGCGCTTCCTCAATTCTGCCAGAAACGCTTCTTTATCTTTTGGCGAGATCTTCACACTTCCGAACAACCCATCATTGTAATGGATTTCGATCGCATCTCTAGACGACAACAGCCTATAGCCCGTTAGGATGTCCCTCGTGTCCGTTACTTTCGTAATCCGACCGAACGGAATTTGCGTTCGGAACGGACCGCCTTTCACACACAAACAATCCGATTTCAATTCATAGGCAACAGAAAATCCGCACCACAATACAAAGCTCGCCATCGCCACAAACAGCACACTGATCAACAAGACTTGTCGTTCCAACTCCTCTCCCAGAAACAAAGGAAAAAAGGACGCCAACCCGATCACCGAAACGATCAACACCATGAGCAAGACAAACAATCGGTCGACTTTAGAACGATAAACCATCCGTGCCCCCTCCCTAATATTTCGAACTAAAACGTATGGTATATTATGTATAATACTAGATTCACCACCATCTTGGAAATGATAACCAGTAAAGGATGTGCTCATATGGACAAAGATAAAATGACAGAAGCTGAAAAATGGCAAGAAATCGAACGACTCCAGAAAATAGAAAAGAAACAGAGAGAGGTTCTCAACCAACTGAAAGGCGATCAACCAGACCGCATCCGCACCGATGGAAACGGAAAAGTGATCATCGAAGAATAGGAATGGGACGGTTCTCGTGTTTCACCAAACACGAGAACCGTCCCCAACTTAAACCCAGCTCAAGCCCAATTCAAATCCAGCTTAAATTCAACTCGAAGCCTCAATCCGCCTGACCTAGCTCAAACTCCATCCGGTCAATGTTATTCGATCCCTGCACATACCATTGATACGCCTTCTCCCAGTTTTCCCGCTCAAATTGATGCGCCTGCTCAAAGTAGCCGATTGTTTCATCAAGCCACGCAGCTAAGTCCTCGTACCCTTCCTCAGAAAGCTGCTTTTCAAATGGTTCCAAGATTACTAACTGAGTTTCGATTCCACGCTGCAGATGTGCCCAGCCTTCTCCGTTCACTACACTCTCGCGGTTTTGCTTCGACAAGTCTTCGAGCGGTTCCATCCGGAATGCCGTATTGTATCCTTCCACCGTCCACTTGTGTTGGCTGCTAGAGTCGATTTCCGACCTCAATAGCCCCAAAACTTGCGTTCCATAAGGGACAATTTCTTTTATATCCTTATAATCATATGTCCCTGTCAAGGAATGAGAGTCTTCATCAAACACTAGTCCATTCCCATAAGCCACTACCGGAAAATCCGGATGGTACATGATACCTAACTTCTCTTTCGCCTCTTCATCGGTCAAACGCCCTTCCGTTGGCAGTTCGTAATCGGTCAGCGTCACAGCGAACTGTTCATAGTCGCTGTCGGAAAAAGCAGACTCCTTCATCACGACTTCATTCTCGACAACCTTCTCGTGTGACCCACCTGATGCCGTGTTGAACTCCGCTTGGGTCAAGACAAAACTGAGGACGAGCACAATGCAAAGCGACGCCCCGACCATGATCGGACGAAAGATGTTCTTCTTTTTCTTTTCTTCCATTCCATCTACAATCTTGTTTCGTATATTCCGTTTCACTTCATCACTATAATAGCTGTCCAATGCTTTTCGGGATCTCTTCAACCGCTCATCCATGGTCCAGCCCCTCCTTTTGGAGAATTTCTTTCAATATCGCCCGGCCTCTCGTCAGCCTCGTTTTCACCGTGTTCTCATTGAGCCCAAGCGCATCCTTGATTTCGTCTATCTTCAAATCTTGAAAGTAATAGAAATAGATGACCTCGCGATACTTCTGCTTCATCGAAAGTACAGCCTCGAGCACCTCGTCCTTCTTTTCTTGCTCGACGACTTCGGTTTCGACACTTGCGCCCTTCAGCTTGTTCTCGAACTTCTCAATAGAGAGCTTCAGCGTATGGAAACTTTTCTTTTTGATGTAATCTTTCGCCGTGTTCACCGTGATTTTCAGAACCCACGTCTTCGGTGACGCGTCCTCACGGAACTTGTGCAGGTGCCGGTAGCACTTGAGGAAAACATCCTGCGTAATGTCCTCCGCTAGCCCCTGATCTTTCACATAGGAGTACGCAAGTAAATAAACCTGTTTGGAGTAGTTGTTCATGAATTCATGTATGAGTTGGTCTTTGTCTATTTCTTCGTTCGTTGCGGGAAGTGATTCAAATTCCATACGCGGCCCCCTTTCTACCTTCCATTACCCTTACAGACTAAAGGTTCTGTCAAAATGTTTCATTTTTCTCAAAAATAAGACCTATTGATAGCGAGGAGCATATCCAAAAGTGTCTATTCTGACTTGCACCGGTAAAGTCCAATGCGACTCAAAAATTTTTTTGAAAATATAAAACTATCCACTTACCTTTAACGACTATATAGTCAGAACAGTAAATAAGGAGCAGCTATGAACAAGGAAAAACGCTTAATCAGAGACATACAGAAACAAGCAAATAAGAAAAGCGCCGATGAGTTGATCCAATCTTATTACAGGGAAATGTTCGCCTATGCATTCAAGCAGCTATATGAGAAAGAACTTGCAAAAGATATTACACAAGAGATTTTCATAAGTATGTTGAAGAGCATACACCGCTTTGACGGACGCGCTTCTTTCAGGACTTGGTTATACCAGATTGCTAAATCCCGCATTGTGGATTATTACAGATCCAAGCATTACAAACAAAAAAATCAAGGTATTCCCTTGCAAGAAGAAATCCTGATGGAACCGAGTAGTTTCACAGCTAACTTGGAAACCCGGGAGGAAGCACAACGAGCGTTAGATGTTCTGAGCACTTTTGAAAAGGAGACAGAGATGATTGTAAGAATGAAGCTACTTGGGGAGCGCACTTTCGAGGATATTAGTGTTGAGATTGATCAAAATGAATCGACAGTCAAATCGAAGTATTACCGAGCTATAGGAAAACTCAGAGAACAATTGAAGGAGGAGCTTTGAATTGGAGAGAGACCGCATTCCTTACCCGAACCAAAAAGAGATGAAATATCAAATTGATAGGATTATAGAAGAAGGATTACCCTCAAAGAAAAGTTCTTTTTCCAGCTTTTTTACCATCATAAAGGAAGTAGGGTGGAAACATGTATTTCGTGACTCAGCAGAAATCTTGTTTACGCTCATCACGGCTATCATGATCATACTTGGTTCCCTTACCTTGACTAGCAGCTGGATACCTTGGGATGAGTGGAATATCTATGCCGTTTCGTTCACCTTATCTCCAGTCTTATATGGTGTCCTAGTTTATTTTTTCTTTATCCAGAAACAAAATCATCCGACATTCGAAGTGGAGATGGTCTGTAAGTATGACGTAACGACCTTAGCAGCATTGCGTATGTTTGTATTCAGTCTACTGGCCATGATTATGGATGGATTCGTTCTTATATTGCTGTCTTTGCAATCTGACTTTAACGTCTTGTTTGCTTTGTTATTGTGCTTCACCTCTCTATTCATTTGCTCGGCAACGTTCCTATCCATTTATCATTTAAGCAGACAAAGCTTCCAGCCAATCACCGTAATCGTTGGATGGGTAGTGTTAAACGTTGTACTCTACAGCTTAGCAGGAGAGACGTATGGAACGCTTATTCAAACAATTCCATATTCTATCTATCTTTTGATTACAATCATTTCTGCCTATTTGTATGTTAAACAACTGTCGAAATTCTTACATCAGTCGAGAGGAGTCGCACAATGTTAGAAGTTCATAACGTAACAAAGAAATACAAATCATTTACTGCTTTAGAAGACATTAACCTCCAATTTGATCATGGCATTTACGGGCTACTCGCTCCTAATGGCGCTGGCAAAACCACCTTGATGAAGATGCTTGTAACACTGACTTTTCCTACTGATGGCGAGATCACCTATCAAGGAGAAGACATCATCAACTTAGGAGAAGATTACCGTGATATTCTTGGGTACCTTCCACAAGATTTCGGATATTATAAATCCTACACGGCAGAAAAGTATTTACTGTACGTTGCTGCTCTAAAAGGACTCAATAAACAGAAAGCAAAACAAAGAATTAGAGAACTGCTTGAAATCGTTGGCCTTCCAAATGTAGCGAAGAAAAAACTCAAAACTTTCTCAGGGGGCATGCTTCAACGTATCGGTATTTGCCAAGCTCTGTTGAATGACCCAAAAGTCGTAATTCTTGATGAGCCTACCGCCGGACTCGACCCGAAAGAACGGGCTAGGTTCAAGCGGTTACTTTCAACTTTAGCTCGTGACAGAATCATCTTACTATCCACCCACATCGTGTCAGATGTTGAGTCTATTGCTAATGAAATAATCATGATTAAGGACAATCGAATACTCTACAGCATGCCTCAGCAAGAACTGAACAAGCTGTTGGAGGAAAGACTGTTTGAAACAACGCTACCATTTTCAGAATTAGAAAAATTCCGAGCCACTCATTCTGTCTTATCAGAAAAACAAGAGAAGAACAAAATGACAGTTCGGTTCGTAGCAACTGAAACCGGACCATGGAATAAAGTGGAGCCAACGTTGGAAGATGTCTTCCTGTATGTATTTGAAGAAGAAACCGAATCATCTGAGGAAATAAAGTATGGTTAAGCATGAGCTATTTAAATCTTTTCGTTCTCCCACTTTGTATGGTTTGATACTATTTTTCCTTCTAATAAATATACTGGTTATTTCAACTCATGCACACGTGAGGCAGGAACTTTCCTTTGTCCCTGACTTAATCGAACAATACGGAAATAAGGCAACCGAGAGCGTACTTTCCAATATCGAGCAGGATAGCTTGGAGACAGTAAACTCGTCCACCAAAAGGGACTTCGAGTCACTTAGCGAAGTGATGGAAGCAGAACAAGAAATTCCAACCTCAACCTTAGAGTACTTTAAGCAACTGCAAAACTATATGGAGATTGGAAATGGCGCAGACACCTATTATAAAAGTATTGATTTTAAATCCATCGGATCCTCTGCTGTAAATATGTACGGACTTAATGGTGGAGCTGAAGATGTCCTGAATCAACAATACAAAAAGGCCGAGCAAAGAAAAAAAGAACTTGTAGGTAACCAAGAACACCTTTCCTTCTTTTTCAACGGGTTCAAGTTTGAGATGCACACCCTTTTATTCAAAGACTTAGGGAGATTTTTGTTATTTGAAGCGATGGTACTGACGGTTCTTATTTCTGCTTATATAACCACTTTCGAGTTCGAAAATCGTACGGATAGTACTCTATTTTCAACGAAGAGAGGACGAAAATTAATGAAAGATAAATGGATTGCTGCTTGTATCTCAAGTTTCACCTTTTCTTCGTTACTATTCACGATCTCTCTCGCAATTTACTTCCTGATGTACGATTATAGAGGTGTTTTCTTCTCTTCCTTCAGTAATATCTTTATGGCCGAGACGGAATTGCCCTATATTACGTGGTGGAACCTTACCTTTCTTGAATATCTATTTTTCTTCATTGGGACCGGACTGTTGCTTCAGACACTGTTCTCATCGCTCACTTACCTTTTGTCTATTAAATGGAGGAATAGTTATTACAGCTATATCGCCTTCGCAATCTTATTCGGGGCTTTCACATTGTTGGCAGGACTAATTCCAGGGAACACGCCGCTTTTCTTTGCAGGACAGTTCACCCCGTTCACTATGATGATGAACCCACAGACTTGGTTTACGATAAATAACCCACTGACGGTGTTCCCTTTTTATGAAGCCGCAACGATCACCACATGGGGAACTGCTCTCACATTTCTATGCTACACAAGCTATCGAAGATTTCTTCGGCAATCGCTTATATAAGGAGGGGTATAGTGACGATTTTCTGGCATGAAATGAAGAAAATATGGAATCCAAAGGTGTTATCTGGAATTGTATTGATAAGTCTATTGTTTTATCAATTATTTCTATCCTTCCATTTTGAAAACTTTCCTAATGGAAGACCTGCACTCGACCATTACCAAATCAGCATAGAACTTATTGAAGATTTCGGACCGTCACTGAATGAATCCGAATACACTCAAGTTCAAGAATGGTATTCGGAAACAATTCAAGAGGCTAAAGAATACCTCAGGACTAACGAAACAGCTAATCAATTGAACATCAGCTCTTACCAATCACTACAAAGAGAATTGTCAAACACAGAACGCGGAACAGAAGAATATAAAAAAGTAAATCAATTATATACTGAAATATATTTCGAGGATGAAGTAAATGCTTTTTGGAAGATACAAGCTTACGATAACCTCATGAACGATTACGATGACAAAGAAGCCTTGTCGGAACAGACGGGAATAGAATCGAACTTTGAATCCATTCTCCCATCGGTTATTTACGACAACTTCCAAACCCTGATTTTATATACAGGTGTACTGGTTTTAATCGCTGTGGTTATCCTTTTAGGTCGAGTTCATCTCCCGGATCAAAGAAAGAACATGCTCCCAGTTCAATACGTGACCAAGAAAGGAAGGTCACTCTTTCAAGGAAAACTATTTGCATCTCTTGTCACCACACTAGTTGTTACAACTACCTACCTTGGAGCATTCTTTGTGCTTTACTCTCGAAATGGTATCGGTATGTTCTTGGAGAGTTCTCTCTATTCGTTCCAGCTAAGCCGCACCGTGTTGTTCTGGTATGACCTCACTTTCGGGCAATACATAGGAATCACCATCGCAATCATTTATGGAGCAGCTCTTTGTGGTGCATTATCGACACTTATTTTTTCTCGTTTAGCATCTCATTACACCGCACTTTTGGGAACACTAATTCCAATTGCAACCGGAATGGTCTTAGTTCTCGCTACGTTCCTGCTTTTCAGACTTTTCAGCATGGAATATCCTCTTTGGACTTATTGGGTGGGGATTATTCTTTTACCTACTTCCTGCCTTTCCTTTTATCTTTGGAGAAGTAGGAAAGAATCAACAGTTGATATTATTTAAAAAAACGTTGCCGGATACTCATCTATAGAGATCTCCGGCAACGTTTTTAATTACTTCAAATATGAACGGGTAACATTTTTATACAATAAGTATGTATGTTTTAACTTTAAACTTTTTGAACTCCTCTATTGCTTAAATTAATTACTCGTCTTCAAACGGAACTTCCTTAAGAATAGGTAGTTTCCTAACCTCCATCTCCGTCTCAATCAATGTAATAAAATCCGGATCCAACTTCTCTTTCACTGCCTTCTGGTACGCTGTAAGTAGTGCTTCGTTAGACAGCTTTTTCATTTACCCCACGCCCTAACCTAGTAACTTTTACCCACTAACCAAGAATAGCATAGTTTATGATTATTACCAAAATAAACCAAAATATTAACAATCCAGTACGTAAAAAAGAAAAAGTCAGCATCAGATGCTGACCATCTAAGAAACATCAAATCCTATAAAAACGTTGTCTTCTGAACGTTACTAAAACATTGTAGGTATATTATCGGCATATTCTGCCATAACTTGAACGAACTCGATGATCCTTTCCGGCTCGTAATCATGCTCACACTATCAGGGCTTCAATCAAAGGTAATGATTTTCGTAATTTCTTCCCCTAACGGTTCTCCCGCTTCCGATATAGGAGGAGCAATAGTCAGCTGCACTTCTTCCACACTCTTCACTTCCGTTTCTTCCAGCACGAAGGTCATCTGGGCAGGGCGATCTTCCATCTCAAGCGCGAGCGGGTAAATGGCAGAACTGAGTAAAGCCGATGGCTCATCGACCTTTTCGTTACCGACTTTTATAGAGAAATGTTCATTAGCAAATTCTAAGTCCGTTTGTTCCGCATTCGTCCTCATCATGAGCACCACTAACTCCACCTCTTTCCCGTATCGTTCCCGCGGTAACCCTTCATTCAGTGTACCTTCCTGAAGATACACACCCTTCATTTCAATAGACAGAGGTCCCAGCTCGTATGTACCGAGATCTTTATTTTCCTTGATTGTCTCAAAACTACCTAGGCTAAACGAATTGCTGTTACCGTCATCACTCTCTTCCGCTTCTTGAGAAACAGCCTCTTGGTTCTCCATCCCTTCTTCAGCATCTTGACTTGCATCGCAACCAAAGATACCGACGACTAGGAAACATCCAAGGACCGCCAATTTAATCCACTTCACAACAAATCCTCCTTTTAAATAAGACCAACCATCGGCTCCAATGCTAGTCCTAATACGATAATCACTGCCGCTATACCAATAGGTACTTTCCTTCCATTCAGTTTCGTCATTTCGAAAACAGCAAATAGAGCTCCCACAATCACAAGTGGCAGCACATAGACAAAAATTGCGCTCAGACTTGATAGAACCGATCCAGGGATCGCCTCGACGAATATCGTCATCAGACCTATCGATAGGATTGTGAGTGGAATTCTCAAATTCACTTGTTTCATTTTATCTCTCCTAACAAAATCTTCTATTATCATCCTAACACACCCCCGTTCTCCTTTTTCCAAGAAAAAATGCCCGACCGACATAGGGACAGGCACTGAATAAATCTAGTAATCTTCTTCTCTATTGTGAAGATTGTAGAGCAAAATGTTGAAGCAGACGAATACCGCGCCTGTAGCGATCACATTAAACAATTGTAGCAAGTTCGGAATAGATTGCATGAAACTCACCAGTACAGATAGAGTACCTCCGAAACCAAATGGCAACACCCAACCGACACCTAAACTCAGAGTACCTTTCACAAGCTTAGAGAGTCTATTTTCTTCTGTGTTGTAAATGAACCCTAAGGATATCAGGACGTTCATAACAATTTGCATCATTAACATTCCTGAGAAGATCATGACACTCCCTCCTTTCCAGTCGTATGCCATAAGACCTTATGTATAAATTATTTCTATGTAGTTCGACTCCTAGTGAACCTCTCAAGTAAAGGATCTTCACCATTTTCATCTTCTCACCCTACCATAAAACCCCTTCCCTTCTCCAAATCCCTTCTGATAAATTTTGAAACTTTTCCCTTAATCCATCCGTACTAAAATTAGAGAAACAAAAGGAGCTGATTTTGTGTCATCTAAACCACTTATCGTCCGGAACTTGACGAAGTCCTTCAAGAGAAAGACGATCATCGACGACCTGTCCTTCGAATTGGACAAAGGAAAAATCTACGGTTTCCTTGGGCCGAACGGAGCCGGGAAAACGACGACGATCCGTATGCTCGTCAGCCTTCTGCACGCAGACAAAGGCGACATCATCGTGAACGGATATGATTTAAAAAAAGATCGCAGCAATGCGCTTGCCCGGATTGGAGCCGTTGTCGAGAATCCAGAGATGTACAATTTGATGTCGGGGATGGAGAACTTGCGTCACTTCGCCCGCATGCATAAACCGAAGATTTCACAGGAGCGTATCGACGAACTCGTCGAGTTTGTGGAACTAAAAGGTGCCATCAACGATAAGGTGAAAACGTACTCGCTCGGGATGAAGCAGCGCCTCGGAATCGCGCAGGCCCTCCTTCACAAACCGAACGTACTCATTCTCGATGAACCGACGAACGGCCTCGACCCGAAAGGAATCCGCCAGCTGCGGGCGTACCTTCGCACGCTTGCAAAAGATGAAGAAGTCACTGTGCTCGTATCGACGCACCTGCTGTCCGAAACGGAAATGATGTGTGATGAAGTGTTGATCATCCAGGACGGGAAGTTCGTCAAACAGTTCTCTGTAGGCGAAGAGTCTTCCGACAAAACTGTAAAAGCCTTGTTCCGTGCCACATCGAACGAAGAGCTGATTCCTGTACTTGAAGAGTTCGGAACCGTTGAACAAGACCACAAGTACATAGTCCTTTCCGGGATTCAGCAGGAACAGATACCAACAATCATTGCGACCGCTTCCGAACGAGGCGTCCTGTTGTATGAAGTCATTTTGAAAGACACATTGGAAGACCAATTCTTAGAACTGACAGGAGGCGAGAGTGCATGAACTCCCTGATAACGAACGAACTGATCAAGACATGGTACCGGAACCGGGTGAAAATGTTCCTGATCGTCATGACGGCTCTATACCTGATTATCGCCTTTTCCCTCCGCTTTTTCATGAACGAAAATGCGATACCGACAGCCGGGTCGTTCCTAATTACTTCCCAAACGATCATCAATGGAACGTTCTTATTATTCTATGGGGTCATCATCACGACCTCGTCGATCACCAGCGAATTTCATAAAGGGACAATCAAGCAGTTGGCCATCCGTCCGATTTCACGCGTGAAGATTCTCGCATCCAAGTTGATCAGTGGATTCATAGCTTTACTCGCATTAATGGTCCTCTACAACATCGTCATCTACCTGGTGTCGGTCTTGTTGTTCGACGCATCCAATGCACCAGAGAATCTATTAGTGACAGCCCTGACCGCTTGTCTGTACAAAATTCCGGTCTACCTGTTCTACCTGGCATTGTCAGTCATCATCGGTACGTTGTTCAAAAGTACCATCATCGCTGTTGTGCTGTTCTTCGTCATTGATTCAGTAGGCGGCATGGTCACGGGACTGATTACGATGCTTGAATGGAACGCAAGCTACTTCATCTATCCGAACTTGATGCTTGAAAGCTATAGCGACAACACACTGATCAATGACCCGAACATGCAGGGGCTCTTCGGCGCAGGAGAAAGCCTGACGTTCTCGCTCATGATCATCCTAGTCTACTCGCTTGTCCTAGGCGCTATCGGATTCTTTAGATTCCAGCGTCAGGATATAGCTTAATTTAAATTGGGGACGGTTCTCGTGTTTGGCAAACACGAGAACCGTCCCCAAACCAAATACCCAAACCAAATACCCAAACCAAATAAAGAACCTTAAGGCCCATTCCTTAAGGTTCTTTTTCATTTATACAACTCGATGATTTCTTCTGCTCTCTCCCTCACTTTATCTTGCAGCGAAACTGGAGAGCAGACCTTCACTTGGTCTCCGAATCCGACGATGAAACCGAGCGCTTCCTCTTCTGAGTTGAACGAAAGCTCAAGCTCCGTCCAGCCGTCCTCCCGCTCTTCCCCTTGATAGGTAGTCCGGACGAAACGCCCTGTGAATTGAATCCGCTGCAGGGCGATAGGAGATGCAACGATCCTCACCGCATACTCCGGAAGGCTTTTCGTGAATTTTTTCTTCGAGGCTTCCCAGTACTCCGCTAATGTGAAATCCTCCGGCCGCTCAAATGGTTCCTCAAGGGACGAACATGCTTTGATCCTGTCCATTCTGTAGCTGCGGAACTGGTCCGCTTCGTTCAGCAAGACCACATACCATGTACTGGATTTAGCAACCAGACCAAGCGGTTTGATGATTGATTCTTTCACGTCTCCATTCGCTTTTTCATACGTGACTTTCACCTTCGTATCGTTCATGACGGCTTCTTTGATAACATCCATCGCCGGGAGGGTTTCACTCGTGGAGCTCTTCCAAGTCCCCATATCGACATGGATCCTCTCCCATAACTTCCCTGCGCTTTCTTTTGTTTCACCAGGAACGGATAAGAGAAGCTTGTCCCGAATTTCGGAAGAAGAAATCCCCATATCCAAATCTTTCATGACCTTATCCGCATGCGGCAGGAAGAGCGCCATCACTTCTTTTTCCTTCAGCCAGCTCAACCGCTGCTTCCAATTATCGACGAGCTTCCATCCGCCAGCCGCCCCTCTTTCTGCATAAACGGGAATGCCTGCTGCGCTCAGCGACTCCATATCCCTGTGTATCGTCCGCTCCGACACTTCCAGTTCCTCGGACAAAGCGCGGGTCGACACCTTTTCCCCGTGCTGCAGGAGCAGTAAGATCTTGATCAACCGGTCAGCTTTCATGAAGAACACCCCTTTTTTCAAAAACATGACAGTACGTGTCATATATCTAATTTATGATAACAATAGATAAAAGGAAAGGATGATGAACGATGGATTTGAAAAATCAAGTTGCCCTTGTGGCAGGAGCGACAAGAGGCGCAGGCCGGGCGATGGCGATCAAGCTCGGAGAAGCAGGTGCCACCGTCTATGTCACCGGACGGACGACACGCGCCCAACAATCACCGATGTCCAGGCATGAAACGATTGAAGAGAGCGCGGAGCTCGTCACGGAGGCGGGCGGAACCGGAATTCCAGTACAAGTCGATCACACCGACGAATCCCAAGTGAAGGACCTCCTCCACCGTATTGAAAAAGAACAAAACGGACAGCTCGATATCCTCATCAACGATATCTGGGGTGGCGACCCCTTAACTGAATGGGGCAAAGACGTGGCCGAACATGATTTGCAAAAAGGACTCCAAATGCAGGAACAAGCCGTTCGCGCTCACATCATCACGTCCCATTACGCTGTGCCTTTAATGAAGAAAAACAAGCGGGGATTGATCATTGAAATTACCGACGGCACCGACTACAACTATCGAGGCAACTTCTACTACAGCCTCGCCAAAGTATCCAACATTCATATGGCAAAAGCGATGGCAGAAGACCTGAAGGAACACTCCATCACCTCGATTGCTTTGACTCCAGGCTTTCTCCGATCTGAAGCGATGCTCGAATATTTCGGAGTTACAGAAGAAAATTGGAAAGAAGGCGTCCAAGTCGATCAACACTTCATCGCATCTGAAACGCCATTCTATATCGGCGAAGCAGTGAAACACTTGGCCATGGATCAAGACGTGCACCGGTTCAACGGTCGGACGTTAAGCACATGGGAGCTCTCCGAAGTGTACGACTACAAAGACGCCGACGGCGCACAACCGCACTGGGGCAACTACTTCAAAGAGCATGTAGAATGAAATTGGGGACGGTTCTCGTGTTTGGCAAACACGAGAACCGTCCCCAACTTAAATCCAACCTAAATTCAACCCTGTCTAGAAAGCTCCGTCACATAGTCAAAGAACGCATCACGATCCACTTCATACACAAGATTCACTTCACGGCCGTCCTCAGATAGCTCCGTTCTTCCCTGACTCACGCCACTATCATGCACGATACTCTTCACCGTTCTTTTCTTCACGAGTTCTTCATTACCTACCGTTGTCGTCGTCAGCACGTCCCACAAGAAGTAAGTCGAGTTCGTCTGGTTGTGAACGAGCGGCGGAACCATTGCATAGCACTGACCGAGGAAATCGATCCCCAAGTCTTCACGCTGTGACGCCCAGTTTTGACGGACATCTAGCGTCAATGGCACCATGTTCGTGCTCTCAAGCGCAACAAGGTCAATGACGATTGAGCTGTCCCAGACACGCTTCGCCGCTTCAGGATCCCAGAAAGCGTTCCATTCCGCTGTTCCGTCGTGCTCCGGTTCTTCGACGTTTCCGACCTCAAGGAACGTACCGCCCATCCAGATCAGCTTTTCGATTTTTTCTTCGATATCCGGCGCTTCATCCAGTGCACGGGCAAGATCCGTCAGCGGTCCGATGAACACAAGTGTCGTCGGCTCGTCCGTTTTCCGCAGCGTCTCAATCAGGTGCTGATGAGCTGGAAGCTCGGCAAGCGGCGCATCAATGCTCCCTTTTTCATTCAAAAGAGGTAGAGCATCCACGTAGAACGCGTGCATACGCCAGTCTTTCGGGAACGCGTTCACGCCGCGCGAGTTCGATGCTGCCACTTCGACCGACTGCCCGTGTCCAAAGCGGTCGATGATCTTACGGCTCGCATATGCTGCCGGCTCCAAATAACAATCGGCAGGAATAACGCCCACTCCCGTCAATTCCACATCATCCATCTGTAATAAAAGGAAAAGCGACACAAGATCGTCGACTCCACCATCATGGTTCAAATATACGTTTTTCTTCATTATCCATTTCCACCCTTCTTATGTTTGCACGAAAAAAAAGACCTCTTTCCCAGAATATAAAAAAGGAAAGAGGTCTCGCCGCGCGATTCTCTCCTTATAGTCCAGCTTTTCTCGGCAGCTGGGTAGAAACGTGTGGGCCATCTTTCCACATATATATAAGGAATGCTGATTTAATTGTCTTCATTTTAGCAGAGGGGGTTTGTGGAGGCAAGAAACTTCGATTATAGATTCAACCGCTCATTCGCCGTCTCATTATACCGCTTGAGCAAGCGACCGAACGTCTCCTGCTCCTCTTCCGTCCACCCCTCGAGCATCTCTTCCAACCGCTCGAAGCGCTCACGCCGGTTCCCTTCCAGTTCCTCGGAACCGAGCTCGGTGATTTTATAAAAATACGAACGCTTGTCATCCGGGTTCGGGAGCTTCTCCACATAGTCCTTCTCCACCAAAGCAGAAGCTTGGCGGCTGACAGTGGAGATATCCAATTGGAGGTTTTCCGCTAACGCTTTGACCCCGGCCGGGCCGTACGTCGATAGCTGTCTCAACAAAATATATGCCGAGCGCTCCATCCGCCCTTCCCTCTGTTCTGTCATGACAATTCTTCGTACAAAATCTGTGATTTGTCGCTCGATCAACTCAACGGATTCGTCACTCATCCTAGACACCTCGATTTACATGCTTGTACGTCCAAGCATAACATATCCACCCACTCGTCTTGACATCGAAAAGAATATAGTTGTATCATACAAGTTATTGATTGTATAATACAACTATTTTAAAGGAGAATGCTACGATGTCTACACAATCGAAACCGGTTCCTCCGATTTCAATCGCAGAAGAGCCTAGTATATTAAAACAGCCGAAAGCCGTATGGGCTGTCTTTTTTGCCTGTATCATCGCCTTCATGGGGCTCGGTCTCGTCGACCCGATCCTCCCGGCGATTGCCACTCAGCTCGATGCAGCACCAAGTGAGGTGACCCTTCTATTCACCAGCTATAATGCCGTAATGGCAGTCGCGATGCTCGTGACCGGCGTGATTACTTCCCGGATCGGCATGAAAAAGACGCTCCTATCCGGTATCGTCATCATCGCCCTATTTTCCGGACTCGGAGGCCTATCGAACGGCATCTGGGAACTCGTCTTCCTGCGCGGAGGCTGGGGACTCGGCAACGCCCTGTTCGTCGCAACCGCACTGACAGCGATCGTCACGCTATCAAACAGCGGGAACGCCAAAGCAATCATTTTATACGAAGCAGCGATCGGACTCGGTATCTCCGTCGGTCCGCTTCTCGGCGGATGGCTCGGCGCGATGTCTTGGAGAGGCCCGTTCCTCGGTGTCGCCACACTAATGGTGATCGCCTTCGTCGGACTCACAACGCTGATGCCGAAAGCACCTGCAAGTACCAATGTGAAAAAGAAGAAGTCGTCGCTCGCCGACCCGTTCCGTGCCTTGAAGCACCGCCCGTTATTCGTCTTAGGCATCACAGCCGCTCTCTATAATTACGGATTCTTCACGTTACTCGCCTTTTCCCCATTCGTCCTGGGGTTAGATGAACACGGTCTCGGCATGGTCTTCCTGGGCTGGGGAATCCTGCTTGCCATCACGTCCGTCTTCGTGGCACCGAAGCTTCAGAAATGGATCGGCACCGTCAAATCGATGGCGCTTATGCTCGTCCTATTCGCGCTGACTCTAGCAGCAATGGGCATCTGGACATCCACCCAGTGGGTCGTCATCGCAGCCGTCGTCTTCGCCGGCGCCCTGCTCGGAAACAACAACACGCTGATCACGACAGCCGTCATGAACGCAACCGAAGTCGAACGCTCGACTGCGTCCGCAGCCTACAGTTTCCTGCGCTTCCTAGGCGGTGCCCTTGCTCCGTTCCTAGCCGGCAAACTTTCCGAAATCTTCAACCCAAGCGTCCCGTTCTACACCGGCGCGGTGGTGGTTCTGTTGTCAGTGGTGTTTGTGATGATGAACCAGAAGCACATCCATCATGTGGATGAAGCGGAGGCTCACTGATTTTGATTTGTGCGCTTTTGTTGGGCGCTTTTGTTGGGCGCTTTTGTTGGGCGCTTTTGTTGGGGACGGTTCTCGCGTTAGCATTTTGAACGTGCATTTCGATCGGGGACGGTTCTGCTGTTTGTAAGACGTAATTTGAAAGCAGCAAACCCGAACTCTAATTAACAATAAAGATAAAACAAGAAGAGGAGCTTGGAAACCAAGCTCCTCTTCTTGTTTTATACAACATTCACCTCTCTGAACGACGACCGTGCGCCCTCCTTAAATAAACAGCCACAGCAGCAAGAACCACAAATCCGACAACATTAATAATTGTAGACACGGATTCATTATCTATAAAAATGTTTACTATAAATGATCCGGCGACTAAGAACAAAACGAACATAAACCATTTATTCCCCAAGATATCCCTCCACTTTCTATCTATTAAGGTTTCGTATACGTCGCAAACTCCACAAACCCGATCACGAGAATACAAACAAACATGAACCCGTACAAACCGAGCGCCCACCACGTGAACGTCCTTCGATGATTCACTTTGATCAAGCTTATCAACCCCGTAAGGACCCCAACCGTCGGAACGACTTGCAAGAACAGATTCGAAAACGGGTCGGGGCCTCCTGAGGTTAATAGAAAAATATTCAAATACGCAAGCGTGAGCAACGCACAAACGAAAGAAACTACACCCAGCCTCGTTTCCCCGAGCTTCACTTTCTTTTTCTTCTTTACCAGTTCCATAGACGCACCTCCCCGATATGGACCTCTCGTATCGCTTCATTATCCCGCAGCTTCAGCAACTCTTTCGTCGGCCCAGTCACTACGCCACCGTAAGCTTTCAGTCCATTCGCTTCCAGGTAGTCAATTCTTTCATCCAGGTCGAGCCACTTCGCGTGGGCAAGCGTCGTCGCTTGGCTTTCGTACTTTTCCAAGAAACGTAGACTGTCCATGAATTGTTCCTCGTTCTGTTCCCTCGAATTGTATGGAGACCAGCCATCCGGGTCAGGTTTGGCAGGATAGCCAATTGGTGGAAGATAGCCGCCTTCTGAACTTTCCCCCTTCGCTTCGAGCCCCGTATCAATCGCATACCATACCCATTCCGCATCCACTTCCTCCAGCACACTGCGCATATCATCAGGCGAATACGTATCCTCAAGCGAGATGAATACTTCCGCAACCGTTCCTTCCGGCAGTTTATCCAGCTCGATGAACGGGTTCATTTCATGGTTCGAAATCGCTGCATCTGGGTGAAAAAGTTGTTGCGTCTCCGGTCTCGGGATATCCTTTGGTGGATTCTCGATGATGTAGTTACGCTTCGGAGATTCTGCTTCCGAGAAGTTGTAGGAAACCTCCCAATCTCCTAATGAGATATCGTTTCTCCCGACGCGCTTATAGACATCCATATCCACATCGAAGGTGAACAAACCGAATGTCCGCTCAACATCCATCTCCTCCAAGCTGACGTTCGGCTCGGTCACATATACCGTCTGGATCGCGACTTGGATGAGGTCCTCCGCCTTCTGCCCCCACCCATAATAAAGATAGCTTGCCATCATCAAGACCGGCACAATCAAGAGAATAATCATCGTTACAAAAGCGGTCATTGAAAAACGCGCATTACGGATGCTGTTCTTGATGATTCTACCTGCTTTATCCGACGATATCTCTTCCTTCTCCTCTTTAGCAGGCTGCAATTCCTCCGCCATGACCTCTTGATAAGCATCCAGCTTCTCAAGCTCCTTCTCCACCTCTTCCGCTTCCTGTTCGGAAAGGTTGCCATCATAGTAATCTTTCAACCTCTGCTTCCAATCTTCATTCATCCCCGTCACTCCCTTTCTTGTAAAGCTGCTTCAATTTAGCCCTTCCACGGAAAATGTGGGACTTCAATGTATTCTCATTCAGCGACAGCGCAGCCGCCGCCTGTTGGTAGGTGTAGCCCTTCAAATCGCATAAAAGAATCGCCAGTTTCTGAACTTCCTTCAGCTGATCGAGTCTAGTATAGAGCTCTTCTTTGTCGATTTTTTTCTGGACTTCCTCTTCGGCGGACGCGCCCGTCTTTATGTTTAAAAAATATCCCGGCTCTTCGATGTCCATCTTCTTGTTCCGCCTCACGTAGTCGATGAACGTGTGATAAGCGATTTTCAAAAGCCATGATTTCATCGCTTTCGGAGGACTTTTCTCCAAAGCCCCGTAGGCCTTCATGAACGTATCCTGCGTCAGATCCTCCGCCAAACTCTGATCCCTTGAAAGAGAAAGAAGATAACGATAGACATCGTTTATGTACAGCTTATAAAGTTGATTGATATCCAAAGCATCTCCCCCTCCTCTCTAATCAACGGATAAGCAAATGGAAAAGTTGCAGGCTGAAGAGAAATAAATTCCATTTTTTGATCGTGCAGTTTTTGGGTTGGGGACGGTTCTCGTGTTTGGTTAACACGAGAACCGTCCCCAACTCAAGCGCTCAAATCAAAGCAATCCACCCTTTTTTAAAAATATTATGTACTTTTGTATAAGTTTACTTTACTTTATGTAAAAAGTTGGTTTATAATTATTTCCAAGAGGTGAGGAGCATGAAGAAAGATTTTGGTGATTCGATATCAAATAAGGTGTACGAATATCGTGTTCTTGCCAGAATGTCACAGCAAGAATTAGCAAAGCAAGTCGGGGTCTCCAAGCAAACCATCTTCGTAATGGAAAAAGGGAACTATGTTCCAAGTATGTTATTGGCGTTTCGTATCGCAGATTTCTTTGATGTGGATGTAAACGACGTTTTTACTTATTCGAAAGGTGATGACCAAAATGAATGATAAGCTACTACCGAAAATTCATAACGCCATTTTTTCTCCCTTAAGATCCTGGGCAGAACAATCATCGGGGAATTGGAACATTCTCCTCGGAATCGGGTTCTTGCTTCTCATTGTGAGTATTATTTTTGCTTATGTATTTTACAAGAAAATCGGGACGGAAGACGAGCGGACCAATACAATCTTCTTGAAGAGCAGTTTCTTCATGCTCCTTACCGTTATCTTTTGTGACATGGTCTTCCCGAAAGAATATATGTGGAACATCTTCTTCTTGTTCAAATACGGATTCGCCATCCTAGCTGGCGGCCTATTCATGGCTATCCAATATAGAAGAGATTTCACTTAATTCAAATGGGGACGGTTCTGGCGTTTGAAATTCAAACACCAGAACCGTCCCCAATTTAAATCCACATCAAAAACCACCCATACTCAACCCAAGGACATTAAGAAAGGCATACCAGCCAAGCGTTCCAACACTAAGGAAGAGCACAACCAAAGACAACACTGGAACAGAACCGGCCTCGCCCCGCTTCCCTTTCAAAAAGACAATCAATGAAAAAATGAAACTCGAAACTAACAAGATCCCGAACAACACATTATAAGTCCCTACTCTTATCCCCAACCACGTGTCCAATCCAAAAAGGGAGAGGGAGATATAGAGCAGATTGACTATTAATGCGATTACTAAGAAGAATGCTCTCATCTAAAATCTCCTTCTGTTTCTTATATCTACTAATTCCACACTACCATAAGTTTCTATTTTAATGGAAGTATCTGTATGATTGTAGCGGTAGCGTTAACCATGTTAGAGTGAATTTATACATAACAAGTTCGAGGAGGAGAACCAATTGAAGAAGTGGATCATGTTCTTCCTTATTGCGGTTTTAGTTGTTATTTGGATAGATAAAATCCATATGGAAGATGGCACATATATAAAAGGAGACATAACAGAAATCAACAAAGAAACCGGTGATATGGAAATCGATATCGTTGTATGGTCGACCACTGGCGATCCAGATTCCCCAGCCAATAATTTCGGATTCAACGGTACACCGACGTCCCAAACTGTACGAGTCTCTCATCCGGAAAACTATGACGAGGGGCAAAAAATAGACCTCAGAGTCAACAAAGACTATGAGGAAGCTGTCTGGGATCTAGATCGATTGAAGTTTGAAGTAGTAAACGTTAGTTGAAAAACTAAAAAACCCCAGGCAAAGGGATTGCCTGGGGTTACGTATTATCATTCACCGAATGTGTATCCATCAAAAACTTTCAAACCTTCTTCATTCAGTACCGGCCCTGCCACCGTAGGCTGCATCGGGCTTTTGCCGAATACCTCTTCACAGGAGATCATGATGTTGTCCCCTGCGATCTCCGCTAATTGATCGTGTTCCACGCTGTAGACCAATTTTCCAAGGTTGGACCAAACCATCGCACCGGAGCACATCACGCAAGGTTCGCAGCTCGTGTACAAGGTATATTCCTGCAAATCGAACAGCTGGTTCTCGGAACAGAAGTCCCGGATCAGCCCGATTTCCGCATGATACGTAGGGTCTGAGTGGGTATGAACTTTGTTCTCGGCGATCTTGACGATCTCATCGCCTTTCACCAGGATTGCACCGAAGGGTTCGTTCCCTTCCGCTCTCGCTTTTGATGCCTGCTCGATTGCTATTTTCATGAAATATTCATCGTTGTATGTCATAGAAGCACTCCATTTCTTTTTCTTTTATTATAAAAGATTCACCCCCATCTTACACGGATACCGCTTACATTGTAAAAAAGGATATTTTTTCTGAAAATTGCATTGATTCTCACTTCAATTTCCTGTATTGTAAATCGCAAGCGAAATAGTTAACCAATCATATAACAAAACTTATCCAGAGAGGTGTAGGGACTGGCCCTTTGATACCTCAGCAACCAGCCATCGGCACGGTGCTAAATCCAGAAGGCAGTAGTGATGCCTTGAAGATAAGGAGATTCTTTATACATAAAGGACTTCCTTATTCGAGGAGGTCCTTTATTTTTTTCCGAAGAAAGTCAGCGTCCTCTCCAGGGGGATTTGCTTTCACATACAAAATAGAAAGGTTGATGAACATGAAACGATCATTGGAACAACGTTTGCAGGATGGACCCGTCATTTGTGGAGAAGGATACTTATTCGAACTGGAGCGCCGCGGCTATTTGCAGGCTGGCTCCTTCGTACCAGAAGTCGCGCTCGATAACCCGCAGGCACTGAAGCAGACATATCGCGATTATATGCTCGCAGGCTCCGACGTCGTCCTCGCCTTCACGTATAACGGCCACCGAGAGAAAATGAGGATCATCGGCAAAGAGGAACTGCTCGAGCCGCTCAACCGCCAGGCTATCCGCCTCGCCAAAGAAGTAGCCGCGGAGCACCCGGAAGAAGAAGCACTCGTAGCTGGGAACATCTCCAACACGAACCTGTTCAATCCGGACGACCCGGAATCGATTGAAAAAACGAGAAGCATGTTCGCCGAGATGATTAGCTGGTGCAAGGAAGAAGGCGTCGACTTCGTGAACGGCGAAACCTTCTATTACTACGAAGAAGCGCTGATCGCACTCGAAGAAATCCAGAAACAAGACCTCCCTGCCGTCATCACATTCGGCCTGATGGGCGAAAACATCCTGCGCGACGGCTATGAAGTCGAAGAAGCGTGCCGTCTGTTAAAAGAAAAAGGCGCACTCGTCGTCGGAATGAACTGCTTCCGCGGACCAGCAACGATGCAGCCATATGTAGAAAAAATCCGTAACACGGTCGACGGTTATGTCGGTGCCCTGCCGATCCCGTACCGCACGACGGAAGAACACCCGACCTTCTTCAACCTGCCAGACGGAGGCTGTTCCTGCTGCATCCCGACTGAAACAACGTTCCCGACGTCGCTCGACCCGCTCTACACGAACCGTTACGAGCTTGCCGAGTGGGCGAAAGAAGCGCACAGCATCGGCGTCAACTACCTCGGCCTCTGCTGCGGAGCGTCTCCATCTATGCTCCGTGAAGTGGCAGAAACCGTCGGACGTACTGCCGTGAACTCGACGTATTCACCTGATATGGAGAAGCACTTCCTGTTCGGTAAAGACGATTCGCTCCAGGATCACATCACGGAATATAAGACGAAAGCTTAAGTTAAAAAAAGCCCCTTTAGAATCTAAAGGGGCTTTAACCATTAATCTACAAACTCCACATCGTCCGCAGTAGTTTGAGGTGGATAAGACTCCGCCATTCCAGAAGAACTATAACGTACAACCACTCTGTGCTTCAGCTCAGCCTGTTCATACTCTTCTTCACTGACAGTAAACGTTATAGCATCATCCCCTCCTCTATCTGCTAGTTGGAACATATTTTCCTCTGAAGAATCAGTGATAGAACTTTTTTCTATACCAGAAACCACTGTGATCGAGAAGTTATCATTGCCTTTTTGCTTAGCTACTATAAACCCTTCATGTTTTTCGGAAAATGGACTACATCCCAAAACAAAAACGATGAGAAGGAACATAACGAATAGACCTCTCTTCAATAAGAAACTCCTCTCTTTATTAAAATATCGCCCTGCAAACTTCTAGCAGTAGTGGAGGAATGTCCGAGCCATCTCCCCCATAGAATGAGAGAGAAGAAGGGAGATGGTCTCCATGATCGAATGGAGTGTTACCATTGCAGCAATCGCGTTCGTCGCGCTCGTCGTCTTTTTGATTCTGACCTTACGGAAACTGATGGGAACATTGGCCGAAACAAAAGAAACACTCTCAGACGCTCGCAAATCCGTGAACACCATTACAGATGAAGCAGAAGAGCTGATACACGAAGCGAACGAAATCTCCGCTGATGTAAAAGGAAAAATGGAGGCAGTCGATCCTTTGATCGAGTCCGTCCATGACGTCGGGGACATGCTGCACGACGTAACCAGTTCCATCAAAAACAGAGCTGCCCTGAAGGATAGCAGGAAAACCGTCCACACCCAGGAAACAGACGAAAACAAGCCGCTCCGAATCAAATTGAAGTAAAAAATAACGTTGCCAGCCCCACGAACCATGGGGCCAGGCAACGTTTTTACTTTCGAAATCGTCGTATGTACGCTTACCGGTGTTGATCGATCAAGATCGGGTTGCCATCCGGGTCTTCCAACGTAATATGCTCAGGCCCCTCCGTCATTTCATCCGCTTCCTTGATCAGCTCTACACCCCTATGCTTCAGCTCTTTTTGCAAATCACGAACATCCGTGAAGCTATCCAGCTCCTCCGCTCTATTGTTCCATCCAGGATTGAACGTCAGCACATTTTTCTCAAACATGTCCTGAAAGAGCCCGATCACCTTATCTCCATTTTTCATAACGACCCAGTTCTGATCCACGTTTCCGCCAGTCGCTTCGAACCCCAGTTTCTCATAAAAGTCTTTCGATCGATGGATGTCTTTCACACTCAAACTGATGGAAAATGCGCCTAATTCCATGTCATCTCCTCCTTAAGTCTACTTACATAACAACTTCTACTTTTCTACTGTAATACCTTCTTCCAGGACCCTTTTACTCTGAAACAAGACCGAACTGCCATGCCGTAACTGTAATAGTGGACGGAGCACTGTCATGGCGGGCAAACTACGTTAAAAATAATGCTTGCTATTTCCCTCCTCAGGTCTTATACTCTTATATAACACCAGTAAACGATAAGACCATAAGTGAAAGGAGAAATCATGAAATCAGCTCTCGACAACAACCGCCCCATTTACCTTCAAATCAAAGAGTCGATCGAAGAGGATATTCTCAACGGACTCTTAAAGCCTGAAGACCAGATCCCGTCCAACAGTCAACTAGTAAAGCACTTCAACATCAACCCTGTTACCGTACTGAAAGGAATAAATCTTCTAGTGGATGAAGAAATCATTTATAAAAAAAGGGGCGTCGGCATGTTCGTCAGTCCCGATGCTCCCGAGAAACTCAAGAAACGCTTTTCCAAAACATTTCTCAAAGAACAAATCGAACCACTGATCGCGATAGCAAAACCACTCGGCCTCAGCCAACAAGAGGTCCAAGAGATGATTGATCGTGCATGGAAAGGAGAAGAAAATGATTAATTTTGAAAATGTGTCCCTCCAATACGGAAAGAACGCTGCCCTCAGCAACGTAAGTGTCCAACTTCCGGAAGAAGGAATTTGCGGGGTGCTAGGCAGAAACGGCGCAGGAAAAACATCCTTTTTATCCTTGCTCTGTGCCTACCGCAGACCAACCTCCGGTACCGTGACCATCTCCGGGGAAGACCCATACGAGAACGCGAACATCATGCCGAAGATTTCCTTTGTACATGATAGTAAGAGTGAAGTCGAGAATGAAATCAAAGTGAAAGATAAGATTAAAATAGCTGCAGCACTACGCCCCAACTGGGATGCTGCCTATGCTGAGAAATTGATAAAGCTGTTTGACATCCCCGTGAAAAAGAAAGTCGGTGCCCTCAGTCACGGCATGCGCTCGGCAGTAAATGTGATGATAGGATTAGCAAGCCAGGCACCGATCACTGTCTATGACGAAGCGTACCTCGGAATGGATGCCGCCATGCGCAAGTTGTTCATCAACGAACTTTTAGAAGATTATATGGAGCGTCCGAAGCTCATCTTATTTTCCACCCATTTTGTCAATGAGATGGAAGGGCTCTTCAGCGAAGCGATTATCATTAATAAGGGGCAGGTACTCGTCCACGATGAAAGTGATGCCCTGCGCCAAAGAGGCACGACGGTTATCGGTTTCATAGAAGATGTCGACCATTTCATAGACAATCGCGAAGTCTTGTCTGAGCGTACCTTGGGACGACAGAAAGAAGCCGTATTATTCGGAGAGCTGTCAGAAAAGGAACGTCAGGCTGCCAAAGAAAACGGCCTTGAACTCTCCCAGCCGTCCCTTCAAGATTTATTCATCTACATGACAGAAGAAGGAGGACGCGATTCATGACCAAAAGAGCATTGAAAATCCTACTCCCTATCCAAGCTAAGTCGACAGGCTGGTTCATAGGAATCTATGCCTTGATCGTGACGATCTTAATCACTATATTTACGGCGACAAACACCGAGGAAACCCTCTCCTTCTGGATGTCGGATTCCATCAGATACACGATCAACATCTACCTACTGATCATGGGAATTGTGTATCCCCTAACATCAACGAAACTGTATGTATCGCAAGGTCTCACCAGAAAACAATTCTTCTGGGCCTACACAGGGGCCATGAGTATCATCTCCCTGTTCCTGCTGATTCCGATTATAGTTTCCTTCAGCTACTTCGGAAATAGTGTCTCCCTGCTCACCGTCCTGACAGAGTACTTGTATATGCCGCTCTATTTCTTGACAGGTTGGATTTGTGCCGTCGGTTTTCAATTGAAAAAATGGTACACCTCGATACTAGGCTTGATCAGTGCCCTCGCTATATTTAATGGAATAACGATTGTAACGGAAGCCTTCAACCTATCAGAATCGGCCGTATTTGCACTAGTAGTCGCCCTACTTGCTGCAGTGTTACTGATTCTGCCACGTGTCATCTCTCGAATTCCGTTGAAAAGTTAAAATAGAAAAAGAACGTGCCAGTGTGAAACCTTTGTCGAGTGAGGGTTCACGCTGGCACGTTCAACTTTTTGCAGTTCTTTTAATTAGCAATACCAAACCGGCCGAGTCTATGGTAGAATTCGCTGGATCATACAGCACCCCATCAATCTTCTCACTGATGTCATACCAGACCATCAAATCTTCCGGATAATCTAGTTCCCTGACGATATGAAACATTTCGTACGCAAGCTCATAGACTTCAGATGGCTGCTCCCTCTTCCCGATCTCCTCCGCCAGCACCCTCATATACGCCCTCGCACACACTTCATATCCAGGAGAGGTATCAATCTCAAGTTCACGACAACTCTTGTGAAAATAACCCTCCACTTCGAACAAGTTACTCGCCTTGTCGAAAGAAGCCAAAATACCAAGCGAAGGAGAGCTGAACCCCTTTTCCAACATGGAGTACGCCCACATCACATAATCCTCTGCAGTAACCATCTCTTTTTCTATTTTGTAAAATAACACAGCCGTTTCCACTTCTGTCTGCCTCCACTCTTTACTCTCCTATAGCACGATACAATTCATTATAGGTTGAGTACTCGATATCAGTAACCTTCCCATCCTGATTGGTCTCCAGATCCGCTTCCATATTGACCGTTCCACTCTCATCCTCCTTCGAATACGACACCTCTACCGTAGCTTCATACATCCCCTCGTCTGGTTCCACCTTGTCAATCGTCATACTTCCAGTCTCGAGCGTATATCCATTTTCATACGCACGCTCGACCAAATCATAGAACGCATAAGACGAAAGAAAATCCTCACTCACATGCATCGCTACATTCTCCTCCTTATACTGGCGAAGAGCCGCTTCCTCCTCCCCGTCATAGACCTCCTTCAACTCTTCCGACGGCCCGTTCAACTCCTCCTTAAGGACAAAACGGACGTTAAAGAACGCATCCTCATCGGTACGTCCATCGTCCCTATCAAAGAATACTTCATTTGTGACAAACCCTAAAATAAAGAAACACACGATTGGCATAATATATTTCATGATAAATCCTCCAACACCTAACTTTCTCTCTCTCTGTTTTACGAGAAATCCCAAGCACACGTTTCAATAAATTTCCTCTTGTATACTCGCCACACCTTCCACCATTACCATTGAAATTTATGGAAAATGAGGTTATCATAGGCAGGTCATGTTCTAGAATTCAACTAGGAGGAGAGAAAATGAACTCAAATAAAGCCCCTTTAATAATTTATTGGACGATCGTTGCAGCAGGTTTACTTTCGTTATTCCTCCCATTAATAATAGAATACGGTATCGTAGTTACCCTGATCATTTCCTTTATCTGTAGTATTTTCAGTTGGGGATTTGCCATGATTATAGGAGGTAGAAAACTAATATACGGGAGTGTAATACTACTCTTAAGTCCATATATCATGTTGTTTTCGTTGAAATTATTCTCTTGATTAATTAGTAGAAAAAACACGCCTCTTACTCTGTAGAAAATAAGTGAGTAAGAAATTCCAAACAAGCGAGGTTTTTATTTTGAACAACATTATGAAATATTTCGTATTTGTCTCCTTCTTTTCATTACTGTTCTTAGCCATCGGCTGCTCTAATTCAAGCTCTTCCGAAGAAACGAAAACCACTTCCGGATCGTCAACGGAAGAAACCCAAGAAACAAACGATGGAAGTAAGAGTGAACAAAATATACGAGGCGCTATAGAGGCTACATTCAACGGACCGGATGAAAAGTTGAAAGAAGCATTAAACGGGATGAAGAACACGGATATTGAAAACGAAGAGTACAAAAAGCACCTTAATCATTATGCGGAACACTTTGAACAACATTATAAACCCTATGTAACGGAGAAGTTCTATGAAGCTTCCTTTATAAACAGCCCTGATGCAGATTATTTCATAAAAGCCGCGTACCCAGATGGTCAGTTGAAAACAGAAGGTATAACAATCGATGAGAAAGACGACTATTATACTTTTTCGGTCAAGGTTTCCTATACAGAAACCACAAGTGATGAAAGTAAAACGATAGAAGTTAGAGGCAATGCACAAACGATTGAAGAAGAAAAAGTTAATAGTATCCACTACATCAATTCCGATGAACTCTATCAGGTAATAAAAGAAATAGGTTCAACCTCCTGAAAACCTACCCAATCTGCTATCATAGGATAGGAAGAAAACATTCTACTATGAAGTCAGACCAATAGAATTCCCGCTCCCAAAGGAGGTATGCAGCATGGACCGTAGCCACGATGAAGAAGTGATCCGCAAATATCAGGAAGGCGAGAAAATGATGATTCTGCTTTTCGCCCAGTGGTGCATCAACCACGACCTGGATCCTGTAGCCGTTTATAAAGAAGCCTATCCGTATCAAAAAGAGAACGAAGAACTGGCGGACGCGCTGGAGCTGACTGTTCCGAAGAAGGAATCGGACCATATTGATGGGGAGACGATGCTTGAGGTGTTGTCGATGTATGGAAATGATGATTTAGGGTTTGTTGTGTCGGAATATATTAGCTCTAAGAAGTTGAAGTAGAATTAAGAGGCTAGCAACGGAACACGCCGTTGCTAGCCACTTCTTTATGTTTCGCTAACTTGATGTGATGAAGGGAGATGCTCGAACGCTTCCTCAAGAAACGTGAGGACATCAGCTGAAACGGGATAAAGGCCGAGTTCTTGGGACGTTTCTTCTGACTTCCGTGCAGTCCAGAATTTATCTAGGAGCTCCGGATCGTCCCCGAACATTCCTCGTGACAAAGCTAAGCAGTCTTCCGCAATCAGGCGACCGTCAATCGAATCCGGGAGAATACCCCGCTCGATACATAACCGGATCCGTTCGATCAGACGGATCCACTTCGTTGCATCCGCTTCTTCCATTTTCGGAAGCTCGCGTGTCAGAAGCGCCTGCTCTTCTTCGTTGAAATGATCATCCCACCTGTTTTTAAGAGCCCTACGTTTGTTTTCCCTTACGAGTGGAAGCAGCGCATCCCAGCGAATCGTCCCTTCTAGCCGGACAGAGTTTTTCAATCCTTCGTTCTGCCTCAGGGACTGTTCCAAGTCGGCGATTTCTGCCTTCAGTTTCTTTTCGTTGAGGAGAAGGATTTCTGCAATCGTCTTTTCCCTGAGAATCTCCTTGATATCTTCCAAACCCATATTGAGTGACTTCAGAAGCAAGACTTTCTCCAGTTCCATGACCTCTTCCTCCGAATAGAGCCGTTTGCCGGAGGAGTTCTTAGCAGCAGGCGAGACCAACCCGATTTGATCATAATAGCGAACAGCACGCACCGTGATATCCAAGTGCTTCGCAAGCTCACCCGTCGTATGTAAGCCCATTTCTGATCGACCTCCTAAATAAAGCTTGCAGGTGACGTAACGTCATCCATTAACATGAGAATACCATAATGCAGAAACAGAGGAGAGGTATTTTTGAATATTATCGGTTGGTTGATTATTTTCAGTGAAATAGGATTTTGGATCGTCATCCTGCTCGGGCTGATGTTCCGTTACGTCTTTCGCAAGGAGAAAATAGGATTGTTCCTCCTTGCCTTAACACCAGTGATCGATTTATTGCTCCTCATCGCGACCAGCGTCGACCTATATCGCGGAGCGACAGCCACCACCATCCATGCCGTGGCCGCTCTCTACATCGGTGTATCCATCGCCTTCGGGAAAAGCATGATCGCTTGGGCAGATGAACGCTTCCAATATTACGTGACCAATACCGGCCCGAAGCCAAAGAAACGGAAAGGAAAGGAATATGCCCAACACTATTTCAAAAGCTTCCTCCAGCATATCCTTGCCTACTCGATCGGCGCCGCCCTCCTGTGGCTGATGATCCTACTCATCAATGACGCAGAGCGGACAGACGCCCTATTCAATTTCTGGCGGATCTGGTCGATCGCGCTCGGAGCGGACTTCCTCTACGCAGTAAGCCTCTTCGTGTGGCCGAAGAAATAGGAGCTTAGGCGTTTAACTTAGGGGCGTTAACTTGGGGACGGTTCTGGTGTTTGGCTTTACCTATCAAACACCAGAACCGTCCCCAACTAAAAAAAGAGCATCGCACTCGATAAAGTGCGATGCTCCTTCTTATATATTTCTATTACTGCTGCGTTGTTTAATTTTGTAGTTTTTATGAGCGACAACCGTTTTTTCATGCTCTAAATTGAGCTCATCAAAATTCTCCATAATAGTCATGTCGCAAACAACAGAGTTTTGTAAACTAGAAGAAGTTACGATAGCTTCCAGCTGTTGACCGTCTTTTTCGAAGATAATAATATCTCCTTCGGTCGCTTTTTCCTCTTCTTTTACTTTCTCTCCTTCTTCTGCTTGCTTCTTCTTGAACGCAGCATCAACTAAACCTTTACTCAACTTTTCATCTGCCATAAGAACTTCCCCTTTCTAATGAATGTAATCCGGTTCACTTTCCATTATATCAAGATTCAGGCAGGGGTTACCATTAACTATACCCTTATTTGACCACGTTCATTCTTCCTAGAGAACATGGGGGCAGGGAATCTGTCCCACCGCCTTCGAATATTCCACACAAAAGTGCCTGCCTCTTAAGAAAAGATACAGGCACTTTGAGGTTAACCTTATCAGTTAGCTGAACAAATGACCAAACGCGAGAACCGTCCCCAACTCAAATCCCGCCCAAATACAACACGGCTTCTTTATCATTATGGACAGGATGATGATAGTCTTGCTGGTATTTCTCGAGTCCTTTTCCTGTGATGAGGATACAATCGCCTTTTTCTGCAGTCTTTATAGCTTCTGCTATGGCCAACGTCCGGTCTGTGATCACCTTTGCCTTTTCGTTCCCATACGTTTCTTGAAGACGGATGAGGCTTTCCTCCATTTCACTCGGTGATACAGAGTTGAGGTCATCAAAGGTAAGGATATATCGGTCGCTCAATTCAGATGAGATGGATATCATCTCGCCTCTTTTCGATGGATCTCGGTCCCCTCTGAATCCGAATAGATGGATAAGATCTCCTTCACACAGTTCCCTCGCTGCGTTCAAGCTATGGAATAGAGCGTCTGGCGTGTGAGCATAGTCAACAATGCACGTAACTCCACTCTCTAATTCAATCCTGTTGAATCTACCTTCCACTCCATCAAAACTTTCAATCGATTCGACGGCACCTCTTGAATCTACTCCGATTTGTCTTGCTGTTCCGTAAGCCATCGCGATGTTGTACATGTTGTGTAGGCCGTATAACTTCGGTTCGATCGAGACTCTTTCATGTTTTTCCGTTAAAAGTAGTTGCCGTGGAGTCGATGTATATTCAGCTATTCTCACATCACTCGCCGCATTCTCCCCGATTGATACGGTGGAAACAGCCTGGCTCTCGAGCTGGCTTGCCAACTGCTCGCCCCAGTAATCGTCCGTGTTAATGACTGCCTGTCCCTCTGCTTTCAACATGTCGAACAGCTTCCTCTTCGCTTCGAAATAGTCTTCCATGGAATCGTGATAATCCAAATGATCATGGGAAAGGTTGGTGAATAAGGCGTAATCAAACGTAATTCCTTCAACTCGATATTGTGTCAAAGCATGAGAAGACACTTCCATGACCACCACATCGTCATCGCTCTTAGACAAGAGTCTGTTAATCTCGAGTAAATTAGGTGTCGTATTGGCTGTTGCAAAAGACTCTCCATTTACAATGTTCTTCGTGCTACCGAACAAAGCGCAGGAATAGCCATTGCCTTCTAAAATATGCCTCAGAAGAAAACTCGTCGTCGTTTTGCCGTTCGTTCCGGTAATGCCGATCAGGGTCTTGTTATGCGTAGGATAATCATAGAAATGATCACTTATTAACCCCAGCGCTTTCCGGCTGTTATCCACTTGTATATATGGAACTTTCAAGCCTGTAATCGGCTTTTCCCCGACCACAGCACAAGCCCCATTTTCAATCGCATGTTCAATATAGTTGTGACCATCCTGGTGATAGCCTTTAATCGCAACAAATATATAGCCTTCCTGGACATCCTGTGATCTGTAGGACAACCCTTTTACGATAGTGTCCGGAAAATCACCAAGCGTCCCTTCCTGCTCGAAATCTAAGATGTTAGCTAACTCAATCAGTTCCATTTTTCTAAAATCACGACCTTTGACTATTTATCAATCTATTAAATGTTTTAAAAATCAGAATATATCAGATATAACTATATACGGACTTCTTCCTTAAAGGGTGTTACGTGTTCCCTTCATCTTAATATAGTCACGCATTAAATGTAATGAAAAAATAAGGAGAAAGTGTGCAGAAAGGTTATTCAGCACTATGGTCCTGTAGCATATGTTTGGTTTCAACTACTATCCCATAATGCTGTATCTTTCTTTCCCAGTAGAAATGTCTTTCATTAATCTGCATTCACTTTTTCGGCATCTCCTCTATAGTAGCTCTCAAATACTTCAGCAAATGCATCCACGGAATTATAAAGCTCTGTCATATTATTATCAACGCCACCAAACTCTAAAAGCAATGCCCTTTCCGTCAGATCTTGATTATATACCCCGTTGCCTTCAGCTTTCGTTTTGACAAATACTCCACGACTCAAACCTGGATAACTTCGCTCCAAATCATTATGAAGCTTTGTAGCAATCTCCAAATTCTTCTCATAATTCTTGTTCTCTTTTCCTACTACGAAAAAGAGTCGAGCATAGTTTGTGCCGTTAATCGTTTTTGTAGTAACTTCACCTGGCTGAGAATCTCTGTGAATATCGATCAAGTAGGTCAACTTATCATTCTGCGCAATCGCTTCTTGCACCAACTCTCTCGAATATTCATAGGAATGCGTGTAATTCCAATCCTTTTCCTTCAACCCTTTCGTTACGTCTAACTGATTATGACTTACCCCTATTCCTCTACTCTCTAATTCGTTCATCAATTTTTCTCCTACCGCAATGACATTGACCTCTTCATTCGTGCTGGAAGCATCGGTAGAGTCATTACTCTTAATCAGGGGCTTGAACGCTTCCCAACTATGCGAATGATAGATATACACCACTTTATCCTCTACATCTTCTGTTTCTTTATGGGGGTTTTCCTCATGTGCCTTATCCAATTCTTCCTGTACAATTTCGTGATCTCTCAACTGACCCTCAGACGGTGGTGGAGATTCCCTTGGAAGGTTGCTTATATCCGTCCCCTCACCAGCTATGATAATTTCTGTATGATATCTTTCTAAACCTGGTATTTCCCTTCCTAACAAGCTACGAAAATCGCCAACCTTCACATTAGTGGCTATTTCCATCCAATCCATTTTCACCTTATCTTCACTACTCAAAGCCCGAAGAGAACGGATCTCTTGCTGCATCAGCAACAAGTAAACATTTTCAGGGAGAATAGTCGAAATAGATTGCAGTGTCGGAGAATAGATATGCTTCTTCACTTCACCACTAGTTAGCATGGACACAACCAAGAAGCTGCACAATATAGTAACGAACGAAATCTTTAGAACAGTAAACAAAGGTCCTCTATATTTGCGATCCGTGTTGGCCATTCCCCAACCGCCCCTCAACAGAATATATACTCTATTAACACTATGCTCAGGGCGGATAACTAGAATCTCATCTTTCTAATAGATTCGAACAAAACCAAAGATTTATGCCTATCATCTCACTGGAAAAACATTTCATTTCGGGCCTGGTTTTCATTTCGGTTCCTTCTGGCACTTTGGAAATTCACTTCGGGACGGTTCTCGTGTTTGAGCTTGCATCCAAACACGAGAACCGTCCCCAACTCAAATCAAAAAAAGCACGCCCTATATCAGGACGTGCTTCCAATCTATTAAGATACCTTCTTATCTTTCGTCTTACTCTCCGTTACAAGATTCTGCTCGATCGCCATCCGCTTCGCTACCTTAGGCGCGAGCCACACAGGCGGCAGCAGAAGGAGAGAAACCGGAACAGCGGTCACAACGATGAAGTTTTGTAACGTCTGGATGCTGCTCTCTCCTATTCCGATCAACGTCGCCGCGATCGCACCGAATAGAAGCGCCCAGAAAACGCGGAGCCACTTCGGCGGATGCACATGCCCCGTGATCGTGACGGCTACAGAGTACGACATCGAATCGGCGGTCGTCGCAACGAATACAATCGTCACGAGAAGGAAGCCTGTCGCCATGACCATGCCGAACGGAACTTGCTCCATGATCGCCATCACTGCAGCCGGCATGCCTGTCTCATTCAGAGCAGTCGAAATCGCGCCAGGGCTTTCCAACTCATAAAATAAGCCCGTTCCGCCAACAACGGCAAACCAGAAGTTACTGACGATCGGCGCAATGATCGCGACAGCAAGGATCAGCTCTCGGATCGTGCGACCTCTCGAAATACGGCTGATGAACATCGCCATCGCCGGGCCGAATCCTAAGAACCATCCCCAGAAGAAGACCGTCCAATACCCGAGCCAGCCGCTATCTCCACGATAAAGACTCATCCGTAAGAAGTTTTGAATCTGAAAAGCTTCCGCACCAAGGAACGAATCGATGATGAACATCGTCGGTCCAAGGATCAGCATGCCGATCATAAGCACAACAGCCAACCCGACATTCAAGCGACTCAAGAGCTGAATCCCTTTATCGACACCGGATGATGCCGAAATCGCAGCAATCGTTACTAAGAAAATGATCACAATCGCCTGCGTCACAATGGTATCCGGCACGCTGAATAAGTACTCCAGCGCATAACCGACCTGCAGCCCCAAGAAGCCAATCGGCCCGATCGTCCCCGCTGCTACCGCAATTACCGAAACGATATCAGCCGCGGCACCCAGCGCATTATTTTTATGAAAAATTTTCTCTCCAACCATCGGATACAGCATCGTTCTCGGTTTCAACGGATAGCCTTTATGATAGTGCGCATACATCAGCACAATCGTCGCAACCGTTCCAAGACACGCCCAAGCTGTAAATCCCCAGTGGAAGAAACTCTGCGCAAGACCAGGAACAACCGCCTGCGCCGGCGTCATCCCATCTTCCGCAAACAATGGCGGCGTAGACAAGAAGTGATAAATCGGCTCTCCCGCTGCCCAGAAGACCCCACCACTCGCTAACAACGTACATAAAATCATCGAAACCCAACGGAACCATCCATTCTCCGGCTGGTCCATCTTGCCGAGCTTCACATTCCCATATTTAGAAAGGGCAAGCCCTACACCTACAATAAACGTAGCTAAAAGTAACAACTGCCAAAAGGCACCAAAAAACACGACCGAAAAGTCAAATGAGCTTGAGATCCATTCTCCCATCAGCGTTTTGTTAAACAGAGACATAATTAGAAATAAAACGAGAAAGCCTCCGCTAATGGAAAAGGTAATCCAATTAATTCTCATTCTACTACTTGATTCGTCGTTCATTATTTTCCCCCTAGGTATGATCGAGTATATGAAAAACGCATGTCGAAACATGTCGTCTATTTTTCACACATAGTCGTTAAGTATATAGAGGTTCGTACATCTAGTCAACAGGCTTCTTTATGAGCGATTCGAAGGATTCTCTAGTTTTTGGAGGGTGAGTAGTAGAGGAGGCCACAAGTATGGTTTCTCACGAAAATACGAAAGATTTTCGTCGACGTCAGAGAGTTCATATAACCAGAAACACGTGGCAGATAGAAGGTAACCCCTTCCCTAAAATGACCATTTAATAAATACAAAAATGGATACTACAATCAATATGTAAATAATTAAATTATTTATTGATAAGATATATTCCTTGCTCTCTCTCTCAAATTTCCACTCAATGAATATACGAATAATCGTAATTAAGGACAGGCAGGAAAAGACAACATATATAGAACTTAGACCACTAGGAATGACAAATATGATACCGAGTGTAGCTATGATAATAAACACTTCTATGACCTTTTGAGCTTCATTCACGTAATTCGACTTCTTTTCCTTTATATTGAACCTTTTCGTTAACCAGCGATTTGACGAAATATTATAGGCTACTGCGAGCACAAAAATTATCAAACTCTTCATAACTTGTTTCTCCTTAATTAAAAATGATCGCCTCACCACTTAATTCCATTAAAAAAGCTGCTATATAGTTGGATGTATGAGAGGACGGGTTCAGTTTTACCTGGGATGGTGGTTCATGATGTGGTGGATAGGATAGGAGTTATCATGACTTGTTACATTAATAGATTTGTTCTTTCTGTATTGAATACCTTTAATTTATTTTGTCTTGTTGAATAACTAGATTGGAAAGTGACTATTACTGTAATAATCATTCATAAGGAGGCTCTAGCTATGATATATTTTGAGATAGCTCTAGGGGTGCTGTTGGTTATTGCGGCTGTACATTTTAAAATGACAAAGAGAAAGAATAACTATCAAACAACCTTACTCTTAAGACAATTGGATTCTAACGAAGAGATGAAGAAAACACTGGCAATGGGATTATACCTCAGATTTAGAAAAGAAAACCTTGATGAGACTACTAAACTTTCCTCATTGTACCTTAGACAAGAACCCATCTCTTTTGAGCATTTCACTGCTGACCTTATACAAAAAGCCAGAGGAGGTTCTACATGGGTTACTCCCCCTTCCCATGACTTCGGAGTCGATTTTGAACATACAATTGACGGAAACATATTCTTAGGACAGGCCAAATGTCAACGAGACGATCTTGGTTACGAACCCATAGCTTTGGTCCATTCCAACATGGTCAAAAAAGGTGCTCAGTCAGGTTATGTAATTACTCCAGGCTCCTTCACTCCTGCAGCAAGGAAATATGTTAAGGGGCTAAACATTGAATTAATTGATGGATTAAAGCTTGTAGACCTTTGGATTGTTGGGCTAGATAATGTTGAGCAAGAAATCAAAGATTTCATTCCTGCAGTTGATTAAACTGCAGGAAATGAAATCTATTTCACGGGGAAGGTCAATATTTACAAGAACGTTCCCCCACTTCTTATACTTAGGTAATACAACAATCAAATAAATTAATTGTAGTAAACAACCCCCTATGAAACATACACTCACACTATTTCGCAAACATCTTCAAATAAAAACTCAAATCGTTCTTTTACCTTTTCCTTTCCACCTTTAGGCACATAATAAATAATTTTAAGTTCTTCCATTGCTCGACTACAAGCAACATAGAAAATGTTTTGTGTTCTTGTTAATGTCGTATCTTTTCCTTCTTTATATTTTTTTAAGTCATTTTCCGTAGGTTGCTGAATACCTAACAGTCTTGAAAAATTATAAAGGTTCCACTTTTGTTCATTGTCACTTAATATTACACTAACTCTTGGGTACTCTAAACCTTTTGAACTGTGTTGAGTACCTATACCTAAACTGTTAACATATTCAAAATACTTAATAAATTCAACCCATTTTATTGACTTAAGACCCTCTACAAATTCATCAGTAGAATCTCTTAAATATCTAAAATCAAAAGTAGTACCTATATTATCTAAGATATTACCCAATGTACTTTGAGTATCTTTAAGTGTTTGGCATAGTAAGATGAAGTCTTTCTGTAAAACTTTTAAATCGACATTATCCCCTGTTTGGAATGCTATGTTATATTCACGCAAATAAAACATTAAGTCAATCGGAGATCGATCCTCTATTATATCTTGATAAAGAGGAACAAGAATTCCCTCAATCTCCTTTAGTTCCCCTAAATCTCCATCTAGAAATGAGTTTTTCTTTTTGCTAAAACTTGATACATAATTATGCAAATCTTGGAACCCTTCTCTTTTTGCCGCCATTTTATGTTCTAAAACTAATACATGACTGCCATGAACAATATCGCTTTCGTGCTTTTCTTCATCAAGAGTTAACACATGGATTTCAACATTTTTTTTTGTTTCTTCTTTTACAGCAAGTTGACTAAATGCTGAGTCAGAAAAGCTTCTATTTTCCTTTGATAAGTCAATATCTAAAGCTCTTACTCTATTGATAAATTTTACAATTTCAGGAGAAGACCTCCAATTCCATTCTTTCGTGATAATATCAAAGTTATGCTCTTCTACGAGCTCATTTAAGTTTTGATGACTATGAAGGTAAATTCTTTGCATCATATCTCCAAATAACCCCAAAATAATATTGTGTTCTTTATAGAGATCAAAAAAAGCATCAATTATTTTAGTTTGAGTATCTTGGCACTCATCAATTAAGATAAATGGATATTGATTAGAAATAATTTGGCAAAACTTCTCTTTAGAATTTAACATTCTAATAAATTTTTCTACGACTTCATGATGATGCAAGTTATATTCATCAGCTAAGTCATTGAGAACAGAATAAGTAACTTTTTCAATACTTTCTTCATCTAATGATTCAATTAGATCAAATTGTAAATGTTTTAAATTTTCCCATGCAAAGCTATGAATTGTTGATATTTGAAAGATTGAATCATCCATTAACCTATTCTTAATCTCTAATGTAGCGGCATCTGTAAAAGTAATAACCGCAATTTTCCGCCCATCTTTTTTAAAGTCATAACCATAGACTTTCTTCATATCTTCTAGAGTCTCTACTAATGATTTAGTTTTTCCAGCCCCTGCTCCTGCTTGGACAAAGAAACTATTACCCCTCTTAACGCTTTGAGCAATTTCGTTTCGTACTCTGTTATGTTGTATCATAGCTTCTTCCTTAAACTTATACATTAGTATCACCACTTAGGTTATCATTTAGCCACTGTAATCCATCATCAATATACCGTGGTAAGGACAAGTTGCTTATCGCAGTTTCTCCGTCCGAATTTACTAAGTAATAGATCAAATCTAAAGCAAAATCTGATTTTTGGTTATTCGCAATTGCTTTAAATAATTTCTCTGCATATTCATTTGGTGATTCACTGTCGAATATTTCCTTGAACTTTCTTAACAGACCCCTTCCTTGAACATCAAATTCTTCTCTAAAGTCTATTTCTTTTAAAAATTCCTCATTTTCTAGAGCGAAAGCATCTTCAAAAGTACGTGCATAAATCGAATTCGTTTCATCTCCATAATTTTTATGTTGATAACACAAGTTAATATTTTCATCTATCTTTTGTTCAACAAGTTCGTTTAACAAACACTCTATTGTGATCTCCTCTTTTGATTTAAAAAATTTATTGATCGAACTATTTGTCGTAATAAGCTTATCTATAAGATTTGGATCAATATGTTCTTTTTGGGTATTTCCCTTCCTGTAACTATCAATATCTGTTATCACAAGTGTAGGAAGGCCTAACTCCTTTAATAATGGATAAAATAGGTGTGCATATGCACCATTGACTTCCATTACTGCTATGTACTTATTTTTTAAATTTTTATAGTAGTCTTTAAATTTAATGAAATGTGGAATTAGCACTTTTTCACTTGAACCCTCTACCATAATGATTCCATCAGCGAAAAAAATATTATGAGAGTGCAATTCAAAATATTTTTTTACGAACCGATCATTTACTTTACTTTTACCTTCTTCGTATAATAATAAATTATCTAGGCGAAGAATATTTGTTTTCTTATCTAAGACTTTAAAATAATGTAATTGTTCAAAATTAACCGAATCTACAATATGATTTGAGTGTGTACTTATAATTATCTGAAAGTCCTCTTCACTAAATATGTTCTTAACTTGGTCAATAAAGACTTCTTGGACCGGAGAATGTAAATGAACTTCCGGCTCTTCTATTAAAACAAAGTGCAATTGGCTTTCGCCTTTTTGTCTTCGAACTCTTCTATCCTCATTAAATTGATGTAACTTCAGAAAAATATATAACAAATTCCGATACCCTAACCCATTATAGCTTTCAGGCAAAGGTTTATCCCATTCTGAAGTGTGTATCATAATATCAGCATTACTTTTTATAGAATTCAATAGCTCTAACTTAGGGTTAACAGTTATCGAGGGTTGATTTATATTTGGATAGCCCCACTCTTTGAATTTCTCTTCAACTTCACCAAAACTTTCTTGATAAAATTCTTTGAGTTGCTCCTCAGTGGCTTTATTCCCTTTCAACAAGTCATAATCCAGGTCAAAATAATCCATTTCATTCGTTCCTGCTTCAGTTCTGTAATCATGTGCAAAAGATGTGAAAAGGCTTGAAATTGGCGACTCTTTCTCCATTACTTTTTGGGAACTATCAGCAGTTTTCCCTTTAGAGTCAACATCGCTTAAATACCTACCTGCTATAATGGTATCTACTTGAATAAGTGAGTAAATATTTTGAAGAGATATGTTGGTTTTTCTCCCAAATTCATACTCAATATCATCTTCTACTGGATTTGCAACATAAGCTTTTAACGAAAAGAAGCGGCTCAAATTATTATCTAACTCCAGGAAATCCCTAATAGTTCTTTTCCAGTAGTGCCCCGCAACTTCCTCAACTACACCAGTATCTGACTCTTCTTCGTTTAAATCTTTCCACGATTGAACAGTTTCTTCAATTTTTAATTGATATTCTTTATATTCTGAAAGGAGCTCCTCAATATTATTAGGCTCAAACCTAATATAAAACGCAACTTTATTATTTTGGTGCTCTAATGTACTTAAGAAATTCTTTACTAAATGAATTTCAGATTGTTTATATTCAATAATTGCTTTAAAGCCGGGGAATATATTGTACAATTCTTTTTTCTTATCATGGACGTTTTCATCATTCTTACTTATTAACTCCTCTACTAGATGATGCATTTCATCCCATTTATTAATTTGGAAATCATACAAGTGAATTTCCCGGTAAGGTGATAGAAACTTTCCCATTGCATTTAAGAGAGTTGTTTTCCCACTGTTGTTTGAACCAATCAACAACTCTACTTTTTCACTTTCATGAAATTGAAGTCTTGAATTGCCGAACCTTTTGAAATTATTTATTTCGATACTATTTACTTTCAAATTTGATTGACTCCTTCTTATTGTTTTGGAAACTGAAACTTCAACTTAACTTCAACCTTAGTTCTTATTGATAAGTAAGAAAAAAGTCTTATTCTGCAATGTTCTTGATGTAAATTAAAAATCCTCCATTGTTTTTTCAATAAAAAATAAATAAGCACGTGATTATATACAACTCAATTTTAGCTGCTATAATCATATGCTCACAAAAAATAAATTTGTTCCCTTCTCCACTCAACATGTGGAGGAGCATATCCGTCTGCCGAACCCCAAATGTCTCTTACCTCCCTCAAGTACACGCAAATCAAGGGCCAGAAACGATAGCCTAGAAGATGCTCCCACCGTGTAAACACTTAAGAATAGTGGAATTCAAGCACCAAAATAATTAGCACCTTTTATTATCCGCTGGATACACAACCCCAATTCGCTTTCTAGCCGCTTCAATAACCTTAGCAGTAGTTAGAGAATTCTCAAAAGAATTAATAGAAGACATCGTTTTTCCTTCCTTAATCAAACTGATAAATTCCTCCGTTTCATAATACATCTCATGGTGATCAAGCTCGGCGCTGATCACTTCCGTTGAACCATCACGATACACAACTTTCATATCATTAAAAGAAGAGATCCCACCTTCAATGATGATGCTACCTTCTTCCCCTTGAATTTCTGAGTGAATGTAGGAGTTTTGAATCTTGGAGTGAGTAAGGATCCCCTCCATGCCCTCATATTGAGCAATAAGACTTCCTCCGCCGTCTACTCCAGAATCCAACATAATTCCTGATGCCTTAATGTCTTCTGGCTCACCGAATAGTACAACCATTGGGTAGATACAATAGACTCCGAGATCCATTAACGAGCCATTAGAAAATTCAGGGTTGAACGCATTCAATACGGTTCCCTCTCGATAAGCGTCATAACGAGATGAATATTTTGAGAAATTGGCGTGATAGCGACGGACTTTTCCGATTTTGTTCAAGTTATCTTGAAGTAGTTTAAAGTTAGGAGAAAGAGTCGATTTCATCGCTTCCATCAACAGCACATTATTTTCTTTGGCCGCTTCGATCATAGCTTCCGTTTCTCTTGTGTTGGAAGCCAGTGGCTTCTCACACAGAACATGCTTACCATGATTCATCATTAATATGGACTGTTCACTATGTAGTGAGTTTGGACTTGCTATGTACACCGCATCCACTACATCGCTTTTTGCCATTTCCTCTAAACTTGTAAAAGTGTGTTCTGCACCAAATTTAGCTGCAAAGGTTTTTGCCTTTTCTTCCGTGCGTGAATAAACCGCGGATAAGGTGAAGTCCTCCAAGTCTTTCACTGCATCTAAGAATCGTTCTGTAATCCAATTCGTACCTACTATACCGAACTTAATCATTTGAAAAACTCCTTTAGTGAAAAGAGAGATTAATCATGGTAACCTGCTCTTTTTTTATGTAATGGGCTTGTGCTTTCTAATAAGTACCTGTCTCTATAACTTTAACATTTTATAGTATTTCGTGGACACTACCATCACCGTTAATTACCTTTATCCTAATAAAAAAAGAGCAGGAGAATTCCCCTGCTCTTTCATCATACATCCTCTACTACTATAACGACTTTATGTCCCGACACTAATCTCCTGCTCGTATTCCGTCAAAGCCTTATCGAGCATTTGTAATCCTTCTTCAATCTGTTCCTGCGTCACCGTCAACGGTGGGATCATGCGGATGATTTCTGTTTGATTTCCACCAAAGTAGAATAGGACGCCATTTTCCAGTGCTTTATCTAGGATTTTGAACAGGCCATCACTATTGGGCTCGCCTGTTGTCGGATCCACGATTTCAATCCCGATCATTAGTCCGATCGATCTCACACGTCCAATGACTTCATGCTTTTCTTTTATTTCCTGCAACCTTTTTGTAGCGTAAGCACCTTGCTCCTTCGCATTCTCCAGCAGATTCTCTTCTTCCATCACATCTAAGACGGCGAGGGCTGCGGAGCAAGCGATCGGGTTCCCGCCGAACGTTGTGGCATGGCTTCCTAGCGGCCACTGTTTCATTAAAGCTTGTGGTGCGACTGTCGCACTTAGCGGCATGCCGTTCGCAATCCCCTTTGCAATCGCCATGATGTCAGGTGTTACTCCAAACGTCTGAGAGGCAAACCATTCCCCAGTACGGCCGAATCCTGTCTGGACTTCGTCGAATATAAGTAAAATATTATAACGGTCGCATAGTTCACGAACCTTTTCTAACCATTTCTTAGGTGGAACGACGTAGCCGCCTTCTCCCAAGACAGGCTCTACGATAACAGCAGCTACCTCTTCAGGCGTTACCTGATGATTGAAGAGGCGCTTGAAATCTTTTTCTAACTCCGCGACTACGTAGTCTTCTGAATCCATGCCAGGAGGGCATTCATCCTCTTGTGCAAAAGGAACTTGATACGAACCAGTAGGCTGTAAAAACTGGCGGTACTTACTCTTGGAGCTTGTCACACTTAGCGCTCCCATGGAACGTCCGTGGAACCCTCCGATAAACGACACGATATAAGGTCGTTGCGTCACGTGTTTCGCTAATTTAATAGCACCTTCCACCGCTTCCGCACCACTGTTTCCGAAGAAGAAACAATCTAGATCGCCAGGGAGTTTTTCAGCTAAACGGTCCGCAAGCTCCAAGATCGATTCATACATGATCACTCCGGATGGACCATGAGCCAAGGAATCCGCTCCATCTTTAATGGCTTGGACAACTTTCGGATGACGATGCCCCACATTGGTCGTGGCGATACCAGAAGTGAAATCTAAATACGTCTTCCCGTCCACTCCATAATAGTAACAACCTTCCTCTTTTTCTACCGGTAGATTCGGGTGGTCCTTCGCCATACTTGGTGCTAACCGTTGCGACATTTTATCTATGAGATGACTCCATTCTTGTGCCATATTGAATACCTCCATTGACTAGTTTAAAAGAATAATAGATGAGCTAGTAACGCTGCTACAGGCAGTGTTATGATTGTACGTTGTAAAAAGATAACGAATAACTCCAGTAGCGTAATCGGAATTTTTGATTTGATCAGCAAAACGCCGATCTCCGACATGTAAATCAATTGAGTGAGTGAAAGGACGCCGATGACGAAACGCGTCAACTCGGATTCGATGGCACTACCGACTACAGCAGGAAGGAACATGTCCGCAAATCCGACCAGCATAGCTGGAGCTGCAGCTTGTGCTTCAGGAATCTGTAGAAGATTCAATATCGGAATGAAAGGATAAGAAAGAAACGTGAAAATCGGTGTGAATTCTGCAATAATCAAGGCGAGTGTTCCTAGCGCCATCACGAGAGGAAGTAACCCTACCCAGATATCCGCGACACTATAGAGACCCTTCTGAACAACACTCCGAGCACTCTTAACACTATCCGCTTTCTCGACCGCTTTTTCAACACCCCAACGGAAACTTGATACACCTGTTGGCACTTCTTCATCAATTTGCTTTCCGACCGGTTCATGATACGTATTCTTTTTCTTCGAAAGTGGTGGAATACGCGGACATACAATCGCAGCTACGACTCCGCAAACCACAACGGTAAAGTAAAACTGGACGAACATATGATCAATGGATAAGAACTTTGCAATGACTAGGCTGAACGCAATCGATGCAATCGAAAAGTTCGTTGCTACAACAGCCGACTCTCGCTTGGAATAATAACCTGCCTCATATTGCTGGGTCGTAAGCAGAACGCCGACCGTTCCACTCCCCATCCACGATGCCATCGCATCAATCGAAGAACGACCCGGAAGTTTGAATAAAGGATGCATAACCTTACGAACGACAGTCCCGATGAAATCCATCAATCCAAACTCTAGTAATAAAGGCATGAACAAACTAGCAAATAAAAACCAAACCATTAATACAGGAATAAGGTCAAATAATACCACTCCACCCGTCAGGTCTGACGAGATGAATGAAGGCCCAATACCCGCTAACGTGAAGAGTGCAAACAATGCACCGATGCAACGTAATACAATCCAAAAGACGCCAACATCGAATAAATTCGATAGAACAGGATTTGCTTTTATTTTAGGAGACTTAATCCCTTTCATGACGAGACTACCTATTGCGGATAAGCCTAACACACTAGTCATGAACGCAGGAATGTAATCTGCAATAGCCCCTTGAAGCCCCTCAGCTAACACCCCTAAACCAATCGTGACCTTCCCATCAACAGATATCGGAACTAGGAAAAGCAAGACCCCGAATAAAGAGGGTAGAATAAACTTCACTAATTGAATAGGTGTAAACGTGCTCTTTTCTTGTACTTGATTGATTGCTTTTGAATTACCGTATCCCATAACAGAATTCCCCCATGAATAAGAATGTATATTAATTAGATTATTGCGCTAAATAATGCATGTTGAAATGATAATGATACATATTAATGCATGAAAATTCAATGGGATGTATCAAGTTTTTTCGATTTTTACGTAAAAAAGTGCCTTCCTCTTCCCTTTTGTCTTTTTATTATGACAAAATCAGGGAAGTGGCAGGCACTTCTTCTGTTAGCTATTTCTTTCTCAAGCAGCGTCACACAATCAACATGGGTTGTATGCTAATGATAGATAAATTACAAGAGCTAAAGATGTATTGGTGTTCACTTTAACAACCATCTATCTATTCAATAAAAAGGTGGTTGTTTACACTATACTATTAATGACATGATCCTTTTAACTCTATCTCCTGAACTTATCCTTGTATTTTTTTCCGAATTTATTAAGAATATTTTGTATTTTTTCATCAACGTTAATTGGTTTAAAAGCTTCATCCTTTTTAACTCCATTTACTCCTTGATTGTCCAATATAATTTTAGAGATTTCATTTTTATTGTTATCCTTAACTATTAATGTTTGCGTAATTCCATAGCTTACAACACGTTCAATAACATCCTCAGGACTATTTACAGATTCGCTTTTTCTGATTGAAAACTTCTTTTTCCGACTTACACCCGGGCCTAAAACTATAAGTTCTTCCCCTAAATCAAGTGATATACAGTTAGAACCTCTTTTTAGAAGTATTTCCCAAACCGTAACTGTTTTTGAGGAGGTGTTATGTAAAACTAATTCGAGATCCAACTTATCCCCTAAATTATTGCCTATATACAGATTAAAATTTTGTTCATAATGTGTTATTGTAACATCCAAAGTTGAATCTTCATCTTGAATTTCTAATGAGCTGCCAAAATTCCTCTCACAAACATTTAGCACATGATCACGTAGCTGTACATAAACAGAGGATTCATACCCCTCAGTAACATCTAGTATCCCACCATGAGTACCAGAAAGAGGAACCCCCGAAGTCCATTTCCTCCCAGATATATAGGGTATCGCACTGTTATGTTCTACAATTTCATCATCTATTCCATAGCAAAACTTAAAGTCTATGTCATGGATCTCAGGGCTATCCAAGTGTGTCTGCCACAGCCTTATGGTTTCATCAAGGAAATCATCATTCGCTCTCAATTGTTTAATTTGGTCATGATTTTGTACACGTTTAAATAATTTATAAAATTGGGATAAAGGAGCTCCATTAAATGGTGTTGCTAGGCTCAGATAACCATTTACTCTGGTTGGATTCCTATTTTCAATTTCTTGGAGTAAGTAATGAATTCCTATAAGTCCACCCATACTATGACCCACTAAAATGATATTTTCATATTGGCGAGTATGCCTTAGGTCAAGCTCACGTTTTAATTCACGAGCCAGAATTTCTATTTTAGTAACTTTATCTTCACTAATAGTTATCTCACGGTTGCCTAATTGAAGTGTACCTGATATTTTTAAAAAACCACTGATTAAATGTGATGTATCGTACGAAACAATCCCCAAATCTACACCTACAAGTTCTTGGTCGTTTAATATTAGATTTTCCCAGTCATTTTTCCAAGTTTCTGGTGCACCTAGACCATGAATTAAGACAACTAATGATTTATTGTCCTTCTGGCTACCTCTCTTTTTTATATTCATTTTAAGTGACATAAGTTCTTAATCTCCATCCTTATAAATAATAATGAGCGTGCCTGACCGCCGCTGCGTTAATACTTTATCGAAGTGAGGGTCAGGCACCAATTGATTTCTACATAGGTTCAAAAAACAAGGAATTTTCCCACCTTATCCTTCATTCAACCATCGCCTCTTCTGAGCTAATCCGTGTAATGGAGCGTCTTGAAAACATACAGCACTTAGCTCCCCTCTTACAAACCTCTTGTTTGTACTACCTACTAGTTTCTTTTCGCTTAATATTTTTATCAAAACATCAAGAGCTTTCAAACCTCCATTCCCTCTTTTTAAATGAGTAACATGCCCACTCATATCGCCTCTTAACCAAATACGCTTCCTCCATAAAAAAATCTTAAAAAACGAAAAGCTAACTTTATTATTGAGCGTACTGATGGGAAATTGACTGAAGAAGATTTTGAGGTAATCAATGAAATAACAAATGAAGAACTTTTGGTTCTTTCAAGAAGGGAGAGCGGAACTGGAAGAATCCTTAGCCTCTCAACATGACGAAACAGTACTTGAGAAATTGACAGAACAAGTAGAACACCTTGTAAAACTAAACGAATTAACTCCTGAGTTTTTGCACAGATTAACCACTCGCATAGAAAAAAAAGCAGACGGAAGCCCGAGAATATTCTACAAATTCTCGAGCAACCCTCTGCTTACTTTTTAACCCTTTCAATCAACGCACAGCACTCTACGTGACTCGTCTGAGGGAACATATCCACCGGCTGAACCTCCTGCGTCTCATATCCCCCATCCTCCAGCACACGCAAATCACGCGCCAGCGTCGAAGGATTACAAGAGACATACACAATCCGCTCCGGCTCCATATCAAGCATCGCTTTCAACAGTTCCTCATCACAGCCTTTACGCGGTGGATCGACGACGATTACGTCAGGACGCAAGCCTTGGTTACGCCACCATGGCATCAGCTCTTCTGCTTGTCCAACGTAGAACTCGGCGTTGTCCATATTGTTCAGACGTGCGTTTTTCTTCGCATCGGTGACGGCTTCTGGTACAATCTCGACGCCGTAAACTTTCTTAGCCTTCTGCGCTAGGAAAAGGGAGATTGTTCCGATACCGCAGTAAGCGTCAATAACAGTCTCGCCGCCTCTCAGATCTGCGTACTGTAGCGCTTGATCATAAAGGGCTTTCGTCTGGGTCGGGTTGACCTGATAGAACGACAGCGGGGAGATCATGAACTTGATATCACCGATCGTGTCGTAGATGTATTCGTCGCCGTAGATGACGTTCGTCTGTTTTCCGAGAATGACGTTCGTCTTGGCGCTGTTGACGTTATGGACGATTGATTTCACGTTCGGGAAGGCGTCGCGGATCTCGTCGATCAGCTTGTCCTGGTGTGGAAGCTTCTTCGTTTTTGTGACGATTACGACCATGATATCCTTCGTATTCTGGCCTGTGCGGACCATGATATGGCGTAGCGTCCCACGATGCGTATGCTCGTCGTAGGCTGATATGCCAAGCTTCGACGCGATACGGCGGACGGTCTCGACCATACGATCGTTCATTTCGTCCTGGATCAGACACGTATCCATATCGATGATGTTGTGGCTCCGTTTTTGATAGAAACCAGTCTTCAGTTCGCCGTCTTCCTTTTGACCGACAGGGATCTGAACTTTGTTCCGGTAGCGCCACGGATCGTCCATGCCGATCGTCGGGTGAACGGGCACATGTTCAAGGTGGCCGATCTTCTTCATATTGTCTTTCACTTGCTTCTGCTTCATGTCGAGCTGCATCTGGTAGCTCATGTGCTGCAGTTGGCAACCGCCGCATTTATAGTAGACGTCACACGGAGGCTCGACGCGGTCGTCGCTCTCCTGCTTCACGTTCAAGAGCTTGCCGAAGCCGAAGTTCTTCTTCACTTTAATGACCTTCACCTCTGCCTCTTCACCAGGCAGACCGTGAGGCACGAACAACGGGTACCCGTCGACCTTCCCAACGCCATTCCCCTCATGCGTCAAGTCTTCGAACCTGAGCGTGACTGTCTCATTCTTCTGTACAGGTGGCTTTACTTTCGCCATCATTCATCCGTCCTTTGTTTCGTAGTTGTCCTCTATTTTATCACAATCGCCTCGCAGATGTTCCGATACCGCCTGAGCGATAACAATCGGCAAGTGCGCGATATATTCCCAAGTTTGATCGATAAACGCTCATACATGATGGATAGCCTTTCTGACTTGATCGATTACTAGACCAATTTGATTGATATCACCACTCCATTTGGAGATAGCAGCATGGTATTCATCTGTGAGGTGGGTTAGTGTAGTCTGTTTCGATGAAGGGGGGATGGGAAACGTGGAGACTCCTGTGGGATCGGAGAACAGACCGAGACCCCACAGGGCGTCAGCCCGAGGAGGCTCGGCGATCGCCCACGGAAAGCGTAACGTTTCCCATCCCCCCTTCCCTCTCATCAAAAAGAAAAAGCGCTACCTAAGCAGCGCTTCATCCTTACTTACAATGCCCATCCTTAAACTTATCCTCCGGAAGGAAAAAGTCCAAATGGCGATATAAATTGACAAATTCCCCGGGCAATAATCCACCAAATTCCCCGTCCACATTCAACTGCATCTTCTCATCCGTCTTCACCTTCACCCGACTCGCCGTCAGATGCTTGAACTTCGGATGATCCAAGTGGTTGCCTTGTGCGGCAAGCGTCGCCAAACGAACGAATTCCGCGATGTTCATTTTCTCAATGATCATCAAGTCGAACAGTCCGTCATCCATACGAGCTGCAGGCGCAAGCTTCTCAAGTCCCCCAACAGAGTTCGTGTTGGAGACGAGGAACAGCATGATATCGCCTTCGAACCATTTGCCGTCGTATTCGATTTCGACGCGGGTCGGACGAATCTGCGGCAATAGCTCGATGCCTTTCAAGTAGTAGGCGAGCTGGCCGAGCATCGTTTTCAGTTTGCTCGGTACTTCATAGGAAATCTCAGTGATTTTCCCTCCACCGGCGATGTTCATGAAGTAGTGCTCATTGACGCGGCCGATATCCAGTGGCTGAGTATAGCCTTCCAGAATGACATCGACTGCTTTATGGATGTTTCTTGGTATGCATAAGGCGCGGGCGAAATCGTTGGTCGTGCCGACTGGGATGACGCCGACTTTCGGCTTGTGGGCCTGTTCGGCGAGACCGTTGATGACTTCGTTGATCGTGCCGTCCCCTCCGGCTGCTACGACGACGTCGAATTTGCGCTCGATCGCGTATTGGGCAGCTTCGGTCGCGTCCCCTGCGCAGGTCGTTGCGTGGGCGGACGTTTCGTAGCCTTTTTGCTCGAAGCGTTGTAATATATCGGGTAATACTTTTCTTATTACTTCTCTGCCAGAGGTCGGGTTATAAATAATCCGGGCAGTTTGCATAGGTTTGACCCCCTCATCCAGGCGTGGTTCTGTTTCCATCATACCTCTTTTTTCTAGGCTTGGACACCATTACAACATTATATGTAAGATTAAGGATTACATACATGCCGCAATTCTCGCCTTCATTAGAAAACACGCCCTTATGTAAAGGTGCGTGCTTTCCGAAAAAGTTCTCTCTATCTTAGCGCTTCTCCATTTCAGCAAGGATGATCTTGTTGACCATTGGCGGGTTCGCCTGTCCTTTGGTCTCTTTCATCACTTGGCCGACTAGGAAGCCGAGCGCTTTATCTTTACCGTTCTTGTAGTCTTCGATCGACTGCTGGTTGTTATCGAGGATCGTCGTGATGATCTCCGTCAGCTGGCCTTCGTCAGAGATTTGGACAAGTCCTTTGTCTTTGACAATCTTCTCTGGGTCGCCGCCGTTTTCAACTAGCTCGGAGAAGACTTTCTTCGCGATCTTGGAAGAGATCGTGCCGTCTTCGATCAGCTTGATCATCTTCGCTAGCGATGTTGGCGTAAGTTCAAGCTCGTGAAGCTCTTTGTAATTCTTGTTCATGTACGCAGATACTTCACCCATCAACCAGTTGGACGCCTGCTTGATGTCGCCGCCTGCTGCGATCGTCTCTTCGAAGAAGTCGGATAGTTCTTTGTTATTTGTAAGAACCATTGCGTCGTACTCCGGAAGTTCCAGTTCTTCGATGTAACGCTTCTTACGCGCGTCCGGAAGCTCTGGGATCTGCTGGCGAATACGCTCTTTCCAGTCTTCATCGATGTGAAGCTTGACGAGGTCAGGCTCCGGGAAGTAACGATAGTCGTCGGATCCTTCTTTGACACGCATCAGGATCGTTTCCTTCGTCTGCTCATCGTAACGACGAGTTTCCTGAAGGATCTCACCGCCTGTCAGCAATTCCTTCTTCTGACGCTTCTCTTCGAACTCTAGTCCTTTTTGTACAAAAGAGAACGAGTTCAAGTTCTTCAGTTCCGCTTTCGTACCGAATTCCTCTTGTCCGATCGGGCGAAGGGAAATGTTCGCATCACAGCGAAGGGAACCTTCTTCCATCTTACAATCCGATACGCCAGTGTATTGGATGATGTTCTTCAGCGCCTCAAGATACGCGTATGCTTCTTTCGGCGTACGGATATCCGGCTCGGATACGATCTCGACAAGCGGTGTACCTTGGCGGTTGAAGTCGACTAGAGAGTAGCCGTCATCAGAGTGGGTCAGCTTACCAGCGTCTTCCTCCATGTGAAGGCGCGTAATACCGATACGTTTTTTCTCACCGTCTACTTCAATGTCGATGTAGCCGTTCTCGCCGATCGGCTGGTCGAATTGAGAGATCTGGTAAGCTTTCGGGTTGTCTGGATAGAAGTAGTTCTTACGGTCGAACTTCGTATCCGTCGCGATGTCACAGTTCAGTGCCATAGCGGCTTTCATCGCGAAGTTGACTGCCTCTTCGTTCAAGACAGGCAGGACACCCGGGTACCCGAGGTCGATCGGGTTGACGTTCGTGTTCGGCTCATCCCCGAACATGTTTGGAGACGGGCTGAAGATTTTCGATTCGGTTTTCAGTTCGACGTGGACTTCAAGTCCGATAATCGTTTCAAAGTTCATTATGCGTTCGCACCTCCAAGGGACGGGCGTTGTGTATGGAAATCAGTCGCTTGTTCGTAGGCATGAGCCGCACGGTACACGGTTGATTCGTCAAAGTGTTTTCCGATGATCTGAAGGCCGATTGGCAGTCCTTTATCTGAGAATCCGCATGGAATGGAGATTCCCGGTACGCCTGCTAAGTTGACTGGGATCGTCAAGATGTCGTTTGCGTACATCGTCATGGGATCGTCCGTCTTGTCCCCTACTTTGAAGGCAGGTGTCGGAGTCGTCGGTCCAACGATGACGTCGTAGTCTTCGAACACTTTTTCAAAATCGTTCTTGATCAATGTACGTACTTGTTGTGCTTTCTTGTAGTACGCATCGTAGTAGCCGGAGCTAAGGGCGAATGTACCAAGCATGATACGGCGCTTCACTTCTTCACCGAAGCCTTCTGCGCGGGAACGCTTGAACATCTCAAGCATCGACTCTACATCATCGGCACGCTTACCGTAGCGCACGCCGTCGAAGCGGGCAAGGTTCGCAGATGCTTCTGATGAAGAAAGCAAGTAGTACGTAGATAGGGCGTATTTCGAGTGTGGAAGGGATACTTCTTCCCACGTCGCACCTAGCTCTTCGTATTTCTTAAGGGCAGCTTGTACCGCTTCTTTCACTTCCGGGTTGACCCCTTCGCTCAAGTATTCTTTCGGTACTGCAATCTTAAGACCCTTCACGTCGTTCGTAAGGGCATCTGTGTATTTCGGTACTTCTACGTCTGCAGAAGTGGAATCCATCTTGTCATGGCCTGCAATTGTCTCTAGTAAAAAGGCGTTGTCCTCTACCGTGTTGGTGATCGGGCCGATTTGGTCTAGAGAAGAGGCGAATGCGATCAGACCGAAACGGGATACGCGGCCGTATGTCGGCTTAAGGCCTACGACGCCACAGTATGCTGCCGGCTGACGGATCGATCCACCTGTGTCGGAACCAAGGGAATATGGTACTTCGCCTGCTGCAACAGCGGCAGCGGAACCACCACTGGATCCACCTGGAACGTAATCGGTGTTCCACGGGTTGCGGGCAGAAGCGTAGCTGGAGTTCTCATTGGAAGAACCCATCGCGAATTCGTCCATGTTCAATTTCCCGATTGTGATCGACTTCGCATCATTCAACTTGCCTACGACGGTCGCATCATAAAGCGGGTCCTCGAAGTTTTTCAAAAACTGGCTTCCGGCTGTCGTGCGGAGCCCTTTTGTCATGATGTTGTCTTTGACACCGATCGGCAGGCCGAATAGTTTCGCGTCTGCGTCCGGGTTCTCATCAAGCTCAGCTGCTTTCGCTTTCGCTTGCTCTTCGTTCAGGGTGATGAAGGCTTGGACTTCATCGTCGACTTCGTGGATTCGTTTGTACGATTCTTCCACTAGATCTGTTACGGTGATTTCTTTCTTATGTAGCTTCTCTTGAAGCTCACGTAAAGAATGTTCGAATAAGCTCATCGTCTAACCTCCTATTCCAATACCGATGGGACTTTGAATTGTCCGTCTTGGTGGTCTGGTGCGTTCTTCATCGCGTCTTCTTTCTCGATCCATTTCTTCGGTTCGTCCTTACGCATGACGTTCTTCAAATCAAGGACGTGCGTAGTCGGCTCGACGCCTGTTGTATCGAGTTCATTCAACTGCTCGGCATACGTGATGATGTCATCAAGCTGTTTCGTGAATGTATCTGCTTCTTCTTCGGTGATTGCAAGGCGCGCCAAGTTCGCGACGTGCTTCACTTCTTCTTTACTGATTCTGGACATACTTAGACCTCCATTCGATCTCACATAATATATGATCATACCAAACATCTGTATCTGATTTCAATGTCGTTCGCTGTACACTCTTGTTATTTTAACACAGGTGGGGGAGGGTTGTCTTATGGGGAGGAGTTATTCGGGGGTCAGGCAGCGTCATTGTAGAATCCGACAACGTTAATGAAGGATTCGGCACAGATATTCAACCATTCGACGCTACTATGAAGGAATCACCCCGCCTTAAAAAGGAAAACTCATCTGAGGAAATTAAAAAAAGAACCCCCGGCGAACCGGAGATCCTTTGAAAAGCGCTTATTACATAGTACGTGCTTTGTCGAATTCTTCTTCGATATCTTTCGGCGGGTTGCCTGCAGCAGATACAGCAATAGCTGCGATCAATGCTAATAGGAAACCAGGTACCATTTCGTAAAGATCGAAGATACCGCCTGATAGGAAGTCACCCCATACAACAACAGTGACTGCACCGACGATGATACCAGCAAGTGCACCGTTACGAGTGATGCCTTTCCAGAATAGAGACAAGATGATGATCGGACCGAATGCGGCACCGAATCCTGCCCAAGCGTAAGATACAAGATCAAGTACGCTGCTGTCTGGGTTACCGGCGATCAGTACAGCAATCAATGCAATCGCTGCAACGGCGAAACGACCTACCCATACAAGTTCACGCTCAGAAGCGTTCTTACGGAAAATCGCTTTGTAGAAGTCCTCTGCTAGGGCAGAAGAAGATACAAGCAATTGAGAGTCAATTGTACTCATAATTGCAGATAGGATCGCTGCAAGCAGGATACCTGCAATTACTGGGTGGAACAAGATTTGAGAGAAGGTAATGAAGATCTTCTCTGAGTCAGCAAGCATTTGGACGCCTGCGTCACTTGTGATTACTTCAGCATTGAAGCTTCCAAGTGTGTTGATGTCTTGAGTCGCGATGAATGCAAGACCGAATAGACCTGTGAAGATGGCACCGTAAAGACCTAGAACCATCCAGCCGATTCCGATGAAACGGGCTTTCGGTACGTCTTTAGGAGAACGAAGTGCCATGAAACGAACCAAGATGTGCGGCTGACCGAAGTAACCAAGACCCCATGCTAGTGAGGAGATGATAGCAAGTCCACCTACACCTTGTACCATGTTCAAGTATGTTGGATCGATTTGACCGACAGCGTCGACTGCATCGCTCCAGCCACCAAGTTCCATGACAGCTACGACTGGCACAGCAATCAAGGCGAAGAACATTAGAATACCTTGTACGAAGTCTGTCCAACTTACGGCAAGGAATCCGCCTAGGAACGTATAAGAAATAGTTACGATGGCACCAATCCAAAGCGCCTGAGTATAGGTAAGTTCAAAAGAAGCTTCGAATAGCTTCGCGCCGGCAACCATACCGGATGATGTATAGAAGGTGAAGAATAATAGGATTACAAATGCAGAAATAACACGTAAAACGTGGGAGTGGTCACGGAAGCGGTTCTCAAGATAGTCTGGCACTGTAATCGAGTCATTTGCGACTTCAGTGAACACACGAAGACGACGTGCTATGAATTGCCAGTTAAGATATGCACCAATAGCTAGACCTACACCAATCCAAGCTCCTGACAATCCACCTGCGTAAATTGCACCTGGTAAGCCTAGTAGCAACCAACCACTCATGTCGGATGCACCGGCAGATAGTGCGGCAACTCCTGGTCCTAAACGACGACCACCTAATACATAGTCGGATAAATCACTTGTTAAACGGTATGCGGCAAAACCGATTCCGAGCATACCAATTAGATAAACTATAAACGTTATTAACGTAGCAGTACTCATGTTTTGTTATTCGCTCCTTTCAGTGAATAGTGTGATGATTGATAGAATGAGTAAAATTGGCATCGGGACAAACAACCAAAACCAAGTCGCGCCCGCGATCGATGCTGTTGTAGCTGTTGCTAAGTCAAACACTTTGCCACCTCCTATCGCAAAATATGCAGTAGTATGCACTTCAATCGACCTGTGTATAAAGTGTGACAATAGCCGAAAAAGCCAAACACAGGTACAACTATATCATACTATTTTTGTTAGAACATTTCAAAAATTTAATCATTTCTTTAATAATGTATCTTTATACGCGAAACTGACATATTTATTCACATATAGACCAAAAATACTATAAAGATTCATGAAATTTTTTTGAAAAGTTTCTCCCACTTACCAAATTTTCGGATAAATCGCCTTTCTTCACCCACTAGTAGTATTCCTATTTTCCGCCCAACCATTCTCCTATGTATAGCATAAGTATCAAATTTCCCGGAATGATTCGACAGTAAACGTCTTTTTTCTGTTTCGGGGTAAAAAAAGAAAGGCAGGTCGCACCTACCCTTCTATGATTTTATAGCATTTCAGAAGTCGTTTTCCCTTGCATGTGGTGGACCAGATAGTCTGGGCCGCCTGCTTTGGAGTCGGTTCCGGACATGTTGAATCCACCGAACGGATGGTAGCCGACGATCGCCGCCGTACATCCGCGGTTGAAGTACAAGTTCCCGACGTGGAAATCTTCCCTGGCTTTTTCAATATGGGAGCGGTTGTTAGTGATGACCGCACCAGTCAAACCGTAGTCGGTGTTGTTGGCGATTTCGATAGCATGATCGAAGTTCTTCGCCTTTGTGAATCCAACAACCGGTCCGAAGATCTCTTCCTGCATGATGCGGGAGTCCGGCGCAAGGTCAGCGAAGACAGTCGGCTCAACGAACCAGCCTTTGCTGTCATCCCCTTTTCCACCTGCCATCAGCTTGCCTTCTTCTTTTCCGATAGAAATGTAATCCAAGATCTTATCATACGCACCCTGGTCTATGACCGGCCCCATATAATTCGAGTTGTCGGTCGGATCGCCGTAGTTGACTTCCTCTTTCGTCTTCTGCACAACGCGGTCGAGAAGCTCGTCATAAACGTCTTCATGCGCAACGACGCGGGAGCAGGCGGAACACTTTTGACCGGAAAAGCCGAATGCGGAATACGTGATCGCATCTGCTGCAAGCTCGAGATCTGAGTCTTTGTCGACGACGATCGTGTCCTTACCGCCCATCTCGATGATGGTGCGCTTCAGCCACTGCTGGCCTTCGTGCACTTTGCCAGCGCGTTCGAAAATGCGCGTTCCGACTTCACGTGATCCTGTGAAGCTGATGAAACGGGTGCGCGGATGGTCGACAAGGTAGTCCCCTACTTCTTTACCGCTTCCCGGTACATAGTTGATGACACCAGGAGGCATGCCCGCTTCTTCGAGCACTTCCATCATCTTATACGCGATGACCGGAGTCGCACTCGCCGGCTTAAGTAAAACGGTGTTCCCAGATACCATCGCAGCGACGGTTGTCCCAGCCATGATTGCAAACAGGAAATTCCATGGCGAAATGACGACGCCGACACCTAGCGGGATGTAATGGAATCGGTTGTTCTCGATCGGACGGGAGTTGATCTCAACGCCCTCATCGATGCGCAGCATCTGGCGACCGTAGAATTCCATGAAGTCGATCGCTTCTGCTGTGTCCGCGTCCGCTTCCTTCCATGGCTTACCGCCTTCTTTGATCAAGTGCGCCGTGAACTCGTGCTTACGGCGACGTATGATCGCAGCGGCACGGAACAGGATGTCCGCACGGAACGACGCTTTCGTCTTGCGCCACCAGTCGAACGTCTCGTCCGCTATCTTATGTGCTTTTTCTGCCAAGTCCTGGTTCGCTTTCGAGACGTGGCCGATCACTTCTTTTTTATTGGCTGGGTTTACGACTTCGATCTTGTCATCGGTCATGATGCGCTCGCCGCCGATGATGAGCGGATACTCTTTACCTAAATCGGCTTCGACCTGCTTGATCGCCGCTTCGAGTGCTTTCTTATTTTCTTCCACGCTAAAATCTGTAAAAGGTTCGTGCTTGTAGGGTACTACCATGTCTTAAAACCTCCTGAATTAATTGTTAGAAAATTAATACTTTAAGCGTTTCTACTGATTAGTGTAACGTACCTAATGGGGAGGTTCAACTGAAATACCCGGGTGAGGGAGGATGTCGTTCATCTAGGCGGGGATTACGGGATGATACTTGAATTCTCTTCTGATTGGGGGATGATGTCGAATTTTGGATGTTGGTTTGGAAAGTGACTTATCGCGTGGGGATAGTGACGTAACGCCGGTGCAAAGTGCCCTAACTAATGAGGAAAGTGACCTAACGCGCTGACAATGTGCCCTAACCACCACCCAAAGTGCCGCAACCCCAAAAAAAGACCCCGCCGCATCACCCGGCGAGGTCTCATTCCTTATTTGTAAATATGAACATACGGCTCTTCTTGTCCAGCCTCCCGGACAATCAAGCTTTCCTGCTGATCCATAGAATAAATGTTCACTTCCACATCATAGTGTTCCGGGAACATTTCCACAACGAGGCTGTAGACGTACTGCGTGAAGCCGACCACTTCCGATTCAGATTGGAACTGGATCGGAATGTTGACGGTGACGCTTTGTAGTTCGTCATTGATATAGAAGCCGTTCGCGATCATGCCGACGAAGTTCGGGAAGTAGTTCGCCACTTCGGTCCGAAAGTCAGAGAAGATCTGCGAGTCATCGAAGTAGTTCTCTTCCCCTTCACTAGACGGGAAGAGGACATGATTCTCATCAAGATTCTCCCAACCACCGACGGACATGTCCGATCCTTTGACGTAGGCTTTACTCAAGAAGTTGCCAGGCACCTTCGAGCTCGCTTCTTCTTCTTCATAGAGGGCGAACATGATCGGCACATCGGTCAGCTTCTCATTTTCACGGAGACGCTGCAGGATCGTGTCCGCGTACTCTTTCCCTTTAGCGAGCAATTCTTCCGTGCTGTGCTTCTCTTCATAGTCGCGGCCGTCAGACGTGAAGTTATAGACGGAGCGGAGGGAAATTCCGATTGTCAGCCCCTTCACTTCGACGACGTTGTCTTCTTTTTTCACCAAGTAATCTTGCTCGATGATGTTCGAGATGTACTTCGGATTGGAACGGAACTCTTCGACTGTCGCGTTGCTTTCGTCCAGTTCCGGATTCAACCCTTCTTCATTCCCGGAGGATTGACGGGACAACCACCCTAAGAGGGTCTCCTTATCCAGGAACTGTCCTGGCTGGAAGTAGTAATCTTCCGGGTCGTAAAATTCCTTCGAATGACGACGCAGCCCGCTCTCGAATTCGGAGATATCGAGACGGTTCCCCATCTGGTTCGTCGTGACAGCGCGGGCGCTGGATACTTTCGACGTGCCTTCGGTCAGAATCATCCGGTATGTTTCATCACTCATCCGGTAGTTCGGCACGATGGCACTCTGGTTGGTGCTTTCTTCGGTCGTTTCTTGAATCACTTCATCGCGATTATCGAAAACCGGAGTACACGCACTCACAAACAAAAGCGTACTCAACAAAACGGCGGCGTGTAGCTTCCTCATGGTTTCACTCCTCCATTATTCAGGCAGCGCATCAGCGAATTGCGCTTCATCCCAAATCTCTATCCCTAAATCTTGTGCTTTCTTATATTTACTGCCGGCATCTTCTCCGGCGATCAACAAGTCGGTCTTCTTACTGACGCTTCCGGTTACGTTGCCGCCAAGGTCCTGAACGATCTTCTTCGCGTCCCCACGCGTGAAGTTCTCCATTTTCCCAGTCAACACTATCGTCTTGTCTTTGAACGGAGAGTCTGCAGGTCCTTCACTCGGCTTCGCACCTTTGTACGTCATGTTCAATCCGAGTTCTTTCAACTCCGCGATCAGCTCGACGACTTGCGGCTTGTCGAAGTAGCGGGCGATCGAATCGGCCATCTTCTCGCCGATTTCCGGGATGCTCTCAAGCGTCTCGGCATCCGCCTCGACTAAGTCATCGATTTGTTCGAAGTGCTGTGCGAGCGTGCTTGCCGCTTTCGTCCCGACATAGCGTACGCCTAGTCCGAACAGCAGGCGCTCAAGCGAATTCTCCTTCGACGCTTCGATCGCGTACAGTAGGTTCTGCACCGATTTTTCTCCCATACGGTCGAGCTGAAGTAATTCCTCGCGCTCAAGCTTGTACAGGTCGGCGATATTATGAATCAATTCTTCTTGGAAAAGTTGCGCGATCACTTTTTCCCCTAAGCCTTCGATGTCCATCGCGTTACGCGAAACGAAGTGGATCAACCCTTCACGCAGCTGAGCTGGGCAGTTCGGATTGATGCAGCGCAGTGCGACTTCTTCTTCGAGGCGGACGAGCTTGCTCTCACACTCCGGACACGTTTCCGGCATGTGGTACGGCTCTTCCTCTCCTGAACGCTCCTCTTCAAGGACACGCACGACTTCTGGAATGATGTCGCCCGCTTTCTTGATGACGACGGTGTCGCCGATGCGGATATCGCGTTCGCGGATCAAGTCTTCATTGTGCAAGGACGCGCGTCCGACGGTCGTTCCGGCTACTTTGACCGGCTCTAGAATCGCAGTCGGTGTCACGACGCCGGTACGGCCGACGCTCAGTTCGATATCATTGAGCTTCGTTACGACTTCTTCTGCCGGGAACTTGTAGGCGGTCGCCCAGCGCGGACTCTTCGCCGTGAAGCCGAGCGTCTCCTGCTGGTCGAGACTATCGACTTTGATGACGATTCCGTCGATCTCGTAATCAAGGTCCGGACGGCGTTCGACCCAGCCGTTCACGTACTCGATCACTTCTTCGATATCTTTGCATCGTTTCCACTCCGGATTGGTGCGGAGACCAAGCTCTTTGATTTTCTCTAGACGTTCGCTGTGGGCATCGGTCGGGTCGTTCTCCCACAGACCGACGCCGTATAAAAAGATGTCGAGGTTACGCTTAGCTGCGATTTTCGGATCGAGCTGGCGCAACGAACCAGCCGCTGCGTTTCGCGGGTTCGCGAACGGCTCTTCTTCTTTCTCTTCGCGCGCCTCGTTCAACGCGACAAACGACCGCTTCGGCATGAACGCCTCGCCGCGGACTTCGATCGTTTCCGGTTCACTCAGTCGGAGCGGAATGCTGCGAATCGTGCGCAGGTTCGTCGTAATGTCTTCCCCTGTCGTACCGTCGCCACGGGTGGCACCGCGGACGAACAAGCCGTCTTCATATTTCAAGGAAACGGCAAGCCCGTCGATTTTCAGTTCACAGACGTAGCTGACGTCTTCCTCAACGCCACCACGGACGCGGCGGTCGAAATCGCGCAGTTCGTCTTCGTTGAAGGCGTTGCCGAGTGAGAGCATCGGGATGTCGTGTTGGACTTTTTCAAAGCCTTCAAGCGGAGCACCACCGACGCGCTGAGACGGAGAATCCGGGGCTTGCAGTTCCGGATTCTCTTCCTCGAGTTCGATCAGTTCGCGCAGTTTCGTATCATATTCATAGTCCGATACGCTCGGCTCATCGAGCGTATGGTATTCGTAGTTATAGCGGTTCAGCTCTTCGCGGAGCGCTTGTATTCGTTCAGCTGCGTTCATCATTCCACTTCCTTACACTTTCGTAATCGGAGCATAGCGGGCAAGCAATCGCTTGATGCCGGTCGGTGCCGGGAAGGCGATGTCGAGTTCCATAGAATCTCCCTCGCCCTGTACTTTGACGACCGTCCCTTCGCCCCACTTCTTATGAGCGGCCTTATCGCCAGGGTTCCACGTGTTTTTCTCAGCGCCGGTCGTATCCGGCTTCTTAGCGACACGCTTCTTCGGCTTCGGTGCTTCTTTCTTCGGTGTATCGAACGGCATCGTCTTGTTGAAGAACGGCAGATCCTCTTGTTCTTCTTTTCCGTCTACCAAGTCTTCCGGAATCTCATTAATGAAACGGGAGATCGGGTTCATGTTCGTTCTACCATATAGTGTGCGCATTTTCGCGTGAGAAATGAACAGCTCCTTCTCAGCACGGGTGATTCCCACGTAGGCGAGACGGCGTTCTTCCTCCATCTGCTCCTCATCCATCAGGGCACGGCTGTGCGGGAAGATACTCTCTTCCATCCCGATCAGGAAGACGACAGGGAACTCAAGTCCCTTCGCTGAGTGGAGCGTCATCAGCGTGACGGAGTCATCACTGTCCGGGTCGTCGTTCATCGAATCGATATCGGCGATCAAGGCAAGGTCAGTGAGGAACGCGATCAACGTCTTGTCTTCTGCGTTCTCTTCGAAGTTCTTTGTAACGGTCTTGAATTCTTCAATGTTCTCAAGACGGCTCTGTGCTTCGAGACTCTTCTCGTTCATCAGCATCTCTTCATAGCCGGTCTTGTCGATGACTTCCTGTACCATGTCGGTCGCAGACAGGAATTCCTGCTGCTCGGACCAGTTCTGGATCATCTTACGGAAGGACATGATCGATTTCGCCGCTTTCGCACTGACACCGACGAAGTCGACTTCTGCCGCCGCTTCATATAAGGAAATATCGTGATCTGTCGCATATGCCTGCAGTTTGTCCATGCTCGTTTTCCCGACGCCGCGCTTCGGTTCGTTGACGACACGCTGGAAGCTTAGGTCATCGTTCGGGTTCGCGATCAGACGCAGGTAGGCAAGCAAGTCTTTGATCTCTTTACGGTCGTAGAACTTCGTGCCGCCGATCATCTGGTACGGTACGCCTGCTTTGACGAACGTTTCCTCAATCGAACGGGACTGGGCATTGGTACGGTACAGGATTGCGATGTCCTGATAGCGGTAATTACGCTTGCGGATCATATCTTCAATTTTATCGGTAACAAAAATACTCTCATCACGTTCCGTGCCCGCCTGGTGGTAGTGGATCTTCTCGCCACCGCTGTTATCGGTCCACAGACGCTTCGGCTTACGGCCGCTGTTCTTGTCGATGACGTTGTTCGCAGCGTTCAGGATCAGCTCAGTGGAGCGGTAGTTCTGCTCTAGTAAAATGGTGCGGGCGTTCGGATAGTCGCCCTCGAAGTTCAGGATGTTCTGGATATCCGCTCCGCGCCACGCGTAAATCGACTGGTCGGAGTCCCCTACCACACACAAGTTCTTGTAACGGTCAGCCAAGTGTTTGACGAGTTGGTACTGCGCATGGTTTGTATCCTGGTACTCATCGACGTGGATATATTGGAAGCGACGCTGATACGATTCAAGTACTTCCGGCACCTGGTCGAATAGCGACAGCGTCTGCATGATCAAGTCATCGAAGTCGAGCGATTGGTTCTTGCGCAGTTTACGCTGGTAGCCTTTGTAAACCTGGGCGACCTGCTCATCGTGCATGTTCTCCGCCTGCTTCACGAATTCTTCTGCAGAAATCAATTCGTTCTTCGCGTTACTGATCGCACCGAGCATCGCTCGCGGGTCCCATTTTTTCGGATCGAGATTGAGGTCTTTCAGCACCTGCTTGATGACAGAAAGCTGGTCGCTCGAGTCCAAAATCGAGAAATTGCGGTCATAACCGATGCGGTCGATGTCGCGACGTAGAATACGTACACACATCGAGTGGAACGTCGACATCCAGATCTTCTCTGCGTCACTGCCGACGAGTCCTTCGACACGTTCCTTCATTTCGCGCGCAGCCTTGTTTGTGAAGGTGATCGCGAGTACGTTGCGTGGTCCGACGTCTTTTTCACTAAGTAGATACGCTATACGGTGCGTCAGGACACGGGTCTTCCCACTTCCCGCTCCGGCCATGATGAGAAGAGGGCCTTCTGTGTGGGTGACGGCTTCCTTCTGTTCTTTGTTCAAGCCTTGGATCAAGGCGTTCATTGCTTGTGTCATCGTACACCATCCTCTTGATTTCGTTTCGCTGCGGGTACGGTCGACAGCGCAGCTTCTATATTTTCATAAATGACATTTCCTACAACAATCGTATCGGCAAACGCGCTCATCTCTTCGGCTTGTGCACTAGTGTTGATGCCGCCTCCGTAAATAAGGCGCGTCTGGTCGAGTTCGTCTGAGATGCGGCGGACAAGCTCCGGGTCTCCATACGTTCCGCTGTATTCGACGTAAAAGACCGGAAGCTGCAGCAGATGTTCAGCCATTTTTGCATAAGCGATCACGTCGTCTTCGGTCGGGAGCTGGCAGTTCGCTTTATGAAAAACTTTCGCCTCCGGATTGAGCACACAGTATCCTTCAGCGACTGTATTCGTCCAGTCGATGATATCGCCATACTCTTTGACAGCATGATGCTGGACGTCGAAAAGCCAATGCTTGTCCCGACTGTTCAACACCATCGGAATCAAATACGCATCAAACTCCGGCACGATCGCCTCGAGATCCGAAACTTCAAGTGCACACGGGATGTCATACGGTTTGATCCGTTCGATCAAATCCGAGACGTTCTCGAACGTCACACCATCCGTTCCGCCGACGATGATCGCATCGGTGCCGGAGCGCATGATCCGTTCGAGTGATTGGTCTGAGATCGCTTTGTCAGGATCGAGTTTGAAAACGTGATCCCACTGGCTGTGCTGCTTCATGATTGTCCTCCATTCCCAGTTATCCATTCACTCATTATAGCAAACTTTTGGGTGTCGTATGAATGCTTAGGCTGGAAAAAACGGTTCCGAAACAAGGAAAAACCCTGCAGCTTATTCTTCTGCAGGGTTTTCGTCTTCGTGCTTTTTCCACATGTAGTAATTATACAGCGCCTGGCCAACGGACAACAGGATAAGCCCGATCGTCACCAGCACATTCACAACTATAGAATACGGAGATATTGTGAAAATCAAAATGATCGCAATCACGCCCATCCACGACGTATTCAATGTGCGGATGAATTTCCTTCGGTAGCTCAATTTGAAGTAATTGTACGCAAATCCCTCATCCTTTTTCTCCTTCCCTTTGTACCGTAAGGAGAAAAAAATGCCCATCATGGTGAAGACGATCACCGGTATGATGATGTTTATTAAATCAAAAATACATGTCCCTCCTTAGAACCGTTCAAGCTCTTCTAAATAAAAACGAAGCCGCTCCTCCACTTGATGCTTCGTTCCATAACGGATGACTTCCTCCCGGCTCATCGCATCCAGACCCAAGAGTTGATGATGTTCGAACGCCATCGTCAGCAGCTTGATGAACACTTCGATCCGGAGTGCATCTTTTTTCTTCTCGGAACCATCGGTGTAGCCTTCGACAAACCCGTCCGCATTCGCTCGGAGCTTGTCCTTATGTAAATCATAATTCCCTTTCTTGTACCGCTCCGTATTATGGAACTGCGGAAACAACAACGTGTAGTTGAACACGTGATTGGCCGCGAGCGACGTGCCGGTAGCAAGCAGCGGAAACGGATCGATCATCTTCGCCCCGTTTTCCGTGAAAAGGATATTCTCTGGTGACGTGTCCTGGTTGGTGAAAACGATCTTCTCTTGGTCGATGGAACGGTCGGAAAGCAGTTCTTCTGCTTTCGTTTTCACTGCTTCTTTATCGAATGGATAGGAGCTTGTTAAAATGGTTTCTAGCTCTTCCTTATATTCCTCTGTTTCTTGGATGAGAAACTCTTTTGCGTCCATATCATACGGACCTTTCAAAGCGCCGTCCTCCATCACCAGATAGCCCATTCCAGGATACGGTGCGTCCAATTTTTCGAGCTGCACGAAACACTCGCCGAGCTCCAGACCATACTGTTTCGCCTCTTCTACCGATTGATGTTCTAGTGGAATGGTTCGTCCGACATATGTCTCGAGCGTATAGGTCAAATCTTCGCTGACATAGTAAGTGAAATAATCTGGACAAATGCCCTCAACAGCATGGTTCGCCTGTTGATAGAACGCCTTCGTCCCTGCATATTCCGCTTCGAGCTCGTCCCGGTTGAACACCACTTTCTTATCATAGGCTTTCTTTTTCGGAATCCGCAGGACAAGCTTATCTTTCTCTAAGAAATACGCTTCGTGCCACGCACCCTCCCCGAGTCGTGTGATGCTTTGCTCGGTAATACCTTCCCGTGCCAGCGCCTGCTGGACTTTGTCGCTTACTAACGTCATAGAACGACCTCCCCTCGCTCAAGCTTACCATAATAAAAGGGAAATATTTCATTCTAATGTCGGTTTTGACGTCGTAATCATCGTCACAAGCGCCACGCTCAGAACCGCCATCGCGGACAAAAGCAGCGTCTCCGTCGAAAACAAATATCCACTCATCCCGATCACAACCGCATCGATCAGAAAAATGACGAACCCGACATTCAAGCGCGACACGTCCGCAATCATCTGCGCCAACAGATCCGTCCCGCCCGTGCTCGTATCATTCCGGAGCATCAACCCAATCCCACCACCGACGAACATCCCACCCGCAATCGAACTCATCGCTGGATCGAGAGGCAAATGATACGGACGCAAGATATGAAACACATCTATGAAAAAAGACGAAATGAGCAATCCGTGCAAACTATTATAAAAATACAGCCGGTACCGGAACCACGCCACCAAGAAAATCGGTACGCTGCACAAAATGATCGTCAGCCCCACTTTGAGCCCCCACACATAATTGAAAATCAGTCCGACCCCGATCATCCCACCGTCCAATACGTGATCGGGAATGAGAAAAAAATTGATTCCAAGCGAAATCAACGTACTTCCGAGTATAATCATCATGGCTTTTTTGAGGAGAGGTTTCATCAGACAGGCCCCCTTTGCTTAAAGGTATGCTTGTCTGGCTTCTGTTAGAAGGTTGAGGGAGCGTAATCGCCGAAATGTTCTTTCCCCCACCAAACCAATTTCACAAAAAAAGACCGCCCCAGCAGGGCAGCCTTCTCCTCATTACTCAGCACGCTTCTCATGAACACGATCAAGCGCCAGCGTATAAGCATCGTTACCATAGTTCAGGCAACGTTTGACACGGGAAATCGTTGCCGTCGAGGCACCGGTTTCCGTTTCGATTTTATGATAAGTGAAGCCTTCACGCAGCATGCGCGCGACTTCTAAACGTTGAGCGAGCGACTGGACTTCGTTCATCGTCGCCAAGTCGTCGAAGAATTCGTAGCACTCTTCTACGTTCTGAAGCGATAGAATCGCTTCGAACAGCTGGTCCAACGTCTTTCCGCGTAGTTTATCAATTTGCATGTTATTGACCCCCTTCGTTCAATACTTCAACCGTCGAGCTTTCTTGTATGATGTTCACCCACGTCTGACCTGGTGCGAAAGACAGGGCCTCTCCATCTTTATAAGGCAGGATGCGTCCATCGACGTTCTTCCACTGGACTTCCTGCATGGTTCCTTTTTGTAAAAGGTAAGCGTCTCCGCCGGACGTGAGGTCGACCGATCGTCTGCCGGCACTGTCGATGACATTGTGCTCGGTGCGGACGATGAAGACGTTGTCGAGTGCGATGCGTTCACCGTTCGTGCGGTCCATCGTCGGTGCTCCGTCGCTTGAGCGCAGATACTGTTCGCTGTCTGCATCGTAGTCGTAGCTGACGATTTCGCGGTCATAGTACGTCACCTTCACGTTACCGGCTTCCGTTCCGGCTGGAGAGACGTCCTCTGAGAATGGCAGTGCAGGCACTTCTTTTTCCGCTTCGTACCCTTGTTCCGCCAATGCTTGGTCGATTCCACTGCTAAGCAGGAACGAGTTATGCGGCGCGGCACGCTCGGAGTCGCGCTCGAACAGCCAACCGTTATTGTCGTATCCGGCACCGTCCAAATAATCGATTCCGCTCGCTGCCACTTTTTCATTGATGGCCGCGGATGCGCCGTGGTACGTGTAAACGGCATCGAAGCCGTTTGCCAATTCGAAGTAATACGGACGCGCACTGCGGACGGGACCGATCTCGTCCGGAATATCGCTATGGAACAGCGCTAGGAAACGGGTGATCTGCCCTTCTGCCAGCACTTCATACACGACATCGGCCTGACTCAATCCGGACTGCGGACGCGCTTTCGTATGGTTATTCACCATCACCGAAAGGACGCGGTGGTCGACACTGTCGTTGGTCGGCTCACCAGTCAACGGATAGACGTTCTCGAACGTCTCCTCGACGTCTTTCTCTTCTGTCACGACGTCCGCCTCTTCGGTTTCGGTCGCTTCTTGCGGCTCTTCCTGTTCTGCTTCCGGCTGCGATGCGCCCGCTTCATTCGAGCAGGCAGCAAGCAACATCAGGACAAGGAAGAAGCCGAATGTTGTAAGCTTTCTCACTGAATAGCACTTCCCTATAAAAGATTCTCTTCTTATAGTTTAACGCATTATCGCGGGGAAGAGTACCTCTTTCTTTTTCACATCCATGATTCCACGTGGTGTAATCCTTGTGTATGGCAGGTGGACGGAGGATAAGAAAAGCAATGTGTATACCGGATCGCCGTAGCTGAATCCGTGCGACTTCAGATGTTGCTTCAGTTTATCTTCTTCCTCGATCAATCGAGGCAGTGGTAAATCAGACATCGTTCCGCCTAGTGGCAGCGGTAATTCGAAGACGATTTCGCCTTTATCAGCAAGTACGATTCCGCCCCCGATCTCCTTCATACGCTCGAACGCGATTTGCAGATCGGATTTCGATTTTCCGATGAAAATGATATCACCTGTGTTGGAGTACGAGCTGACGAGCCCACCTAAAGTTTGCGTGAACCCTTTCAGGAACGTATTGATCTTCCACTCGCCTTCGCGGTCCATCAACATCAAGAGCGCTTCGTTATGCTCCTCTGACAAACGATCGACGGATGCATCGATATCAATCGGATACGGCTTCATGATGACATCGTTGACCATCTCAAGCCCGACCGGCATGGAAAATTGCATATCGCTATCTTGCAGATCCCAATCCATTTCGAGCTTGCCGATACCGTTCTTCTCCCACTCGATCTCCGTTTCTTTATCGTCGACCCATTCGCCCTTTGCGATCACCTCAGCAGGTGTCGGGTCGTTCGGATCTTTCAGGAAATTGAGGTGTGCGATGCGTCCGACATTCAAGCTGCCGACGCGGTTGTCAATTCCGAAGTGGCGCGCAGGTTCGAACGTTGCCATCATATAGGCATCGATCGGCGGTACCCCTTTTTCAATCGCGATGCGGATGCATTCATTGATCAGTCCTTCACGATAGAAGCCAGGCGTCGAGCCGTCGGTCGTGAACATCATGTGACTGAAATGGTCGTGCCCTTTTTCAATAAGACCTTCGATGATCTCCGGCAAGTCTGGTCTGATCGACGAGTAGCGAAGACCCGTCTGGTAGCCGAGCTCGAGCCGCTTCAGCACGTCATCTGCGTTCATCGACTCGTGCTCGGAGTTCATGCCTAATAAGCGCATCTTCGCTAGCGTTTTCTCAGAAGCCCCAGGCAAATGCGCCTCTAGCGGCTTGCGGGCGCGCTTAGTTTCCTGCATCCAATGAAGGATCTGGTCGTCACCGCCGTACAAGACGTCCGGCCACGCCGTAAGTTCGCCTCCCTGGATGACGGCATCATGCTCGATCCAGTCCGGGATCTGTTTTTCAAAGGCATCCTGGTCGTCCTCTCTCAAGGCCGACTGCGAATCGAACCGCGCCCACCAGTACATCGTCGCCGGCACGTTCATGAACTCTTCTAAAAGAGAAAACGCTTTCGCTTTGTCCGTTAAAAAAAGCCACATTAAGTTGTCATTCACCAGCGTGGTTGTACCGGTCCGAGTCGCATATTCAGCGAGACTCTGGGGATTATATAACTGAAAAGGATGCGCATGGGGCTCAATGTAGCCCGGCACGACATAGCGGTCCTTTCCATTGATGATTTCCGTACCTTCCGTATTGTCAGGGAGTTTCTCGCCTGTATATACTATACGATCTTCATAGAGCCATATATGTCCAGACATCCATTTTTTCAAATAGACGTTCAGATAAGTAGTGTTTTTGATCAGCTTGGTTGGAGCCAAGGCGCCGTCAAGCACCGACGCATGTTCGCGGAGCTGACGATTCCGCCAACGAAACCGTGTCTCATTCATGGAGTGCCCTCCCTTGTATCAATTACGACTATTTTATCACAGACGACCGTTAGGAGGAAGTGAACCGTGAAACCGAATATTGGAATTGCAAACGCTATGGTCCGCATCACCGCTGGCTTCAGCATGCTTACGTTCCTGACGATCCGTGCCGCGAAACGTCGCGATGCATCGATCCACCCGATTTGGATCGTCCTGTCCTCGATGAAAATCGCAGAAGGCATCGTCCGGTATTGCCCGATGAAAGCCGCTTACGAAGAACTTGCGACGGAGACGGACGGGAAAGAGGAAGGCTGGGGTCAGGAGTATGATTACGATCCGGATGAAGATAAGGATGCTTGCCGTCATTTGTAAAAAGAGTTCGCGAGAGGTTTTGGCGCGAGTTTTGTGATTTGTGCGCGATTTGCGCGCGACTTTCGCGATTTGCGCGCGACTTCTGCGATTTGTGCGCGACTTCAGCGGTTTGCGCGCGACTTTCACGTTTTGCGCGCGACTTTCACGTTTTGCGCGCGACTCAAGCACGACACAGCACCACCCAGCAATAAAAAAATAACAAAGGACGGGCCAAAGCCCGTCCTTTCCTTAAAAGGATGATTCACATGTATATTTGGGAGTATTTCACCGATGTCAGCTTCGTGATCATAACAATCATCGGAACAATCGCCGCCTTATTTGCGGTGGTGACTCATCGACGCCGTAACCGATGAAAGTCCGATATCGCGGCGGTAAAAGAAGTCTTTGTTACCGTCGAACTGCTGCAGGTGATCATAGACATTTTCCAGCGCGACCGGCAGATTCGCGGCTTCCGATCCGACTAATAGGACTCGGCCGCCGTTGGATACATAGCCGTCTTCAGAAACTTCTGTTCCGGCATGCACGGTAAAGGTCGCACCGCTATCCAACACGGGTACCGGGCGTCCTTTTTCGTATGCCCCAGGATAGCCTTTCGATGCGACGACGACGCCTGCGCACGTGGCGTCTTTCCAGCGAAGCTTGGGATTGCGTCCTTCGAGCACGTCGACAAACACTTGCTCGAGATTGTTCTCAAGCAGTGGCAGAACGACCTGCGTCTCCGGATCGCCGAAGCGGGCGTTGAATTCGATCACTTTCGGTCCTTCATTCGTCTCGATCAGTCCGGCGTACAGAATCCCGACGAATGGACGACCCTCCGAAACCATCGCGTCCGCTGTCGGTTGCAAAATGGACTCGACCGCAAACTCATACGCTCCCGGCTCCAAATTCGGTACCGGAGCGAAGGCGCCCATGCCTCCAGTGTTCGGACCGCGGTCTCCCTCAAACGCACGCTTGTGGTCGCGCGCAGTGATCATCGGGTAGACATCGCGGCCGTTGACGAACGCCATCAGCGAGAACTCTTCCCCTTGCAAAAATTCTTCTACGACGATTTCGCGGCTCGCCTCACCGAACTGCCCGTTCACGAGCATCTCCTCAGCAGCGTCCAGCGCTTCATCGAGCGTCTGCGCGACAACGACACCTTTTCCGGCTGCCAGTCCGTCTGCTTTCACGACGATCGGCGCACCTTTTTCACGAATATACGCTTTCGCAGGCTCCACTTCGGTGAAAGCTTCATAGGCTGCGGTCGGAATATCGTAGTCCGCCATCAATTTTTTCGCAAAATGCTTGCTGCCTTCGATCAGCGCTGCCGCCTTGGAAGGGCCGAACACACGAAGTCCTGCCTCTTCAAAGCGGTCGACGAGTCCTTCCAAGAGCGGGTTCTCTGGTCCGACAATCGTCAGGTCGACTGCGTTTTCCTTAGCAAAAGCGACGAGCTTCTCCTGATCGGTTTCGGGAATCGCGACACGTTCCGCTTCCACGCCCGCATTCCCCGGCGCCGCATACAGCTTCGATACGCCTTCGCTTTTCGCGAGTGTCTGGATCAAACTATGTTCTCGTCCACCTCGTCCAATCACCATCACCTTCATCGATTACTCCCCCTTAGTGTTTGAAATGACGCATTCTTGTGAATACCATCGCAACGCCGTGCTTGTTGCAGGCGTCGATTGAATCTTGGTCACGCTTCGATCCACCCGGCTGGATGATCGCCTTCACGCCTGCTTCTGCAGCTGCTTCAACGGTGTCCGGCATCGGGAAAAAGGCGTCGGATGCCATGACGCTGCCTTGTGCTTGTGCGCCCGCTTGGTCGAGTGCGATTTTCGCAGCACCGACGCGGTTCATTTGACCTGCGCCGACGCCGAGCGTACGGTCGTTCTTCGCAACGACGATCGCGTTCGATTTGACGTGCTTAACGACTTGCCAAGCAAGCTGCATATCGTGCATTTCCTGGTCTGTCGGCTCACGGTCCGTCGCAACTTCAAGCTCCACATCGTGAAGCGAGCCTTCGTCGGTATCCTGAACGAGCAGTCCGCCGTGGACGCTCGTCAGCTTGTGCGTCTGTGCTTCCGGTCTCTTCATGTCGACCGTCAACAGTCGCAAGTTCTTCTTCGTCGTCAAAATGTCCAACGCTTCCTGGCTGAAGGATGGAGCGATGATGATCTCAAGGAAAATCTCTTTCATTTTGGCTGCCGTGTCGGCGTCCACTTCGCGGTTCAGCGCGACGATTCCACCGAAAATAGAAATCGGATCGCCTTCGTACGCTTTCGAGTAAGCGTCGAACAACGTCTCACCAACACCTGTGCCACAAGGGTTCATGTGCTTTACGGCAACGGCTGCTGGCTTGCTGAATTCTAGAACAACTTCGAGCGCGGCGTTAGCGTCCTGAATGTTGTTGTAGGAAAGTTCTTTTCCGTTCAACTGCTCGGCGGATGCGAGCGATGCACCGGAGAAGTTCGCTTTCTTATAGAAAGAAGCAGTCTGGTGCGGGTTCTCTCCGTAGCGTAGCGATTGTACTTTCTCATACGTTACCGTGTACGTCTCTGGGTACGGTTCTTCGGTTAAGTATTCGGCGATCATGGCGTCGTAGTTTGCCGTGTGACGGAACACTTTTGCTGCAAGCTGACGGCGCTCCTCCGAAGTGAGCTGGTCGTTTTTCAGTCCTTCGACCACTTTTTCATAGTCGGCTGGGTCAACGACGACTGTTACGTCTTCAAAGCTCTTCGCAGCAGAGCGGAGCATCGTCGGACCACCGATGTCGATGTTCTCGATCGCTTCCGCTTCGGTGACGCCCTCTTTTGCAATCGTGTTCTTGAACGGATACAAGTTGACCGCGACAAGGTCGATCGTCTCAATGCCGAGCTCTTCCAGCTGGCTCATATGACTTTCGTTCGAACGCTTTGCCAAAAGGCCGCCGTGAACGGATGGGTGCAGCGTCTTGACGCGGCCGTCCATGATTTCCGGGAATTCGGTCACTTCGGAAATCGACATCACGGGTACGCCTGCTTCTTCGATGGCGCGCTTCGTTCCGCCTGTGGAGACGAGTTCGTAGTCTAGTTCGTGCAGGTTTTTGGCAAATTCGGCTAGGCCGGTTTTATCGGATACGCTCAACAGCGCTCGCTTCTTCATTGAGATTCCTCCTTGACGGGTAATGATTGGATGACGCGCGGGTAGAGCTTGTGCTCGACCGCTTGGATTTTCTTCTGGACCGCTTCTCTCGTATCATCCGGTTCGACCCGGACCGCTTCTTGTTCGATGATCGGCCCGGTGTCCATACCGTTGTCGACAAAGTGGACCGTGACTCCGGTGACTTTGACCTTTTTGTCCAAGGCTTGACCGATGGCATCTTTCCCGGGAAATGCTGGTAAGAGAGAAGGGTGAATATTCAATATACGATGCTCGTACGCCTCTAGTAAAGTCGGGCCGATCAAGCGCATGAAACCCGCGAGAATGATATAGTCGATGCCGCGAGATTGTAAGTCTTTCAGCAACACTTCTTCATAGGCCGCTTTACTCTCGTAGCATTTCGAGTTGAAGACGACGGTATCGATATGGTGCCGCTGCGCTTTCTGGACGACAGGGGCTTCGATTTTGTCACAGACGAGCAAGGAAACGTTCGCGTCGAGCGTCCCTTCCTTGATGGCTTGCAGGATTGCGTCGAAATTCGAGCCGGTCCCGGATGCGAAGACTGCTAGATTCATTGCCATTCGATTCCTTCCTGATCTGTGACCTCACCGATGACGCACGCCTCTTCCCCGGCCTGCTTGAGTGCTTCAAGCGACGTGTCGACATCTTCTTTTGCGACAACGGCTACCATGCCGATGCCCATGTTGAACACTCCGTACATTTCGTCTTCCTCGATATTCCCTTTTTTCTGTATGATGTCAAAAATAGCCGGACGCTCCCAGGCCGTGCGGTCAACGCTTACGCCGAGTCCGTCTGGAAGGGCGCGCGGAATATTTTCATAAAATCCGCCTCCGGTAATATGGGCGATGCCTTTGATCGTCACCGCTTCTTTGAGCGAACGGATCGCATTCACGTAGATGCGTGTCGGTTGGAGAAGTTCTTTCCCGTACATCTTGAAATCACCGATGACACGACGCACCAAAGAAAAGCCGTTCGAATGCACGCCTGATGATGGCAAACCGATCAGCACATCTCCTGCCTGTACGTTCTCCCCTGTAATGATTTTCTCTTTATCGACCATACCGACGACGAAGCCAGCGAGGTCATACTCATCCAGGTCGTACATTCCAGGCATCTCTGCCGTTTCTCCGCCGACGAGCGCTGCACCGGACTGCTCACAGCCGTCCGCGATTCCCTTAACGATCTGCTCGATCCGCTTCGGTTCGTTCTTCCCACAAGCTATATAATCGAGGAACAAAAGGGGATCTGCGCCTTGGGCGATGATGTCATTGACGCACATCGCGACGACGTCGACGCCGATTGTGTCGTGCTTATCAAGTTCGAACGCAATCTTAAGCTTCGTACCGACACCGTCTGTTCCGGTGACGAGGACAGGATGGTCGTAGTTCATGCCGCCGATATCGAACAGGCCGCTGAACGCACCGAGACCTCCGAGCACTTCCGGTCGCATCGTGCGCGCGACGTGCTTCTTCATACGGTCGACAGCTTCATAACCCGCTTCGACATCGACACCTGCTTGTTTATAGGATTGACTCATCGATGAACTTCCTTTCGTTACGCCTTTTCATAAGGGTGGGCGGTATTCGGGTAGATTTCGGTCGGATAGTTGCCGGTGAAACAAGCCATACATCCGCCGTGTTCCAAGGATTCCTGTCCTTCATAAATGGCCTCATTCAAGCCTTCCGGAGTAAGAAAAGATAGACTGTCCGCTCCGATGATTCGCTCGATTTCTTCGATCGAATGGTTCGCTGCAATCAACTCTCCGCTGTTCGAGGTATCGATCCCGTAATAGCAAGGATTCTTGATCGGCGGCGAAGCGATACGCACGTGCACTTCCTTCGCGCCAGCTTCCTTCAGCATCTTCACAATGCGGCGGCTCGTCGTTCCGCGCACGATCGAATCATCGACCATGACGACACGCTTACCTTCTACAATCCCGCGGACCGGCGACAGCTTCATTTTCACCCCTTGTTCACGAAGTTCCTGTGACGGCTGGATGAACGTGCGGCCGACGTAGCGGTTCTTGATCAGACCGAGCTCATACGGGATGCCCGCTTCTTCTGCGTATCCGATTGCTGCTGAAATACTGGAATCCGGTACGCCTGTTACGACGTCTGCTTCGATCGGTGCTTCTTTCGCGAGTGATTTCCCCATCCGTTTACGGGACGCGTGTACGTTTTTCCCATCAAGGTCGCTGTCTGGTCTGGAGAAATACACGTATTCCATCGAGCAAAGCGTTCGCTGGATCGGTGCTGAGAACCTTCTGGATTCGATGCCTTCATCCGAGATGATCAACAGTTCTCCTGGCTTCACTTCGCGCTCATACGTTGCGCCGATGATATCGAAGGCACATGTTTCAGACGATACGACCCATGAATCACCAAGGTAACCGAGGCAGAGCGGGCGCAGTCCACGCGGATCATTGGCGACGTACATCGCCTCTTCTGTCATCATCAAGAAAGCGTAGGCGCCTTTGATCATCGTCAATCCTTCACTGATTGCATCCGCCAGCGGCAAGTGGCGGGCGCGCTTGATCAAGTGCGCGACCACTTCCGTATCGGATGTCGTCTGCAGGATGCTGCCTTGTGCTTCCAGTTGACTCTTCAATGCATGCGCATTGACTAGGTTTCCGTTGTGCGCAAGTGCGAATCCGCCTGTCTGCGAACGGAACAACAGCGGCTGGATGTTCTCATAGCCGCCGTCTCCTGCTGTCGCATAGCGGACGTGACCGATTGACGCCTTGCCATGCAGTTCCTTCAATTGATCTTGGGAAAATACATCATTGATCAAACCGTGTCCTTTGTGCAGCTTCAGCTGTTCACCATCCGTTGTAACGATGCCAGCCCCTTCCTGCCCGCGGTGTTGCAAGGCGTGAAGTCCGTAATACGTCAGCTGCGCGGATTCCGGATGACCCCAGACGCCGAAAATCCCACATTCTTCGTTTAAGCCTTTGATTTCACCAAGCATGGAATCGCTCCTTCCCACGATGCTTTAAGCGCTGATGTCTCTTCTTCCACGACCGTTTCACCTTCCGATACGATGCGATATGCGCCGTCTTCTGTGACCGTTCCGATCGGCTTCACGCCACGGATCAATGCTTCGAAGTCTTCTTGGTTCTCTTGTTTCACTGATACGAGGAAACGCGTCTGGGACTCAGCGAACAAAGCAGTCGTCGCATCCCCTGATACGTTCACTTCACAACCGAGGTCGTGTGCGAATAGACTCTCTGCAAGTGCGACACCAAGTCCGCCTTCTGCCAAGTCATGCGCGGACTCTACAAGCCCCTTCTGAATAGCGGTGCGGATCTGGTTTTGACGGATCATCTCTGTGTTCAGATCAAGGGCAGGTGCCTTACCGAAGTGGCGTCCTTCGAGCATCCCTTGCAGTTCGCTTCCGCCGAATTCTGCTTTTGTTTCCCCTATTAGATACACAAGGTCGCCTGCTGCTTGGAAATGAGAAGGCGTGATGTGATCGAGCTTCTCAATCAGTCCGACCATACCGACGATTGGTGTCGGGTAGATCGCCTGACCACCGAATGATTCGTTGTAAAGCGATACGTTACCACTGATGACAGGTGTCGATAGGATGCGGCACGCTTCGCTCATGCCGTCGACGCTTTTCTCCATCTGCCAAAAGATTTCCGGGTTTTCCGGTGAACCGAAGTTGAGTCCGTCGGTAATACCAAGTGGACGTCCGCCGGAACACGTGATGTTGCGAGCTGCTTCCGCTACAGCGATCTGTCCGCCTACTTCCGGATCGACATATAGATAGCGGGAGTTACAGTCGGTCGTCATCGCGAGCGCTTTTTCCGTGTCGCGGACGCGGATGACCGCTGCGTCGGAACCTGGTGCGAATACTGTATTCGCCTGCACCATCGAGTCGTACTGGTCGTAGACCCACTGCTTGCTTGCGATCGTCGGTTGCTTCAATAACTGGTGCAGTGTTTCTTTGTGATCTGTGATTTTCGGCATGTAATCGTCCATCGCCTGGAACTGTTTGTAGTATTCCGGCACGCGGGACGGCTGGTGATAGACAGGTGCGTCTTCGGCCAAGTTGTCGACTGGTACGTCCGCCACGATTTCGCCTTTATGCACTAGCGTGAAGCGTTGGTTGTCCGTCACTTCTCCGACAGCGACCGCTTCCAAGTTGTACTTGCGGAACACTTTAGCGATCTCTTCTTCTCTTCCTTTTTCTACAACAAGAAGCATACGCTCTTGGGATTCAGACAGCATCATTTCGTACGCCGTCATGTTCTCCTCGCGCTGTGGGATGAGATCAAGGTTCATCTTCATGCCGGTTCCGGCTTTACTCGCCATTTCACTTGCAGACGACGTAAGCCCCGCTGCTCCCATGTCCTGGATCCCGACAAGTGCGTCGTGGTGGATGACATCCAAGCACGCTTCGATCAATAGTTTCTCCATGAACGGGTCGCCGACTTGGACGGATGGGCGTTTTTCTTCTGACTCTTCCGATAATTCTTCGGATGCGAATGTCGCTCCGTGGATCCCGTCACGACCGGTTTTCGCTCCGACGTACATGACCGTGTTGCCGATTCCTGCCGCGATCCCTTTTTGAATATCCTTATGATCGATCAGACCGACGCACATCGCGTTGACGAGCGGGTTGCCGTTGTAGGCATCATCGAACTGGACTTCTCCTCCGACCGTCGGCACACCGACGCAGTTACCGTAGCCTGCGATGCCGTGAACGACCTCTTCGAACAAATACTTCACACGTGGACGCTCGAGGGAACCGAAACGAAGCGAGTTCAATAAAGCAACCGGGCGAGCACCCATCGAAAAGACGTCACGGAGGATTCCGCCGACTCCAGTCGCTGCGCCTTGATACGGCTCGACCGCGGACGGGTGGTTGTGGCTCTCTACTTTGAAAACGACAGCCTGTTCGTCACCGATATCGATGATCCCTGCACCCTCTCCTGGACCCTGCAAGACTTCAGGTCCTTCTGTCGGGAACTTTTTCAAAAGGGGTTTGGAGTTCTTGTAGCTGCAGTGCTCGGACCACATGACGGAGAACAGCCCCGTTTCCGTGTAGTTCGGCAGGCGTCCGAGAATCTTCTTGATGGACTGGAATTCCGCGTCAGACAAGCCCATCTCACTGTATAGGCGGTCTTGTTCGATTTGTTGTGGACTGATCTCAAGCATTGATGGCATGTGTATTCCTCCAGTGTGTCAAAATCGATTGAAACAGACGCAGGCCGTCCTCGCTTCCGAGTAACGTCTCCACCGCGCGTTCCGGGTGTGGCATCATGCCGAGCACGTTGCCTTCTTTATTCGTAATGCCGGCGATATCACCGACGGATCCGTTCGGGTTATTTTCATAAGTGAAAGCGATTTGGTTGTTCGCTCTCAGCTCTTCAAGCGTTTCGCTATCGCAGTAATAGTTGCCTTCTCCGTGCGCGATCGGAATGCTGATGACTTCTTTCGCTTCGTATTCGCGTGTGAACATCGTCTCTGCATTCTCGACGACCAAGTTCTCGAAGTGGCACATGAACTTCAGCTTCTCGTTCTTCAACATCGCACCTGGTAAAATCCCCATTTCGAGCAGCACTTGGAATCCGTTGCAGACACCGAGGACAGGTTTCCCGTCTTCTACTGCTTGGCGGATCTGTTCGATCACAGGAGACGTCGCTGCAATCGCTCCTGAGCGCAGGTAGTCTCCGTAAGAGAAACCTCCTGGAAGAAGGATCGCATCGTATCCGCTTATATCCGCTTCTTTATACCAGACAAGGTCCGCTTCCGCTCCGAGCGCGTCTTTCGCTGCATGATACATATCGCGGTCACAGTTCGAGCCTGGGAATACAACGACTGCAAACTTCACTTAGACAACCTCCTCGATCGTGTAAGAATAGTCTTCGATGACTGGGTTAGCGAGCAGTTTGTCACACATCTGATCGACCTCTTTATCGATGTCCTTGGAATCTTCGATCATCAGTTCCATGTACTTTCCGACGCGGACGTCTTTCACGCCTCCGAATTCAAGTGATTCCAATGAGTTCTGGACAGCCTTTCCTTGTGGGTCAAGAACTCCCTCTTTCAATGTGATGTACACTTTTACTTTGCGCATGTGTATGCCTCCAGTCGTTGTAATATATTTTCGTATGTTTCGATCAAGTTTCCGATATTTTCGCGGAATACGTCTTTATCCATTTTGTCTCCCGTTTCGATGTCCCAAAGCCGGCATGTGTCAGGAGAGATTTCATCTGCGAGGACGATCGAACCGTCTTCGACCCGGCCGAATTCCAGTTTGAAATCGACTAGTTGTAAACCGACATCCTTGAACAAAGCCTTCAGCTGCTCGTTGACCTCAAGCGCCATTCCTTTGATCTGCATCAATTCCGATTCCGTTACATCGGTCAGATGATAGGCATGAGCGTCGTTCAGGATCGGGTCATTCAGTTCATCGTTTTTGTAAAACAGTTCAACAATCGGTGGGGTAAATGGTGTTCGTTCTTCAATGCCGAGGCGGCGGGTGATGCTGCCGGCGGCGACGTTACGGACAACGACTTCGAGTGGAACGATCGTCGTTTGGTGGACGAGCTGTTCGGTGTCGTTGAGAGATTGGATAAAGTGGGAGTTGATGTCGTGCTGGTGCAAGTATTCGAATACTTTCGAGGTGATCAGATTGTTCAAACGGCCTTTGCCTTCGAACGCATCTTTCTTCTTGCCGTTAAAGGCAGTAGCGTCGTTCTTATAAGACAAAATCAACTGCTGTGGCTGATCTGTCGTGTAGACTTTCTTCGCTTTTCCTTCATATAAAAGAGAACCTTTCATCCTGTGCACCCCTCTTGGTAGGAAGTCCCCCGCATGACGCGGGGGCTGTGATTCTTACAATCCGATACGATCAAAAATGCGATCTACGTTCTTCAAATGGTGCTTATAGTCGAAGCAGGCATCAAGCTGCTCAGTGGATAATGTTGATGTGATGCGCTCATCTGATTCGATCAAGTCGCGGAACGGTACGCCGCGCTCCCAGGAATCCATCGCTTTCGGCTGGACGAGGTCGTACGCCTCTTCGCGCACCATGCCTTCGTCGATCAGCGTAAGTAAGACGCGCTGAGAGAAGATGAGGCCAAATGTCTTCTCCATGTTCTCCTGCATGCGCTCCGGGAACACCGTCAAGTTCTTCACGATGTTAGCAAAACGGTTCAGCATGTAGTTCAGCGCAATCGTCGCATCCGGAAGAATGACACGCTCAGCGGACGAGTGCGAGATGTCGCGCTCATGCCAAAGTGGTACGTTCTCGAACGCCGTCAGCATTTCCCCGCGCAATACGCGAGCCATGCCGGTCATGTTCTCTGAACCGATCGGATTACGCTTATGCGGCATCGCGGACGAGCCTTTTTGACCTTTTGCGAAAAATTCTTCCACTTCTCGCGTCTCCGTCTTCTGTAAGCCACGGATTTCGACAGCAATTTTCTCGATGGAAGTCGCAATTAATGCAAGTGTCGACACGTAATGCGCGTGGCGATCACGCTGCAACGTCTGCGTCGATACAGGAGCCGGCTTCAAGCCAAGCTTCTCGCATACATGTTCTTCAACGAACGGGTCGATGTTCGCATACGTTCCGACCGCGCCGGACAGCTTTCCGACTTGGATATGTTCAATTGCAAGATCGAGACGCTCCAAGTTACGCTTCATTTCTTCGTAATACAGCGCAAGCTTCAGACCGAACGTCGTCGGTTCTGCGTGTACGCCGTGCGTGCGTCCCATCATGACGGTATGTTTATGTTCTTGTGCTTTTTCACCGAGGATGTCGATGAAACGGACAAGGTCTTGACGGATGATGTCGTTCGCCTGCTTCAGCTGGTAGCTGAGTGCTGTGTCGACAACGTCTGTTGATGTCAGTCCGTAGTGGACCCACTTCCGTTCTTCGCCGACCGTTTCGGAAACGGCCCTTGTGAATGCCACCACATCGTGACGGGTTTCCGCTTCGATTTCGTGGATACGCTCGACATCAAACGATGCACCTGCGCGCAGTTTCTCTACATCTTCTTTCGGGATGACGCCTAGTTCGCTCCACGCTTCACAAGCTAAAAGTTCAACCTCCAGCCACGCGTTGAAGCGGTTTTCTTCTGTCCAAATCGCACCCATTTCGGGTCTTGTGTATCTTTCGATCATGGTTATCCTCCTCGTTTGTCTACCATAAATGTACGTTGTTATTTTCTATGATTTTGTCAATTTCCTCAAGGCTTTCCCCAATGATCGTCAAATGTCCCATTTTTCTATGGGTTCGGGATTCTTTCTTTCCGTAATCATGAAGGTGGATACCGTGATAGTTTTCTAGATTGTTCAGTAGGATGTCCCGGTGCTTGCCGAGGACGTTGACCATCACCGCTGCCGGGAAGCTGTGAACCGGTAGAAGCGGCAGGCCGCAGATTGCTCGGACGTGCTGTTCGAACTGGGAAACGCTGCACGCTTCGATCGTATAGTGACCGGAGTTGTGCGGGCGCGGTGCCATTTCGTTGATGTAGACCTCGTCGCCGATCACGAACATTTCGACCGCGAACGTGCCGACGATATTCATGTGATCTGACATCCGCTTCACGGCGTCACGCGCTTTCTCCACTACCGTATCGGTGGTCGGCGCCGGGACGCGGGATTCATGCAAGATATGATTCTTGTGAACGTTCTCCGCAATCGGGAAATACGTAATGTCTCCCCCTTGACTACGAGTGAAGACTTGCGAGATTTCCAGGTCAAAAGAGAGCCATGCCTCGACGATGTACGTGCCGCCTTCTTTGATGAAGGAACGCGCCTCGTCTAAATCTTCATCGAGCTTTAGCTGGCCTTTGCCATCGTATCCTCCGCTGATCGTCTTGATGACCGCAGGAAAGCCTGTCGCTTCTACGGCATCTTCTAGCTCATCAACAGAGTGGATGATGCGGTACGTCGGAACCGGAAGATCCGCTTCCACCGCGACCTGCTTCTCTTTTTCACGGTTCTGGGTAACTTCTAAGGAATACGCGCCCTGTGGAAGCTTGCCTTCTTCTTCAAAAATGCGCGCTACCTCAAGGTCGACGTTCTCGAATTCGTAAGTGATGACGTCGCTCTCTTTACTGAGCTGTCTCGCTGCTTCTTTATCATCGAATGCTGCTTGTATATGGATATCGGATAAAGCGGAACACGGGCAATCCTCTGTCGGATCAAGGACCGCGATACGGTAACCCATGTGACGGGCGGCGACGGCCATCATTTTCCCGAGCTGTCCGCCTCCTAGAATGCCGATTGTCTTTCCTGGTCGAATGATATTAGATGTCACGTAGATCGCTCCTCATGTCTTCGACTTTATTTACTAAACTCACGCGATAGTCTTGTAGTTTGTCCGCCACTTCTTGATCGAAGGCGCCGATCATTTCTGCTGCGAACAAGCCGGCGTTCTTCGCTCCGGCCGTTCCGATCGCCATCGTCGCGACAGGAACGCCGCCAGGCATCTGACCGATGGAAAGCAGGGAATCAAGCCCTTGCAACGCTTTCGACTGAACCGGAACGCCAATGACCGGAAGCGTCGTCTTCGATGCGACCATCCCCGGAAGGTGAGCCGCGCCCCCTGCTCCTGCGATGATCGTCTTGAGCCCTCTATCTCTTGCCTCTTCGGCGTAGCGGAACATATCATCTGGCGTACGATGCGCGGAAATCACTTCTTTTTCATAAGAGATTCCGAGATCATCCAGTACGTCGCATGTTTGTTTCATCGTTTCCCAATCTGACAAACTCCCCATAATCACACCAACCTGTGGCATTCCACTCATCCCTTTCCTTGCTTTAGTTCGGAGGGAGGTTGGGATGAAAAACACTCGCTTTCCACGGGCGGCGCTGAGCCTCCTCGGACTGTCGTCCTGTGGGGTCTCAGCACTACCGCTTTTCCCGTAGGAGTCTCGTATTTTTCATCCCAACCTCATCTAATGTTTCGTACCCACGTTCTTAATATGAGCTTGTAGTACGCTATCCCTATTAGAAGTTGCCCGCCGGGAATTTCTCTCATAATAGAAGAGTTCCCCACCTTATTCGGTAAAGGGTGGAGGGAGACGGCGAGACTCCTGTGGGAAAAGCGGACATGGCGAGACCCCACAGGGAGGGACCCGACCGAGGAGGCTCGGCGTCGCCCACGGAAAGCGAGTCGTCTCCCTCCACCCGCTCTCCCACCAAAATCCACAAAAAAAGTGCCTACTTAACGGCTCTCTACTATCAGAGAAGTCGTCAAACAGGCACACGTCGATCGTATGAACAGACTTCCCTCATAGTCCGGAAATTTACGGTTTCCGGGTAGAGACGCATGGGCCCTATTCCCATCTTATATGAGGATCTTCTATGCAATTTCTGTCCTTATCATATCAAGAGCAACCGAACATGTCAACGTCATAATCGAACGTTATAACACACAATAACAAAAATCGTTCGGTTTTTACTGCTTTACTCCTTGAAAGACAATCTTACTACCAATCGGCTCCATCACCTTTTCCCCGTCACGGACCTCTTCTTTAAAAATCGGTTCCTCCGCACGACGGACTGGTGTGTAACCTTCTTTCTTCATGCGATCGAGACAATCCCCGATCGTTTCATTCTCCAGCACCTCAAAGCGCTTTTTGTTGCTGTTCTTCTTGGGCACGTTGAATCTTTCCTTTCTTCACGGACTTCGCCCAGAACCCGCCATGAATCTGCTTCGGTTCATACGCTACAATGAACGCCTTCGGATCTATTTCCTGGATGGCTTGATACAGCACCAGCTCGTACTTACGAGGCGTGAGGATCTGCATATTCAAACGATCCCCTTCCATGCCATAAGCGTACCAGCTTGTCACCCCGTATCCTTTGTCACGAAGCTTTCTTGTAAATTCAATGTCAGGATCTGAAGAAATGACGTTAACTGTAATATACCCAAGTGCGAGCTTCTCTTCAATCTTCATCCCACAGATTACTCCAAGTCCATACCCGACAGCATATGCAACAACGTTGATCCATTGGTCGAGACGGTCCAACACAATACCAAGCCCATAAATATACGTTACAATCTCAAACATACTGATAAAGGCTGCAAAGTAGCGCTGGCCTTTGAGTGTAAAGATCATCCGCAACGTAAAGAACGAGACGTACACAATATTGACGACTAAAATAATCGCGACAATTAACCATGGATTCTCCATTTATTATCCCCCTAGCCTAGATGGTTCCTCGGAGAATGGCTCGGTACCTGAGCTCTACCTCATGTGGAAGGACATTCACCTAGTTGTCATTTTCTGCATACACTATAAACCATGAAGGCACAAGGGCACAATCATTTTTCACCGCAATTTCTGACAATAGCAGGAGGGTAAATGTTGTGAATTCATTTAAAGACTGGCAAGGCGGCATTGATAAAGTATTCGGCCAAGATTTTTGGGGCGGTTTCGAGAACATGATGAAGAACGCATCTGGTACACCAACGAATTCGAAAGACCTGTTCGGCGGTTTCGAGCGGATGATGAAACCATCCATTCCAGCCGTCAATATGTATCAATATGATAATGAACTTTTATGCTTTGTGAACATCCCTGGCATGAATCATCCGAAAAATGTAGAGGTCCTCGTTGATCAGACGACGCTTACGCTTCAAGGTAAAATCGATATCAACAACCGCGGCGGGCACCAGATCCGTTCAGAAATCCCAGACGGCGCTTTCGAACGCACACTCGACTTACCTTATGCCGTGCGCCATGACAAAATCGAAGCGACCTACAAACACGGCCTGCTCATCATCCAACTTCACCGCCAGATCTCAGACGATACCACACGTAAATCTGTAAGAATCCGCCATTTACAAGACGAGTAAACAGCGGATTCCTTTTTTTGTTGAATATGTTCCATACGCTTAATAGGTGCAGGCGGGCGTGGGAATGGTGCGCTTTCCACGCCCACCTTCTCAAAAGGATGATATGGAACATCCAACAATTCCACTGGATTAGGGACGTTCTTTCTATTTATGTAGAGAGGGAAGGGAAAACAGGTAGACTCCTGTGGGAAAATGGAACAAGATGAGACCCCACAGGTCGGGACGACCGAGGAGGCTCAGCGTTCCCCACGGAAAGCGGACTGTTTTCCCTTCCCTCTCGCACTCTATTTTGCGAACGTCCTGGTTTTCTCTAAGCCAAGAACACGAAGTACAGGATGAAGATCAGGAACAAGAAATACATAATAGGATGAATCTCTTTCGCGCGACCTTTCAGAATCATGGTGATCGGGTAGAAAATAAAGCCGATCGCGATTCCAGTTGCGATACTATACGTCAGTGGCATCGCGGCAATCGTGAAGAAGGCCGGCACAGCAATTTCGAACTTATCCCAGTCGATATTCTTAAGCGTAGACGCCATCAAGACACCGACAATGATCAACGCAGGTGCTGTAACTTCTGCCGTGACCACGGATAGAAGTGGCGAGAAGAACAAGGCCAGAATGAAGAACCCTGCGGTTACGACCGATGCAAAGCCAGTACGACCACCCGCTCCTACTCCGGCAGTCGATTCGATATAAGACGTCGTTGTAGACGTTCCGACCGCTGCACCTACAACTGTAGCAGCACTGTCAGCAAACAACGCGCGTCCGGCACGTGGAAGTTTGTTATCTTTCATGAAACCAGCTTGTGTTGCAACCGCAACGAGCGTTCCTGCCGTGTCGAAGAAATCGACGAACAAGAATGTAAGAATGACAACGAGCATTTCAATTGTGAAAATGTCACCGAAGTGAGCGAACGCAGCACCGAAAGTCGGCGCGACACTTGGTGCGGAGCTTACAACACCATCAATTCCGCTTGGCGGAACAATCAAGCCCGTTACCATACCGGCAATCGAAGTCAGCACCATCCCGTAGAAAATACCACCTTTGATCCCAAGTGCAAGGAATACAACAGAAACGATGATTCCAAAGATGGCAAGCATCGTCGGACCTGCTGTAAGGTCACCAAGCTGTACAAGCGTTGCGTCACTGTTTTGAACAATGCCTGAGTTCTGGAATCCGATGAACGCGATGAACAATCCGATTCCCGCTCCGACAGCGAGCTTCAAGTTTCCAGGTATCGCATCAATGATCATTTGGCGCAAGCCAGTCACAGTAAGAACGATAAAAATAAGTCCAGATGCTAATACGCCAGCTAGTGCTGTTTCCCATGGAATACCGTAACCTAGAACTACCGTGTAAGCGAAGAACGCATTCAGTCCCATGCCAGGTGCAAGAGCGATCGGATACTTCGCAAGTAATCCCATAATCAATGTACCGACGGCTGCAGCGACTGCGGTAGCCGTGAACACCGCTCCTTTATCAATTCGCGTTACACCTTCTGGCAGCTGCTCAATGCCGTCTAGTGCAAGTGTCGATGGGTTTACGAACAGAATGTATGCCATCGCAAGGAACGTTGTCAGCCCTGCCATAAATTCTGTACGGTAATTCGTGCCAAACTCTTCAAACTTAAAGTATTTCTTCATCTTTCTTTCCTCCCCTTTATCGCCGTTATAAAAAAAAGAAACCCTTGGGGCTCCAAGAGTTTCTTCGTCGGGAATGGGCGAGGAAATAGGACGATCCATACACTCTACCCATCCACCGACGTAGTCAGACCGATTTACGGTGGTCTGGTAGAAACTTATGGGCCTTATTCCCAAAATTATACGACGGTGTTGCTTTGATTTAATTATGATGACGTGTATCATCTTACAATGTTCGACAAGGGGATGTCAACCAATTTCCGAACATTAATTATAATTTAAGTCATTTCGTTCGTTTATTCCCACTCGATCGTTGCAGGTGGCTTACTCGTCACATCATACACGACGCGGTTGATGTGGTCACACTCATTGACGATACGAGTCGAGATCTTCTCCAATACGTCCCACGGAATACGAGCCCAATCGGACGTCATACCATCAATCGATGTTACCGCACGGATTCCGATTGTGTAATCGTACGTACGCTCATCACCCATGACACCGACAGAACGCATGCCAGGAAGCGCCGTGAAGTACTGCCAGATGTCACGCTCCAGTCCAGCATTCTTGATTTCTTCACGCAGAATTGCATCCGATTCACGAACAATCTCCAACTTCTCTTCCGTCACTTCCCCAAGGACACGGATCGCAAGACCTGGTCCAGGGAACGGCTGACGCCATACGATATGCTCCGGCACACCAAGCTCAAGTCCCAGTTCACGCACTTCATCTTTGAATAGAGTGTTAAGCGGCTCGATCAATTCGAACTCCATATCTTCCGGCAGACCGCCGACGTTATGGTGCGACTTGATCGTCTGCGCCGTTTCCGTTCCACTTTCAATGACGTCAGTGTATAACGTACCTTGCGCAAGGAAGTCGATGTCCTTCAGCTTCTCTGCTTCATCATCAAAGACATAGATGAACTCATTACCGATGATCTTACGCTTTTTCTCAGGATCGGATACGCCTTCCAGCTTGCTCATGAAACGTTCTTTCGCATCGATTTTGATGATGTTCATGTTGAAGCCATCTCCAAGAAAACGCATGACGTCATCTGCTTCATTTTTACGTAGAAGGCCGTGGTCGACGAAAATACACGTCAGCTGATCACCGATCGCCTTATGGATCAGAGCCGCTACGACAGAGGAATCCACTCCTCCACTCAAGGCGCAAAGTACTTTGCGGTCGCCGACTTGATTGCGGATTTTCTCAACTTCCATCTCGACAACGTGTTCCATCGTCCAGTCGTCCTTCGCTTCGCACACATCGAAAACGAAAGCGCGGAGCAGGTCGTTACCATATTCGGAGTGGCGGACTTCCGGGTGGAACTGGACGCCGTACATCTGCTTGTCCTCATCACTGATCGCCGCAACCGGGCAAGATGGACTAGTCGCATCGACTACAAATCCTTCCGGTGCTTCAATGACTTTGTCACTGTGGCTCATCCACACGACTTGTTCCTTCGGTGTCTTACGGAAAAGGACTGGATTTTCGTTCACAGAGATATCCGATTTCCCGTATTCACGCTGCTGCGCGCGCTCAACTTTTCCACCGAAGTGATGCGTCATCAACTGCATACCGTAGCAGATGCCGAGGACAGGAATCCCAAGCTCGAACAGCTCCTCGTCACAACGGAAACTATCCTCCCCATAGACGCTGTTCGGTCCACCAGAAAGAATGATTCCACTCGGATTCAATTCCTTGATCTCCTCCGCACTCATCTTATGCGAATGCAATTCACTATACACACCGAACTCACGGATCCTGCGCGTAATCAACTGATTATACTGGCTCCCGAAATCAAGAACCAAAATCATACCTTCCACTTTCTCCATACTTCCCCACTCCTTTATTAATCTATATACCTTAGTATGTTTTAAGATTGTTTAAATTATCTTGGTCGTTTCGTCCCTCTTATTCCGTAAAGGGGTAGGGGGATGGCGAGACTCCTACGGGAAAAGCGGTAGGGTGAGACCCAGGGTACTACTTGAACTACTCCCTTGCTCCCTTGCGCCGAGAAAGCCCGCTTCGAAGCGCTACAAGCAGACGCAGGCGCACACTCTAATCAAAGAGGCTCACCGCCGCCCGTGGAAAGCGAGTTATCCCCCTACCCCGCTCTCACACGAAAAAGTGACGAAACCGGCACCTATAAAAAAATCTGCCTCCGTTTGTCTAAAAAAACATACGAAGGCAGAAATCGAAAAACACATACACGTATCCTGATTTCCACCTTCATAGTCAGGGCGTTAACGGCGCCCCGGTAGAGACTCTCGGGCCCTATTCCCGAGGATATACGAAGGAGAATGACGATTAAGTTTCATCCATTCTATCAACCGCAGTGTAAGGAATCAAGACAATGCTTTCTTAATTAAATTTTCCCATAATTCAGATACTTTACCGGTCTGCACATCTTGCGACTCATTCCGATAGACAAAACGTTCGTAATGATGCGTCAGCTGGCGCATCTCATTAGTCTGATAATGACGGTCGACCGAACGGGCATAATCACGCAACGTCTGCTGCGGATTGCGCTTCACTCCTTTATGATCCAGAAGCTTCAATAAGAAGTGATACGCCTGTTCGTACGTATCGGCATCGCCACTACGTTTGATGCGTCTCCTGAGCAGCGTCGATTTCCAACGGAAGCGTGTGAAGTAGAGAATGGCACCAATTACCGCCAAAATACCAGAAACGATATAAACCCACAGGAAGCTTCCAGACGACGCACCGCCACCTTGGGAACCGGTGCTTGTCTCTTCTTCTTCCATTTGCTGAGGGTTGCCCTGGGTCGGATCTTCCGTTTCCGTTTCATCTGCAGCAGCAGTGTCTCCTTCATCGTTCTCCACTTCTGTGAAGAAATCACTGTTGTTCGAGAACCCTTGTGTCGGCTCGAACGGAACCCAGCCGATTTCAGGGAAGTAGACTTCTACCCACGAGTGTGCGTTTCCGCTCGTCACTTGGTAGGTGTTCTGGAATTCATCGGTGTACTCAGCAGCTTGCGCATCGATCCGCTCGCCCCCGGTAAAACCTTTCACCCAGCGTGCTGGAATCCCTTCGGAACGCAAGAGCACCACCATCGAAGTGGAGTAGTTGTCACAATATCCGATTTGGCTGTCGAACAAGAACTGATCGACGTAGTCCTGATTTTCACTTGGTACAGGCACGTCGGTCGTCGAGTATTCAAATCCATTATTGGAAAAGTACTGCTCGACTGCCTTCGCTTTATCATAGCGGTTATCCTCTTCCGATACGATCTGACTCGCTAAGTTACGCACTCGGCTCGGCAATGTATCAGGAAGCTGCAAGTACTGATTTCGGATCTCAGCCGGATCGTCACTACCTGCTTCACGGAGCTGTCCATACTCGAACGATGGATAGTCGTAATTAATGATGTAATCATTTATCCTCGATAGGGAATTGCCACGATACGTGTCAATCTCCCCCGTCTCGGTATGCACACGGAAACGGCTGTTATCAGGCGTCTGTTCCAGATTGCCAAGTCCATATGGATAGACTAGCTTTTGGAACGAGGCACCTTGCTGGAAGCGGATCATCGCCGTCTGCTCTTCCGATTCAACATTGTCTGTAAAAGTTTTATATTCCAGCTCATCCGCTTCATACGTTGTCGTCGGTCCTTCGAGCGTATCGATCCACCCTTTTCCGGTGTACGTATCTTTGGATTCGATTCTCCAGTAGCGATCGCCATCCGCCATCGCCCTGAACACCGGCGTATTATCCTGCACGAACGATCCGCCTAACTGACTGTCGTTTTCCCCGTAGCCGACTTTCTGGACGGCATTTCCGCTGCCACCAGGTCCTGGGCCACCAGTTGCACTTTGCAAATATGGAACAGGATCCGGCCACTGCGGCGTCAGTTTCGGAGAAGCGTATGCCGCAACGGTTGAGAAGAAGATGATAGCGACAAGCGGCACGATCCACAGGTGCACCCTTTTATACCAGGCGGACGGAATCGATTCTTTGTCCATCTCCTTAGCAAAACTGGACAACCCAAGTGCAGCCATTCCTAGAATGAACGTCCTTACGATCGCCCATTTTCCGTCGTAGATCGTGAACGTATCGATCACGGTCACGTAGATGAATGTCATGACGACGAAAAGGAGCATCCGTTTGGCAACGACGAGCCAGTAAAATAGCAAGTAACTCATCAGCCATAGCAGAACGAGGAACAACAGGCTGCGGAACAACGGCGTCATCTGCCACCATTCCTGGGTCTGGATCACTTGAATGTTGAACATTATTTGGTTATAGACGACCGAGAACCAGTCGCGGCTGAAGATGCGTTCTGCCACGTACAGCCCGTCGATGATAAACGCAAGCCCGATGAACTTAAGCGGCATCGAGATCCACCACTGGACTTGTAAAAAGGAAACAAAGAAACAAAAGGCCGCATAAATGAAGAAGATCGTCACATCATCCGTATTGGTGACGGTCTCAAGCGGCAGGAGCCATTCACAGAACAGGAAGAACCCGATGATGTAAATGGTGAGGTTATACATAAACGACTGGCCACTCTTCTGTTCATTCATTAGGTGTTCACCTCGAATTCTTGCTGTGTCAATTGTTCTTCCGAAATCAATTGGACATGGACTCCTTGGTTTTTCAACTGCTTGATCTGCTGATGGTCCTGGAACGTCATCGTTTTGGCGGACCTAACATAGAACAAGACGAGTCGCTTACTCTTCTTCGCAAGTCGCACAAGTGCCTGGGCAATTTCCTCATCCAGCAACGGACTGACGACCATCGCGATCATCCCGGAAGGCAGGCGCGTATGCTCTTTCTGCAGTTGCTGGGCGAATGGCGTACGGCCGACCGCACGAACTTTCGCCAAGTGCGCTTGAATCATATGTTGATGGGTCGCATTTTTTTGAAAAGGAAAATAAGAACGCTCATCGCCAAGTGTCATGAAGGCTAGTTGAGAGGTGGATTTCTGCAGTTGATCGAGCAGCGAAGCGCTGAATTCCACCGCACCCTCGAAGCGTATCGAGCTGACGGAAGCATGGTAAGTCGCATTCAAGATCAGCATCATATCGACGCTTTTTTCCTGCTCGAACTCTTTCGTCATCATCTGGTCTTTTTTCGCCGTCGTCTTCCAGTCGACCCAGGCGAAGCGGTCCCCCGGAATATACTCGCGCACGCCGGTGACGATGTTCGTGTTTTTCTCATTCAACTTGAAAGATGGACTCGCTCCTTGTTCGAAGCTGTACACATTCTCTTTCAATTTAACCGGGCGCCTATAAGGAAAGACGAGCAGCTTGTTCGAATGGAGGAAGACGTGTTCCTTTTTCACGAAACCGAAGAAGTCCCCGGTTTTCACGCGCAAAGCATTGAGCTCATGTTCGCCACGAGGCACTTGGTCGATCGTATAGTGAAGCTTGATATTTTTCGAGAACCACGGAAACGTGACCCGCTTGACCTTCCTCGGCTCATGGAACGTCTCCTCTTCATCCAAGTTGCGGAATTTCGTGAAGTGCGTGTCTTTCTTTTTCAACGAGTGCGGAAGGTATTCCTCGATAACACAGTAATAGACTGGGAATGGAATCTTGCGGCGGATCGTCACATCCACTTCAACACTTTCGCCACCAGTCGCGACTCGTTTCGAAAGCTTCCGTTCGACATTCCAACTGTTGATTGGATAAATTAGAATGCCGAACATATAGACGAGGAAAGGAAGGAACGCATAGAAAAGGAACCAACTGACGAACCCGCCTTGGAACATCGCATAGGAAAATAGAAGACAAAAGAGGAACGCGACGAACAAAAGTTTAAGTATGAATTCTAACTTCTGTTTCATTCACCGATGTTCCTCTTCACGGGAATCGACGTCTGTTGCACCAACTCTTCGATGATCCCCTCAGGCGTCGCTCCCTCGAAACGGGCCTCTGACGTCAAAATGATTCGGTGAGCAAGTACGAACGGAGCCAAGTACTGGACGTCATCCGGCACGACATAATCACGGTCATGGATGAATGCATACGCCTTCGCTGCTTTCATTAAAGCGATCGAACCACGCGGACTACCACCAAGATACACGCCTTCGTGTTCACGCGTCCCCGTAACGAGGTCGATGATGTAATGGTTCACTGTGCGGTCGACATACACGTCGTCCACTTCTTTCTGCAAATCTACGAGTTCGTCACGGCTGATGACCGAGGAAATCGAGTTGATCGGGTGGGCACCAGACGTGCGGCTCAGCATCTCCATTTCCTGTTTCGGAGAAGGATAGCCCATCTTCATTTTGATTAGGAAACGGTCTAACTGCGCTTCTGGTAATGGATATGTCCCTTCGTATTCGATCGGGTTCTGCGTCGCCATGACGAAAAACGGATTACTTAACGGAACCGTGTTCCCATCGACGGTGATGCTCGTCTCTTCCATCCCCTCAAGCAGGGCGGATTGAGTTTTCGGCGAGGTACGGTTGATCTCATCGGCTAAGACGACGTTTCCTAAAATCGGACCTGCACGGAATTCGAATTCGCGGTCTTTCGGATTATAAATGGATACACCTGTGACATCAGAAGGAAGCAAGTCCGGCGTAAACTGGATCCGCTTGAAGTCGCAGTCCAGAGATTTCGCAAGCGTCTTGACGAGCATCGTCTTCCCCACTCCAGGCACGTCCTCAAGCAGCACGTGTCCCTTCGCCAACAGAGCTACGAGACTCAGTAACGCAGCTTCCTCTTTTCCAATCATTACTTTATTGATATTACCGATAACCTCGGATATTTTCGGTTGCAACAAATAGGCTTGTTGAGTCATCAGATGTTCTCCTCTCCTTATATAAAGAACTATTTTTCAGAATAATCACGCTCATTTTTACTATACTATATCCCTGCTTACGGGACAAAGCATGTGGCTGATGGATATTATAGGAAGAAAAAGGGGGCACTCTCCTCTAGTTTTTCCAAAAAGTCACAATATCAAAATATCATACATAGAAGATGAAAGAATAGATTTCTGTCAAAATTATTTAATTTTTTCGACATCATTATGTTTAGATAACAAAACGGTCGGGTATTGGGAATCTTATACCATATATTAGGGAGAGTTTTGAACAACAGTGAATTATTTAGAGGAGAAAATCGAAGAAACTCGTCAGAAGATGTATGACTGTTATTCAAAAGGTCAGGATTACCACCAAGTATTGAAGTTTTCCCAAGAGTTGGATCACTTACTTAATGAATTGACTGAAACGAAGACCCCTCAAATAAATAGATAAGATGCTTCATCCAATAGAAAGCCCCCTCTCTCATGAGAAGGGGCTATTTGTTTATTCTTTTTTAAAATCGATGGTGCTGCGGACCGTATCAATCGGCCGGACAGCCTTCTCGATCTGTTCACGCTTCGGCTCAAGCATCGGAGGCAGAGCAAGCTTCTCTCCGAGCGTTTCGTACGGCTCATCTCCCATGAAACCAGGGCCGTCTGTCGCGAATTCAAACAAAATCTGTGGTGCAACGTTCACGTACAGCGACTCGAAGTAGTGGCGGTTCACATAACCTGATGTGCGGAAGCCGAACTGCGGCATCCGGTTGATCCACTCTTCCAGTGCATTCGTATCCTCGACGCGGAATGCAGCATGGTGAACCGTTCCATACCCTTGACGCGCCGGTGGCAGGATGTTGTTGAATTCGACGATGACCTGCGCTCCGTTCCCACCTGGACCGACTTCGAACAGATGGAACGCACCTTCCTGGTCGACCTCACGGAAAAGCAGCACCTTCTCAAGCATCTTCTTGAAATACTCTACATTATCAACACGAACATGTAGTGGACCAAGTCCTGTGATCGCATACTCTAAAGGAACCGGACCGTTCTGCCAAGGAATCCCCGCCGGAACACCTTCATCGTTTTCATCCGATACCAATTCATACGACTGATCATCGAAATCGACGAACGGCAGCACTTTTTTACCGAACCGTTCCTGAATACCGCGGTGCTTCACATCAAGGCGATCGAACCGCTTCACCCAATACTCCAGCGCCTCATCACTCGGCACCCGTAGCGACGTACGGCTGATCTCATTCGTTCCGTGCGAACCCTTAGGAATACCAGGAAAATCAAAGAACGTCATGTCCGTCCCGGCATTCCCTTCGTCATCCGCAAAAAACAGGTGGTACGTTTGTATATCATCTTGGTTGACCGTCTTCTTCACAAGACGCATCCCGAGCGTATAAGTGAAAAACTCATAGTTCTTCTCCGCACTGCTCGTGATTGCCGTCACGTGGTGAATCCCTTTCAATTCGTTCACAGTTGATCCTCCTCTGATTATCTCAGTTTCAAGATAAATATAATAAAGATTGGAAGGAAAGTCAACATGTGTGCTTCTGGGGCTGGATGGGGCGCGGGACGCTGGGGTCAGGGACCTCCTCCCACTTTGCTGGGACATGGGCCCGGGCCCCATGGACTTGCACCAAATAATCTCAGAATTGTACCAAGTTAACACGTATTTGTACCTCAAGAAAGCGAGATTTGTACCAAATACCGCTGACTTCGTACCAAAGTTGCCGTATTTTGTACCAAACAGCCCCACGATTGGTAGAAGATCCACTTCAATTGAAAGAACTCATCCCTCTTTTGATACAACCTAGCAGACACCTCATGATAGAATAGAAACTACCAAATAAAGGAGGCCGAATATGACGCACCAAAACCTGAACATCACCGCACCGAGCGACTGCAACAACGCCCCGAAGAAAGAATTCATCAAAGATGCCTTAGTGGCGTTCGCGACAAGTGACGTCAACTTCTTGAAGACTGCCACTAAAGAAAACGTGAGATGGGAGATCGTCGGGACAGACTCACTACAAAGTCAAAGCGAGCTGATCGACCACTTAACCCAGCACCCAATGGACATCAACGAACTGACCATCGATAGTATCATCACCCACGGCAAAACGGGCGCCGCCAAAGGAACCTACCAAACTACCGAAGGTGATCTCTATCATTTTTGCCATTTCTATCATTTCGTCAGCGCCGGCAAGAATGTCATCCAAGAGATCACCTCTTACGTCATCCACCAATAAAAGGAGAATTATATGAACGAAACGGAATTAAAGAATCTATTAGCAGCGCAACACCAAGGCGGGAATTGGGCAAACGTGGACACTCTCTCTATGATCGCCCACATCGGATCAACAGACCCCGAGCTTCGCGACGAACTCATCTACAGGGGATTCGTGAAAATGATCATCCACCAAGACCAACTTAGCTCAACAACCCTCGAGGAACTGCTGACTATCTGCCTCGACGACCTACTAATGAAGGGAATCGGGGAAAAGAATACAGACTCCGTGTTCACGCGTGCCTTCACAACGCTGCTCATGACGCTCATCGTTTATCGCGACAACGAAGACAACTTCCTTCCAGCTAGCAAAGTCACCACAACCAAAGAGCACGTCATCCGCTACATAAACGAGGAGCAAGACCTGAGAGGCTATGTCCTGCAAAAAGGGTGGGCACACAGCGTTGCGCATGTTGCCGACCTCGTGGATGAACTCGCTAAGAATCCGAAGGTCGACACCGAGGACCACCGCAACTTACTCCTGCCACTTTGGAATAAAGTGCTCACGGGAGACAGCGTCTATCTCCACGATGAGGACGAACGCATCCTCATTCCTACGATGGAAATGCTGGACAGAGGACTCGACTCACACATACTTGAAAACTGGATCAGCGAGCTTCCCGACTACTTTAAAAAACAGCAGCTGCCGCCAGAAAAGTATTGGGTACTCCAAGCGAACGCCAAGAAATTTTTGAAGAGTTTCCACCTGGAGCTGAGCCGGACTTCAACGTTCCCATCTCTTCAAAAAAGCATCGAAAACAGCCTGGACACTATCTAAAAAACCCCTGACGGCCCAATCGCCGTCAGGGGTTTCGTTACATCATGATTCCTCCATCTACATGAAGTGCATGCCCGTTCACATAACTCGCCTCATCCGAAGCCAAGAACAGGTAAGCATTCGCGATGTCCTGAGGGTTCCCGAGCCGCCCCATCGGCACCTGCCCCTTCATCTGATCGATCACATGTCCCGGCACGTTTTCGGTCATACTCGTCTCCGTAAACCCAGGCACGACGGCATTCACATTGATCCCTTTCCGCCCGAGCTCTTTCGCCCACGTCTTCGTCATTCCGACGATGCCCGCCTTCGAGGCCGCATAGTTCGTCTGCCCGATATTTCCGTAAACGCCGGACACCGAGGACGTGCTGATAATTTTCCCGTACCCGCGCGCTTCCATCGTCGGCAGTACGGCCTGCGTACAGTGGAACACACCCGTCAGATTCACATCGATCACTTGCTGGAACTGCTCCGGCGTCATCTTCTTGAGCATCGCATCCCTCGTGATCCCTGCATTATTGACGAGCACATCCACCGCTCCGTATGTATCGACCGTGAACTGAACGAGCTGGTCGACACTATCACGGTCCGCTACATTCGTTTGGAAAAAAGAGCAGCTGTGCCCATCCTCACTTAGTGCGTAAGCGCTCTTGATTCCCTCCTCTTCATTAAAATCCGCAAGCACGACCTTCGCGCCTTCTTCACAAAATGTCCGCGCCGCTGCAAACCCGATGCCCTGTGCGCCTCCTGTAATGATTGCTACCTTTCCGTTTAATCGATTCATACTGATTCCTCCTGTCGTTTTACTTTCGCAAAGAAACGCTCCATCGAACTCACTAACTCATCCGGCACATCTATCAGCGGCGAATGCCCGCACTGCTTGAATTCTTGATAAGCAGCCGTGTCCCCGAAGTCCGCGCGAAGCTCTTCTGTCATCTGCTTCGTCACAACCAAGTCATCTTCCCCCCAGCTGATCCAGACAGGTACCTCAATCCCACTCACATCAACATGGTGATGATTCAAAACATGGTACGTTTCCGCCAAGTTCCGCTGGGTCGTCATATCCTCCAAATACTTAGCGTACCGCTCTTCATCCGGTCGGTTGTGCACATAAATCGCGGCATCCCAAATCTGCCGGAGCAGGGCGTGGTTCCCTGTTTCATATGCTCCGTTCACCATCAGCGTCTTGGTATCCTTTTCCACATCCTCGAGGTCATTCAGATGATGCGCAACGTCCGGCATCCCGTCTTCTCCTGTCTTGAAAAAAGGGTACCCACGTGTCGAGGCCGATGCAATGAAATAAAGCGCCTTGCATCGATTGGGATATTTCACAGCGAACTGCTGTGCCACCGCTCCGCCGAGTGACCAGCCGACGAGCATGCAGGATTCCTCCCCGATCTCATCCAAAAACATAGCCAAGTCTTCCGCAAAGTCTTGGGTACCCGCCACTTTTTCAAAATACGTCGACTGACCGAACCCGCGAAGGTCCGGAGCATAGACTTTGTACTCCTCGGACAGTCGCTCGAGCACCACATCCCAGTGCACGGAAGAAGTCATATTGCCGTGGACAAGCACGACAACCTCGTCACCTCCCGGCCGCTCCTGATACGAAATCGTTTCTCCATTTGGCAGTTCCACTTGTTTCCTCATCATGCATCCCCCCATTGGATGACGTTCGCGCCCCACGCATAGCCAATCCCAGCGGAAACGAGGACGACGATATCACCCGATTTGATCTTCCCTTCTTCCAGTGCCAGTTCCATCGATAAAATTTGGTCGATCTGCCCGATGTGCCCGTAGTGATCCAAATAAATCGACTTTTCCTCCGACAAGCCGAGCTCCCCTAGCACATAGTGATGCGCCGATCGTTTCATGTGAAGCATCGCTATGTAGTCGATGTCCCCTTTGGTGATTCCGCTCTTCTCGAGCGCTTTTTCCACACAGACGATGAAGTTCGCCATCGACTTTTGATCGAGCCGCTCCTTCATCCCCTCCGGATCCATCACATCGAGCTGATACAACCCTTGCTCGAGCGTTTCTTTCGTGACCGGGTTCTTCGTCCCGCCTGTTGTCACGACGATATCCTCTGAAAAAGAACCATCCGTAATCATGTGCGTCGCCAGAACGCGGTTTTTCCGATGTCCTTTTTTCAACACCATCGCCCCACCGCCTGCACCGAGATTGTACATGAACCGGGTTCGCGGGTTGCTGTAATCGATGAAATCAACGTTCCGATAACCACCCCCGAGTAACACCGTCCGAATGCTCGGATCGGCAATCATCATGTCCTTGGCGAGCTTGATCGCCATGATAGCGGTGCCGCACCGGAGCGCGGTATCGAACGCCCACGCATTCACAGCGCCGAGGTCGTGCTGCATCTTGATGCCGGCTGTCCAGAGCGGATACTCCTTATGCTCCTCCCCGATACAGATGATCAGATCGATCTCCTCCGCCGAAATGGAAGCGCGATCCAGCGCCACCCTTGCTGCCCGCACACCCATTTCGACGGTATGATCCTCTTCCCCGGGGAGCGGCTTTTCGTAGATGCCCATCTTCGATTCAATGATCGACTGCGGAATCCCGGATGCTTTTGCGAGCTCCGCTGATGTCATCACTTTTTCCGGAATATAGGTACCGATGCTTACTACGCCTACATCATCCATGCGTACTCCCTCCTTTTATTCCGTCCGCCTCGCGCGCCACCTGATATAGCGATCAGCAAGGGTTCCGACGATGCCTTTCGGGAAAAATACGACGATCAGAATAAAGATCGTGCCGTACAAAATGATCCAACGCTCAAACAGCCAGTGGACATCGGAAAGATCCGACAGCCAGTGGTGCGCGAACTCGATCAAGCTCGCTCCGATGATTGGTCCGATCAACGTTCCGACCCCGCCGATGATCGTCATCAACAGGACGTCGATGGTCAGGTCCGTTGCGAATACACTCGTGTCTACGAATCGGAGCGACAAAATGTAGAGCACGCCACTGTAGCTGGCGACGACACCCGACACGACGCTGACGATCACTTTGTAGTGGAGCACCTGATAGCCGAGTGATTCTGTGCGGCTTTCGTTTTCCCGTATTGCGACGAGCACTTTTCCGAACGGCGATTTCGTCATCCGCCTCAGTCCGAAGAAGAGCAGCACGAGCGATAGAGCGGACAGCATGTAAAGCGTGAACGAATCGCGCAGCATGTCCGGAAGCCCGAAAGTAAAGCCGTCGCTTCCCCCGGTGACCTTGCGCCATTTTTCTGCTCCGACGAGGAATAGCCCTGCAAGAGCAAGCGTCAGCATCGCGTAAAAGTGGCTCTTCAATCTCAGCGTCAAGATCCCGACGATGAAACTGACCACTCCAGCGATGATTGCAGATACGAGGATGGCAAGGCCGAACGTGAAGATCGTCGGTTCGAAGCGATCGAATAGGACAGCCGTCGAATACGCCCCCACGCCGAAGAACATGACGTGCCCAAACGAAATGATGCCAGTGTAGCCGAGCAGCAAGTCGTAACTCATCGCGAAAATGCCGAAAACGAAGATTTGGATGATCAGGAACTGGATGCTCCTTCCGGTTACGAGAAACGGGACGACGAATAATAGAAACGCTATCGCCAAGTAGACCCAGGTACTTTTTTCAATAGTTCGTAGATTCATAGAGTCGCCTCCTTTCTATCGTAATGCGAATAAGCCTTGTGGACGGAAGACGAGGACGATCGCCATCAAGAGCATGTTCGTCGCCAAGGACAAGGCCGGGACGTAGTAGGCCATGAACGCTTGCGTCAAGCCGACGAGTAGGGCTGCAAACAGCGAACCTTTGAAATTGCCCATCCCCCCGATGACGACAACAATGAACGCAAGAATCGAGAATTCAAGTCCCATCTCTGCATAGATCACGCCGGAGTAAGCGGCATGGAGCATTCCGCTCAGTGCAGCAAGCGCCGCTCCGACCATGAAGACGAGCATGAATACGAGTTTGATATTGATTCCGAGCGACTGAATCATCTCTTTGTTCATCACCCCCGCCCTCACGATCAGACCGACTCTCGTTTTCTTGAATAAGTAGTAGAAAGCGAAGAAGATGACGAGGCCGATGACAATGATGAATAAGCGGTAGTTAATGAAGACGATATCCCCGACGACGAAACTTCCTTCTAAGTAGCTTGGTGGCGAAACCACCTTCTGATCCGGACCGAACACGACTTTGATGCACTCCTGCAGCACGAGCATGAATCCGAGCGTAATCAGAATCTGCTGGACGTGACTCCCGTAGACTGGCCGGACAATCAGCCGCTCTGTCACGAGGCCGAGTGCAAGCCCGATGACGATTGCTGTCCCAATACCGAGCAGGAAACTATCGGTCATGTGATACGCCCAGACTCCCGTGTATGCGCCCCAGATGAACAAGCCACCGTGCGCGAAATTGAGGACATCCATCAACCCGAATATCAACGTCAGCCCCGCTGCAAGCAGGAAAATGAGCATGCCTGTCGCAAGGCCGTTAACAGCTAAACTAACCAATACATCCATATCGCCCCTCCTATGAGATTCCGAGATATTTCTGCAGCAGCACTCCGTCTTGCTTCAGCTCGTTCATCTGACCCGACTGCACCGTCTGACCGTCATCAATGATATAAAAGCGATCTCCGATTCCGCTCGCCATCATGAAGTTCTGTTCGACAAGTACAATCGTCGTCTGTTCCTTCATCTGATGGATCGACTCCATCACTTTTTCTACAACGATCGGCGCGAGCCCCTTGCTCGGTTCATCGATCAAGAGCAGCTCGTTATCGTTCACATACGCACGCGATATCGCGAGCATCTGCTTCTGACCGCCACTCAGCTGACCTCCGGGTTTGTTCCAGAACTTTTTCAAATCGGGAAAAAGGTCGAGGATCCACTCCATGCGTGCTTTCGTCTCGCCATTCTCCTTCTTCATCGCGACACGCATGTTCTCTCCAACAGTCAGATCATAGAAAATGCCCTGGTCTTCCGGCACGTAGCCGATTCCTTTATTCGCAATCTGGTGCGGCTTTAAGTTGCGGATGGATTCGCCTTTGAACGTCAATGATCCACCTACGACAGGATTGAGTCCCATGATCGACCTCAAAGTCGTCGTTTTCCCGGCTCCGTTTCTTCCGAGTAGCACCGTGACCTCGCCCTTCGGCACGCGGAACGTGATGTCGTGCAAGATGTGGTACTGTTCGATATTCGCCTTCATGTGTCTCAGTTCAAGAAAGTCGCTCATTGTACATGCCTCCTAAGTACGCCGACTGGACGATGTCGTTTGCGATGATGTCCTCCGGCGTCCCTTGCGCAAGCAGTTCCCCGTGGAAAAGGACGAGCACTTCATCCGACAAGTCCATGATCATGTCCATCTTATGTTCGATCAGCACGATGGTCTGCTCTTTGCGTGCTTTAATATGCTCGATCACTTCGATAATCGCCGGCACCTCCTCAAGCGCCATCCCGGCCGTCGGCTCATCAAGCAGCAGAATCTCAGAATCCAGTGCCAACAGCATCGCAATCTCCAGCTTCCGTTTTTCCCCGTGAGCGAGATTCGCCGCGATCGTGTCCGCCTTCTTGTCGAGCAGTACTTTTTCAAGCAACGCATACGCCTCTTCCTGAAACTTCTTATAATGAAGGAAGTGGGCCATCATCTGATAGCGGACATTTCGCTTCGACTGCACGGCCAGCCGGACATTCTCAAGCACCGTCAAATTCGGGAATACGTTCGTGATCTGAAATGAACGCCCAATCCCGAGTCGTGACCGCTTCGTCGTCGACATGCTGGTAATATTCTCCCCTCGAAAATAGATCTCGCCTTCTGTCGGGGACAGTTGCCCGCTCAACAGATTGAAGAACGTCGTTTTCCCAGCACCATTCGGACCGATGATTGACGTAAGCTGCTTTTCCGCAATGTCGACCGTCACGTGATCGACGGCAGTATGCCCTCCGAATTGAATCGTTAAGTCTTTTGTTTCAAGCAACGCTCTCTTCCTCCTTTCAGAAAAAAAGGGGAGCTCGAACCCTCGAACTCCCCTCCCAACCTTTACTTCCCGTTCATAATCGGAGGTGCCGTTTCTTCTGGTGTAAGAACTTTCTTCAGCTCTGGGACAGGATAGTCGTGTTCATCACTTTCGACCAATGTGACCGAGTACATTTCCTGCAAGGCTTGGTGGTCCTCTGGACGGAATGTCATCGTGCCCTTAGGCGTTGCAAATTCCATGCCTTCCATCGTCTCGATCAGTTCTTTGGAGTCCGTCGATCCGTCTGTCTGCTTGAGCGCTTCGAGTACCGCAAGAGCAGCACTCATGCCGCCTGGTGTGAACAAGTCAGGAGCTTCGTCGTATTCCTCTTGGTGTTTCTCGACAAGCCAGTCGTTCACTTCGTTATCCGGAAGCGTGTGGTAGTAAAGCGTGAATCCATCCATGCCGACAAGTGGTGCCATCATCGGAAGGGTCGCGCGGTCCGCTACGCCTGTCGTGATCTTGATCCCTTTTTCCTGGACTTGCATGTCGACAATCTGATTCCAAGGCGTGTTCGCTCCAGCCCAGACGACGTATAAATAATCCGGATCGGAGTCGATGATTTTCTGGATATTCGCCGTGAAGTCTGTCGCTGCGGCATCTGCGTATTCTTCATGGATGATCTCCGCACCTAAATCCTCTGCTGCTGTCTTGAACGCAGAAACCCCATCACGACCGAACGCATAGTCCGGTGCCAGCGTGGCGATTTTCACTCCGTCGCCTGCAATCGCAGCTGCTGCAGCCGCTGCGTCCTGAGAAGAGTTACGCGCTGTACGGAACACATAATCGTTGTACTCCGCTCCCGTAATACTGTCCGCTGCCGCCGGTTCGACGACCATCACTTTTTCGTACTCTTCAGCAAGTGGCGTTACGGCGAGGGTATCACCGGAGCTGGATGAGCCGACGAGAAAATCGACGTCTTCATCCTCAAGCAATGTCAGCGCCTTTTGACGCGCCACTTTCGGATCGGTCTCCGTATCTTCGAAGATCACTTCGATCTTCTTGCCGGCGACTTCCATCGTTCCGTCTGTACCATAATCAAGCCCGAGTTCGAAGCCTTTCTTCGTCTGGTGTCCATAAGCCTCGAGTGCCCCGGTCAAGGAAGCGAGCACCCCGATCTTGATCGTCTCACCAGATTCTGCACCACTTTCTTCTGCGTCTCCACAAGCTGTCGCTACACTAAGAATAAGAACCATCATGAATGCGAAAAGCGCGTTTCTCTTCATTTGTATTCCTCCTTATTTGTTCCTCCGTGATAACGGAGCGTGGTTGCGGCCCACGTATAGCCTGTGCCTGCTGATGCGATGACGACGATATCTCCAGGCTGCAAATCTTTCTCCTTTTCAGCAAGATACAACCCATAGCAAGGGTCGAGCGCCGACATATGACCATAACCGTCCAAGTACACCGCCTGGTGTTCCTCCAAGCCGACTGATTCTAATATTTTCAAAAACATCGAACGCTTCGTATGAAGAGGCAGCAACAACTCAAGCTCATCCGCCCCGCTCTTCTCAAGCGACTGCTTGATGACACGCTCGAAATTCTGAAGCGACACAGGATCGAGCCGCTCCTTCATTCCGGATGGATCCGGCACATCGATATAGCGCGACTCCTCATCAGGGTGCATATCGACCGAACCACCACCAGGCACCAGCACGTCTTTGGAGAAAGAACCATCCGTCACGACCGATGAAGCGAGCGTCTCCCACTTGGTCGAATGTCTTGTCATCAGCGCGGCTGCTCCCCCATCCGCAAACGGGAACATGAACCTCGAACGCGGATTGTCATAGCTGACGATCATCGACTCCTTCGATCCGCCGACGAGCAGGATGTTCTCGATCTCCTCATCGGAGCGGAGCATATCCTTCGCCACCTTCACCGCCAGTGGGAAGCACGAGCTGACATTCATCAGTTCGAAGGCATACGCATTCGTCAGACCGAGTTCGTGTTGGATTTTCGAACTCGCCGTCCACACTTGATGGTCTTTGAAAGGACTTCCGAAATATATGAGCACATCAATCGATGCAGGGGAGACTGATTCGAGAATCTTTTTCCCCGCCGCCACTGCTAGGTCGGACGCATGCATCGACGCATCAGCGATATGCTTTTGCCGGAGCCCGAACTTTTGGATGATGACGTCCTCCGGAATCCCCGTCTTTCCTGACAGATCGGCAGCTGTTTCCACTCGTTCCGGGACGTAAATGCTCGTTTTTTCAATCCCGATCATTCGGACACCACCACCTGTTGATGGAGCGTCTTCTTATCGATTTTCCCAGTCGCGTTCTTCGGCAGTTCGTCTAAGACGATGACCTCTGTCGGCACTTTGTATTTGGCCAACCGCTTTTTACAAAAAGCTTGAATGTCCTCTTTGGAGATCGGATCGCCAACGAAGCTCACAAACGCTACAGGCACCTCTCCCCAGCGAGCATCTCTCGAGCCGACCACGGCGACTTCATCCACTGAAGGTAGTTCACTGATCACCTGCTCGACTTCGAGAGGGTAAATATTTTCACCGCCGGAGATGATCATGTCCTTTTTCCGTCCGGCTATATAAAAGAACCCTTCTTCATCTTGTTTCGCCAAGTCTCCTGAGTGCAGCCAGCCGTCTTGGATCGTTTCGGCCGTTTTCTCAGGGAGGCCCCAATATTCTTTCATCACGTTCGGACCTTTGATGAGAAGTTCTCCTACTTCCCCCGGTCCTGCCGTCGTTCCGTCTTCTCTCACTAATTTCACATCACAAAAGGTGACAGGCTTCCCGATGGATCCTGCTTTCCTTCGGTAATCTTCCTTTGCTATCATGAAGACGGTGGGAGCCGTTTCGGTCATCCCGAATCCTTGCCCGAATGGCAGGCCGCGCTCGACATAGGCTTGAATCAATTCCTTCTGACACGGTGCGCCGCCGCTGTAAAACCAGCGTACCGATTCGAAATTCGCGGTTTCGAATGAAGGAGACTGCCTGATCGCGCTATGGATGGTCGGAACCCCCATCACCACTGTCAACTTATACTCTTCAATCCAGTCGATGACCTGTTCCGGATCGAACCGTCTCGGCATATACATCGTGCCGCCTGTCAGCAACGTCGGCAGCGCGAACAACCCGATGCCTCCGATGTGGAAAAGCGGCAGAATCACGAGTGTCCGGTCATCTGATGTCAAATCGAGCGCATGCTGGTTATTGATCGCATTCCAGAACATGTTTTCCTGCGTCAGCACCGCCCCTTTCGGATTCCCCGTCGTCCCGGACGTATAGCAGATGATAAACGGATCATCGCTGTTCCCTTCTCTTGGAATTTCCTTATACCTTGCGTGATGAATGTCATCAAAAAGGTAAGCGTTTTCAAAATTAACAAGACTAGTTAGTTCAACATACAGTTCTCCCATCTCTTCTTCATAAAGCATCGCCGTTGCGCCACTATCCTTCACCTGGTAAGCGAGTTCCGCTGCCGTGAGACGGATGTTGAGCGGTACGACAATCACCCCGATCTGCGCGACCGCAAAGTAAGCGATCATATACGCTTCCCGGTTTTGTGACAAAATCGCCAACCGGTCTCCTTTTTTCAAATGCAGCTTGTGCTTCAGTACTCCCGCCATCCGGTGGACTTCCCGAGAGAGTTCTCGATATGTATATTGATCGCTCTCCCCGACCAGCGCTATCCGCTCCGGCGTCATCCACCCACGTTTATGGATCCATTCATCCATCGTGTGCATGGTATCACCTCCTTTTTAGGTATTAAGACCATGAAAGACCAGCTCCATCGCTTCTTCAAAAACATACTCGGGCACTTCCTCCTCTTCCCAAAACACCCAGCGCATCCCGATGAACTGCCCGATCCCCATCAAACAATAGGCGATCGCCTCCGTATCGAGTGGCTTGCATTCTTCGTTCTGGATGGCTTCCTCGAGAGCATTCATGAATCCGTTCGCCAACTTTTCATAGTACCAGCGATACAAATCCTTATCGACGAGCACCGACTGCTGGATGATGCTGTACGAATTCCGGTGCGTCATCACCCACGTGAAAAAGGCTTTGAATCCAGCGCGCTGCTTCTCCTCAAACGTCTCTTCCCCTTCGATGGCGAGCTTGACGTTGTGACGTAGCGTCGAACTTAAATCTCGCACCAACTCGTCGTAGATCGACTTTTTCGTCGGGAAGTAATTGTAGAACGTTCCTTGTGCGACGCCTGATTTGAACGTAATCTCTACAATCGATGCGTCGAAATATCCCTTCTCGCTGAACACGGTTTCCGCTGTTTCCAACAGCTTCTTCCGGGTCATCAACCCTTTCTTCGTTAATGGCTGACTCTTCATTTCTGACATGTGAACCACCTCTCAGTTTTCAATTATATGTAATCGTCAGAATATTATCAACACTTTGTTTTCGACATTTCTCTCTACCTTCCTTTTTAAACTGATTGTCTTCTTAATTCGTCACATAGGAGAATGCTCTCTTCCTTTTCGAAAAAGAATTAGGAGCGAAATGGCAGAGAGACGCTCTTTCTCGGACTTTTTCATAGCTTGGAAGATGGAAAAGGGCAGAGAGAGAGGTTCTCTTTAACGTTTTGAGCATTATGTTTGGAGAAAAAGGCAGAGAGGACAAAAAAAAGCGCTGAGCTTAGACTCAGCGCTTCCTCTTATTTATTGAACTCGATCACATTACCAGCAGGATCCGTCACATATACCTGATGCCACGGCGTTTTGTTCGTCGGTTTGTTGACATACTCGACTCCGTGATCATCCAAGCGTTTCAAGAATCCTTCCATATCACTTACACGAACGGCGAAATGCCCGTCACGTGTGTCGATTTCTGTCGTGCCCCTCAGCGTTTTCCCCTCTTTATGTAGAATCAAATGAAGCTGGGTATCACCGATTTGATACCAGGCTCCTGGGAAGCCGAAATCCGGTCGCTCGCTGCTTTCTTCGAATCCTAGTACTTCTCCGTAAAAGTGTTTCGCTTGCTCAATATCTGTGACGATGATAGAAACGTGGTGAATGAACTTGTACATGATTCCTCGTCCTCCTTTATGATTCCATTTTACCATGAACCGGCGCTAGATTATTGCACGGTGTATCCTCCGTCGATGACAGCCGCTTGCCCGGTAATGCTTCTCGCTTTGTCACTGCATAAGAATATCGCGTAGTCCGCAACCTCACCCACTTGCAAGAGGCGCTTCTGGGGTACGAGCGGATAAATGACTTCCTCAAGCACCTTCTCTTTGTCGACGCCACGCGTTGTCGCCAAGTCCGCGAGCTGGTTCTGGACAAGGGGCGTGTCGACATAGCCGGGGCAGATCGCATTGACCGTCACACCGTGATCTGCTCCTTCGAGTGCGGTCACTTTCGTCAAGCCGATCACCCCATGCTTGGCGCTGTTATAGCCCGCTTTTCCAGCAAAACCGATCAAGCCGTTGATCGACGCCATGTTCAGAATGCGCCCGTACCCCTGTTTTTTCATATGAGGGAAGGCGTGCTTGATGCCGTAAAACGGTCCTTTTAGCATAATGTCGAGAATGAGTCCGAACTTCTCCGAGGGAAATTCTTCTATCGGCGCGACGTGCTGGATACCGGCATTATTGACGAGGATATCGATGGCGCCAAACGCCTCGACCGTTCTCTCTATTGCGTGCTTCACATCATCTTCCTTGGCAACATCCGCTACAACACCTTCCGCCTCGCTGCCCTCGCCCTTCAACTGTGCAACGGCATCATTCAACGCCTCTTCCTTGATATCACTCACCATTACTTTAGCACCGCTCCTAGCAAATGCGGTTGCGATTTCCAAGCCAATCCCCTGACCTGAACCGGTAATGAGCGCGACTTTTCCTTCCAGCATCCTATCGTCTCCTTTTTTATAAAAAAGCGCAGACGAGTGCGTCTGCGCTTGGAGTCATCAGTTATGAATATACTTGGTGAATACATCTTGGAAGTCTTTCTGCGTATGCTCGTTATATTTTTCCGTGAACCACTTATAAGCGAACTCTGCCGCCTGTTGGAATTCTTGGGAAATATCATTGTCATGGAAACGATTGTCTTTAATCAATCCGCTCGCCGTGTTGACACTGTTCAGAGCGAATTCGTGGTGACGCTCGTCCTCTTCTTGAATCTGGCCGATCTCGACAAGCGTCTTATACAAGTCAGCGATTGCTTCGCCTTCATCTTTGGCAATATCGACACTGAAGTATTGACTGCCCATAGAGAACTTGATTTCAAGATCCAAATCAATCGTACCAGCGGTTTCGATCGAGACGTTCTTGATCGGGTTTTTATAATAATCGTAGCGGTAAATGTTTCGCTTACTGCTGGATGCTTTCTCGCCATCCAAGTGGATCAACGCGCGGTTGGTGAAGCAGTACTCATCTGTTTTCGATTTGATAAGAAAATGGATCTTCTCGCCATCTTCCGTCAGAACAAAATCATCGGATTGCGCTTTGTCGAAATCCTCTCGACTGATAATACGGCCAATATCGCTTAAGCCTAGCGCATCACTTGCAATCTTCTTAAACATTCGCTTCGACCTCCTAATCAATGTCACTTCCTTTTCATCTTAGCACAAGGAAAATCAGGTCAAAAGAGAAATAAGCATTAAAAAAAGCCCCCACCTCGTCCTTGAGGCGCAGGGCTTCGTCCGTGAACACGAACTTTGTCTCCTAAGTATGAGACAATAAAAAGTATAGCATGAAATATGTATACCTGTAAGATTTAAAGCGCTTTTTTTAAAGAATCCTTTATAATGGGACATTGGGGTCAGGGAGTTTGTCCCGTATTTCTGGGACAAACTCCCTGACCCCTATGAACGACCGAACAAAGATTTCCAGAATCCTGGTTTCTCTTCTTGTTGTGGAGGCTTCTCTTCTACGGTGATGTCCTCTTTTTCTATCGCATAATCAACGGCGAGCACCGCTCCGATTTCCGTCTCGACTTCCTGATTATCCACTGTCGTATGCTGGATCCCCTGCTCATTGGCAAGCTGCCTGTACGGCTTTCGGAAGCGATAGCTGACTTGACGGTCGAGGAGAAGCTTTGCATCAGGGTGTTCTTTCATTGCCTGCTCCATCTCTGCGAGGCCCTGTCCCTGAACGAGCTGGCCATTCGTCAGCACAAGGACGATCCGCTCTCTCAGCGTCCCTAAATATTTTCTCCGCTCGGAAGGATTGATCTCTTTTGGCCCGTAAATGCCTTCCTGCAAATAATCATCGACATCTTTCTTCATCGCGCACACCTCACTTAGTGAGTAGTATGTACATTATAGCGCGCCTGAACTCTAGGAAAAAACATTACGGCTTGTGGGCGCTAGCTTCCCTTTTCATCACGATTTCTTTTCAAAAGGTAACAGAGAAGCTTCCTCTCTTCCCTTTTGCTGCACTTCCCAGCTCGAAATGGCAGAGAGAACGCTCTTCTCTGCCATTTTCACCATTGCCACAGCTCAAAAGGGAAGAGAGAGCCTTCTTCAGTGCCATTCTCACACATTCAATCCCCTAAAATGGCAGATAGCCTAGCCCTCATTCAAATTTAATCCGTCTCATCCCGATCGACAGAAACACAACCGTGAATCCGAGCAAGACTGCCAAAGGTCCAGCAAGCTCCGCGAACGTCCCCGCTCCTGCGGTCAAAGCTCGAAAACCGTCCATCGCCCATGTCTGCGGAACGAACTCCGCCATTTGCTGCATGAAGTCCGGCATGATCTCAACCGGCCAGTACACGCCGCCGAGCATACACGTAGAAAAAATGATCAAGTTGCCGTACATCGACTGCTGCTCCGACGTCTTCACGAATCCTGCGATAAACAAGCCGAGCCCGATTGTGCAAAGCAGCAAGGCTGATACTAGGACGATGTTGCCGAGGACACTGCCCCAGTACACGCCGAAGATCAAGGACGACGCGATCATCAGCACGCCGAATTGCATCCACCCGATTAAGAAAAAGGCGAGTAAGTAGCCGAGTACAATCTCCATTTTCGATGCTGGTGTGGACAGGAGACGGTACCAGACTCCGTTTTGCTTCGCTTCCAGCATGACGCCTGTGCTCGAGAGCATGGCGATCATCACGAACATGATTGCGAATCCCGCAGAGCGTGCGGTAACGTTATCCATCGCCTGGATTTCCTCATCGGTCGTGACGTTCACTGTTTGGACGGTACGCTCCCCTCCATCTGAACTCCCAGCCATCTTCACAAAACTGTCTGCAAAACTCGCATCCGTCAACGCTGCATATTCAGACGCCGCTTCTGCGTGAATCGCCACTTCGACCAAGCGATTATTTATCCAATTCGAAAGGACGGATGCTCCTTCAAACGCTGGAAGGTAGGAAAACGAAACATCCGGCATTCCTGCTAATACGCTCTCTTCAAAAGAATCTCCCATCACCACGTAGCCGGATAGATTCTGATCCGCCAACGATTGATCGGCTTCCTCCAGGGACATGCCCACAACGTTCATCAGCTCTGAACCTTCGAGCTTTTCCAACAACGCTTCTGATACGACCGACTGATCCTGGTCGACGACAGCAATCTGAGGTTTCGCTCGTTCACCGCCTCCTGAGAACATCGCCCCGAAGATGAACGTGAACAACAGCGGCATTCCGAACATCACGACGTACGACTGCGGCTTCTTGAACATCCGCTTCCACTCCATCACAGCCAGTGTCCAAATCCGTTTCATATCTCCCACTCCTTTACCTTACTTGTAATCGCGTGGCTCCGACTCCTAAGCACGCTGCGCCGAACAGAACGAGCAGCGCTGCCGGCATATACAAGTCTCCCCACGCCGTGCCGGTCATGATTTCTAGAAAACTATCGAGAGCCCATTTGTTCGGAATGACGTTGGATATCGACTGGATCGCTCCAGGAAAAGCCGCTACCGGAATCATCGATCCGCCTAGCAGCGCCAGGATTTGCACACCGATTCCGCCGATACTGTCCGCTGTTTTCTCTTCTTTCACAAGGCTTGCAAGCATCATTGCCAAACCGGATACTGCGATCGCGTAGGCTACTACGATGAACGATACTTGCCACAGATTCTCTCCCCACGACACTTGGAACATGAAGTACGTCGCGGCCAGGAACAAGCTGAATTGGACGAGCGTGAATGAAAGCGTGCCGAGGAATTTACCGCCGATGATGTGGTAGGACCTCACCGGGGTCATCGCCAACCGAGCCAACGTTTGCGTGTGGCGTTCCTGCAAAATCGACCGCGCACCGACTGTCGCGTTAAACAGGAGGAACATGACGCCCATCGCTGCAGCATAATATTGCATCCCGTTCAGTGTCTGCTCGCCTTTTTCACCAGAAGCCAACTGGATCGAGTCCTGTTCTGCTATGGAGATGGCGGTTGTGGAAAAACCACCTGCCGCAGCTGCCACTTCGACATCTCCTGCTTCTGCAAGTGCTGTCGCAAAGCGATCGGTCGTCTCTGTAACGGCCTGGACCCGGTCGATATAGGAAGTCAGCATCGATTCGATGATGGAAGCTTGCAGCGTTTTGTCCGGGTCGGTCAGGACCGTCACGTCCGCTGTCCCGAGCTTCTCTCCCCATTCGTTCGGCAGAAGCACCCCTACATCGACCTCCCCTTTGTTCATGGCATTCTCCACTTCACCACCATTGTCAAAAGAAACCACCGTCACGTCCTCACTCGGCAGTACACCGTCCACCCATTGATTCGTCCGCTCATCCTCCGTGTCATAGGCTACGCCGACTGTCGTGGCGGGCATTGACGCGTCGTCTCCGAAGTTGCCGCCGAGCGCGGATCCGAGAATCGCGGTCAGGACCAGAGGCATCAGCAGCATCATCACTAGGCTGCGGCGATCTTTCAACCTTAAAGCCAAATCTTTCATCGCAATCGTAAACATCGCATTATCCTCCTAATCCCTTAAAGTCCGGCCGGTCAGCTGTAAAAATAGTGCCTCCAAGTTCGGCTCCTGCACATCCATCGCCGAAACTTTCATGCCGTTTTCCACAATCGCCGCCATGATATCGCTGATTACCTCGTTCGGTTGTTGCACAAACACGTCATACGTCTTCTGCTCCCTTACCGTCATCCGGTCGACTTGCGGCAGGTTCTCAATCGCCTTCACTCCTGCCTCATTCGTTTCCTCCAGCACAAGGCGGATCACCGTCCCGCCAACTAGACGCTTACATAAATCTTTGTGCGTACCGCTCGCAATCACTTCGCCGTAGTCCATGATCCCAACCCGGTCGCACAGAAACTCGACCTCTTCCATGTAGTGACTTGTGTAAATCATCGTCATGCCCGCTTGGTTCAGCCGCTTCACCGTTTCGAGGATGTGATTCCGCGATTGCGGATCGATGCCGACCGTCGGCTCATCCATAATCAGCAGTTCCGGTTCGTGCATCAGCGCAGCTCCGATATTGATCCTCCGTCTCATTCCGCCGGAAAACGTCTCGATCGTCTCTTTTCCACGCTCGGACAAGCCGACGATCGAGAGCACTTCTTCCGCCCGCTTCTTCGCCTGCTTGCGGGATAAGCCGTACATTTTGCCCCAGAACAGCAAATTGTCCCGCGCCGACATTGTTGGGTACAACGCGATTTCCTGCGGGACGATGCCGATCCGCTTTTTCATCGACGGGTCCATCGGCTTCTCTCCCCATAAAATCGTCCCGCCGTCATTCGGAACGAGCCCCGACAGCATCGCGATCGTGGTCGACTTCCCGGCTCCATTCGGTCCCAACAGGCCGAACGCTTCCCCTTTTTCTAAACGGAAGGAAACGTTCTTCACGACTTCCTTCTTCCCGTATCGTTTGTTCAACTCGTTCACCTGAAGCATTGCCGTCACTCCTCATTCTTTGATGTCTTTATCATACTTCGGTCAGGTAAAAGGGGAATCTCCCAAGCGATAGATTTGCATAAAAAAAAGACAGCTGCAGTAGCTGTCTCGGCATGTGCCAAAAGTCATGACTCAGAAAGTGGTGATGCCGTAACGGACGGCAAAAATGGCGGCCTGCGTACGATCGCGCACCTCTAGTTTACCGATCAGGTGCGAGACGTGGTTCTTCACCGTGCCTTCTGATATATATAGTTGGGACGCGATTTCTTTATTGTTCATGCCTTCCCCGAGCTTTCTCAACACTTCCCTCTCTCGTTCGGTAAGATCATGGATGATTGACGGTACATCTTGCGAAGGAAAAATTTCTTTCTCGAGCTCTTGCCGGCGCTTCATCTCGCTGATGATTTCTGCCGTCAGATGCTGTGGGAGCACGATGCCGCCGGAGTGAACGGTCATGATCGCCTGGACGATCGAGTCGGTCGGCATGTCTTTAAGCAAGTACCCGTGCGCCCCTTCGGTCAAAGCCTCGAGGATCAGTTCGGTATCGGAGAAGGTCGTGAGCATCAACACTTTCGTATCGAGCAAGGAAGACGTAATCAAGTTCGCACCTTTCACGCCGTTCGTCCCCGGCATGCGGATATCCATCAAGACGATGTCCGGCTTTTTTTCGAGAGCAAGCTCGTATGCTTCACGCCCATCAGATGCGACACCGACGACGGACAGTTCCGGCTTCAAATCGAGGATTGTCGCGAGCCCGTCGCGCATCAGTTCCTGGTCATCTACAATCATAATCTCAATCACGTACGCCACCTACTCTCCATGTCATTCGTTTCAACGGGAATTCAGCTTGAATCGTAAAACCTTGATTCGGATTCGTTTCAAACGTGAGCGTGCCACCATGTTCCTGCACACGCTCGCGCATGTTCTTGATACCGAAGCCCGGCTGCACGTCGCCTGCCCCTTTTCCATCATCCGTGATATGCATCGCAACGTGCTCATTCGTAATCGCGAGGTCCACTTCGCACGTTTTCGCCCCGCCGTGCTTCACGGCGTTCGTCAGCGACTCCTGCACCAGCCGCGTCAACGACCACTGTACAGACGGCGGAATGTTCGAACCATCCCCTTCGACATTCAACGTCGACGCAAGCCCCGTCTGATCTTCATACTCCTGCAGCATCTCCCTCACTTTTGTTACAAAAGAGCGCGGATCCCCCGCATCATCTTGCAGCGCCCGCACCGACATTCTCGTCTCGTGCAGCGCTTCCCGCGCCAATCCCTCCGACACACGGAGAGCGGACGTGCTTTTTGCAGGATCGGCCGCTTGCAGTTCCTTAGCAACCTGAAGTTGCATCAGAAGCGCCGTCATCTTGTGCCCGACCGTATCATGGATTTCCCGCGAGATCCGGTTGCGCTCCTCGATCGCCGTCAGCTCCTCGACCTGCTCGGAGTACTGCTTCAACTGCTCGTGCGCTTCCTTCAACTCTTTATACTGGGTACTGACCGTTTCCTGCGCTTCTGTCAGTCTATAAATCAACCGTCCGACAATCGCACAGAACACAACGAACGCCCCACTGATGAGATTATCAAACAGATAGAATTGCCCCGCCGCTTGAAACGCGAAGACATTAATCGTAGAAAAAATGATCAGAAAAGCCGCTGCGTAAGGAAGAAGCACCTGTTTCCGATTCTCAAATAACAATAGCGTCACCGCTTCGACTCCGAACAAAATCAAATAGAGCGTCGAATCAACATCCAGCATTCCGAGGGTGAAAATAATCGCAAAATCCACCGCCAATATGTAAGGAAGCCTTTTCTCCCCAAAGGAACTGTTCAACGTGAAGTGGGTGGCGGTAAACCCGAGCACCGCTAGAATGACGATTGTCGTATAGAAAGGTGTATCTGGAAGATTGAGATAGTACACGCAGCTGATCAAATAGAACATCACAAGCCGGATCATGCCCAAGTTATCAAGTTTCACAATGTCACCTCTTTTTTCTTAGTTTACATGATTGTCGGTTTGATGTGGACGCTCTCTTCCATTTTATGTTGGGCTTACGTTGAAAAAATCAGATAGAGGGGGTTCTTTGACGTTTTTGTGGAGTGTTTTGTCCGGGACGGAAGATAGGCGAGGGTTCTGTGACTTTTCATGGAATTATTCCGCTCGAAACGGCAGAGAGAAGGGCTTTCTCTTACTTTTTGCTGGTCTGTCGTTTATAAAATGGCAGCTAAACTGTTTCTGTGACATTTCAGCAGGTTGATATAATCAAAACGGCAGCTAGAAACCCTCTCTTTGACATTTTAACAGCATCCTTAGTCAAGTCCGCAATCTTGTGTAAATTGATATCCACAATGAAATTACCTATATGGTTGAGAAGATAGTTTTGATTTACCGGAGGAAAGGGCCCTTTCCTCCGGTAAATCAATTTCCACCTGGTTT
>NZ_SRJC01000007.1 GCF_004684905.1 Halobacillus salinus | reverse complement strand
ATCTTTTAATGTTCCTTCATGCGAAGGAACATGTTACCCGGCATTAGCTCCGGTTTCCCGGAGTTATTCCGATCTTACAGGCAGGTTGCCCACGTGTTACTCACCCGTCCGCCGCTCATTCCACGAGTGTCACCCCCGAAGGGGATCAACTCGCTTCCTGCGCTCGACTTGCATGTATTAGGCACGCCGCCAGCGTTCGTCCTGAGCCAGGATCAAACTCTCCATAAAAGTTAAGTTTGACTTGCTCATTTGCACACCGAATGTGCGTTGTTGTCTTTTCTTCACTAAGAAGAAAAATATTGACGTACTGGTTGGTTCGTTCAGTTTTCAAAGATCAAATTGTGTCTGCTGTTCAAAACAGCGACTATATTATTATATCATGTTTCGTTATTTAATGTCAATAACTTTTTTCACATGATTTTTTGGTTTGTCGCTGTATTTCAATGCGACGACTTTAAATATACCATGAAAGAACTATTTGAGTCAATGACTTTTTTCAGTTCGTTCAAGGCCGCTCTCAAAGCGACATCTACTAATTTACCACGCTAACCAAACTTATACAACCCCTTTTCCTAAATTCATAAAAAAAGAATGCAGAATGAAATCTGCATTCTATAAGACCCACAAGTGAATAGCCAACAAGGAAAGCAATCCTGGTACCCCTAATATGGTAGAAACCGCGGCAGTAAATCCGTTTATCGGAATGTGCAAGCCGAACTGGGCACCAAAGAGATTAACAAAAAAGAGTAAGATCACGGCAACTATTACACGAGTGAGAACTTGTCCAACCCACTTTAATGGCGTAGCCGGTATTCCAATGATAAGCAATACAGGTATAGCTAAACCGAGCAATAATAAAACGAGAACCGGATCCATAAAAAAACCCCCTGTCTGAATAAAACTGATTCTTTCACAGTCTATGTCTACAGACAGGGGAATAGTACAAGCATTATGACAAGGCATTGATTCCTCTTACTCTTGCTTCACGCAATAAGTAGAAATACTTCGCTTTCACGAGAGCAAGGTCTTGCAATCCTTCGTCACTGGGTTCGATGCTCTGTTCCATAATGGAATTGAGCACTTCCCATTCTTTTTTCATCTTGCGGATGTCAGTAAGTAATTGTTGATCCATTTCTTTTCTGACTTTTTTTCCTCGTCCAAACATGATGAACACCCTCTTACAATTCTCGTCGCCCTTCCAGAGCTTTCGACAGTGTTACTTCATCTGCATATTCTAAATCGCCACCTACAGGGAGACCGTGCGCAATTCTCGTCATGCGGATGCCAGACGGCTTCACAAGTCGGGAAATGTACATCGCTGTCGCTTCTCCTTCGATGTTTGGATTCGTAGCTAAGATCAGCTCTTCAATCCCTTCATCTTTTAAGCGATTGATTAGACTCGGGACGTTGATATCTTCCGGACCGATCCCGTCCATAGGAGAGATAGCACCATGAAGAACATGATACTTGCCGCTGAACTCTTTCATCTTCTCCATTGCAATAACGTCTTTCGGGTCCTGCACAACACAGATCAGCGTCTGGTCCCTGGACTCATCCTGACAAATCGAGCAAGGATCTTGGTCGGTGATATGACCGCACGTGGAACAATGAGTCAGCTCACGCTTCGCATTCACCAAGGACTTCGCAAAATCGAGTACGTCGTCTTCTTCCATTTCTAAGACGAAAAATGCCAGGCGGACAGCCGTCTTCGGGCCGATCCCTGGCAGCTTCGTAAAACTATCAATTAGTTTTGATATCGGTTCAGGATAATACATGAGAATTCCTCCTAGAACATTCCGCCTCCAGGCATCCCTTTCGTGAATTGTCCCATTGTATCGTTCGTTTTGTCCTCTACTTGTTTCATCACATCGTTCGTAGCAGTGATGATCAAGTCTTGAAGCATGTCTACATCATCTGGATCCACTACTTCTTCCTGGATTTCAATGTCAGTGATTTCTTTCTTTCCGTTTGCGACGACCTTAACCATGCCACCGCCTGCAGAAGATTCAAAAGTCATTTCGTGCAGCTCTTCTTGAGCTTTCATCATTTTCTTCTGCATTTTCTGCATTTGTTTCATCATATTATTCATGTTACCTCCACCACGCATGGCGATTCCTCCTTTATTAGTTACCTCTTAGTCTTGGACTTCAATCAGATCATCTCCGACGAGTTTTCTCGCCTCTGAAATCAAAGGTTCTTCTTCACTGGAAGAGGAAGCCTCTGTTTCATCATCTCCCTCACCAGCATCACCAGAAGCAGGCTTCTGTGTCCGCACGTATTCTTCGCGTAACTCCTGCCAGTTCTGTTCTGGTATCGGGATGATCGATAATGGTTTTCCTATAAACTCTGTTAAGAGCGGTTCGATCGTACTTTGGTGCTCAAGCGCTAGAGAGCAATGGATCTCATAACGAAACGCTAGGACAAGCGCTTTTGGTGAAGCAGCACGGGGCTTACTGTTCAAGAGTGTTGCGTGTGCAGGTGCGTTGTTCCGTTTCAAAGCTTCCATGAAATCGGCCCATTTGCCTTGCACATTCTTGATTTCTTCCTTTGATGCTTCGTTTAATACTTGGCGAATCCGCTCATATGGAATATTATAACCTTTTCTTCCGGAACGTGCAGGTGTGCGCTTCGGTTTGGGTTTTGGTCCTTCCTGTGCTGCAACGCCGTTTTGCTTAAGACCAGTCAATTCTTTCTCTAGTTCTGAAATCTTTTGAGAAAGCTGGTTGATAGCTTCTGAGTTAACAGGTGCACCGGTTTGAGCAGGAGTACTTACTTCTACCATGTTCAACATGGCAATTTCGATGAAGACTTTCGGACTGGTTGTCCATTTCATCTCCTGCTGGCATTGGTTCAACTCCCGGATCGCTTTTTGGATCCAATCGGCAGTAAGCTGACTGGAGAGCTCGCGGAATGTGTCATCTGGAATTGCCCGCTCCAGGTGATGCTCCAAGTCAGGTGCCGTCTGGTACAGTAACAAATCTCGAAGGTAATAAATCAGGTCAAAAACAAATCGCCCCGGGTCTTTCCCTTGCTGGATCAAGTCATCTACTGCACTGAGAGCGCTTTTCACATCTTGGGCGTTCAACGCTTGAATGACTTCGGCCAATTTCGCCTGAGAAACAGACCCTGTTACAGCGAGCACATCATCAATCGTGACTTCTTCCTCACTATAAGAAATCGCTTGGTCAAGTAGGCTGAGCGCATCCCTCATACCACCTTCAGCTGTTAAGGCTACGATCTCGAGCGCTTCCCTCGCGATTGCGATGTCTTCCGCTTCTGTAATGGTGACCATCCGTTCGACCATCGATTGCTGAGATATTCGCTTGAAATCGAATCGCTGACAACGCGAAATGATCGTTAATGGTATTTTGTGGGGTTCTGTTGTCGCTAGTATGAAGATGACATGACTAGGAGGCTCTTCCAATGTCTTTAACAAGGCATTGAATGCTCCCATAGACAACATATGAACCTCATCTATAATGTAAACTTTATACGGGACTGCACTTGGTGCGTACTTTACTTTATCCCGGATCTCTCTTATTTGTTCCACTCCGTTGTTTGATGCAGCGTCAATTTCAATGACATCCGAAATAGAACCATCTTGAATTCCTAAACAAGCATCACATTCATTGCACGGTTCCTTGGCGGGAGACTTTTCACAGTTGACTGCTTTAGCGAAGATTTTCGCCGCACTCGTCTTCCCTGTCCCGCGAGGACCAGAAAATAAATACGCATGAGAGAACTTATCTTGTTCAATCGCATTTTGCAATGTGCGTGTTATATGGGTTTGTCCAACCACATCTTCAAAGTTCCTTGGCCGCCAGACGCGATATAAAGCTTGGTAGCTCATCTAACCGTTCTCCCTTATTAGTCTCTTCGTCCATTATACCTGATTCGAGGACAGGATGTGAACCTTACCAGTGTATATAAAAAGAGTCGTTATGATTCGATTCATAACGACTCTTTTCTTCATTTATGTATGCCGTGCACCCACCGTCGATGATGGAGTCCCAAGCGTTACTTATGATCATGGCTCAACCCAGGCACTCCCGCGGCACACGAGAGATACAGCTTACTGCTGCTTCCTTCCGGACCTGACAGGATTCACTGGTTCCCGTTGCGCAGGACCTGAGTGTCAACACCACTTTCATAAGGCAGACCTTGAAACCACATCACCTCGGATGGGGATTCGGCCTCGCTATAGCGGATTGCGAGTGTAGGGCACCGCTACCTCCCCGCTTAGCACGACATGACTAGTATAGCGAGTTTGAAAGAAAAATGCAATGGGTGACTCAGGATTTATCGGTTGATCGCTGTTTTTTCTTCTTGTCTCGAAGGCTGCGGAAGAAGTTCGTCAGCATTAAAGAACACGTTTCTTCCATTATAGATGGTACTACTTCTGCTTGATGGTTGAAGCGCTCTTCTTCCAATAAATTCATCAATGTCCCCGCACAACCTGCCTTAGGGTCCTTCGCTCCATACACGACTCTTGGAATGCGGGACTGAACAATGGCACCAGCGCACATCGGGCACGGTTCTAGAGTAACGTACAGTGTACAATCTTCTAGGCGCCAACTCCCAATCGCTTGATTGGCTCGTTCTATTGCGATGAATTCAGCATGCGAAGAAGCGAGTTGAGAACTTTCCCGTTGATTATAACCAGTCGCGATAATCTCATCATTATATACAATGACCGCTCCGATCGGGACTTCGCCTTCTTTTTCCGCTTTTTCAGCCTCTTCTATCGCACATTTCATGTAATGCTCATCTTTATTCATAGAGACACCTCTAGATTAGTTAGAATAAGTTGCTCATCTGTTTTCATACATTAGTAAAGATGAGAAAGGAGGGACGTCCGTGCAAATTCATGTCGTCCAACAAGGAGAATCTGTTTATACGATTGCTCGTCTCTATGATAGTACGCCAAATGCCATTATAGAAGCAAACGAATTAGAAACCCCCGGGGACCTTGTCATCGGTCAAGCGTTAGTCATCCCGATTGTCGGCCGCTTTTATTTCGTCCAGCCTGGGGATAGTCTATATTCGATCGGACAGCAGTTCGGTATTTCCGCTGCACGACTAGCAGAGGTGAATGGCATATCACCTGCTGCAAATCTTACGGTGGGTACTCGCCTTTATATTCCAGACCGACCACCGACGCCTATTACAGCTAACGCTTATATCGAGCCCTATGGCAAAGAAGTGTCTAATAGACTTCGTTCATCTGCTGAAAAGAGAGCAGTTTTGTTATCCTATTTGGCTCCTTTCAGCTATGAGATTCAACCGGATGGATCGTTGAAAGCTCCACCGCTGGACAATTTCAAGCAAATAGCTGCTAACAACGATGCTTCGCTGATGATGGTCGTGACCAACTTAGCGGATGGGGAATTCAGTGCAGAGTTAGGGCGAACGATTTTAACAGACGAAAATGTTCAGAATAAACTTCTCGACAACATTATCGCAACCGCTAAAGAAGTCGGATTTGGTGATATTCACTTTGACATGGAATTTCTTCCGAAAGAATTACGCGAGAATTACAACCAATTTTTAAGAAAAGCTAAGCAGCGTCTATCTAAAGAAGGGTTACTGATCTCAACAGCGCTTGCTCCGAAAACAAGCGCCGAGCAAAAAGGAGCTTGGTACGAGGCACACGACTACAAAGCGCATGGAGAGATTGTGGATTTTGTTGTGTTGATGACGTACGAATGGGGTTATAGTGGAGGACCGCCTCGAGCAGTGGCTCCGATTGGTCCTGTAACAGAGGTTGTCGACTATGCACTGTCTGTGATGCCTGCTGACAAAATCTTGCTAGGTCAAAATTTATATGGTTATGATTGGACACTTCCCTATGAACCAGGAGGAGAGTTTGCCAAAGCTGTCAGCCCTCAGCGAGCCATTCAAATCGCCCGCGAAAATAATGTCAGCATCTCTTACGATACCGAAGAGCAAGCCCCTTACTTTACGTACACAGACAAAGATGGGAACGAGCACGAAGTATGGTTTGAAGATGCCAGATCCATTCAGCGAAAGTTTGATTTAATTAAAGAAAAAGGGCTGTTGGGCATCAGTTATTGGAAACTCGGTTTATCTTTCCCTCAAAACTGGCTGCTATTAGGTGATCAATTTACCGTTAAGAAAAGTTAGCGATCTTTCGCGATGAACGTCACTAACCGTTGGTCTGTTTCCGCTTGCTCGTAAGCTTTCGTGAACCCGTGTTGCTTGATTGCTTCTTTCGTAACCAATTTATAAGGTATGCGAGCATCGAATGGGTTTTCAAATGGAAACGGATCAACGGATACTTGTTTGTCGTCAACCCAGTCAGCGATCATGCCATTTGGAGCAAAGTCAAAATGCTGACGGAATCCGTCCCTGAACCAGGCAACTTCTTCTTCTTTCGAAACTCCAGGTTGATTCATACATACATAAAGCGATAGGTCATCACTAAATTGAAGACGCTTAAAGTGAAGGTCATAAATGTCCTTAGGAATATCCATTTCCATCAGAGCGAACAACCGCTCCTGCCGCTCCTTCTCTTCCTGGACAAACTGGCGCATCAGAGGTTCCTCGCTGTCTTCAGACATAAAGGATTGATAATGCATACTACAAAGCATTCCTGCATACAACGATTGTTCTGCCACCTCTGTAATGCCTCGTTGGTAAGCAGCAAGCTTCTCCTTTAGTGGATAATCAATGAAAGAATAAGGCTTCTGTTCTTCCTCGTTCCACTCAGGATTGTCATCCAGCGGAATCCAAGCTCTATCGTGTTGCGCCGCCGCCCAGTCCGCTTCTTCTCTCAATTTAGAACGCAGTAGAAAATGCTGCTTCCATTCCCGAACCATGCGACCGGATAACTGTGCATGGTCATGTTGCTTGATCAAGATAAAATCATGTTCTCGCTCTTGGACAATCATCGTCTTCCTCCTTCTGTCTATGTAGCTCTGCTTAATCGTCTGTAAAACGTCGCTTCATTTTCGTGTTCTTCCTCTAGCATACCTCGTTCGAGAACAAAAATAAAAAGGAAACTTTTCAAATTTTCAAAATTAGACAAGGTTCGTTTTCCTTAAACAAAAAATCCGCTCATATCAGAGCGGATTCTTCTTCTTTATGCTTCTAACAACTTCATTGCTTCACGGTTGAAGGCTGGAATATCGTCCGGTTGTCGACTTGTTACCAATTGGTTTTGGCAAACGACGACTTCCTGGTCCTTGTAGTTCGCTTTCGCATATTCCATATCGACCGCAATCGATTTGAAGCCTGTAGCTGTTCTGCCTTCTAATGACTTCGCAGTAATTAGTAGCTGCGGTCCGTGGCAGATGGCGAATACGGGTTTGTCCTGGTCCATAAAGTGCTTGGCGAATTGAACGAATTTCTCGTCACCACGCAACTGGTCAGGTGAGAATCCACCTGGGATAAACAGAGCATCAAAGTCTTCTGGCTTCACGTCATCAATAGAAGCGTCGATTGTTACAGTGGCTTGACCTTGCTTGCCTGTAACTTGTTTACCTGCTTCCCATTCGATTGTCGTTACTTCGTGTCCTTCTTTCGTGAACGCATCATTCGGTTGTGTGTATTCAACATCTTCAAATTCAGAAGTCATAACGCATGCAATCTTACTCATGATTTCATCTCTCCTTGTGGGTTGGTTGATTTTGTCACATAGAATATCTTCCCACTCGGTACAATTTTAAACACACCAACTTGCAAAAATTGGTTAATTCTGTGAGAAATCTCGCATAGAAAACTGCTGAAAGGATGTGTCCTGCTGGTTTTTGTAAAGCGTTTTTCCTGCGATGGCATTGATGATGTGTACATTCCTATGCACCGATAGCCCAAGATTCGTTGCGCCGGCACCGTGCGAATGAACAAGGTTCGTCAAAGTGAAAAAGTGATGGTCGCGATTGTCACCGAAGTCCAGTTGGTAATCACGTGTCACTTTGTACATGTTCTCCGCTTCCCACTTCACCTTGTCCTTGAACCGCTTCATGAACCAATCAGGGATATGCGGTTTATATCCAGTTGCGAGGACAACCTTCTCTGAATCGTACGTATAGTCGTGTTCCTCCTGCCACTGACGACAATGAAGCTTGTACCCACCATCTACACCTTCGATCTCTTTCACTTCTGTCATCGGTTGAATGAGCACACGTGCCTCTTTCCCACCAGCCGTCCGGTGATAAAGCCTTGTGTAAAGTTGTGTCAGTGTGTCTGGATCGATCCCTTTTCTTAGCGGCTTCAATGTATCCAATGCTTCTTTACGCTGGTCAAGGCTCAGATTATGAAAGTAATCTACATAGTCAGGTGTGAACATTTCCTGTGCAAACTTCGCTTGATCCAGTTGGAATAATCCTCCCGTTCGAGTGAACAGGGTCAACTTCATATCCTGGCGCTCTTGCTCCTCCAGTAGATCAAGAAAGACTTCAAGTGCACTTTGCCCGGATCCCACAACCGTCACATGCTTAGCCTTCAATAAATGCTCCTTCTCGAACAAATAGCGACTCGAGTGAATGACATCTTCATTCGGAAATCCGTCCATACCATTCAATACAAGCGGTTCATTTCCGGTTCCCATGACGACATGTTTCGCTTTTACATATACTTTCTTTCCAGTTGCCGTTTCTTCTGCAACCACTTGGTAGTGAGGAGACTCCCCTTCGTTATGATCGATGACGTCGATCACAGTGTGACCGAAGCGGATCGATGACAGTTGACCAGCAACCCACTGCAAGTAATCATTATATTCTTGCCTCGGCACTTTGAAGTGTTGATGGAAAAAGAACGGAAACATCCGGTCGTTTTCATATAAGTAGTTCATAAATGTAAACCTGCTCTTAGGGTCTGCGAATGTGGCGAGATCGGCCAGAAAGGGAACTTGCAAATCCATTTGCTCGACCAGCATACCAGGGTGCCAGACGAATTCTGGTGTTTTCTCAAAAAATACGGCATTCAATTCTGTATCATCCATCAGAGCCGCCAGCCCTAAATTGTAGGGGCCGACTCCGATTCCAACGACATCGTACATTTCTGTCATGTGTATTCTGTCCTTTCTAGCTATGTTTCGGCTCTTTCCATAGTTGTTCTAATAAAATGACGAACATGGTCCCGACAAGCAATCCATTGCTTGCAAGGTTCCGCACCAAACCGGGCATCCCTTGGAAGACTTCTGCTGGAAGAAACATCAGACCAATTCCTAGCAGGAACGAGACTCCTAAAATCGTAAGCCGTCGCTGGTCTAACTCTTGACTCGCAATATTCGAAAGACCGAGTCCCATCAGCTGTACAAATGTAGCAAGCAGTGCGGCATTCGCCACAGGAGCTGGAATGCCGGAAATAAACGCTACAAGCGGTGGGAAGAAAGCGATGATGACGAGAAGCAGAGACGCGTATAAGAATGGTCGCTTCTTCTTCTGACCTGTCAAATCAATAAACCCTGAGGAAGAAGCGAGAGGAACATTGGCAATCGCTGAAAACATCGCAGTAATGCCATGTGTCACACCTAGAAAGCTACTCCCCCGGTTCACCTGGCTATATGTATAGGAAGGCTTCCCATGAATGGATTGACTCACCGCTACGACAGACGCGACAATATTCGACAATAAAATAACCGCCGTAATAAACGCCAGCGGTATGACACTCCACTCAAAGTTAGGAGGACCCCAAGCGAGCCATTCAGGTGGTTGGAATACAGCTACATCTGCATCTCTTTCTGATTCCCCGTTGATCGTCACGACATATGTGAGCCATCCCACCACAATTCCAAGGAGCACGGCATAACTTTTCAGCGCCCCTTTTCCGAATAAGGATAACCCTAATACAAGAAAGAAAGTGAAAAAGGCGACGGCAGCTTCTGTACTATGAATAGCTTCGACTTGTTGTTGTATCCCCAACATCCCCTGTAGAAACGTTCCGCTAAGCTGGACCGTGAGCAGAAATAAAAAAGCACCTGTCACGAGTGGTGTGAACACAAATAGAACACGGTGTGCCAAACGGAAGGTACCGAATAACAGAAGAAATCCACCTGTCCATAGCATAGCCGCTTCTAGCGTCTGCAAGGTTTCTATATAGCTTTTTCCCGATTCCACCCCGGAATATGCCATTACGGCAAAAATACTGATCCACAATCCCGCTGGACCTTCTAAAATCGGCAGCCGATGCCCGAATACTCCTTGCAAAAACGACGTAATCCCTACTGCAAAGAAGGTGCGCTGCATCAGGCCCGCTATTTCTGTAAAGTTCAATTCGAAGATTGAACCTATGACAATAGGTAAAGCAACAGAGCTTGCAAGTAGAAAAACAAACCACTGTGTCGTTTCTAAGCTTGTTCCTATAAATGATCCTGTTTCTGTTTTCATTTCATTCACCTGCGATTTAATCTATTTTTTTCTACATGTTATCACAGCTTTTGACAGTGTGTCCTACTTCAACGTTTCATGTGAAACAGAAAAGCAGAAGCATCCACGGAATGCTTCTGCGCTCTCCTTTATCGTTCCATATCATCAGACTCCTTCGATTCAGCTAAAGTGTGAATGGTAGATTCTAAGCGTTCTATTTTCGCCTCCATATTCAATAGCAGATATATAGTGATAGCTACCGGAAAGCCTACATCTCCAAGAAGTTGAGCAAACATTACATAATCCATCGTTACTCCTCCTTTTCGTTTTTAAATCTAATACAATACTTTTTGAGGTGCTTATTTGTAACGCCCTTTCAAGGTATAAAGAAAGGTTGAGGTATAAAAAAACAACCTCTATCAACTGTTTTTTGAAACAAATGATGGGGAGATCTCGTATAAGAAATAAAGGAGTGGTTTATATGGAAAAAGGACAGTCGTCAAAGAAACGATTAGGGAGCTGGATGGGATTAGGCGTCGCGCTTGGTGTTGTATTCGGGTTGATGTTTGACCAACTAGCCTTAGGTCTTGCGAGTGGAGTTGCCATTGCAGCAGGGCTCAACGGACTTTTCCCCAATAAAAAATAACAAAGCGCACCTCCCCTAGTATGCGCTTTGTTATTGGGCTTTTTTTCTTTGTATTTGGTTCAGTTCGAATAACCCTGGTATTCGCCCGATATCATATTCTCGTACATAACGAAGGACAAAAACCCTTAGCTCCTGTTCTAAATCTTCTCGGTTTGTTTGCTTCGTCATCCTCAATGACGATTTGATCTTAGGCTCGAAAGCCTTAATGATTCTTTCCTCTGTTTGTACTCCCTCCTGTGACGCTTTCACAAATTGATACAGGTTGGACATTTCTACTCTCCTTTCGTCATTTCGTTTTTTAACTTCATCAATGCTGTTCGATGACTTTTGGAAATAGATTGTTGAGTTACATCGAATTCATTGGCGATAGCCGTATCTGACCATTGCTTGAAGTAGGCAAGGTTCAAAATCCGGCGCTGCCGGTCAGTCAACGTGGCTAAAGCCTTTATCAACTTTTCATCTTCGACACATGCTTCTAAATTGTCTTCTTTTAGAAAGTATTCCCCATTTGGGTCGGCAATCTGATCTTTGAATGTGGTACCTTCCCCGTCCCCAATCGGCTGATCAAGAGTCAACGCATTCCTGCCTGCAAATCGCCTTGCACGTTTGTCGAAATTCACACTTTGAAAATAGAGAGAGGTGCTTACGTAAGACGTGAAGCGAACATCAAAGTAATAAGCTTTGAATGTTTGATCTAAAGCAAGACGATTGTTTTCTATAGGATTGCGCAAATACTCTTCTATTACCTCTCGATGTTCGGGCATTCTAATAAATGTCTCTACCGCTTGATTTCCTTTCAAATCTGGGAACTTATCAAAAAAATGACGCACTACCTCATCCATTATTCATCACCCCTAATAGAACGTATGTTCGGTTAAATAGTTTAAAAAAAGAAGCGATCGGAATTTTCTCCAATGCTCTTCTACTTGGGTTGTCCACTGTCCACTAGCGAACTACACTATAAAGAATGATGAGGGGATGAATTCACAACCGTCTCTATCAATATCGTTCCTTCTTCCTATCCATTACATCATAACAAGATGTGGAAAGAAAGGGGAAAATGTCCTGAATCTTTATAAAGAAACGTCTGCAGGAACCCTGCAGACGTTTCAGGTACTATTCTTCTAATGTGGACGTATCACCTGTCGGTAGACCAAGCTCCCATGATTTCAGGAGACGACGCATGATTTTACCACTACGTGTTTTTGGAATCGTATCTTTGATTTCGATTTCTCGTGGAGCAGCGTGAGCACTCAACCCTTTTTTCACAAACTGACGGATTTCTTCCAGCAGCTCATCCGACTGTTCATAACCATCTCTCAGGGTGATGAACGCCTTGATAATCTCTCCGCGCTCTGGGTCCGGCTTACCGATAACTCCAGCTTCTGCTACCGCTTCATGTTCAATCAGCTTACTCTCCACTTCAAATGGACCGACACGTTCGCCGGACGTATTGATGACATCATCCAGACGACCTTGGAACCAGAAATAGCCATCTTCATCCTTATACGCACTATCACCAGAAACGTACCAACCATTAAGGAAATAGCTTTCATATTTGCCTGGGTTCTTCCAGATTGCGCGCATCATCGAAGGCCAGCCAGCTTTAATTGCCAAGTTCCCCATCTGATTGGCAGGCAATTCGTTCCCTTCATTATCTACGATGGATGCTTCGATACCTGGGAATGGTTTACCCATCGATCCTGGACGCATTTCCATCGCTGGATAGTTACAAATTAACATACCGCCGGTTTCTGTCATCCACCACGTATCATGAATACGCAAGTCGAAGGCTTTAAGTCCCCACGTAACGACTTCTGGGTTCAACGGTTCCCCGACACTCAAGATATGGCGAAGCGTAGAAAGGTCATGTTCCTTCACTGCTTCCTCACCAGCACTCAGCAACTTACGGAACGCAGTCGGAGCAGAATACCATACTGTTACATTTTGCTCGGCAATGGTTCCGTACCAATCGTCAGGGCTGAAGCGGCCACCTCGAATGACATTGGTCACACCGTTCAACCATGGTGCAAAGATACCATAGCTTGTACCTGTCACCCAACCTGGGTCAGCGGTACACCAGTAGACATCATTCTCTTTCAAATCCAGTACCCACTTACCTGTTTGGTAGTGTTGAATCATGGCGTTGTGCACATGATATACCCCTTTAGGCTTTCCTGTGGAACCAGAAGTGTAATGAAGCAGCATACCATCTTCAAGGTCGACCCATTCAATATCGAAGTCTTCTGATGCTTCCTCCATTTCTTCCTCGAAGGAAATATAGTTGCCAGGGGCATCTCCACCGACAAGGACAATCTGCTTCAAATCAGGCAGCTCATCAACCGGTACACGATCCAACAACTCAGGCGTCGTAATCAACATGGTCGCCTCGCTATCCTCTAAACGGTCACGAACCGCCTGTTCCATGAACGCCTCAAACAACGGTCCTGCGATCGCACCTGTTTTCAGAATACCTAAGAAGGCCGCATAGAATTCCGGGCTTCTTGGCATAAACAGAAAGACACGATCTCCTTTTACGATATTATGCTTTTCCAAAACGTTCGCAAATTTATTACTCTGAACCCTTAAGTCTTCAAATGTCAGCTTCTCCTCGCGATCAGGGGCAGAATAGACGAGAGCAACTTGATTCTTTTTTTGAGGATCTTCTGTATGCTTATCAATCGCTTCATATGCGATGTTCACTTGACCAGTCTGACTCCATGTGAAGTTCTTCTTCACTTCATTCCAATCAAATAAAGCATGTGCTTCTTCATAATTTTGCATGTTGTGTTCTCCGGAACGTGCTGGAATGGGTTTCATGTCCATGTTTGATCACCTCATCAAAGATTTTTGAAAACGTTTTCTAAACTCAGCTGAATAAAGCCCTGAAGGATTCAGAGCATCATGGTGCAATATTTTTCTGAATATTTTATGAATTACTTCTTATTTTAGTGGAAACGCTTGTGTTTTTAAAGTGTTATCCCAAACATTTACAAAAAATGCGCCTTTTCTCCTTGCATTGACAGGTGTGTGGTTCAGACCTATAATGAAGTAGATATACAGAGTTTTCTTAGCTAACCCCTCTTTAAAAAACTAAGGACGCTGATATGATTCCAAAACCACAGCCCTTAGGGTTGTGGTTTTTTTATTTATTCTAGAGAATGAGGTGCATATGTATGCCCGGACGAAACGAAGACAGCTTAGACCTATCCCTACTCGGGAATCAAGGCAATGCCTATTCCTTCGAGTACGACCCTGAAGTATTAGAAACATTCGATAACCAACATCCGAACCGTGATTATTTCGTGAAATTCAACTGTCCTGAATTTACGACTCTTTGCCCAAAAACCCGCCAGCCGGACTTTGCGACAATCTATATCAGCTACATCCCTGACGTGAAAATGGTCGAAAGTAAGTCGTTAAAGTTATATCTTTTCAGCTTCCGTAACCACGGTGATTTCCACGAAGACAGTGTGAATACCATCATGAACGATTTGATTGAGCTGATGGATCCGCGTTATATCGAAGTGTGGGGTAAATTCACGCCACGCGGCGGTATTTCCATCGACCCGTTCTGCAACTACGGGAAGAAAGGGACGAAATTCGAACAAATGGCTGATCACCGCTTAATGAATCACGACCTTTATCCAGAAAAAATCGATAACCGATAATAGAAAAAGAGTAACCCGAACGATTCGTTCGGGTTTTCTTTATGAAGAAATACATGCATCACTCCGGCAACATACTTCGCTTTCCGCGGACACGGCCTCAGCCTCCTCAGAAAGCAAAAACCGCTTTCTTCCGGGGTCTTCACCTCGCGGTACGTATGTTGCCTACGCTAAAAGTCTTTCTCGACACTCGGAAAAGGACGGAACCTGCTTAGGTTCCGTCCTATATTTATCGTTACTGTTTATCATTTTTATATTGCATATAGACTACTTGAGTCACAAGGAAGTCTTCCATACCGTGTTTACCGTCTGCTCCGCCTAATCCGGATTTGCGCATTCCGGCATGATAACCCTGCACTGCTTCAAAGTTCTCACGGTTCACGAATGTTTCCCCGAACTTCAGCTCATTGACGACGCGCATAGCCTCATTCAAATCGTCCGTGTAAACCGAGGACGTTAGACCATATACGGTATCGTTCCCTTTTTCAATCGCCTCATCTAGAGTCTTGAATGTGGTGATTGGAATGACTGGACCGAATATTTCTTCCTGCATGATCTTAGATTCGTGGTTTACGTTAGTTAGAATAGTAGGTTTGTAGAAGAACCCTTTGTCCTGATCTCCACGTTCTCCACCGATTTCTACCTTCGCACCGGCCTCTACCGCTTCTTTGACCATGCTGTCCACTTCTTCTACACGGTCCCTACTGACAAGAGGCCCAACATCTGCATCTTTATTTTCACGTGGATCACCTAATGTTTTGGATTCGAAGCTATGACGTAATTTCTCGATCAGTTCATCTGCTTTGCTCTCATGGACATAGACACGTTCAGCATTGGTGCAGGCCTGTCCATTGTTAGCAAGACGTGATGTAGTAATGCTCTCTACTGCAATATCTAAATCTGCGTTGGCTGTTACGATAGCCGGTGCTTTCCCGCCTAGTTCCAGGTTCACTTTCGTAATGTTCTGGGCTGCTGCTTCCATAACTTTTGTTCCTGCAGTCACACTACCTGTCATCGTGATCATGTGCACTTTTTCATGGGTAGCCAGTGCATTACCAATTTCAGAGCCCGTACCTGTGACAACGTTGTAAACACCTGCTGGAATTTCGTCCATTTCATCTACAAGCTTGGTGAATTCCATAGCGGTATTCGGGGTCTGCTGACTTGGTTTCAGTACAATCGTACAACCTGTTACAAGAGACGTAGCAACTTTACGTGCTAATATGAACATTGGGAAGTTCCACGGTACGATTCCGCCTACAACGCCAATCGGTTTCTTGTAGATCATGATATTTTCATTAGGTCGGTCACTTGGCACGATTTCGCCTTCGATACGACGTGCCCATTCGGACATGTACCGGAAATAATCAATGGCGAGATCAATTTCTCCGCTTGCCAATTCATAATCCTTCCCTTGCTCCTCTTGAAGTAAATCGATAAATGTATCCCGTTTTTCTTCAATTTTATCACCGAGAGCACGCACGATTTTTCCGCGTTCGATATTCGGTGTCAGTTCCCACTCTTTCTGAGCTTGGAACGCCGCTTCTACAGCCTGGTCTACATCTTCTTTCGTTCCCTTTGGTGTTCTGGAAATGACTTCTTCTGTCGCTGGATTTACAATATCGATCCATTCATTGCTTTTAGATTCTGTGTATTTACCGTTAATATAGAGTTGATGCGTTTGCACAATATTACCTCCTTGGTTTCGTATCCATTCCTTTCCACGAAATTTTTGGAGATAAACAATAGAATCGGTTACAGTATAGGAAAGAAAGAGAAAGAGGGGTTGCATGAAGAAAGAAAATCAGATGCTATTCATTATGGGCGCAGTAGGGATATGTAACATTCTTGCTGCATTGATCCTGTTTGTGACGATTGATGATGTGATGGTGCCAGTATTGCTACTCGCATCAGGCGTTTTATTGATTACCGGAGGATATGCTGACAAGAAAGCACGCAAAAGAAAGCCACAAAAAAAGTCCTGATATCACAGGACTTTACCACTCGAGGACGAACCCTTTCACGTTCCTCATTTCGCCTTCTTCATCTTTTTGTTTTGCTTCAAAGTAGGGATCTTGTTCTTCGAGATGATACGTCACTGTGTCAGGATCCAGATACAACTTAAACTCAAGGTCTGTCACTTTGTGCAAAGAGATATCTGGAACGGTCGTCTGATTCGATTGATCGTCGATCAGTAAAATGTCAATGTGGTCGTATCCTTGTTGAAGCAATTGATTTTTTAAATCCATCGGTATTCCTCCGTCCAACTGGTGTATAGTGTCCAATTACCCGTAACGAGAATATTACAAACAGGAAAGTTTTATGTAACAAAAGCGGGGAATCCCCGCTTTTTATTTTTTGTATTAGTAACCGTATCCTCCACGGCCAACGTAAGAAGCTCCAATGATAACCAAAAGAATAAACAGTACAACCAACAGGGCGAAACCGCCACCATATCCTCCGCTCATTTTCGTGCCTCCCTTCTCATTACTCTACTACCATATGCACTGGTCATCTGTCGGTAAGGGCAGGTGCGGAGTTTTTGAAATCATTTTAAATACATGTTGGCCCATGAAGCCATGGCGGAATTGTCCCTTAAACCCTGAAGACTTGCTTGATGGCGAGTAAGGCGAAGTATAGGGATTGAGCAAAGAAAGCAACTCCCCATATCGGCGCTGGGATGAAACGAGTGGCTCTTGATAAATTTGCAGCGTCTCCCGCCTGAAGCGGAGAGACAAAACTGATCCACATGATCTCGAATGCACTCGTGACAGACTCCACGAGAATCAACGATGCGAAAAAGACGAGCGAATATTGGATAAGAGCCGTGTTTCCACTCTTCAACAGGAAGATGAACAAAGCACCAAACGTGACAATCCAGAACAAGCCGTATCCATTCCGAACCCAAAAGATCAGATTAACGGTTAAAAATGCTAATAAAATATAGATCATCCATTTGTACTGCCCTTTTGAAATCAAGTAGAAAAATAGATAACCGAAGAACGAGGCAAATACATACCCGAAAACACTTGTCAGAAAGTGTCCAATCCACGAGGTGTGACCTGTCAATGTTGTTCCTGCTGTATTCGGAAGCAACGAGATTCGACGGACTTCTCCACCTGTAATCAATGCCATTAAAGAATGCCCTGATTCATGGATCATCGTATTTAAAATCGCAAAGTACTTTCCGACTATCGGCATCTGGGTCAACAGTAAAGCTAATATCAGTCCGACAATTACTTGTGTTCTCATGCTTCATGCTCCTTTAATCTTTTACTTCCTTTTTTTGAGACAGTATAATATGATCAATAGCTCGAACGATGGGGAGATATATTATGTTGAAAAGACTAACACCATGGTTCTTCGTGCTACTTTTGCTTGTCAGCTGCTCGAATGAGCAGGAAAAAGAACAAACACTGACAATTTCTGCAGCTGCTAGTCTAACGGATGCCATTGAAGAAATAACGGATATCTACGAACAATCTCACAATCTATCTATTACATTAAATATAGCTGGTTCCGGTCGACTGGCACAACAGATCGAACAAGGAGCGCCTGCCGATGTGTTCCTATCAGCGAACCAAAAGTGGATGGATGAAATGGAAAACAAAACGGTGATCGATCCATCTACACGAATAAATTTCGTGACTAACCGCCTAGTCGTTATCTCTAAAAAAGGAACGGATCCTCTCCCCTCTATTCAATCAATCACTCAACTTGAGAAGAATGAACAGATAGCACTTGGACAACCCGGTAGCGTTCCAGCTGGTACATATACGAAACAGGGACTGGAATCGATTCATCTTTGGGACGATTTAGAAGAAAAAATGGTGTTCGGCAACGACGTGCGCCAGGTGCTTGCCTATGTCGAATCAGGGAATGTTACATACGGATTCGTTTATGGAAGTGATGCCGCATCCTCTGAAAAGGTATCCATCGTATCAGAGTTAGAGGATGACAGTCATGATGCTATTGTGTATCCTGCGGCAGTCGTGAAGGCCAGCGATCACCCTGACTCAGCCCGCGATTTTGTGGATTTTTTACGTTCTGAAGAAGCTCAAAACATTTTTTCCGCCTACGGATTTAAACCTGTTGAAGAAAGAGAAGGATGATTATGAGTTATTCCCCTTTATTTTTATCACTGAAGATCGCAACGATTGCTACCATTATCGTATTCTTACTAGGAGTTCTTTCAGCGAGAATCATTTCCAGACGAATATTTCCCGGGAAAAGTATTGTCGAGTCTGTCCTTTTGCTGCCACTCGTCCTTCCTCCGACAGTCGTCGGGTTCGGGTTGCTTTACCTATTCGGCGTTAATGGTCCGATCGGCCATTGGTTGCTTCTCTTGTTTGACTATAAGGTCGTTTTTACGTGGGTGGCAGCAGTGATTGCTGCGATCGTCGTCTCTTTCCCACTCATGTATCAGAGTGCTTCTGCCGCTTTTCAAAACTATGACCCGAACGTCGAGAATGCTGCTTTGACAATGGGGGCTTCCAAATTCAAAGTATTCTTTACGATATCCCTTCCGCTCGCGTGGCCAGGTCTATTGGCTGGACTTGTCCTCACCTTTGCCCGCGCACTCGGAGAGTTCGGTGCAACGCTCATGATTGCTGGGAACATCCCCGGTGTGACATCGACCATCCCTCTCGCCATCTACTCAGCTGTCGAAGCGGGGCGCATGGAACAAGCTTATACCTGGGTGATCGTCATCATTGCCCTCGGGTTCAGCTCGGTTCTTTGGTTAAATTGGTGGACGAAGCGGAACGTGATGAGTTTTAAGCAAAATTCTTAGAAGGGGGGGCTTAATTATGCTAACAGTAGACATAAAGAAAAAGCTCAAAGCATTCCAACTGGATGCAGGCTTCACGATGAATAATGAAATTGTTGTCTTATTCGGACCCTCCGGATCAGGAAAAACGACAACCTTGAATTGCCTTAGTGGCCTTTCCCACCCTGATGAAGGAAGCATTCAGTTAAGAGGTAGAACGCTTTTTTCTAAGAAACAAAAGCCCGTCCCTGTCCAAAAACGGAATATCGGATACGTTTTTCAAGATTATGCCCTTTTCCCTCATATGACGGTAAGGAACAACATCCTTTACGGAGCCAAAAGTATGGAAGAAGTCGATCAGTTAGTTGATACTCTAGGAATCTCTCACTTACTGGAGGAATATCCCCGCAATATTTCTGGTGGAGAGAAGCAGCGCGTCGCCTTGGCCCGTGCTTTCGCAACAAAACCTGAGCTATTATTGCTAGATGAACCTTTTTCTTCGCTAGATGAAAATGTAAAAAAAGAGTGTCACAACGAATTGCTAAGGCTCCATAAAAAATGGGGAATACCAGTGATTCTCGTCACACATGATCAAGCGGAAGCCAATAAGCTAGCTGATCGTGTCATAGAGATGGAACAAGGGCGAGTGTTGGAATGAAAAAACACATCCTGTACCCTATACTTATCGCTCAGTCCGTCTTTTTGTTACTACTACCATGGATGGGCATGCTTACACGTTATCTACATCCAGCGGCATATCTGATGATCAACTTGGTACTTACACTACTAACGTTCATCTTGTTTGCCTTTGCTTTGCGGATTCGTTACAACGTACGTCCAGTCTTCTTTCATCTAGGTTTCTTAGCGTACAGCTTTTCGATGCTGTTCTTACTGATCATTCGGTCTGGAAGTTTCGGCGCACGGACCGCCAACTGGACTCCGCTTAGAACCATTGAACTGTATGTATATAGCGATATGCCGTTTATGATAAGACTGTATAATTTAGCGGCGAATGTAGGTCTGTTTATTCCGTTTGGCGTATATCTGATGTATGTATGCTCTACATGGAGGGTGCGCATCGGTATATCGGTAGCCGCTATATGGGTGATTGAGACGACTCAATACGTGACAGCGCGTGGGAGTTTGGATATCGATGATTTCATTCTCAATATGATGGGTGTATGTATTGGGTTTATTGTGGCACCAATATTGAAGAAGAGGTTTGTGTGGAGTTCGTGAAGAAATAAGCGCCCCCGGCAGGATTCGAACCTGCGGCACACGGTTTAGGAAACCGATGCTCTATCCCCTGAGCTACGGGGGCAAATGACGTACTTTCCATTATACAAAATTTTGTTATATTTGCCTAGCAAATTCCCCTTTTAAAATCACCCCTTTCCTGTTACTTCATTCTCATGTATGTGATAAAATAGAATTTGTCTGTAAAAAAGTATCGAATTATGTCTTTTTAATATCAAAACACTTACCAAAGTGCACAGGTCTTGTTAAGGAGGAGAAGAGATGGGACACTTACCTTTCATCGCCGTTGAAGGGCCCATTGGGGTTGGGAAAACGTCTCTGTCTAAAAAACTCGCCTCCCAGTTTGATTTTCACTTATTAAAGGAAATCGTTGAGGAGAATCCATTTTTAGGCAAGTTTTATGACAATATTGAAGAATGGAGCTTCCAAACGGAAATGTTCTTCTTATGCAATCGATTCAAGCAATTAGAAGACATCGGCCGTGATTATTTGAAACAAGGGAAGCCGGTTGTAGCGGATTATCACATCTCTAAAAACATGATCTTCGCTCGTCGTACGTTAAGAGAAGATCAGTTCTATAAATATTCTCAGATTTTTGATATCCTGACGAATGATATGCCACGTCCGAATATGGTTGTTTATTTGCATGCGAGCCTCGACACGTTGCTAGAACGTATCCGTATGCGTAATCGCGATGTCGAATCCAATATTCAACCTTCCTATTTGCAACAGCTATCACAGGATTATGAGGAATTCATGAACCAGTTCGAGAGAGAGAATCCGGATATTCCTGTTATTCGATTGAACGGAGATGACCTTGATTTTGTGAAACACCAAGATCACTTAGACCAGATTGTAGATCAAGTTAAGCAGCATTTATATAAAGGAGAAGTTATCAAATGAATGCACGTGAACGCTTTGGAATTCCACATGACAGCGTCATAACGATCGCAGGAACTGTTGGTGTCGGAAAATCCACTATGACGAATGCCCTGGCGGATGCGCTCAATTTCCGCACATCCTTCGAAAAAGTGGATACGAACCCTTACCTCGATAAGTTTTATAACGATTTTGAGCGATGGAGCTTCCATCTGCAAATTTATTTCCTTGCTGAGCGTTTCAAGGAACAGAAGAAAATTTTCGAATATGGCGGCGGCTTTATTCAAGACCGTTCCATTTATGAAGATACAGGCATCTTCGCAAAGATGCACTATGAAAAAGGCACGATGAATGAAACGGATTATGAGACGTATCGTAACTTGTTCGATGCTATGGTAATGACACCATACTTCCCTCATCCCGACCTTCTGATTTATTTGGAAGGATCTTTCGATGACATCGTTGGTCGCATTAAGGAACGCGGCCGTCCGATGGAACAAGAAACACCGATCGAGTATTGGGAAGAGATGTTCAACCGCTATGACAATTGGATTGATAATTTCAATTCGTGTCCTGTCCTACGCCTTAACATCGCCGATTACGATGTCTTGAACAACGAGAAAAGTGTTGAACCGATTCTAGAGAAAATCGGACACTTTATCCAACAATCCCGCAAATGGCGTTCCAGCCGTTTATTAACGTAATGCCCCTCCTGCAGCCAAGTGCTGCAGGATTTTTTATTGTCTTCAATTAAGCGCTTTGACATAATTCAACTAAAGAAAGGTGGAGAATATGAAGGAGAACAAATTAGGTTTTATTCTTTTATTTGGAGCACTTATCGTTTCTTTGTTATTCAACTATCATCTGTTTGATCGTTTACATGAACGACAGGAAGCTGACGGGCGTCTTCTCAAACAAGCTGTCCGGTTCACCCTGATCGATGTAGAAATTATGAATGCAAGTGTCTGGGAGGATGTCATGACGACCGAAGGAAAATATACACGCTTCGAAGTACTCTCAGGTAAGATCAAGCAGCATGAAGGTATGTGGCGGAGCTTGTCTCGTCTAGATGGTTACGGCTATGAAATGGTCGATATATTAAGTAGTTTGTCGACCGATCTTTATGAGATGAAAGAGCATTTGGATCATGACAAAGACATAACTGCTTTGAAAGAAGAGATAGATTTGAAAGTAAATGCTTTAGTAGAAATCCTGTCCTTTGCGGAAGACAATCTGCCAGAGGACGATCCTATTGCCTGGGCAAAAGCATTTAAAACAAGAGGGAACCCGGATTCTGAGATGCGTGAAGTCATTCGTGATCAATACCGCAAAGTGAATACATATAGAGGAAGAAATAATTGAATCAGTTGTGCATCCTATCTAAAAAAGCAAGGTAGACTCATCTACCTTGCTTTTTCACTATCGAACCAAACTCCTTGGCAAAATCATTTACTATTTCACGGTGACTACCGACCATACGCTCGGGAAGACGTTCTAGATCGATGAATTGACATTGAAACCCTTCTTCAAGGTTCACTCTCAACTCCCCTTCGTAATCCGTCGTATAGTAAGCTGCCGTTACGGTATAAAATTGATCCCCATTGGCGGCAACGGTAAAGTGGTCTTTTCCTGAATAGACATTGATCAATTGGAGGTTCTGAACCGTTAGTCCGGTCTCTTCATACACTTCCCGTACCCCTACTTCCTCTGTACTTTCACCGAGTTCCATCAAACCACCAGGCAGCCCCCAAACCCCTTCTGGGTGCGTTCGTTCCTGGAGAAGAACATGCCCTTCCTCGTTTATTAAAAGTACAACGGAGCCTGCTAAAATGACAGGGCGGTGTCCGACCAATGCCCGTAATTCTTCAATATATCCCATACCTATCCCCTTTAGTAAGCGAGTCCTATCGTTTGCTTGACCCATTGATCTTTTTCTAATGCTTCTAATAAAAAGTGAGCGACGTCACTACGATGAATTTCTCTTCCCTTTTTCGGCACTCCGATCTCTTCCGTCCGATATTCACCGGTACGCTCTCCGTTCTTCAACTGCATAGGACGGGCAACAGTAAAGTCGAGATCTGCTGCAATCATTGCATTTACGGCATTTCGGTGATCCTCTAGCACATTTTTTAAAATACGTTGTGACATCCAACCGATCACTCCTGGAATCTCTCGATGAATTCCAGCTGAGGCCACATAGACAATTCGGCTAAGTCCGTGCTTTTGCATGCCGCGTACAATGTTTCCGGTCATGGTAGACAAAGCCGTCGTCTCTTTCAAACTTTCGGACCCTAGGCATGAAGCCACAGCCTCTTGGCCTTCCAATGTTGCTGCGACATCTTCTTCCTTTAGGGCATCGCCTTGTACGATATGTAAGTGTTCATGTTGTAGGGCGAGCTTAGAAGGAGTTCGAACAAAAGCAGTGACCTCATGGCCTGATTCTAATGCTTGTGATACGAATTCGCTTCCTGTTTGACCTGTTGCTCCAAATACAATGATCTTCATATTTATCCCACCTTTTCTACCATTATAACGAGACAGCTCGGAATTCGGTAGGATTACGTATTTTAGGAGGGATAAAGATATGCAAACTACAGGCCGTCACTTATACGTGAAAAAGCCCGGGAGCTCTCCCGGGCTTTCGTTACTACTGTTGTTCGATTTTTCTTAGATAAGCGGTCAATATTACTGCTCCTACTACCATGATACCACCGATATAAGGCGTGTGAATCAATCCGATTGAATCGACAATCAGACCGCCGACAAACGAACCGATAGCAATGCCGACGTTGAATGCGGCAATGTTCAAGGCAGACGCTACGTTGACCGCAGATGGTACATATTTTTCAGCTAAACCTACCACCAGAATTTGCAGCGCTGGTACGTTCATGAATGCGAACAGCCCCATTAGGACAATGACAATGACTCCTAAAACGGTATAGGATACGGTAAAGCTTAAGATGAACAATACAATGGCCTGCAAGATGAACATGTTAAACAAGGCCTTGAGCGGATTCTTATTCGATGCTTTACCGCCGATCGTATTTCCAATCGCAACGGCTAATCCGTAAAGAAGCAAAATGACACTGACAAGACTTGGATCCAGTCCAGTCACTTCCTCAAGTAGAGGAGCTAAATAAGTGAACGCAACGAAGGTTCCGCCGTAGCCTAATGCTGTGATTAAGAACGAAAGCATAATCTGTTTATTTTTCAATATTTTCAGCTGGTCACGGAAAGAAGACGGTGGCGGCTCTTCCAAGTTCTTCGGTACAAGCAACTCACTGGCGATCATACCGATGACACCAAGTAAAGCAACCCCTGCAAACGTGGCTCTCCAACCAAAGGTTTGTCCAATGAAGGTACCGAGTGGCACTCCTGTCACCGTCGCAACCGTCAGACCTGTAAACATAAAGGCGATGGCACTGGCACGCTTATGTTCCGGTACAAGACTCGCGGCAATCGTTGATCCGATTGAGAAGAACAGACCATGAGAGAAAGCCGTCACAAAACGGGCGATCAGAAGTAAACTAAAACTCGTCGACACCGCAGCAATCCCATTTCCTATAATAAAAATAACCATTAATCCTAAAAGCAAGTGCTTGCGGCTGATGTTGTCAGTAAGCGCTGTAAGGACTGGTGCCCCGAACGCAACGCCTATGGCATATCCTGAAATCAATAACCCTGCTAACGTAATCGAAATAGATAAATCTCCTGAAATAGCAGACAAAAAACCGACAGGAACGAATTCTGTCGTTTCAATTCCGAACGCACTAATAGCTAGTGCGAGTAAAGCGAACTTATTCCCTTTATTTTCAACTGATGCTTGATGAACAGCTTGGCTTTGAGTACTCATCATTCATCGACCTCCTTGTGTTCTTAGTCCGATCGAACGGCGCCTTTCGATCGCAACTATCATTATGCACCCGTACAAGGAGTTCTGGAAGTACGCACTTTATTGTGCTATAGGCACCACAAAGTAACTATTTCGTCATTGCAGGGATTAGGAGCACAAAAAAATCCAAGAAAATTTCATTGAACGAGCAGATTGGTGGTAAAAGCTAAGTGTACGTGCTAATTTGATGAATAGAAAAGTGCGAACCCTGAGGAGGTGTCGACCATATGGCTAAATACAATATTCCTGTGGAAGCTGCACTAGAGGTCATCGGTGGCAAATGGAAAGTCGTCATCTTATGTCATTTGATTGAAGATAAACAAAGAACTTGTGAACTCAAACAATTAATGCCTGGTATCACCCAGAAGATGCTGACTCAGCAGTTGCGTGAGTTGGAGGAAGACGGAGTGATCAACCGGATTGTATATAACCAAGTCCCACCAAAAGTCGAATATGAACTGACGGATTACGGATGGACACTGAAGGGTGCTCTCGATATGCTTTGTGCATGGGGCGAGCGCCATATTGAAAAGACGTACCCGAATAAAGAGGACGTACTAGTGAAGGTGGAAAAACCCGAGATCGTCTAAACGAAAGCCCCCTGCAATAGGCAGAGGGCTTTTTTTGAGCATAAAAAAATCGTTACAATGAAGTAACGATTTTTGTTCTATAAATCTCCAATATTTATGCGCTATTGTTGAAATAATAAATGGCGGAGGAGGAGGGATTCGAACCCCCGCGGGGCGTTAACCCCCTGGCGGTTTTCAAGACCGCTCTCTTCAGCCAAACTTGAGTACTCCTCCGTGTGACCGACAAGTAATATAATATCACGCTTGTCTTAGCTCGTCAATGTTTTGTTGAAATTTTTTATGAAGATTTTCGACACAACCTGACGTGTTTTTTTCCACTTCGTCATTATATCTAAACAGAGAGGGGACAGTCAAGCCTGTTTGAGTGATTAATGAGTGGGTTCGTGGATTACTTCATTATGATCGTTGATGCTAAGTCGGAATCGGTGATACTTACATCGATTCCGTTGTCATACTATGGGTTTCGTTGATAAAGAAAAAACCTCAGGGAGTCTGTCTCCCTGAGGTTTCACTATTTACTTAATGACTTCTTTCCCACCCATGTAAGGGCGAAGAACTTCTGGTACCACAAGAGATCCGTCTTCTTGCTGGTAGTTCTCTAAAATCGCAGCGACTGTACGACCGATCGCAAGACCAGATCCGTTCAATGTGTGAACGAATTCCGGCTTTCCTTTTTCTTCGCGACGGAAGCGGATGCCTGCACGACGAGCTTGAAAATCTTCGAAGTTAGAGCAAGAGCTGATCTCACGGTACGTATCTTGGCTCGGGATCCATACTTCGATATCGTATTTCTTCGCAGCTGTAAAACCAAGATCTGCTGTGCACATGCTCATGACACGGTACGGAAGCTCAAGCAGCTGTAGAACTTTCTCTGCATGGCCCGTCAACTCTTCCAATACATCGTAAGACTCTTCCGGTTTCGCCAACTGGACAAGTTCGACTTTGTTGAACTGGTGCTGACGGATAAGACCACGAGTGTCACGTCCGGCAGATCCTGCTTCAGAGCGGAAGTTCGTGCTGAAGGCAGCGAATTTCTTAGGTAAGTCATCACCAGTCAGTATTTCTTCGCGGTGATAGTTCGTCACAGGAACTTCTGCTGTCGGTACGAGGAAGTACTCCCATCCTTCGATTTTGAAGGCATCCTCTTCGAATTTAGGAAGTTGACCAGTGCCTGTCATCGCATCACGATTGACCATTTGCGGTGTCAGCATTTCTTCATATCCATGCTCGTCTGCGTGAAGGTCCATCATGAAGTTCAGAAGGGCACGCTCTAGACGAGCACCAAGACCTTTATAAAATACGAAACGGCTGCCTGTCACTTTAGAAGCACGCTCAAAGTCTAGAAGACCTAGGTCCGTTGCTACATCCCAGTGCGGTTTTGGTTCAAAAGCGAACTTTGGTGCTTCTCCCCACGTACGGGCTACCACGTTATCGTCTTCGTCTCCCCCAACTGGAACGCTGTCGTGTGGGATATTAGGGATAGATAGAAGCATCGTTTCCAGCTTCTCTTCTACTTCTTTAAGCTCGCTATCAAGCGTCTTGATACGATCGCCGACTTCGCGCATTTCTTTGATCTTATCATCTGCATCTTCTTTAGCTTTCTTCAGTTGAGAAATCTCTTTAGATACCTCGTTACGACGCGCTTTCAGTTCTTCTGTTTCTTGGATCAATTCACGGCGACGGCTGTCTAAGTCACCGAAGGCGTCCAAATCAGATAGGTCTTCCCCACGGTGCTTCAACTTCTCTTTGACTTCGGTAAAGTTTTGACGCAAATATTTCATGTCTAACATCTTCTATTCCTCCTTTAGTAATACAAGGTGCGAGGCGCCTGGTGGGATAGTCGGAAGCATTTATAACAAAAAAACTCCCGCCCCTTTCGAAAAAGGGACGAGAGCTTTGGTTTATGCTTCCCGCGATACCACCCAGGTTGAAGGTACACGTGACCTTCCGGCTTATCTCATAACGGTGAGGCGCCGGTCTGACTTCCTTGCGTACCGTCAGACACTCAAGGATGGATTCACAAGATCCTTTCATCAGTTCACACCAGCCACTGACTCTCTTTAGCAAAGGATGCTTGTTACTAGTTCCTATCATCGCGTTTAAGTTTGTTGTTTGTGTGACATAAGATTAGCGGAAAATAAATTATAATGCAAGGCTTTTCTTAGATTCTTCCACCATTTTTACAAAATGAGCCGTAATCCGGTGGTCATCTGTAAGCTCTGGATGGAACGAGCAAGCCAAGTAGTGACCTTGCTGGGCTGCTACGATATGGCCATCATAACGGGCTAGTACTTTCGCATCTTCTCCTACATCTTCTACATACGGAGCACGGATGAAGACCGCATTAAAGTCGTCTGCAACGCCTTCGATATTCAAGGATGCTTCGAAACTGTCGCGCTGACGACCGAATGCGTTCCGACGCACTTTGATATCCATGACACCTAAATGCACATCATAAGAGCCGTCGATTTCGGACGCTAACAATATAAGTCCAGCACACGTACCGAAGATCGGCTTTCCGGACTTTCCGAACTGACGAATCGGCTCTAGAAAATCGTATTTATCAATAAGGCGACGCATCGTCGTGCTTTCGCCTCCAGGAATGATCAGACCATCGATTTCGTCCAACTGTTCTTTTTTCTTAACTACGACGCCTTTAGCACCTGTAGCTTCAACAGAACGAACATGCTCACGAAATGCTCCTTGCAGTCCTAATACACCGATTGTTGTCATGATGCATGTCTCCTTTTCTAAAACCTATAACGAGGGCGACTCGTCCAAAAACGGTCGCCACTTCGTCTTATCATTCTCTTTACTGAAAGATTACTCAGAACGCTCTTGCATACGTTGGTCGCCTGTAAGAGTGGACATTTCCATCCCTTTCATCGCTGTACCAAGGTCTTTGGAAAGTTCGCCGATCAGCTTGTAATCGTCATAGTGCGTTGTAGCTTCTACAATCGCACGAGCGAATTTCGCTGGGTTTTTGGACTTGAAGATTCCAGAACCGACGAATACGCCGTCTGCTCCAAGCTCCATCATAAGGGCAGCGTCCGCTGGTGTTGCGATACCACCTGCTGCGAAGTTCACGACTGGAAGACGTCCTTCTTCACGGATTTCCATGAGAAGATCAAATGGAGCCGCGTGATCACGGGCGAATACCATCACTTCGTCTTCGGAAAGGTTTTGAAGCTGACGGATTTCTGCGTTGATCTGACGCATGTGACGTACTGCTTCTACGATGTTACCTGTTCCAGGTTCGCCTTTCGTACGTAGCATAGACGCTCCTTCACGAATACGACGAGCCGCTTCGCCGATGTTACGGCAACCACATACGAATGGTACGGTATATTCATCTTTTTTGATGTGATAAATCTCGTCTGCTGGCGTAAGCACTTCACTTTCGTCGATGTAGTCGACACCCATAGCTTCTAGTACGCGTGCTTCTGTAATGTGACCAATGCGCGCTTTCGCCATTACCGGAATGGATACAGCGTTCATGACTTCTTCTGTGATGCTTGGGTCCGCCATACGAGCGACACCGCCTGCTGCACGGATATCCGCTGGTACTCGCTCAAGTGCCATAACCGCTACAGCACCTGCTTCTTCCGCAATCTTTGCTTGTTCTGCGTTGACAACGTCCATGATAACGCCGCCTTTTTGCATTTCAGCCATTCCACGTTTTACTCGATCAGTACCTGTTTGAGACATAATATTTTTCCTCCCTATCCTTCGCTCTATCTTATTAAGCTCTTAATTTCAAAGTTTTCACTTATCCTTTATTGTAACGCATCATGGAGGTAAATCCTACTGATTTTCTTGGATAATAAACGAATTATGTTTACTAGTTGAAGAACCTTAGATATAGAAAAAGCGGGGAGGGTTCATCCCTCTCCCCACTTATTCTAACCCAAAACGATGGTTCGGATTAGAACCAGCCTTTCACCATATCAACAGCGCCTGTGAAAATATCACTGAAGAATTCGCCGACGTTACCGAGCATCAGCATGAACCAGTTCGATTTTTCTACAGCAGACATTGTGACGATATCTACACCTTGTGCATTCTCACCCATCAAGTTGCCGTAGTTCTCTTCACCACTATAAACCAAGTGAGCTGTTCCGACTTTCTGGCCATTTTCAATCGGGGCTACAAGGTTTCCTTCTTCATCGAGGTTTTCCTCGTTGATCTTATATTCAATCGAATATTGATCGTTCTCACCCTTACGGATTACCTCTTCGAGTGCTGCGTTTGTTTGGATTTGTACACTGTCTTCTTTCCCTTTTGCAACGGAGAGTTGTTTCTGGTCATCCATTTGGTAGCCAGATGCGTACAATTCTTGTTTCTCAAATTGTTTGAAACCGTAATCGAATAACTGCTCCGTTTCTTGGAAGCGGGATTCACGTGTTTCCGATTTCATCACGACGGAGATGAGACGACGGCCATCACGAGAAGCTGTTCCTGTAAAGCAGTTTCCGGCGAGTTCTGTATAGCCGGTTTTTAGCCCGTCTACCCCATCATAACTGAATTGAGAGAGTTGTCCCGGGATATCTGGAAGCATCCAGTTCCAGTTCGTAATCGTCTGTCCATCAAATTCTGTCTGCGCTATGCTTGAATACTCAAGCGCTTCTGGGTAGTCATTTGTCAGGTGATAAGCTAGCATCGCAGCCGAACGGGCGGACATCAAGTTTGTCGCATCCGGTGCCGTACCTTCTGGATAGTTGTCACCTAAGTGGCTGTTGTTCAATCCGGTCGCATTCACAAACTCATAGTCTGGAAGACCCATTTCAGCCGCTTTTTCGTTCATCATTTTGACAAATTCGCCTTCTGTTCCTGCAACCATTTCTGCTAGAGCAATCGTCGTCGCATTATCTGAGTTGATTGCCATCGCTTTATAAAGTTGTTCTACTGTGTAATCTTTATTTTGAGTAAGACCGACACCGGAGAAATTCGCATTAGCCGAGATTCCGTACGGATAGTCACTGATTTGTGTTGTCGTGTCCCAGCTGATTTTGCCTTCATCTATCGCTTCTAACACTAAGTACTCTGTCATCATTTTTGTCATACTTGCTGGAGGTAGGGTTAAATCTGCCTCTTTTTCGAATAAAACCTTTCCTGTCTCAGCATCAACCAAAATCGCTGATTTCGCGCCGACATCTACGGCTGCGTATGTACGATCAGGATTAACAAATACAGAAGTCATACTTAGAAGAAATACCATTGTTATGGCTACTGATGCTTTCAATCGTTGTATCAACTTTCTCAACCTCCACCCTGTAAATTATGCATCTCTATTATTTTATCACATGGTTTCACAAAAAAATAGACAGGGAAAAGTCCCTGTCTATGGTTCATTTAAGAGGGTCAAACGGAGTAGTTTGGCGACTCTTTCGTAATTTGAACGTCATGGGGGTGACTCTCACGCAAACCGGCATTGGTAATGCGGGTGAACACTGCATCATTGCGAAGGGCATCGATGGTTGCTGTTCCGCAATATCCCATTCCAGAACGAAGTCCCCCTAGCATTTGGTGGATCGAATCAGCCAATGGACCTTTGTATGGCATACGACCTTCGATTCCCTCTGGCACAAGCTTTTTCGACTCTGATTCGTTTTGGAAGTAACGGTCTTTCGAGCCAGATTCCATTGCACTGACAGAGCCCATTCCTCTATAAACCTTGAAACGGCGTCCTTGGAAGATCTCTGTCTCACCAGGACTTTCCGATACACCAGCTAACAGGCTACCGACCATGACAGCATGTCCGCCAGCAGCAATCGCTTTGACGATATCTCCAGAGTACTTAATTCCTCCATCAGCAATGATCGTCTTTCCATGTTTCTCTGCTTCTTGTGCACAATCAAATACAGCGGTGATTTGTGGTACACCGACACCTGCTACGACACGTGTCGTACAGATCGACCCTGGTCCAATACCGACTTTGACAATGTCAGCACCTGCTTCGATCAGTTCGCGAGTAGCTTCCGGTGTTCCCACGTTACCTGCAATAATGTTCACTTCCGGATACTTGCTTCGGATACGGCCCACTTGATCTACGACACCTTGAGAGTGACCGTGTGCTGTATCGACGACAAGTGCGTCCACACCAGCTTCTACTAGTTTATCGATACGAGTCATCGCATCAGCCGTCACGCCGACAGCTGCAGCTACAAGAAGACGACCTTGTGCGTCTTTTGCTGAATTCGGGAATTCGATGACTTTTTCAATATCTTTAATGGTGATCAGCCCTTTTAGGACCCCTTGATTATCAACGAGAGGAAGCTTTTCGATTCGGTACTGCTGTAGAATCTTCTCTGCTTCATTCAATGTTGTACCAACAGGAGCAGTCACGAGGTTCTCACTTGTCATGACAGCACTGATTCTCATCGAATAATCTTCAATGAAGCGCAAGTCACGATTCGTGATAATTCCTACGAGAATACGTTCTTCCGTGTTGTTTACAATCGGAACACCGGAAATACGGAATTTGCCCATTAAGTGCTCCGCATCAAATACTTGATGGTCGGGTGTTAAGAAAAATGGGTTGGTGATGACACCACTTTCCGAACGTTTCACACGATCCACATGCTCTGCTTGGTCTTCAATAGACATGTTTTTGTGCACGACGCCGAGACCGCCTTGGCGCGCCATCCCAATAGCCATACTTGCTTCTGTCACGGTATCCATTCCTGCACTAATAATCGGCATGTTCAACTTCAAGCTTGGAGACAACTCTGTTGATAATGATACATCACGTGGTAATACATCTGACTTGGCTGGCATTAACAACACATCATCAAACGTCAGGCTTTCTTTGGCAAACTTATCTTCTCGCATGCTTCAACTCTCCTTCTTTTCAAATAGTTTCGGGTAAAGGTGGGTAACCTAACTTAAAAGATGCAAGGGACCTATAAAGATACATCAGAAAAAGGAAAACGATTGAAGGGATCGTCCTTTCCAACATGATTCCATCGACATCATACGTAAGTCAGCTTTTCTTATTGTTATTTACAATACGACAACAACAAGGCTTTTTCAACCTAAAAAATCAATCGATTCGACAGAAACTTTAATTGGAAAAGAAAGGAGGAGAACCGATTTGAATGAGTCGACCATTCTTACTTATTTGCAAGTCACATCACACACCAGACCTTTTTTGAAGAAGTGCTACGACAAACAAGAACACCCTAAGTCCGATCACCATGCCTATCAGAACGCAGAACGATTCATTCATGGACTGATATTGGGGGAGGATTTCTGGAAGGCCGCTGCCTCCACGTCTTTAAGCGTACAGCCGCTTCTGTATTATTACGGCCTGAACCATATGATCAAGAGCTGTCTCCTGACAGTAGACCCAGGTTATCCAGCCACTGCTAAAGTGCTTGCCCACGGCCTATCCACTAGAAAGCGTAAGAAACAACACTACCGCTTCCTCGAGGATGATATCCGCATCCAGCCTCACGGTCTCTTTCCTTATGCTTCCTGGCATTTGTTCGGATTTCAGTCTGCCCAAGAAAAGATTTCCATGGATGAGTTACTACGTCCGCTTCCGACTATGCAGGACTTGTACGGTCTGAAGGGGACATCCTTTTCGAAAACGGAAGAGGAATGGCCAGCCTTGATGACTTATTTCGCCGTCTTATACAACTTGAGTATGCTTGTGCGATATGAAGGGGAGTGGTGGGGGGAAATGCAGCAAATGCGGGACCGGGATGACTATGTATTCATCGTTCACTTCCTACGTTCGGCTGCTGTTGAGATTCCGACATTGGTCTCCTCCTGGTTAGAGAACCAGTTCACCTCTCTACCAGAATAGGTGACATACCAGGTCTGTAAAAAAATGCGAACCTTTATTCCAACACCGATTATAGCTAAGAGAACCGACAATACTATCTCGACAAACTAAAAGGAACTTCCCATTTGGAAGTTCCTCTAAAGTTCATATACGTTAGTCAATCCAGCACCTCTTCGATATACAGATCATGATGGTCCCTTAAAGCGTAGATAGATTGATCTTCTAACTGCACCATCGGTCTTGTCGGATGTGAAGATTCTACGAAAACAATTGCAGCCTTCTGGTTGTTGGACAATTTGACTTTTGTGCCTTGTGAATAGTTCGTCATCTCTTTAATGAAAGCTTGGACGACGGTATGGTCAAAGCGACCGAATTGTTCTTTTTGGATTTCTTCCAACACACGGAATGGTGAATGCTTCTTGCGGTAAGCACGTTCTGATGTCATGGCATGGTACATGTCACTGACCGCAATGATTTGGCTGTAGCTATGGATTTTCCCCTGTTGCAGACCAAGCGGATAGCCGCTCCCGTCCAGACGTTCATGGTGCTGCAAGATCGCTAGCTTCGCATTTTGAGTCAACAGAGGGGTTTTTTCTACGTAACGGTAAGAATAAGTCGGATGTTTGCGGATTTGATTAAATTCTTCTTCTCTCAAAGCCCCCGTCTTATTTATGATTCTTGCTTCAACCTTCGCCATTCCACTGTCACTCAGTACACCAGCCAATCCGATTTGAATCCAGTCTCCATAACTGTAATTCATCTTAGATGCGATATAACCGGATAGAAGCCCGACTGCTACGCTGTGATGATAATAGTAATCGTCTTTTGAGGAAAAGTGGTGGAGTAAGAACACGTCGCGATTAGACTGAGCAGCGCGCTCTAATAATGGAACCATGACCTTTCGGACTGCTGAAATATCTACCGGTGTGCCACCACGCCAATCTTCGAACCATTTCTTATAGGCCTGCACCGCTTCTAGATACTGTTCTTGGAAGGACAACGTACTTAGGGATTCCTGACTTTCTTGCTTCTTGTGTTCTTCCACCTCGTTATACTCTATGCTTTCCTCTGGAATAAACGGAGACCCATCAGACAGTCGATTGGCTACTTCAACTACCCCAACTTTAAATTGGTTTAAAACCCGCATATGTATAGGATGTACTACAGTATTTTTAGGTATGATCGGACGATTTGTTTTTCCCATAACGTCCTGAATGATCATACAACCTGCGACAACTTGTGAGGGATGCACCTTCACATTCGTTCACCACCTATCATTTGATAAAAAAAGCCGCCTGCCGTGTGAATTCGACAGGCGACGATGGTCATACTTATGATTCTTCGTCAGGTGTTTCTTTTTCTTCTGTAGGTTCATTCGTAGGTGCATTCTCAAGATCAGCTTGTTCTTCTGCTTGTTTTGCAAGTTCCTCTTCTTCTTTTTCCGACTCGACACGAGCAACCGTCGCCACTTCTTCTCCATCGCCTAAGCGAATCAAGCGGACACCTTGCGTGTTTCGTCCGGTCTCAGAGATGGTATCCATCGGCATACGGATAAGGACACCGCTCTCTGTAATGATCATAATATCTTCTTCCCCGTTGATGGCTTTGGTCGCAACAACTTTACCGTTCTTATCGGTAAGGTTACATGTAATGATCCCTTTACCACCACGGTTGGTGATACGGTATTCACTAGCTGGTGTACGCTTACCATAACCTTTGGAAGTAACGGTAAGGACCTGCAGACTATCCTCAAGGATTTCCATAGATACGACACGGTCGTCATCTCTTAGGGAAATACCTTTGACGCCGGCAGCTGTACGCCCCATCGTGCGGATTTGATCTTCGTTGAAACGGATCAAGTAGCCATTCTCGGTTCCGATCATGACATCTTTCGAGCCATCCGTCATGCGAACGGAAATGAGTTCATCATCTTCACGGAGTCCAAGCGCAATCAATCCACCTCGGCGGATGTTTGCGAATTGGGAAAGCGTCGTACGCTTCGTAATACCATTACGAGTGGTGAAGACAAGGTACCAATCATCTACGAAATCTTCGACAGAAATCACAGCATTGATCCACTCATCACGCTCAATGTTCAGCATGTTGATAATCGGAATCCCTTTCGCTGTTCGGCTGAACTCAGGTACTTCATACCCTTTTGCCTTGTACACTTTTCCTTTGTTGGAGAAGAACAACAAGGTATTGTGGGTTGAAGTCGAGAGTAAGTGCTCCACAAAGTCTTCTTCATGGGTACCCATCCCCTGAACACCACGTCCGCCTCTTCGCTGGGAACGGTACGTATTAGCCGGCAGGCGTTTTACATAGCCTTGGTGTGTCAGCGTTACAATCACTGTTTCTTCTGGTATGAGATCTTCGTCTTCAATGAAGTCTGTTCCGCCAAGTACGATTTCCGTACGACGTTCATCATTATAGCGTTCTTTCACATCGAGAAGTTCTTCACGGATGATCTCCAATACTTTCTCATCGTCCGCTAAAATGGCCTTCAATTCAGCGATAAGACTCATAATCTCTTGATATTCGTTTTCGATTTTTTCGCGTTCTAGACCAGTTAACCGCTGTAAACGCATATCGAGGATAGCTTGGGCCTGCTTCTCAGACAGTCCGAAGCGTTCCATCAACCCTGTACGGGCGATATCTGTCGTTTGGGATTCACGGATGAGCTTGATCACTTCGTCCAAGTGATCTAGAGCTACACGCAATCCTTCTAGGATGTGAGCACGTGCTTCTGCTTTGTTCAACTCATACTGGGTACGACGACGAATAACTTCTTTTTGGTGCTCCAAGTAATACTCAAGGCACTGTTTAAGGTTCAATACTTTCGGATGGCCGTTGACCAGTGCCAGCATATTGATACCGAATGTAGACTGTAAGGCCGTCATTTTGTATAGGTTGTTCAGCAGTACATTCGGATTGACGTCTTTACGAAGTTCGATCACGACACGGAGTCCATTACGGTCGGATTCGTCACGCAAGTCCGTAATTCCATCTATCTTCTTGTCACGGGCAAGCTCGGCGATTTTCTCCACTAGTCGTGCTTTGTTCACTTGGTAAGGCAGTTCTGTCACAATCAAGCGGGCCTTCCCATTCGCCTGCTCTTCGATCTCGACATCAGCACGAACCGTAATCGATCCTTTCCCCGTTTCATAAGCTTTGCGAATGCCGCTTAGCCCGAGGATTTTACCGGCAGTCGGGAAATCGGGTCCTTGGATATAGTTCTCCATCAACTCTTGAATCGTGATTTCTGGATCCTTACTGATGGCAAGAACAGCATCAATGACCTCCCCTAGTTGGTGAGGCGGAATATTCGTTGCCATTCCGACAGCGATTCCGGAACCACCATTAACAAGTAAGTTCGGGAATTTAGCTGGCAGGACAAGTGGTTCGCGTTCTGTACCGTCATAGTTATCATCATAATCAATTGTGTCTTTGTTTATATCTTTCAGGATTTCCATCGAAATCTTGGACATACGAGCTTCGGTATAACGCATCGCAGCGGCAGCGTCACCGTCTACTGAACCGAAGTTACCGTGTCCATCGACGAGCATATAGCGATAGTTGAAATCCTGTGCCATACGCACCATCGTATCGTAAACAGCTGAGTCACCGTGCGGGTGATACTTACCGATTACTTCCCCTACGATACGCGCTGATTTCTTATAGGCTTTATCTGCATGCATTCCCAAATCATGCATCGCATAAAGAATTCGGCGGTGTACGGGCTTTAAGCCATCACGTACATCCGGAAGAGCGCGGGCGACGATAACACTCATCGCATAATCTAGAAACGATGTCCGCATCTCATCGCTTATATTGACTTCCTGTACGCGGGGGCGTTCTGGTTGATCCACCATTCTCGTTACCTCCTAAAAGCAAAGGCGCAAGCGCCCTGTAAGACACGACACGCATAAGCAAAACGGCCGGAGGGAGAATGTCCTTCTCTCCCGCAGGACGGATTTTACGTTAGCGAGTGTCTGGGCGCTGGAGCCGGACGTGGCGTGACCAGCTACCAAGTGCTACCTCTGAATTTTTATACTTTTAGCTTCAAAGCTCAGAATAGCTTCTCCACTTTATTCATCTAAAACTTTAGACGTCCAAGTTCTGGACGTACTGGGCATTTTCTTGAATGAAGTTACGACGAGGCTCGACTTTGTCTCCCATCAGGATATCGAACGTTTCATCGGCCGTGATCGCATCTTGAAGGCTTACTTGCAAGAGCGTTCTCGTCTCTGGGTCCATCGTCGTTTCCCATAGCTGCTCCGGATTCATCTCTCCAAGACCCTTATAGCGCTGTACGCCTGGCTTTGGTGCGTTCGGAAGCTCTGCCATGATCTTATCTAATTGCTTATCGCTATAAGTGTAGTAAATCGCTTTACCTTGCTGTACTTTGTATAGCGGTGGCTGGGCGATGTAAATATAGCCATGTTCCAGTAACGGTCTCATGTAACGGTAGAAGAAGGTCAACAGCAGCGTTCTGATGTGTGCACCGTCTACATCCGCATCCGTCATGATGACGATTTTGTGATAGCGTGCTTTAGAAATATCGAAATCTTCGCCGATACCGGTACCGAGCGCTGTGATGATCGTACGAACCTCGTTGTTGGAGAGGATTTTATCGAGACGCGCTTTTTCCACGTTGATGATTTTACCTCTTAACGGCAGAATCGCTTGGAAGTGACGGTCTCGCCCTTGCTTCGCCGATCCGCCGGCAGAGTCACCCTCCACGATATAAAGTTCCGAAACCTTAGCGTCTTTGGAAGAGCAATCCGCGAGTTTACCTGGAAGGTTGGAGACTTCAAGTGCACTCTTACGTCGAGTCAGTTCACGTGCTTTCTTGGCAGCCATTCTCGCACGAGAGGCCATCAAGCCCTTCTCTACGATGTTCTTGGCCATGGATGGATTCTCGAACAAGAATTTAGAGAAGCCTTCTGAGAACAAGGCGTCTGTGACCGTTCTCGCTTCACTATTACCAAGCTTCGTCTTCGTCTGTCCTTCGAACTGAGGGTCCGGGTGCTTGATTGAGATAATGGCTGTCAGACCTTCACGCACATCGTCTCCCGTCAAGTTAGGGTCCGTCTCTTTGAACATATTGTTCTTTCTCGCATAATCGTTGATGACACGTGTTAAGCCCGTTTTGAAGCCGGACTCGTGTGTGCCTCCCTCATATGTGTGAATATTATTGGCATACGAGTATATATTACTAGCAAAGCCGTCATTGTACTGCAGAGCGATCTCAATCGAAATCTCATCCTGCTCGTCTTCCACAAAGAAAGGTTCGTGTAACGCTTCACGCGTGCGGTTCATATGCTCCACGTAAGATACAATTCCGCCCTCGTAATAATACTCGACAGCTTCTTCTTCGGTACGTTTATCATCCACCGTAATTGTCAATCCTCTATTCAGGAAAGCAAGCTCACGAAGACGGTTCGCCAATGTTTCGAATTTGTATTCTTCCGTCTCAGTGAAAATCTCAGGATCCGGCTTGAATTGAATGCGGGTACCGGTAATATCGGTTTCTCCGATCACCTTCAAGTCTTCATCAGGTACACCACGACTGAATGACTGGTAATAAATATTTCCGTTGAGATGGACGAACACCTCAAGCTTTGTCGATAGGGCGTTTACGACAGACGCACCTACCCCGTGGAGACCTCCTGATACTTTATAGCCACCGCCGCCGAACTTACCGCCGGCGTGCAATACGGTCATAATCGTTTCAACCGCCGGGCGACCAGTCTTCTCTTGGATCCCAACCGGAATACCACGACCGTTATCGGTTACAGTGATACTGTTGTCCTCTTCGATACTGACTTGAATATGATCGCAAAAACCGGCCATCGCTTCATCGATACTGTTATCGACGATTTCCCATACGAGGTGGTGAAGTCCTTTCTCGTTAGTAGACCCGATATACATACCAGGACGTTTTCTAACGGCTTCAAGTCCTTCAAGCACCTGTATTTGACTTTCATCATAGGATTGCTGCTCTCCAATAATTTCCTCTTTCATGGTACTCACCTACATTTCTCAAGTGGTTTGACACGGAACCTGTCTCTATTCCTCAGTTTCTTCTGAGAAATCTTCTAATTTATTTAAAGTCGTCATCATATTGGCTCGTTTTTTCAAAGTGAAAACAGATAGCGGACTGAAATAAATGACGTCTTGGGTAATGACAATCGATTTCGCCTCATGGTCCTCCGTTTCCACTACACGTCTGTTCTTGCGTTGATTGAAAAGCATTTCTTCGATGATCGAAGACGAACCTACCAGGCTATGATCGATGATCGCTACGACGTCTTTGGATTGAATGACATGATCGTCACCAATGTGAATGAACAATGGAACCCCTCATTTCTGTACTTCTATCGTTCCTTCTTTGACGTGAAAAATCTCTGCTTCTTCAAGCGCTTCGTGTTCGATGCCATCAATGCTGGTCGTCGAAACGAACGTCTGCACTTTACCTTGAATGGTGTGCAGGAGATGAGACTGTCTGAAATCGTCGAGCTCACTCAGAACATCATCCAGTAAAAGAATCGGATATTCGCCTACCTCACTATGAATCAGCTCAATTTCCGCAAGTTTCAAAGATAAAGCCGTCGTGCGCTGCTGTCCTTGAGATCCGTATGTCTGAACGTCTTTTCCGTTCACATAGAAAATCAAATCATCCCGGTGAGGACCAGCAAGCGTCGTTCCTCGTTCTACTTCTTTCGACTCAATGCTTTCGAACTTTTCCTGATACGTACTCTTTATTGTTTCCAAATTCATAGTTTCTGATACTTTCACACTAGCATCATAAGCTATTTCCAACTTTTCAAGCTTCCGGCTGATGCCTTCGTGAATCGGAGTTGCCCACTCACGAAGCAGTTGGAGAAATCGAAAACGGCGTTCGATGATCGTTGCCGCGTGCTCGATCAATTGATCCGTCAGGACCCTGAGCATCGTCAAGTCGGATTCCCGTCTCCTCTGAAGCTCTTTCAGTAAATGATTTCGTTGACGCAAAATCTTTTGATACTGCCCCAAATGATAAATATATGTCGGTTGAATTTGGCCGATTTCCATGTCAATAAACCGACGACGCACCTGAGGACTCCCTTTGACTAAGTTCAGGTCCTCAGGTGCAAACATCACAACATTTAAAGCACCTATATAATCACTTAGGCGCTTCTGCTCAATATGATTTAATTTCGCTTTCTTGCCTTTATTCGAAAGAATGATTTCAAGCGGAAAGCGTCGATTCCGTTTAAATATAGTCCCTTTTATTTTACCATACTCCGCGTCCCATTGTATCAGTTCTTTGTCACGGGGCGTTCGATGTGACCTCGTGAACGCTAGGACGTAGATCGCCTCCATCAAATTGGTTTTTCCCTGGGCGTTTTCACCAATAATGACGTTGATCGTGTGATCGAAACTCAGCGAAAGCTGATCATAATTCCGATACGACCGGAGGGTTAAGTCTTGTATGTGCATAGGCGGAGAAAGTCAGCCTATTCTTCCCGCACCACTTCAAAGGTGCCGAATTCTTCGATTTCCACCGTATCTCCCAGGTACAGTTTTCGCCCGCGGCGTTGTTCTAATTCACCATTTACAAATACATCGAACTCCTCTAGAAAGACTTTCACCATACCACCGGATTCCACGATGTTGGCTAATTTAAGAAAAGATTTAAGAGGGATGTATTCTGTTGAGATTTCTATACGTTCGCTCATTTATTATTCACCCTATTTCATGAATTCACCTTCTTCTATTTTACTAAAGATGAAGGTGTAAGAAAAGCCTGCTACATTACTGGGAAAGATTTTTGTTGTCCACATGTGGATAACTGAAAAAGGACAACTTCCTTTTGGTCACTAGACCAAATACTAAAGGGGCTTGAGAACAAGAAAAGGTACGGTTATGACGATTCATAACCGTACCTTTTTTATGATGGCTGTTTATATTAAATTCATGTACGAGATTTAGTACGTACGAACTGGAAGGATCAGCTGAAGGATTTGATCATTGTCGACCGGACGAATCAGGAATGGACGCATGGCTCCCGTGAATTCGACCTTCACTTGATCATGGTCGACTGCTTTCAGAGCATCCATCATATACTTCGCACTGAAAGAAATCTTCAAATCTTCTCCGTCTACCTCATTAGCTAGAACTTCTTCTACCACATTACCGACTTCCGGAGAGTTACCAGTGATTTCTAAGTGATTGTTTTCTTTCGTCATCAAACGAACCACATTGTTACGGTTTTCTTTCGCTAGTAGCGAAGCACGATCGACGGAGTTCAGTAGCTCTTTTCCATCGATAGTGACAACCGTTTTACTTTGCTCAGGAATTAAGCGAGACGTTTCCGGATAGTTTCCATCCAGCAAGCGGGATAGGAAATACAAGTGTTTCGTACGGAAGAGAACTTGGTTTTCCGTCACACTGATTTCAATCGTCTCTTCGGAGTCCCCTAAGATTTTGTTTAGTTCGGTCAAGCTTTTTCCTGGAATAACAACAGCTGGGACGTTCTTTCCTTCAGGTTGATCTAAAGGAATTTTACGTGATGCCAGACGGTGACTGTCGGTTGCGATGAACTCTAATTGTCCGTCTTCCATTTTGACGTGAACTCCTGTAAGAATCGGGCGTGTTTCAGAAGTAGATACGGCAAATACCGTTTGGCGGATCAGGTTTTTCAGTAGATCAATAGGCAGTTCAAAGCTATCTTCCGTTTGCAGCTGCGGAAGGTGCGGATATTCTTCTGGGTCTTGGCCGTTCAGGTGGAATTCCGCGTTTCCTGAGCGAATGGTTACGTTACGGTTATTATCACTTTCTATTTCTACTGTTTTCTGAGGAAGTTTCTTAACGATGTCAGGGAAATATTTCGCCTGAAGCACAATACTTCCAGGTTCAATATGATCGATATAGACAATACCGTCTTCTTCTTTAGGAATAAAGGATTCAATCGAAATGTCAGAATCACTACCCGTTAATTTAATACCTTCCTCTGTCGCTTCAATTTTCATTCCGGTCAAAATAGGAATCGTCGTTCTAGACGAGATAGCTTTCATGACATGTTGGACGCTATCAATCAATTGATCGCGTTGAATCACAAATTTCATAATGAATAATCCTCCTACTGATCATATATTAATTATTTTTTTATATAAAACCCGTAATAGTAATAGTATGGGCTGTGGATTTGTGGATAAAAGGGTTTAAGACTATAAAGACAAGGTTGTCCACATGTGGATAGGCTGTTGACGAATGTGCAATCGTTATTCACATTATCCACGTTAGTGAGATTTCAATTGTTCACGAATATCATCGATTTCCCGTTGCAGTTGCTGATCAGCATCAATCATTTTTGAGATTTTCTCATGAGCGTGTATGACAGTCGTATGATCTCTACCACCGAATTCTTCACCGATCTTAGGCAGGGAGAAGTCTGTAAGTTCCCTAGATAGATACATGGCAATCTGACGTGGGAACGCAACGGACTTTGTTCGTTTCTTCGCTGGGAAGTCTTCGAGTCGAATATTATATTTCTCTCCAACCATTTCTTGAATGGCTTCAATGGTAATCACTCTCGGCTTGGAACTTGGAATGATATCTTTTAACGCTTCCGCTGCCAAGGAGGCATTGATATCACGGTTGATCAACGAAGAATAAGCGACAACGCGAATGAGAGCTCCTTCTAATTCACGGATGTTCGTGTCGATTTGATTTGCAATATAAAGCATGACTTCGTTTGGAATATCGAGTCCTTCTGCTTTGGCTTTCTTACGAAGAATCGCGATACGCGTCTCCAAATCTGGTGGCGTGATATCAGTGATCAAGCCCCACTCGAACCTCGAACGCAGCCGGTCTTCCAGTGTCGGGATCTCTTTAGGCGGACGGTCACTAGAGATCACGATTTGTTTGGATTCTTCGTGCAGCGTATTGAACGTATGGAAGAATTCTTCTTGTGTCTGTTCTTTACCAGCTAAGAATTGAATATCATCAATAAGAAGTACGTCCACGCTACGGTATTTGTTGCGGAAGTTGACGGCCTTGTTATCACGTATGGAGTTAATGAACTCGTTTGTGAATTTTTCCGATGACAAATAAACCACTTTCGCATTCGGATTATGGTCTAATACATAATGGCCAATGGCATGCATTAAGTGGGTCTTCCCTAACCCAACGCCCCCGTAAATGAACAGAGGGTTATAAGCTTTAGCTGGTGCTTCCGCGACAGCGAGCGATGCTGCGTGAGCGAAGCGGTTGCCAGAGCCGATGACAAAGGTATCGAACGTGTACTTAGAGTTCAACATGCTTTGTGGTGACTCTTCATTTCCGTTGTTTTTCACATCGGGTACTTTCTTTGGAAGCTTTACATCATCAAGTGTCTCATCTTTCGTTTCAGGGATGATGAACCTTGCGGCTAGTTCAGCTCCCGTCACTTCATAAAGGGTCTCGGTGATCAACCCTTCGTATTGATTTTCAAGCCAATCTCTAGCGAATTCATTTGGAGCGACGATCGTCAATGTGTTTTCGCTAAGAGAGTCAGCTTTGGTAGCTTTCAACCACGTTTCGAAACTTGGCTTACTAATTTTCTCCTTGATCTTCTCCAAGGTGTTACTCCAAAGTTCATGGATGTTCTCCAAATTTTTCACCCCTTTCTCTATCATTGGAAAACAAAAAAACCTTTCGTTCTCTTTTTCGAACGTAACAAAAGGATCGAAAGGTCGTTTTTAACATGTTGTATAAATATGAGGCCCCTATACCGTTACTAGAAATGTGGACGTTTAAAGACTGTAAATATCAGCGTTTGAAGCAGTTATTTTCATTGTCCACAATCTTGTGCATAATAGAATAAACAATCCTGTTAACAAATGTCCACACGTTATCCACAATCTGTGGAAAAGATTTTATTGGGTTTGAATGTCGTTCACGGTTAAACACAAATATAATACCAGATAAAAACTTGAGTTGCAACGGATCTCTTTAACTTATCCACAATCATAACACGTTGTAGACAGTTTCTATCCACAGTACTAGATTTTGTGATTATCTTGTCGATATTTGTTGTGGACAGTCGTTTTGGGGGTTGAAAGTTATTCACAGCACTTGTTAATGTGCGAAAAAGAGGATGCGTGTTGTAGTACAGAAACTGTTATATAACGGTGATCTTCTCTTAAAGAGGTTTCAAGAAGAAAGTCAAAAACACGTTGACAGATAGTAGGATTGTTTATTATAATTGTCGGGACTGCCTTTTAGATGTATGTTTTTTGAAATATTCCGCAGGAGGTGTATATAGAATGAAACGCACATTTCAACCAAATAACCGTAAACGCAAAAAAGTACACGGCTTCCGTTCTCGTATGAGCACTGCGAATGGACGTAAAGTTCTTCAACGTCGTCGTCGCAAAGGAAGAAAAGTTTTATCAGCATAGGCCACTGAAAACAATCAGTGGTCTTTTTTCTAGGTATAGAAACAAGGATCGAAGCGGCCTTGAGTCGCTCTCCGAAAGCTCAAGTGTTCCAAGCGCTCGTTTGGGATGCTTGTGCTTTCGTCATTATCTGGGGATTTATAGGGGCAGCCGCTAGGGTTGCGTCCGGCTCGCGTCCAGATTCTTTCATAAGTATTTCCCACTAAGGAATCACGTATGAGTTTCGTTTAACGGACGATTTTTTTCTGAGCCTTGGTCAATAGGAGGATCTTTCATGAAGAAAGCGTATCGCATCAAGAAAAATGAAGAATTCCAAAAGATTTTCAAACACGGTGAGTCGTTTGCGAACCGTCAATTGGTTGTTTATTTTATGAAGAAATCCGATCAGACGCATTTTCGCATCGGTTTATCCGTCAGTAAGAAAATCGGCAATGCTGTTATGCGGAATCAAGTGAAACGCTATCTGCGACAAGCTTTTCTTGAAATGGAAGAGGATATCCGCCCAGGTTATGACCTTGTCATCATTGCTAGAAAGCCCACCAACCAAATGAATTTCCACGAAATTAAACGTAGCCTGACCCATGTCTTAAAAAGGTCCCGGCTTTTCCAAAAGAAAAAATAGATTTTTTATGAAAAACAATGCTACACTGTTGAATGAAAACGTAGTCAACGGGTTATAGGTAGATTTAGTAAGGAGGAAGGAACGTTGCGGAATAAAATAATTGCACTGCTTGCTATGGCAGGTGTGCTTACGTTCCTATCCGGGTGTACTCAAGTTAACCAGGAAATCACCTCGGATAGTACAGGCTTCTGGAATGAATATATTGTTTTTCCATTATCTAAAACGTTGCTTTTCTTCGCTGATTTGACTGGAGGGAGCTACGGACTTGCGATCATTCTAGTAACGATCATCATCCGTGTTCTTCTGTTACCATTGAACGTCAAGCAGCTGAAGAGCTCTAAAGCGATGCAGGATATTCAACCAGAATTGAAAGAATTACGCGAAAAGTATTCGTCTAAAGACGCTCAAACACAACAGAAACTTCAACAAGAAACGATGCAGTTGTTCCAAAAGAACGGTGTCAACCCGCTCGCAGGGTGTCTACCGATCGTCGTCCAAATGCCGATCTTGATCGGATTCTATCACGCAATTATGCGGACAACTGAAATTCAGACGCACGACTTCTTGTGGTTACAACTTGGAACATCTGATCCATTTCTAGCTATTCTTACAGCAGCTACGACATTCCTACAACAGAAATTGATGATGGCAGGCGGAGCTGCTCAGCAGAACCCGCAAATGCAGATGATGCTTTACATCATGCCGCTTATGATCGGTACATTTGCCTTCTTCTTCCCGTCCGCACTTGCGTTGTACTGGATCGTAGGTAACCTTGTAATGATTCTTCAAACCATCTTTATTCGTAAGCCAATGATGAATAAAGAAGCAGGAGGAGAAAACTAGTGAAACAAATTACTGCTACAGGAACGACGATGGACGAGGCAATTGAATCAGCATTGAAGCAATTACAGACATCGAAAGATCAAGTCGACGTTCATGTTATTGACGAAGGGAAAAAAGGATTTCTTGGCTTTGGATCGAAACCAGCCATTGTACAAGTATCCATTAGAAAAAACCCCGTGCAGGATGCCGAGTCTTTCATTCAGGATGTAGCAGCGCAGATGGGGGCACCTGTCACAATTAAAACCGATGTAAAAGACCGCGATATCATGATGGATCTTGAAAGTGATAAAGTCGCGATGCTTATCGGAAAAAGAGGACAAACGCTCAACTCCTTGCAATATTTGGCTCAACTAGTTATCAATCGAGAGTCGAACCAGTTCTATACGGTCATGATCGATGCGGAAGGCTACCGTGGACGCCGTCGTGAAACGCTCGAGAGCTTAGCTGAACGCCTGGCGGACAAAGCGATCCGTACAGGAAAAGACGTAAGAATCGAGCCGATGCCTTCTTATGAACGCAAGATCATTCACTCCGTATTGCAAAATAATCGTGAAGTAGAGACGTATTCGGATGGAAAGGAACCACGTCGTTTCGTGGTCATCCGTCCGAGCAGGTAAAATAAGTACTTCCGTCTGTCTAAGGCGGGAGTATTTTTTTGTTCTATTATTATTTGAGAAAGCTTGAATCACCATGGCTAGGAGAGAAGAATGGGTTGAAGAGTTATGCACATGTGGATAACCCGAACATGTTTTTGGAAGATCCGTTCATGTGGATAGCTTTTCAAAACACCAGGGTGTGTGGTATTCTAAGTTGTTAGTGAATATAAAAACAAAGAAGTCTGTGGATAATAGAGAAATGACAAAAGGAAACGGAGGTGAGCGCGTGTGGAAACTGATACAATAACCGCCATATCGACCCCGATGGGGGAAGGAGCGATTGCGATTGTACGACTCAGCGGTCCAGAAGCAGTCTCAATTGCTGCAAAGCTATTTCGAGGCAAGGACTTGAATGAAGTCGACTCCCACACGATGCACTACGGAAAAATCATCGATCCTGAAACAGGAGACTTGGCGGAAGAGGTTATGGTTTCCGTCATGCGAGCACCTAAGACGTTCACTAGGGAAGATATAGTAGAAATAAACTGTCACGGAGGACTCGTTTCCGTAAACCGCCTGCTCGAAATTGTCCTAGCAAGCGGAGCACGCCTGGCTGAACCGGGAGAATTTACGAAACGTGCCTTCATGAACGGTCGAATCGACTTATCTCAAGCAGAGGCGGTCATGGATTTGATCCGTGCCAAGACCGACCGTGCGATGGACGTTGCCTTGAAGCAAATGGATGGGCGCTTGTCGAAGCTGATCCAGGAATTGAGGCAGAAGCTGCTCGAGACGCTCGCTCACGTCGAGGTGAATATCGACTACCCAGAGTATGACGATGTCGAAGAGATGTCTCATGAAATGATGGAGCAGAAAACGAAAGAAGTACACGAAGAGGTAACGAAGATCCTCGAAACAGCACGCCAAGGGAAAATTTTGCGTGAAGGGTTGGGTACGGCCATCATCGGTCGTCCGAACGTCGGAAAATCATCCTTGATGAATGCGCTCGTTCATGAGAATAAAGCGATTGTCACGGAAGTGCCCGGAACGACGCGTGACGTGATTGAAGAGTATGTGAACGTCCGCGGCGTGCCGCTCTGCCTAATTGATACGGCAGGTATTCGCGAAACAGAAGATATTGTCGAGCGGATCGGTGTCGAGCGCTCCAGACAAGTTCTGAAAGAAGCGGATCTTATCCTATTCGTGTTGAACTACGGAGAAGAACTGACCGAAGAAGATGAAAAACTGTTTGAAGCGGTCTCAGACTTGAACGTGATTACGATCGTGAACAAGACAGACCTTGATCCTAAGCTAGACATCGACCGTGTGAAAGAACTTGCTGGAGAGAATCCAGTGGTTACAACGGCACTAATCCGCGAAGAAGGTATCGACCAGTTAGAAAATGCGATCGCCAACACGTTCTTCGAAGGAGACTTGGACGCAGGCGACATGACGTATGTGTCCAACGTTCGTCACGTGCAGCTCTTGAAACAAGCGAAGCAGGCACTCGAAGATGCCCAAGAAGGCATGGAAATGGGTGTGCCGCTTGATGTTGTCCAAATCGACGTCACCCGTACATGGGAGATACTCGGTGAAATCGTCGGGGATACGGTGAACGAAAGCTTGATTGACCAATTGTTCTCGCAGTTCTGTTTAGGAAAATAATCAATAAAAGGAGAGTCATCCAACATGACATATGATGCAGGGCATTATGACGTAATTGTAATTGGTGCCGGTCATGCAGGGGTAGAAGCAGGGCTAGCTGCGGCGCGACGTGGAGCGAAGACATTGATGCTGTCTCTAAACCTCGACCTTGTCGCCTTCATGCCATGTAACCCGTCAATCGGTGGACCAGCAAAAGGAATTGTTGTACGCGAAATCGATGCATTAGGCGGCGCGATGGGTAAAGTCATCGATAAAACGCATATTCAAATGCGTCTTTTAAATACGAGAAAAGGTCCCGCTGTACGAGCGCTTCGTGCGCAGGCGGACAAGCCTCTATATATTAAAGAAATGAAGCGCGTTCTTGAGAGTCAGGATAACTTGACGCTGAAGCAAGGCATGGTAGAAAAAGTCCTTGTCGAAGATGATCAGGTGAAAGGGGTAGTAACCGAAACAAAAGCGGCTTTCTACGCACCGAACGTAATTGTTACAACTGGTACGTTCATGCGCGGAAAAGTGCTGATCGGTGATCTTTCCTACGAGAGTGGACCGAACAACCAGCGTTCTACTGTTTCGTTATCGGAACAGCTTGAAGAAATGGGTATTGAAATGGTCCGCTTCAAGACCGGTACTCCGATGCGTGTTAACAGCAAGACCATCGACTACTCGAAGACGGAAATTCAGCCAGGAGAAGAAGAGCCACGCTCTTTCTCTTATGAAACGACCGAATTCATTATGGATCAAATTCCGTGCTGGTTGACGTACACGAATGAAACGACGCACAAAGTCATCGACGACAACCTAGGATTGTCCGCAATGTACTCAGGTGCCGTCAAAGGGACAGGGCCGCGTTACTGCCCATCCATCGAGGATAAAATCGTCCGTTTCAACGATAAGCCTCGTCACCAGATTTTCCTTGAACCAGAAGGTCGTGACACAGAAGAGGTATATGTACAAGGACTTTCCACGTCACTTCCTGAGTATGTACAAAATGAAATGATGCGTACCGTACCAGGTCTTGAAAATGCAGAGATTATGCGTGCCGGTTATGCCATCGAATACGATTCCGTCGTACCAACACAGCTATGGCCGACACTTGAGACGAAGCAGATCTCCGGTCTCTTTACAGCAGGTCAGCTGAACGGAACGTCAGGGTATGAAGAAGCGGCTGGACAAGGACTGATGGCTGGTATTAACGCAGCAGCAAAAGCTCTTGATCTGGATCCACTTGTACTAGACCGTTCCCAAGGGTACATCGGCGTCATGATCGATGACTTGGTCACAAAAGGGACAAGCGAGCCGTATCGTCTGCTCACTTCCCGTGCTGAATTCCGCTTGATGCTACGTCATGACAACGCGGATATGCGTCTTCTTGAAATCGGCTATGAGCACGGTCTGATTCCAGAAGAACGTTACCAACGTTTCTTAGAGAAAAAGCGTAAAATCGAAGTCGAGAAGAAGCGATTGGATAAACAGATTTTGAAAGCGACTGATGAAGTTCAGACAGTCATCGAAGAAGCTGGCGGTTCTAAGCTCAAAGATGCGATTTCAGCAATCGATCTATTGAAGCGCCCTGAGATGAAGTACGAACACATCGAGCGTTTGACGCCGAGTGAGGAATCTCTGACTGCTGATGAAAAAGAGCAAGTCGAAATCCAAGTGAAATACGCAGGCTATATCAAGAAAGCCTTAGAGCAAATCGATCGAATGAAGAAAATGGACTCGAAGAAAATTCCAGAAAACATCGATTACGATGCAATCAACGGCCTTGCAACAGAAGCGCGTGACCGTCTGAAGAAAGTCCGCCCACTATCTGTCGGCCAAGCTTCCCGCGTGTCTGGCGTAAACCCAGCGGACGTTTCCATCTTGCTTGTTTATATTGAACAAGGCAACATCGCCCGCGTTTCCGGGGAGTAAACCAAAGGGAGGAAGCTATGGATACGAATACGTTTTTGAATGCTTTGAAAGAACAAGGCATCGAACTAAATGAAAAACAACAAAATCAATTCAAGCGGTACTTTGAGATTCTTGTGGAATGGAACGAAAAGATGAATCTGACGGCAATCACCGACCAGGAAGGCGTTTATTTGAAGCACTTCTATGATTCGCTGACAGCCGCATTTCATCACGATTTCACCAAGGAACTCAGAATCTGTGACGTCGGAGCGGGAGCCGGGTTCCCTAGTCTGCCGCTCAAAATCGCATTTCCTCAGCTGAAAGTGACCATCGTCGATTCCTTGAAGAAGCGGATTACGTTCTTGAATCACTTAGCCCATGAACTCGAGCTGGATGACGTGGCGTTTTACCACGACCGTGCTGAGAATTTCGGGAAAAATGCCAAATTCCGCGAAGGGTTCGATCTCGTCATGGCCCGTGCGGTAGCTCGCATGAGCGTATTGAGCGAGTTATGTTTGCCGCTCACGGCAAAAGGCGGCCACTTTATGGCGATGAAAGGTCCGAACTTAGTCGATGAAATGGAAGATGCGAAAATAGCCATCCAAACAGTCGGCGGGGAAGTACAGGACGTATTTACGTTCCACTTGCCTGAAGAAGATAGTGAACGCAACATTGCCATTATTGAGAAGCGGAGAAAAACACCGAAGAAATACCCGCGTAAAGCTGGTACTCCCAACAAACAGCCGATTGAATAAACGAAAAAGCGACTCTCACCGAGAGTCGCTTTTTTGTTTTGAAGAGGAATCCGGTTCGGTTTGAAAAGACATAGGACGAGGACATTTAAAGCCTCTGTTGAAGGACAAGTGAATACCATCTGACACACGGATGGAGTATGATAGAAGCATGAGGAGGGGCTGTGATGAAACGATTTCTTAAATTCGCATTTTTTATTTTACTAGGATTGTTGATTATAGCAGGAATCGGATTCTATGTATGGAGTCAGCAGACCTATGCTGCATCAAGCAATATAGAAGAGTGGATCGGAGAAGTGGATACGGATGACGGCTGGGTGGTGTTTGAGCCCGACGGAGAGCCGGAGGGGGGAGTTGTACTTTATCCTGGCGCCAAAGTAGAACCAGAAGCATACAGCTATATTGCAGAACAGCTCTCGGAAGCTGGTTATGTCGCAGGTGTTCCAAATGTCCGCCTGAATCTTGCCCTTTTGAATGCCAATAAAGCGCAAGAATTAGTCGACCGCTATCCGGACATTGAAGAATGGTACGTCGGGGGTCACTCACTTGGAGGCGTGGCCGCTGCTACCTTTGCGCGTGAAAAGAATGCGGATGGAGTCATATTCCTAGCTTCCTATCCGACAGAAGGAAGTAGCTTCGCAGGTACTGATACGCCCGTTCTATCGATTTATGCAGAGCAAGATGGCTTAAGTACGCCGGCTAAGATTGAAGAGACGAAAGCCTATCTCTCTGATGAAGCGGAACTACACGAAATTGAAGGTGGAAACCATGCTCAGTTCGGTGTGTACGGGGAGCAAAAAGGCGATAATCAAGCGGATATTTCGGTGAAAGAACAGCAGGATGAAATCGTAGAAGTGATCACGGACTGGCTGGAAGCACAAAAATAAGACCGATTCGCTGTAAGAATCGGTCTCAGGTTGTTAAATAAAGGGTAGAGTTTGGTTTTGTTATAGATATTGTTTTCCAGCCCACTTTGCATTAAACGTGCGAACAAAACCATGCACAATTGAGTGGAAATCCTATTAAGTGTGGTTTTAGCCCGCTATTCTTGAACAGGGAGCACAAGAGGTTCATACTTATTTTAAAAAGGTGTTGGAGAAACGGGAAGACTCCTGCAGGATCAAAGTACAGCGTGAGACCCCGCAGAGACCAAAGGGAGCGAGGAGGCTCACCGGACGCCTGCGGAAAGCGGACCGTTTCTTCAACACCGTTTTTCTACACTTAGAAGAACCGAAGGCTTTCTAGACACTCTGTAAGAATCAGTCTCACTCTTACTTATTTGAACACACCGAACGGCTGACCGACCGGTAGTGTGACTTTTCCGAAGTGAGTATTCAGTACACTAGCAGCAGATCCATAGAAGCTGAGTAGCGCAATACCGAACTCCGCTACAGCGGCGACCGTATGCATCGCTTCTGGCATGAACCCTAGAGTGGATAAAGATAATCCTATGAATAAGAAATCAATAAGAACGAAAATAAAGAATAAGACTTTGTGCGTTTCCATGGCTCCGATCGTCATGAACACACTGAAAATCAAATAACCGATATAAGCAATACCAAGCTGGTTCGGATCAACTGCTTGAGCTGCTGCTTCACCGAAAACACCGAACTCGATCAACCAAGAAGTGCCGACGCCGAGCCAGAATAAACCGAACGCGCCGAAAGCGGTCGTGCCGAACGTATTATTGTGTTTCGCATCGAGCATACTTGCGATCAGCTGCGCAATTCCTCCTAAGAAAATCGCCCACGGCAGGATAAAGGATACTCCGTCTGTAAAGCCGAGCTTAGCTGATGAGGCGACCAGCGTGACCATTGCCAGGCCGAATAAACCGATAGCAGATGGATCAGCTGTAACCATCTGTACCTTCTGTTGTTGTTGATTCATGTTGCATTCCTCCTAACACATACTTGACTACTGTACAGAAGAAAAGAAAGTTATGCAATGAAAAGTTAAGGAAAGGGTGGTATCCCAGGTGAAAATCGTCGTATTATCTGACACTCACATGCCGAAGAAAGCGAAACAGCTGCCGGATCGCCTGATAGAAGAACTGCCTTCAGCAGACCTTATCATCCACGCCGGAGACTGGCAGACACCTGATCTATATGAAGAATTGAGAGCATATGCTCCTGTAAAAGGGGTTTATGGAAACGTAGATGGAGAAGACATCCAAGCAATCTTCCCATTCAAGCAAATTATTGAAGCAGAAGGGAAGCGGATCGGCCTCGTACATGGTCACGGAGAGAAGAAGACGACTGAAAAAAGGGTGGTGGAGGCTTTCGGAGAGGAAGAACTCGATCTGATTATTTTCGGGCATTCGCATTTACCTCTCCTTAGATTCGTTAAGAAAACGATGTTGTTCAACCCTGGTTCTGTGACGGACAAGCGTAGATCACCTAACTACTCATTTGGCATTCTGACCATCGACACAAATATCCGGGCTGAGCATATCTTTTTCACGTGAAAAAGCCAGAAGGACAAGTCCTCCTGGCTCACTTTGATTGGCAGGTCGGGCAGTAATAACAACGTCTCGACCCCGCTTGTATTTTCACAATTTCGGTGCCGTCGATTCGACACGCCTTGCCTTCTCTGTTAAACACCCAGTGACGATAATCCCTCCGCTTCGCCCCTTCTGCTTTCAGCTTTTCGGCAAGTTCGAGGTCGTTGGTGATCCCTTTATGCTGATATGACTGCCACATCAAGTGAATACTCGCCTGTGCAGCTTTATCGAGCTGTTCCGCTGTGCAGTCCATCGGTCTTAGGTCAGGATGGATGCCAGCGACAAATAGGATTTCACTACGCAAATAGTTGCCGATCCCTCCGATAAAGGCTTGATCCAGCAAAAGAGAAGTCCACTTCCTACGATAAAAGCGTTTGTCTTGAAAACGTTCGACCAACTGATCCTTTGTCACCTCTTCACTCAAAATGTCCGGCCCCACTTTTGAGATGAACGGATGGTCTTCGACTTCTTCGTCTCTTAACACTTCAATATCCGAGGCACTGTACAAAAGCGCGGATTTCTTTTCATTATGAATCGCGAAGCGTAGTTGTCGGTTCGTCTTCGGATAATTGTAGGCATTGCGCGTGTACCATTTTCCGTACAACTGGTTGTGCGAATAAACGGTATAACCGTTATCGAAGCGGGTGAGCATTGCTTTTCCTTTTGTATCGATACGGAGAATGTGTCGTCCTTTCAGCACTTCTTCATAATCTTGAAGGTGCTCAAAAGCAAAGAATACATCCAACACTTCCCGTCCGACCACGGCTTTCTCTACGTAATCTGCTGCTTTACGTATTTCTGGACCTTCTGGCATTGGTGAACGACTCCCTTCCTACTATCTATTGTAAAAGGGAGGAAGCGGTTTGCAACTGAGTTGCTTAGCTCGATGTGTAAGCTCCGCCGTTCACATGCAGAATTTGCCCCGTCATGTAAGAAGAGTCGTCTGATGCTAGTAACACGTAGCTTCCAACGTGCTCAACGGGCTGTCCAGGCCGTCCCATCGGCGTGTCAGCACCGAACTTCTCGACTTCTTCCGCCGGGAAGGTGGACGGAATGAGTGGGGTCCAAATCGGCCCAGGTGCTACGCCGTTGACGCGGATTCCTTTGGAGACCAGTTGTTTGGCAAGAGACCGTGTGAAGGCGACGACGGCTCCTTTTGTGGACGTGTAATCCACAAGCTTCTCATTTCCTACATATGGCGTAACGGATGCCGTGTTGATAATCGAGCTCCCTTTCTTCAAATGAGGCAGCGCCGCTTTCGTTAAATGGAACATGGAGAAAATATTCGTACGGAAGGTACGCTCCAATTGGTCAGCTGAGATGTTCAGAATATCGTTGGTCGGATGTTGTTCTGCTGCGTTATTGACGAGAATGTCCAACTGACCGAATGTATCGATGGTTTGTTGGATCAAGTTATGACAAAATGTCTCCTCCCCGACGTCACCTGGAAATAGTACGGCTTTACGTCCTTCCGCTTCAATGAGCTGCTTCGTTTTCTCTGCATCTTCGTGTTCATTTAAGTATCCGATGGCGATATCTGCGCCTTCTTTCGCAAAGCCGATCGCGACAGACTTTCCGATTCCGCTATCTCCACCCGTAATCAAAGCTACTTTCCCTTTCAGTTTATTTCCACTATGGTAATCGGTATCTGCATGCAGTGGCTGTGGGTTCATCCCACCTTCGACACCTGGCTGCTTGTTCTGGGTTTGGGCTGGTTGGCCGCCTAACTGTCTTTCAGATCTACTCATATTATTCATCTCTCCTTTTACAATATCGTTCCACATTCTCCGTGACACTACGCATCGAAGAGCGTATAGTGAGTAAAAAAGGAGAGGTACAATGATTACGGAAACAAAGGATGCCGCTGTGGTGGCAAAATTGAATCGGTTTGTGCATGATTTACACGTAGAATGGTATCCAGATATTTTTAAACCTTACAACTACGAATTGATTCACGAGATGATGCAAGAAAAAATGAAACAACCGGAACATATCTTCTTCCTGATTGAAGACGAAGACGAGCCAGTCGGGTTTGTGTGGGTGGAAGAGCGTCATCAGGAAGAGAATGATTTCAAGAAGTCCCACTCCTCGATGTATGTACACCAAATCAGTGTCGATACAACGAAACAGCAAAAAGGATACGGCCGTCAGCTGTTGAATAAAGTTGAAGAACAAGCTCTAGAGAAAGGGATTCATGAAGTGGAATTGGATTATTGGCTTGAGAATGAAGGAGCACAAACCTTTTATGAAAAACAAGGCTTTACTAAACAAAGAGAATTTGTCCGCAGACGATTGAAATAACCCTTCCCCAAGACTTTGAGGAAGGGCTTTTTTTATGTGAAATATTCTAGGGAAGCTTCAGGGAAGTACTGGTTGATATAGCCTCCTAGTGTGCTCTTCATATCTTCTTGTTCGTCCTTTTGATAAACGTATTTACCGATACCGTAACGTCCCCATTTGTATTTGCGCTTCTCCTCATCCATCTCAAGCTTCGTCATCGGGTAGTTTTTCTGAATGACGCGTTTCGCAGGCTTCGTGAAGCGGTGTTGGATCAACTCAAACGTCAGATCCTTGGTGGCGTAGTCCGGCAATTTGGCATGTAACTTCTCAAAGAGAATACGGTAGCCCTCTTTCCAGTCGTCATATAAATAGATCGGCGCGATGATGAATCCGAGAGGGTACCCTGCTTTAGCAACTTTCGCGGCAGCTTCAATGCGGTCATCGAGGCGGGAGGTTCCCGGCTCCAAGTATTTGATAACGTAATCGGCATTCATACTGAAACGGAAACGGGTGCGTCCATTGTGCTTCGCATCAAGCAAATGGTCAACGTGGGCGAATTTCGTCACAAAGCGCAGCCGTCCGTGTTCCGTCTGGCCGAAATATTCGATGGCGTGTTTGAGCGTGTGTGTAAGATGATCGATGCCGACGATATCCGACGTACAAGAGGCTTCGAATCGTGTCTCTTCTGGAGCGCGCTCTTTCATGTATTTCTCTGCTGCTTCAAAAACCTCATCTGTATTCACATACGTCCGGATATACGGTTTGCTTCCCATCGTTGTCTGGAGATAGCAGTAGTGACAGTGCCCCATACATCCGGTGGCAAATGGAATGGCGTATTCGGCTGATGGTTTGGACGTATCGAATTTCAGCGTTTTGCGTACACCGACGACTAGTGTCGACTTTGCCATTCGGTATTTCTGAAAGTCATTTTCGCCGGGTAAATTGCGGACTTGGTTATGCGACGTCGTCTCTCTGATTTCAATTCCCATGCCTTCGAATTTTTCCTTTAGCTCTCGCCCTAACGGATAGTCCAGCGCACGGGGTTCGATATAGACTAACTCTGGTACGAAGGGTTTTACCACAGCTCTCCCTCCGATTCTACTCCGCCGCCGAATGCATCATGATAGGCACGTTCTGCTTCCCCTTCGGATGCGTAGACAGCAATGTCCGAATCGAGTGGAAAGTACGTTTCATATAAAAATAAGGCCAGATCCCCCGGTTGTTCCGGGTCTTTCACGACAGCAGCTTGTTGCACATTGGCGACGTCTCCTGTATGGGGGTTGCGGTAAATGACATACACGATATCACCAGCACGATAGTTGTATTCATTCATTTCCATTCTTCCACCTGCTTTCTTCTAATCGTAGAGTCTGTGCTCATTTTTCCACAAAATGCGGGAATTATGAGAAGGTTGTCTCTTTGCTAATAAGTGGTAACATGGAAGGAACTTGAAGGGAGAGGGTGATATGACGGTGAAATTAGAAACAGATCGACTTATGCTCAAGCCTTATCGAATTTAACAGGCAGAGCGTGTCCAACAACTAGCGGGAGATTCTGCTGTAGCTGAAACGACGTTTGTTCCACATCCATATACGCTTGAAATGGCGAAAGAGTGGATTGAGGCTCACAAAGAATGGATCGAAGCAGGCTCTGCTTATCCTTTAGCAATGATGAAAAAAGGAAATGGAGAACTCATAGGGACGATGACGCTCCGAGTGGATCACAATCATCAAAAAGGCGAGCTTGCCTATTGGGTCGGACAGTCCTACTGGGGGAAAGGCTATGCTACGGAAGCGGCCGAGGCGATGGTTGCATTCGGATTTGAGGCCCTTGAACTGAACCGCATATACGCTGCGACCTTGACGGTGAATCCCGCTTCCTCGCGTGTCATGGAAAAAGCCGGGATGAGGTTAGAAGGAACATTGAAACAGGATCTCTTCCATCGAGGCGCATTCCACGATGTAGAGTTGTATGGTCTCCTTAAGGACGACTATTCACGTGGAACATTGTAAAATCAGCTATTGTAGCATGCCACTTGTCCAAGCGGTGCTCCTTCTTTTACATAAGATGAAATTATCAAGTGAAAAAGGAGGGAATAGCATGGCTGATAAACATGAAGTGATGGATATGATTAATGAATCACATCAAGCAGTAGAGGCTCTAGGAGATCGCGGTCTTGGTGGTTTGGTTATCTTGTCTGCGCTTTTGACTGAGTTCAAATTGGCAGAGGTAATTGGAGCGGAAGCGAAGAAGGTTAAAGCGGCAGCGCATTATGTCACTCACCATTGTGATAGCGAAACGGCACTAAGTGACTTGAAAGAAATTAACGATTCTGTACAAGGTGTACTCGATCAAGTTTGTTGTCTGGAGCGTCAAGTGAACCGGAAGATCTTCCAAGGCCGTCGTCTGAGAGGAAATGTTCTCCCAGAGGAAACAGAGGAAGAATAATCTTTAAGAAACCTCAAGCCTTTAAGGTTTGGGGTTTTTCGTTTAATGAAAATAAACCTGGGGATATCGATCCCCAGGTCGTGTGATTAGTTTATTCTCTTGGATTGAACCGGGATTAGTACCCCTGCTAGAGCAACGATCGCACACCCAATGAACATTGGTGTGAATCCGTTCACGGCAATCAAACCGATTGATGTAAACACCAAAAGATCAAAGCATGAGTCCAGAATCGACAATAACGAAATCGTCGTAGCCCTGACATTCGATGGAATGACATCATTGGAAAGTTGCGAGTAAACGGGATAACGAATGGCTGTGACGAGCTTCAGCATAAAGATAATGACAAGTACAGCCGCAAGAGAGCCGTGCAATAAAGCGGCGCCTGATAGGCCGACTACCGCAATCAATCCCGTAATAAATAGCAGCACCACCCGGTCGATACGTGCTGTCATCCACCCGATGGAACGGGAGGCGATGAAGCCAATCATGGACGCGATGGCATAGACGATGCCTATCCAGAAGACAGGCAGTCCAGCATCAACGAGCAGTTTTTGATCGAACTTCGTGAAAATCGCCCCGACGGGTATGAAGACCAGCGTCACGTTAATAAACATCCATAGTACTTGCGGAGTATTACGAATGGCGCGAAGCCCGTTACGTATTTGGTCGAGCATCGGTGTCGTAATTCCACCTTGTGTTGGTGGATTTTTCACGAATAAGAGCAATAAGAACTGAACGCTCATACATAGAAGGCTTAATGTAATTAACAACCGGAACTGCGGTTCTGTCAGATCTTGAGCGAGTGCAGCCCCAATAATCACGGCAACCATCGCAACGATGAATGTAGCGGAACCGATTTGACCCATTGCCTTATCCATTAAGTGTTCTTCCTCTGATTGCTTCAATGATTCGTAAATCAGTGCTTCATCAGCACCGCTGAAGAAGGTCGCAGCAAACCCTGTTAAGAAGCTGCTCAGGAAAAACACCCAAGGTTCAAAAGCGACAAACAGTAGACTGTATCCTAAAATGGCGACGATAGACCCGACTAGGAACGATCGTTTGGCTCCGAAGCGGTCGGCAAAGACACCAGTCGGTATTTCTCCGACTAATACACCGATGCTGAAAAAGAGGAGCACGACGAGAATCAATGCTTCATCTAATCCCCGGGCAAAATAGAATAAGGTTAAGACAGGCTGCAGAAAACGGACGCTTCCGAACAGTTCTGCCCAAAATAATAAACGAATATTGTGTGATGCGAGTGTATTCTTTTTCAATGACATTTCCTCCTGCTTTCTAGTGATTCTTGGTTGCTGGATTCAGCAGGAGTGTCAGCACGGTTTAGTTTGCGTTCACCCCTGCTGATGGTGTTGAGAAGATCATTAAGTTGTTTTGCATCCTTTAATTCCTCCTTTAAAGTCTCTTTCTACTCTATTCGTCGCATCACTCGTTTCCCCTTCTTTTCATAAAAAAAGTTCGACAAAATTTCCCTCCCTTTCTCAAAGTCTCTACGTAAAAGTCGAGAGGAATAGAACATAATTCGACAGGTATTGTCTAGATTTCTTCAACCTTCAAGATACTTTTAATCTATGAAATATGATAAAATAGGAAAAGAGTAAAAAAGGCATACGTGCGCGAGCAGCCTGATGAGCCTGCAGCGCTTTTTTCTATTGGCGTATGGCTTGAAGCGTATAAAGGTGGTGTGTCTGATCGTGTTACATCCTTTTGGTCGATTGTTCGGGCTTGGGGACAAACCGGAATCAGAGAATAGCAACAATGAGGAAGGATACAACCCAGATGAGGTAATGCAGATCCCTGTTGATCTGGTTCAACCCAATCGTTATCAGCCGCGAGCGATTTTTAACAACGAGAAGATCAGTGAACTTGCCCAGACGATACATACGCATGGGATGATTCAACCGATCGTTCTCAGAAAGTTGAATGAGACCGAGTATGAATTGATCGCCGGAGAAAGACGTTGGCGTGCCGTTCAATCACTCGGATGGGAAACGGTTCCTGCGATCATTCGCGAAATGTCCGACTCTCAAACAGCGTCTGTTGCGCTGATTGAGAACTTGCAACGTGAAGAGCTTACTGTCATCGAAGAAGCGGTGGCTTATGCGAAGTTGTTACAATTACATGAGTTGACTCAGGAAGCTTTAGCTCAGCGATTAGGTAAGAGCCAATCGACGATCGCGAATAAATTACGTCTCTTGAAACTGCCGGAATCCGTCCAGCAAGCGGTGATGGATAAGAAGATTACAGAACGTCATGCCAGAGCCCTGATCGCTGTGAAGGACCCAGAAGTACAAGAAAAGATTCTCAGTGAGATCATAGAAAAACACTTGAACGTAAAGCAGACCGAAGAGCGGATTGCCAAACTGAACGAGCCGAAACAGAAGAAGAAGAAACCGACGCTCAAAGGCGTCAATAAAGATATGCGGATTGCGATGAATACGATTCGCCAGTCGTTGGATATGGTCCGGGATACAGGAACGGATCTTGAGACAAACGAAGAGGACCACGACGACTACTATCAAATTACGATTAAAATCGCGAAGAAAAAATAGTTTCTTTTGACCCATCTTGTTATCGCAGGTGGGTCTTTTCTTAAACTTAATCCGATTTTTCACTAAAAAATGGTCATTTTAAAAGGCGGGTGTGGTCATGGGAAAGGTCATTTCGATTGCAAACCAAAAAGGCGGTGTCGGTAAAACGACGACAGCCGTCAATTTAAGTGCATGTCTTGCTTACTTGAATCATAAGGTGCTGCTTGTAGATATCGATCCTCAAGGTAACGCGACGAGCGGTCTTGGTGTAGAGAAGGCTGATATGGATATGTGTATCTACGACATTTTGGTAGAGGGAACAGAGCCGAAACAAGTATGTACCCAGACCCTCGTGGAAAATTTAGATGCGATCCCTGCGACGATTCAGCTGGCGGGAGCGGAAATCGAACTCGTCCCGACGATTTCGAGGGAAGTACGTTTGAAGCACGCCATTGATGAGTTGAAAGAAGTGTACGACTACATCATTATCGACTGTCCACCCTCTCTTGGACTATTAACGCTGAATGCGCTTACTGCGTCTAATAGCGTATTGATTCCTGTACAGTGCGAGTATTATGCTTTAGAGGGGCTCAGTCAGCTTCTGAATACCGTACGACTTGTGCAGAAGCATTTCAATAAACAACTGATGGTCGAAGGTGTCTTGCTTACGATGCTCGATGCGAGGACAAACCTCGGCATCCAAGTGGTTGATGAAGTGAAAAAGTACTTCCAGGACAAAGTCTATCAGTCTATCATTCCGCGTAATGTACGGCTAAGTGAAGCTCCGAGCCACGGAAGACCTGTCATTTTATACGACGCCAAGTCCAAAGGAGCAGAAGCATATTTAGAATTAGCAAAGGAAGTGATTCAGGATGGCGAGAGGGTTAGGTAAAGGGTTCCAAGCCTATTTTCCGGAAGATGAAGTGAAAGAAGAAGAACAAGTACACCACCTTTCGATTGAACATTGTCGTCCCAATCCTTATCAACCTCGATTAACATTTGATGACGAAGCGATTCACGAGTTAACGCAATCGATCCAAGAGCATGGCATCTTGCAGCCCATCATAGTCAGAAAAAGCATCAAAGGCTATGAAATTGTTGTAGGAGAACGCCGCTTCCGTGCTGCGAAACGGGCGGGCCTAGAGAAAGTGCCTGCATTGGTGCGCGAATGGACGGATGAGCAAATGATGGAGCTAGCTCTACTCGAGAACTTGCAGCGCGAAGACTTGACGCCTATTGAAGAGGCGAAGGCGTATCAAAGTCTGCAAAGTGAACTCGGAGTGACCCAGGACGAGCTGTCCGAACGTCTTGGCAAAAGCCGCTCCCATATTGCAAACTTGATCCGTTTACTATCGCTTCCATCTGAAGTCATTCAAAAGATCAATGACGGTGTTCTCTCGATGGGACATGGACGCGCCTTGCTCGGTTTGAAGAAACGGGAAGCCGTTCTTGCGATGGCTGAGCGAATCGAACAGGAGAAGCTCAGTGTCCGTCAGGTAGAGCGTCTCATTCAGGAGATGACACAGCCGAAGAAGAAAAAGAAAGTCTCTCCGAGAGATGTCTTCTTGCAAGAACGCGAAAATACGTTGAAACAGCAACTCGGAACAGGCGTCAAAATTCACAAAGGCAAGCGCAAAGGGAAGATTGAAATCGAATTTATGAATGAAGAAGACTTGGAGCGCATTTTAGATTACTTCCAGACGGAATGAGGAACCTGGTGCCGTGAAAAGCGCCGGGTTCTTTTTTCTTAAACATATACATATAGGAGAGAAAGATCATGGTATTACTCGGAACATTGGTAAATGGCTTGTGCATTATGGTTGGGACGTTACTCGGTCTCTTCTTCACTAAAATTCCGGAGCGCTATAAAGAAACCGTAATGAGTGGTGTGGGACTTGTTGTCATTTTGATCGGTTTACAAATGGCCTTTGAAACAGAAAGTATTGTGGTGGTGCTGATTAGCTTGCTGATCGGTGCCATCATCGGGGAAGCTGCTCATTTGGAAGAGCGGCTGGAGTACATCGGCCGTTGGATCGAGCGTAAATTTACGAATCCAGAGTCATCATCCAGCGTGGCGCAGGGCTTCATCACGGCGTCGCTTATTTTTGTGATAGGTGCTATGTCGGTCATTGGAGCCCTCGATAGCGGACTCCGGAATGACCATGAGGTGTTGATCACCAAAGCGATTATCGATGGATTTGTCTCGCTTGTACTGACATCGACGCTAGGAATCGGCGTGATTTTTTCCGTTATCCCTGTTGTGTTGTACGAAGGATCGATCGCTCTCTTTGCTACGCAGATCAATCGCTTTGTACCACAAGAGTTGTTGGACTTGTTTATTGTAGAAATGACAGCTACTGGTGGTCTGATGATTGTGGCGATTGGACTGAATATGTTGAAGCTGACGAAGATTCGTGTGGCGAACTTGCTGCCGGCATTAGTAATGGTAGGGATTGTACTTGCGGTCGCTCAATCGTTTTCCTAATGCGGTAGTTGTACCAAGATACCGATAATTTGTACTAATAATGGACTGATTTGTACCAATACTTAGCAATTATGTACCAAAGTCAGTGCGTTTTGTACCAAAGATCGAATAATTTGTACCAAAAAAAGCATCGGAGGCCTCTCCGATGCTTTTTTCTATAGCGTTCCATCCATTCTCGGTTTGCCCGCTTTTCCAAACAGGGATTCGCGCTTCGTTGCGGCAGTGAATGCCTGGACAGGGGACGTTTCCAGTCGGATACGACGACGTTCTGTATCCGCGAGCTGAATGGCGGCGGCTACTTTAGCTGCCATCTTCATTACGACGTGAAGGCGTGTATTCTGCAGGACGACATGTTCCATGAACCCACTCACATTCACCATTCCACTGATATGAAGGTTTCCGATGGGCGGGAGATCCTTTTTCAAAGCAGAACCAGGGGACAGAGTCCCTTTCCCAAGGACGACGGAGCCAACCGAAGTGGCGCGACCGAGGCAGGCATCGATGGCTAAAATATAGGGGTTCGGGTGTTCATCGTTCATTGTTTGGACGCGTTCTTTCAAATTTAAAGCATGTAACGGATCCTCAAGCGTACCATAGACGTGGAAGGTCTCGAGGGTCTGGTCCTGTAACATAGACCCGACAAGAGGTCCGAATGAATCTCCTGTGGAACGATCGGTCCCGATACAAGCAATAACGACCTCTCTGGACGGAGGAAGCCATTCATTCAAGTAGGTACTCAACGTATCGCTCATCATCTCTTCCTCAATGTTGACTCGGCGTTCATCGTTTGAAAACTTGTCCTTAAGATTCATAGCTTCTCCTCCAAATTCATAGTAGTAACAGTATATAGGGATGTCCGTCATTCTATACATGTGCGCGGCAAATACATAGAGGTGGAGGAAGGTCATGCTTAAATCAGGATTGAAATGGATGTTTCTCATCATTGGGACGATTATAGGTGCAGGTTATGCATCTGGTCGTGAGTTGTGGCAGTTCTTTGGACAAGATAGCAATTTAGCGATCCTATTATTCGCCCTCATGTTCACCTCGTGTTGTTACACCATTATGTCGATTAGCTACAAAAAGCAATCCGGGCACTATCTCCCCGTTCTTCGTGCGATAGTAGGCAAGCATTTAACCGGTATTTATGACTGGATGATCATCATCTATTTGTTTACGACAACTGTCGTAATGCTTGCCGGGAGTGGAGCAACGTGGCAAGCGTTTCATTTTTCCTATCGATTCGGTGTTCTCGTGATTGCAATTCCCTTGATTCTCCTATTCATTTGGGACGTCAAAGGAATCGTCATCGTCAATAGCTTTGTACTCCCGCTTCTCATCACCGGATTGCTCTTCGTTTTGATCTTATTTATCTCTGATCAGGACTTGTCCTTATTTGGACACGTTATGGAAACGAGCAATTGGCTCTCTGCTTTTCCGTTTACGGCTTTGAATATCCTTCCGCTGGTTGCGGTTCTCGGAGCGATCGGCAACCAGATGAAACATAAGGGGGAAGTCTGGATTGCGAGTATTGGAAGTGGGGTGTTGATTGGTGCTATTTCCTATCTTTACAACAATAGCCTTATTCAAATATCAGAAGAGATTATATTATATGAAATCCCCTTATTTGCGATTTTAAAACACTATCCGTACGAGATGATGCTCTTTATGTCGGCTATGCTCTGGATTGCCATCTTTACAACCGCAGCATCCGGGACGTTAGGACTGGTGACAAGGTTCCGTGAATACGTCAGACAACCGCTTTGGATCTTGTCGATGGGGATGATTGCGATCATGCTTCCGTTCACTTCTTTCGGTTTCTCAACGTTGATCCAATATTTGTATCCTCTATATGGCCTATTGAATTTATATGTGCTTGTCGCATTGCTTGTACATCCGCTTATTTCCCGATTCAAAATCCGGTAGAAACCTGTTAGAATAGATTTCATATTCCAGGTCATACAGGAGGGAACCGGGTGGAAGATGCAAAAAACAAAGTGGATGAAGCGACCGATTATATTTTAGGGCCAGATCTATGGATTACGGTTGGGTTAGGCGCCTTGAAAATTTTCTTCATCCTTGTAATCTCCTTTTTAGTGATAAGAGTAGGCCGTCGGTTAATTACGAAATTTTTTGCGAACCGAACCAAAGGGCCTTTTAAGATTTCACAGAGGCGGGAGTCTACTTTAAGTAAACTGGTCGCCAATGCGTTATCTTACGTAGTATATTTCATTGCGTTTATTATGATTTTAGAAACGTTCACGCTTGAAATTGGAGCATTGTTAGCTGGTGCCGGGGTTGCCGGGCTTGCTATTGGTTTCGGTGCCCAGAACCTCGTTCGCGATATCATATCCGGTTTCTTCATCATATTCGAGGATCAATTCTCCGTCGGTGATTATATCCGGACGTCCGGAGTCGAGGGGTTTGTGGAAGAAGTAGGCCTAAGAACGTGTAAAGTGAAAGCTTGGACAGGCGAAGTGCATATTCTGCCGAATGGTAACGTCACCCAAGTCACCAATTACTCCATCCATAACAGTATTGCTGTCGTTGACGTGAGTGTGGCATATGAAGAAGATATTGAGAAAGCAGAGCGCGTCATTGCAGATCTCTTGGAGGAGCTGCCGGAACGGTACCCTTCCATGCTGGACGTGCCTCAGCTTCTTGGGGTTCAAAGTTTGGGGGCTTCTGATGTCGTCATGAGAATTATCAGCGAAACTGTACCAATGGAGCATTGGATCATCGCTCGTATGATTCGTAAAGAAGTGAAGAACCGCTTAGATGCAGAGGGCATCGAAATTCCGTTCCCTCGTATGGTGATGTATTCGAGACAAGACCAAGAAGCGTAAAGGAGGTCGACACGCATGGCAGACTATCAATTGAATGACATTGTCGAGATGAAAAAACCCCACCCATGTGGAGAGAATCGTTGGAAGATCATCCGAATGGGCGCAGATATCCGCATCAAGTGTGAGGGATGCGGGCATAGTGTGCTCATTCCACGTCGTAAATTCCAAACGAAGATGAAGAAAGTCTTAGAGACTGCTGAACAAGAATAAAAAAGAGGCAGGTGTTAGAAATGACACCTGCCTCTTTATTCGTTTAGTTGACTTGAATAGTGATAGTATTGGTTTTGAGTCCAAGCATCCGTTTTAGTTCATCCGTAATGGAGAATTCGAATTCCTTGCCAGACGGGGTATCGGAGAAAATGAGAGAACGACTGGACGAGAGTGTTCCGTCACTACCTGATGTTTGATCTGGTTTCTCGGATGAGAGTATAACATGATCTAGTAGACTCCCTTTTGGAGCGAACTGCATCATTTCACCTGGTAATGATACCGAAGGCTGTTTACTTGTGAGCGTTACTTCTACATCACCACTTTCGACGTCCATTACGCCATTCTCAGGGACTTGTTCTCCGTTTATAGTCAGCTCCATGTCTGTCTGCTTTTCCATTACGGATTTTATTTGCCTATCATTCAGCATAGAAGCGATTTGTTCCGTAAGGCTTCTATATTCCTCTGTCTGTTGTTCGTATTTCTCCATATCCCGTTGTTGATCTTCAATCGTTTCTTTTAATCGCTGATTTTGTTCCTCTAACTCTAATACTTTCTCATTTTTAAGTGGCTTAGCATCCGAGGTGGCACTGCACCCATAGAGCAATGCCGAAACGATGATCCATAGGGTCATCATCAAGAATCTCATTCCATCTTCCCTTTCTTTCTCTGCAAGAGTTATAGCAAGTTTTTCCTCTATGGGATTAGACGACTGACCTTTGTTGTTCGTTTCAACTTGTTAAAGATTAAAAGTTATGGTGAAAAAACGATTCAATTCAGTTATTTTCTCTAACGAAAAAGGGAAAACAGAACGTAGGAAGCGGTGTGTTTTTCCTTTTTGATTGGTTGTTATTTTCTAGTACAGTATCTATAATTGAAGAGACTAACATGCATGTATGTAAATCCTTAAGGAGTGAAAGTCTTATATGGCATTAACAGCAGGAATCGTAGGTTTACCGAACGTAGGGAAATCTACGTTATTTAACGCAATTACGCAGGCAGGAGCTCTATCAGCGAACTACCCGTTTGCCACGATCGATCCGAACGTAGGAATCGTGGAAGTACCGGATAGTCGTCTGGAGAAGTTGACCGAGCTTGTAAATCCGAAGAAAACAGTCCCGACGGCTTTTGAATTCACCGATATCGCGGGTATCGTCGAAGGTGCGAGTAAAGGGGAAGGACTAGGTAACAAGTTCTTGTCTCACATCCGCCAGGTAGACGCGATCTGTCACGTCGTTCGTGCTTTTGAAGACGATAATATTACGCACGTTTCCGGTCAAGTCGACCCGATTTCAGACATTGAAACGATCAATCTAGAATTGATTCTGGCTGACCTTGAAACCGTACAGAAGCGTCTTGAGCGTGTAGCGAAACTTGCACGTCAAAAAGACAAAGATGCGCTGGCAGAACAAACGGTGCTCGAGAAGCTTAAAGAAGCATTAGAAGCAGAGACACCTGCCCGTGCGGTGGAATTCTCTAGCGATCAGGAGAAAGTTGTAAAAGGCCTTCATCTACTAACTTCGAAGCCGATCCTCTATGTAGCCAACGTAAGTGAAGATGAAATTGGTGAAGCGGACAATGAGAAAGTGAAGCAGATCCGTGAGTTTGCAGACAAAGAAAACGCAGAAGTCATTGTGGTTTGTGCGAAGATCGAGTCTGAAATCGCTGAGCTTGAAGGCGATGAGAAAGAAGAATTCCTAGAAGATTTGGGAATCGAAGAGTCTGGTCTTGATCAGTTGATCAAAGCGACGTATAACCTTCTCGGACTAGCTACGTACTTCACAGCAGGCGAGCAGGAAGTACGTGCTTGGACCTTCAAAGAGGGCATGACAGCTCCTCAATGTGCTGGTATCATCCACACGGACTTCGAACGAGGGTTCATTCGTGCTGAGACGGTATCCTACGACGACCTTGTCGATGCCGGAACAATGGCCGTTGCCAAAGACCGTGGACGAGTTCGTTTAGAAGGTAAAGAGTATCTTGTGAAAGATGGCGACGTTATCCATTTCCGTTTCAACGTATAAAGCATAAATCAGGTTCTTCCGTTAAAGTATTGTATATCTTGGACAACTTTGTTATAATACTTCATTGTGAGTAATTAAAGATGTAATTACTCCTTGCTCCTTTACAAAAAGGAGCCGCTAAGTCCATAAGGAGGTGAAAACGGATGAGTAGAAAATACGAAATCATGTATATCATCCGCCCAGACATCGAAGAGGAAGCTAAAACGGCTGTCAAAGATCGTTTCAGCAAAATCCTAACTGATAACGGAGCGGAGATCGAAGAAGTTAAAGAAGTAGGTAAGCGTCGTCTTGCTTACGAAATTAACGACTACCGTGATGGTATCTACGTAACCATCGACTTCGCTGGTACAAGTGAAGCGATTAACGAATTCGACCGTCAAGCGAAGTTCACGGATGATATTATCCGCCACATCGCTGTACGCGAAGATGACAAATAAGGAGTGATTCTGATGTTAAATCGTGTCGTTTTAGTCGGCAGATTGACGAAGGATCCTGATTTACGCTATACGCCAAATGGAGTCGCTGTCGCCAACTTCACAATTGCGGTAAACCGTCCTTTCTCGAACAAACAGGGCGAGCAGGATGCGGACTTTATCAACTGTGTAGTTTGGAGACGAGCAGCTGAAAACTTAGCGAACTTTATGAGTAAAGGTAGCCAAGTCGGTGTAGACGGACGTCTACAGAGCAGAAGCTTTGATAACCAGGAAGGCAAGCGTGTGTTTGTAACAGAAGTTGTTGCAGACAGCGTACAATTCTTAGAATCCAAAGGTTCTTCCCAAGGTGGAGGAAACCGCGGAGGCTCAGGATACCAACCGAATCAGAATCAACAACCATCAGGAAATAACTTCGGTTCTAATAACAACAACCAACAACGTAACGATGATCCTTTTGCAGACCAAGGGGAACCCATCGATATATCAGATGACGATTTACCATTCTAAAACAGAAAGGAGTGACGCTACATGGCACGTCGTGGACGCGGAAAACGTAAAAAGGTGTGTTTCTTCACAGCTAACGGAATCACACACATCGATTTCAAAGATACTGATTTGCTAAAACGTTTCGTTTCTGACCGTGGAAAGATCCTTCCTCGCCGAGTAACAGGAACGTCTGCTAAATATCAGCGTAAATTGACGAAAGCGATCAAGCGCTCTCGTCAGATGGCTCTACTTCCTTACTCTACTGAATAAGGGATAGCGCAAAAAGAGTGTTGAGGTCTTTTAAGACTTCAGCACTCTTTTTTTTATGAAACTAAAAAAGTGCCGTCTATGAAGACAGCACTCAAAAAAGAAATTATTCAGTTGAAATCCCCATTAATTCCCTCAGTTCATCCTGGTTGGTAAGCAAATCAGCTAGCGTATAAGAATCCACTACTTCTAAGAAAGCTCGCAAAGCATCATGAAGAACATGTTTTAACTTACAGGCTGGAGTAATGACACAATAGTTCGTTGCGCAATGAAAACATTCCAACAAATGAAAATCATCTTCCATGGCACGTACAACGTATCCGATATTGATTTCTTTGGGCGGCTTAGCAAGACGGATGCCTCCTGATCTCCCGCGAATCGTTTCGATCAAGGACAACTTATTCAATTCGTGAATGATTTTACCCAAGTGGTTCTCCGATATATGAAAAACCTCTGAAATCTCTTTCTTATTCGCAAGCTCCCCTTCATTCTTGGAAGCTGTGTACAGGAGGACGCGTAGTGCATAATCTGTGTATTTTTTTAACCGCATGTGGATCTACCCTCGTTTACCAATTTTAAATTCATCTTATCATAAGAATCGACGGATTTCTTTCTCTTTGTTTACAAAATGGACATAAAAGATGTATTTAGGATATTGCTTTTAGTGGTGGAATCTCTTTATAATAAAGGTGTATTTATAATACATCTTTAAAGGAGTGCTGTTTTATGACCCAACGTGTCCAGCAACCGTTAGATGAACAGACTATTGCAACGATCAAATCGACTGTGCCTGTTTTGAAAGAGCATGGGGAGACCATTACGAGTCATTTTTACAAACAATTATTTGAAAATCATCCTGAATTGAAAAATGTTTTTAACCAGACCCATCAAAAGGCAGGGGAACAACCGAGAGCACTAGCGAATACTGTCTATGCCGCTGCTCTTCATATCGATAACCTTGGAGCTATTCTTCCACGCGTGAAGCAGATCGCGGAGAAGCACCGGAGTCTGAATGTACAACCAGAACATTATCCGATTGTAGGAGAACATTTATTAGGGGCGATTAAAGAGGTCCTTGGTGATGCTGCGACAGACGACATTATCAATGCTTGGGGTAAAGCTTACGGAGTAATCGCGGATGCATTCATTCAGGTAGAGAAGAACCTTTATAAAGAAACGGCCGATCAAGAAGGTGGCTGGGTCGGTTACCGTGATTTCAAAGTCGTTCAGAAAAAAGAAGAAAGTGAAGAGATTACTTCCTTTTATTTAAAGCCTTGTGACGAGGGGGCTGTACCCTATTTCAAACCTGGCCAATACTTAACAGTAAAAGCAGAGATCGATGGAGAACCACATGACCACTTGAGACAATACAGTTTATCCGATGCACCTGGTCAGGATTATTTCCGGATCAGTGTCAAAAAAGAAAGAGAAGGTAGAGGACCTGCTGGAATCGTATCCAATTGGTTGCACAGAAACGTATCCGAGGGGGATGTGCTTCCGATTAGTGCACCTGCTGGAGATTTTTACTTAAACGATACAGAGCGCCCGGTAGTATTCTTAAGTGGAGGTGTCGGTCTTACTCCTTTAATGAGTATGTGGAAAACGATGAAGCAGTATTCGGATGAGCGGCAAGCCTTCTTTATCCACGCTGCAAGGAATGGACGTGTGCATGCTTTAAAGGATGAAATGAAAGCCAAGGAGGCAAACTTCTATACGACCGTATTTTATGAGCAGCCGGGACCGGAAGATAGAAGTTATGATCGAGAAGGGCGGATTGACTTCGGTTGGCTTGAGCATTATGTACCTAGAGAAGCTGATTTTTACTTCTGTGGTCCGGAAGGTTTTATGAAAGCGGTGGTGAAGTCTTTACGTGAATGGGATATTCCGGAGGATCGCCTTCATTACGAGTTTTTTGGTACACAAGCACAGTTATAAAAAGAGAGCAGGTACCCCTAAGGGGCCTGCTCTCTCTTCGTTTAAGAGTCTTGATATACCGTTGTATGAGAAAGGAAGAAACGTCGGTCGAATCGGTCGATATACATCATGAAGCGATGGATGATCGCCCCGCTGAGCAAGGCGATAAGCACTGTACCGATACCGATTGCTCCACCAAATATGGCAGCAAGCAGAACTAATACAATGCTGATGACGACTCGTGAGAACGAAATAGACCAGCCTGTCAGCTGTTTGACGACAAGCATCATACGATCGAAAGGGTTCGGGGCGAAATCAGCCTGCAGATTGATAGCAATCCCTAAACCTGAGATGAGTATCCCGAGAATTAAACAAACCCATTGGCCGGTTAGAGATTGCGGAACAATTGCATCCTGAACAATCAGGAGCCAGAAGTCGATCCCACCACCGGTGAGGAGTGAGGTGCCGATCGCGAACAATTCTGGCCTTTTTTTACTGACGATAGAATTGAATACGATCATGCTGAACCCGACCACGATCTCCCAGCTCCCGATGGTAAGTCCGAAAGTGCGATACAACCCGACTAATAAAGCGTCGAATGGGGAGGTACCTAAACGGGACTGGATCGTCAAGGCGATGCCGAGTGCCAGTAACAGAATGCCAGTTACATAGAAGAAAATCCGTTGATAAGAACGTTTCACCCGAATCCTCCTTTCTTTTTAAATCTCTGATTTGGACTATACGCTTTCTTCTGGATTGTTTCAACCATAAAAAAGCAGTCGCGATAGTATCGCGACTGCTTCTTCTATTACTATTTTATTCTTCTACGTAAGCCCACTTGAATTCGAATTCAGGACCTGTAGCTGTTGTGAATACTCCCTTGATCGATGGACGGAATAGCTGTGCTTTTGCATCTTGATAGATTGGGGCAACAGCTGCGTCTTCTGTTAGAAGTAGTTGTTCTGCTTCCAGGAATGCTTCATAACGCTCATCTGGTTTCTGAGCAAGTTCACCGTTCGCTTTCTCGATCAGTGCATCGTAATCAGGGTTAGAGTAGTTCATGTTGTTGTTTTGACCATCTGTAAGGTACATGTTCAAGTACGTGTTAGGGTCGACGTAGTCAGGTCCCCATGTAGCTGCTTCGATTTCGAATTCAGAAGCACTGTCACGACGTACACGTTCTTTAAATGGTACTTCTACGACTTTGATTGTAAGACCGTCTAGTTTGGATTCTAGCTGATCTTTGTAGTAAGCCATAACGTTCTTAGATGTACCAGTGTCATCACCCATTAGCTCGATTGTAACTTCGTCTTGTCCAAGCGCTTCTTTTGCTTTAGACCAGTGTTCTTTTGCTTTGTCTTCGCTAGATTCAACAAGTGGTCCTTGTGCATCACGGAAGTCTTCTTCGCTATCTGGCATAGAAACGAAGTTGGACGGTACATAACCTTCTGCAGGAACAGAACCGTCATTTAAAATAACATCTACAAGAGACTGACGATCGATGGCATAAGAGATCGCTTTACGTGCATCTACGTTTGCAAGCGCTTCGTTTGCATCTTGGTTGAACTTCAAGAAGTATAAGTATGGTTTCTCAGCGATATTGAATGCTTCCTCCGTACGGTACTTGTCTACGAATTCAGCGTTTAGTTCTGTTTGATCGATTTGATCAGATTCATACAAGTTTACGCCAGTTGCAATTTCTTTAATGACTTTAGCGTCAATTTTCTTAAGTTGAACCGCGTCTGCGTCCCAGTAGTCTTCGTTCTTCTCTACTGTCCAGCCTTCGCCGTGGTTCCATTCTGTCATTTTGAATGGTCCGTTAGAAAGTGTGTATTCCGCTTCTGTAGCGAATTTGTCACCGTGTTCTTCAACGAACTTTTGGTTAAGCGGCATGAATGTTACGAATACCGTCATGGATTGGAAATATGGTACTGGTTTTTCAAGTTGTACTTCTAATGTCTTTTCATCAACAGCTTTAACTCCAAGTTCTTCTATGTCTGCTTCTCCGTTACTGACAGCTGATGCATTTTTAACAACGCCGCCAAGGAAGTAAGGGCCGTATTCACTTCCGACCTCAGGGTCTACTGCTCTTCTCCAAGAATATACGAAGTCATCTGCTGTTACAGGGTCTCCGTTAGACCATACAGCATCTTCACGAAGGTTAAATGTCCAAGTCAGGCCATCTTCACTTACAGATGAATCGACTGCCATACCTTCTGTTAATTGACTATTTTCATCTAGACGATAAAGACCTTCGATCGTCTCGCCGGCCCATTGGAAACCAACGGAGTCGGTAATGAGTGATGGGTCCATACTAGGAATTTCACTTTTCGCTGTTACGGTAATTTCTTGTGTGCCACTCGCCTCAGAAGATTCCGTATCTTCACTTGATTGTTCGGTCGAGTCGCTTTCTTCACCATTCTCTGTGTTGGCGTCTGAATCTCCTCCACTACATGCTGCAAGTATTAGAACAGCGAAGAGTGTGAACAGCAGCCAAAGGCTTTGGTGTTTTCTCATCGTGATTCCCCCTAATTGATTTTCAAATTTTCTAAAAATAACTACTTTTCGAATTATACATATGGATGCATAAATTTTCACCCTATTCTGAGAGAAAAAAAAGAAAAAAAGTCATAAAACTGAAAATTCGAATTAGATTGACAACGTTCGTTCTTTTGATAGCATTAAGGAATATCATTTTTATTTCTATCTTAAGATAGAAGGAACTTATGAGGAGGGTGTTTGTGCAGTGAAGCGTGAATGGGATTTGTTGCATACGCCTGGTCCTACACCGATTCCACCGAGTGTAGAACGGGCAATGAACCAACCAATGATCGGCCACCGTGGGGAGAAATGTAAAGAATTGATCCAATCGATTGCCCCGCGTTTAAAGCCTGTTTTTAAGGCCGAACGAGACGTATTGATTTTGACAGGGAGTGGAACCTCGGCGCTGGAGTCGGCCGTGGTAAACACGACGAATCCAGGAGATGAAGTTGTTGTAGTCGTTGCCGGTTCATTTGGGGATCGCTTCGCCAAGATCTGTGAAACGTATGAATTAGTTGTCCATCGTATCGATGTAGAATGGGGCAAAGCAGTCGATGTTGCTGAAGTGGAAGATGTATTACGCGCGAACGGTGAGACCAAGGCTGTTTTTCTTACGCACTCTGAAACTTCCACGGGAGTGATGCATCCGATCGAAGCAATTGCTGCACGAGTCAATGAAATCAGTGAAGCGCTTGTGATTGTAGACGGAGTTTCTTCGATTGGAGGCGCTACATTAGATATGAAACGCTTTGGAATCGATCTCTTAGTCACAGGCTCTCAAAAAGCGATGATGCTTCCCCCAGGACTTGCGTTCGTAGCGATGAGCAATCGTGCTTGGGAAAGAATTCAAACGACGAGTCGTCCACGCTTCTATTTAGACTTACGTTCCTACGAGGGTCGGATCGGAGACGGACAGACACCGTTCACCCCAGCGCTTTCCCTTTTATTTGGACTTGAAGAAGTGTTGACGTTGATCGAAGAGGAAGGTGGCATCGACAGTGTGGCTGAACGTCACCAATTGATGCAGAAGATGACGCGTGAAGCGTGCAGAGCGTTGCAACTTCCATTGCTTACAAGTGATGAAGAGGCATCCACCACTGTCACTTCCATTCACCCTCAAACGTTTGAAGCGGAACAATTACGAAAGCTGGCGAGAGAAGAATTTGGACTGATTCTTGCAGGTGGTCAGAAACATTTGAAGGGTGAGATCTTCCGGATAGGTCATATGGGATATACTCGACCGGCCAACGTGCTTCAATACATTAGTATTCTAGAGATCATATTGAAGCGATTAGGTCATACATTCGAACCAGGGGCAGGTACCGCAGCTGCCCAGGAAGCTTACTTAGATGCAACAAGGGAGGGGAAAGCATGAAGCGCGTATTGATATGTGACCCATTAAGTGAAGACGGCATCCGTCCATTGCTGGATGCTGAGGAAATTGAAACCGTAGTTCAGACGTCAATGAGCCATGAGGAACTGTTGAAAGCTGTGAAAGATGTGGAGGCAATCATTGTACGAAGCCAAACACAAATCACGGAAGAAGTCATGAAGCACGCCCCCCAGTTGAAAGTGATCGGCCGTGCTGGTGTCGGTGTCGATAACATAGATGTGGATGCTGCGACCGAACACGGGGTAATCGTGGTCAATGCTCCAGACGGAAATACGATTTCAACGGCAGAGCATACAATGGCGATGTTGATGTCTTTAGCCCGTAATATCCCGCAAGCGTACCATCAGCTGAAACAAAAGCGCTGGGAACGTAAGAAGTTCGTCGGTGTGGAATTAAAAGGGAAAACACTCGGCATTGTCGGGTTCGGACGTATCGGTCGCGAAGTCGCCCAAAGAGCGAAGGGCCACCGTATGAATGTCATTGCCTTCGATCCTTTTCTCAACGATGAGAAGGCGGAGAAAGTTGGCGTGCAAAACGGATCGCTCGAAGAAGTGTTGAAAGCTGCGGACTTCTTAACTGTCCATACTCCTCTGATTGAAAAAACGAAGCACCTGATAAATAAAGAAGCAATCGAATTGATGAAGCCAGGCGCACGAATCCTGAATTGTGCACGCGGAGGCATCATTGAGGAAGATGCTCTGCTTGAAGCGATTCAATCTGGAAAAATAGCCGGTGCGGCGCTTGACGTTTTTGAAGAAGAGCCGGCGACAGAACACCCTCTTCTCGATTTTCCAGAGGTTATTGCGACGCCACACCTCGGGGCGAGTACAGTCGAAGCACAAGAGAACGTTGCTACCGACGTAAGCTATGATATTCTCGAACTCTTAAGAGGCGGAACGGTTAAAAATCCGGTAAACCTTCCATCCGTTTCATCCGAGATGATGGAAAAACTATCACCTTATTTCCGACTCTCCGAACAACTCGGTGCCTTTTTATCCAAGGTCGTCGAAGGAACGCTTGAAAGAATACATGTCTATTATTCAGGCGAATTACTGGACGTTGATACGATGCCGCTTACGAGGATTTCAGTGAAAGGTATCCTGAAACGTCACATCGGAGAACGCGTAAATGATGTAAATGCTTTCCGGACGGCTTCTGATAAAGGCATAGAAATCAATGAACAGAAGTCGACCTCCACAAAAGGCTTTACTAATCTGATTACGGTTGAAATTGAAACTGATCAGGAGAAACGAAGCATTGCAGGGACTTTGCTGAACGGCTTAGGTGCCCGAATCGTTCAACTCGATCATTATTCGGTCGATGTCGTCCCAGAAGGTCACCTGATCGTCATACAACATACAGACCAACCTGGTGCGATCGGACGCGTAGGAAGTCTGTTAGCAGGACATGATATGAACATTGCCACGATGCAGGTTGGACGTACGAATCTCGGAGGAGATGCGGTCATGGTTCTAACTGTAGACAGGGAAGTAGAAGGCAAGTGTCGTGAAGAGCTCGCAGGCATTGCGGATATTCGAAAAGTGAAGTGCTTGAATCTATAGACTGGAGCGGCCTTTGAGCCGCTCTTTTTCAAGCATGAAAGAAAACGCATACATAATGGAAGATTCTCGTCAAAATTTGAAACATTTTCTCGACGTATAGCGTAATAACAACGAAGGTGGTGCTGCATGATGACAAAGATATATATTACTAGACATGGACAAACAGAATGGAATCTTGAAGGGCGTATGCAAGGACGTAAAAATTCGAAGTTGACTCGTCTTGGAGAGGAACAAGCGGAGCGGCTCGGGAAACGATTACTCGACGTACCTTTTACGAAAGTGATTACGAGTTCCAGCGGACGTGCGAAGCAGACAGCAGAATTGATTCGAGGAAATCGGGATATAGAGTTACATGAGATGGATGAATGGCAGGAGATTGATCTTGGAGCATGGGAAGGCAGGCTAACAAAAGAGTTAGAAAAAGAGGATGGAAAGAACTTCCGGATATTTTGGGAAGAACCTCATACATATGAAGCGTCTGAAGGAGAGAGTTTTGAAGAGGTGATCGAGCGGGTTGGAACAGAAATAGAGAAGCTGACAACTTACAAATCTCCGGTCTTAGTCGTAACCCATGCGGTGGTATTGAAGGCGCTGCTTGCTTATTGTCACGAAAAAGATGTAGAGGATTTCTGGTCTGGTCAATTTATGCATCAAACCTCACTCACGGTTATTGAAAAGAAAGATGGGAAATGGAATGTAATCATGGAAGCAGATACGTCTCATCATGAGGAGGTTACAGAGTGAATAAATTCGAAGCTTTATTTGCCGTTATGCTCTTAATGCTCGCGATGTTTGCTCTAGTCACAAACTCAGGCCAACTCCTTCCTTTCATCCTGATCGGGCTTGGAATCGTCGCCTTATTATCCGGTGTTCGGGCGCTGAAAGCATCGAAGAAGAGCTTCGTAGGCTACTTGAATCTCCTCACCTTCGTAGTCGCCTTAGTCTGGGGTGTATCGTTGTTGTTATAGGGGGACAGGGCGATTGTCCCACCTTTTGGGACGATCACCCTGTCCCCATGGACTCACCCGATCGGGTGGGTTTGGGATTGACGTTTGGTGAAGGTGTGTAGTTCTTCGTATCCGGCAGAGCGGGCACGTTCGATTGCGTCTCTGTATCGGTACCCGATATGGTCCGGTTTATGGGCATCGGAACAGATGACAATGCCTACACCATGGGCTTTACATATCTGCAAGAGTTCCGGATCGGGATACAGTTTGCCTACTGGTTTGCGTAATCCAGCTGTACTGATTTCGATACACGTATCGGTTTCAGCTAAGGCTTTAGCTGCGCGTTCATATTGTTCTCTCAGAAATTCGCGGTCCTCAGGTTCATAGCCGAAGACTTTAATGACATCGATATGACCGACGAAATCGAAAAGTCCGGACTGAGCGAGGGTGACGACACGATCGAAATACTGACGGTACACCTCGTGCAAGTCTCGTTTTTCGTATTCATCGCGGTAAATGGCAAGGTCGATTCCCCAGTCATCAATCCAGTGCACCGATCCGATTACGTAATCGAACGGATGAGCTTGGATGAATTCCTCCATCTCTTTTTCCTTCCCAGGCATGTAGTCCATCTCAACCCCCATTTTGATCGGAAGCCCTTCTTCCGCGGCAGCGTCGAACATTTTCTGATACGTCTCGAACTCGAGTGTACGACGGTTCTCCACCCATGGATTAGAAAGAATCGGTCTTGTTTCTTCAAAGAAGTATGCATGTTCAGAGATTCCTAGCTCTTTGATCCCCTCTTCTTTCGCCTTCTTTATGTACGTTCTTAAATACTCTACATCCAAATCTCCGGTCTCTGCCATGTGCACGTGATAATCGGTAAGCATGAATAACCTCATCCCTTCGTTTACTGAAAGTTTAGTCTATTTTATCAAAAATGAGCGAGTACTACGAAAGAAAGATAGGAGAAGAATCTCATAGGGCTAATATGTTAAAATAAATGAGTTAGAACTCACCGAAAGAAATAGAGGTGCTCGTTGGAAATGAATGACACGAAGAGAATTACGGAAGGGGCTTTAATGACTGGCGTTTATCTGCTATTGTTGTTGGTAATTATTTTCACGCCATCCATAGTAGGTAGCGTTATCATATTTGCACTGCCAGTCCCTTTTATTTTTTATAGTTATCGTTATAACTGGAAGCCGGGACTCATCATGCTGGTTGCTTCCTTAATATTCACTGTTTTGTTTGCCACCGCTTTATCACTACCGGCTACTTTGTTTGCAGGTGTTGGGGGATTGTTCTTGGGATCTGCCCTTCATCAGAAACGTACGGCATATGAAACGTGGGCAGTTGGTTCTGTAGGATTCAGCATCGGTTTCTTGTTACTTTACTTATCCACTCAGCTTCTTTTCAGTATGAACTGGAGCGAGGAAATCCAGGATGGTTTGAATCGTAGCCTGGACATGACGGAAAGTATGTTTGGAAGTTTACTATCGAGTGAAAACCAAGAACAGCTTGATGTATTCCGAGAGTCGATCAACATGCTTCCAGACTTAATACCTAGCGGACTGGTGACTGTCGGTATCATGGTTGCGTTTATCGCTCAGTGGCTTTCTTACAAAGTAATCAATCGCCTGGAGCGAAAGCAGTTTCGCTTTCCTGCTTTTCAAGATCTGAAGTGGCCGACGTCGATTCTTTGGTATTACTTTATCGCTTTGATTATGAATTATTTCGTAAGTGCAGGAGACGGGGTTCTTTACCTTGCTGTCATCAACCTCTTTGTCTTAACTGGCTTCTTACTGGTTCTGCAAGGGTTCTCGTTCGTCTTCTTCTATGCGAACAAGAAAAAGTGGCCAAAGGTGATTCCTATATTGATTGTCGTTTTTTCCCTACTTCTTCCACAACTCTTACTGTACCTAGTTCGAATCTTAGGTATAATTGACTTAGGGTTTTCATTACGAGAACGGATCGAGGATAAGAAATAGAGCTCGCATAGAATGGTAGGAGCTGAATGAGAAATGCCTAACTTTTTTAAAAAACCAACAATGAGCGGACACTTATGGATCATTTATCTGATCTCGCTCGTGCTGCTCGGATTTATTTGGTATTACCAGTGGATGCTTGGATTGATGATGACGTTGTTCTTAGCGGCTTCTATCTTTTACAGCGTCCGTACGGAACAACACATGATCAACGAAACGGAAGAATATATATCGACCCTCTCCTATCGTGTGAAAAAGGTAGGGGAAGAGGCTCTCTTGGAGATGCCTATTGGTATTGTCCTCTATAGCGACGAATATACGATTGAGTGGGCGAACCCTTACATGAATCGCTTCACGGAAGAGGATTCGATTGTGGGTAAATCTCTTAAGAATTTGTCGGACAAGCTGATTCCTCAAATTAAAGAAGACTCCGAGGAATGCTGGATTAACATTGATGGTTACCAATTGCAGACCGTCATTAAGCGTGACGAGCGTTTGCTTTACTTGTTTGATCGGACGAAGCAGACGGAAATTCACAACCTTTATCAAAATGAACAGACTGTCCTGTCGATCATCTTTTTGGACAACTATGAAGAGATCACACAAGGGATGGATGATACCGCCAAGAGTCATATCAACTCCCAAGTGACATCCATTCTGAATAAATGGGCAGGCGATTTCGGTATTTACTTGAAGCGTACCTCTCAGGAACGATTTATCGCCGTCATGAATCAAGAAATCCTTCATTCCCTTGAAAAAGCGAAGTTCGAGATTTTGGATGACGTCCGTGAGTTGATTACGGATCAGAACGTCCCGCTTACGTTAAGTTTCGGAATCGGAGTTGGACCTGTCAGCCTGCCTGATTTGGGAGAGCTTGCTCAATCCAGCTTGGATCTAGCGCTGGGACGCGGGGGAGACCAGGTAGCGATCAAGGACGATTCAGGAAAAGTCCGCTTCTACGGCGGTAAGACGAACCCGATGGAAAAACGGACCCGTGTCCGTGCCAGGGTCATTTCCCATGCGATGAAAGAACTCGTACAAGAAAGCGAGAAAGTCTTGATTATGGGTCACAAATCCCCTGATATGGACTCGATCGGTGCTTCCATTGGGATTCTGAAGATAGCCCAGGCCAACGATAAGAAAGCAGCCATTGTACTGGATCCGGATGATATCGATACAGGTGTTCAGCGGATGATTGAAGAGATCCGCAAAGATGAAGACTTATGGCGTTATTTCATTACTCCTGAAGATGCAATGGAAATGGTGACGAATGAGTCGCTGCTCGTCGTTGTTGATACGCACAAGCCGAAACTAGTCATGGAAGAGAAGCTCCTATCGAAGACAGAGCATGTCGTTGTCATCGACCACCACCGCCGGGCGGAAGAGTTCATCGCCGATCCGACGCTGGTGTATATGGAACCATACGCTTCTTCTACTGCAGAACTCGTAACAGAACTATTAGAATATCAACCGAAGAAATTGAAGTTGTCGATGCTTGAATCAACGGCACTTCTAGCTGGTATCATCGTAGACACGAAGAGCTTTACGCTTAGAACTGGATCGAGGACGTTTGATGCTGCCTCGTACCTTCGTTCCAAAGGAGCCGACACCGTACAAGTGCAGAAGTTCATGAAAGAAGACCTCGATGTATATATTCGCAGAAGTTTCCTGATACAGCGAGCAGAGGTGTACCGTGATGGTATTGCGATTTCCACTGGAGATAAAGGCGAAGCATACGGCCCTGTCATTATTGCGCAGGCTGCCGATACGCTTCTCACGATGAGTGGCGTCATTGCCTCGTTTGTTATTTCAGAACGAAGCGATGGACGGATCGGAATCAGCGCGCGTTCCCTCGGTGATATAAACGTCCAGGTCATCATGGAACGGATGAACGGGGGAGGCCACTTGACGAACGCCGCCACCCAGCTCGAAGACACAACGATTGAAGATGCGAAAGCATTGTTGCAAGATATAGTTGATGAATATTTTGAAGGGGGAGACACACAATGAAAGTGATTTTCACTTCGGATGTAAAAGGTAAAGGTAAAAAAGGGGAAGTTAAAAACGTAAATGACGGATATGCCCGTAACTATCTCCTGAAACACAACCTTGCTGTTGAAGCGACAAAAGGAAACATGAAAGCACAGCAAGCGAAAGACCAAAAGCAGGAAGAACTTGCCCAACAAGAGGTGGATGAAGCGAAGAAACTAAAAGAGACGCTGTCCAACCTTGAGGTGAAACTTACAGCTAAATCCGGCGATAGCGGCCGACTCTTCGGATCGATCACAAGTAAGCAAATCGCTGAAGAGCTGAAGAAGACGCACAATATTAAGCTTGATAAACGAAAAATCGAGTTGGACGAGCCGATTCGCACACTAGGCTATTCCAATGTCCCTGTAAAACTTCACAATGAAGTGACAGGCACGATTCGCGTACACGTAGAAGAAAAATAGATGGTTATGTTTGTTTGAAGCGAGAAGCACTTGTTTACCCCTCGTCATGAGGGCCATTCATGTGCTTTTTGCTTTGATAGAGGAATTTACGTACGCTTAAGTGAATGGCCATCGTCCTAGAGGAGGAAACGCAAGTGAGTGAATTTTGGAATGACCGCACCCCGCCTCATAATATTGAAGCGGAACAAGCTGTGCTGGGGGCGGTTTTCTTAGAACCAGAAGCGATGTCGACAGCAGCGGAGTTTTTGCTCCCGGAAGATTTCTACCGTGCCAGCCATCAGCGGATTTTCGAAGTGATGCTCTCGCTTTCCGATCGTGGTGAGCCGATTGATCTCGTAACGGTTACGACCGCGCTATCGAATAATAAGGTGCTGGAGGAGATCGGAGGCGTATCTTACTTAACGGATATTGCAAATTCCGTACCGACAGCTGCCAATATCAGCTATTACACGAAGATTGTCAGTGAGAAAGCAACGCTCCGCAGCTTGATTCGTACGGCGACCAACATCGTCACGTCCGGCTATGAAGAGGAAGACAGTATAGAAGACGTTCTTAACTCAGCAGAGAAGGATATTCTAGAGGTTTCCCAGCGAAAAAGTTCAGGAGCCTTCAAGAGTATTAAAGACGTCCTGATCGATGTCTATGACAATATTGAAGAACTGCACAACAGTGATGGAAGCGTGACGGGTATTCCGACAGGGTACCGGGACCTCGATAACATTACTTCAGGCTTCCAGCGGAACGACCTGATTATTATCGCAGCACGTCCATCAATGGGTAAGACCGCCTTTGCACTGAACATTGCCCAGAACGTAGCCGTACACACAGATGAAAACGTTGCGATCTTCAGTCTCGAGATGGGAGCCGATCAGCTGGTTTCCCGTATGCTGTGTGCGGAAGGGAACATCGATGCTCAGCGCCTCCGTACCGGTCACATGGAAGCTGATGACTGGAACAAGCTTACGATGGCGATGGGTAGTCTATCCAATGCCGGAATCTATATCGATGATACGCCTGGTATAAGGGTCAGTGAAATCCGTTCCAAATGCCGCCGTTTAAAGCAAGAGCACGGTCTTGGGATGATCCTGATCGACTACCTGCAGTTGATTCAAGGTAGTGCCAACTCTAAAGAGAACCGTCAACAAGAGGTATCGGAAATCTCCCGTTCCTTGAAAGGACTAGCACGTGAACTGAATGTCCCACTGATCGCATTGTCTCAGTTGTCCCGTGGTGTAGAATCTCGTCAGGATAAGCGACCAATGATGTCCGACTTGCGTGAATCCGGATCGATCGAGCAGGATGCCGATATCGTAGGATTCCTGTATCGTGATGACTACTACGATCAGGAATCGGAGAGTCAAAATATTATCGAGATCATTCTCGCCAAGCAACGTAACGGGCCAGTTGGAACAGTGGAACTTGCCTTCGTCAAAGAATACAACAAATTCGTGGACTTAGACTATCGCTACAGTGATGCCGACGTCCCGCCTGCTTAGACCATCTCCTCCGGGAGGTGGTTTTTTTATGAATAAAAAAAGCGACCGAGAAACGGTCGCTAAATCATCCAAATGGCAGTAGGAATGGAAACGAACAGCAAAAGACCACTTAAACATCCAAGACCGCATCCCGCGCATCCTGTCGCTCCCTCTGATCCCATCTCAATAGTAGAAAGCCTTCGGTCATCTCTTTTCTCATCGACCATAGACGATCCCCCTTTACTGCAAACGGAAGTCACCGGAACTCGAATCGACACGTATCTTCGCTTCCCCGTCGCCAATTGTCCCGTTGATGCGGTCGTCCGATACTTCCGTGAAAGAAAATCCAGCGTGCTTAATACTTGCCTCCCCAGAGCTTGAAGTGTACAACAACGAAGTGGAGAGAGGCTCGTCTCTGAGTGATATTTCTGTATCTCCACTAGACGTTTGGACGGTAATGTCTGTGTCTTCCTCGTGTTCCAGCCATTTTACGCTTCCAGAAGAGGTGTTGGCTTCGCTTTTTTCAGCTATCGTCCCGTGGTTGATTACATCTCCTGAACTCGTGTCGACTGAGATATGATGTGCTCTCAGTTTTTTTGTCCGAATAGATCCGCTCGAGGATGCTAGTTGTATTGTTTCTTCAACTTCATTATTCATAAGCGCCTGGTCGCCTGAGCTGGAGTTCGTAGTCAATTTAAAGAGAGACATACCTTGTACTTCAATATCTCCAGATGAAGAGTCGAGATTCATGGCGTCATAGCCTCGTTCTGGCAGTAATACTTTTAACTGTGCATGATTTTGACCACCTAAGGAAAAAGAAACCCCATTTTGTTCTTCGGGAAATTCTATGAAAAGTTGATCCCCCTTCCGCTCGACGTGAAGGGTATCCTTTTTGTTACTGACTTTTCCGTTTAGGGCTACTTGAATATCTTCTGAAGAAGTGGCGGCGACTTCAATATCAGCATAAGAGGTCGTAACGTCAATATGCTTGATGCCTTCTGCTGGCAGGGTCTTCTTTTCATCTAGTGTGGTCGTGTTGAAGGATAGTACATTAGTAGATTGTGTGGTGATAAAGCCGATAATGCCGATTGTAATGAGTAGAACAGCGATAATTAGTGTCATTTTCATGACCTTCCTCCCTCTATGGTTTAAAAATGAAGAACTTCCTGTAGATTTCTCGAAATAAGTATCAGACTGGTGGGCTTCACCATCTGGGGATGAATTCAAATGCAAAGTTCAAGACGAGTAAGTGATAAGCATTCCATCCAATATGTACAATCAGGGACGGTAGAATGGATTTAGTCTTTAAGTGTACCCAACCTAAAGTCAGTCCCTCTCAATCTATGTAAAAGGTTAGAAAAACAACGCTAAGATACGTGATGAATGATAGACTACGCCTCATAACTTCCTCCTCTCCATAGGTATACGGACGAGTTTTCAAAAAGTTCCCATAAAAAAGGAAGTCCTCCTGAGAGAACTTCCTTCGTTTATCATCATCCTTGACCATCACGCCTACCAAAAGTAACGCTGGACAAAGGGGATGAGCGATTATGGAGTGACCATCAATTCAACCTGTTCCCTTTTCAAAACCGTTTGGAATTCTTCAGAAGGTACTTGGTCTGTAATAATCAGGTCGACATCTTTAAGTTCGGCAAAACGGAATAGTTCCGTTTCCCCAATTTTCGTATGATCCGCAAGTACAATGACTTGCTCCGCTTGCTGGATCATGTTTCTTTTCACCATGCCATCTTCCTCATGGGCGATCGTCAGTCCATGCTCAGATAAACCAACCACTCCGATGAACGCTTTTTTCACGTGAAACTGTCGAAGTCGTTCTATCACAGAGGTCCCGTATAGGAACCCGTGCTCCTTCTGCAGAAGCCCCCCGAGCAGTTGGATGTCAACTTCAGGCTTGGAAGATAATATTTCCGCTTGGTGAATGGAGTTTGTCATCACATTTACGGACCGTTGTGACATAGCGTTCGCACAAGCCTGCACCGTCGTCGATGCATCAAGAATGATGGTGTCCCCTTGTTGGATCAAGGAAGCAGCTAGTTCGCCTATTTGTTTCTTCTCGTCTGATACGGTTTGCAGGCGTCTGCTGTAATCCAGTACTTCTTGATGACGCGATGGAAGGATAGCACCTCCACGCGTGCGTACGATGGCTTTCTGTTCTTCAAGCTTGACCAAGTCTCGGCGAGCAGTATCTCGTGAAACGGCAAGTTGGTCACAAATCTCATCTACTGAGATCCTGTGATGCTCCTCTAAATAGCGCATAATTTGAATGAGTCGCTCTTCTTGATACATCTTCCTGCACCCTTCCAATTAAATCCTATATAAGGTATTATAAGTGAAATTCATATTTAACTCAATTATTATAAGTTATTTTAAGTGAAAATAAGTACTTTTACTTATTTGTAATTTGCGAACGATCATAAGTTTTAAACTTAATAATGTTCGGTTTTGGCATTGACTTTGTTTAGTTGGATTGGTAAACTGACGGTGAATGTGTTTAAAACAATAATTTTGGCGGAGGTGCCTTATGTCTTCAGTAGTAGTTGTCGGAACCCAGTGGGGGGACGAAGGAAAAGGCAAGATAACCGATTTTCTATCACAGAATGCGGAAGTTGTCGCTCGTTATCAGGGCGGAAATAACGCAGGCCATACGATTAAATTTGATAATGTTACGTATAAACTACACCTGATTCCATCCGGGATCTTTTTTGATGAAAAAGTTTGTGTATTAGGCAACGGCATGGTAATTGACCCGAAAGCATTGCTTGATGAATTAGCATACTTACATGATAAAGGCGTATCAACCGATAACTTACGAATCAGTAACCGTGCGCATGTTATTCTTCCATACCACTTGAAGTTAGATGAGCTTCAAGAAGCGGACAAAGGGGATAACAAGATCGGTACGACGAAGAAAGGGATCGGCCCTGCTTATATGGATAAGGCTGCACGTACAGGCATCCGTATTGCCGATCTGTTAGATAAGGAGAGCTTCAAAGAGAAGCTTGAACAGAACTTGGCAGAGAAGAATCGCTTGTTTGAGAAAGTGTACGAGTCAGATGCTTTCACAGTCGACGAGATTTTCGAGGAATATTTCGATTACGGACAACAGATTGCGAAGTATGTTTGCGACACGTCTAAAGTGTTGAACGATAACTTGGACGAAGGACGTCGTGTGCTTTTCGAAGGTGCCCAAGGTGTCATGCTCGATATCGACCAAGGAACATACCCATTCGTTACGTCATCCAACCCAATTGCCGGCGGAGTGACGATCGGTTCTGGTGTCGGCCCATCGAAGATTAAGCACGTTGTCGGTGTTTCCAAAGCTTATACGACACGTGTAGGAGACGGTCCTTTCCCAACGGAATTGGACAATGAAATCGGCGATCAAATCCGTGAAGTCGGCCGTGAATACGGAACGACGACAGGGCGCCCGCGCCGTGTAGGTTGGTTTGATAGTGTTGTCGTGCGACATGCTCGTCGCGTAAGTGGCATTACGGATCTATCTCTGAATTCTATTGATGTACTAACAGGTATCGAAACGTTGAAGATTTGTACCGCTTATCGTTATAAAGGGGAATTAATAGAAGAGTTCCCTGCTAGTCTTAAAGTGCTTGCTGAATGTGAGCCGGTATATGAAGAAATGCCAGGGTGGAGCGAAGATATTACAGGTGCTAAAACACTTGGTGACTTGCCTGAGAATGCTCGTCATTATATCGAGCGCGTCTCTCAACTTACAGGCATTCCTTTGTCTGTCTTCTCTGTTGGTCCTGATCGAAATCAGACTAACGTCGTCCGCAGCGTATATAGTGAATAATACAAAACACGCCTAACTTTGTTAAGTTAGGCGTGTTTTGATTATCATAGAGAAAAAGGAGTGTTTCATGTGAAACGAATTTGTGTATTCGCAGGATCCAGTAAAGGAAACAATGAGGCATTTGCAGAACAAACGAAAGCTCTCGGACAAGCCTTTGTAGATCAAGGACTGTCTTTAGTCTATGGAGGAGCCCAAAGTGGATTGATGGGAGTCTTGGCTGATGAAATATTAGACAGAGGAGGTCAAGTGACCGGTGTGATGCCGACCCATTTGTTTGAAAAAGAAGTGGCTCACACAGGGCTGACTGAATTGATCCAAGTCGCAAGCATGCATGAGCGGAAAGCCAAAATGAGTGAATTAGCAGATGGCTATATCGCTCTACCCGGGGGTTTTGGTACGTTCGAAGAGCTATTTGAAGTGATCAGTTGGGCTCAGATCGGGTTACATACGAAGCCGCTTGCGTTATTCAATATCGAGGAGTACTACAGCCCGTTGATTAGGTTAGTGGAACATGCGATTGAAGCTGGTTTTGTCCCAGAGAATAATAAAGAGATGATCCTCCAAGCGGATCACCCCTCTACTCTTTTACAAAAGATGAATAATTTCACAGATTAGATCTGGATCGTTTCTTGAAAAGTAAGGCCTAAATACGTGTACGTCACATCAATCTTTTGAATCGGAGCGTTCTCTGAGATGCTAAGTCCGTAAATGGTGTGCTTAGGAGATGAACGGACAGGCTCTTTGGCGTGTGGAGAGCTATTCGGAAGGAGTCGGATGGCTGAGAAGTCTTCCGACATTCTCTTGTTTGTAGTGGCTGCTAAGTCAGACATAATGAAGCCACTTCCCGCGTCGCTCACTTGTAGATGAATGTTGGAAGGTTGACTCGTTCCGTTGATGGCCACCTGCTGAATTCGTATGCTTCCAAATACATGTTTGTTCCCTAACGCTACGATAATCGAGTGTTGATCACTGGTCGTTCCGACGGATCCATAAGCGAGTGGCGGATTAATCTTTAAAAATCCAATGAGAATGAGGAGAATAAGTACACAGGAAATTAATGTTCGTTTCAGGATCACCTTCACCACAGTTCCTCCTTTCTCTATTATTTTATGATGGTATGGAGGCAAATTATGTAGTAGTTACATAGGAATTTGTCAGGAAACTGAAAAAATCTATTGCACCCCTCTTTAGGATGTGATACTATAAATATCGTTGCGGTTGGCACAAACCGTCTGGTCCGGTAGTTCAGTTGGTTAGAATGCCTGCCTGTCACGCAGGAGGTCGCGGGTTCGAGTCCCGTCCGGACCGCCACTAATAATTTCATTACATGGCTCGGTAGCTCAGTCGGTAGAGCAACGGACTGAAAATCCGTGTGTCGGCGGTTCGATTCCGTCCCGAGCCACTTTTATGAAAAACGTCTACAGAAATGTGGACGTTTTTTTGTGTTGTTTTGTCCTTTTTATCTAATCAATGATTAATTTTCCATGTCATATTTATAATCTTTTACGAGAAAATGGAAGGAATATTATATCTTCTTTACATCTATTGAATTCTATATGAAGCAAAATCTTATTATGATAAATTGTGAGAGTATGAAATAGACCATAGTTTTTATAAATAGAGAGAAAAAATGGTTAACAAACACAGGAGGAGCAGGGAATGAAACTAAGAAAAGGAGTGGGAAAGAAAACGTCCGTTGTTGCATTGTTCGGAATATTGATCGGTGTAGGGACCGTATATGCCGAAAGCACTATAGAAGATACATACCACGTGTATGTTGATGATAAACCTATAGGCACCGTAGAAGATAAAGAGATTGTGCATTCTTATATCGAAGATCAATTAAGCAGTGCGGAAGATAAATATGGAGACTGGCAGTTTAATACGGCTGAAGAGATCTCCTTTGAACAAGAGCGTGCGTTTTCACCCGAATATACAGAGGAGAAGGTTCTCTCCTATTTAGATAAAGAATTGACAGTCGACGTGAAGGCAGTAGAGCTTGAAATAGACGACGAAACGGTAGCCTATCTACCGAGCGAAGAATCGGCAGAGAACGTGATCGATAAATGGAAGGCAGAATTCGTGAAGCCCGCGATGCTGAAAAAGGTAGAAGAGCGTAAGTCAGAAGGAAAAGAAGTCGAACTAGCAGTGGATGAATCTGAAATCGTAGATGTCCAACTTTCAGAGCCCGTATCTTATGAACCGAAAATGATGGACCCAGAAAAAGTGGCATCCGTAGACGAAGCGCTGCAGGCACTTCAAACAGGAAAGAAGACGATTCACCTGTCTAGTGATCAACTAATGAGTACCCGGTCGTCTGAAGGTTCTTCTTCTGAAAAAGAAGTGAAACTTTCTCCGCTCGCGGATGTCATCGTAACGGAAAAGGGCATTCGTACTGAAGAGATTAAACGGGAAAAAGAAGTTATAAAATCCGAAGATTTGTACCAAGGGGAAACGAAAGTGAAAGAGTCCGGTTCCGATGGTGAAAAGACCGTAGAGTATGTGAAAACAATCGAAAACGGGAAAGAAAAGAACGAACAAGTGATTAAAGAAACCGTTGAGAAAGAGCCTGTTAAGCGAGTCGTGCTGAAGGGAACGAAAGACCCGTCCGTCGGCACAGGGTCGTTCAAGTGGCCGGCACATGGTGGAACGATCACCAGTTATAAAGGAAAGCGCTGGGGTCGCCAGCATAAAGGGATTGATATTGCTGGTGTAACCAATCGCTCGATACGTGCAGCCGATAACGGAACGGTTGTGACAGCAGAATACCAGAGTGGGTTCGGGAACAAAGTGGTCATCGATCACAATAATGGATATAGAACCGTATACGCCCACTTGTCGTCGATAGATGTTCGGGTAGGACAAACTATCAGAAAGGGCAGCGACATTGGTGTAATGGGGACAACTGGAAACTCAACCGGTGTTCACCTTCATTTTGAAATTCACAAAAATGGAGCAGTCAAAAACCCGATGGACTATCTTTAAAGAAGAGGCCGTCATGATCGAGGATCATGGCGGTTTTTTCGAGCAAATGGAATGAGATAAGACATTTGGTTGAAAATGAGTTAAAATGAGGGAAAGAATCGAAGCTTGCGAAAGGGATGTGACATTCGATGGCACAAAAGATCTTAGTCGTAGATGATGAGAAACCAATTGCGGATATATTGAAATTCAACTTAGAGAAAGAAGGGTATGAAGTCGTTTGCGCGTATGACGGGGATGAGGCAATCGCCAAAGCAGACGAAGAACAACCCGAACTGATTTTACTAGACATCATGCTTCCGAATAAAGACGGAAACGAAGTATGTCGTGAAGTACGTAAAAAACATAACATGCCGATTATTATGCTTACAGCGAAAGATGCTGAAATCGATAAGGTGCTCGGTCTTGAAATGGGAGCGGACGACTACGTGACGAAACCATTCAGTAACCGTGAGCTGATTGCGCGTGTCAAAGCGAACCTTCGCCGCCAGCAGCAAGAGCCGGAAGACAATGCGGATCAGCCGAGAGATATCTCAATCGGCCGCCTTGCGATCCACCCTGATGCGTATACGGTGACGCGCGATGGCAACTATATTGAGCTTACCCATCGTGAATTTGAACTGCTCCACTACTTAGCTCGTCACATTGGACAAGTGATGACACGTGAACACTTATTGGAGACAGTTTGGGGATATGACTACTACGGAGATGTACGTACGGTCGATGTAACCGTCCGTCGTCTGCGTGAGAAAATTGAAGAGAACCCGAGTAATCCAACGTGGATCGTTACACGCCGCGGTGTAGGATACTATTTAAGAAACCCAGAGCAGGAGTAAGCTTTGCATGAAAAAGGTTGGCTTCTTTCAGTCGGTCCGGCTGAAATTTATTATCGTGTACATTTTACTACTCCTGTTAGGCATCCAGGTCATCGGGTTTTATTTTGTCGATAAATTAGAAGAACAGTTGAAAGATCAATTCACAAGCTCTATTAATGACAGGCTGAACTCGTTGACGTTCAGCCTTCAAAATGCGTTCGAAGCAGAGCGCGGGGAAGGGGAAATCTCCCTTCAAGCAGAAGTCGAACAATTGATTTATGAATTCACAGAAGCGAACGGCCGCAGTCAAGATATCAGCAGCCTACTTGTTATGGACGAAAACCGTACGGTAATTGCCGCCTACGGGAACACGACCGCTCAAGTAGGGGAAATCGTATCTGATTCGCGGATTGTCAAAGTAAGTCTTCTCGGGAATACCGACCCGACTATTTCGGGACAGGTATTGTCTGGTGCGAAAGCAATTGTCGATGACGGGGACCAGACCGTCGGTGCCTTGTACTACACTGCTCAAATGGACGATGTCTATGAGCAGATGCAGGACATCAACGGCATCTTCACAAAAGGAACCCTCCTTGCTATTACGGTCACGGCCTTATTAGGTATTCTAGTTGCCCGAACGATCACGAAGCCGCTTACGGAGATGAAGAAGCAGGCACAAGTGATGGCGACGGGGGACTTTTCACAAAAGGTCGATGTCAAAGGGAATGACGAGATCGGCCAGTTGGGCATCACCTTCAATGACCTGAACGATAAATTGAGGTTATCCCAAGCAACGACTGAAGGGGAGCGCCGCAAGCTAAGTTCCGTGCTTTCCAACATGTCGGATGGTGTAATTGCAACGGACCGAGTCGGAGCGATCACGCTGATGAATGCGCCAGCTTCTAAGTTGATCGGGCATACTTTCGAACAAGTGCAAGGGCAGTCGCTCTTGGATGTGCTCGATATCAATGACCAAATAGAGGACATTGCCGATATGGAGCAAGCTGGTTCCATGGTCGTTGACTTGAGCAGTGAAGACCAGCATTTGTTGATCAAGGCGAACTTCTCGATTGTCGAGGACGAAAACCACGAAATGAATGGCTTCATTCTCGTAATCAGTGATGTCACAGAACAAGAACGAGTAGCGCAGGAACGTCGGGAGTTCGTTTCGAACGTATCCCATGAGTTACGGACACCACTGACTACGATGCGCAGCTATATTGAGGCGCTGAATGACGGAGCCTGGCAGGACCCGGAAATTGCTCCGAGGTTCCTTGATGTCACTCAAAACGAAACAGACCGCATGATCCGCCTTGTCAATGACTTGCTGCAGCTGACTAAAATGGATCATAAAGAAACGAGCATCATGAAGAAGCGCGTCAACTTCACCGATTTCTTCAATCGTGTCGTCGATCGCTTTGAGATGAACAAAGACGAGAACATGACCTTCGAGCGAAACATTCCGAAGCGTCCGATCTATGTGTGGATCGATGAAGATAAAATCACACAAGTGTTAGATAACGTTATTTCTAACGCGATCAAGTACTCTCCATCAGGAGGGACGGTCCGCTTTTCTGCTCACTCAACAAGGAAACAATTACGAGTCAGTATAAGCGATGAAGGGATCGGTATGCCTCCTGACACCGTAGATAAAATCTTCGATCGTTTCTATCGTGTCGATAAATCACGAACGAGAGAAATGGGAGGAACCGGACTTGGTCTTGCCATTGCCCGGGAAATGATTGATGCCCACCACGGGAAGATATGGGCGGAGAGTGAAGAAGGTAAGGGGACATCGGTTCTATTTACCCTTCCTCTTATGAACCAGAACCGGGGGGATCATTCATGAAAGTCGAAACAATGAAGTCCGTGATTTTGGTTATTCTGATTGCTTTCAGCTTGTTGTTATCCGTCGCCTTATGGAATTATCAGCCGAAAACGGAAGTGGAAGAGACGGGTGAGTCTATTGGCCAGACGAAGCTTGATAAAGGTACAGAGATGTCCCTTTCCGAGCTCGTTCAGCCGTCTCAGTTTGTCTTCCATGAAGCAGGGCGGCACTATTCGTATCAGGACCCACAAGACCAAACGCTGATCTATCAAAACATGCAGGATTGGAGACTCGTACCATCGAACCTGAACCCTTCTACGCCAGACTTGGAAGGGCGAAACTATGTGGAAATCATTTTCCCTACGCAAGTTCCGATGCGTACTCTTTCTTCTATCTTTGCGTATTCAGATGATACACAGTTAGCAACGAACCAGTCGTTCGACCGTCTGTTCATCACCCAGACAGAGAGTGATGGCGACGGTAATGTCTACAATCTATGGGCAATTGATAGCGAAGAAGACGTGAACCCAGCTAAATTCAAAGGGACGATTAACCAGAATGCGGGAACCATCGTCTTTGATGAGTTGGAAACGAAAGAGAAGTTAAAAGAACAAATTAGGGTGGCGAAACCTGGGGATCAACTTTTTATCGATGATATTTTCATTCCGCGCGAAGCGGTCGCTTATCCTCAAGAAGTGCTACAAACGGAGTCTGTGAACGTACTGCCGCTCCGTAACTACTTGTTCCCAGCGGAAGTACAACGCTATGAAGGAAGTTCCGGACAGCGGATTTCCGATTCCAAGCGTGTACTGGAAGTGTTGAATAATGAAGAATATATGACGTATCAATTCGCTATTCTCAACTCCACCAACCAAATCGGTTTGGATGCCTTCGATATGTTGACCAAAAGTATTGAAGACTTGAACAATCACAACGGTTGGACCAACGATTTCCGTCTAAGCCAGCTGTCCACTGACACTGGTCGTGTGGAGTATCATATTTATTTCAATGGTCTTGAAATCATGGGCCATCCGTTAGCGACGATTTTCTTACAATACGAACAGCGGGACATCCAGGAGTATAACCGCCCGCTCGTGAAATTCTTATCTTTGCCTGAGGGTCCACTTTCGACTTCTACACTGAAGTCGGGAGAAGCGGTGCTTTCGTATTTGAATGGACAAGACAGCGTAGACATTAGTCAAGTGGATGATATCAAGGTCGGCTATACGTTAGAAGAGCAGAGCAGCAGTCTCGTCTATAACCTGAAGCCGATGTGGTACATCAAGCAAAACGGCACATGGGAGCCACTCTTCAAAGAAGATGTCTCTCAAAATCAACAAGTATCGTAATGGGGGAAAGAGTGTATGCAATGGGGACAAATTAAAACGTTATTTATACTGAGCTTTCTAATCCTCGACCTCTTTTTGCTCCAAGTATTTTTAGAAAAACAAAGTGATTCAGGGGTAAGGCAGCTTACGATAGAGAGTGAACAGATTATCGATCGCTTAGAGAATCGTGGTATTGAACTTTCTGATGATATCCTGAATGAAGAGGCACCGACCGTTTCCCGTATTTCCTCGGAGGATGTAGCGTTTTCTGATCGTGTGCGAAGCCAGATTAAACAATTAGAAGAGGACGGCAGCCAACAGATTGACTTACTTGAAACAGAAGGCGTCTTGATGGCGAGCCTAGAGGAACCAGCAGAGTTAACGGATGGTTCAAGTGATGCCATCATAAGCGAGGTTGCACAGGTCGTACCTTTTGCTGACCAGTACTCTTATTGGGGCTATAATGAAGAGGAAGGCGTCGCTCTCTTTTTCCAGAAGGTCAATAACCGGACGGTCTACTTTAACCAGGGTGGACTATTGATGGTGAGGATTGAGGAGGGAGCCATCACTGACTATGTGGCGACTCTGTTGTCTTTACCAGAGGAAGAAGAGGCAGCGAGTGAATCTAGTCGGTTGACCTCTAAAGTGACCATCATCAACCAGCTTTCGGAAAATGGATACATTCAATCTGGCGATGAGATCACTTCAATGCAAGTAGGCTATTACAATGCCTTGAATCCGAGCGAAAACATTGGACCACAGCTCTTTGAGCCGACGTGGAAAATTGTTGTGAATGACGAAGAGTCCTACTTCGCTTTCGCAATCAGCGGAGAGATCATTGAGGTATCTGAAGATGATTTTATCGAAGATATGAAGCAGGCTTTTGACTTTCGAGACTATACGTTTGAAGAAGAAAACACCCAAGATGAATAACCTTTTCCTAACAGGAGTGTCTGAAGAATGACTTTACGTTTTAGTGTACTAGCTTCCGGCAGTACAGGGAATGCTTTTTATATAGAGTCTGGTGAGGAAAAAATCCTCGTCGATGCAGGACTTAGTGGTAAAAAGATCGAACAGTTGATGCAGCAAGTGAATTTGGATCCAAGCGAGCTTTCCCGAATCCTCGTGACCCATGAGCACAGTGACCACATTAAAGGCTTAGGGATCATGGCACGTCGATACAATCTCCCTATTTATGCGAACGAAAAAACGTGGAATGCGTTGGACGGTCAAATCGGTAAGATTTCGACAGATCAGAAGTTCCTTTTCAACATGGAAGAGACGAAAAGCTTCGGATCCATCGATGTCGAATCGTTCGCTGTCTCGCATGATGCGGCAGATCCGATGTTTTACACGTTCCATCAGGACGGGAAGAAAGTAGCTCTCGTCACGGATCTCGGCTATGTGTCCGAGCGGATCAAAAAGACGGTGGAAGGCGCGGATGCGTATATTTTCGAATCCAACCATGATGTCAGCATGCTACGCATGGGGAGATATCCTTGGAGTGTAAAACGTCGTATTCTAGGCGACTCAGGTCACGTTTCGAATGAGGACTGTGCCCTGGCATTAACCGATATTCTAACCGATCAGACGAAGCGGATCTATTTAGCCCACTTAAGTCTTGATAACAATATGAAAGACTTAGCACGGATGTCTGTCAAAAACACCTTAGAAGAACGCGGTTTTCAGATAGGTTCACGACTGGAACTGCATGACACAGACCCGAGCGAAGCCACTCCAATCTATGAAGTGTAAGCACGTTTTATTTTCATAAGGAAAAGGAAATAATAACGTAGATAATTCATTGATGGAGAAGAAAGGAAAGGTGAAAAGCGTGGGTTACTACGATGATCATTCACCAGCCACCCAGCGTCAGAAACAAAAAGGGCGGTGGATCATGCCGACAGTCGTTGGTGTCATCCTCGGTGCCGTATTGATATTGTTGGCGCTCCCAGCACTGGTGCAAACGGAACTACTACCATATGACATTACCATCCCAGAAGATGAGAGCGGCCTCGTGGAAGATGACCAAAGCTTGACGAACACGGCAAAGACCGTACAAGTCGATGTGAACACTCAAATTACAGATATCGTGAAAGAAGTATCGACTTCTGTTGTTGGGGTGGTCAATTTACAAACACAGAGGGACTTCTGGAACGAAAACGGATCAACAGATCCCCAACAAGCAGGAGTCGGCTCAGGGGTTATCTATAAGAAAGAAGATGGCAATGCTTACGTTGTAACAAACCAGCACGTGATACAGGGAGCCAACGAGATCGAAGTTGTCCTTTCTGATGAAACAAGAGTGACCGCCTCCCTTGTTGGAGGAGATTTGTTTACGGATTTGGCTGTTCTGAAGATGCCGGCGGATAAGGTTGGAGAACCGATCAAACTTGGGTCCTCTGATAACTTGCAAGTCGGAGAACCAGCCATTGCAATCGGTAACCCACTTGGACTACGGTTCTCAGGATCTGTTACGAAAGGGATCATTAGTGGAAGAGAGCGAGCGATTCCTCAGGACTTCAACGGCGATGGTATGGAAGATTGGCAGGCAGAGGTCATCCAGACAGATGCAGCAATCAACCCAGGCAACAGCGGTGGTGCCCTCATCAACATAGAAGGACAGTTAATCGGAATTAACTCTATGAAGATTGCCCGTTCAGCTGTCGAAGGGATCGGATTTGCTATCCCGATCGATTCAGCAAAGCCAATCATCAGCGAACTCGAACAAACGGGGCAAGTGACTCGTCCATACATTGGAATAGAAGCGTACGGATTGAATGAAGTACCGACTTCTGAGTGGAGAAATACATTGAACCTTCCAGAAGACGTAGAGGGTGGGCTCTATATCCGCAGTATCAGTCAGATGTCTCCGGCTGCTAAGGCAGGACTCAGGCCGCTGGATGTCATCACGCAATTAGACGGACAAGCCGTAAACGACATCATCGATTTACGCAAGTACTTGTATGAAGAAAAAGATACTGGTGATGAGCTTGAAATCACTTTTTACCGAGATGGAGAACAGAATACGGTGACCTTAACATTAGGATCACAAGAATAAGAAAAACTCTCTGGGCTGATAACCCGGAGAGTTTTTTATTTAAATAAACTATCCACACCCTGTGAATATACCTCTGGATAAATCCCATATATGGTGGCGAACAGGGATTCTGATACCATATACGTTATTGATTTGTGTATATGTGGATAACTTCTGTGTATAACCTGTTTACAGAGTGGGAAAACCTGTGTATATTAGAAAATTGACAATAGTTGTGCATAAACCTGTGGACAAATGTGAGTAACTATTTTCGTTAGTCTTGTTTTCCACATGTGGACACGTTTTAATCTCTTTTTCAGCGATTAATGAGGGGGGAATAAACAGAGACCTGCTCAGGAAATTAACGACATTCGAAAGTTTAAGCGAGTGATGCGGAGGGAATGCAGAAAAATGGAAATAGAAGCGACAAATAAGCCGCTTCTATTAACCGTGTTACGATATTTTCGTTACTTTGTTTCGTTTCTGTGCGTCCAGTTTACGGATCTCTACATTAAGTCGTTCAAGCTCTCGGTGTCCGACATTCATGAATTTAAGACCATAGACTTTCTGTTTTTTCTTAATGCTTTCTTCTTTACGGACGATTGCCGCATCTAAGTGGAATCCAGTACTGCCTAAGGTGAACACACACTTCACCATAATATTCGATTCAACAGGCAAGCTGTATGGGCAAGTGAATTTTATGCCGGAAACGCTTATGTTCTCGATGTTTCCATTAATCATTTTACCGGTCAAACGGCCATCTTTGTCTCCATCGATCGATTCGATGAATAACTTCGCTTCTTTTTGCAGTTCCAGGCGGAAGTTGCTTCTTTGGTCGTACATCATTTCTTTATTGTATTTTAGAGATAGGCGGTTCTTTTCCTCATTTAATCCGGCGATTTGTGCTTTTAGCTTCCGGACCTTCTTCTGGCTGATGAAAATAACGGCTAGAAATACAAGATTCAGGACCACTTCGTAGAAAATTAAGTAATACATCCTCTTCACCTCGCATGTGATAGTAATGGTTCTGGATACCCAATGGCATAGCCTTGGGCAAATGGAACGCGTAAAGATTTGGCGAGCTGCAGTTCGTCGTCGTGTTCGATTCCTTCGAGAATCATCTTAATATCGAACTTGCGGCAGAATTGAAGAGCGAGTTCGATGAATGCCTGTTTCTCACGGTTACGGTGCGCATTCTGCGTTAAATGACGGTCGATTTTGATGTAGTGAGGTTTCAGTTGTATAATACTCTCGATTCCTGAGAACCCTTTTCCAACATCATCGAGTGCAATCTTGACTCCCATTTCCTTCAGCTCTTCTACGGTGGAGCTCCATTTGGATAGGGATTCAACTTTTTCGGATTCGTTAATCTCGAGAACTAAGTAGGATAGGTCATGAGTCTGACTTCTCATAAACGGCAGGAAATCGGAATGAAGGACAGTAGACGGGAAAATGTTCACAAACAGCTGTTTACTGCGAAACATTGTGCTACGGTTATGAAAGAAAGTGCGGATCGCTTTTCCAATAGACATAAGGTCCAATTCATGAAGTCTGGAGTGTGTCTTAGCAAGCTGAAAGGCTTCTGGAGGCGTCTCGGTTATGTTTGAACGAAACAAAGCTTCATACCCTATCGGTTCCCAATGGGATAAGTGATAGATGGGTTGAAAATAATGAGTGAACGTTTCATCGACGAATAAATCGGTGATTGGCACTAAGTTTTTCCTCCTTTCCTTAAAAAAGCGTATAAAAAATGACCCCATAAGAATGAGGTCATATGCGCTCGCATCATCCTTAGGTAGCCCGGCGATCTTAGTAGCACTGCTACCGTAGACCCGTGGCTTTGCGTCCCAATTTTTCAATTGGTTTGCCTTTTTCTATTTGGTTTAGGTTTGTGGCACGTAATAGGTTAGAATCAATTCTACTTTGTTTTTTACGTTTAACTTGCTGTAAATGTTCTTCAAATGCGATTTTACCGTTTGTTCCGATATATGAGTAGAGGACGCGATTTCATCATTTGACTTACCAGACATCAACAAATTGAAAATTTCCCGCTCTCTGTGTGACAACAACTCTTTTTTCCTCGTTTTTTCCTGGTCATGCTTCTGTGAGTGGATTCTTAGAAGGCGTAACGTTTCTTCCAATCTTACGGATCGTTCGTACGATGCGCCAAAATCCTGTTCTCCTAGCGTTGTTTCAATTGCGTAAATGAGATCCTGGAGTTCTTCTTCTGAGAATGTAAATGACTGTACAAAATCCATTACTTATCACCCACATAAAACTATTGGATTTAAGACAATAATACTAGTACTGGTTAAAAATTACTATTGCCCCATAGAGGTATTCTTTCCCACTAAAGTGTCAAAGAAAACAATTTCTTGTCGTTTCGTGTTTATAATTATTCATTTTAATATATTAATATAACTTTATTTGTTAAGGATATCATGTTTTAGCGATAATTGCTTCCCTGTCTATTTTTCGTACAATAGAGTTAAGGAGGAGATACATATGATCGATCTTAGAAGTGATACCGTAACAAAACCGACAGAAGCGATGCGTCAGGCAGCATTTGAAGCAGAAGTCGGCGATGATGTGTATGAGGAAGATCCGACGGTCACGAGGCTTGAAGCTACCGCAGCCGAGATGCTTGGGAAAGAGGCGGCATTGTTTGTCACAAGCGGCACACAAGGTAACCAAATTGCTGTGCTCACGCATTGTCAGCCTGGAAATGAAATCGTTATGGAGGAGAATGCCCATTTATTCGTATATGAAGGGGCAGCGATATCTGCCTTTGCTGGGGTTCAACCACGTACGATTCGAGGGAAGCGTGGCGCAATGGCTCCGGATGATGTCAGGGGAGCCATTCGTTCCGAGGACATCCATTTCCCAGAAACCGGACTGATCTGTTTGGAGAACACGCATAATAAAGCGGGCGGTGTAGTGGTTCCGCTTGAGAATATGCAGGAAATATATGAAGTCGCTCGTGAACATGGTATCCCCGTCCACTTAGACGGAGCGCGTTTGTTTAATGCGTCCGTTGCTAGCGGTGTGTCTTTGAAACGGTATGCTGCTCAGACCGATACCGTTCAAGTCTGTTTATCCAAAGGTCTCGGTGCGCCTGTGGGATCAATTATCGCAGGTTCTTCTGAATTTATTCAACGGGCTCGCAAATGGAGGAAACGTCTAGGAGGCGGACTTCGTCAAGTCGGCATGATCGCAGCCCCAGGACTCATCGCCCTTACCGAAATGATCGATCGTCTGAAGGAAGATCATGATCATGCCAAACGATTGGCTGATGGCTTAGCGAACGGGCGAGGATTGGTTTTAGAGGAGCAGGTCGATACGAATATGGTACTGGTAAATGTAAAAGAAGCTGGTCATGATGCTGATTCTTTCCTAGCAGCGTTAGAAGAGGAAGGGATAAAAGCAGTAAAGTACGGTCCATACACCATCCGGTTTGTTACCAATTATGGTGTTGCTAGTAAAGATATTGATACAGTAACCGAACGTATCCACAATCGTTTCGGTACCGTTTCGTCATAAACACCTGCATCGTTTCATAAATTATTATATATCGTGATTTTGTGTTTAACATTGTCCATTCTGAGGTATTTACATCTTAATACAAGAGATGGAGGTAATTCCAATGCCTGAGCTAAAGACGAGTCAAGCCAGTCGGTCGCCGTTGGAAAGGAACCCCGCCTTCGATGAGATGATTAGAAGAGATTGCTTTGTAGATGGAATCCCTTTGGATGAACTTCAAAAACACTTACGTCAGACGAAAAGTCACAAGGACTATCATAAAAAGAGACGTTAACCTTAAATAGAAAAAGCTGCCTGAGTCGCTCAGGCAGCTTCTTTTTATTGTGTTGCGGCGAGTCCCGCTTGGTTGATCAAGTTCCATGGCTGGTTGAAATGCGGTTGGAAGAAGAAATCGACAAACCCGAGTTCATCCACCGTCATGCCAGTTTGAATACAAACACTCAGCGTATTGATTGACTGGGTGAGGTCGGCTTTGGATATCACCTGTGCCCCAAGAATACGATGGGTAGCCGGATCATACGTTACTTTCATCTTCGCTTTCTCTGCTGTCGGCATAAAGTCAGGACGGTGGCTATCTTCGATTGTGACACTTTTCACATGAATATCCATCATAGAAGCTGATGTTTCTGTTAACCCGGTAGAAGCCATGTTTAAATCATAAATATGCAAACCGGACGTTCCTTGCGTGCCTACGTGTTTCATAGTCGGTCCCATCACGTTTCGTGCGACTAGCGTTCCCATCCTTACAGCATTTGTAGCAAGTGGGATGTAAGCATGACTTCCAGTCGGGTTGTATTTCACCGCACAGCAATCTCCTGCAGCGTAAATGTTCGCATCACTTGTCTGCATATATTCATCCACTTTAATTGCACCATTCTCAAGCATGTCTACTTTGCCTTTCACTAATCCTGTGTTCGGACGGAAGCCGACACACATAATGACAAGATCTGCTTCATAACTGCCTTGATTGGTGAGGACACGCTGAACGTTGCCACTTTCTCCCTCAAAGCGTTGCACCGTTTCATTCATCGCAAGTGTGATACCACGATTACGAAAGTCTTCTTCTACTTGATCTGTAAATTCAGGATCCAGATATTTATTTAAAATACGGTCCGCCCCGTCAATGAGGGTTACGTCTTTTCCCGCTTTTTCAAAAGCTTCTACGAGCTCGACACCGATATATCCTCCTCCGACAACGGTCACTTTTGTAGCATCCTTGGAGCGGTCGATAATGGTATTTGCTTGATTGTAGTTCTTCGCAAGTAAGACATTCCCAAGATCAATCCCTTCAATATTCGGAGTGACCGGCCATGATCCAGTCGTCATAATGAGTTTGTCGTACGAATCCAGTACGTTTTCTCCTGTAACTAGATTGGTCGCTTTAATCGTCTGTTTTTCTGTATCGATCTCTTCCACATCGTGCTGCATCTTCATCGTTACGCCAAGCTCTTGCAATGCTTCTGGAGAAGAATAGAAAAGTCCTTGGGGATCCTCGACGACGCCCCCAACATAAAGCGCTAATCCGCAAGATAGGAAAGATACATTGTCATTTCGTTCATAGACTGTAATTTCAGCTTCCGGGTACAAGTGAGCCATGTTTTTCACTGCTGCGGTTCCTGCGTGCGTACTTCCAATAACAGCGATTTTCATAGATGTGTTACCTCCTAGATGATTTATGTGAAATGATTCACATGATAATTTATAAATACATTTTATCTCTCTAAAAAAAGATTGCCAATCATTTGCTCAACATTTCACAATAGGTGCTATTAAAAAACTTGGTTAGCCCAAGGTGATATTGTGAAATGATTCACATGTAGAGTATATAACGAATCGGTCAAAATGACAACCCGTTTGTTTAGAATTCGATATAATAGAGTGAAAGGGGGATGAGAATGGACATTCGTTTTCAAATCGAGCAGACAAGATTCAATTATCGAGCGGCTGGCATATTAATAGAGGATGATCATATTCTTTTCCACCGTCAGCAAAAGGATAGCTATTGGGCGCTCCCTGGTGGTGGCGTCGAGATCGGCGAGTCAACGAACGAAAGTATTGTAAGAGAGTGGCGAGAAGAATTGGGAGAGGACATCACCGTTGCATCCACACTTTGGGTCACAGAGAACTTCTTTACATACAAGCAACAACCGTTGCATGAGCTCGCATTCTATTACTTGGTTCAACGGAAACAAGGAAAAGTACAAACCGAACCATTCTCAGGGAAAGAGGGAGACCGTTTGATTTATCAGTGGCTGCCCCTTCGTGACTTGCACCATTATGACATAAGACCCACTTTTCTTCATAAACGCCTGAACGAGATTCCTGATTCACCTGAACACCTTATTTTGAAAGGGGAGAGCTGAGATGACGATCGAATTCCTACCATTGACCGAACCGAAACATGAGCACGCGGATGCTTTTACCCGCTGGGAAAATAATGCGGAGCTGATTCCATTAACACGTCCTCATCACACAAAAGAGGATTTAGAAAAGCGTCATTCTGTAACACTGGAAGACTTAAGGGAACGTCTGAAGAACCATTTCTATTACCTGATCAACGTAGACGGTGAGCTTGTAGGGGAAATGAATTACATGGTGGACCCTCCCCACTTACTGAAAAGAGAAGAAGGTACAGCATGGATTGGTATTACAATCGGAGAATCTACTGGGCGCGGACGTGGCGTTGGGGCTAAGGCCGTCCAATTCTTAGAGGAGGAAATCCAAAATCACGGACTGAGTCGTATCGAACTTGGGGTGTTTGAATTCAATACCCGGGCTCACCATCTTTATTCACGACTTGGATATAAGGAAATTGGCAGGTTGAAGGAGTTTACCTATTGGGACGGGAAGAAGTGGTCCGATATTAGAATGGAGAAACGTTTTTAAAGAGGCTTGGGTAAAACCAAGTCCTTTTTTGTATGTGCTTCTTTTGTACCAACTTCTGATTTGTCAGAATTTTTTTCTTGAAAGAGCGTTCTATTGTGGTACGATAAAACACAACTATACAGGAAAGCGCTTTCTGGATGGGCGATCTACATAGAAAAATAACATCCACGATTTTTTTTCGTCTTTTACGAAACCGGTTTCCTAAAATCTTTAGGAGGTAATCCTTTGAGAAAATTTCTGTTACTCTGTATGGTTCTGACCCTGTCGTTGGTTGGAACAACAGCTGTATTTGCTGAGAAGAAAGACGATTCTTTGGGATGGCTGGAAGAAAAATCGTTCTACCCACCTAAATCCAATGCTGCCATGTCTAAACTGGCATTTATCGATATGGTGAATCAATGGATCGGGGTGTCAGAGGGTGAAGGGGATGCACTTGAAATTGCAGAATCGAATGGATATCTGCCGGATTTCAAGGCGAATGAAAAGTCTGTGATGAAGCAAGGGGAAGCATTAGAAGTACTTTCCTATGTTTTTCCGACTGTAGAATGGCCTGATGCAAAGAAGGCGAATAAGCCTCTAAAGCTTAAGGATGCGGTACATTATGCGAACGAATTAGCGGAAAGTGTGTACACCGAAGGAACGTACAGCGACCAAACGGTAGAAGGAAACGCTTTGATCAGTGGACCTGGTGTCACATTGAAGGATGTCACGATCAAAGGTGACCTTCATATTACAAGAGGAATCGGAACAGAAGGCGTCGTGCTTGATTCCGTAACCGTGGAAGGTACCGTTTATATTGATGAGACGGTGCAGAACGCAGTGAAATTGATGGACTCTGATGTTGGGCAAGTTTCTATTTATGCGTTTGGAACGGATTCTTCTGACTGGTCGCTTGTATGGAGCGATGAGTTTTTAACAGAAGAGATCGACCCTGATAAATGGACGTACGACATTGGAAACTGGATTGTTGATGAGAATGGAGACGGCGTATCTCCAGGCTGGGGAAACAATGAGAAGGAGTACTATACGGACTCTGAAGAAAACTCCTTTATCGAAGACGGAAAGCTTGTCATCAAGGCGAAAAAAGAACAAACAACTGATCAGTTCGGAACGTATGATTATACGTCTGCAAAGCTGAAGACGAAAGGTTTGTTCAGTAAAAAGTACGGGAAGTTCGAAGCACGAATGAAGCTTCCGGAAGGTCAAGGCTACTGGCCGGCATTCTGGATGATGCCTGAAGACAGCGTTTATGGTGAATGGCCGACTTCCGGTGAGATCGACATTATGGAAGCAGCGGGGAGTGACACCGATACAATCGGTGGTGCGATACACTTCGGAGAAGAGTTTCCGAACAACACGTACAAAGCGAAGGATTACCACTTCCCTGAAGGCAGCGACTATACAGACTTCCATACGTACTCGATCGAATGGGAGCCTGGTGAAATTCGTTGGTACGTAGACGGCGAACTCTACCAGACATTGAACGACTGGTTCACGAAGGGAACGAATGAAGCAACGAACTACACGTACCCGGCACCGTTTGATCAAGAATTTTATATGATTCTGAATCTAGCAGTAGGCGGCTGGTATGGTGGCGATCCGGATGCGACAACCGAATTCCCTGGTCAAATGGAAGTCGACTATGTGCGTGCCTATGAACTGACAGGACGCGACTACCGCGAGCCGGTCGAGCCGACACGTGAAATCGAACCATTACCAGAAGATGCGAAGCAGCCGACAGAAGACGGTAACCTAATCTATGATCAAAATTACGAAGAAGGTTTTAATGTAGTAGACGAGAACACAGATACGATGGACGATACGTATTGGAACTTCCTCACGCTGCCTGATTTCGCCGGAGTAGGAAGCATTGCGACGGATGAAGTGAACGGCGAAACGTTCGCTAAGACAGAAATCACGAATGCCGGTAATGCACTATGGTCGCTTCAACTCATTCAGCACCTTGCGATCATGCAGGGGCATACGTATGAAGTGACGTTTGATGCCAAAACGGATGCGAGCCGTACGCTGATGACAAAAGTATCTGGCGGATCGGAACGCGGGTATGCTAATTATTCCGGCGAGAAGACGTTCAACCTGACTAGTGACGTGCAGTCCTATTCCTACACGTTTACACACCAGCAAGAGAATGACTTAGCTGCACGCTTAGAATTCAACATGGGAACGAATGCGAACCCAGTTTGGATCGGCAATGTACGTGTAGAAGATATTACGGGACAACAAGAAGAATCAACTCAAAAAGAACCGCTTGGTGATGGGAACCATGTTTACAACGGTACGTTTGACCAAGGGGACGCAACACGCTTAGCTTATTGGGATACAATCGTTCAAAACGGTGCAGAAGCGGAAGCAGTCGTGAACCCAGATGAGCGTGTCATGCATATGGACATCGAGGCAGAAGGCAAAAGCCAAGAAGATATCCAGTTGCAACAAACTGGTCTCCAATTCCTGAAAGGGAACACATATGAACTGACATTCCGAGCTCGAGCGGAGCAAGCAAGAGAAATAGAAGTTGGATTCATCGGCCAAGACAGGAAGAATTACGCGGAACCGAAACCGGTTTCCTTAACAGAGGAATGGAAGACATACACGGTACCATTTGAAATGACGACAGAGAATTCAGACCTTGAGGGACAGCTGAAGTTTTATATGGGGCAGTCGGCATCTGATGTTTATATGGACGACGTTGAATTAATGCAGACGTCTACGTACGTTGATTACGACAACATTGACCTGACGCCACTAACCAACGGTGATTTCGCTAACGGAATGGATGCCTGGTCTGAGTATATCCACTTTGATGCTAATGCTAATGTAGATGTACAAAAAGAAGTGCTGACAATCGATATTACGAACGCTGGTAATGAAGCGTGGAGCGTGTTAGCGGAGCACCCTGGACTGGAGCTAGCCAAAGGGGTGACGTACAAGCTTTCATTTGATGCTAGGTCTTCTATCGCTCGTGATATTGAATTCACGTTGGAGGATGCGCAATATTCTCGTTACCTAGAGAAAATTATCACCCTATCTAATGAGTTCGAAACGTTCACCTACGAGTTTGAAATGCCGAAGAATGAGACCGTGTCCTTGAAGTATCTGATGGGACAATTTGCAGAAGAGCATACAATCGAGCTCGATAACGTTCATTTGGAAGTTCAACAATAATTAATATCTCATGAGGCTGCCTTTTCAGGTAGCCTCTTTTACGTTATAAGTTCTAATTTTGAGGGGAGACTTGTACAATAGAAGAAAATGGACGGGGGTGTGACATTTGAAGAAGAAAATAGTGAAGTGGACGTTGATCCTATATCCGATCTACCTCCTGCTCGTCTGGCTCTACTTGTTCCAGTGGTCCGATTTCGGAGTACCGGCCGCTTACCAAGGCTCTGCCGCCGATCCCGCCACCTTTATGACCGACCGTCAGCTCGAGTTGAGTCAGGAATATTCTCGCTACCGGAACTTCTTATCGCTTGCCACGATTCCTTTGGAGTGGATTATTTATCTAGGCGTGTTCCTGTTCGGATTGTCTCACCTTTTCAAAAAGTTCGGAGAGAGCATCTCACGGTTTCGTATCGTATCGATCCCGATCTATGTCCTGCTATTGTCCGGTCTCTCCTGGTTTCTGACGTTTCCGTTTGATTACGCATATCGTTTCCTATCCGTCCGATACGGCATCTCCACCGACACGTTCTCCGGGTGGATGCGCGACGAGATGATCAGCTTCTGGATCGGCTACATAACGATGGCTCTGCTTATTACCGTGCTTTATTTACTGATGCAGCGTTTCGAAAAACGGTGGTGGCTCTATGCCTGGATCGGCCTCATCCCGTTTATCGCGCTCATGATGTTCATTCAGCCTGTCATTATTGATCCACTATATAACGATTTTTATGAACTACAAGATAAGCAATTGGAAGAAAAGATTCTCGCACTTGCCGATGAAGCAGAGGTGCCGGCTGACCGAGTGTATGAAGTCAACATGTCGGAAGAGACCAACAGCATGAACGCGTACGTGAACGGAATTGGCTCGAGTCTCCGTATTGTTCTATGGGATACGACGCTGACTCGCCTTAAGGATAACGAGGTCCTGTTCATCATGGCCCATGAAATCGGACATTACGTGATGAACCATCTATACTGGAACTTAGTAGGCGTATTAGCTGGGAGCTTCGTCGGACTGTACCTCACTTACAGGATTCTGACGTGGCTGTTCCGTCGCTATGGGAAGCGGATGAATATCAAGGGTGTTGCCGATATCGCAGGCTTACCTGTCCTGTTCATCGTGTTATCGATCTTGAGCTTCGTCGCGCAACCGATAGAAATGACGTTCTCCAGAGGAGCGGAAGCGGACGCAGACCGATATGCGATTGAAATGACTGGCGATGTCGATGCCGCCATCGGCTCGTTTCAGGAGCTCACGGTCAATGGCCTGAGCGATGTGAATCCGCCTGCTGTGATCAAGTACTTGTATTATGGTCATCCGACGATGATGGAGCGGATTCATATGTTAGAGGAATATCAGAAATGAAGAAAGCTCGCCTGTTTGGGCGAGCTTTTTTTGTGCTTGTATCTGGTTTTGGTCGGGTCGCGCGCAAATAGAGAAAATCGCGCCAAAACCTTTACTCGTTCTGCATCGCGTCCAAAAACACGGACTTACGCTCCTGCATCGCAGCTAGTAAATCGACGATTGGAAGCGGGTAGTCCTCTCCTAGGATGACGTCGTATTGTTCCTGTTCAACCATTCCCATCTCACGCGGATTGAAGATCCACGGTGCAGGTACGTTTTTCAATTCCGGCAGCCAGTAACGTAAATAGGCGCCTTCAGGGTCATAGTCTTTTGCTTGTTTTTCCACGTTGAAGGCCCGGAACTGGACGGCGTCATTACCGACACCTGCGATATAGAGCCAGTTGCCGTAGTTGCTCGCCACGTCATGGTCGACAAGCTGAGACTCAAACCAGGCAGCGCCTTCCCGCCAGTCAAGGCCGAGGTTCTTCGTGAAAAAGCTGGCTACGTTTTGGCGAGCTCTGTTCGAGGTGAAGCCGGTCTCTTTCAGCTCGCGCATAGCAGCGTCGACAAGCGGGTAGCCAGTTTTTCCTTCACGCCATGCTTCAGCATGCGCTTTGTTGTAATTCCAAGGTACTTCCACATCTCGTAATCCTGAAGGGAAGAAGATACGGTTGCCGTGCTTTCTGTGAACGAGGTGAAAGTAGTCCCGCCACAAGAGCTCGAAGTAGAGCATATAAGTCGACTTGTTCTTTACGCGCTCTGCCTCGTATTTGAGAATCTGCTCGTACACGATCTTAGGAGATAAGCAACCGTTCGCAAGCCATGGCGAAAACTTGGATGAATCGTCTTCCTTCAGCATGCCGTTCCTGGTTTCCTTGTACATTCGGAGGCGGTCCTTCTCGAACACATATCCCATCAGGCGTTGCCTCGCATTGGAGGATCCACCTCTGTACCTCGGTTCACGCTCCGGCTCCTCCAGGCCAAGCTCTGATAAGGATGGGGGTTCACCGGGGTTGAAGGGTAGGTCAGCGCCTTGGACGTGTTTGGGCGGATGCAAAGATGGACGCACCATTGTCCCGTTTTTCTCGATCTTTTTTCTAAACTGTGAAAAGGTATCGGGTAGGTCCTGTATGTCAAAAGGGAGATCGTCTGGGTGATACAGGTTGTGGCCATGGTCGACGACGAAGGTCGTACCGGGTAACTCGGAGCGTACTGCTTGTTCGACCTGTTGCTCCTCGCTGCCGATCTCTTCATGCAAAAATACGGACTCGATGTTCATTTCCTTACGGATGGAAGCGAACGTATTGGCTGGGTGTTCATGACGTATCAGGAGCGGTACACCAATATCGGATAGGGTATCGCGTAGATCGGTTACACTCTCGCGGATGAACTGGGCGCGATGGAGGTCGGTTTTCGTGAAACCATAAGCCGTATCGCTATATTCATCTGGATCAAAACTATATACACCGAGAACAGGTAAGCTGCTTTTGGCTGCTCGGATTAAGGGTTGATGGTCATGGACGCGCAAGTCTTTGCGGAACCATACTATGACACAAGTATCCATGCTGTTTCCTCCTTCAATCTTCCTCTTCTAAACATTCCCGGAAAGGGGAGAGAAAAACCATAGAAGCATGCTCGTATCGCCCCGCGATATGTTAGTTGAAAATTTCTTGTATCGTATGACGATATACTCTTGAAAAAGCGCTTCAAAACGTGCATATTTAAGAGAGGAGGAGGTCCGATATGCGACACGATATACAACCGAACGAACGCGCTTATTCGACGAAAGAAGTAGCCGAAGAGCTGAACATTGCCACCCCGACCGTCAGGAAGTATGGACAGATACTGGAAAGAAGCGGATACGAGTTCTTTAAGAACGGCACCAGACGAGTCTTCGTTCAATCCGATATCGAAGCGCTCCAAACGATACGTGATACGGACAAGCCTCTAGAAGAAATCGCCGTAGAGCTCGTAGAACAGCAGGATAGCCGCTTAACCTCTAGCACAACCGATGTAGCGACCAACGATACATACGATATGCCATTAGAAGATCCAAACAAAATGCGCGAACTGCTCATCTACATCTCCCAGGAACTCGCCGCATCCCGTGAAATGAATACACAGCTGGCAAACGATATGGCTGAGATGAAAGAGAATGTCGGCCGCCTACGCCAAGACCACCACGTCATCAGCTCCGGCATCGGCAACTCGACTCAGAAGATGAACAAGCTGATCGACCAGCAACAGAAGCAATACGAGGAGATGCTGGAAGAAGAAAAGCAGAAGAACGACCAACTACAAAAAGATATAGAGAACATGCGACAAGAACAACAGAAAGTATGGCGTGCCCAGAACGACTTCAACACGCGCCTCGAAGCTACCGTCAAAGAACGGAAAAGCGGTCTCGAAAAGTTCTTCGCGTTACTGTTCCGTAAATAAATTAATCCTTCCTACTGCGGGGAGGATTTTTCTTTGAATTTTTTACAATTTCCCGGGAAATATCGATCTATTTCTGCAAGAGGTTCGTTGTTTAGACATAAGGGGCGGCAGATTTCTATCATTTTCGGCCAATGTTCTTTCAACTCATTAATAACTTCCCTCATTTGAATGGCGAAGCCCATCCCTTATGTCTGTGATACACTAATATCAATACCAACTACGGAGGATCTACACATGAAAATAACCATTGTAACGGTCGGGAAATTAAAAGAGAAGTACTTAAAACAAGGCATCGCAGAATACGTAAAACGACTTGGACCTTATGCAAAGGTCGATATTGTAGAAGTGCCGGATGAGAAGGCTCCAGAAAACTTAAGCGAAGCGCAGATGGTGGAAGTGAAACAAAAAGAAGGGGAACGCATCCTGCAGAAAATCAGCCAGGACAGTTATGTCATTACGCTTGAGATTGAAGGGAAGCAGGTTACTTCGGAGAAGCTAGCCAAGAAAATTGATGACCTTGCGACTTACGGGAAGAGTAAGGTGGCGTTTGTTATTGGGGGATCATTAGGTCTTAGTGACGAGGTGCTGGAGCGGAGTGATTATGGGTTGTCGTTTTCTAATATGACGTTTCCTCATCAGTTGATGCGGCTGATGTTGGTGGAGCAGGTTTATCGGGCGTTTAAGATTATTCGTAACGAACCGTATCACAAGTAATGAAAACCATACCGTAAGTTTATTATCAATCTTGACTATCCCCTCTGAGTAATTATGCTTGGGGGCTTCTTTATATAAGGATCCTCCCTGAAGTGGATATAGAGACGTGTAGAGGAGAAGGTTTAAGGGATAGGTAAGTGTTTGATTGCCGGCAATAATGGTCATGTTATTATGGGAAGCAAAATCCAAGATCGTTGAAATATCTATTTTAGAAAGTAGGCTATTATGAATATCAGGTTAGGATTAATAGGAGCAGAAGATAATCTGGGGTTGATAAAATCCATTGTAGATGAATACCCTGAATTTAATTGCTTATCGTTTGAACATTCCGGAGAGGAAGAGCTTGTTGAGCATTTGGAGGCGCATTCGCATCATGTAGATGTATGGTTGTTCTCAGGTTTTCTTCCTTACTCGACGGCCATTAAATGGGGGAAAACCAGTCAACCAATGTACCATACGCCTTATACGGGTTCCAGCTTGTATAAAACCCTCTATCATATTTTGAATAACGAACAAATCAAAGCTGATGAGCTCAGTTTCGATGCAGTCCATTCCTCAGAATTGAATACAATATTCGACGAGTTGGGGATGGAATACGACCCGGCTTTCTTAGAAGAATTTATTGATGAATCCGATATTGAAAATAGTCAAACCTATTTAGAGCATTACAAAAAGTCTGTGGAAAAGTTTGTGCAGCACCATTATGACCTTTGGAATGAAAATCACACGAAGGCGGCGGTAACTTGTGTATGGGCTGTTTATACTGAGTTGAAACGCCTGGGAGTTCCGGTGTTTAGGGTCACTCCTGCAAATTCGGCTATCAAATCTGTTCTGAACATTATTGTAAGAACTCATGAGATGGTGCGCTTCAGGAATAGTCAGATTGCCGTTCAAATGTTGGAAATAGATCCATTTTCTGGTTTGTCTGAGGGAGTATTTTCATCGGATGAAATTAGTAATATTGAAATGAGAAATTCACAGAAATTATTAAACTATGCAAAGAAAGTGCAGGGTTCGCTGAAAACGTCCGGTCCGGGTAGGTATGTTATTTTTACGACTCGGGGAGAGATTGATGCGATTACGGAACGCTTCACTATTGTTCCGGAACTAGAAGAGACACTTCGAATCGGTAAACAGGACGTAACCTGTGGTATCGGGATAGGTAATTCAGCATACGATGCTGAGATCAACGCTGGTAGAGCTTTGTTGAATGCCAAGGAGTATGGTGAGGGTGCATGGATGGTACTTTTTGAGGATAAAACAATTAACGGGCCTTTGGGGAGTGCGGAAAAAATCTCCTATTCCTATGCATCTGCCGAACTTCAGGGAATAAGTGAAGAAACTTCTCTAAGTGTTTCGACACTGGGAAAAATCAAATCTATCTTGGATAAATGGGGCAAATCTGAGATGACGGCTCATGAATTGGCACAGCAGATGCAGATAATGCCGAGAAGCGCAAGAAGAATCATTGTGGCCCTCCAAACCAAAGGGTATGTGAAGGTCGTTGGGGAAGAAAACCCGTTTCCACGAGGGCGCCCAAGAAAAATATATCGCTTTTCACTGTGACAGAAACATTGTTTCTGTCACTTTTTTAATTTTTAAAAAATTCTACATTGACATGAAGGAACAGTCCACCTAACATTAAGGACATAGCCGTAAATGAACCGTATATAAAAGAGTGAAGTTTTGAAAGCGGATTCCGATTATTATTTTTAGATACATTCCTACGGGAAGATCGTATTGAAAGGAGTTATTGAGAATGGTTGAACGAGAGGGAAATTTGCTGGAAAAGAAACTGTTAAAAGGTTTCGATCACCGTTTGAATGATTCAGGCGTAAACGGACAGCGTTTGGCCGCGCGGATTCAGGCTTTATCTGAAATTGGACCTGGAGAAAAGGGAAGCTCACATAGGGTCGGTTTTTCCGAAGAGGAGAAGCAGGCGAAAAACCTTGTGAAGCATTGGATGAATGAAGCTGGAATGGTTACGTGGGTTGATGAAGCTGGGAATGTGTTTGGCAAGATTCCAGGACGAGATGTAACACTGCCAGCCGTATTAGCCGGATCCCATGTTGATACGGTCCCAAACGGAGGGCACTTTGATGGCGTGCTCGGTGTATTGAGTGCTTTGGAAGTGGTAGAAGCCTGGAGGGAAACCGATTATAAGCCTTTGAGGACGTTGGAAGTTGTAGTATTCAGCGATGAAGAAGGATCCAGGTTTAATCGTGGGTTTACCGGAAGTAAAGCATTAGTCGGTGAGATTGATCCTGAAGAGCAGAAATCATTGAAAGATATTGACGGTTTATCTTTTGAAGAAGTCATGAAGAGGGTCGGTTTGTCGATTGAACGTTTGCCGGATGCCGAACGCGAGTTGCAGAACATCAAAATGTTCGTGGAGGTCCATATAGAACAAGGCAAACAGTTAGAAAAAGAAGATGTTCCCGTAGGTATAGTAACAGGAATTGCAGGGCCTTCTAGGCTGAAATTCAATGTTCAAGGCAGAGCAGGCCATGCAGGGAACACGCCGATGAACGACCGGGAAGATGCATTGGTGGCTGCTAGTGAATTGATTTACCAGATTCCATCTCTTCCTGGAAAGGTAAGCACATCTGCTGTAGCAACTGTAGGCAAGGTTCATGTCCACCCGAACGGAATTAACGTAATTCCGGGCGAAGTGGAATTCTACGTTGATATTCGTGACATTCATTCACCCGAGAGAAATATGCTCGTCGATCTGGTGATTGATAGGGCCGAGAAAATAGTGAACAAGCACGGGGTTAGAATGGAATGGGAGGAGACAACTCGGACGGAACCCGTCCCTATCCAAGAGGATTTACAGAAGACTATGGAAGCATCTGTTCAGAGCCAAGGAATCAGGCCTGTTTTTCTCCCAAGTGGAGCCGGACATGATGCCATGATTCTGGGGCGTCACCTGCCGATTTCTATGTTATTTGTAAGGAGTAAGAATGGGGTCAGTCACAATACTGAAGAGTGGTCATCATTGAATGATTGCATGCAAGGTACCCATGTATTGAAGGATTTATTAGAAAAGGTAACTCAAGAAGATTAGACCAGTTTTTTTACTTGTTTCAAGGAAACCTTGTTCAACTTGTAGCAATCGTCCGAGGATAGGAGTCGGAATATTTTGAGTATAATCCTTATTGGAAGGTGTGTAATTTCTAATGTCAGAAAAAAAGAAAAGTTGGCTTGATCGTATCCCCCATCCATTAGCATTACTGTTTTATATCGTTGTATTTGCAGGAATACTTACATACATCATTCCAGCTGGTTCCTACGAACGAGAGGAGATCGGCGGCGCGACAAGGACGATTCCAGGAACGTATGAGCTGACAGAAAGGAGTCCTGTCAATGTACTAGAGTTATTTACGGCGATACCAGAAGGGTTCCAGCAGATTGCTAACATCGTATTTATAGTTTTTGCAGCAGCAATGATGTTCGGGATTTTGGAAAAGACGGGTATGTTGGAACGTACCGTCGGAACCTTTGTTAGGAAGTTGGGATTAGGAAGACGGTATCTTGTTGTGGTAATCATGACTTTTGTTTATGGTCTATTAGGAATTTTTGTCGGCTATGAAAATAATATTGCGCTTATACCAATTGCTGTGTTACTTAGTATTGCAATTGGAGGAGACGTTATTCTTGGAGCTGGAATCGCAATCGCCGGTGTATCGGTAGGGTTTGGGTTGTCTCCATTTAATCCGTATACCGTCGGTGTGGGTCATCAAATAGCGGAGATGCCACTGTTTTCAGGGTGGGCCTTCAGAAGCGTTCTTGTTCTTGTAATCTTGAGTCTTTTAGCAGCTTATAATGTAAGGTATTTCAAGAAGATTTTAAAGGATAGAGAAAAGAGTCTGGACGGTAATATTAATACAGATGATATGCAATTATCTCAGCCTCTTGATTCATATAAAATGAGAAAAAAAGATGTTGCTATGCTGCTTGTATTTTTGGCGGGGCTTGCCGTCATGTTATATGGCGTATTCACCAAAGGGTGGTACATCAATGAGATATCGGCTATATTCTTGATGGTTGGTATTGTAAATGGACTGATTGCTCGTATGAATGGCAGTCAGATCGCCGATACGTTTTCAAAAGCACTCGGACCCAGTGCACTTGCTGCCATATTAATCGGTGTCGCTCAAGGGATTCAAGTGGTTATGAATCATGGAAACATCAGTGATACAATTGCATACGGCTTTGTATCGGTATTGGAGCATTTGCCTGCTTCGGCTGCAGCCATATTCATGTCGATATCACAATCGATCATCAATCTGTTTATACCAGGTGGAAGTGGGCAAGCGCTTGTTACGCTGCCAATCATGATTCCTGTTGGTGATATAGTCGAAATCCCACGACAGTTCATCATAACGGCTTTTCAGGTTGGAGACGGAATCACTAACCTTATTACCCCTACACTTGGGGGATTAATGGCGATGCTTGGCCTATGCCGAGTTCCTTATGGAAGATGGTTGCGGTATATCTTCCCTTTTACAGTTTTGGCATTTTTCGTTTCGTGGATTGCGTTGCTCGCTGGAATAGTAATTAGTTAAGGAACCCCTTGAAAGGTGGAGGTGAAACAAAATCGAAACCGTATATCTAGCAGGAGGATGCCTCTGGGGCGTCCAAGCATTCATTAGAACACTACCCGGCGTAATCTCTACAGAAGCAGGAAGAGCAAACGGATCAAGCAACACGCTCGAAGGTGATTATGACGGCTATACAGAGTGCGTCAAAACAGAATTCGATCCAAACGTAGTGACAATTGAGGAACTCATGGGGTATCTGTTCGAAATCATCGATCCTTATAGTTTGAATAAACAGGGGGAAGATGTTGGAGAGAAATATCGGACAGGGCTTTATAGCGAAGACCCCAAGCACTTGGAAGAAGCGAGGTCGTTCATCCATCAAAGGGACGATCATGAACGTATCGTCGTGGAAGTACTGCCTCTAGTAAACTATGTAAAAAGTGCAGAAGAACACCAAGACAGATTAGAGCGATGTCCGGATGATTACTGCCACATCCCAGAACAAATCATGAATAAATATAAGTAAGGCAAAAAAAGAGAGGAAAGCTCAAACGGCTTTCCTCTCTTTTATATGGCTTTTAAGAAACAGTGAAGCTCTTCTCTTCCTTCACGCCACCATTCTCCGCAAACTCATCAAGCAGCGCACGGACTTCATCGGTCGAATGCGTGCTCATTAGTCGGTTTCTCAGTTCACTTGCTCCACGGAATCCGCGGACGTAGATTTTGAAGAAACGACGGAGCGGTTTGAATTGGCGCGGCTCTAGTTCTTCATGGTATTTGTCATGAAGATCAAGCTGCAGGCGAAGGAGGTCGAGTAGCTCTTCGCTTGTGTGTTCTTTCTTCTCGGTTTCGAAGCAGAACGGGTTGTGGAAGACCCCACGTCCGATCATAACGCCGTCTACGCCGTATTTCTCAACGAGCTCGAGCCCCTTTTGACGGTCAGGGATGTCGCCGTTTATCGTTAGAAGCGTATCTGGTGCTACTTCGTCACGGAGTTTCTTGATCTCCGGGATCAGCTCCCAGTGTGCGTCGACGTTACTCATTTCCTTCTTCGTACGAAGGTGGATGGACAGGTTGGCGATGTCCTGTTCTAATAGGTGCTTCAACCAGTGGCGCCATTCTTCCACTTCTGTATATCCTAGACGGGTTTTTACGCTGACGGGCAGTCCGCCTGCTTTCGCTCCCTGAATTATTTCAGCAGCTACATCCGGGCGACGGATCAGGCCGCAGCCTTTTCCTTTTGGTGCCACGTTTGGAGCGGGGCAGCCCATGTTGATATCGATTCCTTTATAGCCCATCTCGGCCATGCCGATACTCATTTCACGGAAGTATTCCGGCTTGTCTCCCCAAATGTGGGCGACAATCGGCTGTTCATCCTCTGTGAATGTCAGGCGTCCGCGACAGCTGTCTCTTCCCTCTGGATGGCAGTAGCTTTCCGTATTCGTAAACTCTGTAAAGAACACGTCCGGTCTCGCGGCTTCACTTACGACGTGACGGAACACGACGTCTGTGACTGCTTCCATCGGTGCCAGTACAAAAAACGGCTTCGGCAACTCATGCCAGAAATTTTCTTTCATAGTATATCTGAACCCTTTCCTTAAGGGGATTCGAGTCCCCAAAATTAAAAGTAAACAAAATCTATATCTTATCCATTACCAACTTAGCTAAAATTCAACCAGTATATACTTTAATAGTATCGAGCGAAAGATGCAAGGGAACGATTTGCCTTATATGGATGGACGTGCATCTAGGACCGTTTTTTGTTCAAACACTGCTATGGAGATCGATAGGGTAGGTGTGATAGCCTGGTTTGGAAAATGAAAAAAAGGTGCCTTCCATATGGAGGGCACCTTTTGGTTTAGATTCTTTATGCCTTTTCTTCTAAAAAGCTCTTGAATCTGAAGAAGGCTTGAGTGAATCGGTTGATTCGTTCTTCCAATGGCTCTTTCTCATTGAAGTCAACTTGAACAACTAATCGGAGTAAATTTTCGTTTTTCACTCCTGGTTTTAAATAAACAGGTGCATTTAACATTTGACTGAGCTGCTCTTTATATTCCTTTCCAATTTGGTCAATCAGTTGTACGGTAGTTGAATCATAAGACTCTATAAAACAAGTAGCGTGATCGTTGTTCTTTGGATATGCAAATACGAAGTTCCATGGATAGTCGAGAAACTTTCGCCCTTTAAAGTAGTTTCTCTTTCCGTTATACGTCACTTTATAGTCGCTATTTTGGTTAATGGCATCTGCTACAGATTGGAGAAATTCTTGGGCCACGCCGCTCGCAGATGCTTTACGGTCATTCTTCACTTGTTTCTTCTGAATATAGTAATTTTCCAATTTGGATGGGGGAAGGATTTGATTGGTGTCTATAAGGATTTCACCATTGTTCAGAATAAAAGGTTCGATCGTGACACACTTAATGTCGATGTTGTTCTCATATAACCACGTACATACAGATAGAATTCGTTTATCGATGTTCTTACCGGCAATGATGATTCGCTGGTTGGTGTTTATTTTAGTGTAGAGTTCTTCTTCTGCCTCTACTTCGAGAAACTCTATTAATGATTCAGTTGGATCTATCGTTGAGCCTTCTCTTTTCGCATAGTCTTCATGAATTTCGATAACATCAGAAGGTGTCAGGCGTGCGCAATAAGAGGCATATTTTAATGCTTGGAAATCGACATTAGATCCTGTTATGTCCCTTTTTAATTCAATGATTGTAACGTTACCCTCTTTATCTAAGGCGAGAAGGTCAATTCTTTCATTTACTTCGAATTTGTCGTATTCACAACCGATGATGAGTAACTCTTCCCCCAATACTTCAGGGCTTTTACGAATCCATTCCTGTATGTGTTCTCTCTCTTTCAGGTCATTCTCAAAGAAAGTTGTTCCAGTTACTTCTTTTAACCTGTTTTTTTCTTTATCTAGTACATACATAAGATCATTCCCCTTTTATAAGAGTGCACTACTTAATTATACTTTATTTTCCTGGTAGCAAGTACGCTCTCCTTATCAAATTAGAGAACAAGGTTGCACCTTGACTTAAAAATTCACAATATTATAATAACACCAACACCCTTTAGTACATAAAAGGAATAAAATGTTAGGAGGAGATTCAAGTGAAGCAACAGCTGACGAACATTTGGAAAGACTGGCGACTCCACGCCATCGTACTCGGTATTGTGTTGGTGACAGAGATGGTGGGGACGCATTCCTTCACGGTAGGACCTGGCGTTATTTTATTGTTACCGATGCTTTATGCGATTCTGATTGGACTTGGACTCTTTTTTACACCGCTTGTCAAGGACAAGCAGTCAAAGAATGCGGAGCCTCTGATTGTGTTAGGAGTGACGCTTCTGATTGCGAAGATCGGGGTGATCATTGGGCCGGCATTGCCTGAGATTATCGCAGCGGGACCAGCACTGCTGCTACAAGAGTTCGGGAACCTTGCAACGATTCTGGTTGCGCTTCCGGTAGCGGTGACGCTTGGTTTGAAGCGAGAGAGTATAGGGATGACTCACTCGGTTGCGCGCGAGCCGAATGTGGGACTCATCATGGATAAGTACGGTTTCAGTTCGCCTGAAGGTCGTGGTGTGATGGCTATCTACATATTCGGAACGGTGTTCGGAGCTGTGTTCATGGGCTTGATCTCCGGTTTCCTTGCGACGTGGACACCGCTTGATCCTTTGTCGTTTGCAATGGCTTCAGGAATTGGAAGCGGAAGTATGATGGCCGCGGCGAGTGGTTCTCTCGTGGCAGCATTCCCAGCTATGGAACAACAGATTTTGGCTTTCGCGGGAGCAAGTAACCTGTTGTCGTTATCGACTGGTCTTTATATGAGTATCTTTATCGGGCTCCCTCTGACAGAGAAGCTGTATGACGTCATGACGAGAAGAAAGAAGACAGAAGCAAAGCGTGAAGTGAAGGAGGGCGCATAAGATGATAAAGAATATACAGGAATGGTTGTTGCTGCTCGGGATTTATGGTGGAGTCGTGCTGATCGGAAACTGGATCGGCTATGATGTTATGCCTGTTGGGGCGGTTCCTGGCATGCTGATTTTGATTGGGATTTGCCTGATCGGTCTCATTCTTGGAAAAGTAATGCCTGGGGATATTCCGAGTGTTGCGTATGTTGCGATCATCGGTGTGTTGTTCTCCATGCCGTGGATCCCGGGATCGGACCTCGTCGTTTCTTTTACAAATGAAGTGAATCTACTTGCAATTACGACGCCGATTCTTGCCTATGCCGGAATCGCGATTGGTCGCTCTTGGACGGATTTCGTGAAGCTTGGCTGGCGCAGTATTGTGGTGGCGATGTGTGTAATGGTCGGAACGTTTCTCGGTTCGGCATTGATTGCGGAAGTGATTTTGCGGATGCAGGGAATTATATAATAAAAAGAACTGGTAATGAATGACGTCTCTAGACTGACCACTATGCCTCTACCGATTAACATAATACGGCTAAAGGCTTTGATATAACAGGTTGTTGATAGTAATATGGTGAAAAACCTGCAGTGGGAGAAGGTCGATCAAAAGGAGGGACGATCATGAGCAGAGTGACCGTATTCGGAAGTATTAATATGGATCTGACCGTCACGACGAAAGTGATGCCCGAACAAGGCGAAACGGTGCTTGGCGAACAGTTTGCAACATATCCGGGCGGTAAAGGAGCGAATCAGGCTGTTGCGGCAGCTCGGATTGGCACAGTTGTGCGGATGATCGGAGTGGTAGGCGATGATGTGTTTGGAAAAGACCTCCTTAATCATCTCTCAAGCGAAGGAGTAGACACGGGCGGCATTTATCAACTTTCCGGAATGGCTACTGGAACGGCAACGATTATTGTTAACGATCACGACAATCGTATTATTGTGGCACCAGGGGCAAATCACGGTCTGACACCAGAGATGGTGTACAAACAGGAGTCCTTGATCGAACAATGTGATGTGCTGCTCGTTCAGTTAGAAATTCCGATTGAGACAATTGGGGCAGTGGCTGTACTGGCAGAGAAGCACGAAATTCTGTTGATTGTGAACCCTGCACCTTACCAGAAGCTCCCTGAAACGTTTTTAGAAAGGGCTTCGTTTGTTACACCGAACGAGACGGAGGCTCGTATGTTAACAGCTGATGATCCTTGGGTAGAGTCGAAACTAATTACCACAAAAGGAAAAGAGGGCGTCTCAATCCTTGTGAAGGGAGAACAGATTACCGTACAAGGATACCCTGTTGAACCTGTGGATACCACTGGAGCAGGCGATACTTTTAACGGTGCTCTAGCAGCTAAATTATCTGCCGGAACGGAATTAAACGAATCGGTCGCATTTGCGAATGCGGCAGCTGCACTTTCGGTAATGAAACCAGGTGCCCAAAGTGGTATGCCGACAACGAAACAAGTATTAACATTCTTACAAGAACAGGATAATAACTAACAAAACAGAAGCGCCCTGTTATGGGGCGCTTTTTTTGGTTCGTTGGGGACAGGCACCTCGTCCCGCTGGGACGAAGTGCCTGTCCCCATGTTGGAAAAACTGGTAAGCTTAGGTTTGTTCGTTAGTTGGGGGAGGATGGAAATATGGAAGATACGAAGATAAAGTGGATAGAAAGAAAAATCAGACCGTTTTTCTTTTCCGCATTCTTGAGCTTGACGATGTGTAGCGTCATTATTGATTATTTTGAGGTGAACGGGGTCTTAAAGTGGCTTTTCCCTTTCGCGATCAGCTTTGTACTTTTACCTGTAGGCGGACATTGTGAAAGAAGTCTGGCTTCCTTTTTTCATAAAGACTTCAATTGGGAGTCTCTTTGTGAAATTACGGAGGGAAGGGTATTGAGAAAAGTGGTGCAAGGGCTGGAAGTGACCTTCATCTCCTTCTACATACAGCTTGTGATCGCCTACATTTATATACCGTCTTTATTTCAGGTTGAAGTGTGGCATACCCCGCTATTTTGGCCGTTTGCGGTTGCGAATATTGGGTTGCTCATCACTTTCTATAATCAATTTATTTGGAGAGACTTTTCACACTTGTCTTTAGATAGTGAAAGCGAAGTGTGAGCTATCAGCAAAAAAGTAGGCATGACCAGGATATCCTGGTCATGCCTTTCTTGTTTTACATTATAAAACCGGCAACTAAGAACATAACAGAAGCAATAGCGGCCGATACGAGCGCATAAGGAAGCTGCGTGTTAATGTGCTCCATATGTTTCACGTCAGCTCCGATAGACGACATGACACTTGTATCGGATATCGGGGACGTATGGTCACCGAGTGCTCCTCCAGAGAGGACGGCAGCGGCAGCAAGGATCGGGTCGCCTCCGGTTGCGATCATAAGCGATACGCCAATCGGCATCATGATGGCCCAAGTACCGAAGGAAGTACCCATAGAGAAGGCGACAAATCCGGATAGTAGAAATACCGATACGGGAATGATACTGCTCGGGATGACGCCTGATGCAACTTCTGAGATGAAGGCAGAGGCTCCGACTCCCTCGGGTGCTGTGGCGCGCATAAGGTCGCCCAGTGTGACCGCGAGAATGATGATGACACCACCCAAAATCACGGACTTGCTTCCTTCGAACAGCTCTTCGAGAAAGGCTGGTGTCGTCATCAGTCCTTTACTTAAGTATTTGAAATAAGCGACGACAATCCCGACAGAGAAGCTGATGATCAGCATTTTGTTTCCATCGAGCGGCAGTTTAGGAAGATCCCAAAAGTAAATCAACGTATAGTTCCACAAGCCGAGAAAGACGAGTAATGCGACGGAGATACCGAGTGGCAGCATCATATCGGAAGCCGATGCACGGTCGTTTGCGTCTGGTTCCTTGGATGCTGCGGCTTCCGCTTCAGCGGTGGACGTCATTTGTGCAAGTTTTTCAGACTCTTTCATCGGTCCGAAGTCTTTTATTTTTCCAGCTGAGACTAAGAACACAACCGCAAGGATAACGATATTATAAAAGTTGAACGGTACGGTCTGGGCGATTCCCGCAACCGGGTCGTCCACACTAGGGATGTTATCAACCATTAAGGCCCCCATGAACGCGACCCAGCCTGAGATAGGCACAAGGACGTTGATTGGGGAGGAAGTCGAGTCCAGGAAAAAGGCGAGCTTTGCCCGGGAAATATTCATCCGGTCATAGATTGGGCGGAAGACAGCCCCTGTAGCAAGCGAGCTGAAGTAAGCACTCGTAAATAAAGAACTTCCCATGGCAGCCGTAGAAAGCTGTGCGCCTTTTTTCCCTTTCACTTTGTCAGCAAGCCAGTGTCCGAAAGCATAAGCGCCACCGGACTTGTTGAGTACGCCGATAAAGGCGCCGAGTAAGAACACGACGATGACGAGTTCCGCACGCCCTGCTCCTTTCACTAGGCCGACACCCTGAAGACCAGCATCGGCATCAGCCGGATGTCCCGCTACGGCCCCGAATAAGTTTACGATAGAAAATAAAATAGCATGAAGCGGACCGTTGTTTTGAATATCGATCATGACTGTCGCTACTAAAATACCAAGAAGTAGGGAAGGTATGACTCGTTTTGACCAGATAGCCAAGATCAGTGCAAGCACTGAGGGTAGTAATGATAAAATGCCGAAATGTTCCATGATGATTGCCTCCTTTGATGTAACTTTCTTTTATTATTAGTTAGAAAATTTCCATAGTTTTGAATTATAAGAGATGGAAAGCATATACAAAAGGGAAAAAAACGAGAAAAAGGGGACAGGGACTTTGTCCCGGTGGGACGAGGTCCCTGTCCCCATAATGCCAAATCCACCGTTAGTCTATGGTTTTTTGTTATAATTAGTAAAAACAAAGATACTTTTGTCTAAGGAAGTAGGAATCAGGAAGGAGAGGTCGAATGAAGAGCGGTTGGAAATGGATCGGAATAGCTGTCGTTGTCTTTTTGCTTGCGGCTTGTTCGGAACAGCCGAAGCCAGAGGACACGTTCGTCTCCTATGTAGATGCGTGGGAAAGTGGGAGCTACGAAAAGATGTACAAGCTTCTGAGTGAACAAGATAAAGAAGGTATGCCAGAAGAGGAGTTTATCGAATTCTATCAGTCGAACTACGAAGAAATGGCGATGGATAATTTGAAAGTTACATATGAACTTCCTGAAGAAGAACAGGAATATGATAAAGAATCGACGCCGTCGTTTGATTTCAGTGCCTCGATGGAGTCAGTCGGAGGAGAGATCCGTTTCGATCAAGCGGCTAATTTGATTTATGAAGAAGGGGAAGATTCTGATCGCTGGGCAATTGAGTGGTCGCCGGCATTGTTGTTCCCAGAGATGGAGAAAGGGGATGTGGTGAGTACGGAGCAGAGTGATCCTGAGCGTGGTGAGATTTTCGATGCGAATGGGAAGGGTCTTGCTGTGAATGCTCCAGTGATAGAAATTGGAGTTGTTCCTGGGGATATTAAAAATGAACAAAAGCTGAAAGAGAGTTTATCGGAAGTTTTAGGCCTATCGGTGGAAGATATAGAAGCAGAGATTAACCAATCATGGGTAAAAGATGACTTTTTTGTTCCGATAGCCAAGGTTACTGAAGATGATCAAAAGCGTTTGAACGCTCTTTCAGACAAAAGTTTTCCAGCTGGAGTGCAAAAGAAACCTAGTGAAGGACGTATTTACCCTTTAGGAGCAGCCGCGGCTCATTTGACCGGGTATGTTGGTTTCATTACAGCGGAAGAGCTTGAAGAACGAGAAGGGCAAATATACACTACGACTAGCCGGATTGGTAAGACCGGGCTAGAGCAGGTTTTTGAAGAACAGTTGAGAGGAGTACCAGGAGTGAACGTACTCATTTCAAAAGAGTCAGAAGAACCTCAGAACATCGTGCTCGCTAAAAAGCCTGTCCAAGACGGAGAAGACGTAACGTTGACCATAGAGTCCACCATTCAGCGAACCGTATTCAATCAAATGAAAAAAGAATCTGGCGCAGCCTCTGCGATTAATCCTTCTACAGGAGAAGTCAAAGCACTGGTCAGTACTCCTTCTTATGACCCGAATGAACTCAGTTTGGGGCTTGGGTCAGACGGAACGACACGAAATAAATTCAATAAAACGTACTCACCAGGTTCGACGTTCAAGCCAATCACGGCATCGATAGGATTAGAGACAGGAGCGATCACCCCTGGAGAAGAATTGACGATCAACGGTAGAGAATACAGAGCGGATGCGGGATATAAAGTGGTACGAGTTCCGGGAGCAGCGGTTGATAATCAGGTCGATGTAAGAGATGCACTGGTCCGGTCTGACAATATTTTCTTTGCAAGAAAAGCAGTGCAAATTGGTGCAGAGACGCTTCTTGAAGAATCGAAGCAGTTCGGTTTTGGAGAGGAGCTTCCTTTCGCTTATCCGTTTCAGTCATCTCAGGTTGCAAAAGAAGGAACAATCGAAAGCGAAGCCCTTCTGGCGGCAACTGGCTATGGACAAGGGCAGGTATTGATGAGCCCGCTTCATCTAGCCATGACGTACACTCCATTTGTGACGGGTGGTACGTTATTAAAGCCGACGCTACTGGCTGACGAAGAGACAAGTCAGGCCTGGCATGAACAAGTTATCAGTGCCGAAACGGCTGACTTTATTACGAAACAGCTTCAAGCTGTTGTGAAAGATCCAGAAGGTACAGCACATGAGCCTGTGGAAGGGCTGAGTTTAGCCGGGAAAACGGGAACTGCCCAAGTACAGGGAGATGGAGAAGAACTTCAAGAGAATGGATGGTTTATCGGTTGGGATACAAGCAACAAGGACCTTCTCGTATCGATGATGTTTGAGAATACCGAGGGTGGCAGTCATGATGTGGTGCCAAAAGTGAAAAATGTATTTAAGAAGCTTCAGTAAACGAAAGCCCTGTTCTATTTTCTAAGGAACAGGGCTTTTTGTTTGTTAGTGGTATTGATTAATCCGCATGTGCGATGCCAATTAACAATAAAAACGAAACGCCCAACTATATTTTATAGACTATTTTACATTCTTTTGTTATTATTATCGATAATGATAACAATATGAGGTGAAAGAACGTGAAAAATAAAGCAGACATGATTTTGCATCCAGTGCGTATGAAGATCATTCAATGTTTGGCCAGAGGACCAGCAACGGTTCAAGACTTGAAAGATTGGGTTACCGATGTCCCGCAGGCAACGCTTTATCGCCATCTGCAGGCTTTAACCGAAAATAATATTATAAATGTGATCGAAGAAAGACAAGTGCGCGGAGCCGTCGAGAAAACCTATTCTCTCGAGAAAAATGGAGCTCATTTCTCAGCTGACGAAGCGAAAGAGATGACGAAGGATGATCATATGGAGTTGTTTATGATGTTCTTTGCGAATTTGATGAGGGATATGGAGAATTATATAGATGGAGAAACGCGAATGGGGGAGGACTTCTTTGGATATAATCAATTGGACTTGTATGTATCGGAAGAAGAAGCACATCAGCTGGGCAAGGAAATCAACCAAGTGTTGATGCCCTATGTAGGAAACAAGCCTACAGAAGGCCGGCAGAAAATATCGATGGCGACGGCGTTTATTCCAGAGCAGAAGAAAAGAGGAGAGCATAATGAAGAATAAGTGGTCGGTTGTATTGGCGTTTACACTCGCGGGAGTGATCGGGGGCTTTTTTGTAGGATTGAATACGGTAAAGAACCCGCCTGTACCGATTCCTGATACGACATTGGTGATTGTTGCCGTCACTGTTCAAACGGCTTTTTTGACATTTTTACTAGCTTTGGCCGGTTGGGCTTTGCTGAAGCGTACAGAGCTCTCCCTTTGGAAAGGTCGTGGATGGAAGGCAGCCATTATAGGAGGAGTACTTGTCGGATTGGTTCTTGTAGGAGCGGATCGTCTCCTTTTTACCGCGTTCCTACCCGAGCTTGAAGAGTTGTCCTCATCGTTTTCCATTGTCGGCCTCCTCATGGGCATCTTTTACGGTGGAGTAGTTGAAGAAGTGATGTTACGGATGTTTCTCATGTCTTTAATCATTTTCTTAATTGCTAAAGTGAAAAAACGGATCAACTTATCTGATGGAGCCTATTGGCTGGCGATTCTAATTACAGCCGTTCTGTTTGCGGTTGGACACTTCCCAGCCAACATTGCAATATTCGGAGAGCTGACTCCAGTGGTCGCAACCCGCGCTCTACTATTAAATGGCATCGGCGGCATTGTGTACGGCTACCTGTTCTGGCGATACGGCCTCGTATCCAGCATCACCGCCCACATGATGACCCACGTTACCATGCAACTGCTCATGCTGGTCTTATAGGGTCAGGGCATCTGTCCCGTTTTCTTCAATAAAAAAACGCTTCCCAAAGAGTAAAGACTCTCATTGGGAAGCGTTCTTTTTATGTTAGCACGGGTTCCTTTTTCACATGATGACGTCCAATCGGAATAACGGAAGGTGATCCCGAGACCGGGTCTTCGATGACAGTGGAATGAAGGCCGAAGAGATCGTGAATCAACTCACTAGTGATGACCTCAGAAGGTTCCCCCTGCGAGATGAGTTCACCTTTTTTAAGGGCAAAGATATGATCGGCATAGCGCGCGGATAAGTTGATGTCGTGCAGCACCATTACAATCGTTGTGCCATATTTCTGGTTCAAGTCTGTGAGGAGGTCTAAGATCTCCACCTGATAGGTGATGTCCAGGAAGGTCGTGGGCTCATCCAAGAATAAGATGTCGGTTTGCTGTGCTAGTGCCATCGCAATCCAAACTCGCTGCCTCTGGCCACCGGAAAGTTCATCAATAGACTGGTTGGCGAGCTCGGTCACATTCATGATTTCCATCGCTTCGGCTACGGCTTCATAATCCTTCTTCGACCAGCCGCTGAATAAGGTTTGGTGAGGAAACCTGCCCCGTCCGACTAAGTCCGCAACGGTAATACCTTCTGGAACGATCGGGGACTGTGGCAGTAGTCCAAGGGTGCGAGCCAGTTTTTTAGAAGGGATACTGCCAATCGGTTTACCATCGAGCTTTATATCGCCAGATGTGGACGGAAGTAGTCGTGCCATCGTTTTCAGAAGGGTTGATTTCCCGCAAGCATTGGCACCAATAATGACACTGATTTGATTGCTCGGGATGTCGAGACTAATATCTTGAAGGATCGTTTTCTGATCATAACCAGCGGCGATGTGTTCTGCCTGAAAAGAATGAGTCGGTTTCATTACAAGTCTCCTTTCCTATTCATGCGTATAAGTAAATAGATCAAATAAGGGGCGCCGATAATACCGGTGATAACACCGACCGGATAGCGCACGTCAAAGGCGAATTGGCCGATCAAATCGGACGCGAGTACTAAGTTGATGCCGACGAGCCCAGATGGAATCACATTCGACATTCCGGCACCTACAAGCCGTTTGGCAATAGGACCAGATAAAAAGGCGACAAACGCAATCGGACCTGTGGTTGCGGTAGCGAGGGCAATCATGCCGACAGCGCTTAGTACAAGTGCCATTCTTACTTGATCTGTTCGGACACCAAGGGACGTAGCTGCCTGCTCACCGAGTTCGAGAATACTTAGTTGTTTTCCTAAAACAATGAGAATCGGGGAACAGATGAGGACAATAAGGAACATTGGTGTTATTTCCTCCATCTGAATGCCGTTCAAGCTTCCACTGAGCCACCTGATCGCGGCTGGGATATCTTGTTCCGCTCCAATTAATAAAAGGTAAGATACAACTGCATTCAGCATGGCTTGAAGGCCAATCCCGACAAGGATGACCCTTCCGATAGAAAAAGATTTCCCTTTGGAACGAGATAAAAAGTATAGACACAAGACGCTCACCAAGCCGCCGATAATGGCTGCTATGGAAACGACGGAATTACTCGCTTGCAGAATGATAATGCAAAATACGGCCGCTGCACTGGATCCGGATGTAATCCCGATCACATTCGGGTTGGCAAGTGGGTTACGTAACATGGTCTGAAACGTGTTTCCTGCAATGCCAAACGCGAATCCGGCCAATACACCTGACAGCATACGGGGCAGTCGAAGAGTTCCGACCGTGAAGGAGGCACCGCTCACCTGTTCTCCAAAAAGAACACGAATTACATCTTGTACAGGGTAAATCGTATTTCCGAGTAACAGCATTGCCCACATCAACACGAAAGCAAGAGCAGCGAGTATCCCTGTAACCGTGTACCACCTGCGTTTGCGTTGTGTTCTGCCTGATAAAATAAATTCAACGGTTTGAGTAGTCATATAGATCGCACTTTCGCTTTCATAGCTAGAATAATAAGAATCGGTGCTCCGACAAAGGCTGTCACGACACCGACTTCCAGTTCTCCCGGACGCCCAATGAGCCGTCCGCATACGTCCGATATCGTCAGCACAACAGCCCCTGCCAGCGCGGACATCGGAATGAGGTAACGCAGGTTCGAGCCGAGAAGCAATCGGATCAGGTGCGTAGCAAGAAGTCCGACGAAACCGATCGGTCCGGCAAGTGCTGTAGCTGCGCCGCATAATAGAACGGCTGCAACTGCCGCAATCAGTCTTAGCGTACTTGTTTTGACACCGAGTCCTGTAGCCATCTCATCTCCTAACGCCATCGCATTCAAGGCAGACGCTGAAAGAATCGCAATAGAGAGTCCTACAAGGACGAAGGGAATAAATAGTTGGACGGAGCTCCAATCCGCTGTCCCCACACTGCCAACCTGCCAAAAACGGAACTGGTCCATCACGTAAGAACGTGGAATCATAATGGCGATGACTAATGAGGAGAGCGCTGCGCTAGTCGCCGCTCCTGCCAATAGCAGCTTCAATGGTGTCGCACCACCGCGTCCCATCGAACCTACTCCAAAGACAAGAAAAGAAGTGAGCAGCGCTCCGGCTAAAGCGAGCCAAATATATTCCCCAGCTGTACTGATATTGAAAAAAGCGATCCCAGCAACAACAAAGAGAGCGGCTCCTGTATTTACTCCGAGAATACTAGGATCGGCAATCGGATTACGGGTAACAGCCTGCATCAGGGAACCGGACACACCTAGGGCCGCTCCGCACAACAGGCTGAAAACAGTACGCGGCACACGCTTTTCAACGACGTTTGCCCCATAAGAATCAGGGTTCGTTGTAAACAATCCGTTCATAATTTCTTCCAAGCTTACCGGCCTGGAACCAAGAGCTAAAGAAGCCACAATACTGACCACAAGCAGTACAAAACCAACCACAAGTACCGAAGGGAAATACCTCGGTACTTGTTGGGGGATTACATGATTATCTTTCACTTCTGCCAGGTTACTCATTTACTTTAGCAGCCGCTTCTCCAAGTAGTTTCAAGTACTCTTCAAGTGTGTAGCGGATCGAAAGAGGACTAGGTGTCAATGATGCTGCAAGCGTTGTGCCGTCTCCGACAAACACCATCGATCCATTCTTCACTGCTGGAATTTCTCCAAGTAGTGGATCATTTTGAAGCGTTTCTAGTAGACTTTCATTTCCGTAGCTGACAATGATATCCGCCTCGTTCAGAATGTCTGCGTTTTCTGCACTGATCGTGATGGAAAAGCCACCGTCTTCTCCGATTTCATTCAAAACACTTTCTGGATATTTCATTCCGAGCTCTTCTAGAAATGCCCCACGAGGGTCTTCGGGTGTGTAAATATAAAGTTGAGACAGGTCGTCTGCGGAAATACTGGCAAAGGCTACGGTTTTTCCTTTGAGTTCAGGGTATTCACTAGCATTTTCCTCAATGAATTGGTCAGTCTCTTCGACCAATTGTTTTCCTTCTTCCTCCATCCCCATGCCTTTCGCATTCATGATCACCATTTCGCGCCAAGGCGTAATCCATGGGCCTTTGTCGTAAGCAACGACTGGAGCAATTTGACTAAGTATATCGTAATCTTCCTGTGTGATACCGGAATAGGCAGCTAGAATGACGTCGGGGTTTGAATCGGCAACTGCTTCGAAATCAAGGCCGTCGGTATCTTGGAATATGTTTGGATTTTCTTCCCCAAGTTCTTTCAGTTTTTCTTCTGTCCATGGCAGCATTCCACTGTCATCCTGTACGCCGTAGTTGGCAGCCGAGAAGCCGACTGGCACGACACCAAGGGAGAGTGCTACATCATGGTTGTTCCATTGGACGGTTGCTACGCGTTCAGGTTTTTCTTCGATTGTTGTTTCACCAAAAGCATGCTCAATGGTTATCGGATACTTGGATGTTTCTTCTTCTGTTGCTTCCTCTTCCGAAGAATCGGAGTTAGCCGAAGCACTCTTTGACTCAGATTTGGATTCTTGAGCGGAACAACCTACAAGAATAGAAAAGACTAGAGTCGAGATTAATAGAGCTAATAGAGACAGTGACCGTTTGGTCGTCATAAAGAATTCCACCTTTATTCTTATTTTCAATGTTCGGGCCCTAAATCATTGATAATGATTATCAGTATCAATGATATAGTCCCCTTTAAAAATTGTCAACGCTTTATAGGGGACAGGCACTTTGTCCCGCTGGGACGAGGCGCCTGTCCCCGTTTTGACGGAGGCGAGACTATCGATTATGATTAAGTGAATAGGTGAATATAGTCCTAGTTTTGGTTGGTAGAAACTTTTGGGGGGAGCGGGGTAGATGGAGTATTTAGTTCAGTTTCAATTGAATGTTTTTGCTCTTCTTATTCTGGCGGTGCTGTTTATTATCATGAGGGCGAGAGCGAAAGTAGAAAGTTTCGGGAAGAAGCTGCTTAGGATGATCATGGCAGCTACAGCCGCGGCAATCGTCTTAGAGCCGTTGACTTGGATATTTGATAAGAAGCTATTTCCAGGCGCCTATTTCCTAGAGTATGCTACGAATTTCATGCTGTTTTTAATCGGCCCAATTCTCGGTGGACTGTTACTCTCTTATGTTGACTACCACCACCTGAAGACTCCTTCACGTATTTACAAAAAAGGATTCTATCAACATATGAGTGTGATAACCTTACTTATTCTTCTCATCAATTTCTTCTATCCACTGTATTTTCAAGTAGAGCATTTTACCAATCGCTACAGCAGTGGTGACTTCAAAGATCTTCATTACTTCGTATTAGCCGGTTTATATATTTACATGTTGTTGTTCGTTATGAAGAACCGCGGAAAAGTCCCATCCTATGTGTCTAGTATCTTCATTTTGTTTTTCGCTTTACCAATCGTCGGGATGGTGGTGCAGTTGTTCGAATCCCAGCTCTACTTTTCCTGGACCGCCAATGTACTAGGTATTCTAGTCGCATACACATTTCTTGAATCCCACTCTACTGAACAAGACGCTCTGACTAAGCTTTACAATCGTCAGAGTTACGAGATGCGTCTCCAGCACCTGATGGAAACGAAGCGGCCGTTCGGAGTTGTAGTGATTGATTTAAATGGATTCAAGCAGATCAATGATCAATATGGGCATCAAAAAGGGGACGACCTGCTGATTGAATTCAGCCGGGTTTTGAGAAAAGTGTTTAACCAAGATGCTCTGCCGGCACGTCTCGGGGGCGATGAGTTCATCGTGATCATAGAGGAAAAGGGGAAAAGCACGAAAACATACGTAGAAGAGATTAGTCGGTTCCTGAAAAGAAGCAACGATCCTCTCGTTCGAGATTTGAGTTTCTGCTACGGTTACCAGTGTTTCAGCGAGGGCATGTCGAAAGAGGAATTGTACACGACTGCGGACGAAAAAATGTACAAGTCTAAAAGGACAAGTAAGAATGTTCTATAAAGAGAACCCTTTCTTCGTTTGATAAAATGAGAAGGAAGGGGTGATTGGATGCAACGATTTTTAATATGGATCGGTTGTGCCCTGCTTTTAGCCGGATGCACATCTGGTGAAGAAGAGCAGAAACAAACGACAATGGAAGAAGCTTTCTATGAGAGTTATACAGACGGTGAAGAGCTTTTTTATACCGCGGAAACAGCAGAGGGCATAGGAATTGCATTCTTTGAAATAGAGAAAGGTTATGGGCTAGCGAATTTGGAAAAACGAGAAAGTGGATGGTTCAGTACAGGCGCCGCTACCTACGAAATGGAAGAGCCTGTTCCCGAAAAAGAGGTCAGTACGAGGACATCGGTATCTACAAACGGGAACCTCGAAGCCTTTGCAGAGCCCGCTTATCAAACGGTTATTTGGGGAGAGGTCTATGGAGATGAGATTACCTCTTTACATATTAAAGGGGAGAGCTATGAGGAAGAAGCGGAGATTATAGAAAACGGAGATAAGCGTTTCTATTACTTTGTGCCAGAAGGGTCCACTCTCGAAGTAGATATGGACTCCATCCAAGGGTTCGATACAGACGGAGAACTTGTATATGAAGAATCGCTTTAGGGGACAGGGCATCTGTCCCGTTCGTTGGGACAAATGCCCTGTCCCCAAAAAAAAAGCCAGACACTGCCCATGAGCAGTGTCTGGCTTTTTGGTTTTATACGAACATGCTGAACAATAGGATGAACGCTAGTCCGACTACAGAAATGAGTGTTTCTAGTATCGTCCATGTTCCGAATGTTTCTTTCATGCTCAGACCGAAGTACTCTTTGAACATCCAGAAACCGGCGTCGTTAACGTGAGACGCAACTAAGCTTCCGGCTCCGGTAGATAGCACCATAAGAGCTAGGTTTACATCGGATTGACCAAGTAGTGGTACGACAAGGCCGACAGTTGTCAGCGCAGCTACAGTTGCAGATCCTAGGGAGATACGAAGGATTGCTGCAATGATCCAAGCAAGCAGGATCGGCGACATAGAAGTGCCTTCGAACAGTTGGGCTACATAGTCGCCAACGCCTCCGTCGATCAGTACTTGTTTGAAGGCTCCGCCTCCGCCGATGATAAGGAGCATCATACCGATTTGAGTAATCGCTGCGGAGCAAGAGTCCATAACGTTTTTCATCGGGATATTGCGAGCGATTCCCATTGTATAAATCGCAACAAGAAGGGAAATAACCATCGCTGTGGATGCGTTACCAATTAAATTAATTACAGTTAAGAAACCACTTGCTTCCGCACCCATCATTTCCTGGAAAAGCGTGATGATGGTAGAAATAGCAATCAGGATTACTGGCAGCATCGCTGTGAATACACTGATTCCGAAGCCAGGAGTTTCGTCTAATTCGAATTGCTTTTGTTCGCCTAGAGAAGCGATATCGCCTTCGCGGTTAAAGGCCTCTGGTACTAATTTCTGAGCAACTTTTGTAAAGATCGGTCCCGCGATGATGACTGTTGGGATCGCGATGATCATACCGTACAGAAGTACTTCCCCAAGGTCGGCACCGTATTCACCTGCGATTACGGTTGGGCCAGGGTGTGGCGGCAAGAAGCCGTGAGTCACGGACAATGCTGTAGCCATAGGAATACCTAGGTAAAGAATCGATACTTTCAACTGTCTAGAGATCGCGAATACGATCGGGATCAAAAGAACCAGTCCGACTTCGAAGAAAAGCGCGATACCAATGACGAAGGATGCGAAAACAACCGCCCATTGGATGTTCTTTTCACCGAATTTATTTACAAACGTCATGGCGATACGCTGGGCACCACCGGCGTCTGTGATCAACTTACCGAGCATAGCTCCAAGTCCGAAAATCAATGCAAGGTGTCCAAGTGTTCCGCCGAGTCCAGCTTCAATAGAAGATACGATCGAATCCAAAGGCATTCCAAGTAGAATCGCGACACCGAAGGAGACAATGATCAAGGATACAAATGTATTTAGTTTCAGCCCCATGATTAGGATAAGCAGGGCAACAATTCCGATTGCGACCATTAATAATGGCATAGTAAGACCTCCTAGTTGTTAAGTAAGCTTCTTTGATACTGGGCGATACTTGTGTATTCTTCTCCCAGCGTTCTTGATAGGTTAATAAAAATAGGCAGTAGTTGACGGTACTCTTTCGACGCTTCTTCATTCGGCTCATGCTTGAACGTGCTTCCGATCATCTCGGATGCGACATCGAACGAGTCGACTTTACCAGTTGCATAGAGTCCTAGAATACAAGCGCCAAGGCACGAACTTTCATAACTTTCCGGTACGACAACGTCTGACTCGAAAATGTCGGACATCATTTGGCGCCACACATCAGATCTTGCGAATCCACCTGTGGCCTGTATACGTGTCACTGGTCCTTCCATGCACTCGGTCAGTGCAAGGTACACCGTGTACAAGTTATAAATGACACCTTCTAGAGCAGCGCGAATCATGTGTTCTTTTTTATGAGACATCGTCAGTCCAAAGAAAGAACCGCGAACATCTGGATTCCAAAGCGGCGCACGTTCGCCGGCAAAGTAAGGGTGGAAAAGCAACCCGTCCGAGCCAGGGCGGACTCCTTCGGCGATTTTCGTAAGTACTTCATAAGGGTCGATACCTAGGCGTTTCGCCGTTTCCATTTCTGCTGCGGCAAATTCATCGCGGATCCAGCGAAGGATCATGCCGCCGTTGTTGACGGGACCTCCGATCACCCAGTGATCTTCCGTTAAGGCATAACAGAAAATGCGCCCTTTATCGTCAGTTTGTGGTTTATTGATGACGGTACGGATTGCACCACTCGTACCGATGGTTACAGCAATTTCTCCATCTTTCACGGCATTGACACCAAGGTTGGAAAGAACGCCGTCACTTGCTCCGATGACAAATGGCGTTTTGGAATCGATACCAATCGCTTTTGCTAATGAAGCATCACAGTCCGTGAAAACCTCTGTTGTTGGGACTAACTTCGAAAGTTTGTCGCGGTTAATGCCTGCAACAGAAAGAGCTTCTTCGTCCCACTCTAGCTTTTCAAGGTCCATCATTCCCATTGCAGAGGCAAGAGAGTGATCGACAACGTAGTCATCGAAGAATCGTTTGAAAACAAACTCTTTAATGCCGATGTATTTCTTCGTTTTGGAATCGATCTCAGGTCGTTCGTTTACAATCCACGTGATTTTACTTAGTGGAGACATGGGATGGATCGGTGTTCCTGTACGTCTGTACACTTCGTGGCCGTTCCATTCCTCTTTGATCTTCTGTGCCCACGCTTCACTGCGATTATCCGCCCATGTAATGCATGGAGTTAGCGGCTCGTCGTTATCATCCACTGCAATCAGGCTGTGCATTGCACTACTGAATGATACGAACGAAATGTTTTTATCCGGGTGGTGTTTCACTAAGTTCGTCATTGCGGTTTGAACAGCTTGGAAAATTTCTTCCGGATCCTGTTCCGCTGTGGAGATGTCCGGTGTGTGTAACGGGTATCCGATATTTTCATTCCCGATCACTTCGCCTTTTTCTGAGAAAAGGACGGCTTTCGTACTGGTGGTGCCAATATCGACACCTATCATATAGTTAGTCATTGTGTTCGACTCCTTTAGTGTAGGTCTGCTGCGACATCCATAGGTCATCCACTCGGCCCTGTACATCGTCGAAGTTCTTATGAAGGGATTGAACCATGAGTTCACGGTCTTTCTTCTCAATCGCTTCAATGTACAATTCGTGGTTGCGGATGACGCGATCGAAGTCCTCAATTCTTTCTTCGAATCGTAATCTCATCGATAGGAGGATGAGCCCTTCTATGGTCGGTCGTAAGTTGTTCCAGATCATCAACATATGGGAATGATCAATGGATTTGATGATTGTTTCGTGGAAAAGGACGTCGTGAAACGAGAAGTCATCGGCATCATGATATTTAATAGCGATCTTCATCATCTCAAGTGTTTTACTAAGTTCTTTTACCACAGCGCTCGTGTCCATCTTGACGAGACGCTCGAAAACGAACGATTCAATTAGTAGACGGACATCATATATTTCTTGAATTTCTTTTTCAGTCAGTTCAAGTACGACGGCTCCCATCCGCTCCAGTCGGATTCGGTTTTCCGATGCGAGCATTTTCAGGGCATCGCGAATCGGTGATCGACTGACAGAGAATTCCGCAGCCAGCTTGTTCTCAGATAGGATTGAACCGCTTTCAATTCGGCCGGCAATAATACGCATCCTAAGTTCACTAGCGACACGTTCACCTGCAGAAGCTTTATTTAACCATTTTGATGGATATAGATTTTCATGATTTTCTTTCATGAGGTCACCTTCTTTGTTCATCAAGTGTACTTGTATACAAGTATTATGGCATAGAATCCTCTTTTTGAAAACGCTTTTATTGAATTTTTTCATAGAAAAAGGGAAAAGTGGCTCTGTGATGGGCGTTATTCTCGTTCATTAATAGTAGGAGAGGTGGGTGCTTTTCAGGTAAGACGGCGGGCACTTATACTAGAGTGGTGATCATTATTGCAGAAGGGAGTGTCGGGTCGATGAAAGCTAGAGGGATTGTGTTCGTTTTACTTGGAGCGGCTAGTTTCGGGTTCACGCCTATTTTTGTGAAGACGAGTTTTGCTTACGGTTATTCTCTAGGACAAGTCAACATCATTCAAATGCTGATCGCCTCCTTGCTGCTCTGGAGCGTGAGTTTGGTAAAAGGGTCTGATATGAGAGGGATGTCTTTGATGTCCGTTTTGAAAGTGATGGCAATGGGGACGACGGTAGGAATGACGAGTATCTTCTATTATGGTGCCATGCAATACATAACTGCATCACTAGCTATTATCTTTCTATTTCAATTTGTTTGGATTGGGATGATTTATGAATGGATCTTGAATAAAAATCGTCCAACAAAATTTAACCTGCTTGCGCTTGTCATTACCTTAACGGGAGTGGTGTTTGCGTCAGGAGTGATAGGTGGAGGGGAAGTGGAGCTGCCTCTTATGGGAATGATTCTCGGATTACTATCTGGAACGGCTTACGCCGGATTTATCTTCTTCAGTGGCCAGGTCGAGGTTCAGGCACCGCCGATTATGCGTAGTGCATGGATGGTGATGGGATCGCTCGTGTTGGTCTCGGTCGTCTTCTTCCGTGACATTCCGTCCTTGGTAGTCGCAGATAGCAGGTTCTGGCTGATCGGGTTAGGTATTGCGCTCGTTGGCGGGGTCATGCCGACTCTGTTTTTTGCCATTGGATCTCCGCTTATTCCTGGAAGGCTTGCGAACGTCCTGAGTTCCGTGGAATTACCGGTTGCGATCGTATCCGCCATGATCATTCTGTCAGAGTCCGTGCAGTGGGTGCAGTGGGTCGGAATCCTCCTTATCATTGCAGCCATCTTCGTGAATGAGTTTATGGGGCGAGAGTAGGTAGGGTCAGGGACCTTGTCCCACTAAGCGGGACAAAGTCCCTGACCCCCAAGATCACTCCTCTTTTTTTCCGAATTTTTCTTCAACGAACGCTATTTCTTGTTCTTTGTTCAACACGCCGGTCGCTTTTCCTACGGTGCCGTCTTTTAATCTCCAAATGGTGTTGTGATGTTTATCTGCTTCAGAGAAGTCTTTGTTTTTCCAGGCGTTCAAAATGTCCAAGTATTGATTACCGTTATTGTAATCGCCACTTTGCACAACGGTAATCAAACGATTTACGCGCTCTTCCGTTAATGGCAAGGCTCCCCATTTTTTCTTCGCTTTCACTTTCTGGTGGGACATCAAGTGAAGCGCTGTTCGAATTTCTCCTTCCCCCATATCCATCGGAAACTCTTGTTCAACGGATTGGGTTCTTTCCTCCTCTACTTCCACATGCTCGTCCGTAGAACTTGCTTCATCGACTTCTACCGTTAATTCCTGACCGGGTTCTAGTGTAGGTGCTTCTTGAGCATAAGAGGTATAAATCCAAACTCCTCCGCCTAAACTTATTACTAATAATGTTGCTACTATAATTGAAGCTATTTTATTTTTTAAGATTAATTTTTTCATTTATTCCCCACCTAGTTAAAATTTTGTTATTTATTATTTATATAAAGAATATATATTGTAGTTGGTGTGTTTTCAAGGTTTATGACAAAATAGTTAACATTTTCGCACTGAACCTCTTTTTTCGGTTTTACTTATTTCAGACGGTGATGATCTATCGTACTAATTTTGACAGAAATATATATTGTTTTCGTTAACACTAATGATGAAAGAGAGAAGCTTTTTAAGAGAATGTTCATTCGATAATAGAACTAATTCTTATGTAAAATATTAGACGTTTATAATTTTAGAGAAGTTTCATTTGTATAAAAATAAAATATTAAATTAAAATTTATAATAATTTTTGTGAAGTGTTGCTATATTCTTTTGGTCTGTTTGAAAAAGATATTCTCCAGACCAGAGCAAGCAATCTACAAACCCTATAGCTGTCTTTTTGTTAAAATGATAAGTAGAGAAAACAAAAGGAGATTCTACATGAACAATCAAGAAAAACAATCGATGAATGAGAAGTTAATAGGCTCTTGGCGATTGGTTCGCTATAAAGTGTGCAACAAGAACGGGAAAGTGACCTATCCGCTTGGGGAAGATGCGGACGGGATTGCCATTTACCATGAGGATGGACATATGTCAGTGCAGATCATGAGTGCAGGCCGCTTGTCGTATGCTGGCGGAGACCTTCACTCTGGCCCGCAAAAAGCGGTAGCCGCAGCGGCGAATGGATACTTGGCCTACTCCGGTTCTTATCAACTCGACCCGGAACAAGCTACAATCGAACAGAATATTAAAGTCAGTCTCAATCCCAATTGGGAAGGGGACACCCAACTTAGATATGTTCGTTTTCGAGATGATCAGATGGTTATTTCCAGCGAGCCTGTCTTTATTCAAGGCGAGCGACAGAATAACGAAATCGTTTGGGAACGTCTCAATTAAAACTCTTCTGCCTAAGCAGAAGGGTTTTTTAGTTTGTGAAAATGGGACAAGGTCCCTGTCCCCAAAATTCATTGGAACTTTTTTCTATCTTGTGCGTATGGGATAGTAGATTATTTTGGGAGTGTGATGGGTGTTGGATACATACGTACCTAGTCCGGCGGAAAGGTTGCCTAGGGACAGTGTTAAGGTGATGGTCATGCAGGAATTATTGGGGTCGATTGTGACGTTAGGTGTTTTAGGAGGGGTATTTGCCTTATATAGCTACTTCTCGTGGCCCGAGTGGGTGGCCTGGGTTTTGCTTGGGTTGGCTATTTTGATAGTTTTGTTGACTATACCTTCCTTGATTACCCCGTTCTTCAAGTATAAGAATACCCGATACGGCGTGACGGAGGAGTTTCTTCTTATTAAGACAGGTGCCTTAAAGCAGACGGAGCAAGTCATTCCGATGGCGAAAATCTCGGCCGTCTCCACGAAACAGGGAATGATGATGCGAAAGTATAAAATGATGAGCATTTCTGTTCAGACGACCGGTTCGAACTATGCGATGCCTTTTTTATATGAAAAAGAAGCCAAGAGCCTGCGGAATAAGATAGCTCACTATGCCAAGATCGAGGAGGTGGAGGCAGAATGAACGAGCAGCGTTATCATCCGCTCTGGATGCTGCACGAGCTGTGGAACGTCTTGAGGGAAATAGTCTCTTTCATCCTTTTCTATTTTGTAGTGATCAGAAATTCGGATCTATGGTTGTTCACCTATGGAAAGTATTTTGTCCTGGTTTATTTTGCTGTACGGTTGATTGCTATTCCGGTTCAGTGGTACATAAGCACTTATCAAGTCAGCAGTCATGCCATTACGGTACGGAGGAAAGGGCTCGGTGAACAGAAACAAACAGTCCCGTTTTCTAAGGTACAACACGTCCATCGTAAGAAAAAGCTGTTTCATAAATGGACGGGCACTACTTCGATGAAATTAGAAGTCGCTTCCCAGGAAGATAAGACAATAGATTTCAAGGTTCTGAAACTGGAGGACGCCGACTGGTTGGAGGGACTCCTTGTCCATCTTCCTGCTGCGCCGGATGAATCTGAAAATGAGGTCGAAGAAACTAAGGCGGAAGAGGAAATTTCTCCAGATGAAGAAGTGGAACCAGAAGCATCCTACATCGAAGAAATAGAGGAGAGCCGTCATGTTCACTTTACGCCATCGATGCACCATATCAAAAAAGCGACCTTCTCTTCCTTCAGTTTCCTAGCCGTCGTCCCGGTTTTTGGGTCTCTTCTTTCAAAGTTTGAGAAAGGTACTGGGCAGACAATTGTCTTCTCCGATTTCTTGAATAGTTATGGAGATACATGGTGGAAGCTTTCATTGTGGGGGATTGCGGCCGTCCTCGCCTGTTTGGTGGGAGGTTTCATTTGGACGTACATTCGTTACAGCCGGTATGAAATATCCTCTGATTCTGAGGGGATCTATATGAAGAAAGGTTTCTTTGAGGAGACGTCGTTCAGCATTTCCAAGAAGCAGGTGCAGGCGGTTGAATTCCGTCAGACATTTATAAAGAGGCTGCTGTCGCTGACCGAAGTGAAGCTGATCTCTGCAGGAGGAGAAGAAGAGGGGGAGGAGGTCAATAAGCTCTATCCTTTTCTAACGGTTCAAGAAGCGGAGAGACTGGTACAGGAACTGCTGCCAGACTACAAGGTTTCAAACCAAATGCATCGTCTTCCGCGCCGGGCACTAATCCTCCGACTTTTGACACCAAGTTGGGTTTGGATCATAGCGACGCCGCTTCTCTACTTCTTCGCTCCATACGGCTTGAGTGAATACTGGGCGTGGTTATCGGGAGTCCTGTTGTTGCTAGTCATCACATCACGCGTACTGGATGTGCGCTATTCGGAGTACACAATCAACGGATCCATTTTTCAGGTGAAAAAGGGAGGCTTCCATACGAAGTGCCTTTTGGTTAAGCGGAACAAGATTGAAGAGATGGAAAAGTCTGCGAACATTTTTCAAAAGTGGGTTGGGCTGGCATCGCTATCGACAACGATACGTGCGACTCCTGTTCAAGTGGTGAAGGTGGACGATCTACCTTCTCATTGGACGCATTCCTTCGAAGGATGGTACTTACAACGAGGGGAAGAAGTGGAGCGTTTACCTGCGGACAGTGCGTGATTTTTATAGCTATTAAAGAGGGCGACGGAAGGTGTGCGCTCTCTTTTTATTTGTAAAAAATTGAGAAAGGAACACCCATCTAAACGTTTTCATATTCTCTTCATAATGATACACTAAAATTACGGAAAATTATAAAAAGAGTGTAAAGTCCTAAAACAATGACAGGGAGTATGAGAGATATGAGCAAAGAACATATCGAAACAGATGTTATTTTAATCGGGGCAGGCGTCATGAGCGCAACGCTCGGTACGATGCTAAAAGAGGTCGCTCCGTATTGGAACATTAAAGTGTTTGAAAAACTGGATAGCGCAGGGAAAGAAAGCTCGAACGAATGGAACAATGCAGGAACAGGTCATGCTGCTCTTTGCGAACTGAACTATACGAAAGAACAGGAAGATGGTTCAGTCGATATCAGCAAAGCGCTTGATATAAATGAGAAGTTCCGTGTTTCGCAGCAATTCTGGTCTTACCTTGCGAACCGGAATGTAATCGAGAGTCCTAGTGACTTCATCCGTCCTCTTCCTCACATCAGTTTTGTCCGCGGGGAACGGGATGTTGAATTCTTGAGTAAGCGATATGAAGCGATGTCTGAGCATCCTTTGTTCAGAGGGATGCAGTTCACAGATCAGTATGAAACATTGAAAAACTGGATGCCGCTCATGATGAAAGACCGTGATGCGAATCAGCCGGTAGCCGCGACAAAGGTGGATGCTGGTACCGATGTGAACTTCGGTGAGCTGACGCGTCTATTGATGAATCATTTAGAAGATACGGACGTCGATGTTCAGTATCAAACAGAAGTCTATGATGTAGAGCGTCAAGACGATGAATCATGGGAAGTGAAGGTACGTAACTTTGAAAACGGTACCATTGAACACCACAAAGCGAAGTTCGTCTTTGTCGGAAGTGGCGGAGGCAGCCTGCACTTGCTACAGAAATCCAAGATTCCAGAAGGCCGGGGTATTGGAGGCTTCCCGGTCAGCGGATTATTTCTTGTGTGTCAGAAACCAGACATTGTAGCTCAGCACGATGCGAAGGTGTACAGCAAGGCTCCTGTCGGTGCGCCGCCAATGTCTGTACCACACCTTGACCGCCGTTTCATCGAGAACAAAGAGACCTTGTTATTCGGTCCTTTCGCAGGGTTCTCCCCTAAGTTCTTGAAAACGGGCTCGATGTCCGATTTGATCACGTCTGTAAAACGAGACAACCTGGTGACGATGTCGGCAAGCGGATTGAAAAACGCTTCGCTCACGAAGTACTTGATCCAACAGCTTCTCTTATCGAAAGAGCAGCGCATGGAAGAACTGCGAGAATTCGTTCCAGAAGCAGACAGCGAGGATTGGGAACTGGTCGTTGCCGGTCAACGTGTACAAATCATTAAAGATACGGAGGAAGGAAAAGGAACCCTTCGCTTCGGTACAGAAGTCGTAAGCTCAGAAGACGGAACCTTAGCCGCACTTCTCGGTGCGTCTCCAGGAGCCTCGACTGCAGTTTCGATCATGCTGGAACTGATGGACAAATGTTTCCCTGAGTATATGGGAGATTGGGAAGAGAAACTGAAGGATATGATTCCATCTTACGGTCAATCTCTGATTGATAATCCAGAACTCATGAAAGAACTCGAGCACTCCACGGCTCAAGCCTTAGGATTGGATGTGCAAGATTCATCGGGAAAGGTATATAGCCTCCAATAAGTAAAAGCAGTGACGTTTAGGCGTTACTGCTTTTTTCTATGGATAATACGACGTAATTGGCTTTTTGGGTTATTGGATCGTCGCAATGCGAATGAGATATCGACGAATGCCTTTCTGGTTGAGCCTCAAACGTCGGAATACCCGGCTGAATTCGACGGGTGCGTCTCCCATTGTTGCTGAAACGTCGAAATACACGGTTGAATTCGACGAGTGCGTCTTCCGTTGGATTAAGTCCTTATAATTGTGTAAAAAGAATAAGCCATCATCATTCCGACCACAATGTTTTTACCGCTAAAAACTTGTGCAGGAGGAATAATGATGACTCACTTTCAGTTTAACCTAAATATGGATG
>NZ_SRJC01000006.1:0-147500 GCF_004684905.1 Halobacillus salinus | reverse complement strand
TTTTGTGACGGGATCGCTCGGGGATTCGAGAGCGGGGTTGCAATGTATATTTGATGAACGCGAGGAGACGGAAGATGTCCGTTACTTAGTAAACCGTCATCGTAGGCCTTCTCCACGTGTCACTTTTGCTGAGATGCTTCGTTCTTGTGAGAGAATCGCTTTGAATGATGTGAGTGACGGCATTGCGAATGAAGCGAATGAGATTGCAGAAGCTTCGGGCGTGGATGTAATCATTCGACAGGAGCGTATTCCTTGTTCAGGGGCAATCCAAGCTCTGTATCCTGATCAGTACCTTGAGTGGGGACTATCAGGAGGAGAAGACTTTGAGCTGCTTGGGACGGTTTCTAAAGAGGAATGGAGCTGTGTTGAAAAAGCTGCGAACGAGAGTGGGCTGAAGGTGACGGTGATCGGTAAGGTAGAGGAACGGAAAAAAGATCATCCGTATGTATATATACAGAAAGAAGACAAGCGTAATATCCTTGAGAAGACAGGCTATACGCATATGAAAAGAGGGTGAGTGGATGGCTGCTTATACATGGACAACGACTTCACCTGATGAAACGATGCAGTTTGCTGAGCGATTGGGTGAACAGCTTGAATCAGGCGATGTCTGTACGTTGGAAGGGGACCTTGGCGCGGGGAAGACGACGTTTACCAAGGGGCTCGGAAAAGGACTTGGAGTGAAACGTACAATCAACAGTCCGACGTTTACAATCATTAAGGAATACCAGGGAAGGGTTCCGTTCTATCACATGGACGTGTATCGTCTTGAGGATAGTGAAGAAGATTTGGGCTTTGATGAGTATTTTGAAGGCGAGGGTGTCTGTGTGGTCGAATGGGCGCACTTCATTGAATCATTCTTGCCGGAGGAGCGTTTGGCCATCCATATCGCTTATGAGAGTGATGTGGAGCGAACGATTACGCTTGAGACGAACTCAGAACATTTTGATGCAATTTGTAAGGAGCTTACGTCATGAATATTTTAGCAATTGATACATCTAACTACGTCATGGGTGTTGCGGTGGTGAAAGACGGTGTAGTGGCAGGTGAGTACGTTACTCATTTGAAGAAGAATCACTCTATCCGTCTGATGCCTGCGATCCACTCATTGATGGAGGAGACGGGGATATCCCCGGAAGAATTGGACCGCATTGCCGTAGCCCACGGACCGGGTTCTTATACAGGTGTCCGAATCGGGCTTACGACGGCAAAAACGATGGCCTGGTCGCTTGATATTCCAGTAGTCGGAGTATCGAGCCTTGAAGCCGTGGCAAGACAGGGAGCATTCTTTGACGGTTATGTTTGTCCGTTCTTTGATGCCCGGAGAGGACTTGTTTACACAGGTCTCTACAAAGAGAATATGGAACTTGAGAAACCTGAGAAAAATGTGTTGATGGAAGACTGGCTTAACGAGCTGAAGGACCTTGATCAGAAGGTGCTTTTCTTGAGTCAGGATATATCGGTACATGAAGAAATGATTCGTGAGGTTCTAGGGGATCGTGCTGTACTTCCAGCCTTTCCGTACCACTATGCAAGACCATCTCTGATTGCGTTTGCTGGGGCGGAGATGGAGGCGGGTTCTGTTCATGAACTCGTACCCAATTACTTACGCCTGCCAGAAGCCGAAGCCAAGTGGTTAGCGCAGCAGAAGGAGAACTAACATGGTCACTTTGCGCCGCATGAACATGGACGATATTCCACAGGTAATGGAGGTTGAACGTGCTTCTTATGCCACTCCATGGGAGGAAGGCATATTTAGGAAAGAAGTAGACGACAATCCATATGCGAACTATTTTGTTATTGAAAAGAATAAACAGTTGTTTGGATACTGCGGAGTATGGGTCATTGTTGATGAAGCGCAAGTCACCAATGTCGCAATCCATCCTGAACACCGCGGAAAGGGGCACGGAGAGCGCTTATTTCGTTATGCGTGTCAGGAAGCGATTGAAAAAGGGGCGATACAACTTTCGCTCGAAGTGAGAGTGTCAAATACAGCCGCCCAGCATTTGTACCGGAAATTCGGGCTTGTGCCGGGTGGCATACGTAAACGATACTACTGTGATAATGGAGAAGATGCATTAGTCATGTGGGTGGGATTAAAATGAGTAAAGACCAATATATATTAGCGATCGAAACGAGCTGTGATGAAACAGCTGTTGCCATTGTCAAAAATGAGCGCGAACTCGTCACGAACGTAGTCGCGTCCCAAATAGAAAGTCATAAGCGGTTTGGCGGTGTCGTACCGGAGATAGCATCGCGTCACCATATTGAGCAGATGACGATTACGCTTCAGGAAGCGCTGGATGAATCAGGTTTGAGCTTAGATGATATGGATGCCATTGCCGTAACGGAAGGTCCTGGTCTCGTCGGGGCACTGCTGGTCGGAGTCAACGCTGCGAAGTCCGTTGCATTTGCGAAACAGAAGCCGCTAGTCGGTGTGCATCACATTGCAGGACATATTTACGCAAACCGTTTGGAAAAAGAATTCGAATTTCCACTGCTAGCCCTCGTCGTATCAGGTGGGCATACGGAACTCGTGTTGATGCGGGAGCATGGCTCCTTCGAGATTATCGGAGAAACTCGTGATGACGCAGCAGGAGAAGCGTACGACAAGGTGGCTCGGACACTGAAGCTTCCATACCCAGGTGGACCGCACATTGACCGTTTAGCAGCGGAAGGGGAAGAGACAATCGATTTCCCTCGTGCCTGGTTGGAAGACGGTTCGTACGATTTCAGTTTCAGTGGGTTGAAATCATCGGTTATCAACACTTTACACAACGCGAAGCAAAAAGGTATTGAACATAAAGCTGAAGACGTTGCTGCAAGCTTCCAAGCGAGTGTTGTCGACGTGTTATCCACAAAGGCCGTCCGCGCTGCGGAAGAATACGGTGTGAAGCAAATGATCGTGGCAGGCGGAGTAGCAGCCAACCGTGGTTTACGTGCTGCTTTACAAGAAAAATTCGAAGCTGTGGATACAGAATTGCTGATTCCACCTATCCACTTGTGTACAGATAATGCTGCAATGATTGCCGTTGCAGGTGCTGTTGCCTACAACCAAGGTCACCGCGCGGGTTGGGACCTCAATGCCAACCCAGGGCTGGACTTGGAGCTTTACAGTAATCGAACAAAGTTATCAACAGAATAGTGGATAAAGACAAGCTCGGAGTTTGAAAACTCTGAGCTTTTTCACTTTTCAGAGCCGTGCTCATAGGGTTTTAGAAGGAAAAATTTTATAATTATCTATCCACAATGTATATTCATACAGTGGATAACCTGTGTAAAGGGTTTGTAAATAAGTGAAGTAAACGTTCTCATTTTTGTGGATAAGTCTGTTAGTAAATGTGGATAATGTGAATAAACCTGTTGAAAACCTTTGATTAGGGATTTCTAGTGTGGAAAAAGGTGTGGGTACTGAATCATGGTTCATACATCCTTATACATCGACTATTCACTTTTGGATGGATAATGGTTCTGTTACGAGGAAAGTGGACAGTGTGGTGGAAAACAGCTCGCGTTCCGCGGCGGACGCTGAGCTACCTCCGGCTGCGCCTCCGGGGATCTCACCGTTGTCCGTGCACCCCCGCAGGAGTCTCGCCGTTTTCCACCACACTGCATGATTGTTTGTGGGGACAGAACCGCGAGGAAAGAGGTTCTGTCTACTTATCGTAAAGGGGTTGGAGAAAAGGCGAGACTCCTACGGGAGAGTAGTACAGTGTGAGACCCCACAACGACCGTAAGGGAGAGAGGAGGCTCAGCGGACGCCCGTGGAAAGGGAGCCGTTTCACCAACACCGCTTCACCACACTTTAATGAACCGACTGTACTAATATAAAAAAAGACACCTCTAGTGAGGTGTCTTTATTCGTGGAGGCTTTCCCATTCTTCCATGAGCGCCTCTAACTCTTTATTCAGCTGTTCATTACTCTCGGTCAGTTCAAGCGAGCGTTCGTGGTCCTGGTAGATTTCAGGATCGCAAAGTAATTCGTCGTTCTCTTCGATCTGGGATTCGAGTTCTTCGATCCTTGCTTCAATCTCAGCAATACGACGGTTTCGCTTACGCTCTTCCCGCTTCGCTTCTTTATCCTGCTCGAAGCTGTTCTTCGTTGTCGGCTCTGATGATGCTGGTTCATTGGCAAGGCGTTCTGCTTCTTCGATCTGCTGTAGTTCGTATTCTTCTTGCTTTTTGCTCGCATAATAGTCGTAGTCACCGAGGAATTTGCGCGTTTCTCCCGGCAGCATCTCGACGATTTGCGTGGCGATTTTGTTGATAAAGTAACGGTCATGCGAGACGAAGAGCAGGGTACCTGGATAATTTACTAGTGCTGCTTCCAAGACTTCCTTACTGTCTAAGTCCAAGTGGTTGGTCGGCTCATCGAGGATGAGGAAGTTCGCCTGCTGCATCATCAATTTGGCAAGGGACAGGCGGGCTTTTTCGCCACCACTGAGTGCGGACACAGGCTTGAGCACGTCTTCGCCTGAGAACAGGAAGTTGCCGAGTACGGTGCGGATGTCTTTTTCATTTTTCATCGGATAGTCATCCCACAGCTCGTTCAATACGGTCTTCTTCGAGTTCAAGTTCGTCTGTTCTTGGTCGTAGTAGCCGATCTGCACGTTCGTACCGATCATTTTCGTCCCTTTCGATGCTTCCAAGTCATCAGTGATCGTCTTCAGAAGCGTCGTTTTCCCGACACCGTTCGGACCGACTAAGGCGATGGAGTCCGCGCGGTTGATGTCGAGTCGCAAGTTATCGAAAAGGTAGTCAGATGCGTTCGGGTAGCGGAACCCATAATCCTGAAGGCGCAACACGTCGTTGCCGCTCTTTTTTGCCACCTGAAAACTGAAGCTTGCCGATTTGTCGTCGTCTTTCGGCTTATCGAGTTTGTCCATTTTCTCGAGCTGTTTGCGGCGGCTCTGAGCGCGCTTACTCGTCGTTGCACGGACGATGTTCTTCGCAATGAAGTCTTCCATCTTCTCGATCTCTTTTTGCTGCTTCTCGTAGTGCTTCATTTCAACCTCGAAGTCGGCTTCCTTGCGCTTCAAGTAGTCGGTGTAGTTTCCGGTGTAGCGCTTGGACGATTGGAAGGCGATTTCGTAGACGGTATCAACGATCTTATCAAGGAAATAGCGGTCGTGCGAGACGATGACGACCGCGCCGTCGTAACCAGACAGATAGTTCTCTAGCCAAGACAATGTGTCGATGTCCAAGTGGTTGGTCGGCTCGTCTAATATCAGAACGTCCGGCTTAGTGAGGAGCAGTTTCCCGAGTGCCAGACGAGTCTTTTGACCACCACTGAGCGAGTTGATTGGGGTGCTCCAGTCGAAGTCGTGGAAATTCAGGCCGTTCAATACCGCTTTGATGTCGGCTTCATATTGATAGCCTCCCGCTGTTTTGAACGATTCCTGCTTGCGATCGTACTCGTTCAACAGCTGCTGATAGCGTGTAGGATCCTCCAGTAAATCAGGATCCGCCATTTTCGTTTCCATGGAGCGGATTTCTTTTTCCAACCCCTTGAGATGGTCGAACACCTTCTCCATCTCGTTCCAGATCGACTCGTCCGATTGAAGACCGGTATTCTGCGCCAAGTATCCGATCGACGTATCCTTCGGTTTGAAAATTTCACCCGAATCATAGCTCATCTCCCCAGCCATGATTTTCAACAACGTCGACTTTCCGGCACCGTTCCGTCCGACGATGGCGATCCGATCGTTTGTTTGTACTTCTAATTTAATATTCGATAAAATTAATTCAGCTCCGAATCGTTTTTCAAGCTGATTCAATTGCATGAGAATCATGTCGTTTCACCTCGATGTGACAAGTGTATCTCATATTTGAATGAGTGGGCAAGACTATGGGCTTACTATGTGAAACATTTAACGACTTCTTCCTAATTTTTTGATAGAATAGGGGTAATGCACCATTGGAAAGGAGTCGTGGTCATGTCAGATTTGACTCATATCAATGAGCAAGGACGGGCGCGGATGGTCGATATTTCAGGGAAGAATGAAACCGTGCGCACCGCGATTGCCAAGACAAGTGTGGAAGTGAACGAAGAGATCTATCATAAAGTGACCAACCAGGAGATGGCGAAGGGCGACGTATTGTCCGTCGCACAAGTCGCAGGCATCATGGCGGCGAAGAAAACATCCGACTGGATCCCGATGTGTCACCCGTTATCACTCTCAGGCGTCGACATCTCATTTGAATGGGAAGTCAGCGAAACATACATGCTTCATATTGAAGTCTTCGTCAAAACGAAGGGAAGCACTGGCGTAGAAATGGAAGCGCTCACGGCCGCATCAGCCACGGCACTGACCGTTTACGACATGTGCAAAGCCTTAGACAAAGGCATGGTCATCGGACCGACCCACTTAGTCGAGAAGACAGGTGGAAAAAGCGGAGATTACCGCAGATAAGGAGGGACAAGGCATGGATATAGAACAAACTAAGATACCGCAAGCGACAGCCAAACGATTGCCACTCTACTACCGGTTCATCAACAATCTCCACAGCCAAGGGAAGCTGCGCGTCTCATCGAAAGAGCTGAGTGAAGCGGTCAAAGTCGACTCAGCAACCATCCGCCGGGACTTTTCCTACTTCGGAGCCCTAGGGAAAAAAGGATACGGATACAACGTCGAGCACCTGCTCTCCTTTTTCCGTAAAACGCTCGACCAAGATGAGGTCACCGAAGTCGCGCTGATCGGAGTCGGAAACCTGGGAACAGCCTTTCTGAACTACAATTTCATGAAAAACAACAATACCCGCATCAAAATCGCCTTCGATGCTGACCAAAAACGCGTCGGCACCGAAGTCGGTGGCGTGGACGTCGAACATATCGACGACTTAGAGAAGAAGCTCGGCAACGTGTCCGTAGCGATTCTCACCGTACCATCATCCGCCGCTCAAGGCATGGCGGACCGGCTCGTTGAAGCAGGCATCTCCGCGATCCTCAACTTCACGCCTGCCCGAATCACCGTACCGTCGAGTGTACGCGTGCACCATATCGATCTGGCCGTTGAGTTACAAGCGCTCGTTTATTTCCTTAAGCATTATCCGCTGGAGGAAGCGGAAGAAGAGTGAGATGAGAGACAGCATACATGTTTGTATGCTGTTTTTTTGTGTTTGAGGGGTGTGTTGTATTTGCCTTTTTGGGGCTGTGGGGAGTTGGAATGGGGAGATAGAGTGTGTGTAGGTGACGTTTTGGGATGGTATTTCTTTTGAAAAGGCAGATAGAGTGCTTCTAGTTGCCATATTGAGCTATTAGGATTGGTGAAATGGCAGAGAGGAGGTGGCTCTCTGCCATTTTGAAGAGTGTTCGATGTGAAAAGGGCAGATAGAGCTTCTCTAGCTGCCGTTTCAAGCTTTGCCGAGTGAAGGAATGGCCGAGAGGAGGCGTCTTTCTTCCCTTTTGACTGATTGGAGAGGTTGAAAGGAAAGGTAGGATGTTCTGGCGAGGGCTAGTGGGGCTGTCTGCCATTTTGAAGAGTTTTCGGTGCGAAAAGGCCAGATAGAACTTCTCTAGCTGCCCTTCCGACTCAATTCATCTCTCGAAAAGTAAGAGAGACCGCCCCCAGCTGACGTTCTAAGCCTTGCCTATTAAAGAAAAGGCAGATAAAAGCCGTCTCTCTGCCCTTTCGACTCATTTAAAATATTGAAAGGGAAGAGATAACACTCCACACCCCAACTAAAAAAACAGCATGCCAGAAGCATGCTGTTTCCGATCATTCAATATTCTCTTTCCAACTCTTATCAATCAACATCTTCCCAGGCCACGTATAAGCCTGCAGCCCACCATCAGCCAGAATATCTTCACCCGTCACGAACGAGCTTTCATCCGACGCAAGGAATAGTGCAACAGACGCCATTTCTTCCGGAGATCCAAGTCGACCGAGTGGTGTCACCCATTTCTGAGCTTCACGGAAGTCTTGTCCTTCGTCTTCCTCCTTCGATCCGGCAAGTTTATCGATAAGCGGAGTTTCAATCGTACCCGGCGCAATTGAATTGGCGCGAATGCCGTAGCGACCGTAGTCGATGGCGAGTGCTTTCGTGAAGTTGATGACGCCGCCTTTTGCCGCGTTGTAACCGGAGCGGTCCAAGTCCGCCGCGCGTCCGGACATGGACGTCGTATTGATGATCGATCCGCCTTTGTCCATCATCAATGGAAGGAGAAATTTGCTGACAAGGAACGTCCCTCTAAGGTCGACCGCCAAGATTTTATCGAATAGCTCGATTGGATATTCGTGCACCTTGCCGCCTTCCTGGTCTACACCAGCATTGTTGAATAGTACATCCACTGTTTCGTATTGCTCTTTTAAGTAATTGGCAAACTCCTGAACTTGGTCGGCATCCGACACATCTAGTTCATATGCTTCCGCTTCTCCACCGAAGTCCTTCACTTCATCGACTGTCTTCTGCACTTCTTCCACGTTCACATCCGCACAAATGACTTTCGCGCCTTCTTTTGCAAAATGGTGAACTGTCGCAGCGCCGATTCCTGTGGCAGAACCTGTGATGACGGCAACTTTATTTTCTAATCTCATTTCTAACGCCTCCTTATGCCTAGCTAATACCCACGCGTTATCCGCCTATAAACCTGTGGAAAAAGGGGCAGCGTTTACATCGGAGGAGGGAAACCGTTACCAAGTCGCTTCAACGCAGTAATTAAGAAAAAACACACCGAAATCGGCTCTCTTCCGGTTAAACCACAGCCACGGTGGTATAGTAAAAGGTAGTCAAAACATGAGAGGAGGCGTCGAATTGTTTCAGAAAATCCCGAAAAAATGGCTCGTCGTAGTCTCGGTCTTATTCGGAACGTTCACTGTTATCTTAAACAATAGTATGCTAAACCCAATTCTCCCTCGCTTCATCCAAATCTTCGACGCCAACGCCGTCGCTGTCGGTTGGATCATCACCATCTTCATGATCGCTATGGGGATGACCATGCCCCTCACCGGTTATTTCGGCGACCGCTTCGGCAAGAAGAAAGTGTACATCACAGGACTAAGTATCTTCATCATCGGCTCTATATGCGGCTTCTTTTCGCAAAATTTGTCGATGGTTATCATATCGCGCGCCATCCAAGGGATCGCGGGCGGCCTGATGCTGCCAATCGCCATGGCGCTCATCTTCAACTCGTTCCCGCGCCATGAACGAGGGCTTGCCACAGGCGTCTACGGCATCGCGGCAATGGTTGCACCAGCCATCGGTCCGACTGTCGGAGGCGTGCTAATCCAATACGTAGACTGGCCATGGCTCTTTGCTCTGAACATCCCATTCGGCGTCACCGGTCTGATCCTATCCAGTCGCTTCTTGGAAAGAACAGAGACGGATCCAGAGAAAAGGTTCGATTACGGCGGCTTCGTCATCGTCACGCTCGGAATCGGAGCGGTCTTGTACGCACTCGGTCGGGGACGTACACCAGAGAAGCTGTTCGACACCTTGAATATCTCACTCGTTCTAGCTGGCCTGCTCATGCTCGTCGTGTTTGTCTTTTTTGAAAATCGACAAAAGGACCCGCTCCTGAACCTGAGCGTGTTCAAGGTACCGACGTACGCTGTCTCAATCGTATGTACATCCGCCGCATCAATCGGGTTGTTCTCCGGGATCTTTCTGCTGCCACTATTGATCCAGGAAGTGTACGGCATGAACGAAGTCTTAACCGGACTGCTCTTCCTGCCAGCCGCCGCAGCGAGTGGTATCTTCATGTCCATCGGAGGTAACATCCTGGATAAGAAAGGACCGAAATACGTCGTCCCGCCTGGTCTCTTGATCATGGCGTCATCCACGATTGGTCTCGGCTTCATCAAGCTGTCCACTCCGTACTGGCTGATCTTAATTCTGAACACGATCCGCGGCATGGGCATGGGGATGAGTAACATCCCAGCAACGACATCAGGCATGAACGCCATCGACGACAAGCTAGTCGCTCAAGGATCTGCGATGAACAACATCATCCGCCAAATCTCCTCTTCACTCGGAATCGTCTTTTTCTCTATCTATTATGAAACGAGACGTGCTCAGCTTGAGATGGGCGCAGGACTTGAAGTGGATGCGGCCAAGCTGCAGACGATCAACGAAGCGTTTCTAGTATCTGCAGCCGTACTGCTGATTGCGTTTCCGATTTCGTTTATTTTGAAAGGTGTACAGGATGATAAATAAAGCACAGGAATGAAGGTTCCTGTGCTTTTTCGACGTTTCGGGGAGGATGGGGCGTCCTAACGTCGTATATGATGTTCCTTTTCGACGCTTCTATCTGAAAAAGAGGACGCAACGTCGATCAATCCCTCCAAATAAGACGTTTCCAAGCCTACAGAGACAGGCACCGTCGAATTACCGCCCGCAATTCGACGTTATAGCCAACCGTCTCCCTTCAAACATACAAAAAGCACGGAGGCTATCAACCTCCGTGCTTCTATTTCTTCTTATCATTCTTCTGCTGACTTAGTTTCATATGGAGTCTGGTCAAACGGATCGATACCGCGATATTGAACGTCGCCAACACCGCAAGCACGATCGTTGTTGCGTTCCAGATCGTTTCCACCGCGGCCTGGGATGCGATGTAGGTGAACGCAATCCCCATGCCGAAGTAAAGGAACGCCATGAACAAAGGTGATGTTCTCATATTATAAAAATCCTCCAATAAAGATGGTCTCCAGTTGTTCCTGCATGCGTCTGATCTGTTCTTCATCCACGAAGTACTGTGTCACGACAACGAACGAGTTCATTGCCATATGCGCCACGATTGGTGTAATAATCGAACGAGTTTTGACGTATAGGAAGGCGAAGACGACGCCCATGGAGAAGTACACTAGCATATGGGTGAAATCGAAGTGGAACGCACCGAATACGAGAGCGGACACGATGACTGCTACCCAGAAGTTCGTCTTCTTATAAATACTGCCGAAGATGATCTTACGGAAAATGATCTCTTCCGTGATCGGCGCGAAGACAACGGGTAATAGGATGAACAGCGGTGATTCACGCGCGATGCGCATCAAGTCCATCGTGTTCTCCGACCCCATCGGTACGCCGAGTAGGTTCGTTTCGATGGCAGCGGCGATTCCTTGGGCGAACAAGGCTAGGAATACACCGGCGATCGACCAGAGTATAATCGCACCGACACTGGAACGCTCATCCCGGTACTCGAGCTGTTTCATTTCATTTTTCAAAAAGTAGAGAATGAGGATCGTCGCAATGGTGAAGCTGATCACGGACCAAACCGCAATCGCATCGTTCTGACCAAGTCCTCCAAGCATTAACATCGGGTAGCCGATGATGCCGGAGAGTTGGGCAACGATGTAGGTGATGATAATGTACCAATAACGTCTGGGCATGCTACATAACTCCTTTTATTTAAAGAACGGGATATCGTTATTTATTCATACTTCCTGTATTTTATCACAGTTTCCGACCCACCATCACGGAATAGGGTTGGGGCGGTTTTTTTGTCGAAAAAAAGTGTGAGAAATTGTGTAGTTATGACTTGAAAATGGACAGCGAATTCATTATGATAAGAATTGTGTTAGCACTCTCATACAACGAGTGCTAATAACCGACAAAAATTTGAATGAACCTTATCAAGGAGGGTGCTCGAATTGTTAAAGCCACTTGGTGATCGTATTGTTATTGAACTAATCGAAGAAGAGCAAACAACTGCAAGCGGAATCGTACTTCCAGACTCTGCGAAGGAAAAGCCGCAAGAAGGTAAAGTTGTAGCTGTAGGTACAGGCCGCATTACAGATAACGGTGAAAAAGTTGCGCTAGAAGTCGCTCAAGGCGACCGCGTGATTTACTCTAAATTCGCAGGTACAGAAGTGAAGTATGAAGGAACTGAATACTTGATTATCCGCGAATCCGACGTACTTGCCGTTGTTCAGTAATCCTGGACAACCTTTACTTAGATACGATATTTAATGAGGAGGGCATTATAAATGGCTAAAGAAATTAAATTTAGTGAAGACGCACGCCGCTCCATGCTGCGTGGTGTAGATACATTAGCTGATGCTGTAAAAGTAACACTAGGACCAAAAGGACGTAACGTCGTTCTAGATAAGAAATTCGGTTCTCCACTGATTACAAATGACGGTGTCACAATCGCGAAAGAAATCGAACTGCAAGACCACTTCGAAAACATGGGTGCACAACTTGTTTCAGAAGTTGCGTCTAAGACAAACGACGTTGCCGGTGACGGTACAACAACTGCAACGGTTCTAGCGCAAGCGATGATCCGCGAAGGTCTTAAGAACGTAACATCTGGTGCGAACCCAGTTGGTATCCGTCGTGGTATCGAGCAAGCAACAGCGGTTGCAACAGAAGAACTACGCAAAATCTCTAAGCCTATCGAAGGCCGCGACTCGATCGCACAAGTTGCAAGCATCTCTGCTGCGGACAACGAAGTCGGCCAGCTGATCGCGGAGGCAATGGAGCGCGTTGGTAACGACGGCGTTATCACAATCGAAGAGTCTAAAGGATTCAACACAGAACTAGAAGTCGTGGAAGGTATGCAATTCGACCGCGGTTATGCTTCACCTTACATGGTTACTGACCAAGATAAGATGGAAGCGGTTCTTGAAGATCCGTACATCCTGATCACAGACAAGAAGATCAACAACATCCAAGAAGTTCTTCCTGTCCTTGAGCAAGTCGTACAACAGTCTAAGCCACTTCTATTGATCTCTGAAGACGTAGAAGGCGAAGCACTAGCGACACTTGTTGTGAACAAACTACGCGGTACATTCAACGCTGTATCCGTAAAAGCACCAGGCTTCGGTGACCGCCGTAAAGCAATGCTAGAAGACATTGCGACGCTTACAGGTGGTACAGTTATCACAGAAGACCTAGGTCTTGATCTGAAGAATACAACAATCGACCAGCTTGGACGCGCGTCTAAAGCAGTCATTACGAAAGACAATACAACAGTCGTCGAAGGTAACGGTAACCCAGAGCAAATCGCTTCCCGCGTCGCTCAAATCCGTGCCCAAGCAGAAGAATCCACTTCTGAATTCGACAAAGAAAAACTACAAGAACGCCTTGCAAAACTTTCTGGCGGTGTCGCTGTCATCAAAGTCGGCGCAGCAACAGAAACAGAATTGAAAGAACGTAAACTACGCATCGAAGACGCCCTGAACTCTACTAGAGCAGCAGTAGAAGAAGGAATCGTAGCCGGTGGTGGTACAGCGCTAGTAAACATCATCAACTCTGTACAAAGCCTTGATCTATCAGACGACGAAGCAACTGGTGCCGCAATCGTGCTCCGCGCACTAGAAGAGCCAGTACGCCAAATCGTCCACAACGCAGGCCTAGAAGGATCCATCATCGTCGAGCGCCTTAAAGGCGAAGAAGTCGGCGTCGGATTCAACGCCGCAACAGGCGAATGGGTTAACATGGTCGAACAAGGTATCGTAGACCCAACCAAAGTAACACGTTCCGCACTACAAAACGCAGCATCTGTAGCAGCTATGTTCTTGACTACGGAAGCGGTTGTAGCGGATCACCCTGAAGAAGATAATTCTGGCGGCGGTATGCCAGATATGGGTGGCATGGGCGGAATGGGCGGCATGATGTAATTCATTCCCCAGATCTATAAAGAGGTGGCGAGCAATTGCTCGTCATCTTTTTTGTTTTCACAAAAAATTATTTGACTGTCTTCAGCTATCATTTTAACTTCTTAGATGAAACACTCGATTTGGGATACTTAGAGCCTTGTTTATCCAATAATATTTTAAGTGGATTAATGGAGTTATTTAGTATTGAAAATTCCAGCTAGGTGTACGGTGGATTGGAACCTTATTAGTAATAAAATGTGCAAAGAATTTCATAAAAGTTTATAATATGCAGAGGGTGATGTATATGCAATTGGATATTTATAATGTTCTTTTTAAGAATTACAGAGGAGCAATTATAGATGAGGGAGAACAATACCGATATTCTTTATGGCGCGTGTGGGATGAAAATTTACCTAGAGTTTTATTTGTAATGCTTAATCCCAGTACTGCGGATGGCCAAGAGGACGATCCAACACTACGCAGGTGCATGAACTTTGCCTGTAAGTGGGGGTATGGTTCCTTGGAGGTAGTTAATCTGTTCGCCTACAGAACGCCAAATCCTAAAATGCTGAAGGGTATAACAAATCCTATCGGAGATAAAAATGATGAATATATTAAAGAAGCGTTAGAACGGTCGGAGAGAGTAATTTTGGCATGGGGAACTAAAGGAAGTTTGTTTAATCGAGACAAAGAGGTATTGAAACTACTTAAGAACCAATCGAATAAACCATTATATACTTTGGAACTTACCAAAAGTGGTTTTCCTCGTCATCCACTTTATGTTAAATCTAATATTACGCCTATTCGGTTTTAAAAGACTAAATTATTCTATCTGAATAATTTAGTCTTTTTTCTTAGTGTAATTTAAATTTCTGACACGTGGATATTCTTACCTATCATATTCATGTATAATAGAATTATATTCCAAATATGGAGGTTGTGTTAATGGGAGGGAAATGGATTACAATTGAGGGAATTGGAGGAGCAGGTAAAACGACACAGGTGCAAATGTTAGAAGAGTATTTATCAAGTAGTAAAGGACTTAAAGTAAGCCTTACAAAAGAACCTGGAGGAACAAAATTGGGGGCAGAGTTAAGGGGAATTCTTGTGAAAGATTTAGAAGTAAAACCTGAATATTTATCTGAGCTTTTATTGTTTGAAGCTGATAGGCATGAAACTATAAAAAAAGTAGTAGAGCCGAATATTGCCCAAGGAAATCTTGTCATAAGTGATAGGGGAATAGATGGTTCGATAGCCTATCAAGGGTTTGGGAGAGGCTTGCCTCTACCTTTGATTAATATTCTAACTGTTTTAGCTACAGAAAATAGACAGCCAGATTTAACTATACTTATAGATATAGATCCCATAATTGCTAAAGAAAGGATTACTAAGAGGTGGGCGGATGATATTGACAAATTTGACCTTGAAGAGCATAAATTTCAGGAGAGTGCTCGTCAAGGGTTTTTATATTCTGCAAGCTTAAGCACTAATAGAGTTAAAATAGTTGATGGATCAAATTCAACTGATGAAATCCATCAAGATATATTAAAAATTATAGAAGATATTATTTAAATCACCTTGGGAAGAGGATGAAATTAAATGAAGGAAGGTTTAATGCAGAAAATAGCAAATTACCTAGAAGATTGGTGTGGTGATAGTGCTGAAAGAATAATGACTGAAGTTAATGCATTTGGGGATACTGAAGTGGACTCAATCTTTTTCTTAGAGATTATTGGACCTCTTGAAGATGAATTGGGGGTAACAGTAAAGGTTAAAGATATTCATAGTAATGTGAAATCTTCTTTTAAAGAGTTCTGTGAACTAATGGATAAACTATTGAAGGAGAAGGGAGATGATTTGAATTGAGTATAGGTGAAAGGTTGAGAGACGCTAGGGAATATTTAGGGATCAGCATTGAAACAGTTTCTGATAATTTAAATATACCTATAAAGTCACTAAGTGGCTTTGAATGTGATAAGCAAGTACCAGATGAAGAAAAATTGGGTATGTTGGCGCAGTTATATAAACATCCAAGAGCCTTTTTTTTACAAGGGGATGAGGTCTTTAATACTAATTTCGAAGTGGGGATATTAGCCAGAACAACTGCAGAACTAACTCAACAAGACAAAAAACAATTAATTAGGTTTTCCGGTGTTCTTTCAATAATGAAAGAAGGAGAGAAGTAAATGGGTATTTCAAAGAGTGAAGCAGTAAAGATTGCAACGATAGAAGCAAGTAGAATCTTATCTAAGCACAAGCTAACTTTTGAAGAGCCAATTGATATATTCAGTATAATAGAAAACAAAAAAATATTATTGAATTTTCAGAAACTAGACAGCTTAGCTGGAGCTTTTCTTCCTGAAACCCCTGATAGGAAACCTGGTGTTTTAATAAATAAAGAATTACCACTAACTAGGCAGAGGTACACTGCTGCTCATGAGCTTTGCCATTTTATAAGGAATGATCCCCCAAGTATAGATACTTCCTCAGATTTGTTTAATGTTGACAGTTACAAAAGAGAAGACAATGAACAAATCGCCAATGAATTTGCTTCCAGTATTCTAATGCCAAGAAAATTAATAAATAATGTACTTAAGAGAATTGCTATAAATCCTGATCAGTTAAATTCAAATTCAGTTTACGAACTTTCTTTAAGAATGGACACAAGTTATCAAGCAACAGTTAATAGGCTTGCCTCACTAAAATTTATTACTCGATCTAAATATAAAGAATTACTTAGTGTAAGTCCATCAGAAATCAAGAAATTCCATGGTAATAAAGGTTTACAAACTAGTTGGAATAATATCTGGAACATATCAGAAAGGGAGAATAATACTACGGTATACCCAACCATAGGTGACGAGATAAGAGTTCATCTAGAAGAAAACCCAAGCACAGGTTATAAATGGACAAACATCCCTGAATCAAAAAACATATCTAATTATTGGAACTCTGAAAATGCAGACCTCAGCCAGTTTGGGGTAACTGGAGTACGCAGGATTGTTATTAAAATATTAAACGAAGAAGATAAAATTAATTTAGATTTATCCCATAGACGACCTTGGATGCCAAAATCTGAATCTCTAGGGTATTTTCACTTGAACATTATTACTCAAGTCAAAAGATATGGAATAAGTATAGAGCAACTGACAGCATAAAGGGGTTCGTTATGACGAAAAAATACAATTTTAAAATTGATTTACGAGGAAATTTTACAGAGGTAAGAGATCAAGGGAGTCGGGGGACATGTACTGCATTTGCAGTAACTGGATGCCATGAGCAACACAGGGATTCTCTAGAGAAACTTTCTGAAGAATTTCTATTTTCATGTGCTAAACATGTGCATGGTAGTAATGATAATAGCGGGGTCAGTATTCCAAGTGCTTTCCAATCCATAAAAACGTGGGGGCAGACTACAAATACTTTATTACCTTATGATGCTTATGCACAAAAACCTATGAAATTAAGTAGTATAGAGCCTATTATTCTAAAAGATGCATCTAATAGAAAGATATGTAACTATGATTCTATTAGACCTGATGTAAGTGAGATAGAGTTGCATTTAGGAAAAGAAAGAGCTGTAATTACTGGTGTATCAGTTCAGCCCACTTTTTGGATGGCGAACGAGGCCAATGATTATCTTATAGATGTACCACAAGCTGATTCTATGGAAGGTTTACATGCAGTGTTAATTGTGGGTTATGGTGAGAAAAACGATGGTAAAAAGTTCTTTATTATAAGGAATAGCTGGGGATCAAGTTGGGGGGATGATGGTTATGCCTATCTATCCTATGAATATTTTATGAAATATAATCTTGGAGCTTGGTTTTTACCTAAGGGGGCATAATCTTGAATACTATAATTAATGGTGTATGTGTATCCGATGCTTGGAAGAAAGCAATTAATCATTTGGTTGCAAACGATAAAGAAGATTATAACTTAGTAGTCGAGGTAGAGAATCCAACTTCAGATGATGTTCACACCCGTAATAACTTTAATAAGTTACTTTATAGTATGGGCGATCAAACTGTAGAGACAGTTTCTAACACAATATTCCCTTTAGGGATGTATGAAAAGAGTCAGGATAGGCATAACTTTTACGAAAGATTTTCAAGAGTTTATCCAATTTTAAGGAAAGTTCCGGAAAATAACAAAGGTACATATTTTGGAAGATTAATAGAATGGGATTATGCAAGCAATAAATCCTTTAATCAAGTTGAACATACTATTTTCAAACTAGCACGAGAGAAACAAAATGGTAGAGGTATAAGAGTAATGTACGAAATGTCAATATATGATCCAGAGCTTGACTGTAATAATCAGATGGGTTTTCCTTGTATGAGCTTCATAAGTATAAAGGTTAGAGAAAATCTAATTGATTTAACTGCTATATATAGGAACCAGTACTTTGTACAAAAAGCATATGGAAATTACTTGGGTCTTGGACGATTGTTAGGTTTTATAGCAAGGGAGTCAGGATACGGTATAGGCAAACTCACATGTATTGCAACGCATGCAGCATTAGGCCCAATAAAACCGAAATCTAACTACGATAAAATGATGAGCATTTGTAATAATCAAGAACAAGTGGAATTAGATTTTGATGTATAAGGATTTTACAAGGGAAAGTGTTTTTTTAAATAATTCTTGGATAAATATAGTGATTAAACGTTTTACTGAATGTGATCTTCATTTATTAAATAAACAGGAGCTATTATTGTGGAACAACCAAAAAAGACACTTTAGAAATGGTGAAGATTGGGTTGTAGGGAGGGTAACGGCAAAGTATGCAATAGGGAAATGTCTAGATATAAATGCTGATGACATTATTCAAATAGAAATTCATAATGACAAGAATGGTGTGCCATATTCTTCTGGAGGCAAACAAAATAATATTGCCTTTTCAATATCTCACTGCGATTCTATAGGTTTTTCTTGTAGTAGTCGAGGAGTCCCCGGGATTGGATGTGATATTGAGAAGATAAGAAGTAGACACCCTAATTTCGCAAAATACTACTTACTTGAGAGAGAAAAAGAATCATGGTTTAAGTCTTTATCCCATGAAGATAAAGATACAATCTTAACAGTAGCCTGGGCATGTAAAGAAGCGAGCTATAAGTCATTGTCAAAGAAGATTAACCAACCAGAAAACATTGAAAATATTAAGGTATTCCCATCCTCTAAAGGAAAAGAGTTTTATTATTACGCTGAGTGTGTACATGGGGTGGGGTACTGGGAGAAGTGTGGCAGGTACGTCTTATGTGTAGCACTTATCGGTGAGAATTAATTTTGAAAAGGGGGATTTTAATTGATAACGGTAGATGGAAGTAATTTTTCAATAGTTTATTACAAGTTGTTGCATCTAGCTACTAACTCCGAAGAAGGTATAACATCCTCAAGAAATGGTCTGGTCAAAGATTTAGGGACAGCTTTTTTCGAGATATCCCCCCAAGATGAATTTAGGATTCCGATATTGAGAGGGAGGGCTTTTAACCCTTTCTTTGCCTTGACGGAGTTTTCTTGGTTAATTGAAGGTTCTAATATGTTAGAACCGCTCAATTATTTTATCAGAAATTATTTCCAATACTCTGATGATGGAGAAACATTGAACGGAGCATATGGACATAGATTAAGGAAATTTCATGGAGTAGATCAAATTGACAAAGCTATTGAAAATCTAACCAAGTATAGTGACACAAGAAGAGTTGTTCTTTCAATGTGGAGTGCTAGTGATTTAGGGAGTCTCTCAAAAGATATACCCTGTAACATTTCAATAATGTTAAAAGTTAGAGATGATTCTTTAGATATGACTGTTGTTAATCGTTCAAATGATCTTTATCTTGGTGTCCCATACAATGTAGTTGTTTTTTACTTATTACAATGTTTTCTTGCTTCTAAAACAGGATTTAAAGTGGGCAAACAAAAACATTTTACTGATTCACTTCATTTATACACCAAACATTTTGATAAAGTACAAAGAATTGTAGATGAAAACAATATAAGCAGTATAAAAGATACAATCAATAAATATGACAAAGTAAAAACATCGACTTTTATTAATGTTGATCATCAGGAGGTACTTGATCGAAATTATGAGTCTTTAGCACCCCCCTATAAAGACTTGTTTGTTTCTTATCAAAAATTTAAAGAGGTAGGACTAAATGAAGAAGTAATGAATCTATTACCCAAAAACCTATTAGGGCATAGTGGATACTTGTGGTATTCGCACTTTTCAAATAGTAAAAGCTAGATTTGTTAAGAAGTAATTAGAGAATCTTTGTGTGAAAGAATAAGTGTTTGGTGTTTTCATCCGTTGCATCTCTACAAAGGAAACGAATGAGCTTACTCCTGTAGTAAAGGAGTAAGTTTTTTTCGTTTGATTTTATAATAATTAGTCTTAGCATACCAGAAAGGTAGAGGAAGTTTTGTGATAGAGAAGAGAGAAATATCATAATTAAATAGAGCAGCCAGAACGGTTTTCCAACCCATAAATAATTGAATATTACAAAAGTAAATCACTACGATGTACATTCTAACTCCACTATCTTGGGATGAAAGCGTATACATAGACGATTCTATAGGTGCTAGAATGAAATTGTGGAAGGGGGACAGACAGAGTGGAACTTAACGAAAGAAGCAATAAAATCCTTCATGAGCTAGTTGTTAATCCGAAGATTACGAGTACAACTCTAGAGAAGAAATATAATCTGACAAGGAGACAACTTGGATATAGTTTCAGCAAAATCAACAATTGGTTGGAGTCTCACAACCTTCCAGAAATCGAGCGGACGAGGCAGGGGCAGTTCATTATTGATCGAGCCATCTTTGCCCGAGTGAACGGCGAACAGAAGCCGACGTTCGAAACGACGGTGTTATCCGAAAGACAAAGAGTTCATTTAATTATACTGATGCTCTTAAGTAGAGAAGAATTGTCCTTGAATCACTTCACTTACGAGCTCGACTTTAGTAAAAATACGATTTTGAATGACCTGAAGCAGGTTCAGTCCTTCTTGGATCCCTATCGTGTGAGTATTAAATACACGAGGAAGACAGGTTATTTGTTGGAAGGTAAAGAGTTTCAAATTCGTCGCGTGCTGATTAAGGCGGTTTACGAATTGATGACGCATACCGGAGAAGGCAAAGTGAAAGAATTGGCTGCTCTATCCGCGGAACAATTAACTAGATTCAAGAAGCAAATCGGGCAACTGGAAGACGAACTGAACATTCAATTCACGGACGAGAAACTAGAAATCATGCCTTATATTTTGGCATTGATTCTACGGCGGATGGAGAGAGGTTTCGTCATTACGAACTTCCCGTTGAAGCATAAGGATGTCTCCAGCACCAAGGAATACGAGCTTGTCGGACAGGTTTTTGAATCGATCGAGATTCCGGAAGCGGAACGATTATTTATGACACTCCATCTATTGACGACAAACGTGTATCGATCGGAGGAGCTGACAGATGATGATGCGATGTCTGATTTGGTTCCAGTTATTGAACAAATGCTTCAACTGTTTGAGAAAAGTGCCTGCATCCATTTTCAAAATAGAGAGCATCTGGTGGATAAACTGTTTCAACATATTCGCCCTGCATACTACCGAATCAAGTATGGACTTACCGAGACACAGGTCATTCAAGATTCGATTGCGGATGAGCTGAAGGAAATCCACCATCTCGTCAAACGTTCGGTCGGACCATTAGAACGGTACATTGGTACAAAGATTCCGGACAACGAAGCCGCCTATGTGACGATGTTGATCGGTGGATGGATGACGAGACAGGGAGAAAGCATTGAGAAAAAGGTGAAAGCCATTGTGGTTTGTCCACAGGGGGTTTCGGTTTCCAGGTTGCTGTTTAATCAGCTGACCGAGCTGTTTCCAGAGTTCGTCTTCTTAGATTCTTTGTCCAAGCGAGAGTATATGGAATACGAATTGGATTGTGATTTAGTGTTCTCTACGATTCCTCTAGACGGAAAAGAAAATGAAAAAGTGATCGTATGCCAGGCCATCCTTAATCACGATGATCGCTTGCGCTTGAGGAAACAAGTGATGATGGAAGTTCAAGGTTATGTCCTAAACGACATTCACGTTGATCATCTAATGGATATCATTCGAAACTACACGACGATTCATGATGAAAGAGTGTTGGTGGAAGAGCTTAATTCTTATGTCCACAGTAATGAGGAATCTTCTATTAAACAAAGTGTAGAACGAAGAGCGCTTCACTTAGATCAGCTGATTCCCATCGACCATATCAAATTGAGAAGCTATGTACGCTCTTGGGAAGAGGCGGTCGAGATCGCTTCTGAACCACTGGTGGAGAAGGGATATGTGGAACAAAGGTATGTCGATACAATGGTGCATCATATGGAAAGAGATCCGTATATCATTATTGCACCTCATCTTGCCATCCCTCATGCAGCCCCTGAGGATGGAGTAAACAAAACGGGGATGAGTCTATTGAAAGTGGAACAGGGTGTTTCCTTTAATGAGGAAGAAACGGTCCACGTCATCGTCGTGATCGCTGCCGAGGATAAGAAGAAGCATATGAATGGATTGATGCAATTGATGAACTTAGCGGGGGAAGAACAAGACCGAAGCAGCCTCATTCAAGCGGAAGAGGCAGAGGATGTCCATCAGCTGATTCAAGCTTATTCTACCGAATGAAAAGGTAAAAATATTTAGTATAGCGTGGTGAATATGGTGAGCAATGTCTATTTTAATGAATCTGTCATTCTACTTAATATGGAGGCAGCTTCCAAAGAAGAAGTACTAGAAAAGATGGGAGACAATCTACTCTCTCAGAATTTAGTTAAAGAAAGCTTCATTCCCGCCCTCATTGCAAGGGAAGAAGAATATGCCACTGGTCTGCCGACTGCAGGAGTAGCTGTGGCGATTCCTCACACGGATGTGGAGCATGTGCAACGTAAAGCAATCAGTGTAGGCGTACTGAAAGAAGCGGTCGAGTTTGGCGTAATGGGTGATGATAAGGAAACGATTCCAGTCCGTATCGTCTTTCTACTAGCGATGGATGAAGCCCATTCGCAGCTAACCTTATTGCAACAGTTAATGGGAGTTTTTCAAACGGAAGAAACACTTATGTCTATTCTTAAAGAAGAAAATAAAACAAACATTAGAAGTCTATTAGAAGAGAAGCTGGACTTCGGTGTTCTTGAAGGAGAGAACTAATCATGGCAAAGAAACAAGTATTAGTAGCATGTGGAGCAGGGATCGCAACATCAACGGTCGTAAACGGAGCGATTGAAGAGATGGCAAAGGAAAACAACCTGAATGTTGATCTGGTACAAATCAAGATTGCAGAAGTCGGCGGATATGTAGATACAGCTGATTTGCTAGTGACAACAGCTATGACGCAGAAGGAATACCCATTCCCAGTCATTAACGCAAGATCTTTTCTTACCGGTATAGGAACGGATGCTACAAAACAAGAAATTTTGACAGCGCTTCAAAAATAATAACTCAAAAGGAGAGGGATTCATTATGGCAAAGAAACAAGTATTAGTAGCGTGTGGAGCAGGCATTGCAACATCAACGGTTGTGAACGGAGCGATTGAAGAGATGGTCAAAGAGAACAACCTAAACGTGGATCTAGTGCAAATCAAGATTGCAGAAGTCGGCGGATATGTAGATACGGCAGATTTGTTAGTGACAACGGCGATGACTCAGAAAGACTATCCGTTTCCAGTAATCAATGCCAGAACATTCTTGACTGGAATTGGGACAGAAGAAACTAAAAAAGAAATTCTACAGGAACTTAAAAAGTAAAATTACGCACGTTGTAACCTGTTAGAACTAGGGAGGAGTAAACATGCAGGGTTTCGTCAATATCGTACAAGGATTTTTAGACCTAGGGGCAACGGTCATATTGCCTGTCGCTATCTTCTTATTAGGCTTGCTATTCGGGCAGAAACCAGGGAAAGCCTTCCGGTCCGGACTGACTATCGGAGTAGCATTTGTGGGGATCTTCTTAGTTGTTGATTTGCTAGTCAATAACTTAGGACCAGCTGCACAAGGAATGGTAGATCGTTTAGGCGTAGAACTGAACGTCATTGATGTTGGGTGGCCAGCATCCTCATCGATCGCCTGGGCGTCTGTTGTTGCAGCATTCATCATCCCACTCGGTCTTGTAGTCAATGTCATCATGCTTGTGACGAAGACGACCAAGACGATGAACGTTGATATTTGGAATTTCTGGCACTATACATTCATGGCTGCGATGATTTACGCAGTTTCCGGCAGTATCGTTCAAGGTTTGATTGCTGCGGTCATTTTCCAAGTGGTCTGTCTTAAAGTAGCAGACTGGACCGCACCGATGGTCAGTAAGTTCTATGATCTTCCGGGTGTTTCTATAGCTACAGGAAGTACCATTTCGTATGCACCGGGTATCTTCTTAGTTCAGTTGTTAAACAAAATTCCTGTCATTAAGGATTGGAATGCGGATCCAGAGACAATCCAGAAACGGTTCGGTATTTTCGGGGAATCGATTTTCATCGGATTGTTCTTAGGAGCAGCGATTGGAATCCTCGCTGGTTACAGTGCAGGGGAAGTCATTGAAATAGGAATGGCCATGGCGGCCGTTATGGTACTGATGCCTAGAATGGTGAAGATTCTGATGGAAGGGCTCATGCCAGTTTCTGAGTCTGCACGTGAATGGTTATCTAAACGCTTCGGCGATCGGGAGATTTATATCGGATTAGACGCAGCGGTTGCTTTAGGACACCCTGCTGTTATCTCTACAGCGCTGATTCTAGTACCGGTTACTGTTGTTTTAGCCGTCATTTTACCAGGGAATGCGCTTCTTCCGTTTGGTGACTTAGCCACTATACCATTCGTAGTCGCCTTCATTGTTGGAGCCGCGAGAGGTAATATCGTCCACTCCGTCATTGTCGGAACGGTGATGATCGCTTTATCTCTTTATATGGCGACAGACGTTGCGCCTTTATTTACAGAAATGGCTGTAAATGCTGACTTCGAAATGCCAGAAGGATCAGCAAAAATCTCGAGTATCGACCAAGGCGGTAACTTAGTCAATTGGATCATCTACAAAGTATTTAGCTTGTTCAATTAACTGGAGGGATAAGGTTGAAAGCACTTGTGAAGACAGAGCTTGGATTCGGGAATTTAGAAATCCAAGATAAACAGGAGCCGGAAGTGGGCAATGGTCAGGTGAAGATTGAAGTGAAATATACTGGGGTTTGTGGATCCGATATTCACACCTATGAAGGCCACTATAAAGTGAAAGTTCCAGTAACGCTTGGTCATGAATTTTCAGGAGTCGTTGTTGATGTTGGAGAGGACGTTACGGAAATCAAGATTGGAGATCGAGTGACTTCGGAAACAACCTTTTACGTATGTGGTGAATGCGAATATTGTAAAAATGGGGACTTTAACCTCTGCAATTATCGAAAAGGGCTGGGAACGCAGCAAGATGGTGGTTTTGCCAAGTATCTCATTGCTAGGAAGGAAAGCGTTCATCACCTTCCACCAGAAGTAGATTACCGTTCTGGCGCGATGACAGAGCCGCTTGCATGCACGCATCATGCTGTTGAAAAAACAGTCATTAACGAAGGGGATCTAGTAGTCGTCATTGGTCCAGGTCCTATAGGATTATTTACGGCTCAAGTTGCCAAAAGCAAAGGCGCAAAAGTTATTATTGCTGGCTTGTCCCACGACCAAGTTCGATTGAGCAAAGCAGAGGAGCTTGGAATCGACTACGCCCTCGATATACAGAAACAGGACCTTCAGGAATTCGTTAACGGACTTACGGATGGATACGGAGCGGATGTTGTCTATGAATGTTCCGGGGCTGTGCCAGCGGCGAGCCTAGCCTTGAATCTACTGAGGAAGAAAGGGCAATACGGGCAAGTAGGTATATTCGCAAAGCCGGAGATCGAATTCAACCTAGAGAAGATCATCCAAAAAGAAATTCTAGTCGTCGGAAGTAGAAGTCAAAAAGCTGCTGATTGGGAGCCTAGTCTCCATTTGATGAACAGCGGTCGAGTGAACGCTCGATCACTTGTGACCCATGAATTCCCGATTACAGAATGGGATCAGGCTTATCAAGCGATCAAGAGCGGGGAAGCGATCAAAGTTTTATTGACTCCGGTAGATGAATAGAAAAGGAAATGAGGGTTTTACATGGTAGATGCATTTCTTGAGTTTATGCTAGGACCGATGCGATCAATAGGGGATGTCTATTTTGACAACCAAATGATTTTCAATCCTTTGATCGTGGGTTTTGCTTGCTGGAAATTGATGAAAAAGAGATCTTCTCCCCATTCCGGAACGACGGAAGAAACGGAAAATGTATAGAAGATAGAAGGTGAGATACATGAAGACATTGAATCTTTATGGAACCCAGGACTTACGATACGAAGAAAAGCCTAATCCTGTGTTAACGGAGGAAGATGAAGTTGTCATTAAAGTGAAGGCCGTAGGTATTTGTGGATCGGATGTTTCCCGCTATAAGAAGCTTGGACCTTATGTAGAAGGGATGACCTTTGGCCATGAGTTCTCGGGTGAGGTAGTAGAGACAGGCTCGAAGGTAGATCGGATTAAAGTGGGAGATCGAGTCGCTGGATGCCCGACTTTCTACTGCGGGGAATGTCATAGCTGCTTGAAGGGGAACTTATCGCAATGTGAAAAGTTGACGCTCATCGGCGCTCGTCACCCCGGTGCCTATGCTGAATTTGTCACGCTTCCCGCGTCTCATGTTCTGCAACTTCCCGATAATGTCGATTATGAATCGGCAGCCATGGTGGAACCTTCCTCTGTAGTCGCGCACGGATTTTATCGAACAAGTATCCAGCCAGGATCCACTGTCGCCATTATGGGCTGTGGCAGCATTGGGTTACTTGCGGTACAGTGGGCTAAAATCTTCGGAGCGAAGCAAGTCATAGCGATTGATATTGATGACAAGAAACTAGAAATAGCGAAAGAAGTAGGAGCGGATGTGTTGGTCAACCCAACTGTTCATACACCGCATAACCGAGTAGCGGAAGTGACAGATCAGTTAGGAGTCGACTTAGCGGTCGAATGTGCCGGCTCCCCAATCACCTCAGAACAAGTACTTGCCCTTCCGAAAAAGGGAGGGGAGGTTCTCTATATGGGAATCCCCTATGCCAATATAGAATTAGACCGATTTTACTTTGAGAGAATCGTCCGTAATGAACTGAAAGTGATCGGTTCCTGGAATGCGATATCCGCACCATTTCCAGGCAAGGAATGGGAAGCAACGCTCCACTATATGAGTAACGGGCAATTAAACATTCAACCGTTAATCTCTCATCGGTTATCACTGAAAGACGGACCGGCTACGTTTGAGAGTCTGAACAACCGTGATGGTTCTTTTGTTAAGGTTATGTTTTACCCGCATTATGCTATTTAATGAAAAAAAGACCGCTGCTGGCGGTCTTTTTTGCGTTTTATATCATTCCCATTTAAACGTTCTACTCGCTATAAAGAAAGCAACAACTAACCAGGCTGCTAACGTAAGCCAGTGGTGCCAAAGATCGAAGAAAGGTATACCGACATTCATCGTTTCCCGAAGAGCTGTACTCAAATGGGAAATCGGCAGAATGTGCACAATCGGCTGGAGATATTCCGGCATGCTGTTGATGGGGAAGAAGACTCCACCTAAGAATAGCATCGGGAAGGAAGCGAAGCCTGCAATCGGGCCTGCACTTTCCGGGTTTTTCGCGAGACCGGCGATAATGAAGCCGATCGCCATGAAGGCGAGTGTTCCGAGTACGACGAAGGTGAGCAGGGCAAGCCATGAACCATTCACCTGCACTTGGAATAGTAAACTTGCGACAATCAGTACAAGTATTGCTTGTAAGGCGTTTAATATCACCCTGGCGGTTATTTGTCCTGCGATAAACGTGGACGCCTTGAGACGGGTTCCTTGCATACGGCGCAGGATTCCGCGCTCTCGCCAGGCAGAAATTTGTCCGGCTACTCCGTTCATGTTGTTATTCATGATCATCATCGCGACGATACCGGGAACTAGAAAGTCAATGTAGCCAAGATCGAGGGCGCGTACGCCTTCCGCCTCGACGGCTACGGCCGGGGAGTAGTCCTCGATATTTTTACTGACTTGATCGACGGCTGCATTAACGACGGTCAACCCTAGCTCAGAAGCCGTGGCATCCGTTTCGTTGTAATAAACGGGTAGATCAAATGCTTCGCTTTCATCTGTATGGGATTGTAATTGTTCCCCGTAACCTTCGGGGATTTCCATGACGACTTGATAGTCACTTTCTTTCAGTTCATCTAACGCTTCGTCTACATCCGTGCGTTTATCCAGTTGTATGGATTCATTGTTTTCAAATGTGGAGAGAAGCTGTTTGGATTCTTGTGATCCATCCTGGTCGACGACGGCCATCGTAATACTCGTCCCCCCGCTGTTTCCAAGAAACGAGCCAAGTGTAAGCATAAGAATAATAGGAAAGAGCAACGTGAAGAAAAGCACCTGGCGATTGCGGGCAAAAATTCTTAACTGAGCTAAGGTTAGTTGCCAATAAGCTTTCATTCTCTTAAACTCCTTCCGGTCATATGTATAAAGACATCCTCGAGTGTAGCTGTTCTAGTCTGTAAATCTTGTAGACTAAGGTTATTTTCTTTGGAGTGTTGAATCAAATCAATCAGCGTCAGTTGGAGGTCGTCGGTGTAAATGACATAGGCGTCCTCTCGGTTCGTAACTTGAGTGACGCGTTGTAAGTGATGGAGAAAGGTATCGTCTTCACCAATAGGAAGCGTGAATTCGATGGCGCTGTCGGAATGTAGCTCTTTTACTAATTTGGACGGAGTATCTAAGGCAATCAATTCCCCTTGGTCCATAATTCCAATGCGATCGCACAATACGTGCGCCTCGTCCATGTAATGGGTAGAAAGAACAATGGTTTTCCCCTTGGATTTCAGCGTTTCGATGATATCCCAAAGTGTTCTTCTCGCTTGAGGATCGAGTCCAGTCGTTGGTTCATCGAGAAAGATGATGTCAGGATCATGAATTATGGCTAAGGCAATGGCAAGACGTTGCTTTTGACCTCCTGATAGCCCTTTGATGCGATCCTTTTTCTTTTCCGTTAAAAGCATGTCATCAATTAATTCTGGAATCGAGACGTGGCTTGGATAGAAACTCGCGTACATTTGCATAATCTCTTGAACGGTCAGCAATTCAAATAGAGAAGTAGATTGTAGTTGAATGCCTATAACTTCTTTCACTTTGTCGATTTGTTTACGAATATCATAGCCTGATAGAGTAGCTGTGCCGCTATCTGGCTTGCGGAGCCCGACAAGCATTTCAATCGTGGTAGTCTTGCCAGCCCCGTTCGGTCCTAGTAAACCAAATACTTCGCCAGCGTTCACCTTGAATTCAACGCCATTGACAGCCGTCATATTCCCGTATTTTTTCACTAATCCTTCTACGTGAATCATTGTATTTGTCATCATTTCAACTCCATTCCTCTTTAATATACCATGAATTGATTTGTCACTATTCCCTCTGGTGAGAAAAAACTCCTATATATAGAGAGGGATGCATCTATGTATAAATACCTGCAACGCTGTGGCAGGTATTTACTCTATTTATTGAATCACCACATAAGGCCTCATCATCTCATAATCCTCATGTTCTAAAATATGACAATGCCACACAAACAACCCCGGATAAGGACCAAACGGAACAATAATCCGCGTCACCTCACCAGACCTTGCACGCACCGTATCCTTCCATCCTCTTTCATTCAACTCCGGAAGTACCCGATCCCCCGTGGCAACCAATCTACCTTCCTTGTCAAAAATATCCCGGTCGAATGGCTGACGGTCGAGAATTTGGAAGCGGACCAGATGCAGGTGGATCGGATGTGTTGCTTCCGTGACATTGACGATGTTCCAAATCTCCGTTTGCCCGAGCTTTGGTGCCTCCGTAACGGGATCTGACCACAGGCGGTCATCTAACAAGTGGATGTTGCGGCCGTAGGAATCTTCTCGCATGTTGAGTCGTAATGTTCGGGTTCGCTGATAGTTTGACAGTTTCGGGATAACGGACAGATGAGTTGGTATGGAACTCAAGTCTGGGCAGCTGAGTGGTTTCGATACACGGAATTGCATGACGCTCCCCGTCGTTTCAGGATCCGGTTTTTCGCCTTGCGTTACGAACTCGTTTTGCATTACGATCGATTGTCCGTAACAGTTGGAAAAGTCGATGATCACATCCGCCCGTTCTGCCGGTGCAAGGACTAGGGAAGGAACGCGGATAGGCATTTCGAGTAATCCTTGGTCAGTGCCGATTTGGATGAAAGGTGTGCTATTGGACAGCGAGAATTGGTAGAAGCGGCTGTTGGAACCGTTCAGGATGCGGAAGCGGTATCGTCTCGGTTCTACGTTGAAATAGGGCCACACTTTTCCATTGACGAGAATGGTGTCTCCGAAGAACTCTGGTACGACGGAGGGGTGGGGAGCGGTTGCTGGTTGGTCTGGTTCTGACGGATAGAAAAGGCTGCCGTCTTCACGAAAGGAACGATCCTGAATAATCAACGGGATGTCATATGGCTCGCTTGGCAAGTTCAAGTGTGCTTCTTCTTTGTCATGGATGACGTACATGCCGGCAAGCCCGGCGTAAATGTTGAGTCGGGTGATGCCCATCGCATGGTCGTGGTACCACAAGTTGGTCGCTGGCTGGTGATTCGGGTACGTGTACAGCTTATTGGTAAAGTGGGGGCCGACTTGTTGAAAGTCGCGGGTGAACCAGGCTTCTGGATAGCCGTCACTCGTATCTGGCGTCACCCCTCCGTGGAGGTGCACGACGGTCCGCACTTCCGGATTGCTTTTTTCAGCGCCATGAACCGTTGTATCGATCGGGAGAAAATGATGCTCAGGTAGCTCGTTTTTCCATAGTACGTGGACGGGCTGATGGCGTTGCACGTGAAACGTCGGGCCAGGATAGTTTCCGTTATAGCCCCAGATCTTCGTCTGTGGGAGGTCTCGATGCAGCTTCTGAAAGGTTTCCTGCATCGTCACTTCGTAGAATGGCGTATTCTGCATGAGACACGTCGGGTGGATGGTTTCCATGAACGGAAGCGGGTCTACGAACTTCTTCAGCATATCGATCGCTCCTTATATGGGTGGTCTTAATTTAGCTTATTGAAAGCGAAGTAGTATTAGCCCTCTTTTGAACGACCTAAGACTTTTTACCTTCCTTTAACCATGTAAAGCGAAACAACGAGAGGTAAGTCTGAGACCTTAGAAGGAATAAGGGTTATACATACTTTTTCAGGTTTAGCTCACAAAGAAAAAAGGTAAAATTTTTCCACAATAACAACTTAGATGGGTGGGATGATTTCATGACACAAAAAGCTCAAATACCAACAGTATCCATCGTGGGTTTGCTAGCGTTGACGATAATCTTCGGGTGGTTTCGATATGGCTATGGTTTACTGTTCAGTGAATTCAAGAATGCGTTTGGTCTTTCCACCTCTTTGTTAGGGGTGATCTCCAGTCTTACATTCGTGACCTTCTTGGCCGGGGCGTTGATTGTGGTGCTTTTCGTAGTGAAGTTCGGGGCACGGCATGTGATTTTGGCTGGGATTATGACTGCTTCGACGGGATTGTTGATCGCCTCTCTTACGGATAACTGGATGATCTTCGCTGCCGCTTGTTTACTGGCTGGGTTCAGCCCTGGTTTGACATGGTCCTCTTTCTCCCAATGTGTGAACGAGCACTGCTCTATCAATATTCAGAAGAGGTCGCTTGCTGTTATCAGTACTGGATCTACGGTAGGATTGATTGTTATTTCCCTTATCTACTTATTCCTGGACGGGAATTGGCGATTGATTTGGGGCGGTGGAGCGGTTGCCGGATACCTCATTTATTGGTGGGCGTATAAGACGATTCCTTATAAAAGCGAGACACCAAGTGCCAAGAGAATCAGGTTTGCTGACTTGAAGCCTTTACTGACAAGTGATAAAAAGCCATTCTATGCTTCGGCCTTTTTATTCGGGTTCACCGAATCGACGTACTGGACCTATTCGGCAGACTTTGTGCAGGGGAATTTTTCAATGGCCAATTCGAATGCAATCTTCTTCCTGATTACAGGGATAGGAGGTCTTGCTGGATTGCTCGGAGGAGAGTTGATCAGTAAATGGGGGATGAGGTTCACGTTTTCTCTCACAATTATTCTTTATTCTTTAAGCATGTCTGTCTTGTTCTTGTCTCAAGGGTGGTTACTTGTCTGTTTCTCAGGACTAACGTTTGGTATCTCCTTCATGCTGTACGCCGCTTATTTGCCGATCTGGAGTTCGAAAGTCTTTCCCAAATTCCCCGCTCAAGGGTTCGGCATCTGTATCATCGTGTTGAATATCGGCGCGATTCTCGGACCGGCGGTGTTTGGGTGGATTCTTGCGTATTCCGCTTATAGTTTGATCTTCTTATTGTTAGGGATTGTCGGCTTGTTGAAAGTATTTATGTTGCCTGTCGTCCAGGAAGAGTTTTAGGAAGCCATGTGAAAAGGTTGAATATCGCCTGTCTCTAATTTTTAGGGACAGGCATTTTCTTATCATTTCCTGTGGCAACTTTTGCAGATATTAAGTAGAATGAGAATCGCCTGCATAAATGTGCTTATGAATAGACTTCCATAATGAATGAGGTTAAAATCTTAGTTTAATAGTCGAAAAAGAAGAAGGTGTTTCATCATTTTACATAATCCAAAAGGGAAAGAGAGAATAGGTCTTGCGTTTCTACTGGGGATGCTTGGGATTCTAGGGCCACTCAACATCGATATGTATCTCCCCAGCTTCCCTGGAATCGCAGCCGATTTAAATACGAATGCGTCGCTAGTACAACTTAGTTTGACCACCTGTCTGATCGGACTTGCCGTCGGTCAAATGGTCGTCGGGCCGATCAGTGATTCGCAAGGGAGGAAGAAGCCATTAATTATCTTCCTGGCCCTCTTCGCGGTGGCGTCCTTTATTTGTGCACTGGCGCCGAATATTTATGTGCTCGTCATCGCACGTTTTATCCAAGGATTCACGGCTTCTGCCGGTGTTGTCCTCTCCAAGGCGGTCGTACGAGACGTATTTACGGGAAGATCATTGACGAAGTTCTTCGCCTTACTCATGGTCATCAATGCGACGGCCCCGATGATTGCGCCAATTACAGGTGGAGCGATTTTGCTATTACCGTTCGCCACATGGGAGACGATCTTCCTCTTCTTAAGTATCGTAGGGGTAGCCATCGTGTTAACCGTGGCAGGAAAATTACCAGAGACACTCCCGGTAGAAAACAGGATTCCAAGCTCCGTGAAGGAATCGGTCCTGACGATTGGTCGTCTGGTAAAAGACAGGTCGTTCATCGGCTATGCCTTAACGATCGGGTTTGTCCACGGCGGTAGTTTCGCTTATGTATCCGGTACGCCGTTCGTTTATCAGGGGATTTACGGTGTATCCCCTCAGGCATTCAGTTTCTTGTTCGGGGTTAACGGTCTCGCGATTATTACGGGGAGTTTCCTAGTAGGTCGCCTTGGAGGTATTTTTCACGAACGAAGCTTGCTCCGGGCCGCTGTAGTGATTGCGGTTAGTGCGACCGGTTTTCTACTCGTGATGACCATTGTCGAAGGACCACTGTACTCGATTGTTGTTCCGATCTTCATCTACATGACAGCGATGGGGATGGTGCTTACGAGTACGTTCACCTTGGCGATGGAACATCAAGGTCACAGAGCAGGAAGTGCCAGCGCCGTGCTTGGCATGCTGCCTCTATTGTTCGGAGCGATTGTCTCGCCACTGGTCGGGCTTGATGAGACGACAGCTGTCCCAATGGGAACCATTCTGTTTACGACGGCGTCGATTGGTGCTACGTTATTCTTCACGTTGACGAAGAAAGATGCAGGAAAAGCGTATGCCTCATAAAATAAAAGCTCTGCTCGTCCGGTTGGATGGAGTAGGGCTTTTATTATGGATGGAATGTAAGCTACAATTTATTAGAATGAAGTAAAAAGCAATTATAGATTTATAGATATTTTTAGCGAACTAGGAGGGAAACCATGACCCACATCATATTAGATGTAGACGATACACTTTATAATCAGTTGACCCCTTTCCAAAAAGCATACCAAGAACTCTTTGGTCATCTGGACATACCAGTCGATGAATTGTTTGTAAAAAGCAGGGTATACAGCGAAGAGGTTTTCGATTTAGTCAGCGAAGGCAAAATGGATAAACACGACATGCATATTTACCGAATCAGCAAAGCCTTCGCTGGCTTTGATGTTGAGATTTCTCGGGAGGAAGCGGCACAATTCCAAGCGTTATATGCCAAGCATCAAAAGGAGATCGAGTTGGATCCTGAGATGGAAGAACTGCTTAACGAGGCAAAAGCTCAAGGTTTGCAGATTGGAATCATCACGAATGGACCTGGGGAGCACCAGGCGAATAAAATTAAGCAATTGCAAATGAGAGACTGGGTGGACGAAAATCATATGTTCATCTCTGGAAAAATGGGGATTGCTAAGCCGAGTACGGAACTATTTCGGATAGTAGAGGACAAGATGGGAATCGATCCGGAGCACACCTATTACATCGGAGACTCGTACGAAAATGATGTGGTAGGCGCGAAGAAGGCAGGCTGGAACGCTGTATGGGTGAATAGGAGAAACCATACTATATCTTCAGACGAGGAACATCAGCCGGATTATATTATAGATGATGAGTCGAGTCCGATTAATGTATTGAAGCGGATCTTGTCTCGCTTTTGAACTAATTAAATAAGCATAAGAAAAGAGGCAATTTGAGAATTGCCTCTTTTCTTATGCTTATTATCTCATTCAAACAATTATTTGAATGAAAACCGTTGACCTTTTTGGTGCAGCGTCATACACTATATTCAAATGATTATTTGAATGAGGTGCGGATATGCCGAAAGAATTAGAGAAGAAGGTTGTAAAAGATACATGCGATACGTTTTGTTACGATGAGGAACTGGTCGAGCGGGTGCAACCTCAGATAGATAGAGTAGAAGGCGTGGAGCTTGTGTTCAAAGCGCTCTCGGATGCCACGAGAATGAAAATTGCGTATGCACTTACGCTGGAGGTTGAGCTTTGTGTGTGTGACGTGGCGAACATTATCGGATCGACGACGGCTACGGCGTCCCACCATTTAAGGTTGTTGAGGAATATGAAATTGGCGAAGTATCGTAAAGAAGGGAAGCTGGTCTTTTATTCATTAGCAGATGATTATGTCCATCAACTGATCTCGACGGCTCTCCTTCATACACAAAAGAGTCAGTGAAGGAGGGAGTACCGTGAAAGAAGCAGATAAACAGAACTTGGCTGGGACGTCATGTTGTGCAGGCGAGGAGAAAGTTGAAACGGTGAGCTCTTCCTGTTGCTCGACGGATTCCTCACCTACCAATAATCAATCCTGTTGTAGTACGGAGGAACCGGTAATGCCTTCCTCTAGTTGTTGTGAATCTTCGGTTAAACAAAGCGGGGCGGAAACAGTCGAGTTTAAGATTCATGGTATGGATTGTCCTTCTTGTGCCGCAACAATCGAGAAAGGATTGCTGAAGACAGAAGGAATAGAATCCGTGAAAGTCCATTATGGAACCGGGAAGATGACTGTGTCGACCGGCAGTTCTGAAGCACACAATCAGGTTCCGAGTCAGGTGAAGAAGCTAGGCTTCGAAGCGGAGTCATTACAGGCTCCGGAAGGCCATGAGACGTACCGTATAGAAGGAATGGATTGTGGTTCTTGTGCCTCAACGATTGAAAAGCATCTCCGAAAGAACCCGAAGGTGAAGGAAGTCCGTGTTAATTTCTCTACTGGTAAAATGCAAGTGGAGCATGTGACTGACTCTAAAGAAATTATTAAAGAAGTCGGAAGAGCGGGGTTCGGTGCATCTGTTGAGAATACGGAGAATATGCAAGAGCCTTCTACCAGGCCCTTTGTTTTCTCGGCAACTACGATTTCAGGTGTCCTGCTTGCTATAGGTTTCTTAGTGTCCTTTACCGCGTTGCCATTAGCGGTGGTGACTGCATTTTATGCAATCTCAATCATCGTAGGAGGTTGGAAGCCCGCCCGGAGTGCTTTTTACGCGGTGAAAAGCCGGTCGCTCGATATGAATGTGTTGATGGCTTCTGCTGCGATTGGTGCGGCATTGATCGGGGAGTGGTTTGAAGGAGCAATGGTCGTCTGGCTGTTTGCGCTAGGTAATAGTTTGCAGAATCGCTCGATTGAACGGACGCGGGATTCCATCCGCAGTCTGATCAATTTAACACCTAAAGAAGCGACGCTTATAGAGAATGGCCAGCAAGTTCGAAAAGTAGTAGAAAAAGTATCGGTGGGCGAGATTATGCTCGTCAAACCAGGAGAGAAGATTCCGTTAGACGGCGACGTTGTAAACGGAACGTCTAGTGTGAACCAGGCTCCTATTACCGGGGAGTCGTTACCTGTAGATAAACAATCAGGTGATTCCGTATATGCTGGAACAGTGAACGAAAGTGGCTCTCTAGAAGTGAAGGTGACGAAGGTGGTCAAGGATACGACCATTGCAAAGATTATCCACCTTGTAGAAGAGGCACAAGAAAAGAAGGCACCGACACAGGCTTTTGTCGATCGGTTTGCGAATGTATATACTCCGATCGTATTCTCCCTCGCCCTTCTTGTTATGATTGCTCCTCCATTGGTTGGTTTTGGTTCATGGGGCGAGTGGCTGTATAAGGGGCTCGCGTTATTAGTCGTTGCATGTCCATGTGCCCTGGTGATTTCCACTCCCGTTGCTATTGTTTCCGCAATTGGTAATGCCGCGAAGCATGGTGTGTTGATCAAAGGGGGAACGTTCTTAGAGAAAGCTGGCGTCATTCAGGCTATTGCTTTTGACAAGACCGGGACATTGACGGAAGGAAAGCCGAGAGTGAGTCAAGTGAAGGCGAAGCAATATGATGCAGGTAAGCTGATTTCTATAGCTCGTACGATTGAAGAGCATTCGACTCATCCTATTGCACTGGCAGTGACCTCTTATGCAGAAGAGCGTGAAATTGCACCTCAAGCTGGAGAGGATTTTGCAGCTCTACCTGGTAAAGGTGCAACAGCTTCCATCAGTGGTATCCAGTATTTCGCCGGAAACCCTAAACTGTTTGATGAAATGGACGTTGCAATGGATGATTGGCAAGAAGACATCAAGCTCCTTCAAGAGAGTGGTCACACGTTAATTCTTGTTGGTACTCGACAAGAAGTGCTTGGTCTCCTTTCTGTAGCAGATACGATACGGGACATTACGGTCCAATCGATTCAATCGTTGAAAGCTGTAGGACTTAAAGAAATGGTCATGCTGACAGGAGATAATGATGGGACTGCAAAAAAGGTTTCTGCTGAAGCAGGGGTCGATCGTTATTTTGCAGAGTTGCTTCCTGAAGATAAAGTGGAGGCAGTGAAGACCCTACAGAGAGAAGGGAAACAAGTAGCGATGGTCGGGGACGGCATCAATGATGCTCCTGCACTGGCAACAGCTGATTTAGGCATTGCGATGGGGGGAGCTGGAACGGATACGGCTATGGAGACAGCGGATATCGTGCTCATGGCCGATAACTTAGAGAAACTCCCTCACACGATCCGACTAAGTCGTAAAGCACTGAATATCATCAAACAAAACGTTTGGTTTTCTTTGCTTACGAAAGTGGCAGCTTTGTTACTCATTTTCCCAGGGTTCCTTACCCTTTGGATGGCTGTAATCAGTGATACTGGAGCGGCGCTGGTCGTTATTTTAAATAGCATGCGACTAATGAAACAGCAATAAAAATAAGCTTCCTCTTCACAATAATGAAGAGGAAGCTTATTTAGTTGGATGTTCACTACTTATGTAATCATTTTCTCTGATTTTTTGATTACGACTCATCCCTACGATTCTTCATTTCATCTAACTGGTTCAACAGATTATCCAGCTCCTGTGAGATCTCCACGATTTCCGAGTAGTCGTAAGAGTTATAATAGGCTTCATACATCTTCTCTCTTATTTGCTCCGTTTTTCTTTCTAGCTCTTGTAACGTATTCATCATGATTCTCCTTACTAGTGCGTACCCTGAACACTTTCCTCAATCAAGTATTTTCAAACTTTTTCCTTTGAATTTATTTTGAAAGTATAGATGGAAGTAGCCTTTTAAAAAAAGTTGGCCCCCTGCACCAGGCAGGAGACCAACGTCTGTGTTTCTTCTATTACTTAACCCATTCATCGATGAGGTCTTGGTTTTCTTCGACCCATTTCTTCGCGCCATCGATTGGTTCTTCACTATTCTCTACATATTCGATCAACTCACCGATTTGCTTGTCATCCATCTTCCAGTTCTTGAACCATTCACTGATTTCTGGATACTCATCTGCAAACCCTTGGCGAGTAGCGTGGTGGATTTTTTCAACGCCGCCGAATGTGTTTTGGGGATCTTCGAGGAACTTCAGGTCGTATTTGGAGAATACCCAGTGTGGGCTCCAAAGTGGGGCAACAATTGGTTCTTCACTTTCTACGGCATTTCCGATCTCTGCAAGCATTGCTGGTTCGGAGCTTGATAGTAGTTCGTATTCTAGGCCGTAGTCTTCCATCATTGTTTCGGTTACTTCCATTGTACCTGCACCTGGGTCGAAGCCGACGATTTCACTATTGAACATATCTTTGTGTTCGTTCAGGTCTTCGATGCTGTTCACTTCTTCTACGTATTCCGGAACAACTAGTCCTACTTTAGCGTTGTCATACCATGTCGCGTCTGAGAAGTTAACGCTGTCTTTGTATTCTTTCAGGTAGTTGGCATCTTGGACTGGCAGCCAGATTTCTAAGCTGGCATCAAGATCGCCCGCTTCTAGGGCTTTCATTGTACTACCCATGTTCAGGTTGTTCAATTTGACGCTGTAGCCTTTGTCTTCCAGGATAACTTTCCACATATTCGTAACGGCGATGTTTTCAGCCCAGTTGATCTGGCCGATCGTCACCTCTTGGTTCTTCTCCTCTGAAGCGGCGTCGGATGACTCATTATCTGCCTCTTCATTGCTGTTTCCGCATGCTGCGAGTACTGCCATCAATAGAATGATGGACGCTAGACTAAGTACTTTCTTCCACTTGTTCATGGTGAAAAACTCCTCCTTGTAATTTTTTATATATTTTTAAATACACTTAAAAATTAAATGTATTAAAAATTTTCTTAACAAAAAGTCGAAACGAAGCCCTCTCTTGTACATGTAAGAGTGGGATGTGTTGGAATAGGGTATTCCATAACTAGACAGCCATGGAACACCTTTTCCCTTATTTGTGGAATGACGGAATCTGATGTTTCCAAGATCCACGTTCTTTGGCTTTATTCTTTCTTATCTTTAGGAAGAAATTCAAAGATTTCCCCACTTCTGATGCTAGCCACCAAGTCTTCCAACCAATGATAGTAGGCTTTCGACTCTTCCAGTTGATCGTAATATTTCTTAGCTTCTGCCATAATATCCGGCGTGCTGCCGGAGTCTTTCATGACATCTATGAAATTCTCTTGGGCTTCGTTAATGGCTTCCAGGTTCATTTTTGTTTCGCGATCCCACATTTGGCAGTAGAACGCCATGAAGGAACGGAAGAAATCTTTCTCTGCGGCGTACGTGTGCTTTCTCGAGCCGCGGGTGAAGGTTTTCTTGACCATTTCGATGTCCTGGAGCCTGCGGACGCTCGTGCTCATGCTCGGTTTACTCATGCCGAGTTCCTCACGCATTTCGTCAAGCGTCATCTGTTCTTCAAAGTACATCGTCGCATACAAGTTTGCAGCGGCCGGGGTGACCCCGTATAAATCCATCGTCTCTGCAATTGCGCCGATCACTTTATCTTTTGCTTCTTCTATTTTGAGTTTTGGTGTTTCTTTAGATTCACTCATTAGGTCGCTCCTTCAATCCAAAAGTAAAGCCTGTTAAATATTTATCAAATTTTCTTTACGGATATCATGTTAACGTGTTCAGAGAAAATGTCAAACCACTCTTTGATATTTTAAGGAGGGGATCGGTGTGTAAGTTCAACTATCATAAGACTTATAGCTGTTTGGTCGTTTATTGAATATTTTTTCTTGCTTTTCCTTTTTGACAACCTCGGGAAGACATGATAGTGTTTTAATCGTTAAATAAATTCTTAATAAACTTAATCTACTTCGGAAATGGAGTTGAGCATATTGGATCTTAATTTAAATTTACAACATTACATTAATGGGAAATGGGTAGGCGCGAACTCGGAGCGTACGCGTACGATTATTAATCCATTTAACCAAGAAACGATTGCTGTCGTACCAGAAGGGGACGAAACAGAAGCGAAGGAAGCAATCGCTGCAGCGAGAGAGACTTTCGATAACGGAGAATGGCCGAGCACCCCGGCAACGGAGCGTGGCGCAATTGTTACGAAGATTGCGGAACTGATTGAACGGGATAAAGAAGAGCTAGCGAACCTTGAATCACTAGATACAGGTAAAACAGTAGAAGAAAGCCGTGGTGATATGGAGGATATCGCTGGTGTGTTTCGTTATTATGGAGAACTTGCTGATAAGAACGGCGGCGAGCTGATCGATTCTCCAGTACCGAACTCTATCAGTAAAGTCGTGCACGAACCAGTAGGTGTTTGTGGACAGATTACCCCATGGAATTACCCTCTCCTACAAGCGTCTTGGAAATTGGCGCCAGCGCTTGCCACTGGAAACACATTAGTAATGAAGCCAAGTGAAATTACACCACTTACTACTATTAAAGTGTTCGAATTAATGGAAGAAGCGGGTGTACCGGCAGGAGTCGCAAACCTCGTGCTCGGTGCTGGGGCTACAGTAGGTAATGAGCTATCCAGCAGCCACGATGTCGACTTGATTTCCTTCACAGGCGGAATCGAGACTGGGAAGAAGATTATGCAGACAGCAAGCACGAACGTGAAGAAGCTTGCTCTTGAGCTCGGCGGGAAGAACCCGAACGTCATCTTTGCTGATGCGGACTTCGAGCTGGCGGTGGATCAGGCGTTAAACGGCGTCTTCTTCCACGCGGGTCAAATCTGCTCCGCTGGTACGCGTTTGATTGTCGAAGAGAGCATCCATGATGAGTTCGTTCAAGCGCTTGTCGAGCGAGTGAAGAACTTCAAGCTTGGAAACGGATTTGATGAAGATACTCAAATGGGACCACTTATCTCTGCAGAGCACCTGGAGAAAGTTGAGAAATATGTCCAAGCAGGTATCGAAGAGGGCGCAACAGTCGCAATCGGCGGCAAACGTCCGGAAGACCCGGAACTTCAAAACGGATTCTTCTTCTTACCGACAATCTTTAAGGATTGCACAACCGACATGAGCGTCGTGCAGGATGAAGGATTCGGTCCAGTTATTACAGTAGAGAAATTCACGAAAGAAGAAGAGGCTGTGAAGCTTGCGAATGATTCCATTTACGGACTTGCTGGTGGCGTGTTCACGAATGACATCGCCAAAGCAGAACGCTGTGCTGCGAAAATGCGCATGGGTACCGTATGGATCAACGAATTCAACCTATACTTCCCGCACGCACCGTGGGGCGGTTTCAAACAGTCTGGTATCGGACGTGAGCTAGGGAAGCTAGGCATTGAAGAATATACAGAAACGAAGCATATTTTCCAAAACCTTAAACCAGAGCCGATCAACTGGTTCTAAAGCGAATTTATTAAATAAATAGGAGGGATCACGGGGTCCCTTCTCCATCCATAACATCAAGGAGGAATACACAATGGCTATGATTGAATCGTATGATTACGTAATTGTTGGAGGCGGAAGTGCAGGATCTGTGCTCGGTAACCGCCTAAGTGAAGATGGCGAGAAAAGCGTTCTGATACTAGAGGCAGGACGTAGTGACTATGCATGGGATCTACTTATTCAAATGCCGGCAGCATTGCCGTTCCCATCAGGTAAGAACCTTTATGACTGGCAGTATTATTCTGATCCAGAACCACATATGAATGGACGTCGTATCTCTCACGCACGAGGAAAAGTCCTTGGTGGATCTAGCTCCATCAACGGTATGATTTACCAACGCGGAAACCCGAAAGACTATGAGCGTTGGGGTTCTGATGAAGGTATGGAGAAGTGGGATTGGAAGCATTGCCTGCCTTACTTCAAGCGTCTAGAAAATGCACTTGGATCACCAAATGACGATCTTCGTGGTCACGATGGTCCGATCAAACTGGAGCGCGGTCCAGCTACAAACCCTCTATTCCAAGCGTTCTTCGACTCTGCAGTAGAGGCTGGATACAACCGTACACCAGACGTGAATGGATTCCGCCAAGAAGGATTCGGTCCATTTGATAAGCACGTTTACAAAGGTCAGCGTCTGTCTGCATCCCGTGCTTACTTGCACCCGTTCAAAGATCGTGAGAACCTGACCATCAAGACACGTGCTTTTGTTACGAACATCGATTTCGATGGTAAGAAAGCAAAAGGACTGACATATAAGCGAAACGGAAAAATGCACCAAGTAGAAGCAGGAGAAGTTATCCTTGCTGGTGGCGCGATCAATACACCACAACTACTGCAACTTTCTGGTGTTGGTGATGCGAAGCACTTGAAATCACTTGGCATCGATCCAGTTGCTGACCTTCCAGGTGTCGGAGAAAACCTTCAGGACCACCTTGAAGTGTATGTACAGCACGCGTGCCCAGTACCAGTTTCTGAACAACCGAACTTGAAGAAATGGCGCATGCCTTGGATCGGTCTGCAGTGGATGCTCGGCCGTACTGGTCCAGCTGCGACGAACCACTTCGAAGGTGGCGGATTTGTCCGCTCCAACGAAGACGTGGACTACCCGAACTTGATGTTCCACTTCTTGCCGGTAGCGGTCCGTTACGATGGACAAGTTGCACCGACAGATCACGGTTTCCAAGTACACATCGGACCAATGTACTCCGATGCTCGTGGATCCTTGAAGATCAAGTCGAAAGATCCGAAAGAGCACCCAAGCATGGTGTATAACTATTTATCTACTGAACAAGACAAACGCGAGTGGGTCGAAGCGATCCGAGTTACACGTGAAATCATGGCTCAACCAGCTATGAAAGAATATAACGCTGGTGAAATTTCTCCAGGACCAACTGTTCAAACGGACGAAGAGATTTTGGACTGGGTACGTGAAGACGCGGAAACAGCCCTTCACCCGTCTTGTACGGCGAAAATGGGACCTGAATCCGATCCAATGTCTGTTGTCGACCCAGAAACAATGAAAGTTCACGGCCTAGAAAACTTACGCGTAGTCGATGCATCCGCGATGCCATACGTGACAAACGGAAACATCCACGCACCTGTATTGATGCTTGCTGAGAAAGCAGCTGACCTGATCCGTGGACGTAAGCCGCTTGATCCAATCGATGCGGATTACTACCGTCACGGTGAGCACCCAGCGGAAGCGGGTACTGTGCCAAAATCTAAATAATTATCTATCCGTACGAGATTTTTACCCAAAGATCAAGAAGTATAAATTTGAAAAACCTTGATTGGCTATATGCCATTCAAGGTTTCTTTTTTTTATGGTTACCTAGTACCTAATAAACCGCGAATAGAGAAATACTCTTGTACATTTATTTAGGGAATTACGGGCGGTACCGCAATCGGAGTCCTATCAAACTTCAATGATGTGCTAATTCGACGTTCTGCATCTCTTTTTTGTTCCAAACGTCGATGCACGGAATTCTATGTGACGTTTTGTACCTCCACCTTCTCCAAAATGTCACATACAGACCTTCTAGATGACATTTTGCTACTACCTTCCTACCAAAACGTAAGTTACAGCTTCTCTATGTGACGTTCCGCAACACTCTTTCCCCAAAAACGTCAACTACAGACCATCTATAAGACATTTCACTCCTCTACCCGCTCCAGAACGTCAACTACAGACCAACAATTCGACCTCCCAACCCACATGCCCCACAAAACGTCGAACTTAAGCCCTCTCAACAGAAAAAAACCAGCTCTACAGGAGTCGCGCACAACTCACAAACCTCGCCCAAAAGCCACACTATCCTCTTTTTACAAGCAAGCACCTTAAAATATGATCAAGTCCAAATAGTCACATTCATCCAGATTATTTACATAAAAAGGTTAACAATCGTAATTTGGTGGAATATGTAAACGAACTATAAAAGGAAGGAGTGAATGAGATGAAATGGTACCTCAAAGCATTGAAGAAGTATGCGGTATTCCGCGGTCGAGCGAGGAGGAAAGAGTATTGGATGTATATTCTGATTAATTTCCTTGTCTTTATGGGACTTGGGGGACTGGATGCTCTTATCTTCGGTGAAAACTCACCGTTGGTCACGGAGGATGCACCTCCTACTATCCTTTTCTATATAATGCTCCTGTACTATTTAGGAACGATCCTACCTACGCTCGCTGTCACAGTCAGAAGGCTCCATGATTCGGGGAGAAGTGGATGGTGGTTCTTAATCAGTTTCATTCCATTGATCGGGGCAATTGTCATGCTCGTCTTTACGGTGATGGAAAGTGATTCCGAGAACCGGTTCGGATCAAACCCGAAGCAGGCAGCGTAGCCCCTTCCTTCATTGTTGAATGTACCTGCCCTGTTCCTTTATCACGGTTCTGAAAGGACAGGTACGTTCACTTTACGATTCACGCTTTTCGACTGAACGGATGCAGAGTCCGGCCGATCATTTTGAAAAGGTTGATGTGCTTGTTTGTAATAAGTTCTTCGGCGAATTTGTTGTTGATCGATTTCGTGACGAGATCCAATTGATCATTGTCCAGCTTTTCAAGTGTGCGACGAAGAGTCAGTGAATCGTGATAACCTTGAGACAAATGCTTGGTAAGCTTATCGTAATCGCCGAGTCCAGCAATATCCTGGGCAGCATAAATGCCGGTCAGCATCGATTCGAATTGGCCCAATCCGAAAGCAGGGGTGATCGATCCCCAGCAGTTTCCGACGAAAAACGTATTACCGATTCTTGATGATTCAGCTTTGCCAATAATATAGTCCTTGAGGGAGAAGTTGCTTGTGATTGTGAAATCCTGATCCAATCTTCGGCAGCATTCCTCAAAGCATTTCTCCCATAACTTTTCTTTATCGTACCCCTCGGTGTCAGGATACTGAGGATAGACGTTTACGAGGGAGGCTGTCGTGTCAGAATGGGGGAGTAAATAAGCCATCCCTTTGGGAGCGATGTCATAGTTGAAGAAGGCATGTGCTTCGGTTTGATTGAATTCGCCTTCTATAAGCGCTCCTCTGAATGTCGCTCGAAAGGCTACATCATAAGGTTGTAGTTTCTTCGTATCGAGGGGATCCCCAGTTGCAAGTACGACATGAGTATATTCTTTAGAAATGTCGTCGTAGGAAACATTGTGATGGTATTGGATGTCTGTTTTCAGTTGAGCGGCAAGTTGGGATTCATAGGAATCCGGATGCTTTCCTCTCATATTGATGAACCCTAATTTCCCGTCCAATTCGCCCAGCTCATTTTTGGAATAGCAAAGAAGCTTCTGAATGTTGCTTGAAGGCTTCAAATGTATTCCATATGTTTCCGAAAGATATTTCACAGCATCGTCTACGGGGTGTTGCGTCATCGAAAACATCGCTTCTGCATTGGTGAACCGGTCGCCGGCGATTTCCCGCTTTTCAAAAACATCTACTTCTAATCCGTTCTTTTCTAAGGTAATAGCGCAGCAAAGCCCTGCTAACCCTGCACCTATTATGGCTATTTTCATTGTTGGCCTCCTTCCAATTACTACTTGATTCTATTAGTATCAAACGTGCAGGAAAACTTATACATACCAAGTAACGAAACGGTTCTTTTTCCAATGTTGGGGTAGCTTTGTCGTACATATTTCGATTAGAAAGGATGAGTTGTGTGGTCAAATTCTTTGGGTTGATCTTTCTTGTCTTACTTGTCCTTTGGCTGAACTTTGAGAGGGGGTATAGGAAGGGTTATATAAAGATTCGGGTAGCGCAGACCTTTTCTTTGAAAAGGGATATGACAAGCATTGTCGAGATGCTGGAGGAGAGGGGAAAAGTAGCTAGTTATGAAGGGGGCGGAGTGATTTGGATTGATCATGTATATTACCGGATAACCAAGAGCCGTTTCCGGAAAGGGGTGGTGATCTTAAAGCCTGAATGAAAGGTAATTTGTTGTTGAAAAATTGGACAATAAAAAAGTAAGCAGAATCTATAATCTGCTTACTGTTAATAGGCACTCTCTTCAACATGCCATTGTTTATTTAAAGCCGTTTGACTATTTAATTTTCGACAAAGGAACTTAGCAGATGAACAACTGGGAAATGTTTTCGTCCGAAAGCTACTGGTATCTTTCAGAAACTGTTTCTTACCATTGACTTTTCTTGCTAGTAAGAACATTTAATCCTCTCCTGTAAGTGCTGGATATCTATCGTGCACTGTACGTTTATTGTCTCATATATAGGATTGTATTTATATACCAAAATAATATTTATGATGCTTTTCCTCCGACAATTAGTCCGCATTCTCGAGGTTTTCCAGCACAATAGAAGAGACCTCTTCGGAAGCGATGTTGGAATAACGATGATCCTGTTGCTTCTTGTAGACGTGGCTTATGTTGGCGAAATAACTGTCCCTTCAGGTCATCTAAGAAGAGAAGGTATTCTCCCGTGTCCATCTCGATGGTTTCATCGGAAAAAGGGAGGAGACCATCCTCGTGTCCCTCGCTAATCTGTTTCATTCCAATAGGGTAGACCACTTCGATTAGGTCTCCTTTGTCGTATTCTTTTCCTTTTATTGATTTATGTATGGTTGCGGTGTAGAGCCTTCTGATCTGGTATACGTCGTGCTCTTTGTCTTCGATGATTTTTCTCGTCTCATAGTTGCCGTCAACGGTTGCTTCAAGCACAAAATCTGAGTTCTCTTTCAGTGTTTCCAATTTTTCTTCGGCTTCAACTTGGAGACCTGCTCCACTAGTCGCCTTTTCCTGAAGAAAAGTACTACCTACTGTGATCCCCACTAGAATGGTCAGTAAGGCAACTATCCCTTTTAACTTCATTGAAAAACCTTCCTTTTATCCTTGTTTATTCTATTATACATGGCAGGGCAAAAAGAATGTCCACCCCTATATTCAGAAGTGGACAACTCATTTGCTTCTCTAATCTCTGGTTGCGCCTGCCTGGCGAGATGTCATGGAACCTACACCATGGCTGATATCTTCTTGAATTTCTTTTCTCACCTTTTGTGGGTCGGTCCCGGCGCTTACAGGTTTCATCGATGAATTTGGCTTTGCTTTTCTCTTCATAGTCATTCACCTCCACAACTATAGGGTTGGCAAGTGACCAAGTATTCATTACAAAATTGGATAGTTATCCTTTTACAGACCCAGCAAGCAATCCTCTAACAAAGAACTTCCCTAACAAAATATAGACAAGCAACGTTGGAAGTGCCGCCAACAGCGCACCTGCCATCTGCACGTTCCACTCGACGACTTGGCTACCGGCCAAATTCTGCAGTGCGACCATTACTGGTTGTTGGTCGGACTGCGTGAGGGAGACGGCGAATAGGAACTCGTTCCAAATGTTCGTGAACTGCCAGATGGCGACGACGACGAAACCAGATATGGAGAGCGGAACCATGATTTTTCCGTAGATTTTGATAAAGTTCGCCCCGTCTATCTTCGCGGATTCGATCATCGAATCTGGAATGCTCGCATAGAAGTTACGGAACATCAGCGTCGTGATTGGTAACCCGTAGATAACGTGGGTGAAGATAAGGCCGAGAATCGAATTGTACAATCCCATGTTACGAAGCGTCAGGATTAACGGGATCAGGATGCTTTGGTAGGGGATGAACATACCGAATAGAATCGCGGTAAACACGAGTTCAGACCCTTTGAATTTCCACTTGGACAGCACGTACCCGTTCAACGATCCGAGCAGGGCGGATAAGAGGGTGGCTGGTATGACCAAGTAGAATGAGTTCATGATATTTGGTGCTAGTTTCGAGAACGCAGTAGCGTAGCTCGAGAAGTCGAGTGTTTTCGGAAGCTCCCACATTGTCGCAAGGGAGACTTGGTCGAACGGCTTCAGACTCGTGACGATCAGCACATATACAGGCATGAGGTAAAAGAGACTAAAGGCGATTAGGATGATATAAATGAGTGGTCGTGTAATGCGTTTCGACATCGTTAGTCCTCCCTCCTGTTCATAAGTAAGTACGGAATGATGAAGATAGCCACACTTACGAGCAACAGAATGGAAATCGCCGCTCCGCCTGCATAGTCATTGGCGCGGAATGTCTTTTCAAACATATAGAGCGCTGGCACGTCGGTGACGAAATTCGCTCCAGGTCCTGTCATGGCATAGATCAAGTCGAAGATCTTCAGCGAGATGTGGGCCATGATGATGATGACACTCATCGTGATGGCGCGCAGCTGTGGCATGATGATTTTGAAGTAGATGGTCGCTTCTGATGCGCCGTCCATCCGTGCTGCTTCTTTCAACTCTTCTGGAATACCGCGTAATCCGGCAAGATACATCGCAAGAGAAAAGCCGGTCATTTGCCAGACAGCGGCGATGATGACGGCGATCAACGCAACAGGAACCCCGAACTCTATCTTTCCGACGGGGAAGCCAGCCAGAACATTGGTACTCACATACCACATTGGGCTGATTCCGAACTTCTCCAGTAACAAGTTGACGCCGGTTGAAGGGTTGAGTAGCCACTGCCAAACAACACCGGTCACGACGAAGGACAGAGCCATCGGGAAGAGGAAGATATTTCGGAATAAGGACTCGGCTCGGATGTGCTGATCGATCAGAACAGCGAGCAATTGGCCGATGAAAGCAACGGCCGCAATGAATAGAATCGTAAAGAAGAGCGTGTTCCGTATGTCTGCTTGGAACCGGAAATCTTTAAATAACTGTGCATAATTCGAGAGTCCTGAGAATGAATAGTCTGGAATCAAGCTGTGCCAGTTACTGAGGGACACATATCCTGTCCAGCTGATGAAGCCGTAGATGAAAATCCCGACCAACAAGATCGAAGGTAAAATGAAGGCGAGAGACCATAGTCGATCGGTGCTAAGCTTACTCAATGAAAGTACCTCCTTTGCTTGTGTACAGATGGAAAGGGAGGACGGAGCCTCCCTTTTATTAAAAATGAACTATTTTTATTCCGTTCCGGCGTCGACAGCGTCTTGTAGGGAAGTTGTGAACTGATCGACATCTTTCTGTGTAACGAAGATGTTGACCGCTTGGTTCACTTGCGTCACGACTTGCTCTGGTGCGGCTGAGCCGTGTGCAAGGCTCGCTACAAGAGAAGCGTCTTTGAAATCTTTGATCGTATCTGTCGCATATTCACCGTAGTTGGATAGGTCCGTGTCTGTACGAGCAGGAATGGATCCTTTCATCGGGTTGAAGGCATCTTGGCCTTCTTTTGAACCGAGTACAGTGAGGAATTCTTTCACTTGATCTTCATTGTTGATGTCTTTAGGCAGGCCGAATGTATCGGTAATGACCATGAAGGTTCCTTCAGAGCCAGGGGTTGCAGCCCAGCCGTAATCTTCGTTCGGTTTGAGGTCTTGACTTAAGTAATAACCGTTTGCCCAGTCACCCATGATGTTCATGGCTGCTTCTCCATCGGAAACGAGTTGGCTCGCATCCTGCCAAGCGCGGGCACTGTGGTCATCGTTCACGTAGTTCAGTACTTCTTTGAAGGTTTCAGCAGATTGAACAACACGTTCGTCATCGAATCCGATTTCGCCGTCCCATAGCTTATCGAAGTCATCCGCTCCAAGGTTTGCAAGCAAGATGTTCTCGAAGATCATTGTCGCTGGCCAAACGTTTTTGTCCCCTAGAGCAAGTGGTGTGACACCGTTTGATTCCAGTTGGTCGGCAACGTCTAAGAATTCATCCCACGTTGTTGGGGCTTCGATGCCGTTGTCCTCGAACACTTTCGAGTTGAAGAAGACGACGTTTCCGCGGTGGATATCGACGGGAACAGCGTAGATGTTATCGTCTTTACTTACCATATCGATCAATTCTTGTGGGAATACTTCGCTCCAGTTGTTTTCTTCGTACAAGTCGTTAAGCGGCTGCATTTTGTCTGCTGCTACCCATCCAGCAAGCAGTTCGTCTCCGCCGTGGACTTGGAAGGTAGAAGGTGGGTCTCCGCCTTGCATGCGGTTCGCAAGTACGGCTTTGGCGTTCGTACCGGCACCGCCTGCTACAGCTGCATTCTCCACTTCGATATCAGGATGTTCTTCTTTGAACTGCTCGATCAGTGCGTCTAATCCGTCTGCTTCTCCACCAGCAGTCCACCAGCTGAACAGTTCGATTTTTCCATCGCCGCTTGCTGATTCCCCGCCGTCATCAGACGAACTGGAGTTGCTGCATGCACCGAGGACAATAAGTAAAAGGGCTACAAACAAAACATAAAAGCTTTTTCTCTTCATAAATAAACTCCCCTCGTATCTTGTAATCGCTTTCAATTACAATGTATCACGATACAAGGGGAGTCCTTGGTAAGACTTTCTTCACTTTTTTGTCATCTATCAGCACTATTTTAACATCGCCTGCTGATGGCGGTAGGAAGTAGGGGAGACGCCTTCTTTCTTCTTGAATACCCGGCTGAAATAATTTGGGTCTTTATATCCGACGAGGGAACAGATTTCTTTAAGTGGCTTCTCGGTTGTCGACAAGTACTGCTTCGCTTTAGTAAGACGGACTTGCGTCACGTAGTCGATAAAGGTTTGTTGGAAACGTTCCTTGAACAGTTTGCTGAAGTAGTACGGGTTCAGTGCGATGTATTCCGCGACCTGCTCAAGCGTGATCGACTCGTGATAGTGCTCCTGGATCCACTCTTCGGCCTGTGAGATGGCGTCTTTTGACGTGACAGTTTTGTAGCTGTGAATCGTTTCGGTAACCTGCATGATGTGATCCATCGTCCACAGCCGCCACGCTTTGTCACTCGTGCCGGGCGGGGGAATGTCATTCTGTTGCAAATGGTGGAAACCGAGCTCTCTCGTCATCCCGTAGATCGCCTGGACCATTTGCCTACACCGTTCCTGGCGGTCTTCATTCTTCTCCTCTAACATCGCCCATAAGTGTTCGAACTGCTGGATGGCGACTTTGCGGCTTCCGTTTCGGACGGATTCATAGATGTTCTTCTCTACTAAGGATAGGTCGATATCGTCTAGATTCAAGTTGTTTTTCGCTTCCTGATAAAGGGCATAGCCTTTTCGTTCTCTAGCGACGGTCAAGGCTAAGGTTGCCTCGTGATAGGAGTGAATCAAATCATTCGGATCGCGGACGAGTGATCCGATCCCGATGCTCGCTTTTTCATGGAAAGTGGACTCGAACCGGTTCAGTAAGGAGCGGACCCATGGGTTCAGCCTAGAAAACTCTGTGCCGAGATCCTCCTCTTTGAAGGCGAAAATCCAAACAGGGAAGACGCTGCCGATGAACGGGCCGACGAGGCCGTGTGCTTTCTCTTCGACGGCTTCCCGGATCCACGCATGCTTCTCCTCATTCGGGGTGTCGAGCTGAACCATCCAAGCACAGCCTTGTGTTTCCTGGTGGGGGAAGAAGGAGGCGATCTCTTCTGGATAGTTCTCAAGCATTCTTTCGGTGAAGTAGGCTTGTACCCAGTCGGATTGGATGAACGTTTGCTGTTGACTCTTCTCCATTTCGAGGTCTTCCTCGATTTCCTTTATCACCCGTTCGAAGGTTGCGATGAGTTCTTTCTTCTTCGTCGGCTTTAATAAGTATTCCTTTACCCCTTCGCGCATCACTTCTCTTGCGTAATCGAATTCGTCATAGGCGGTCATCATGATGATCCGGACGTGTGGATGCTTTTTCTTGATGTGTTGGACCGCTTCAATACCGTTCATTCCGGGCATCTTGATATCCATTGTAATCAAATCAGGCTGGAGTGTATCCGCAAGCTCGACTGCTTCCTTCCCGGTTGTCGCTTCTCCGATTACTTCCAGGTGAGGGAAGCGGTCACCGATCATCTTCTTCAAGCCTTCTCGTTCGATCATTTCGTCTTCTGCGATTAGCCACTTCATACGATTTCCCTCTTTTCATTCGTTTGTGCTATCGGTATCATCATTCGGATCGTCGTGCCTTGCCCTTTGGTCGATTCGATTTCGACTATATGGTCTTCGTACATCAATTCGAGCCGTCGTATGCTATTCAGGACCCCGATACCTGTCGTATGACCGGTTCTTCTTGATGTCGCGTCTTCTTCCCTGTTGTTCAGACGTTCGAGCTGTTCGGAATCGATCCCGACGCCGTCATCACAGATCTCAATCAGGACCTGACCATTTTCTTCGAAAGAGGAGACGGTAATCGTGCCGCCTTCTTCTTTATTTTCAATGCCGTGTATAAACGCGTTCTCAATGAACGGTTGCAACGTTAAGACCGGGAGCGGTGTCGAGTAGGTGGAGAACGCAATATTTTCCCGGAATGCGAAGCGGTTTCCGAAGCGAGCTTGCTGGATAAACACATAATCTCGCACGCTTTCCATTTCATCCTTGAAGGTGGCAGGGTAATCGAGATTCGATAGATTATAGCGGAGGATCGATGATACGGATTCGATCAGTTCTCCGGTCTTGTCGGCTTCTTCCATGTAGGATGTCTTCGCAATAACGTTGAGCGTATTGAATAGGAAGTGAGGGTTCACCTGGTTTTGCAGGCTCTTTAGTTCCATCTCCTTCATCAACTGCTGCATTTCGGCTTTCTGTTTCATTTCATGGATCGACTGCTGCAGGTTTTTCCTCATGCTGTTGAACGTTTCGGATAAAAGCTTCATTTCGTCATTGGTCTTGACGTGTACGTCCGGGCCGTCCAATTTTCCTTTCGAAATGTCTCTCGCCGCTCTTGATAGTCGTTGGATCGGTCGCGTCAGCTGTCTGGAGAAGCGAAAGGCGAAGAGGAGGGAGGCGAACAGGGTGAAGACGAATACCGAAATCCCCATTCTTTCCACCCAATGGCTGCGCTCCACCAGATTGCGATAAAAGGCATCGTAATTGGAGAGTTCATCGTTGATCAACGTCATCGTCGTATCTTGAATATAGGATAGGATTCTTTCTGATTCTTGCGTGTGGGCCGAGTATGTCTCAATTTCCCCGATATGATAAGCACGAATAGCCAGGTCCGTTTCCTCTAGAAAACTGGTGATCATGTTCGAGTAATTGTCCAATATCACTTCATTTTGCTTGAGTGTGGAGAGCTCCGTTCTCAGCTGTTCTAATTGGCGATGATCAACTTGATAGGAGTGGTAATAGTCGTTCGATTGTTTTGTGATATAAGAAGTCATATCTTCATACATTCGGCTTGTCGTCTGTTCGACATCATTCAATAGAAAGAAGTTCTCAAGCAGGTTGTCGTACTGGCGGATGGTATCCTGGCTGCCTTGGTACAGATAATAGGCGATGCCGTTCATAAGAAAGATCAGGATGAAGAAAAAGACCATCAGCTTCGATTGAATACGGTTCATGGCCCTTCACCTATTTCCGGGTAGAAAGGCTTCTGGTTGGTGAGGTCCTGTTTTCTCAAAATGCTCGTTGTCGTATGGTTGATGGCGCCGACGGGTTTGTTCTGAGATAACTCTTTCAGCTTTTTCACACTTTCATATCCCATTTCGAACGGGTGTTGGACGACAGTGGCATCTACTTTTCCTTCTTCGATTAAATCGATCGTCTCCGGCAACGTATCGAAGCCGATTATGTAGAAGTCATCCTGCCAACCGCGCTGCTGGAGGGTTGATACGATGCCGAAGCTATCTAAGGCACTTGTTCCGAAAAAGGCATTGATCTCAGGATGTTCAGCCATCATTTGGTTCGTCTTCTGAGCGGCTTGAATCCGTTTGATATCAGAGGATTTCGTGTCGAGTACCTCGATTCCAGGAGCCTTCTTCAAGGCATCATTGAACCCTTGGACGCGAAGCTGCATATTCTCCGCATCGAAACTACCGGTGATGATGCCGACTTTTGCTTGTCCGTTTGTATCTTCTATTAGTGCTTCCCCGGCAAGGAACCCTGCCTCGTAGTTATCAGTCCCAACATAGGCAGAGCGCTCGCTGGAGGGGGCGTCGGTATCAATCGTGATAACGGGGATCCCTTTATCGATCGCTTTATTGATGACAGGGCGGAAGAGCTCATCTTGCAGGCCTTGTGTAATAATGCCATCGACTCTCGATGCGATCGCTTTCTCAATCCATTCGATGTGGTCCGCCATATCCGATTTGGCAGGGCCGTTGTATTCCAGGGTAATGTTCTCTTCCTGTTCTGCTTTACGCGCACCTTTTTCAATAAGGCGCCAATAGTCGTTGTCCGTTTCCTGGGGAATGAGTACGTAATGAAGACCTTCCAATGGCTCAGATGACACCTGGTTCCATTCTCCTGTATGGGCAAAGGCTTTGACTGCATAAAAGGCAACCATTCCGGCGGAAAGCACAACAGCCGTAATGAAAAAGGTATAGATCCACTTATCTGTCTTCATAACCATCCCCCTCTATTCTTCCTATTCTAATAGATATACAAATTTATGAAAAGGCTTTCAATTAATACAAAAAAAGAAGCGAACCCTTGTGATGGCGGGCTCGCTTTGTTCCAATAGCTATTTATCTAATGTCAGCTGACCTCATTCGCTTGTCGTGAGGCGCGTGTCGTTTTGACCGCAAGAAGTGCATTGAGTCCACAGTATGTAGGCTGTTTTCTCAGAGAACTCTTTTGGCGTGACCTTAAGAATGGTTTGCTCATCGTGGTAACAATCTTTGCAGCGATGAGTGATCTTAGATCCGATTTCATAGTTTGGCATGCTTTCGCCTCCTCTCTTTTTTTCAGGAGGCAACAGTAGGAATTTTCATGGTAGTACATATATGGCTATATTTCAAACGTTATCGTAGAAAAATATTTTCCAATGTGGTCATTAGCATAACTGACTCCCTAGGCTGGAGCGCCTGGGGAGTCAGTTGGAGATATTATTCTCTTTTAAAAAAATCTATTAATCTGCATCTCACACGAGTTGACGTTCGAAGTGGCGGTGTTCTGCCACGGCTTGGCTGAATTCTTTCACGAATTGTTCAGCACCGTCTGCCGAGACGACACCCGCCGCATGTTGCATATCATGTTCTTTCAATACATCCACACCATTGCCTGTTGCGCCGATTGGCTTAAAGTGTTTGAAGGCCTCGCTCACGTAATAATTTGCGTTCATCTTGAAGGCCTTATCTTCCATATTTCCTCCCGCAACGTAGACCGCATCAAGAAGTACAGGGTCGATTGTTGTGAAGGTATGCTGGACGTCGACTGTTTCGCCGTCTTTCGATTTCAATGTTCCTTGTTTCTGACTGATGACCATCGGGATCATTCCCTCTGATTGCAGGGAGTTGATGATCTTTTGGACTTTGGAGCCGTCGAACCCTTGATCGAGAAGGACGCCGACGTGTCTCGTCTTCGTCGATTGGACGGAGTTCGCCTGACTTAAAGCAGGAGAAGATTTCGTCACATCAGAACCGCCGGATGTCGGAGCATCGACACCGATGTTTTCCGCTACCGGTTTGGCAAGGTCGAGGCTGACGTTTGCGAACATCTCGATGACTTGCTTGCGTACCGATTCGTTTCCGACTTTTCCAAGCTCGAAGCTGAAAGCGGAAATGATATGGTCCTTCTCATGATCGCTCATACTGTTCCAGAATAGTGTCGCCTGGGAGAAGTGGTCCTTGAAGCTTTCACTACGTGCACGAACCTTTCTTCCTTCGACTTTCTCCTGGTAATGAGCATACCCACCTTCTTCCTCGGAAGCAGGAGATGGGGTATTGTTTGATAGTGAGTTCTTGTGATAGCTCACTTGCCCCGTATTGATCGTGTGACGTCCATATCCGTCGCGCTGATTATTGTGGAACGGACAGACTGGACGGTTGATCGGTAACTCATGGAAGTTCGGACCACCAAGACGAATCAGCTGCGTATCGGTATAAGAGAACAGACGTCCTTGAAGCAACGGATCGTTGGTGAAGTCGATGCCTGGTACAACATGGCCTGGGTGGAACGCGACTTGTTCGGTCTCTGCGAATACATTGTCGACGTTACGGTTCAGCGTCATCTTACCGACGATTTCAACGGGAACTTCTTCTTCCGGCCATAGTTTCGTTGGATCCAAGACGTCGAAATCGAATTTGAATTCGTCTTCTTCCTTAATTACTTGGATGCCGAGTTCGTATTCCGGATAGTCGCCGTTTTCAATGGAACTGTACAGATCGCCGCGGTGGAAGTCCGCATCCTTACCGGAGATCTTCTGTGCTTCATCCCAGACTAGCGAGTGGGTACCGAGCACCGGCTTCCAGTGGAATTTCACGAAACGGGCTTCGTTTTTCTCATTCACTAGACGGAATGTGTGCACACCGAAGCCTTCCATCATACGGAAGCTTCGTGGGATGGCACGGTCAGACATCGCCCACATCACCATATGGGCAGATTCCTGGTTATTGGCGATGAAGTCCCAGAATGTGTCGTGAGCAGATGCAGCTTGAGGCATCCCGTTATGAGGTTCTGGTTTCACGGCATGAATCAAGTCCGGGAACTTGATCGCATCTTGAATGAAGAAGACGGGAATGTTGTTTCCGACTAAGTCGTAGTTGCCTTCCTCTGTATAAAATTTCGTCGCGAATCCGCGCGCATCACGGGCTGTTTCAGGAGATCCTTTCGATCCTGCCACCGTCGAGAAGCGGACGAATACGGGTGTCGTTTTCGATGTATCATTCAGGAAATCGGCTTTCGTATATTTTTCGAGGTTCTCATAAAGCTGGAACTCTCCGTGAGCAGCGAAACCACGGGCGTGAACGATTCGTTCAGGAATGCGTTCGTGGTCGAAGTGGGTCATTTTTTCACGGAAATGAAAGTCTTCCATTAATGTAGGACCACGTTCTCCTGCTTTTAAAGAGAATTCGTCTTCAGATATCTTAAGGCCTTGGTTGGTGGTCGTGTGTTTGCCAGAATCATCGGTACGGTACTGGTCTAACTGTTCGTCTTTTCTATTTTTTCTATCACTCATTATTTTCGAACCTCCTATGTAGTTTTTTAGAATAATAAGTAATCAATAACCAGTACAATCTGTCTACCCAGGTGGAAATTTCTCGAAACCTGAAAATTTTTTGGGAATAGTTTTTTGGGGAGGAGGGACGCGTGCTGGTGCCCTTTTGTCTAGGGGACTATTGGAGGGATACGAACCAATATCGAACAAAAATTAGGTTTCTTGGCCGTTTTTTTGTAAAATAGAAATACGACCCAAAAGTTAAACGAGTCAGGATGCGCGATTAAGACCAGCAGGAAACGGGCTGGACCGAGGCTCAGAAGATAGAAAGAGAGTGGTAATGATGAAGAGAATGGCTGTACTAACGAGCGGAGCGGATGCTCCAGGAATGAACGCCGCCATCCGTGCGGTCGTTCGATCCGGTATTTACAACAAGATAGAAATGATCGGTGTGAAAGGTGGATTTGAAGGGATCCTGGAAGAACGTTTGGAATCCATGGATGCCGCTTCTGTAGGATCGATCATGCAGCGTGGAGGGACGATTCTGCAGTCATCTAGCTGTGAGAAGATGTTCACTGAGGAAGGGCAGAAGAAAGCCCAATCCATTTTACATAAGTATGAGATCGATTCCGTGGTTGTCATCGGAGGGAAAGAAGCGTTGCAAGCGGCTGCCCTTCTTGAAAAAACAGGACTTGCATGTATAGGAATACCAGCGACAATTGATAACGATGTTCCAGGAGTGACGGAGACGATCGGTTTTGACACGGCGCTCAATACCGTTGTGGATTACATGGACCGTATCCGCGACACCGCTTCTTCGCATGAGAAAACTTCTATTATTGAAGTGATGGGGAAAGATACAGGGAATTTAGCGCTATGGGCAGGACTTGCCGGTGGTGCTGAGAATATCTTGATTCCTGAGAAGCGTGAAGATCTTCACAGTATTATAGAGGAGATCAAACAAGGCGGCACTCGAGAGAAGCGTTACCGAATCATTGTGGTAGCGGAAGGGATGATGAGTGGGGCGGTTCTTCATGAGAAGCTGACAAAAGAAGCGGGAATAGAATCCCGTGTTACCTCACTTGGCCATATCCAGCGTGGCGGTGCTCCAACAGCGAGGGACCGTATTTTTGCGAGTAGGCTAGGAGCGTTTGCTGTTGATTTACTTCTTGAAGGGAAGACGGGTCAGTTGGTGACGGTTCAAGATCGCCAGTTGGTGAATTTATCCCTTGAAGATACTTTGGAACAGCGAATCGAAATGGATGAAAGTGTTTATCAGTTACCGAAGAAGTTGTCGATTTAAGCTATATCGAAAAAGATGGAACTCCTATTTGAAAGGAGTTCCATCTTTTTTATTGTCTTAGAAAATGTACGATATCCGACTCTAATTCCCTTCGGAAAAGTTCTCGATCGAATCCTTCTGGGTCTTGGGAAGGAGGGAAAGAAGGATCTTTTATTTCTTCTGGGAAAGGACTCAAGAAGGAAAAGTGACCGGCGTTATGGATGACTTTATGATCGATCAGCCCAGGGTTTCGAACCCCGTTTAGAAGAAACCCAGCATGGAAATGAGGAGTGATGGTGTCTTTCTCCCCTGTCATCATAAGAGTTGGTAAAGAGAACTCATCCACCGCCCCTTCCTTCATAAACCATCCTAAAGCAGGGGCCAACAGAATCACTCTCTTTATTCTCTCCTCCACATCTACCTCGATGGTCTCAGGAGTTTCCCAAGGGAGCGTGGATGGGGTTCCACCTGTTGCGGCTACTGCGGTATATCCTCCCATCGAATGTCCGATGATTGAGATGTCATTACCATCTACGTGAGATTTGAAAAAGGCATCACCTACAACCCCGTCTATCGTTTGAGTAATATTTCTAGGTCTGCTTTTTAAGAGTTTCGTAGTGTTCTCTAATTGATTGTCATGCACATTATTGAATGGATGTTCTGGCATGGCGACGACAAACCCATTTTGCGCTAAATGACGGGCGAGGGTACGGTACACAAGCGGTGTCCCGCCCGTACCATGAGAAATAAGAACCAGAGGGTAAGTGTCATCCTTCGGTGGCGCATTCTTCGCAACGTTTACCTTATACGGTCCGATTGTTTCAGCTTGCTCAGGAATATCTGTAGGGTACATCATCATTACTGGGAACGTTACGTCCAGATAATCGTCCATGATGGTAAGTCTCTTGTAGCCTGCATAATGCTGTTGAGGTTTATCATTTTTCATCGCTAAACTACCTCTTTCTATATTATTACTCTTCATTCTCTTTACCTTAAGTCTACCATTCTTTAGTTATTTCACTTCCAAGCAACGGAATAAATTTCTTCAAATTTCTCTTTTAATCTCGTTTTCTTCCGGGAATACGAAATTCACATTACCATTATATTGGAATAGAAAAGGGAGAGATTCGTATGAATGGAAAGAAGCTCATCGACTACAAGATCTTTATGCCATCTTTGCTGGTCATCGTGTTGATCAGTATTCCATTTGCCCTGTATGAGACGCAGTCCTTAGAGCTGCTGAACTCGATTTTCGATTACATAGTCGACGTGTTCAGCTGGGGCTACCTTTGGTACGGGGTAATCCTTGTCGGAGCAGCATTGTATTTTTCGTTTTCAAAATATGGACAGGTTGTACTAGGCAACCCAAAAGAGAAGCCGAGGTTCACGCTGTTTGAGTATGCATCGATTCTGATTGCAATGGGAATCGGATCGACAATCATGCGAACAGGAATGTTGCAGTGGACGTCTGTTGCGAATGATCCACCTGCTGGAGTAGATCCTGGTTCTGCAGAGGCGCTCTTGTGGGGGAATTCCTACAGCATGTTTCTATGGAGTTTTCAGGTGTTTGCGATATTCGTCATGATCGCACCGGCAATGGGATATATTCTTCATGTGAAAAAACGACCGCTGATGAGGATCTCAGAAGCTTGCCGCGTATTATTTGGAGATAAGTTTACCGACGGTTGGGGCGGACGCGCGCTCGACATGTTGTTTCTTGTCAGCATTCTAGCTGGAGCAGCGGTCACGCTTGGACTCGGGGCACCGATCATTACACATAATCTATCGGCTTTACTGGGAATGGACGTGACGTTTACCATGACGATCATTGTCACCATCGTCTGGGTTGCGTTGTTTTCGATCAGTGCTTACTTAGGTGTTGAAAAAGGAATCAAACGACTGAGTACGATGAACATGTACTTGGCAGGCTTTTTTGCTGTGTTCATTTTGATAGCAGGGCCAGGGGTATTCATCTTGAATTATTTTTCCGACAGCGTAACGTTCCTGCTGTCTCATTATCTCAGTTTTTCATTGAATACAGACTCTGTTCACCAAGGAGAAGCTTCGCATGTTCAGAGTAATACGGTATTCTGGTACGCTTACAGTGCGACATGGGCGATGCTTCACAGTGTGTTCGCTGCGAAGATTTCCCAAGGCCGGACGATCAAAGAGATGATCCTGACTTACTTGCTCGCACCGACGGCGATATCTTGGCTTGCGACTGGTGTACTCGGTGGTCTGGGTGTCGATCGTTACCTTTCTGGTGATCTGTCTGTGCTGCAACTCGTTGAGAACAATCAGCGGATGGCTGCGATACCGGAGATCTTGTCATCGCTACCTTTAGGGAATGTAGCTATCGTCATCTTTATGATTGTCGCACTCATCTTCTTGACGACGACGCTCGATTCTACAACTTATACGGTAGCAGCATATACGAGCACAAGGGACATGAGTAAATTTGAGCCGCCTAAAACGCTTCGGATCATTATTGCGGCTGTGATTACAGGTGTGGCGTTGATCTTAATGCGTATCGGAGGGTTGCCCCCGCTTGAGGTGATTTCCGGTCTAATGGGATTCCCAATCATTTTCCTTCAATTTATTTTGATTTATGCGGCAAAGAAGATGATGGATCAGGATCAGGCTTGGCTATACAATGTAAGGGACTCGTCCAATCAAGAGAAGAACTATTATTCTGCATGAAAAGAAGGTAGAAACCTCCCGAAGAGGGAGTTTTCTACCTTTTTTCTTGCTCTTCTTTATGCAAAGGGACAAAGTCCAATATTTCTTTTGTTTCGAAAGTATGGATTAATCGATCCAGCCAATCATAGTATTCCTGCCAATCCTTTAGTTTAGCTACATCTACTTCAGCTTTGGCTTTTACTTCTTCTGAGGTATCAGGATCATCCAGCAAATTCTTCAATTCATCCGTCGTTTTCTCGATGGCGTTCGTGTTCGTCATCGTAGCGTGACGCCATTTCGTCGTGAAGTAATCGAAAAACCGCTGATGTGGATTGTCGCTTGCGACGTACAGGTCTTTCCTTACGCCCTTCACCCATGTCTTCTCGACCATGTTCAAATCAAGCAATGCTCGGACCGCATTACTCATACTGGCTTTACTCATTCCAAGCTCTTCTTTCATTTCATCCAGTGTAAGCGGTTTCTCTGAGAAGAAAAGAAGACAGTACAGCCGCCCAATGGATGGGGTAACTCCGTAGAGCCCCATATTCTGAGAGATGACTTCTATGACTCTAGCTCGTGATTCTTCTAACTGTTCTTGTTCATTCAACGGGTTCACATCCTATAAATATCCTTTTTTATGTATAGTTTTAGGCTACCGTTTCGTTTTCAGAATGTAAAGGCTCTCAATTTACAGGGATATGGATGATATGAAAGGAATCGTATATAGTTTAGTAGTCTAATGTGTATAATATAAACTGAATAAACTATATAGATTATTTTGGCTGTATTTGAAAGTTGTGACGAAATAGGTCGAAACGATATACTGTAAAAGTCCTACTTAAGACAATAGAAAAAAATAATGCTGGCATTTATATTTTGTGTAATGCAAGGACATAAACATGCATGGTACCAAAGAATTATCTAATACATGATCGAAGGAGAGTTCTAATAGATGTTGAATACGAAACTGAAGAAATTCGGAGCTATTGCAGGATTGTCTCTATCCCTTATCGTTGCCGGCTGTGGCCAAGACGATGCGGAGAACGATACAACGGAAGCAGATAATAGCAACGACAACCAAACAGAAGAAACGGCAAATGTCGGAGAAGAGATTGATTACACGATTACAGGAATTGAGCCTGGTGCAGGTATTACTCAAGCAACTGAGAACGCCATTGAAGAATACGACAGTTTCAAAGGATGGAACCAAGAAACAGCATCAACAGCTGCAATGCTTACGGCACTTGGAGAAGCGATTGATAACGAAGAACCAGTTATCGTAGCTGGCTGGTCTCCACACTATATGTTCGCGAAGTATGATTTGAAGTATCTTGAAGATCCGAAAGAAGTATATGGCGGCGTGGAAATCATCAAAACGATTACACGTAAAGGTCTGAAAGAAGATATGCCGGAAGCATACGAAGTGCTTGATCGCTTCCACTGGGAGCCTGCTGACATGGAACAAGTGATGCTTGATGCACAGGAAATGGATTTCGAAGAAGCGGCTCAGAAATGGGTTAACAACAATGAAGATAAAGTCGCAGAATGGACCGAAGGCGTAGACTCCGTTGACGGTACTTCCATTGAACTTGTTCAGACTCCATGGGATACAGAGCGTTCTTCCGGTTACGTTGCTAAAAACGTACTCGAAACGCTGGGTTATGATGCAGAAGTAACAACTGTTTCACCATCTGTAGCATTCAAAGCAATTGCACAAGGTGATGGCGATGCATCTCTAGCACCATGGATGCCGGCAACGCACGGTGATTTCTATGATAAGTATGAAGGTGAATTCGACGATCTTGGCGAGAACTTGAAAGGTGCGAAGATCGGTCTAGTTGTACCGGAATACATGGACATTGACTCCATCGAGGATCTGAAAGCGAAAGAATAATAAAGTTGTAGAAAGCTCCCCTTACATGTAAGGGGAGCTTTTCTTTTGGGGACAGGGACCTCGTCCCAGTTTGCAAAAAAAAGTGCCTGCCCTCATGAGGGCAGGCACTTTTTTTTATGTTGTATGAATCTTATCCTCTGTAAACTGTTCTGCTTCCGTCGATCCCTTAAGGGCTGTAGTCGACGACGTCCCACCTGAAATCACTTGAGCTACCTCATCAAAATACCCCGTGCCCACTTCACGCTGGTGGCGCGTTGCGGAGTAACCATACTGTTCACTCGCAAATTCTGCTTGCTGAAGTTCGGAATATGCCTCCATGCCGCGGTCTTTGTACTGTCTGGACAGCTCGAACATGCTGTGGTTGAGCGCGTGGAAGCCGGCAAGCGTTACGAATTGGAATTTGTAGCCCATCTTGCTTAGTTCCTGCTGGAATTGGGCGATCGTTTTGTCGTCCAGTTTCTTCTTCCAGTTGAATGATGGGGAACAGTTGTAGGCAAGGAGTTTGCCAGGGTACTGTTCGTGAATTGCTTCCGCGAATTGGCGAGCTTCTTCCAAGTTCGGCTCGGAAGTTTCGCACCAGACGAGATCAGCGTAAGGCGCGTAGGAAAGTCCGCGGGCGATGGCTTGATCGAGACCAGCACGAGTCTTGTAGAATCCTTCTGCTGTCCGTTCGCCGGTCAGGAAGGAAGCGTCTGCCGGGTCGATGTCGCTCGTGATCAGGTCCGCAGCGTTGGCGTCGGTACGCGCGATGATGATGGTCGGCACGCCCATCACGTCAGCGGCGAAGCGGGCAGAAATTAAGTTCCGAACCGCTGTCTGTGTCGGCAGCAATACTTTTCCACCGAGGTGGCCACATTTTTTCTCAGAGGAAAGTTGGTCCTCGAAGTGAACAGCGGACGCACCTGCTTCGATCATGCCTTTCATCAGCTCGAACACGTTCAACTGCCCACCGAAGCCGGCTTCGGCATCGGCGACGATCGGTGCGAACCAGTCGATGTCATGCTTGCCTTCCATGTGATGGATCTGGTCTGCGCGCTGAAGCGCTTGGTTGATGCGTTTAACGACTTGCGGCACGCTGTTTGCCGGGTACAGGCTTTGGTCGGGATACATATGTCCGGATAGGTTCGCATCCGCAGCCACTTGCCAACCGCTCAAGTAAATAGCTTTCAACCCGGCTTTCACTTGCTGCATCGCCTGGTTGCCAGTCAGGGCACCAAGCGCATGCACGTAATTTTCTTCATGAAGCAGGCGCCACAGTTTCTCCGATCCTTTTTGCGCCAACGTGTACTCGATATCCATCGAACCGCGCAGTTTGATGACCTCTTCCGCTCCATACGGGCGTGTGACGGTGCCCCAGCGGTTTTCATTTTTCCATGATTCTTCTAGTTTATTAATCCGTTCGTTTGTCATTTCCGTTTCCCCCTTAAGATAAATGCCCATACGCTTCGATGGTTAAAAATTCTGCAAAATTATCATCTCGAATCAACTTGTCAAAAAGAGCTTCCGCCTCTTGGTACGGTCCGTTGTTGAACACGTCTGCACCGACCTCTTGCTGAATGGCGATCATTTCTTCTTGCTTCCACTGGTCGAACAAATCAAAGGTGAGCTTTCGGCCGTCGTTCAGAATTCCTTTAGGATGTCGGATCCACTGCCATAGCTGGGCACGGGAGATTTCTGCGGTCGCCGCGTCTTCCATCAGATTGTGTATTGGGGCTGCGCCTCTTCCGGCGAGCCAGGAAGCCATGTACTGGATACCTACATTGATGTTCGTGCGGACACCTTGTTCTGTAATCGATCCTTCTGGTACTTCCAGCAATTCTTTTTCTGTGATCTGGAAGTCGTCACGAAGACGGTTGATTTGATTCGGTGTGCGCATGTGGTTGTCAAAAACCTCCATCGCGGTACGTACCATGGCAGGGTGGGCGACCCATGTCCCGTCGTGGCCATCTTTCACCTCACGAAGCTTGTCGTTCTGTACTTTCTCGAAAGCTTCGTTGTTACGTGCTTCATCATTTTTGACTGGAATCTGTGCCGCCATGCCTCCGATCGCCGGTGCTCCTCGCTTGTGACACGTCTGAATCGTCAGCAGGGAGTAGGCTCTCATGAATGGCACGGTCATCGTCACGTCCGAACGGTCCGGTAGAATGACGCTTGGGTCTTCGCGGAACTTCTTCAAGTAGCTGAAGATATAGTCCCAGCGTCCGCAGTTCAAGCCTGCCGAGTGGTCCTTCAGTTCATAGAGGATCTCATCCATCTCGAAAGCCGCGAGAATTGTCTCGAGTAATACAGTCGCTTTGATGGTGCCGTTTGGAATGCCGAGTGTCTCTTGGGCAAACACGAAGACCTCATTCCAAAGGCGCGCTTCCCGATGGTTTTCCAGTTTAGGAAGGTAGAAATACGGTCCGGAACCTTTTTCTAAGAGTTGCTTTGCATTATGGAAGAAATAAAGGCCGAAATCGACCAGGCTCCCGGAAGCGGGCTCGCCGTTTAATGTCATATGTTTTTCTTCTAGATGCCAGCCGCGAGGGCGGACCATCAATGTTGCGGTCTCTTCGTTCAATTCGTATGTTTTGCCTTTATCGTTCTGGAAGCTGATGGTGCCACGGTTCGCATCTCTCAGGTTGATCTGTCCTTGGATAGTGTTCGCCCATGTTGGGGAGTTCGCGTCTTCAAAATCCGCCATGAACACTTTGGCGCCGGAGTTCAAGCCGTTGATCACCATCTTCCGGTCGACGGGTCCAGTGATTTCCACGCGCCGGTCTTGCAAATCGTGTGGAAGAGGAGCAATCCGCCAATCGGACTGTCTGATTTGTGCTGTTTCTTTTGGGAAGGAAGGTTTGGAACCATTGTTGATCTCATCTTGGATCTTTTCGCGTTGGGATAGTAATTCGATTCTCTTGGAGTTGAAGCGTTGATGAAGTTGTTCTAGAAAAGCCAGGGCTTCGGGGGTCAAAATCTCGGCAAAGGCAGGAGAGGTGTCTCCTGCCACGAGCCAATTGCTCGTTTTTGTTTCCATGTATCTGCCACCTTTGTTATATAATATTGAGTTGATTTAACAACTGATATATAACAGTTGTTGCAAAAAAATTATTCGTCTTTCTTAGAGAGGCAACGATCGCATTCCATCATGTACGTGTACACTGGGGACGTTTCTTCTTTACCACATTGCGGGCAGGAAACTGTTGCTTTACGTTGAGACTTTTTCATTTGATAAGTTCCTCCTTTAATATAACAGTAAGTATTTTTGTTATCTGTTATGGTACAGTTTACGATGGGAAGCGGAGAATTGCAACTACTTTTTTGAAAATTTTATCCATTATTTTTCAGTGGATCGGCTGAATGCTGTGACACTGCGGTTTTGTCACCGTTTTCATTTTGAAAAAAGGCTGTTGCCTATTGAAAAAAAGAGTTGAAAACGAAAGTGTGCGGTGATAGATTATTACTTTATGAATTTGAGACATCTAAGAGAAAGAGGGGAAACACCTTGGGGAATATCCTTTGGGGAATCGGCGGTATGGTCGTGGTGCTGCTGATTGCATTCGGCTTATCGAATAACCGGAAATCCATTCAATATAGAACCGTTCTGGGCGGACTAGCCATTCAGGTGACGTTCGCTTTTATCGTTTTTGCAACGAAGTGGGGGCAGTCTGTGCTTGCCTTCATGTCGGATTTAGTGAATCAATTGATGAGTTATACAGCGGAAGGGATCAATTTTCTATACGGTCCACTAGTGAATCATGAGAACGTGGGGATGATGTTCGCATTTGAAGTGCTTCCGACAATCATCTTCTTCAGCTCGCTGATCGCTGTACTATATCACCTCGGTATTATGCAGCTGATCATCATGTGGATCGGCGGCTTCTTATCGAAAGTGTTGGGGACTAGTAAGGCGGAAAGTGTCAATGCGGCAGGAAACATCTTCGTCGGTCAAACGGAAGCGCCGCTGTTGATCCGTCCATTCATTCAAAAGATGACGACGTCTGAGTTGTTTGCTGTTATGACTGGGGGATTCACGTCTATCGCGGGATCGACACTAGTCGGGTACACGTTGCTCGGAATCAACGCAGAGTATCTGATTGCTGCGTCCTTCATGGCGGCACCTGCAGCGCTCGTCATGGCGAAGCTTTTTGTGCCGGAAGTGGAGGAAGTTGCTGCTCAGGATGACGTGCATCCGGAAGATAATGATACAGCGAACGTGTTTGACGCAGCGGCGAACGGTGCAACGACCGGCCTGAAGCTAGCGGTCAACATTGCGGCTATTCTGCTTTCCTTCATCGCTCTGCTCGCACTGTTGAACGGCGTCTTCGCTTTTGCGGGAAGTCTGTTCGGGGTAGAGCTGTCGCTTGAGCAATTGCTTGGTTACTTGTTTGCACCGCTTGCATTTGTTGTAGGTGTACCATTTGAAGAAGCGGTCCGATCTGCTGGATTTATCGGACAGAAGCTCGTCTCGAACGAATTCGTCGCATTCTCTAGCTTAGGGGACATGCAAGGCGAGCTCAGCAAAAAAGCGGAGATCGTGACGACCTTCGCGCTGACTGGATTCGGAAGTTTATCCGGTATCGGTATACAGCTCGGAGCAATTGGCGGGCTTGCACCAGATCGACGCAAAGACATCGCTCATCTCGGCTTGCGGGCTGTTGCTGCGGCGACGCTTGCCAATCTACTGTCTGCTAGTATTGCGGGGATGTTCTTGGTGTAAGTGTGTGTTTGATGGAGGTTGTTTCAAATGTAGGCGATCTTCTATCATTTGAAGTCGAACTTCTTTCAAATGACGGTAATCTTCTTTCAAAAAAGTAAAAACTTCTATCAAAACGAAGGCATGTTCTTTCATTTAGCGGGGACAGGCACCTCGTCCCACTTACTGGGACAAGGTGCCTGTCCCCCTTTTGCTTTATGCTAGGATAGAACTAGAAGGGGGTTGAGCGTATGGGAGAGGCGTTTATTGCTTTGGCTGTAATGGGGGTAGTGTTCTTCATTCTGTACAAGTTGAAGATTCTCAAGTTCAACTCGGTTACAGGGTATTACAAGAAATCGAGTAACGGCGTTTCGGCAACGTATAAGAAGTTGAACGGGTTCGAGCAGTTCAGCTTTCTGTTGAAGAAAGAGCAGTCGTATGACTTGCACTATGACATGAAGGTAGAAGCTGGCGTGATGAAGTTGATCATGAGAGACAAAGGGAAGCGAGTCATCTTCGAAGAAGCAATGGATTCGGACGGGGGAGACGTCTTCACGTTCACAACTGTGAAACGACTGCACCGAGTGGAGATCGAAGGAGAACAGGCGAAAGGCAAGTGCAACTTTCACCTTAAGGAAAGACCATTATAGGAAGCCTTCAGTAGTGGGAGGCACATGAGGACGTACCTTGGTAGAGGTATGTCTTTTTTAGTGGTTATAAACGGAAAAAAAGCGGGACAAAGTCCCTGACCCCACGGACCGATTTGGTTCAAGCGTTGGTGATTGTATATAATGAGTGCTAGATAACGTTTTCGTGGAGGCGTCGTAGAGGGGACGGTTTATATGGATGAGTTGCTTTATTTAGGTGTTTTTCTCTTATATACGATTGCAATTCTCGTACTCGGGAAGCATGGGTTCGACAAGACGGATGATTTGTCCGAGTATTTCCTTGCTGGCCGGAGTTTAGGGCTGTTTTCGAGTGTGGCATCGTTTTGTGCGACGTGGTTCAGTGCGGCTTCGATCCTCGGGTTGCCTGGGCTCATTTATGATGGCGGGGTGTCGGTCATTTGGACGACGGCGGTCGCCTGGGTGCTCGGGATGGTCGGGTTGTTCGTCATTTCGTCGAAGCTTTATTCGTATGACGTGATGACGGTGCCTGAATTTTTCCGAGTCAGGTACAACTCGAAAGCCTTGCAGGTTTGGATCGGAATCGTGCTCGTCGTCAGCTATCTGCTCTATGTCGTGATTCAGATCCGCGGGTTCGGGATCGTCATCAGTCAGATGCTCGGGGTTCCTTACTCGGTAAGCGTCTGTTTGATCTACATATTCGTGCTGTACACGACGTTCGGCGGTCTGCATTCGGTGGCGCGAACGGACACGTTCCACTTTTTCTTGATATTGATCGGTACTGTGCTCGGGGCTGTTCTCATCGTACAGGCAGCAGGTGGTCTGCAGCTTGAAAAAGTGAGCACAGAGGCACGCGCGACCTCGACCGGTGGGCTTTCGATCTGGTTGTTCATCAGTGCCCTCTTCACGCTTGGGTTGGGGGTCGCGGCGAATCCGCAGTATGCGATTCGGATCTTATCGGCAGAGTCGAAAAAGACGGCGAAGCGCATGATGCTCTTTAGCTTGCTGTTCATAGTAATCATTTACATCAGTATTCTGATCATCGGGCTCGGGGCAAGAACCTTGGATGTCGGCGCCACTTTCCTCACAACGGATGAAGTGTATCCATACGTCATTACGTATCTGCTCGATACTCCGTGGAAGGGGATTCTCCTAATTAGTATTGTGGCCGCCTGTATTTCGACAGCGAACTCTCAGCTACTCTTGATGGCGAGCAGCTTCGTCTATGATATTTCGATTCCATTAAGGAAGCATCGTATGGCGAACGACCGGATCGTGACATGGACGAGGTGGATGGTCTTCCTTTTTGCTACGTCGTCTCTGATCATTGCGTTCACGCCGCCTGAAGGGATCGTTCCGTTCAGTGGGCATATATGGGGGATGATTACCGTGTCGTTGTTCTTCCCTTTGTATGGTGGGCTGTTCACACGGGTTCCGAAGCAGAATGCAATTCGGTCGACATTCGGCGGAGTGGCGGCTTATATTCTCGCTTTTCTGCTGATCCCGAATGGGTGGCAGGACATCTACCATCCTGTCCTTCCATCGCTTCCTCTCGCAGGTGTGTTGTTCTTTTGGAATGGAGGGAAAAATAATGCGTCATTCCATTGAGCGAAAAATATTGGTTCCCTTCCTACTGATTGTCCTGTTGCCAAGCTTGATCATCGGCGCTGTATCGCTCTGGTCGAGCTATCAGTCTGAGAAAGAATTGAAGATGACTACCGTTCATGAAAAGCTCGACAGCGTCCACCGCTACGCGACGCTCCTCCGTAATAGGGCCAATGAGGGAGAGATTGCCGAGCAGGATGCGCGTTCTATGATGAGAGAGTTGATTCAAGATACCGAAGGCCTTTATGCGCAAAATGATCTTGGAGCGATTTTCATGAATGGACGCACTTTGCCTCCGAATCAAGTGGCGGCCCTTTTATCTGAGGAGGCTGGCTTCCTGCAGGAGCGGATGGTGCTGAGTGAAGAACTCCCAGAGTGGGGCTGGACGTTGTATCACCCGGTCGAGCTGTCCTTCTATTCAGGGTCGTTGTTGGATATTCAGAAATACACGCTACTGATCGCGATTTTCACAGGCGTGATTGCTGTCCAGTTTACGATTTTGTTTTCCCACCACCTTTCGAAGCCGATCAAAGACTTGGCTGCTTTTTGTAAACGGGTGGCAAAAGGGGAGTCCCAAACGGGCGTAGACATCGGAACAAAAAGGAAGGATGAGATCGGGGTACTTTCGACGTCTCTCCAAGAGATGGTCTATAACCTCGATGAGCAGAAACAACAGATCGACCGGATCAAGCATCAGAACGAAATGATTCTGAACAGTGTACACGTCGGTATTCTTCTTATTGGGGAATCCTCTTCTCCTTTATCAAATGACGCAGCTAAAGCGATGCTCGAACGTGATGAAGGGTTGAGAAAGAACATTCAGGACATCATTCACAGTCGTTCCAAACAGAGGGCAGAAGAAATGATTATGACGTACGTGGATGGGGAGAAAGTGTTTTACGCCGTCCATTATCAAGATATAGGAACAGACTCGAACCTAGCGATCATGACGTTTGAGGACATTACCCAAAGGCGGAAACTCGAACTTAGGGTGGAGCGGATGTCTCGACTCGCTTCGCTAGGTGAAATGGCATCAGGAATTGCCCATGAGATTCGCAATCCTCTAGCCGGAATCAAATCGACGACCGAGCTGTTGTTGAGACGATTGAACTTATCGGAGCAGGAGCTCAAGTTGACGGAGAATATGCTGATCGACATCGAACGTGTGAACAAGACGATCACGACGACGCTTGATTTCTCAAGACCAGTTGAATCCAGACTGACGAATGTGAAGGTCGATGAAAGTATCCAGTCTGTTCTTCTTTTGTTAAAAACGATGGCAAAGGAGAAAGAGGTGACATTCCGGCATTGTGTTCATCAGTTTGACATGCTCGTCGACCGAGACCAATTGAGGCAGATTCTCTTGAATATCATAATGAACGGATTGAACGCGATGCCAGAAGGCGGGAAGATTACGATTGATAGCCGCGCTACAGAGCATGATGTAATCCTTACAATCTCCGATACAGGCATCGGAATGGATGAAGCAACGATAGAGAAAATATTCGATCCCTTTTTCACGACTCGATCGGAGGGGACGGGACTTGGACTTTCCATTGTCCATCAGCTAGTGGTCCAAAACCAAGGCGATATTGAAGTGGTCAGTAGTTCAGGAAAAGGGACGACATTTGAAATCAGCTTTCAGAAAGCAGAAGGAGGGAGCGGCAGTGGCGGTGAAAGTGGCAATCATTGATGACGAAACGACACTCCGGTTTACGCTTGAGATGTTTTTACAAGATGAGGGGTACGAAGTCGAGACGGCTTCGACGCTGAATGAGGGAAAAACGTTGATTACCGAATTCCAGCCTCATATCACTCTTTTGGATATACGACTTCCGGATGGGAACGGGCTTGATTCATTAATCGAGTTCAAGGAACGTTTTCCCGACATGGCGGTCATGATGCTCACGGCTTATGGTGATGCGAAGACGGCGGTGCGGGCGATGAAGGACGGTGCCTTCGACTACTTGACGAAGCCGTTTGAGCTTGAGGAACTGAAGCTAGCGCTTGAGAAGTGGATGAAGCAGCATGACCTTGAGAAAGAGGTGGAGCGTTACCGGGAAGAAGAAAGGCGGACGCACCCGATTCGGATGATCGGAGAGAGCCTTCCCATGAAAGAACTCCGAGAGAAGATTTCGCTGATCGCGGAGAGTGGGAGCACAACTGTTTTAGTCCGCGGGGAAACAGGTACCGGTAAAGAACTCGTGGCAAGGAGCATTCATCAGCATAGCAGCCGTCGGGACGGTCCTTTCGTTGCGGTCAACAGTGCGAGTATTCCGGAAGATTTAATTGAGGTCGAGCTGTTCGGCCGGATGAAAGGCGAGCAGGAAACGAAAGTCGGCTTGATGGAATGGGCAGATGGTGGGACGTTGTTTCTCGATGAAGTCGGCGACTTGTCTCTGGATTTACAGGTCAAGCTGCTCCGGTTTTTGGAAGACAAAAAGATCAAACGCGTCGGAAGTGTGCATGATGTAGACGTTGATGTGCGCGTCATCGCTGCGACGAACCGTAACTTGGAGACGATGATCCAGGACCAAACCTTCCGTTCGGATCTTTACTACCGGTTGAATGTTGTACCAGTCCAGCTATCCCCGCTGAGAGAGCGCGGGCGAGACGTCATTATGCTTGCTGAGCATTTTCTCAGTGAATTTTGCCAACAGATGAGTAAACCCGTTCCGGTACTGAAAGAAGAAGCGAAGTCACTCCTATTGAACTATAACTGGCCGGGGAATGTTCGCGAGTTGAAGAATTCGATTGAAAGGATTGCGATTCTGCATCAGGACAAAGCGCTCTCTGCCAAGCACTTTGATTTTTTACAGCCTGATGATGGGGTACACCGTGCAGCCGGTGACGAGGAGACGATTCAGTTTTCCGACCAATTCTCCCTCGAAGATTACTTGGAGCAAATCGAGAAAGAACAGATTGAAAGAGCTGTCAAAGAATCGAAGTGGAATATCACCCAAGCTGGCAAGCGGCTAGGCATCAGCCGCTATGCGCTGCAAAGGCGGATCGATAAATACAATATCACCTAAATAATGTTATGTGCGGAACCGCCCGATTTGGGCGGTTTTTTGTGCGGAAACTTCTAATAATTTCAGAAAATTTAGTGATATTGTAGAAATAAGAGATCGAACGTATGTAAAATTAGAGGAGGAATTGTATGGGACTAAGAAAAGAAGAAGTGCCCCACACGCTTGAGGATCACGGTCAGAAGACGAAGAGTAAATGGAGTGTCATTCTAGGTGCTGCCTTCCTGATGGGCTCATCCGCAATCGGCCCTGGGTTCTTGACGCAGACGGCTGTCTTTACCGAGCAGTTGATGGCAAGTTTCGGATTTGTCATTCTCATGTCCATCATCCTGGATATCGGAGTACAGGCGAACATCTGGCGTGTCATTGCTGTTTCGAAAAAGAGGGGACAGGATATCGCCAATATGGTTCTGCCTGGTCTTGGTTATTTTCTCGCCTTCGCTGTCGCGCTAGGTGGACTTGCCTTTAATATCGGTAACGTCGGCGGAGCGGGTCTTGGAATGAATGTATTGTTTGGAATCGACCCGCGAATCGGAGCTGCCATCACTGGTTTAATTACCATCGGTGTCTTCTTATCAAAAGAAGCAGGAGTCGCGATGGACAAGATTGCACGTGTATTAGGTGGCGCGATGATTTTGCTTACCCTATATGTAGCGTTTCAAAGTAATCCGCCAGTCGGCGATGCGATCACCCACACGTTTGCCCCAACTACGATTGATATATTCGCAATCATCACCCTTGTCGGGGGAACGGTCGGAGGATATATCACCTTCGCTGGAGGTCACCGTCTCCTGGATGCAGGGATTTCCGGGAAGGAAAACCTCCACCAAGTGACGAAAAGTTCTATATCAGGGATTTTGATTGCATCCGTTATGCGTATTTTCCTTTTCCTTGCTGTATTAGGTGTTGTGGTAACAGGGTTTACGCTCGACCCGGCAAACCCACCGGCATCTGTTTTCCAACAGGCAGCTGGAGTAGTCGGATATAAGATGTTCGGAATCGTCCTTTGGGCAGCTGGTATTACGTCTGTAATCGGAGCGGCATACACGTCCGTATCCTTCTTGAAGACGTTGTCGGATAAAGTAGCTAAAAATGAAAAAGCATTTACACTTGGTTTCATTATCGTTTCGACGATTATTTTCACATTCATCGGTAAACCGGTTCTACTACTGATTCTTGCTGGTGCATTCAACGGATTGATCCTTCCTGTCGCGTTAGGAACGATTCTAGTCGGAGCCCACAAGAAATCCATTGTCGGGGATTACAAACACCCACGCTGGTTAACGATTTTCGGTGGTCTTGTCTTTCTACTAACGGCTTATCTAGCGGTTATGACGTTGATTGATAAAGTACCACAGCTGTTTGGCTAGGAGGCTAATTTATGAACCTATCATATGCACCACTCGGAGATACAGGGATGCAGGTCGTCTTTGGAAACGAAATCGCCAAAGAGACCAATCAACTGATCCGTCGTATGACCGATCAGTTGAAAGACCACCCTGTAGAAGGCGTCATCGAATGGGTACCAGCCTATACGACGCTGACACTTTATTATGATCCGAGTGTGATCACCTATCAGGAATTGCAAGATACGTTACAGAACATCTATCAAAAGGTACAAGAACAAAGAGAAGCAGCTTCTGCTTCTCTTGTTTACATCCTTCCGACTTATTATGGCGGGGAAGACCTCTCGCATGTTGCGGAACATAACAACCTTACGGAAGAAAAAGTGGTTCAAATCCACTCCAGTGGGGACTACCTCATTTATATGATGGGGTTCGTACCGGGCTTCCCTTACCTCGGGGGCATGTCTGAGGAGATTGCGACACCACGTCGCGAAGATCCGCGTCCTGAAATAGCTCCAGGGTCCGTCGGAATCGCTGGGAGTCAGACAGGGGTGTATCCCCTCACTTCTCCAGGAGGCTGGCAGTTGATAGGCCGTACCCCTGTGAAGCTGTATGACCCGGATCAAGAGAAACCTATTTTACTAGAATCCGGTCACTATATACGTTTTGTACCGGTCAGCAAGGAAGAATATGACGAAATTGAGAAAGCGATTGAGCGGGGCGAGTATACCGTTCAGACGGAAGCAAAGGAGGAGGTTACGCCATGACAACAGTTGATTTGAACAGCGACTTAGGCGAAAGCTTCGGCGCTTATACGATCGGCAACGACGAGCAAGTCTTATCCTTCATTTCATCGGCGAACGTTGCCTGTGGTTATCATGCCGGCGACCATAACGTCATGATGAAAACCGTCAAGGAAGCGAAGCAACAAGGAGTCAGCATCGGCGCACACCCAGGATACCAAGACCTTGCGGGATTCGGGCGACGTGCCATGAATGTCTCTCCTGAAGAGGTTTTCAATTTGGTAACCTATCAGATCGGGGCATTAAAAGGAGCGGCCGCCGCTCAAGGCGCGTGGGTTCACCACGTCAAACCGCACGGTGCCTTATATAATACAGCAGCAAAAGATTCTAAAGTGGCGGAAGCGATTGCCGCGGCTGTTAAAGCGGTTGATGCAGAGCTCGTGCTGTATGGACTTGCCGGAAGCGAATTGGTGAAAGCTGGGGAAGCAGCCGGACTTACTGTGGCACAGGAAGTATTTGCAGACCGAACCTATCAGCCGGACGGATCGCTTACGCCAAGAACCGAAGCGAATGCAATGATTCACGACGCGGACATTGCCGTAGATCGCGTCATCCGCATGATTAAAGAGCAGAAAGTCGAGGCAGTGGACGGTCGAGATATTACCATTCAAGCCGATACGATCTGTGTGCATGGAGACGAGCCGGAAGCGCTCCATTTTGTTCAAAAACTGAGAGAGCGCATCCTGCAAGAAGACATCCGCATCGAACGAGTCGGAGCGAATGAACATGTCTAATCCGATTTTTGAAATCGTAAAACCTGGTCTTCTCACAACATTACAGGACGAGGGAAGACACGGCTATCAGCAATATGGCATCGTCGCTTCCGGCGCGATGGACCCTTATGCGCTGAAGATTGCCAACTTCTTAGTAGGAAACGACGGCGGAGAAGCGGCGCTCGAAGTCACCGTGATGGGACCGGAAATGGAAGTCCTGGGTGATGCCGTTGTCGCGATCACGGGAGCGAATCTTTCCCCACGTGTGAACGGTCACTCCGTTTCGATGTGGAAAAGTTTTGCGGTGAAACAAGGCGACCTGCTGGAGTTCGGACAGCCGGTTTCAGGAGCGCGAGCGTACATCAGCGTGGCTGGTGGGTACGATGTGCCTGTCGTTATGGGAAGCAAGTCGACTTACCTGAAAGCAGGCATGGGAGGCTTCGAAGGGCGCGCCTTAGATAAAGGGGATGTTCTCTCGAAGGGCGAAGATGTAGTAGGTGTGAAGGGCCGGGCACTCCGTCCGGAAGAAACGCCAGTCTACGAACGGGAGATGGAGATCCGTGTTATCCCAGGACCGCATCTCGATGCCTTTTCTGAAGACGCTCTTAAAACCTTCCTTTCGTCTACGTATGAAGTGACACCTCAATCAGACAGAATGGGCTACAGACTGAAAGGACCGAAGCTTGAGCACCAAACGTCAGCGGACATCATCTCGGAGGCGATTCCGCTCGGTGGCATTCAAGTACCCGCGAACGGTCAACCGATCTTATTGATGGCGGACCGTCAGACGACGGGAGGCTATACGAGGATTGCGACGGTCATCTCGAGTGACATTCCATATCTGGCGCAGGCGATGCCTGGTTGTAAGCTTCGTTTCCGTGAGGTTTCGGTGGAGGAAGCGCAAGAGTTGTACCGAGAGAGGGAGCGTTTTCTGCGGACAATAGGTCGTGTAGCGACTGTTTAAATGGAACCTGACCTCTTAGAAGAGGCAGGTTCTTTCATTTGAGCGCGAACTTCATGGGGACAGGCACCCCGTCCCACTAGTTGGGACAAGGTGCCTGTCCCCGTTGTCGTTTTACCCGCGGGGCTGGGTGGTTTATAATGAGGGCAAATCAGAAAAGACAGGGAAGTGCCTATGAGTAAACGTAAGAACAAGTCAAAGAAACGTCATCAAGGAAATGCGAATAAAGGCGGCGGACCGAATAAAGGGAAAGCCCCACGAAGCGGCCCTCCTAAGAAAGGGAAGCCACCTCGTCATCGCGGACAGAAGTCGGTGACAGCTGAAGTCACGTGCACTGGGCTGACCCATGAGGGCAAGGGGATTGCGCAGTGGAAGAATGAGAAGCTTGAGGTGCCGCACCTTCTGCCGGGCGAGAGAGCAGAAGTCATCATTTCTCAAAAAGGCAAGTTCACGGATGTGGAACTGAAGCACGTCATCGAGGCGTCGAAGGAGCGAGTCGATCCACCGTGTCCGTATTATTACGAGTGCGGAGGCTGTCAGCTGCAGCATATGAGTAACGCCACACAGGCTGACTTCAAGCAGCAGGCAATCAATGAACTAATGAAGCCGTTCGCGAAGCCGGCTCCTATTTTCACGATGGAGCATCCATATGATTACCGCAACAAGAGTCATACGACATACGGGATGAACCATAAGCGTCAGGTTGTCGGCGGATTGTACGAGCAGAATTCTCACGACATCATCGACATGGATCAGTGCCTCATCCACGATCCAAAAGCGGACGACATTGCGAACACGATCAAAGAATACATGAGAAAAACGAAAATGCAGCCTTACAATGAAGACACCGGACACGGATTCTTGCGACACGTTCTGATCAAGGTCGGCAAAGTGAGTGGCGAGATTATGGTCGTCTTGGTCGCGGCGTCTTCTGAGTTCAAAGGCAAGAACAATTTTGTCAAAACGATGAGAAAAGGACACCCGGAGATTACGACGATGCTCTTGAACGTGAACAAGCGCGACACGAGCGTGGTACTTGGTGATCAGGAGAAGGTGCTGTTCGGCAAAGGCACCATCACGGACACGTTGTGCGGACTCGAGTTCGAAATCTCTGCTAAGTCGTTCTACCAAATCAACCCTGTCCAGACAGAGAAACTTTATGGGAAAGCGATCGAAATGGCCGAGCTCAGTGGCAAAGAAACCGTCATCGACGCTTACTGTGGAATCGGTACAATCGGACTGGTGGCCAGTAAGAAAGCCGGTAACGTCATCGGTGTCGAGTTGAACAAAGATGCGGTCAAAGACGCCATCCGAAACTCGAAGCGCAACGGAGTTACGAATGCCCGCTTCTATCAAGGAGATGCCGGCAAGTTCATGGTCGATATGGCGGCACGCGGTGAAAAAGCAGACGTCGTCATCATGGACCCGCCTAGAAGCGGAAGTGACGAAGCGTTCTTATCCAGTGTCGTGAAGCTGAAGCCGGAGAAGGTCGTCTATGTATCGTGTAATCCGGAAACGCAGGCGCGGGACTTGGAGTATTTGACGAAGAACGGCTACAAGGTGGAAGGAATTCAGCCAGTCGATATGTTCCCTCAGACGTATCACGTCGAGACAGTCGCGAAATTAGTACGCGGGTAAGAGGGGACAGGGACTTTGTCCCAGTATCCGGGACAAAGTCCCTGTCCCCGTGTATTGACGCTTTGTTTGGAAGGTCGATATAATGGGGTGGAATCTTATACGTTAAAGGAGGGAATATCATGCGTTCGTTCACTTTGGACACGAAAATAGAGAACCAGCACCATCTATTTTTGATGTCTATTTTTGGAATTTCAGCCGTCCTCGGGACAAGTGTGTCCTTTTTTAGCTGAAATTTCATAAATGTGAACAGAAGTATGATTTCCTGATGATAATGAAATCGGCCACAGGGGAATGATCTCCTGTGGCTTTTTCTGTATAAGAGAGGACGAATTTCTATGTTTAAAACAAAACGAAACATCTATATGTTGTATGTCTATATATTCTTTGCTCAGTTGTTTTTCGATCGTGCGTTGTGGGTCATTTATCTCGGCGATAAAGGATTGACGTTCGGGGAGATCGGCTTGATTGAAGCGTTTCTCCATTTAGCCATTGTCTTATTCGAGGTTCCGACAGGCATGGTCGCAGACTTATATGGGAGAAAGATCAGCTTGTTGATCGGCAACGTGTTCAGCCTTCTTTACGGACTGTTCATGCTGATCAGCGGTTCGTTTTCCATGTTCACGCTTGCCTTCTTGTCGATGGGCGTCATGATCACGTTCCATTCCGGTGCGGAGCAGGCCTTTGCTTATGATACGTTGAAAAAAGAGGGACGGGAGAAAGACTACACGAAGGTGTTCGGCAACATGACGGCTCTTGCGCTACTTTCCTTGAGTCTGGCTAAATTCCTCGGTGGCTTCATGGCTGAAGTGAGCTGGGAGTGGGTTTATGGTTCCACGATTTTCACCCATGTCCTGGCCTTGATTCCGTTGTTCTTCTTGAAGGAACCGCCTCGTGAGAAAACGGAGGATATCGGCGGGAGATGGTATCACCAATGGGTCCACCAGTTTAAATCCGGGATGAAAGTCTGGAAGGACAATTCGGTCATTCACACACCTGTCGTCTTATTTATCCTTGCTAGTGCAGTCATGGTCATTGTTGTCTTTTACGGCCAAGAGTATTTCATTCAACTGGGCTACTCCTCTGTTGTCGTAGGAGCGGTGTTTACGGTGGAAGGGCTCTTAGGCGTGTTGATGGCTAAAGTAGCTTATAAAGTCGAGAAGCGATTTGAATTTTTCAACATCCTGTATTACGGATTAGGGCTATTTTTCGTATTCTTTGTGTTATTCATCTTTGCCAGCGACTGGGCGGTCTTGTTATCCTTCCTTTTCCTGGCGCAGCTGTTAAGTCTGTTCGAGCCGATCTTCAGTTCGTTCGTACAGAACTTATTGAACAGCAAAGTTAGATCAACCTTCTTCTCATTGATCGGGTTGGTCGAGAGTTTTGTCATTATGGTGAGCTTTGCCTTGTTCGGATTCGTTGTCGAGCGCACTGGATTCACGAGTGGGTTTGCCGGCTTGCTTATTGTGTTTATTCTGGTGGCAGGAGGATACTTGACCATTCAGAAATTGATTAGAAAATAAGGTGTATTCCCGTGCAGGTACCTGGTTCAGGTGCCTGCATTTCGTTTATATTCAGAGCCTATTTGCAAGCTTTTTTTGAAGTCTTTTCTTCATTTGTGAACACTTATGTAATTTTTATGAAAAATAAAACATATTTAGTAAAAAGGTGGTAAGCTATTTTTAACCTTTAGGGGGATACGTTTTGTTAAAGAAGTTTTATCAAAATGAAGAGGAAGATGAACAGTTGAATACAGAAGTGAAAGAAGCTTCAATCTTTGATTACAAAGGGAACAAGATTGTAACAGAAGATCGTGATATTTCGATTATTGCTAGAATGGAAGAACCAGTGATTGCAGTCCTCGGAAACGTTGTGAGTGAGGAAGAGTGCGATGAGCTCATTCGCATCTCACAAGATAAAGTGAACCGCTCCAAAATCGGATCGCAGAAAACGGTCAGTGACATTCGTACGAGCAGTGGCGCGTTTCTCGATTCGGCTGATGTGACAGCGAGAATCGAAAAGCGTATCGCGCAGATTATGAACGTGCCGGTTGAGAATGGGGAAGGGCTTCACATTTTAAATTATAAACAAGGACAGGAATATAAAGCGCATTACGATTACTTCAAGCCGAAGTTGGATGGTACGACGCCGAACCCTAGAATCAGCACGCTTGTCGTGTATTTGAACGATGTCGAAGAGGGCGGACTGACGTATTTTCCTCATATGAATCTATCGATTACACCGCAAAAAGGGATGGCCGTTTACTTTGAATATTTCTATTCAGATCCAGCTATCAATGAACGTACGCTTCACGGTGGCTCGCCTGTAACAGCTGGCGAGAAGTGGGCGGCTACGATGTGGGTCCGGAGAAAACAATATAGATAAAAAGAGAAGGCGGGCTATGCTCGTCTTTTTTAATTCGTCAAATTGTGAGTGATTACTCACTTTACATTTTTATCTTGAGGAGTATAATAAAAGCGAGTAATCACTCACATGAAGAAAGTAGGGATGAAGGATGGAAACAATTTTGCAATTGAAGAACATCTCCCAACAATTTGGGGAACGCAAGATTCTTAATCATATTGAATTCGATATTAACAAAGGTGAAATTTTCGGATTGCTCGGTCCTTCCGGTGCCGGCAAGACGACTTTGGTCAAAATGATGACGGGTACGCTCGTGCCGACAGCAGGGGAGGTCTTCATGAATGGCGAGAAACTTCCTTCGCTGCAGCAGATGAGTCAGTACGGTTTCATGGCGCAGTCGGATGCCTTATATCAGGAGTTGACGGCGAGCGAAAACCTCGATTTCTTCGGATCTCTTTACAAAATGTCGAAGACCTACCGAAAGCAGCGCATTCAAGAAGTGATGGAGATGGTCGACCTTTCGGAGCACCTCCATCAAACGGTAGAAACGTATTCAGGCGGAATGAAGCGGAGGCTGTCGCTCGCGGCCGCTCTCATTCATGAACCGGAACTTATCATCCTCGATGAGCCGACGGTCGGAATCGATCCGGTCCTGCGCCAATCGATATGGGAGGAACTGAAGCGACTGAAGGATAGAGGGGTTACGATCGTCGTGACGACCCACGTTATGGACGAAGCGGAAAAATGTGACCGTCTCGCATTGTTACGAGAAGGGGAAGTTATCGCTCTCGACACGCCGGAACAGTTGAAGGAAACGGTCGGTGTATCGAGTATCGAGGACGTATTTTTACATTATGGAGGTGGCGTGCGATGAACACATGGTCGATTATGAAACGGATATTGAAGCAGTTCAGAAGAGATAAAAGAAGTGTAGCCCTCATGATTGTGGCGCCGGTATTTGTACTGACACTGATGTGGCTAGTGCTCGATTCTGATGATACGCAGCCTGAGATTGCACTTGTCGATGTGCCCGCTCCTGTACAAGAAAAGGTAGACGAGGATGCTGCGGACTGGGTGGAGATGAGTCAACCGGAAGCGGAAGAAGCGTTGGAGGAAGCGAGTATCGAAGCCATGGTTCAGTGGGAGAATGGTTCTCCGTCGCTTACGTTGGAAGGAAGCAACCCGACGACAGCCGGCCAAGTGAAGGAAGTTCTATCGGAGGCGCTTGCTTCTGGTTCGCAGCCTGATATTGAAGTCGACTTCTGGCACGGTGCCGACGATCTTGGATTGTTTGATTATATCGGTCCAGTGCTGATTGGATTCTTCGTCTTTTTCTTCGTATTCATTGTTGGTGGTGTTTCGTTCTTGAGGGAACGGACGCAAGGCACTTTGGAACGGCTCTTGGCAACACCGATTAAACGGAGAGAACTCGTTTATGGATACCTAGGCGGATTCGGTTTATTCACCATCATCCAGTCGATCCTGATTGCCGCGTTTTCGATTTACGTTCTGCAAATGTACATGTCAGGGCAATTCTTTTACGTTATCATCGTTACGTTTTTATTAGCGCTGACGGCTCTGAGCCTTGGAACACTACTGTCCGCGTTTGCGAAAAATGAATTCCAACTGATTCAGTTCATTCCGCTCGTCATCGTGCCGCAGGTATTCTTCTCTGGTTTGTTCCCGACAGAAGGAATGGCGGTCTGGCTGCAGGCGATCGGTCACGTCATGCCACTGACGTACGGGGCAGAGGCGTTAAGAGGCATCATGCTCAGAGGAGAAGGGATAGCGAGCTTTCAAGTGGAACTATATGTGCTGCTTGGGTTCTCGGTCTTGTTCACTACGTTGAATATATTCGCATTGAAACGCCATCGCAGTCTATAATAGAGGGAGATTTACTGCCTAGGAGGCTGTTCTATGAAAGAGTTTGAAGAAATGCTGCATACGCTGCACCCACCGTCAGAAGAGAAGAAGCTGACTCCGAAACAGGAGCAGATCTTAAAAGCGGCGGTGGAGGTATTCGCGGAAAAAGGATACGCATCCTCTTCCACCAGCGAAATCGCGTCGAGAGCGAACGTAGCGGAAGGCACGATCTTCCGTCATTATAAAACGAAAAAAGATTTACTGATTGCTATCGTGAAGCCGTTCATGAGAGGGTTCGCCGTCCCGTTCTTTGCGGCCCGTTTCGTCCAGGATGTATTCGATGTGCCTCCTGAGAAGCTTGAGGACCTACTGAAGACGCTCATCAAGAATCGCTTTGAATTCGTGAAAGAGAATGCACCGCTATTGAAGATCGTCCTTCAGGAACTGGCTTTTCATTCTGAATTAAAAGATCAATTTCAAGAAGTATTCATACAGGAAATTTTTCCGAAGTTTGAGGAGGCCATCTATCATTTGAAGGAAAAAGGCGCTGTCGTAGATTTTCCGAACCCTACCATGATCCGGATGATTATGTCCCCGATTATCGGTTTTCTTGTGACACGCTTCTTGATTGCTCCTGACCTTCCTTGGGATGACGAGAAAGAACTCGACCAGACCGTCCATTTCATCATGCACGGATTGTCCAAAGGAACCGGGTCCTCTTCCGACTAAAAGGGGGGACAAAGCCCCGGTCCCCTTGCGTCGGGACGCGAATTCTTCTAAAGTAGAGTACATGAGTCAAAACGGGAGGCTATGAAATGGATAATAATGATATATTGATCAGACTGCGCTATGCCCTGGATATCAAGGATCAGGACATGGTCGAGATCTTCAAGCTCGGTGGCGAGGATGTGACGAGAGAAGACGTATCGAAAATGCTTTCGAGAACGGATGATGAAGAGGTAGCGGAAGAGGATCACATTAAAGTGACGAACAGTACGCTGGAGTCCTTTTTGAACGGTTTCATTACGTTTGAGCGTGGTCCGCAGCCTAAGAAGCCTGGCGAGCCAGCTCCGAAGCCGGATCGTTCGATTACCAGTCGTTCCCATGTGAATAACGTCATGCTGAAGAAAGTGAAGATTGCACTTCAGCTCAAGAACGAAGACGTGATCGACATCTTAGAAGAAGCGGGCGTGACGATGACTAAAGGCGAACTTGGGTCCTTCCTGCGTAAGCAAGGTCATAAGAACTACAAAGTGTGCATGGACAAGTATGCACGTAATTTCTTGAAAGGCCTTGCCCTTCGTTATAGAGGATAGTGACGATGAAAAGCATCAGTCCGAGAGTGGAACTGATGCTTTTTTGATGCACTCATAGAGTTCCCTTGATATGGTAAAATGAAAGAATAGATTTTACGAGGAAATGAGGAGGTCGGACCATGACACGAGTGGTCATTTTAGCCGAGAAACCCTCACAGGCAAAAGCCTATGCTGAGGCCTTTAGCGTACAACAGAAAACGAAAACCTACATACAGTTGAAGCCGGACGCTACTTTTCCGGATGGCGCCTTCATCACGTGGGGTGTCGGGCACCTCGTCGAGTTGAAGGAGCCGCATGATTATAAGCCGGAGTGGAAGCGTTGGAAGCTTGAGCAGCTACCGATCGTACCGGACCGTTTTCTTGAGAAAGTCTCCAAAGGGAAGTGGGAGCAGTTTAAAGAAGTGAAGCGGTTGTTCCAGTACGCGGATGTCATCGTCAACGCTGCCGATGTCGACCGGGAAGGCTCGAACATCTTTTACAGCATCCTTCGCCTAACCGGGGTTAAGGGAAAGCCGATCAAGCGTCTGTGGATCAACTCGCTTGAGAAAGATGAAGTGCGCGAAGGATTCCGCAACCTGCGCGATAATGATGAGGATTTGCGCATGTTTGATGAAGCGAAAGCCCGTCAGATCAGTGACTGGATGGTGGGCATCAACGCGAGCCGTCTGTTCACACTCCACTTGCAGAAGAAAGGGTTCGGGAGCTACCTTTCGATTGGACGCGTGCAGTCCCCGACCGTTTACTTGATTTATCAACGCCATAAGGAGATCGAGAACTTCAAGCCGGAGCCTTTTTACCAAATCGAAGGGCAGTTCCAGTCGGAGGCTGGCGCTTACAAAGGACTTGCTGAGATTAAAGAAAAGGACAAGGCGAAGGTCCAGGCGTTGATGGACAAGCACGGGTTGAAAGAGAAGCAGGAAGAGACAGGGATTGTGGAAAAGGTAGATAAAAAGACGAAGCACATGAAGTCTCCGAAGCTGCACTCACTCTCGACGTTGCAAAGTGTCGCGAACAGAAGGTGGAAATATACGCCGTCGCAGACGCTGAAGACGATGCAGAAGCTGTATGAGAAGCGGCTCGTTTCTTATCCGCGTACGGACTGTAATTTTATTACGAACAGCGAGTTCAACTATCTCGTCAAAAACTTGGACAACTATCAGAAAGCGATGAACGTCTCGTTCACACCAGTTTCAACGAAGCCGAATAAGCGCTACGTGAACGGCAGCAAAGTCCAGGAGCACTATGCCATCATCCCGACGAAAACCGTTCCCACTCAGAAGAAGATCGAGGGGCTGAGCCGGGAGGAGCGCAATATTTACAACGAAGTGATGGCGACAACGCTTGCCATGTTCCACGGAGACTATGTGTATGAAGAGACGACGATCTGGACGCATGTACGGGAGCTTCCGTTTAAGACGACGGGACGCCGTGACGTGAAGCAAGGGTGGAAAGAGCTTTTCCCGAAACCGAAGAAGGAAAAGGAACCGCTGTTGCCGAACGTCCAGAACGGTGAACAAGTCGGCGCGAACCTTGAGATCAAAGAAAGCATGACGAAACCGCCGAAGCCTTATACAGAAGGTCAGCTGATCAACATGATGAAGACGTGCGGGAAGCTCGTGGATGATGAGGAAGACGTCGAGATCTTGAAAGAAGTCGAAGGACTCGGCACCGAGGCGACCCGCTCGAGCATCATCGAGACGATCAAGATGCAGAAGTACATCGTAGTGAGAAAAAACAACGTGTATGTCACCAATAAGGGCATCATGCTTTGTGAGGCGATTGAAGGTACGCTGTTATCGAGTCCGTCCATGACCGCGAAATGGGAGGCTTATCTGAAGAAGATCGGCAGTGGAGAAGGGTCGAAGCAGATGTTCATCAAGCAGACGAACCAGTTCATCGACAAGCTGATCCAAGAAACGCCAGAGGCGATTCAGAATGTGAATATCCGCGACACTGGCGAGGAGAAGAAAGATTGGAAAGAACCGATCGCCAAATGCCCGGCGTGTTCGGGTCAGATCATGGATCGCTACAAGTTCTATGCGTGCTCCAATTATAAGAAAGAATGCACGGTAGCGTTTCCGAAGAGACTTGCAGGCAAGTCGCTGACGCGGAATATGATCAAGACGCTGTGCGAAAAAGGAAAGACCCGCGTGTTGAAAGGCTTCCGAGGCAAGAAGAAGTTCAGTACAGCGCTCATGTTGGATGAAGAATATAAGATTAAGTTCGATTTCGGAAAGCAGAAGGCGTAGGAGTCTATCAAGCTAGGTGCTGTGGCATCTAGCTTTTTCTTTTATCAACGAAGCGTGGATGGGAATCAACGAATTCTAGTACATATCACTCGGTTTTCTCCGAGAATCAATCAACGTCAGTAATTTATCCATCAAACAGGCCATATTGATTATTATCCAATATTTTCATAAACTTATAGTAAGCGCTTACGAAGGGGTGGTCTAGGATGTATTCGTTGTATTGCCGAATCTACCAACGCTTGATGAAGATCGCTTTATACCTTTTACCATGGCGGAAGCCTGCATTACTAGAAGGAGAAAACAGTTTAGACAAGTTGCCCAGTCTAATTAAAGAAAAGGGACTGCAGCGTATACTGATCGTGACGGACCGCGATATACCGTCGCTCGGATTGATGGATCCGTTACTACAGCAATTACGAGACGAAGAAATACACTTTTACATCTATGACCAGACCGTCCCCAATCCGACGATCGAGAACGTAGAAGAAGCATTGGACATGTACAGGCAGCAACATTGTGAAGGGATTGTCGCCTTCGGTGGCGGTTCGCCGATGGACTGTGCGAAGGGTGTCGGGGCACGAGTTGCGAGACCGGACAAGCTTATTCCGAAACTGAAAGGTATTTTGAAAATAAGAAAAGAATTACCTCCTCTATTCGCTGTTCCGACGACTGCTGGAACAGGCAGTGAAGCGACGCTTGCTGCTGTCCTTTCGAATGTGGAAACACACGAGAAATTCGTACTGATGGACCACTCATTGATTCCTCACTATGCTGTGCTCGATCCATTGCTCACGGTGAAATTACCACCGCATCTGACCGCCGCAACGGGAATGGACGCGCTCACACATGCGGTGGAAGCATATATAGGGAAAAGCAATACGAAAGAAACTGTTCAATGCAGTAAAGAGGCGGTCAAGCTCATTTTTGAAAACTTGCGTAGGGTTTATGAGGACGGGGCGAATATTGGAGCAAGAACGAACATGCAGAAAGCTTCCTACTTAGCGGGGGTGGCATTTACACGTGCTTATGTCGGTAATGTCCACGCCATCGCGCATACGCTTGGCGGTTTTTACTCCTTCCCACACGGCTTAGCGAACGCGATTATCCTCCCCTATGTGCTCGAATATTACGGGAAGTCTGCTCACAAACCATTGAGTGAATTGGCTGATCTGGTTGGGGTGAGCCTGCCAGGGGATACGGTGGAGCGAAAAGCACGTAGGTTTATCGAAGCTGTCAAACAGCTGAATCAGGATATCGGCATCCCGCTCAAAGTCAGCGGAATTGCCGAGGAGCATATTCCAGTGATGGCAGGGCGTGCTTTGAAAGAAGCGAACCCATTGTATCCGGTGCCGAGGATTATGAAGCGGAACGAAATGGTCGACCTTTACCATACAATTAAAGAGTAATTTTGTCAGAATGCCTGGTCTCTAATGAGCCAGGCATTTTTTTGTATATTCATGTAAGCGCTCTATGTATACTTTTGGTTCTAAGGGACCCTCTATTGAATAAAAGTAGATAGTAGTACTAGTTCGTTTTACATGCTTAGGGGGGATAAGGGAATGGGTGGATTCACCATTGTCAATGAAAAAAGGGAACACGTCTTCACACCAGAAGTCCGCAGAATCAAGAATACCTTTATGAAACCGAGAATCCTAGCCTTTATTCCGGCGCATAACGAGGAGAATTCGATCCGTGATTGTTTAGAAGGTCTCCGGGATCAAACGCTCCCAGCTGGAGTCGCCCTTGATGTAGTTGTGGTAGCAGATAACTGTTCGGATCAAACCGAAGCGATTGCACTCGATGCTGGAAAAGAATTCAACCTGAATCTACGTGTTCTCAGAACCGTTGGGAACAAGCAGAGAAAGGTAGGAGCTTTGAATGCCGCTTGGAAAAGCATTTATGGAGATCCGCTAAACCTCTATAAGGAGAGACCGACTAAGTATCAAATCTATTACCAAGAGTCGGTGAAAGGGATCCTAGGGATGGATGCGGACAGCCGGCTTGCTCCAGGCGCCTTGAAGCATATGTGGGAAGGGCTGATGAGTGCTCGGAATATCGGCGGTGTGATGGCTAAATATACGATGCGCATGCCCCTCAAGAAAAGTTCTATCCCAAAAGACGATGTCCAATATGAAAGTAAACTAGCTTCCGATCAGTACGGTGGACCGCTTGCCAGGTGGTGGACGCACCAGCAAAAGCAAGATATGGCAGGGTGGCTGCTCGATCTGCAATATCGTGGAGGGAGTACGTACGTGTTAGGCGGACAGGCAACGTTGTTCCGGCCCGAAGCGCTCAAAGATGTGGTCGATGAGAATCACTTGGATGGACCTTGGCAAGATGACAGTGACGTAGAGGATATGCAGTTGACCTGGCAGCTTCAGAAAAAGTGGAAAACGTTGATCAGCCCGCATGCCAGGTGCTTCGTCGACTCGATGCGTTCCTATCATACATTCAGAAAGCAGCGGAACAAATGGCAAGGTGGAACGGTCGAGCTGTTAACGAGCGGCGATATCGGTGTACGCTCCAAGCACATGTGGAAACTATGGCGATCCCAGTTCCGAACGCTTCTAAACTTATCAATCCGTGTCCTGTTTGCGCTTCTGCTTGCCGTCTCTCTGGCTACAGGGCAATTCACGTGGACGTGGCTTTGGCTGATTCCGATTGGGATTGCGAGCGTGTTGAATACCATCATGGCAATTAAAACCCCGATGCACCGGCCAATCGATGTGGTGCTTGCCGCCTTGTTGATTTCACCGGAGCTTTACATGTGGGCCAATTTGATTACGTTCGTTGATGTTTGGGCTAGTAAAATGTCTGCTGATAAAAAAGACGGATGGGCGATTCAATACAGTGCCGAAAGAGGGCAGACGAGCAGCAAGATTTTAGTTGGCGGACTTGCTTTTATTTTGGCGGGTGTTGTCATTGTTGGGTTGGCTGTTCATTATCGCACCTACCTGACTAGTGCGCCTGTCCAGCAGAGCGTGTCGCCTTACCTTGTAATGGGGTGGAAAACACTGACGGTTTTAACGGTGTACACTTCTATTCTCATGATCTATAAAATTTGGACACTTCGAGCTAGACATCGAGCTTGAAAAAATGAGTGCCGGCTTCCATGATGGGAGCCGGCACTTGTTTATTTGAAATTATACTCGGTAACAATGGGGTCCCGTTGCAGTCGCTGATCGTCATAATACTCGTAATGACTGATTCCTAAATAGGAACCGGAAATGTTTTGGACCTTTTCAAATCCGAGTTGTCTCAAAGCGGCATACACATTATAAGAGCGCTGTCCGGTCCGGCAGTGCAGGTAGACAGGACGGTCTTTCGGGATTTCGTCCAGTCGGTCTCTGAATTCACTCATCGGAATGTTCACAGAAGTGCGGAGGTGCCCCGCTTCGTATTCTTTCCTCTCTCTTACATCGATGATGAACGCACCGCTTTCTACTAGATTCCTAGCTTCTGATACGGGAACCTGGTTCAAGTTACCGTGAAGGAGATTCAGTCCTACTAAAGCGGCCATATTCACAACATCTTTTGCCGTTCCGAGCATAGGGGAGTACGTAAGCTCCAGTTCTTTCAAATCGTCGAGTGTACCTCCCATCGTAATCATCGTCGCAATCACGTCGATTCGTTTATCGGCGTTGCCCTTGCCAATCGCTTGAGCCCCAAGAATTTTTCCGGTCGGATATTCGAACAGGAGCTTGAAATGAAGCGGGTGACTATTTGGCATCAGACCTACTTTATCATTGGGCATAATGTAGACTGTGTCATAGGAAATCCCCGCCATTTTGGCTGTTTTCTCATTAAGACCGGTAGAAGCGGCATTCAAGTCGAACAAATGAATAGAAGAAGATCCGATCACTCCCGTATGACGATGTGGAATGCCGTGCAGATGATCAGCTGCTGCACGTGCCTGACGCTGGGCAGGTCCGGCAAGTGCGAGTCTTGTAGGCTGGTGCATCAACTGGTGATAGACTTCGATCGCGTCCCCGACAGCATATATAGTAGGATCGCTAGTCAGATAGTGTTGGTTGACTTTAATACCACCGGTTTCCCCAATTTCAAGGCCAGCGCTTTCCGCAAGTGTTGTTTCGGGCCTTACACCAATCGCTAAAATGACCGCCTGGGCATGGATCTGCTTCCCGGATTGTAAAGTGATACCATCCGCTTGGACCTCTTTCAATCCGTCCCCGACAATCAAGTTGACATGATGATCGATCATCTCCTTATGAAGAACCTGAGCCATATCGTAATCGAAAGGGGTCATAATTTGATTAGCGAACTCGACTAAAGAAACATTCAATCCGGACAGTCGGACATTCTCCGCGACTTCTACACCGATGAAGCCTCCACCGATGACCGCGACATCTTGCACTTCTTCCTGTTGGATGTATTCGTTGATTTTTCCAATATCGACAACATTTCTGACGGTGAATACGTGAGGTAGGTCGATGCCTTCCAGTTTCGGTACAACTGGGTTCGCTCCTGTGGAAAGAACGAGCTGGTCATAGCTTTCTTCATACTTCTCATCGGTTCCGACTTTTTGTACGGTCACGGTTTTCTTCTCGCGGTTAATATGGATGACTTCACTGTTCACTCTTGCTTCAATATTATGTTTGCGATCAAATTGTTCGGGATCCATCAATACGAGCTTCTGCCGATCCCCAACGATTCCACTTAAGTGATAGGGGAGAGAACAATTGGAAAAAGAGACATGTGGTCCTTTTTCGAACATGATGATTTCCGCTTCTTCGTTTAGCCTTCTCCATCGGGCTGCAAAAGAAGCACCACCAGCGACTCCACCTACGACAACGACTTTTGTTTTCATAACAGTTCCCCCTGAATGATTGTGGCATGTATTTCTAGTTATATATTATACCTGCATGGGTATATATGTCGGCGAAATATTTGGGAATTCATAAAATGTTCATAACTTCACAATCTGGGCATTTTAAAAAAGCTTGTCAGCATCTGTGACAAGCTTTGGGGGAATTTGATTTAAATGGTTAGAACTTCTTCAACTGTTCTTCGGCGAATGGTCCAGCGATCGGGAGATGGTAGCGGCCTCCTTGATAGCCTTTGATCATTAAATAAATCCAGAGAATGAAAGAAACCGGTGCAAGCAGGATGCTGATTAGTGTTCCGATGACAGGAATGAAATTCAATACGATTCCGAGTAAGAAGAATCCGCCGAAGACGACGGTCGATTGCATGGCATGGAAACGGATCACCTGGTTTTCTTTTTCAACAAGTAACAAAATGATTCCACTGACAAACCCTACTAGATACGCCAATAATCCGCCAATATTCTCTTGCAAACCGGTGGACGACTTGTTCGTTCCCATACCTCCACCTTTAGGGGGAGCGGGTGGGTTTGGTTGTGTCACTGTGTTTCATCCTCCTTAAATAAAATCAGATTATTCTGTTATTTTTATTATAAGATATTGTCGAAAATAAGCAATCTTTTTTCTTTCTTCTCTTATATAAGAAAGAGCCGATCAGAATAAGATCGGCTCTTAGATGTTACTTATTCTTTTTATTGCCCTTCTCTTTATACTTCACTTCGTACTCGAAAGAGACCGGGTTCAGGCTATCTTGAGGAGCAGCGTAGTATGTTGTCATATACGTTTTTCCTTTGCGGAAAGCTTGCTGCAAGTCCAATGCTTCCTCTTGGGTGATGTTAAATGGATCCACTTCGATGACTTGATACTTGCCGTTCTGTTTCTCTTTAATGAACGTGACACCATAATCAACGTATTGTTCAAGCAGTTCAGCCTTGGACATGAACGGTTCTTTAGTTGTGCCGTCGTAGTTCAAGCCAATCTCTGGAACTTCGATATTATCGATGAACCAGCCTGCATCGTTGTACCCCCAATCTGTAAGGTAACGGAAGGAGATGTGTACTTCTTGACCAGCGTACTCGGACAGATCGAATGATTCCGATTGATAGTCGTCGAAATGACCAGTGAAACCTGGTACGTTTTCTTTAATCTTCGGATAGCCTTCTTCGACTACGTCGGTGCGTGTATTCTCATTGGATAGGGAGGTCCAAGTTTGTCCATCGTCTGTCGAAACTTGAACGACACCGTAATCCCATGTTTCTTCAATGTCCACATAATGATCGAAGTTCAATGTTGCTTTGTCTACATCTGTTAAGTCAGCTTTGAAGATGAGGTTGTTGTCTAGTTCATCTCCTTCGCCACCCCATAGTACTTCGTTATCAGAACCTAGTGGATCCTGTAGGGATTCCCAGATATTCGACTCGAAGTCTGTACCGTTGAAGTTCAACGTGTCCACTTTTTCATGCGGAGAGAAGTCGAACTCTTTGAAGTCCGTTCCCCATGCTGGTACGCCTTCTTTTTCGTATGTCTTCGCTTTTTCGAAGTTGACTGTGAATCCGCGCTCTCCATCCTCTGTTGGCAACTCGCGCAGGTCAATGTTCTCAAAACCGTACTTACCACCTTTGAACTTGTCATCATCTACAACAAGGGCAGTAGAGAAGTCTTGATACACGTCATTGAAGGTTACACCAAGGTTGAAGTCTTCATAGGCTTGGTTGTAGCTTTCAATACTATTCGCTCCGTCTTTGGCTACGTGGCGAATGAATTCTTGTCCGAAACGTTCGTAGTTGTACAGCGTGAACAGTTGGACGAGTCCATAGTCTGCGATCGTTTCCGGACCTGTAGCTGCATTTACGTGCTCATCCCAATTCGTAAGGGAGTTCTCTGGGTGGTCCAAAAGGAAGTTGATAGAACCGGAATCCAGTCCATAGCCACCGAGGTACTCAGAGAACGTGGACATTCCTTCGTTCAGCCATGACGTTTCGTCTCCATCGTTATCCGCGTGGATCAAGTGTTGGAATTCGTGGATGGTCGTACCGTAGAATGTGCTCTCTAAACGATTTTCCCAGTCACTGGAATCAATAGAGATAATGTTTCTGTCCATATAGTTTTCAAGCGTCTGCCAGAAGAAGCCCGCGACAAAGAATGGATACTCCGGATCAGCATAGTTGTCGTCCTTGATGTTACTTACGTGGATCATCACTTTGTCGCCGTCTCCATTGTAGTAACCTTCTGGAACGATCCCCAAGTCTTCCAGCTGAGCATTGGTTCCGTCTAGTGCATCGGGTGTACCGAAGAATTCTGTTGCTTTATCGTATATGTTTTCATCGAATTCTTTTGCCATTTTATCGACTTGTTCCTGAGTGACGACGTGCGCATCTCGCGGGTCACCTTCACCGAAAGATAAGTCATTCGCTACCCATACTTCTACATGCTCGCCTACGCTGCGAAGAGTGAAGTCTTGGAATCCGAGGTCACGGTTCAAGAACTGCTTCGTACCCCCGTCGTATGTAAAGTTGCCGTCTGAAGAATCATTTGCGGCCTCTTCTTCATTAAAGTTCGTTTCGTTCGCGTTCTCTTTAATGGTTTGAAGGGCTTCTTTTTGGAAGCTCTCACTTTCTGACTGTTTCTGAAGTTTTCCGTCGATGTCGATTCGATCACCATATCGTTCGACATTCCAATTCTCATACGTTGAACTGGATTCGGCATGTGGCGTTGCTACCGGAGTGATTAAAGACAGTGCGAGTGCCCCTGTCGATAGCAAGGCGGTTAATTTATGCTTGTTCAAAATGATTCCCCCTGAAGAAATTTTTGTAAAACCATATGTCTTATTATGAAGAATATTAAGAAAATTTTGAATGGTTAATTCGAATGAAGTTTTTCGTGCCACGAATGAATTGTCCGGGGACATAAGGAGTGGGTACAAGGAATCGTTTAGTGCATATTAGCAAAAACATAGCCTCTCTTATAGGAAAGAGAGGCTATGTTTCGATTAGCTTGATTTTCTATTTTGGACTTTCTCTTGCTTCCTTTGTGGAATCTCTTCTTGCCGGATCATCTTGATAAACGCATACACGAATAAGATAATAACCACCGTAAATGGCAGAGCGGAGACGAGGGAAGCAGTTTGCAGGGCATTCAATCCACCGGCAATGAGAAGGACAGCTGCAATCGCCGCCATCAGCACGCCCCAGACCATTTTGATCAACAAAGCAGGTTGGAGGTCCCCGTTCGATGTCATGCTTGCCAGGATATAAGTGGCCGAGTCCGCAGACGTGATGAGGAACGTCGCAATCAACAAGATAGATAAAATCGATAGGATGCTCGTCATCGGTAAGTATTGATACGTCTCGAACAACGCGACAGTTACGTTTTCACTTACAGCTTGAGCGATATTCGTTCCATTGTTCAAGTCACTGTTCAATGCGGCACCGCCAAATGTAGCAATCCAGAAACATGCAATGACAGGTGGCACGATCAAGACGCCGAAAATGAACTCACGGATCGAGCGTCCTCGCGATACACGGGCGACGAACGCACCGACAAATGGCGACCAGGCAATGACCCACGCCCAGTAGAAGATGGTCCATTCCCTCAGCCAAGAACCGTCCCCTTGATAAGGGGTGAGGCGCAAGCTGTAATGGACGAAGTTCGCAATGTAGTCACCAATACCGAGTGTGAAACTATTCAGTACGAACACGGTCGGTCCGGCAATAAAGACGAAGACTAGTAGAACAAGGCAGAGTCCTAGATTGATATTACTCAGCCATTTGATTCCTTTATTCAATCCGGTTGAAGAAGAAAGTAAGTATAATCCGAGCAGGGCTGCTGTAATCAAGAGTTGGACCCATTTGGCGTTAGGGACATCAAAGACAGCGTTCAAACCGCCGTTCATTTGAAGGATACCGAGTCCGAGTGATGTGGCGATCCCCATCACGGTTGCGATGACGGCTAGCGAATCAATCGCATTTTTGACGGGTTTCTTTTTCCCGATTACAGGTTCTAGAGCTGTCGAGATGAGTCCGTCTTTATTTTTCCTGAATTGCAAGAAGGCGATGAGAAGTCCGACAATCGCAAAAACGGACCACTGATTCACACCCCAGTGGAAAAAGGCATAGCCCATTGCAACTCGCGCTGCTTCTTCGGTTTGCGCTTCGAGACCAGTAAAGGGTGTCTCAAAGAAGTGGCTCATCGGTTCCGCTACACCCCAGAAGACAAGTCCCGCACCGAAACCAGCTGAAAACAGCATGCCGATCCAGGTGAAGAAGGGGTATTCTGGTTTGGAGTCTTGCGGTCCGAGCTTGATTTTCCCGTATTTACTGAATGCCAGCCCGATGAGGAAAAGGACAAATCCGAAGACGGATAATAGGTAAAACCAACCGAAGTTTATAGTCGTGAAGTTGAAGAGAGTGGAGGCGACGGCCCCGAACCCTTCCGGATTGATCGCTCCTATGATAACGAGTATGAGAACGACAGTTGAAGAAATGAGGAAAACGGGATTGCTTAGTTGTTTTTTCATGAGATCTCCTTTCGAGTGGATCGAATGAGTTGCTAAGTATATACCCTCTCAAATCTCTTGGAAACCAAATATAGGAAATAGGGACGAGAGGTGGTTATCTATCATTTTCCCGCTGTAATCAACGCTACTCTTGTTTTATCCATCAAATAACGACGTCAATCGCCGGTTTCGACACGGTTCTCGATCATGATTCTAATTGGTCACGATTTCGTTACAGATGTGCCACAAAGTATACATAATTACCTACGCCATTCGGATGAAAAAGGAATAAAATAGAAGTGTGATATGGACTGTGAAGTGGTGAGCAAAGGAAAAGGTTGGAGGGATGAGCGATGACAGAACTGATGCTGGCAAGGTTGCAGTTCGGAGCAACGACGATTTTTCACTTTTTATTCGTACCATTATCGATCGGTCTGGTATTCATGGTGGCGTTGATGGAAACGTTCTATGTCGTAAAAGGCCAGGAAATTTACAAACGGATGGCCAAATTTTGGGGGCACTTATTCTTAATTAACTTCGCAGTTGGTGTCGTTACCGGTATCATTCAAGAGTTTCAGTTCGGGATGAACTGGTCGGAGTATTCTAGGTTCGTAGGGGACGTGTTCGGGGCGCCGCTTGCCATCGAAGCACTGCTTGCCTTCTTCATGGAATCTACGTTCATCGGTCTATGGATTTTCGGATGGGATCGGTTGAGTAAGAAGGTTCACCTGTTATGCATCTGGTTGGTGTCTTTAGGTACTGTGTTATCTGCATTATGGATTTTGGCTGCGAACTCTTTCATGCAGGAGCCGGTCGGTTTTGTGATGAACAACGGACGTGCTGAAATGAATGACTTTTTCGCCTTGTTGAAAAACCCGCAGTTATTAGTAGAGTTCCCGCATGTCATCTTCGGGGCGCTCGCGACAGGTGCCTTTTTCATCGGAGGGGTTAGTGCGTACAAACTGCTCCGGAAGCAGGAAGCCGAGTTTTTCCGTCGTTCTTTTAACATGGCGATGGTCGTTGCGATGATCGCAGGTGTCGGGGTAGCGTTCAGTGGTCATGAACAGGCGCAGCATTTGATGGAGTCCCAGCCAATGAAGATGGCAGCGAGTGAAGCACTGTGGGAAGACAGTGGGGACCCGGCGAGTTGGAACTTGTTTTCAATAGTCGATGTGGAAAACCAGGAGAACAAGTTTGAAATCTCCATTCCTTATGCACTCAGCTATCTGACGTATGAAGAGTTCTCCGGAAGCGTTCCCGGGATGTTGACCCTCCAGGAGCAATATGAGGAAAAATACGGCGAAGGCAACTACATTCCGCCGGTGAAAACGACGTTCTGGAGTTTCCGGATCATGGCGGGTGCGGGATTGATTATGATTCTCGCAGCAAGCGCAGCACTGTGGTACAGCTTCAAAGAACAATTGATGGAAAAACGCTTCTTCTTGAAACTGATGGTCGCTTTGATTTCCTTCCCGTTCCTTGCAAACACAGCGGGCTGGATCATGACGGAGATCGGACGACAGCCGTGGACAGTATTCGGATTGATGACGACATCCGCTTCTGTTTCACCGAACGTGTCGGTTGCGTCTCTATTATTCTCTTTCATTGCCTTTACGCTTGCTTATACAGCATTAGCTATTGTTCTAGTCTACTTATTCGTTAGAGAAATCAAGAAAGGAACGGAGCATCAGGGAGAGAAAGAAGATCGTCATGAGTCGATCGATCCGTTTGAAAGGGAGGCGTATCACACATGGAACTAAGTGAACTTTGGTTTTTGCTCGTTGCGGTGTTGTTTATCGGATTTTTCTTCTTGGAAGGCTTCGACTTCGGTGTCGGGATGGCGACGCGTTTCCTTGGACGGAATGATTTCGACCGACGGATGATGATCAATACGATCGGCCCATTCTGGGATGCCAATGAGGTATGGCTTTTAACAGGGGGTGGCGCGATATTCGCCGCGTTTCCGCACTGGTATGCAACGATGTTCAGCGGTTACTATATCCCGTTTGTCTTCGTCCTGCTCGCTCTGATCGGGCGCGGGGTGGCGTTCGAGTTCAGGGGCAAAGTTCACTCGCTCAAATGGACGCGCACGTGGGACTGGGTGATCTTGTTCGGAAGTATTCTCCCGCCATTCTTGTTCGGGGTATTGTTCACCAGTCTATTGCGGGGAATGCCAATTGACGAGACGATGACGTTACGCGCTGGATTCAGTGATTTCATCAATCTGTACACCGTCACTGGTGGGGTTACGGTTACGCTCCTTTGCTTCCTGCACGGCCTCGTGTTCCTAACGATCCGTACGGTCGGAGATCTGCGCGAACGTGCCCGTCATCTTGCCGAGCGGCTTATTTTCATCGTACTCGGAATGTTGATTTTGTTTGTCGGCATGTCTTATCTGGAAACGGATTTATTCACGTATCGTCCGCTTGTGACGTTACCGATGGTTGGTTTGATTGTCGTGAGTTATGTGGTCAGCATCTTGGCATTGAGAAAGCAGAAAGATGGATTGAGCTTTGTGATGAGTGGTCTCGGCATTATGCTGACCGTGGCAACGATCTTTTCCGCGCTGTTTCCACGCGTCATGGTCAGCTCACTGGGGAGCACATTCGATTTGACGGTCTATAATGCCGCATCAGGCGCTTATTCGCTGAAGGTGATGACCATTGTTGCGATGACGCTGTTACCATTCGTTCTCGGGTATCAAATTTGGAGCTACTACGTGTTCCGTAAGCGCGTAGACGGAAAGGATATGGTGTACTGATGGGAAGAGACCTCCTCACATACGATGGCATCAAACGAATACTCGGCCTGTTGATTGGTATAACGGTGATCCAAGCTGCGGCCATCGTCCTGCAAGCGGTCCTGCTTGCTGAGGTGGTCACCCATCTGTTTCAAGGTGGGGCATTTTCAGAAGTCTATGCAGAGACTGTTTTGTTTGGAGGGTTTTTCTTACTCCGTCATGCGATGCATCATGTTAAACAGCGAGCAGCTTACCGCTATTCGGAAAAAATCGGAACGGACCTGCGTAGGCTGGTTCTGGACCGTTTGTTCCAGCAAGGACCACGAGTTGCAAGGAAAGTAGGCACAGGAAATGTAGTGACGATGCTGATCGAAGGCGTTTCTGAGTTCAAGCAGTATCTGTTGCTCTTTTTACCGAAGATGGCGGATATGCTCGTCATTCCTGCTTTGGTTGCAGTGTATGTGCTCAGTGAAGACCTGACGTCTGCAATCATTCTAATAGCGACCGTACCGATTCTCGTTGTGTTCATGATTCTACTAGGCTTAGCAGCTCAGAAAAAAGCAGACCGGCAGTGGAGCATGTACCGGGTATTGTCGAACCACTTCGTCGACTCGCTGAGAGGTATAGAGACGCTGAAGTTTCTTGGATTGAGCAAAACGCACGCCAAGCAGATCGAAGGCGTGAGTGAGCGCTACCGGAAATCGACGATGGGAACGTTGAAGATGGCGTTCCTCTCCTCCTTCGCGATGGACTTTTTCACAATGTTGAGTGTCGCGACGGTTGCGGTGTTCCTCGGTCTGCGTCTCGTCGAAGGGGAGATGTTGCTGCAGCCAGCACTTGCGATTCTAATTCTTGCTCCGGAGTACTTCTTACCGATTCGGAGTATTGGCTCCGACTATCATGCGACGTTAAACGGACAGGAAGCTGGGAGGAAACTGCGGGAGATTGTGGCGATGCCTAACTTTGAAGTAGAGGCGAAGTGTCCAGTCGGAACATGGACATCGGAAAGCTGCTTACAACTTGAGCAAGTGAGTATCCAGCATGAAGAAGGGGACGCTCCTTCTTTGGATCGAGTAGAACTAGAGGCAAGAGGTTTTCAGAAAATCGGAATTGTCGGAGAGAGCGGTGCCGGGAAATCTACCCTGATCGATCTTCTTGGCGGTTTTCTCCAAGCAACAGGAGGTTCCGCCACTGTGAACGGTGAAGCGTATAAGCATTTGCAGCGTGAGGATTGGCAGAAGCAAGTCAGCTACATTCCGCAACACCCTCATTTATTCGAAGGAAGTTTGTATGAAAATATTGTGTTCTACCGCCCAGAAGCGACGAAAGAAGAGGCGGAGTGGGCGGCGGCTCGTGCGGGATTACTCGACTTGCTTCGGGAGCTTCCGGACGGACTGGAAGAGCGGATCGGACAGAGTGGACGAAGCTTGAGTGGAGGGGAAGCGCAACGTGTCGCTTTAGCAAGAGCTTTTCTCGTCCAACGGCCAATTTTACTTCTAGATGAACCAACAGCTCACTTGGATGTGGAAACCGAATATCAGGTAAAGGCAAGAATGAACGATCTGTTTCGTGGCAAGCTTGTATTTCTCGCAACCCATCGTCTGCATTGGATGCTTGATATGGACTATATCTATTTTATAAAAGAAGGACGTGTCGCAGAGAAAGGCACACATAAAGAGTTGATGGATAGGCGAGGTCATTATTACGAGATGGTAGAGGCAGCGAGGAGGGGCGAATATGCATAGTTGGGTTTTTCCTTATATAAAAAAACATCGCAGGTTGCTGATGGTGGCGATCGCGCTCGGCGTACTGACCGTATTTTCCGGCGCCTTCCTCCTGTTCACATCGGGTTACTTGATTTCAAAAGCTGCGACGAGGCCGGAGAACTTACTGATGGTGTATGTGCCGATCGTCGCTGTGAGAACGTTTGGAATCGGGCGTGCTGTCGTTCGGTATTTGGAGAGGTTAGTCGGTCATGACGTCGTACTTAAAATTTTGGCGCGCATGCGGGTAGATGTGTACGAAGCGATGGAACCACAAGTCCTGACAGCGAAGTTCAAAATGAGAATCGGGGATGTACTCGGTATTTTGGCGGACGACGTTGAGCGTCTCCAAGATATTTATTTGAAAACGGTCTTCCCGGCATTGGTCGGGTTGAGCCTTTATCTCATGAGTGTTGTGGCACTTGGCTTCTTCTCAATTCCGTTTGCGGTGTTGATGGCGATTTATGCAGGGGTGCTCGTCTTCGTTTTCCCTTTGATCAGTCTGCTTGCGTCCAAAATGAGGCGCGTGAAAATGAAGACCGGTCGCCATGAATTGTACGAATCGTTGACGGATGCCGTGATGGGCATTGCTGATTGGCAATTCAGCGGTCGTCAATCAGAGTTTGTGGAAGCTTACGAACGGGATGAAGCAGTAATTCAATCGCTCGACAGACAACACCAGCGTTTCTCGCGTTGGAGAAATACGATGGCGCAGCTCGTCGTGCTAGCGATGGTCATCTCGACGCTTGGATGGGCGGCGGGGATGACATCTGAAGGGGCGTTTTCCTATACGCTGATTGCCGCTTTTGTTCTCGTGTTGTTTCCTTTAGCCGAAGCGTTTTTGCCATTATCAGACTCGATTAGTGAACTGCCGTCTTATCAAGATTCACTGAAAAGGCTGGACGATGTATCTGGTCAGGAAAAGCCGGCTCCACGGACTTGTGAGCTGGAAGATGTGAGTTCTCTTTTGTTGAAAGTGGAGCACGTATCTTACCGTGCGGACGCGAAGCAAGTGCTTGAGGACGTGTCGTTCTCGATTCTTCCGGGGGAGAAAGTTGCGTTGCTCGGTCCTAGTGGAGCTGGAAAATCCACTTTGATGAAGTTGATCCAAGGCGGTTTGAAACCGAACGAAGGGGCTGTGAAGTTGAACGGAGTGGATGCTCATAAGATCTCCAACCTATCCGATGGAGTCGCCGTCTTGAATCAACAGCCGTACATTTTCGATACGACGATACGCAACAACATCCGTCTTGGCTGTCTTGATGCAAGCGACGAAGAGGTGGAGTGGGCGGCCAAGCAAGTCCAATTGCATGATTACATTATGAGTTTGCCAGAAGGATATGACACGAATCTTCAGGAAACGGGGGCCCGCTTTTCTGGAGGTCAGCGCCAACGGATTGCGCTGGCTCGGATTTTGCTTGAGGATGCCCCGGTTGTCCTATTAGATGAGCCGACCATCGGTTTGGACCCTGTTACGGAACGGGAGCTTATGACGACGATTTTTAACGTGCTGGACGATAAGTCTGTTCTATGGATTACACACCACTTGGCTTTCGTTCATAAAACGGATCGGGTGTTGTTTCTTGAAAAAGGGAAGCTCGTCATGGAAGGTGCGCATGAGAAGTTGCTTTATAACGAGCGGTATGCGCAATTATATGAGTTGGATCATCCGTTTGAAAGGAAGACAAAACAAGCCATCAGTTAGGAGGAATTGATGATGAAAACGTTGATTGTGTACGCGACAAAGCATGGTAGCACAGAAAAGGCGGTCGGTATGTTGGAGGGAGATTTATCTGGGGATGTCCGGGTGATGAATGTGGATGATGCGTGGGGTGTTGATTTGGAGCCGTTCGACCATGTGATTCTGGGCGGGCCGATTTATATGGGGGAGCTACACGAGAAGCTTTCGGCTTATGCGGCACGTTATCAGGATACTTTGCTACAGAAAAGAGTAGGATTGTTCATCTGCGCGGGGATGGAGGATCCGTTCATCCTTCAGGCAGAGCTTGAAAATGCTTATCCAGAGGATTTGTATGAACACGCTGCAGTGAAAGAGGTGTTCGGCTATGTCCTTGATTTCCGACAATTGAAGGCGCAGGAAAGGAAGGACCTTCGGATCAATGGTGTGACGGAAAGTGAGTTCAAACTGTCCGCTCCGGTCATTACAGAATTTGCCTTAGCGATGGAAAGAGGATTTGTTAGAAAGGAATGACGGTGTAGTGATATGCTAATGGAAAGACAAGTTGTGTTGGAGAGATCAAGCATGAATTCATTTGTTAGAATCCTACTCATCGTCATCGGAAGCATATCGCTTGGGCTCGGCGTGCTGGGCATTGTTCTGCCACTCGTGCCGACAACGCCTTTTCTGTTGCTGACCGCCGCCTGCTACGTTCGTAGCTCAGACAGGTTATACAACTGGCTGATGACGAATAAATGGTTCGGCTCTTATATAAGAAATTACAAGGCTGGAAGAGGTATTCCGATCAAAGCGAAGATATCGGTGCTGATCATGATTTGGTTCTCGTTCTTATTTTCCGCGATTTATATCGCACCGAACCTTTTCTTGAGGGCCGGCTTCATTTTTGGGGCGTGTTTCTTTACGGTTGTGATCTATTTGACGAAAACGTACCGGCCAGGGGAAGACGAGACTTGATGTCTCGTCTTTTTTTATTGTGGAGAGCGGTGGTGATTGGACGTAGGAAGGGCTGGTTGTGGGGGAACGGTCGAATAAGAGGAGGTAATACGCCGAAGTGGGCGCTGGTTGTGGTAGAAAGGTCGAATAAGAGGAGGTAATCCGCCAAAGGGAGTGCTGGTTGTGGTAGAAAGGTCGAATAAGAGGAGGTAATACGCCGAAGAGAGCACTGGTTGTGGAAGAAATGTCGAAAAAGGAATTCGTGAGCGACACAGACTTATCCCTCAAAAAGAAAAAAGGGACAGATGCCCTGTCCCCTCATTGCATGTTCTGTTTGAGCCAGCTTTCGACGTCGAGGTGGTGGTTGGTGCGGATGTTGTCGACGCTTTGCTGAGCGTATTTTTTACCTTGGTGGATGATGATCACTTCGTCTAGGAGCGGTTCGACGTCGCGGATTTCGTGTGTCGTGATTAGTAGCGACTGGTGCTCGAAGTCGACGAACTGGATGATGCCTTTGACGATCGATTCGCGTACCATCGGGTCGAGTCCTGACAGAGGCTCATCGAGTAAAAGGTATGGAGCTTCGCGTGCGACTGTTACGGCAAGTTTGGCTCGACCGAGGTTTCCTTTTGATAGGTGGGAAAGTTTCTGGTCACCATCAAGCGACAGAAAGGCAAGGATATCCCACGCTTTTTCCCTATTGAAGTCTTCGAACTGGCTGTCGTAAAAGTCGACGAGCTCTTTGATTTTGAAATAGGGGAAGAAGCGGGTGCTGTCTGTCATGAAAGCGATCTGGGAGGCGGACTTTCTCGTCACCGGTTCTCCGTTGAGTGAAATCGAACCATTCGACGGGTGCAGCAGTCCTGCAAGCAGTTTCATTATGGTCGATTTTCCGCTACCGTTTTCTCCGATGATGCCATAGATCCGGCCCGGCTCGAGGTGTAGATCGATGCCATCTACTGCTTTCTTTTTCCAAAATCGTTTGGTCAGTTGCCTTGCTTCAATCATCTTGCTCCCCCTCTTGGTAATGTGCTAATCCTTCCGACATCTCTTCTAACGTGAACCCGAGATCGCTCATGTCTTGAACGAACGAATGGATATACGTTTCCTTCATCTTTTCCCTCAGCTCATGAAGTTTCCCTGTATCCTCTGTTACAAAAGTCCCTTGGCCACGTCTTGATTCGGCAATGTTCATTTGTTCCATCTTCCTATAGACACGTTGAATCGTATTGGCGTTGACGCCTGTTTCCACGGCATATTCCCGGACGGATGGCAGTTTGTCACCTGGCTTGCGTAACCCTCTGATGATTTCGCCAGCAAGTCGATCAATCAACTGCTGGTAGATCGGCTTATCTGGTTGAAAGTCGATACCCATCTACGCTTCAACCTTTCGATCGAGCACCCACATCCCAAGGGAAAGCAAGATGCCATTAAGTAGTAGGAAGAATGCTATTTTTCCAACTGTGAGAGCTTTTACTCCAAAGTCGAAGTAGATCATTCCGACTGGACCACCGCGCTCGTAGGCGAAGAATTGCGGTCCGAAGGCAGTCAAGGTTTCGTATAGGTTGCTGCCTTGAATGGAAGAGATGAGCCCTGTAATGGCAAAAAATAGTCCGATGCAGACGATCACGCTTAATCCCCCGATGTACTTTTTCATCAATTGATGCAGTGACCAAAGCAAGAATAATATGAACGCAAACGTCAGGCCGATTCCGGAGAGAAAGACTGACATTCGGATGAAGAGCCCTGATATTTGGGAAAGTTCGAGCGTCAGTTCCCTACCTGCTGTGAAAATGCCGAACGTTACAACCAGCGCCAGGGAGAAGAAATAGAACGTCATCGACTGCAACATTTTCACACTCGCCAGTCCGAAACCGGAGCGAGGGGAGTGGAGTGTGATGTCGAGATGGTCGGCTTCTTTGTTGAAACTGTGCAAGACCATACCAGCCATGTAGAACATGTGAACAATCATCAGTGCACTCGTCGTGGAAATGTAGCGACCTGTCTCCATCATGAGTGGTGCGAAAAGCAGCCAGAGAATATTGAACACCATCACGGTCGCATAATACCCGCGCATCATGATCCATTCTTTTTTCCAGAGTCCTTTAAAAGCAGTAGAATTCATCGGTTCTTCTCCTTTATGTATTAGTGTACTAGTTAAATAGTACACTAGAAAATATTAGAAAACAAGAGGCGTGTTATACTAACTACGATACATCTTGGAAAGGGTGAACTTTTATGAAATTAGTGGAGATCTACCGTGTAAAAACGTTTGTTATAGAAGAGAATTTGGAGAAGGTGAAGCAAGGTGTCTTGTCGATCGATTCCTTGCAGGTCGGTAATTACAAGAATGTCATGTGGCAGTCGCAGCCTGGTGTCGAGCAGTTCGTTCCGTCTGAAGATGCGGTGCCGACAGAAGGAGGCATCGGTGAGAAAACGGATGTTGCTTCGATTCGTCTCGAGTTTTCGATACCTCGTGATGAAGCGCTGTTGAGGAAAGTGATTGAAGAGGGCATTTATCCGAACCATCCTTGGGATGAGCCGGTCGTTCAAGTGTCCGAGGAGCTCGAAGCACGGACGTAAACCGATTCAAATAGAGCATCCAACCGTTCTTTCTACACTCGAAATGTTTTTTTCTGCTCCTTTTTGGTTACATATATAGGAGTGATTAGGAAAGTAACTTCGTTTTACTATAGAAAGGATGATCGGAATGAAAGTACTAGTTGTTGGAGCAAATGGACAAGTTGGGAAGCATTTAGTGAAGTTCATTCAAGAAACGGATGACATGGAAGCAAAAGCGATGATCCGGAAAGAAGAGCAAGCTTCTTATTTCAAGGATCTCGGAGCAGAGCCTGTAATTGTTGATCTTGAGGACGATCCGGAGAACGTGGCGAAGGCTTTTGATGGTGTCGATGCGGTCGTGTTCACGGCTGGATCTGGACCGAATACAGGACCGGATAAGACGATGATGATCGACTTGGATGCTGCTGTGAAGACGATTGAAGCAGCGAAGTCCAAAGGGGTAAAACGATACGTAATGGTCAGCTCCTTCGATACGACAAGGGAAGCGATTCAATCCGCACCTGAATCCTTTGCGCCGTATGTTGCCGCGAAACACTATGCAGACGATTGGTTGAGAAGAACGGATCTTGATTACACAATCGTACACCCTGGTGGTCTTACCAATGATGAGGGCAACGGCAAAGTGGAAGCGGCAGAAACCGTCGCGCGTGGGGAAATCGCACGGGAAGACGTGGCACGCGTCCTACTTGAGACGTTGAAGAATAAATCAACAACAGGTAAAGAGTTCCAAGTTGTCAGTGGATCGACATCCATTGAAGATGCACTGAAATCACTATAAAACGTAAGAGGCAGTCTGCTGAAGGAAGCAGGCTGCTTTTTTTTGCATAGTACCTGAAATTCTTGATAGCAAAGAGCATGAATCTTCCTTCCGATTAGTGATATAATGAGTCCAGATATGATTGGGAGGGTCCGATATTGAATAATGAGTCAGAGATGAAGTTATTTACTTTAAATTCGAACGAGCCATTGGCAAGTGAGATCGCAGAGATCTTAGGCATGCCGATCGGGAAAAGCAAAGTCGTTCGATTCAGCGATGGAGAAGTGCAAATTGGCATTGAAGAAAGTGTACGTGGGGACGATATTTACATCATCCAGTCGACAGCACAGCCTGTAAATGATCACGTCATGGAATTGCTGATCATGATTGACGCGCTTAAGCGTGCCTCAGCAAGAACCATCAACGTTGTTATTCCATATTACGGCTACGCCCGTCAAGACCGTAAAGCTCGCTCTAGAGAGCCGATTACAGCGAAGTTGATGGCGAACTTGTTAGAAAAAGCGGGCATCGACCGTGTCATCACGCTTGACCTGCATGCGCCTCAAATCCAAGGATTCTTCAACGTTCCTGTCGACCAGCTGCTAGGGATTCCTATTCTTGCGGAGCACTACCAACAGCAGCAACTAGAAGATGTCGTTGTTGTCGCACCAGCGACAAGTGGCCTGCGTCGCGCTAGACGGATGGCGAACATCCTTGATGTGCCGATTGCCTTTGTCGATAAGCGTGAGCCGGAACCGAACATGCCGGAAGTGATGAACGTCGTCGGTTCGGTTGAAGGAAAGAACGTTATCATTGTCGACGATATGATCGATACGGCTGAAACGATTGTCCAAGCTGCTTCGACGTTGATTGAGAATGGTGTGAAAGATATTTATGCTTGTGGTACGCATGCTGTCTTGTCAGAGCCTGCTGTACAGAAGGTCGAGGACTCCCCGATCAAAGAGCTGGTTGTAACGAACTCGATTCTACTTCCAGACGAGAAGAATATTGCTAAGATGAAGCAACTGTCTGTTGCGCCGTTGATTGCGGATGCGTTGATGCGTATTCAACAGGATCAGTCGGTCAGCGAACTGTTCGATTAAGGAAAAAAGCCTGCTCACGAAGAGCAGGCTTTTTTAGTGTTTCGAGAAAATTCCTTCGGTTCTTCTATATGTAGAAAGCGGTGTTGGAGAAACGGTCCGCTTTCCGCAGGCGTCCGGTGAGCCTCCTCGCTCCCTTCGGTCTCTGTGGGGTCTCACGCTGTACTCCGGTCCTGCAGGAGTCTACCCGTTTCTCCAACACCTTATCTAAAATAAGTGTGAACCTCTTGAGATTATATATCATGTATAGCAGGATCTGATTTCAGAAACCTCAATAGGTGGCGCAGAAAGTGAGTTGCTTTCCAGCCTACTAAAACACTCTGTTCATAAGAAAATCGTTCTCCGTTTTTTCAACAACTTGAAAAAACTACTCAATGAACAGGCTTTTCTATTTATAATCGTTTATTCGACTCGTGTACCTCTGCTCTTCTAGAACGTGTTCTTGTCTCTTTTCGGTCCGAGTTTTCGTTCATAAGTTTAGAATAGGTTTTATCTTTCAAACTAGGGGATTCTTTGTGTTGTTCAGCATTTGTGGAATTCGTATGTTGAGAAGTGCTTTGATAATTTTCCGGATACATCGACTGGTTTTCCGTATGGTTGGAGAGGAAGGTTTGATAGACTTTGTCTTTCAATTTTTCTGTTGCTTCTACGATGACGATGATCTTCCCGTTCTTCAGGTGATTTTCGTAATGCTGTGCTTCATGCTCCGGCATGCCGGCTCCGACAAGTGCCCCGACAATACCGCCGCCGCCTGCTCCTATGCCCGCGCCGGTGAGAGCCGCAGCGATTGGACCAGCTGCTGCGATCTGGCCGATTCCGGGGATGGCGAGGAGTCCTAAACCAGCAATGAGCCCGCCGATTCCGCCTAGTGCACCTCCTGAAACGGCTCCTAATCCTGCCCCTTTTCCTGCATTCTTACCACGGCTACTTTTATTAGAAGTGACGGATGTATCCATTTCGTCTTCCAAGACGCTCACTTTACTCTTGTCCTTGGCAAAAACGGAAATGTCATTCGATCCATAACCGTGATGCTGTAGTTCTGTTATCGCCCTTTCTGCCTGTCCCACTTTCGAAAATACGCCGCCGATAATTTTATTTCCCATCATATGTCCTCCTTTAAATAATTGCTCAACCCTTCCATTCCCTAATGCTGGGAATTTAACCGCTCATCCTTAAGTTTGGGTAAAATGGAGTAAAGCGAATGAATAGGTTGACCTATGCTTTAAGATAGCTAATCAGGGTAAATCCATAAGGACGGGTAATGATAGGTAATGATCGATTAGACATCATATGGAAAGGAGCACGGCTCATGACTTCCGTGATAGAAACTGATGTACTGATTATCGGCGCTGGACCTGCCGGGCTGATGGCAGCCAATATGCTGCAAAAACAAGGAGTAGACTTCATCTGTTTAGAGAAAAGGGCAGAACCTTCCCAACTTTCGAAAGCCCTCGGAATCCAGGCGCGCAGCCTTGAGCTTTTTGAACTGCTCGGAGTTCACAAGCCTTTTCTCAAACAAGGATATCCTGGCCCTGGTGCGAAGCTTCATCTTGGTGGAGAGAATCCTTCCCTTGTCGAGCTTTATCATATTGAAAGCCGCTATCCGTATATGCTGATCGTTCCCCAAAGTGATACGGAACGGATTTTGGAAGAGCATTTGGAGTCTCTCGGTGGCAAAGTGAAGCGAGAAGAGGAAATGCTGGAGGTAAGGGAAACAGAAGACGGCGTGTATGTGAGGACGGGAAAAGAAGAATACCAGGCGCGTTATTTACTCGCCTGCGACGGTGCACATAGTCCGGTTCGTGAAGCGTTTGATGTTCCGTTCGAAGGTCAAGATGAAGGATACACCTTTTTTCTCGGAGATGTAGAGATTCCGGAATTGAATGAAGTGTTCATCAATATGCACATCAACGACCGCGGCGCCCTTGGCATTTTCCCATACAAAGATGGGAGTTACCGAGTGGTCGGGCTGGATCGTTCGAAGCAAAATGAGCCTCACAAAGATAAGCCGACATTTGAAGAAATGCAGGAGAGTGTCCGTACTATTCTGGAAGACCCTTTTACTATCGCGGATCCGAAGTGGCTCTCGAATTTCGGGACGTCCCATAGGCAGGTTCCGAATTACCGAAAAGGACCTGTGTTCTTCATCGGCGATGCAGCACACGTGCACAATCCGATGGGTGGCCAGGGCATGAACCTCGGGCTGCAGGATGCAATGAACATCGCCTGGAAACTTAGCGTCGTACTCAAAGGGATAGCAGGGGATCCGTTCTTGGATAGTTATCATGAAGAACGCTGGCCGCTCGGGAAAGATGTATTGAAAGAAACGTCTCGTATGTTGAAAGTAGCCAACCTGGAAGGTGCCCAAGGAAAGATCCGCAACTGGACAGGGAAAGCGGCGCTGACACAGAACTGGGTGCAGAACCGGATCGCGAATCACTTATCGAATATTTATAACGAGTATGAAGACGCAGAACGCAATAAGTCTTTGAAGGACCCGTCCCTCTCTAGAAAAGCTCTCCAAGCAGGTCGCCGCTTACCGGATCACTTGCTGTTCTTTGATGGTACGACAGACGAACGACTCTACCCCCTTATCGAACGACATGGTCATCTGTGTCTGATCTACACCGATGCTGAGAACGATGACTTGACCGACTATGCCTTTCTCCTTTCGAAAAAAATAGAGGAGGATTACCCTGATTTGATCAAGGTCTTTCTTGTAGCAAAAGGCGGAACGGTCGCACTCGGTCAGGAAAAACTTCCGATCATTTACGATGTTCACCGTCACTTGAATCAAAACGTCGGCATGAAGGAAGGGCACACGCTTCTTGTGCGCCCAGACGGTCACGTCGCTTTTCACGACACAGCGGCCGATGTAAGCCAAACGATGAGAAAGCTCGAAACCTTTTTCCAATAATGTGAAAAGCCCTGTAGCATTTCTGGTTGCAGGGCTTGATTCATGTTCCGTAGAATGGAGATAACTGAATCAAGGAGAGATACGATGGACATCCGACACTTGCAGTATTTCATAGAAGTCGCCCGCTTCCAAAGTTTCACCAAGGCGGCGGAACACTTGTTTATTTCCCAACCGACCATCAGCAAAATGATCAAGAACTTGGAGGAGGACCTTGGCGTGGAGCTGTTCGAACGGACGAAGCGCAAAGTCGTCCTCACCGATGCTGGGCGCCTGATACTCGCGCAGGCTAAGACGATCGACAAAGCTTTTCAAAACCTACAAACCCAGCTGGATGACCTTCTTGGTCTGCAGAAGGGGCATATCCGAATCGGTCTGCCGCCGATCATGGACGCCGACCAGTTCATCAAAATCCTCGGAGGGTTTCACGACCAATATCCGCACATCACGTTCCAGCTCGTCGAGGATGGCGCAAAGAAAATCGAAACGAACATTCTGAGCGAAGACTTGGATGTCGGCATTACGGTTTTGCCGACGCAGGAGGACCGGTTTGATTACTTTTTCTTATCCAATGAAGACCTGGAAGTCGTCCTGCCGCCGTCTCATCGGCTTGCCGACCGGAAGCAGATCCGACTTGAGGAACTTGCTGATGAGAACTTCATTCTGTTCAATAAAGACTTCGTTCTGAATGACAAAATCCGTTCGTCTTGCCATGAAGTAGGATTCACGCCGAAAGTGATTTCCGAAAGCTCGCAATGGGATTTTATCGGCAAAATGATTGCCGCAAACTTCGGCATTTCGATGCTGCCAAAAAGCGTGGCATCGTTGCTGAAAGAAGAAGTGAAACGAGTCCACGTCATCAATCCGACCATCGCCTGGGACTTGGCGATCATCTGGCCGAAAGAACACTACATATCGTATGCCACGAAGGAGTGGCTCACTTATACGCAGAACCGTTTGACGGTGGGAGCGGAGGACCAGCTTTGAGGAGCTGGTCTTTTTTTTGTGGAGAGGGGGTGTTGTGGGGAATCGGTGGTCAGTAGTTGACGTATTGGAGTCGGGGGAGGAGCGAAATGTCATATAGAGGGTCTGTAGATGACGTTTTGGTGGGAAAAGTGGTGCGGAACGTCACATAGAGAGGCTGTAACTTACGTTTTTGTAGAAAGCTAGTAGCAAAATGTCAGCTAGAAGGTTTGTAAGTGACATTTTGGAGTGGGAGGAGGTACAAAACGTCAAATAGGATTCCGTACATCGACGTTTGGAACAAAAAAGAGATGGAGGTCGTCGAATTAGCACATCATAGGGCTCCAATTGCGTTTTTTCATGCCCTTTATCAATGGATGAAAACATTTACATAGATATTGTCTATAAGTTCAATGCTGATTTGCTATTTCACTTTCAGAAAATTCGGGTCTACACTAAAGCCATAACGTTAACGAAGGCATGCCTGAAACTTAAGCGGAAGGAAGGCAAATCATTATGGAATCCAAACGAACGAAAGAAAGTTTAGTAATCAATACAGACCAAGTCATGATCAACGATTTGAATAATTACAACACGCTGTTCGGAGGCGTGCTGATGAAAAAGCTTGATAACAACGCGACGTTATCAGCGAGAAGGCACGCTCGCGTGAAGGAGTGCGTGACAGCTTCAACAGACTCAATTGATTTTCTTCACCCGATTCATCAAACGGATTCGGTTTGTGTGGAGTCCTTTGTTTCCTATACAGGCAACAAGTCGATGGAGATTTTTTGTAAAGTGATTGCGGAAGACATGATTACTGGAGAACGACGGATGGCGGCAACGGCTTTCTTGACGTTCGTTGCGCTTGATGAAAATAAAAAAGCGATTAAAGTACCGAATGTTATTCCGGAGACGGAAGAAGAGAAGTTTCTTTATCAGTCCGGAGAGGAGCGAGCGGAAAGACGTCATGGTCGCCGGGAGCACAGCAGACAGTTGACGGAAATCATCGGTCTTGAGAAACCATGGGAGAAAGGGGAAGATCTCTATGTTTAAGCTGGCGAGTTTGAATACGTTGTACGATGCGAAAGCGGACCTGCAGGAACTGGGGCGTCAATATCCCGACGTTTATGAAAATCTGAAACACGTGGTCAGTTTCACGAGACAGATGCAAATCAAATACGGCTATATGAGAGCATTGTTAATGGAGGAAGATTTGAAGACGACGTACCCGGAATTCGTCAAAGGCTCTATTCTTAATTTGTATAAACAAGAAGTGGACAAGCTGAAAAACCATGAAGATTTTACGGTCGTACAGGACATCCTCAGCAAGTATCGGGAGATCGGGAATGCGAAGATATTCTTGCTGGTACTGGGAGCACGACCGGAAATGCTGCAAGGCTCTACTATTATTAAATGAGAGTTTAACTTAAAAAGATATAAGAAAAGAGGCAATGATTCTAGGAAACAATCATTGCCTCTTACATAAAAAAGAGATCGTTAATCGCGACCGTCCTCGTCTTCGTGGTCGCCATCTTCATCGTAATCGTCATCATCGCGCCCGTCGTCTTCACGCTCAGCATCTTCGTGTTCACGTTCTTCCTCGCGCTTAGCTTCTTCGCGTTCGCGTCTTTCCTCACGCTTAGCCTCTTCGCGTTCGCGTTTTTCCTCGCGCTTAGCCTCTTCACGTTCGCGCTTTTCCTCGCGCTTAGCTTCTTCGCGTTCGCGTTTTTCCTCGCGCTTAGCTTCTTCGCGTTCGCGTTTTTCCTCGCGCTTAGCCTCTTCGCGTTCGCGTTTTTCCTCGCGCTTAGCCTCTTCGCGTTCGCGTTTTTCCTCACGCTTAGCTTCTTCACGTTCGCGCTTTTCCTCGCGCTTAGCCTCTTCGCGTTCGTCTTTTTCTTCCTGCTCAGCCTCTTCTTCGTTGGCTTCTTCCTCGTCTACCTCATCGTAAACATCATCATCAATCTCGACATATTCTACTTCTTCCTGATCTTCAGCTTCTGTAGTTGTTTCAGTCTCTTCTTTTGCTTCTTCTTTTTCTTCTGAGGAAGCATTTTCTTCTTCTTGGGAAACATCATCTTCGGAATTCAGGTCTTCTGTGTCTTCTTCGTCTGAAGTTTGCTCGTCCTTTTTCACACTAGCCACTTCAGATGGGTGAACGCCGAGTTCCTTAGCAACATCGCCGAAGCCTTTATCTCCTTCTGTGAATAGTGCTGCTACGTCATCAATGGACTCTCCAGATTTCTCAGAGAGGAGGAATACTTGGGCGATTTGGCCGTAGCCTAAGCCTTGTTCGCGGAGATCGGAGACTTTCTCTTTAGCAAGTCCTTTCACAACGGATGGCAGTTGTTTGACTACTTCCGTTCCTTCATCTAATTCCTCTTTCACTTCGTCTTCCAATTTCTCTTCTACGTCTTCATCAACGTCTGTTGCCTCTTCCAACTCGATTTGGAGGTTTTCTAAGGCGTCTGCTTCCAGCTCATCGTTCAGAATAAGTTCAGATAAAGACTCTTCTACTGAGCCTAGGTTTTCTATGTAGTCTTCTATGATGCGGAGAACAAGTTCGTCTTTCTCGTTCTCATTCATTTCTTTGGCTTCTGCAAGTCGTTCTTTGGATATGTTCAGCAGGATCTCCGTCTCTTTTTCCTTATCCATCGTGACAAAAAGGTGGACATCTTCAAAGAATTGGTCCAGAGAATAGAATAGCTGATCGGGCGTCGTTCCGGGGTCTATTTCGTCCGATGACGCCGAAACGGTGGTACCGAAGGCGAGGGTGCCTGTTAGAAGTGCGGGGATAATCAAACGTTTTTTCATCCATATTCCTCCTAATGCTTGTTTTACGGTGAAAAGTAAGCGTACGGCAACTGTCCTTCCACCAATAAAACAAGTATACAATTATAAAAATAGCACCAATAGAGGAGGGGGTAAAAACATGTGTTAATACCTAGGTAATTGTTATTTATCCTCAGTTCACATGGCAGGAAACACCCATGTGAAGTCGTTCAAAGTCCCGTCACTATTACATTTAAATGGAAGCGGATGCAAACTACTTATCATTCAATCCTTTTCCTTCCAAAATATGCTGGCTGTATTTCTCGATTCTTCTTGACCGAGTTTCTGATTTTTTCGCTTTAGAAAAATGGAGAATGTACGCTCTCTGTCGGCCAGGCGTCAACGACTCGAATGCCTCCTTAAAAGCAGGATCTTCGTCGAACTTCATTTCGAGCTCGTCTGGAATCTCGTATGTTTTCTTTTTCTCTACTTTAAGTCCTGCCTTCTCGACTTCCATCGCTTCGAGCACGTAGTCTCTTATCGCATTTTCCACTTCCAAAATATCCTCCACGTTAGTGAACCTCATCTGGCGGGCGGATTGGACGTTCTCGGTTTGCTGGATGAGCAAGTGTTGTTCATCCTTCAGCAATGCCCCTTTGAAAAAAAGAAGCGCACAGTATTCTTTGAAGCCTTGGATGAGGACGATGTTCTTCCCGCCGTCGGTGTAGCAGGGCAAATTCCATTTCAACTCCTCGGTAACAGGGCAGTCAATAATGATTTCTCTTAGCGTCTCGAATTCTTGTTTCCAGTTGGATTTGGAGATGGATTGTTCTACTTCTTTTGTCATGAATAATCAACCTTTCTATCTTTTGGATATTTTTGTTAAAATGAAAGAAAAGGAGGTTTTCCTGTGAGTTTTGTCATCGCCGTTCTCGGTCTGGTTTCCGCCGTGATGGTTCTATATTACATGGGTGCTTCCGGATTCGATTTCACTGGTAGAAAAGACGATGAGTAGCTCGGTTCCTATAAGGGAGCCGGGTTTTTTTATTCGAAATAGGACAGGCCGTTGTTGATGAACTGATTAATCATCTCAGCCATTTCCCTCGGAGATTCCTTCAAATCTTGGGCGATCCATTCCTTGATAACATGAATGGCGCCGCTGATCACGAACGAACTTAAATACTTCGACTCTTCGGTGCGCAGTTCATTCGCTCGCGGCCATGTGTTGATCATGAAGTTGCGCGTCAAATCCATCAGACGCTTCTCGAAGGTCGGGGCGGACTGATGATTCAGAAGCGTCTGGAACATCAAACGATTCTCCGTAATGTATTCCAATATCTTCTCTGTCATCTGCAAGGATTCTTCTTCCTTTTCATAATCATAGCTGTGCAGGTAACGGTTCATGTCTTCGGTGATTTCGTCTTCAATTTTGTGAAGGAGGTCGTAGTGATCGGTGTAGTGGGTGTAGAAGGTGGAACGGTTGATATCAGCGAGCTCGCATATTTCCTTCACAGTGATCGAGGACAGAGACTTATTCGCAAGCAAGGTGATCAGGCTATCCTTCAACACTTTGCGTGTGTATTTTTTGCGGCGGTCTAATTTTTGGCTCATAAAGTGGGCTCCTTCTGTGACATTTGTGTGACAATCCAACATTAATCCGTCATTGTGTTGGAAAACTGACGTAAACAATAAAACTGTTTGTTGTCTATCCAACACGGTGTTAATAAAATGATAGAGTGTGTCATCGTGAATTGCAAGAGAGGGGGAGAACGGATTGTGGGCTTCTAAGATTATTGAACATAAGAAGAGTATTGTCATCATTTTTACAATCGTTACATTACTGAGTGCGGTCGCTCAGCTTGCCGTATCAGTCAATTATAATATGGTGGATTATCTGCCAGGGAATTCCCCTTCATTACAAGCAACAGATTTAATGGAGGAAGAATTCGATGAGCCTGTGGAGAATGCCCGGGTCATGGTCCGTGACGTCTCGATTACCGAGGCGCTGGATTATAAAGAGAAATTGGATGAGATCGACGGGGTTACGAACGTCATGTGGCTCGACGACGTCATCGATTTGAAAGTACCCCTTGAAATGGCGAATGAAGATACCGTCGAATCCTATTACGAAGGGGAATCGGCTTTATTTTCGATAACGATTGAAGAAGGAAAAGAGGTCGAGGCGACAGACGCGATTTACGCCTTGATCGGAGAGGATAACGCTCTCGCTGGGGAAGCCGTCAATACGGCGGTTTCACAGAAAATGACCGGCAGTGAATCGATGTATGCAGCAGCACTGCTCGTACCGATGATCATCATCATCCTGGTCATTTCGACGACATCGTGGGTCGAGCCGGTGTTCTTCTTAACGGCGATCGGGGTATCCGTGCTGATCAACCTCGGGACGAACATTTTTATTGGAGAAATCTCCTTCGTCACCCAGTCGGTGGCGCCGATTCTGCAGCTCGCCGTGTCGCTAGACTATGCGATCTTCTTGCTGCACAGCTTTTCAGATTATCGAAAAGAGACGAGTGATCCGAAGGAAGCGATGCTGCGTGCTATGAAGCGTTCGTTCCCGGCGATCATCGCCAGTGCGTCGACGACGTTCTTCGGCTTCACGGCGCTGACGTTCATGGACTTCGGCATCGGAGCCGATCTAGGATTGAACTTGCTGAAAGGGATTCTGCTCAGCTTCATCAGTGTAATGGTCTTCCTACCAGCACTGACGCTCGTGTTTTACAAATGGATCGACCGTACGAAGCACCGCTCGTTCGTTCCTGATTTCAAAGGGATCGGGAAACACGTCATGAAGCTGCGCGTGCCGAGTTTCATCTTGTTGCTGATTGTGATCGTGCCAGCCTTTTTAGCACAAAATGAAACATCTTTCATTTATGGAACAGGGGAGCATCCGGATAACACGAGAGCCGGACAGGACGTAGAAGCGATCCAGGAAGAGTTCGGGAAGAATATGCCGATGGTGCTGCTCGTACCGGAGGGAGACCGCGCTAAGGAAGAGGAGCTTGTGCAAGATCTTGAGGATATGCCGCTTGTCTCGAGCGTCATGTCGTATGTGAACTTAGTCAGTCCGGCGATTCCGCCTGACTATTTGGAGGAGTCGATGACCGAATCGTTCTACTCTGACAACTATGCGCGGATCACGCTCTACACCGAAACGGATGCAGAAGGGGAAGAAGCCTTCTCTTTAGTGGAAAAAGTGAAAGAAACGGCGAACTCTTATTATGACGAGCCTCATCTGCTAGGCGAGAGTGTGACGCTCTATGATATGAGGGACATCGTGCAGGACGACAACACGTTAGTGAACACCTTGACCGTTGTGACTGTAGCACTAGTACTCGTGCTGACGTTTCGGTCGATTTCGATTCCACTCGTATTGCTCGTCACGATTCAATCATCCGTATGGGTCAACTTATCGTTCCCATACTTTACAGAGACGCCGCTCGTCTACGTCGGCTATTTGCTGATCAGTACAATCCAGCTGGCCGCGACCGTCGACTATGCGATTTTGTTCACAGAGTACTACAACCATTTGCGAAAAGAAATGCCTGCACTCCAGGCGATCAAGAAAACAATCGATGACAAGATCTTCGCCATCTTCGTATCGGCAGCGATTCTGTCGAGTGTCGGATTCATTCTGTTCATCACGTCATCGAATCCGATCGTCTCGTCCATCGGCTTGCTGCTCGGACGCGGAGCACTGCTTGCCTTCTTGATGGTGGTATTCGTCCTGCCAGCTTTGCTTGTGCTGCTGGACGGATTCATTAGGCGAACGACTTGGAAAGCGAACTTTTACAAGGGGGAATGATCATGTTCAAACGAATAACGGTTTCGGCGCTTGCGGCTCTTCTTGTCCTGCCGTCCCTACCCGTTTCAGCGGCGACAGGGTCCTACTCCGAAAAGCATGAAGTCGTCTATGCGACACTCGATGCGAACGGAAGTCAGGAAGAGATGTACGTCGTGAACAATTTTACAATGGAAAAGCCGGGGGACATCACTGATTTCGGACCTTACACGAGTGTTCACAACTTGACGAACCTCGAAGAAATTAACCAGTCCGGCAATAAAGTGGAAGTCACCACAGAAGAAGAAGAATTCTACTATCAAGGGGACCTAGAAGGACAGGACCTGCCTTGGGACATCCGTGTTTCCTACAAGCTCGACGGAAAAAAGGTGAGCCCTGAGGAGCTGGCCGGGAAAGATGGATCCCTTGAGATACACATCAACACGAAGAAAAACAAACAAGCGGAAGACGTTTTCTTTAATCATTATTTGATGCAGATTTCGCTTACGCTTGACGGGGACCGCTACGAAAACATTCAAGCACCAGAAGGAACGGTCGCGAATGCCGGAAAAGACCGCCGCGTAACGTATACGGTCATGCCAGAAAAAGAAGGCAGCTTCGTCATGAAAGCTGATGCGACCGACTTGGAAATGGAGCCGATCGAATTCGCGGCGATCCCATCGTCCATGTCAATCGACGCACCGGACATCGGCGGCGTGAAAAGTGACATGACGTCCTTATCCGATGCGACGGCTGAAGTGAACCGCGGCGTCGGCGAATTGAAAAACGGCATCACTCAAACGAACAACGGAGCGGCAAGTCTCTATGACGGCTCCGTTCAATTCCGTAACGGCATCAATGAATTGAGCAGTGGTTCGGATGAACTCGTCCAAGGTTCTGCCCGTATCCAATCAGCGCTGGACGAAATAAGCCAGTCTGTCAGCGGATCTGGTGGAGGCAGCCTCGGTGATTTTGCAAAAATGGAAGAGGGGCTGCGCCAAATTGCGGGAGGTTTGCAAGAAGTCGAAAACGGGCTGGTTGGCTTGAAAGACCAGTACAGCCAAGCGAACCAAGCGCTCGGCCAATCGATTGATGCCATTCCAGGCTATGAAATCACAGAAGCAGACATTCAAAAGCTCTACGAAAGTGGTGCAGACAAGGCCGTAGTCGACAAGTTGCTGGAAACATACAAAGCAGCTCAAACCGTTAAAGGAACGTACGCGGAAGTCAGAGAAGCATTCGGCGCTGTTGCACCTGCGCTTGATCAAAGTGCTGGGGCGTTAAGCGACATGAGTGCGAACTTGAACGGCATGGCGGACCAACTCTCAAGCAGTCTCGATAACGTCGACATCGATGAATCGATGAAGCAGCTGCAAGAAGGACTCGGTCAGCTCGCCAGCCAGTATCAAAGCTTCCACGCTGGACTGAAAGACTATACTGGCGGCGTCGACCAACTTGCCGGCTCTTACTCAGATCTTCATAACGGCATCGCCGGATTGACGAACGGAACGAGTGAGCTTGAAAATGGAGCAGCACAGTTGCACAACGGCACATCAGAGCTCGCTTCCGAAACAAGCGATCTGCCAACTCAGATCGATCAAGAGATTGATAAAATGGTAGAAGAATACGACAAATCGGATTTCGAACCTGTATCGTTCGTTTCGTCTAAGAACGAGAAGGTGGGTTCCGTCCAATTTGTGATTAAAACGGAAAGCATCAAGAAGCCGGAAGAAAAGGAAGAAGCTCCTGAAGTAGAAGAGGAGAAGAATTTCTGGGACCGGTTAGTAGATTTGTTTAAATAATTTTATAGGGGAGGCATTGCTCATTGTGGGCAATGTCTCTTTTTTATGTAGTGGAGTGCTGTATCTGCCGAATTGAAGTGGGGGCTTGAGGAAAATGTCAGATAGGGAGCGCTTCTCTGACATTTTGAAAAAGGAATTGGTACGAAAGGGCAGAGAGAAGCTGTTTCTCTGCCATAATGAGACGTTCGGTACTGGAAAAGGGCAGAGAAGGACCGTCTATCTGCCAAAAAGGAGGGTGAGGTCATGCAAAAGGGAAGCTAGCCGCCCCACATACTTTGAAACTTCTCGCGAGTTTGAACGTATACATACTAAACATTGGAGGTGAAAGACATGTTCTTCCGCATCTTCCACAAAGCTAACCGCCCGACCAAAATCGCACTCCTGGCTGGATCCGTTCTTCTACTATTGTCAGGCATCGTCTTGCTAGCCTTCTAACGAAACGAAAAAGACCAGCCCTTAACGGACTGGTCTTTTCTCAACAGCTTAAGTGACTCAACCATACAAGAATCATCCTCGATTCTTACACGAACTACTTACCAGAAGGATCATTCTTCTCTAGAATTCGCTTCCTTCGATTTCATGGTAACGTTCATTTGGTTCTTCTCTGCACGCCTCCTACAAGTATGGATCTCACTTTCCGTGGCCTTGGAAAAGGAGAACTTGCAAGTGTTCGTTATTCGCTTCTCCATCTCTATGTAGAGGGGGGAGGCACGAATTTCAGAACTACGCCAGAGGGTCTTCCTCATGCTTCACTTCTAAGCATGTCTTGACTACGGGGCCGTAGTGTAGGGCGAATATGCATCCTCTGCACTGGATCGGTGTTCCCTTCATCCCGGCTCTCGTTTCCTCTTTAAATGGGAAACGAACTCACGATGGTTGAGCCACTTAAGCTTTTGATTACAATTACATTATAGCACCATACCTATAGAAAATCCAGTAAAATGTTAGCGTTTTCATTATTAATTTGACGAGGTTTCGGGACTGGTTGTCCAAGGTGCATTTTTTTCGACAAAAAAGAGGCCGAAGCCCCTTTTTTACTCGTTCACTGGTTGTAGGTTTTCTACGATTTTCAGCAATTGTTCTTTCGAGATCTCTGGATTCTGAACGAGAAGAGAGTAACGTAGTCCGTTCTCATCCCAGACAAGGTTCGTGATGACATCTTCTGAATAAACGGCATCTGTTCCGCGTACTTCCAACTCTTCTTCTTCGCCTAGCCCCATCGATAAGCTTTCATCCGGAGACTCGAAAGAACTGAGTGTGAATTGGAGGAATCCGTCCTTATGAAATTCCTGACTTACTTCCGTGCGGTCAAAACTTTGCATGTAAAAAGATTCAATCCGTTCGACGTTGTAGGAATCATTTTTTACGGTGAGCAGTGGTTTGCCATAGTCTGAAGCGGCTTCTTCGAGTGTAACTTCTGTCGACGGGTTCATTTCTTCAAAAGGCTTCACTTCTACATCTTCCGGTAGCTCGATTTCGAAGGTGCTTGCATCAAACTCAGGATTGATCTCAAGTTCTGACACGGAATAATTCACTTTCATATCCTTGGATTCTGTAACGGATTTGACGATGAACCAGTCTTCGGTTGTTAGCCAGTATTCTTCGATTCCGGTCAAGCCTTCACCTTCTTCTTTAGGGACGGCTTTGATGTGGTACGTATCGAACCCATTCCATTTTTCTTCCCCGATCAGCTCCACATTGTGTGTTTCCCGTGTTTGCTCGAGTCGTCGTTCGATTTGGGCACGCTGGCTTTGAGTGGCGGCTCCTTCTTCTGTTTCGGGTGCATCCATTTCGAAGGCAGCGTCTTGCAGGGCGGAGTAGCTGATGATCTTCTCCCCATCATTGAGGGTTTTCGATATATCCCCGTTCGCTGCTTCTGTAATAATCTTCGTCTTGTTGTTTTCGTTATCTGTCCATTGCTCGATCGTCGAGTCATCGATTTGTTCTTCCCCTTTGAAGACTTCCATCTGACCTTTCATATGGAATCCTTTCACAGCACTTTCCTTTGCGACTGCTTTTGCGACGATTTGATCAGGGGAATAGTTAGCGGCTTCTTCTGCAGAACACGCACCTAAAACTAATCCACAGCTGATCACGAGTGTACTCATCCATAATTTCTTCATCTTAAATCACTCCTTTATATTTGCGGAAACCTCATCACGATCAAGGTCCCTCTCTGTTCGAATGACCAAAGCTTCATTTCTCCATCGTGTTTCTCGGCAATTTGTTTAGCGATGCTCAGACCAAGTCCCGCGTGTTTCGACTCGTCAGAAGTACGAGCCTGTTCTCCTTGGTAAAAAGGAGTGAGGACCGAATCGATATGTGCCTGGCTGATCGGAGGCCCGTCGTTCTGAATGAGCAGGAGGGCACTTCCGTCACGGAATGCTTCCAATTCAGAATGTGCTTCTTGAAAGATCCATTCAGGAAGAAGCGCATCCTTACCGATGACTCCTAAGCCGATCCTGCCGTCTGCCTGTGTATAGCGAAGGGCGTTGCTCATCAAGTTATCCAGATAGCGGATCATATGTTGAGCATTCATGTAACAGAAACCGGTGATATTCATTTCTTTTATTAACGTGACGTGTTGCCTACGGGCAAGCTCGTCATATCCCTCAAACACCATTTCAAAGAACTCTTCTGCATCCACCTTCGTAAGCGGCATTTCGTATTGGTTGGACTGCAGTTTTGCGTAAGTGGTCAAGTCCTCAATCATGCCTTTTAAATGAACGGATTTACGCTTGATAATCTGCATATAATCTTTCCGTTCGCGAGGGGTGAGTGACTCTTCGTTTTCCAATGCTTCCGCATAAGCCTGCAGCGAGGTAAGCGGCGTTTTGATGTCGTGAGAGAAAGAAGCCATCATCAATTGTTTCTCTTCCTGCTCGCGCTTGGTCTCTGCTTGTGCCGATTCGATTTGTGTCTGCATCTTCTCGAAATGATGCATCAACTGACCGATTTCGTCTTTTCTTTTAGTTGGGAAAGAGACGATTTTTTGCTTGGAAGCGAAAGCTGACATACCGAGCATCAATTCGTTCAATGGACGGTTCAACTTTCGTTGTAAAAGCCAAATCATTACGCCGTACACCGTAATGAAAAAAGCAATGAACGCGGTCACGATCCATGTTCTTCTGCTTTCCACGCCACTCACCCATTCGGAACGGTCGAGACTCAGTTCATAGACTCCTATGATCTGTTCGTTTTCGAATACAGGTTTCTTCACGGTAAGAGAATGATAGCTTAAATCGTATTGGTACAAGTTCTCCATCAGTTGAGAGCGGTTGATTTGTTGAATAGACTGCTTGGTTGCTTCAGAAGAATAGATTCTCACCGCATCAGAGCGATAGAGCTCAAGCGACACGCCAGCTTCTGAAACACGGTTCGGAAGCTTCGACTCTAGTTTGGATAATGGCTGCATTTCATATAGTTCCGGATCTTGAAGTCCATCTTCTATCCCTTGGATCTGCTGGGTCAGCTCAAACGTGTCCGCAATCCGTTTTGACCGGTCCCACTCTTGGATTAAGACAAAGAATCCGTAAGCAGCAGCAAGTGGGAGGAGCATGACAACCAAATAGGTGATGATCAACCATGTTCTTACTTTCATTAACCGTTCCCACCGATAAAGCGATAGCCTGTGCCCCAAACGGTTTCGATCCACTTCGGCTGCTTCAACTGTTCTCCGAGTTTATTCCGGAGACTCTTGATGTGGACGTTGACCGTGTTGTTGCCTTCTAAATTCGTTTCTCCCCATACATGTTCGTATAGCTCCGCTTTTGAAAAAGTGCGGAGGGGATGGGTGATGAACAGTTGCAAGAGAGCGAATTCTTTAGACGTCAGCATGACTTCTTTTTCATCTACTGAAACAGTTCGGTGCTCAACGTCGACCACAAGCCCTTCCGTAAACGAGAAAAGCTTTGTCGGCTGCTCGATTCCTTGATAGCGGTGGTATCTCCTGAGGTGCGCCTGGACGCGCGCCGTCAATTCTTCCAAGCTGAATGGTTTTGTCACATAATCATCGGCCCCGAGTCCGAGCCCTTTAATTTTCGAGTCGTCTTCTTGCTTCGCACTGATAATAAGAATCGGAACCTCGCTTTTTAAACGGATGTTTTTGCACAGCTGGAAGCCGTCCATCTCCGGCATCATGAGGTCAACGAGAATGAGATCGAAGGAGGTGGATTGAAAGTCTTCCCAACCTTCTTTACCTGTCGATGCCCACGTGACGTGCATTTCCTGTCTTCTTAAGTGATCTTGAACAATTCGCGCGATTTCTTTGTCATCTTCTACTAGTAAAATGGAAACCATGGTCTGCCCCTTTCACAATTCTTATTGTAGTCGCTTATGTAGGAATGGATGGAAATTTAATAAATCCTTTATAATTATCGGAAGCCCTTCTAAATTTTACAATATCATTGGTGTCTGTGCTTTCTATAGTAGTTTAAGAAATGAATGACACTCATTCAGGAGTTTACAAAATCTGTAGGTTGAGTTAATATATGATTGATTAATCAATCATTCAAAAGGAGAGATTAGATGGCGATTCAGAAATCGGAGGAGAAACGGGAGAAGATTCTTCAAGCCGGTATTAAATTGTTCTCAGAAAACGGGTATTCGAAAGCAACCATCAAAGACATTTCCAAAGAAGCAGGCGTTAGCTTCGGTACGGTGTTTACGTATTTCGAGAACAAAGATACCTTGTTCGAAGCGTCTGTCCTAGAGCCACTTGAAGACATGAAGGCTGTGCTTCTATCACAGGCAGAGGAACAAGACGATGTAGCCGCTCAAATCAAAGAAACGATCAAGTTGCATATGACGTACTTCGCACAGCAAGGGACGTACGCCAGAATGGTACAGTATGTGATTGGGCAACGTGACCGCTTTGCAGATCTATTTAATGAGTTGAATGATTTCACGGAGGAGTTCCAAGAGTCGTTAGAACCGTTGATTCGAAAAGGGCAGGAACAAGGTGTGCTGATTGAATTAGATCCAAATAACGTAGCGATAACATACCTCGCCTACATTAACGGGGTGCGGCTGACGACGATTGACGACATCGATCAGCTTCCGAGCTGGAATATGTTCATGGATCATGCGTATCTGTTGTTTGGACCGAAGCAGTGAAGGAGGAGTCTATGAAATTCCGTGACCTGCATCCGAATTTGAAAATCCGAATGGTGACGCAGTTTGTTTCACAGTTTGCCCATCTAATGGTGATGCCGTTTCTGACGGTTTATTTTGCTCAGAAGGTGGGCGAGACGACGACTGGGCTGATGCTTGTCAGTTTAGTATTCGTCGGTATCGCAGGAGGACTTATTGGTGGTCATTTCTCTGATCAGTGGGGAAGGAAGAAGTTGATGGTTTCCGCTGAGATCGGAACGGGGATCGCTTTTCTCGTGATTGCGGGATTCAATTCCCCTTGGCTCGACCTCCCATACGCGACCTATGCTGTTTTTATTCTGGTCATGTTCGCCGGCGGTGTTCTGACACCCGTTTCCCAGGCGATGGTACTAGATGTCACGACGGAAGACAGCCGCCGCTACGTGTTCACCTTGCTCTATTGGATCACGAACTTGTCATCTGCGATCGCAGGAGTCATCGGTGCGGTCTTGTTTCAACAGTATTTATTCGAACTGTTCATAGCGATCAGTGCCGTATCTTTCCTATCTGCGTTCATTACGCTGTTCTTCATCTTAGAAACCTACACAAAATCCCACCAAGAAAACACTCAACCTGTCTCCATGATCAAAAATTATCAAGTCGTCTTTCTCGACAAGCTGTTTCTTGCCTTCCTTGCAGCGGGCGTCTGCATTTTGTCATTGGAAGAGCAGCTTACCAACTTTATAGCGATTCACCTAGCAGACACAATCGAGTCGGAACCACTTTTTCCATGGGGAGAAGGAGCAGTGATGGTCGATGGTGTCCATATGCTTGGAATTCTGCGCTCAGAGAATACATTGCTCGTCGTCTTCGCAACGGGACTTATTGCATGGGCAGTGAAAAAGTGGAGCGACCGTTTCATATTATGGGTTGGCCTCAGTATCTATTCGATCGGTTATGCCGTATTCACTTGGACGGATCAACCATGGATCCTGATCATTAGTATGGTAGCCGTAACCGTTGGAGAGCTTATGTACATTCCCGTACGCCAAGCTATGCTCGGGAAGCTCGCACCTGATTCGGCAAGAAGCTCTTACTTAGCCGTCCATCAATTCATTTATTACATTGCCATGCTGATCGGTGCTGTAGATATCATGTTGTCTGCTATCATGCCGGCTTGGGCAATGGGGGTGAAGTATTTACTGTTCGGAGGAGCTGGCCTGACGTTATTTCTTTTTGTAAATAAGAGAATGGAAGAAAAGGAAGTGTATCAAGAAACAAAAATGATTGATTAATCAATCAATAAAAGTGGAGAATAAAGATCAAATGTGAAAGTCTTTATTCTCCAACACCACTACCTTTTCAGACTGTTCCTCCGCACCAATCCGTTTCGTCTCCTCCACTAATTCCTGAATCAAGGAGTGACACTTCTGCGTACCTTTCACCAATAATGGAACACCTAACGAATCAATACCTAATCCCCTAGATAGGAGTCCACCGATCGACATCACAAACGGGACGGTGGGGGACGTGTTGGAAAAGATGATTTTCTCCTCGAAGTCACATAGCTCAAATAACAGCAAACACATTTCTTTCAAAGCCGGAACAACGATTTTAGACGAGCGCCTACCAATCGTATAAACAGGATTGTCATCTTCGTCTGTCCCGTGAAAAATAAGCTTGCCGGCGTCCTTCGTAGTTAGTTCATTGAAATAAGGGATCTGAAGAATATCCTCTTTTGATAAAGGGAGGTTAGGGGGCAGTTTATTCAGATGATAGGCTGCTGCAATCGACGTCGTGTGTGTGCCTGCAAAGTCATTGTAGATGTAAATCATAAAGTTCCCTCTCTTCATCCATACTAATACTAGATTGAACGAAGCTTAGTGAACTTATTCGTTGAGGAAAGAGGAGGTGTCAGATGGAGGAGTTTCCGATCATCCATACCAACGTGTGGGATGCAGTCGTGGCAGTGCCTACCATATTGATTCTCACGCAAATCTTGAAGAAAGTGTTTCCTATTCCAAAAGCGGTTGTACCAAGCCTTGCTTCGCTACTGGGATTTATTATTTCCATCTTCTTTGCTCATCGCGACAACTTACCGGCAGGAATCTTCATGGGTGCCTTCTATGGAAATGCGGCTGTAGGAGTGTACGCATCTATAAAGACCTCCTACATTGCCTATAAAAAGAAAAAAGCAAAGAAAGAGCCTGACCCATGATGGGCCAGGCTTTTATAAGGATGGGGAGACATCCTGTGTTAGTTTTCCGTTACTACAAGGTCTTCAATAGAAGATTCTTCCGTAGACTCTTCTTCCGCTTCTGTCGACTCATCTTCATCGTCTGAAGCTTCTTCGTCCGTGTCTACTTCCTCTTCTTCTTTACCTTCTTCCATATCCGCTTCTTCTTTGGACTCGTCGTCTTTAGAATCAGCGTGAAGAACAGCGTTTGGAGCGGCCTGTTCGTGAGCTTGTTCGCTTGCATGCTCACTTGCTTGTGCGTGCTCTTTATTGGAAAGGTCTACAGACGTTTGGTCTTCTGTAGCGTCTTCTTCAGAAGCAGTCTCATCAGATGACTCACCTTCCGTAGATTCTTCCTCGACGTCTACATCCGTTTCTTCTTCTTTCGCTTCTTCGTCAACGTCTACGTCTGTATCATCTTTTTCTTCTTCATCAGCCTCAACAGCATCTTCTTCTTTACCTTCTTCGCTTTCCATTTCTTCGGAATCTTCCTCTGTCGGCTCTTGTCCTTCAGATTGTTCTTCGTCTTTAGAATCAGCGTGAACGGCAGAATTTGCAGCTGCGTTTTGGTGGGCTTTCTCACTTGCGCGTTCGCTTGCCATAGAGTGAGCTTTCTTAGAAAGATCTACCTTTTCTTCTTCAGTAGCTTCCTCTTCCGTAGACTCTTCAGATTCAGTTGATTCATCCATTTCTGGCATTTCAACTTCTTCTACTTTCGGCTCCTCCGCATCACGTGCAGGCTCTTCTTTTTCTACTTCTACCTGTTCTTCTGTCTTGTCTTCTGATTCAGCGTGGACGGCAGAGTTTGGTGCAGCGTTCTTGTGAGCTTGTTCGCTCGCGCGCTCACTTGCCATAGAATGAGACTTCTTGTTCTTCTTCTCTTTCTTAGCTTCTTTCTGCTCCATTTTCACTTCCACATGCTTCTCCGCTTTATTGCCGTGGTTAGAAGCTGCGTCGACAGCTGAACCTCCAGCGAATACTCCTACAGATAGAACACCTGCTGCTACGAATGTTTTCAATACGGATGTTTTCATTTTCATCATTAATTCTCTCCTTTAGTTTTTTAGATTATCGGATTTACTGATCTATAAAAATAAAGAAGAGTGTTTCGGCGGTTGTCCTGGTGGTGCATTCATCCATTGGTTCCGGAACATGATGTAGCGCGAAACCATCACTTCGTCCAAGGACGGCTGCACGTCAGCGTTCGTTGCATGGATGAAACTCCACGTCACGTGTCCGTCAGAAGGCGTCCGGTCCTTTCCGTTCTGCCCGAGTGTCTTGTGCGGAGAAGTCGGGAGCGTTACGCCTTCCTTGATCGGTTGAGATAGAGGGCGTGAGGGGTGCTTCGGAATAGGTGGTGTCCTTTTCGAAACATCCTGCTCTGCTTGCTCATCTTGTACCTTTTTCTCCTTAACAGAAGAGGGTTCCGTTTGTTTAGGGGTTTCTGGTGATGCTGGAATAGGATGAGGCTTCTTTTTCACAACGGGACTTGGGTCTTTCTCTTTATGTACTTTGTCCGCCTGCTTTTTTGGTTGTTTGGACTTTCCTTTGGTTGACGACGTTTTTTTCTTCTTGTTGTCGTGCTTTTTGGACTTAGTATCCTGCTGAGCATGCTCAGGTGGTCCTTGCGTTTGGTTATTCGGTTGCTGTTCAGGAGGACCTTTCCGCTCTTCAGGGGATGCACCGCCGGCATTGGAATGGTCGGGAGCTTTCGATGATTGGTTTGTTCGTTCCGTCTTGTCCGGTTTTCGTTCATGGTCGTTATTGGCTTTGTCTGGAGGTTGGTTTTGTGTTTGTTTTTCTTCTTTCTTTTCCTCGGCATGAGGCGGTGGTCCAGGATCTTTCTTTCCATGACCTGTTGCAGCGGATACGCTTACAGAGGACAGGAAGAAAATGATGAGGAACATCATGAAAGACAACACCTTCGCGTTCATTCGGTTCACCTCCTTCGTTCGTGCATTTTTCACAGAGTTACGAATGCGTATACATTTTTCTGACCGTTTTCCCTAGCTTTCTTCAAAATTCGACTTTAGTAGGATAGATTGGAAAAATGAAGGGGATGCCTGTCCGTTGTCGAATCTTAGAAATAGAGGAGGAAGAAGAATATGTTTAAAGTCGAAGAGAACAAGGCGTTTCGTCCAGTGTTCGATCATGTTGTGAATACATACGACCAGGTCATCGGTAGCGGGGCCGCAACATTGGTCATTCAAGACGATTCAATCGTTTTAGAAGAGTATTTTGGGACGCAATCAAAGAGAGAAGATGCCCGTTCCATTCAGGCAGATACACAATTCCACGTCGCCTCCGTGAGAAAAAGCTATATTGGCTTTGCGGCAGCGTATGCGGTGTACAATGGATATATCGAAAGTATCGATGAGTTCGTCGTCGATCATCTTCCAGAAGAGGACAGAGAGCTGTGGGGCGAAACGACCATCCGTCATTTACTGACCCACACCCACGGACTCACGGATAAGGCGGAAGAACCGATGCGCCTCCATGAACCGGGAAAAGAATGGCGTTATGAGGGAATAGGTCTTAAGGCACTTACTCGTATTATAGAGAAGACGACAGGATCGACCGTATCTGAGATTTTGCATCAACAAGTGTTCGAACCATTACATATGACGCAGTCGGACTGGTATAGAGAGCTCGGACCGACAAACGCTGATGTGATCCTCCGCACACCAGGGGATACGGATTGGCAACCGAGTCAAAGTACGAAAGGCGACGACAAGAATATGTACGTATCGGCGCGTGAGCTTGCGCTATGGGGATACTTGCATCTGAAAGAAGGGCGCATGAACGGGAAACAGATCGTACCTAAGGAACTGATTCAGCTAGCCACCACTCTGCAATCCCCTGAAGAATTGGGAGACAATTTTCCGAGAAACGGATACTTATGGTTCGTTCAGGCACAGCCATCGTCTGCAACTGAAATCGGATCTCAGGTCCCTAAAGGATCTTTTCAAATTCTCGGCTACACTGGAGTGACGCTCCTTGTCATTCCAGAGGAAAATGTCGTAGCTGTAAGGATGTTCAACAGCTTTGGTTCACCAGAGGGGTACGACTATTTAGAAGACGTACGTTCTTTCGGTGATACAGTGATGCAGTGCGTAAAGAAAGGAGATCGACATGCCATATTGTAACGTAAGTCATGCAGAGATCTACTACGAAGATATAGAAGAAGGCAAGCCCATCGTAATGATACACGGATATTCTCCTGATCACCGGCTGATGAAGGGCTGTATGGAACCGGTGTTCAACAATACGGACGGGTGGAGGCGTCTTTACATCGATCTGCCCGGAATGGGAGCCACGAAGAATTATGAGGCTATTAAGGATTCCGATGAAATGCTCAAAGCCGTTATCGAATGGATCGATGCGGTTATTCCAGGTCAGGAATACGTGCTGGTAGGGGAATCATACGGTGGTTACATAGCTCGTGGTTTGATCAAGCATCAACCAGAGCGTGTGAGAGGAGCAGCTTTCATTTGCCCGGTCATTATTCCGGAAGCGGGACACAGGACGGTACCAGAGCACCGTGTCCTACGTGCCGATGAAGCGTTTCTTGCTTCTTTATCATCAGAAGAAGCGGAGTATTTCAGTGGCAGTCTAGTTACGCTCGATAAGAATAGCTGGGATCGTTTCAAAGGAGAAGTGGTGAGCGGGATGTCTGTCGCAGATGAGCACTTTCTTATGAAAGTTAAAGAAAGCTATTCGTTTTCATTTGAAGTGGATCAGACAAATTTTGATAAACCTGCATTGTTTCTGCTCGGTAGACAGGACGATATCGTTGGATACAAGGATGCGCTTGATGTGATGGAAAAGTATCCGAGAGGTACATTCGCCGTACTAGATACGGCGGGACACAATCTCCAAATAGAACAGGCGGAAGTGCTGAACAGTTTAATCGCAGAGTGGATGGAACGGGTTCAACAGGAGCAACGGAATGGGTGAACTCTAATTCCATTTTATGGTATTATTGTACAAATGAAACGAAAGGGTGGAGCGCTTGGACTTTTTGCTTGCAATCGTCATTATTGTAGGAGCAGTCGTCATCGATTTTCTTTGGTTGGACCGTGACCGGAAGCGGTGGGGATGGATGAAGAGCTGGTCGACCTTCCATAAGGTGCTTTTCTTTGCCGGTTTCTTTGTCGTCTCCACGTGCATTTATCTCGGTATGAGTGCAGGGTTCATCTGATGGAACTGTCTGTGAAAAAGATTATTTACGCTGTTCAGCTCATCTTGATTCCTATGGCACTTGTATTAATGCGGGTGATCGAAGAGGTCATCCGCGGCTCTTTAAGCTTTGAGACCATCTCAGAAATATTCCCCGTTCTGATCATTTACTTCTTCGTTTCAAATATCGCGTGGTTCTTCATGGAGGAAAAGTTGTCTGTGGCTATTGCCAAAGATAAAGAGAAAATGAACAGACAAAGCTGAGAGGCGGGATCGTATGTATCAATATTTTCATGGATTCATCATTCGCGAAGGGACAGATGGAGTACCGGCTGAGCATGTGCATGATCTTTTTAAGAATGCAGGCTGGACTGGTGAAATTCCGGAGTGGCAAAAAGAAAAGTACACCCTCATGTTTCAGCATTCAACTTGGGCATTTACCGTATGGAAAGAGGAGCAGATGATCGGCATGGTTCGGGTGATATCGGACAGGGTGATGGCTGCAACCATCATGGATTTGATCGTCCATTCTGATTTCCGGGGAAAAGGCATCGGTCAGAAGCTGATCGCTCTATGTGTACAGAAACTACCGCACGGGGATTGGTTTGCCAACACAGCGGCAGATCGTTTCAGCTTTTATGAGCAGTGCGGCTTCGAAGTGAATGACCTTACCGATAATGGGACGTGTGTCTATCACGGGTATATTCAAGCGGGGAAAGAGGGGCATCGTCCCTAACTATCGACATAAATAGATCCAAGAAGAAGCAGTTGTAGCTTTTTGATGACAACTGTCTTTTTTTTATTTCCCCGGAAATAGTTTCTGTCGACAAGTGGAAATGACTGTATAATACAGGGAGAGGAGGTGCGAAATGTGGAAATATTGACGTTCGAGCAAGTCGAGAAAAGGAACCGGGATTCTATTGTTATTCCCCGCTTCGATTTGAAGGTACAGCCTGGGGAAATAATCGCTATTCAATCGAACTTGGAAGTCAGAGAGAGGTTGCTCGGGATGCTACTCGGTCAGGAGCGGCTGACACATGGAAGCATTCAGGTGTTGGGAGAAGCACTTACCTCGAGGAACGGTCACATTGGATTCGTCTTTTCTAAGGAAGGGTTCTATGAGAGATTGACGGTAAAGGATCATCTTAAATTCTTCAAACGTCTCCACGGGTCTATTAAATCAGTGGAGGAAGTCGCAGAACATGTGAAGCTCTCTTCTGTCTTACATAACAAAGTGAAGCATATCTCTTACTCAATGAAGAAGCGGTTGGCTTTAGCCAGGTTGTATAACCAGTCTCCCAAACTGATCGTCATGGAGGAGCCGGATCAAAATGTCGACGTGGAAACGAAACAGTTGATGGTTTCGTTTCTGGAGGCAGCTAAAGAAGAAGGAGCTGCGGTGGTCCTTTTCACGAACCACGTGGAGAGTGCTCTGTCGTTTACTGATCTTGTCTACCAAGTGAAAGACCATGGCATTGAGCAAGTACACCAAGCACAAGAGTCTTCTCATACTCCGATCAAACTAAATAAGATTACTGCCAAACTGGAAGATAAGCTTGTTCTGTTTGACCCAGCCGAGATTGATTACTTTGAGAGTCAGCAAGGTCAGGTGCTGTTATATGGGGGTGGCGAATCGTATCCTTGCCCGTTGACTCTGACGGAGTTGGAAGCACGTCTCACCTCGTTCGGATTCTTCCGTTGCCATCGATCCTATCTTGTCAATCTACAACGAGTGCGAGAGATCGTGACGTGGTCGAAAAATAGTTACAGCTTGAATTTATCTGACCTAACGAAGAGCCAGATTCCCCTTTCCAAGAATAAACTGAGCGATTTGAAGGGGATTTTGAACCTTTCCTGACTCCATTCAACGCTTTTTACCCTCCTCTCATCGGGAAACAGCGGCGCAGCCCGATTGAATCCGATACGCTTGATGGGAAGAAACGACAGGAGGGAAAACGATGATCCGTTTAGAAAAGGTGTATAAATCGTTTGATGGTAAAGCGGCGTTGGATGGGTTGGAGTTTCAGGTAGATAAAGGAGAGATCTTCGGATTTTTAGGGCCGAGTGGATCGGGGAAGACGACGACAATCAAGATGCTGACAGGACAGCTGAAGCCGGATAGAGGGCACGTCGAAGTATTTGGTCAAGACGTGAGTAACGTAACCCGTCCGGATCTACTTCAGCGAATCGGCATCATGACGGATAATAGCAATTTGTATCCAAGACTCACAGTACTAGACAACTTGAACCTTTATAGAAGCTTGTATCGGGTGCCGATACGCAGAGTGAAAGAAGTATTGGAGATCGTTAACTTAGAAGGAGTAGAGAAGAAAAAAACCGCTACGCTCTCTAAAGGAATGAAGCAGCGCGTTCTGCTTGCAAGAGCGCTGTTACACGAACCCGACTTATTATTTCTGGACGAACCGACGGCTGCGCTCGACCCGATCAATAAAGAACGCATCCATGAAGGGTTGAGGCAGTTGAAAGCGAACGGCACGACGATTTTCTTGACGACACACGATATGCAAGAAGCGGAAACGCTATGCGATCGTGTAGCACTTCTGAACGGAGGGCGGATTGTAGAAGAAGGCGCCCCTGTATCGCTTTGCCAACGCTTCTCCGATCCAATCATTACGATCGAACTGAAAGGTGGCCAGGTCGTGACGTTCGAGAACGCACGCGAAAGTGCCAAAGCGATTCACGACTACATGGTGAATGACCAAATTGTATCTATTCATACAGATGAGCCGACGCTCGGGCAAGTCTTCATTCAAGTGACAGGGAGGAACCTAGCATGATCACATCGATTCAGCGGATTTACGCCATTTTCACAAAAGATTTCAAAGACTTAACGAAGAACCTGTACGTATCGACGACATTCCTGCTTCCGCTTTTCTATGCTTTCATGCTTGGAAGAGGAAGTGGGATGGATTCGGCCTATTTCCTTCCTTTGATGGTGAATATGACATTCGCGACGGTCGGCACGTATATCCAATCTGCGATTATTGCGGAGGAAAAGGAGAACGGCACGTTAAGAGGGCTGATGCTGTCGCCCGCTACAACGCTTGAAATACTGACAGGCAAAAGCGTACTATCTGTACTTTGCAGCGTCGTCGTTTTCGTGGTCAGTTTGGAATTTTTCGATGGACCGATGACGATCCCTTCTGCAGCATGGATCGGCTTTATTATCATGACGATTTTTTACATCACGCTAGGTACTCTGGTTGGATTATTGTCTAAATCGTTAATGGAGTCCTCTATCTTCATCTTACCGGTTATCTTCATATTAGGAATGGGAACGATGTTTCGCGATCTGATGGATGAATATGCCTGGTTCAAGGTAGTTGAATGGATGCCGAACTATCAGTTTGAGCAGCTATTTCAAGCATCTGATACGAGCACGATCGTCGCAGCTATTGGGTGGATGATCGGTTGGACGGCTCTTGTGGTGGTTGTGACGTTATGGTTGTATCAAAAGCGTTCGTTTGATGAGTAACTTGAGGCGGCTCTCTGCCTTTTTTCATAGAATGTAGTGGCAAAAGGGAAGAGAAGAGTTCTCTATCTGCCTTTTTGAAACGTGAGAGAGCTGGAAATGTCCGTGAGTGGCTTGTTCTCTGCCCTTTGCGACGTAATGCATTGGGAAAAGGGAAGAGAGAGGCGTTCTAGGTGACATTTTGAAAGCCAATTCTATAAAAAAGGGAAGATAAAACGCTCGGAATCTAGGATTCCGAGCGTTTTCCTATGCTTATTTAGCTGTTGTGTTCAACGTCACTTCGATGTTGCCGCGTGTTGCATTGGAGTAAGGGCAGACTTGGTGCGCTTTGTGTGTGAGTTCTTCTGCTTCTTCCTGGGAAACGCCTTGGATCTCGACGTCGAGTTGAACAGCGAGTCCGAAACCGTGGCCTTCTTTGCCGATGCTGACATTTGCAGAAATGACAGATTCAATCGATTTCTTCGCTTGGGAGGCTACGAGTTGAAGGGCACTGTCGAAGCAGGCAGAATAGCCGGCTGCGAATAGCTGTTCCGGGTTGGTTGCGCCCTCTTTTTCCTGACCGCCTAGAGATTTCGGCATCGACAGTTCGAAGTCGATCGTGCCGTCACTGGATGTTACCGTCCCTTGGCGTCCTCCTTGAGCGGTTGCTTTCGCAGTGTACAATGCTTTTTCCATTATGATTCATCTCCCTTTATTAATTTTGTATAATTTAATTGTGCACAATCTAATTTACAACAACCTGATTAAGATGTCAAAGCAAAACGCTTTGGTAGTGAGTTGTTGTGATCGATAGAAAGTTTGGGTACACTTGGAATAGAAGGAGAGATCGGGATGGCTGAAGAGCATTTGAAGTTAGAAAATCAGATTTGTTTTTCCATATATGCAGCGGCGCGTGAGATGACGAAATTGTACAAACCGCTGTTAGAAAAATTAGATGTGACCTATCCGCAATACTTGGTTCTTCTCGTATTGTGGGAGGAGGAATCGATTACGGTGAAAGAGATGGGGCAGAGGCTCTACCTTGATTCCGGAACACTTACCCCGATGTTGAAACGGATGGAGACGGCCGGATTGTTGTATCGCCATCGTTCTCCAAAAGACGAGCGGAGCGTCATCATTTCCCTGACCGACCAAGGCAAAGAAGCGGAGAAAGAGGCTTCCACGATCCCGTTTCAGCTGGTGGAGCAGCTCGGGATGGAGGAAGAGGAACTGGTACAATTTAAGGCTTCTCTAGGGAAGACGCTGGAACGTGTTCATCAAAAGAATCAAGAATGATAAAAAAGTCGTCCATATATGGACGACTTTTTTTAAAATCTATTTACTTAATGCCTGCAACGCAAGGTTGATATCCTCATCAAAATCAAGGGCATCCATTAGAACGAGCCCTTCCACCATCACTAAAGCAAGAGCGTCCATTTTCTCTTTCGACTCTTCCTTTTGTACAAGTAGCACTTCTCTATAGAAAGCTTTGAAACTTGCGGCAATTTTCCTTGCTGCCGAGTAATATGGCTCTTCCTTTTTAGAGGCTTCTGCCATCAGCTCAAGCCAAAGTCTCAAGTAAGGCTTTACTGCTGGTTCCTTCAACATTTTTCCTAAGTGAGGAACCAATACGTTCAAGGGAAGGGGCTCGGTTTGATTTGCCTTTAATAGATCAATCAGGTCCTGTGTAATCGCTTGAAGGACTTCTGTCATCAGGTCTTCTTTATCTTGGAAATAATGAAGCAGCATTCTATCGCTTGTCCCAGAAGCCTTGGCAAGGTTGCGGAGGCTTGCTTTGGTTAAGCCGTTTTCGAGAATATAGTGCTTCATGCTTTCGATATGTGCTTGCTTTTTCATTTCACCTTTTTTCATAATCATCTTCCTCGTTGTCTTTTTGTGTAGTATATGCTACATTTTATTTATGTAGCAACCGCTACATAAATTGGGAGAGGCGGTGGGATCCGTGGAGATGAGACAAGCGGATGTAAGAAAGAATCAAGTAACCGGAGCAGGAAGGTTTCCTTTCACCAAGAAGCAGACAGGGTTATTGACGATGTTGGGACTTGGGTTTTGGTTTTTAGGCGCCATGACGGTCAAGTTCGGAGCTCAAGTCGGATTGTTCGGTCCGGTCGCAAGCATCTTTGCCTTCGCATTAGGGATCGCGGTCGCTTGGGTTGGTGTGAAGTTCATGATTTCCTTTTGTAAATTGGAGATAGAACAGATTGTACCGGGGGTTGCTTTCGGTCTTGGAGTAGCGACCTTCAGCGACGGCATTGCGATTACTTGGTTTACGCCTTTGTATGGAAACCAGTGGGAAGATGTCGGATTAGGAGCGGCTTGGATCTTATGGGGTGCCTTCACCTTTTTGGCAGCTGCTTTCCTGGAGGCTTATAAAAGAGCATAATGCACCATCGTCAAAGTGACTCTAATTCAAAGAGTCACTTTTTTTATGATTGGAATTTGTTGTGAAAAGGAATAGTAAGGAGTAAAAGAATAGAAAAGGGGATAACCATGGGAAAATTAGTCACGGCCATCATTGCCTATATCATCGTACTAACTGTTAATGCTCTTGCTAATATCCTGCCGTTGAACGGTCAGACGACGGGGGAAATATCGAATAAAATAAATGTTCTCTTTACTCCTGCAGCGTACGTCTTCAGTATTTGGGGATTGATTTACTTGCTGCTCGGAATATGGATTGTCCGTCAGATTCCGAAGTCCCGGCGGAATAAGATGGTGTACAGGAATACCCGGACATTGTTCGTCATCAGCTGTCTCTTGAACAGCTTGTGGATTTTCATGTGGCACTACGAGTTCTTTGCGGTATCAGTTCTCGTCATGCTTGGTTTACTAGGGACGTTGATCCGTCTATACGTCCAGTTGAAAGAGTGGGATGCCTCGTTCTTTGACCGGCTGCCTTTCTCTGTCTACCTTGGCTGGATCAGTGTCGCGACCATTGCGAACATCAGTTATTTTCTTACCTATATCGAATGGAACGGCTGGGGAATCTCGGCCAGCGTATGGACCATGCTTCTTATTGGGGTAGCTACGGTCCTAGCGCTTATCGTATTGTTCAACGAGCACGACCGAATTTATCCGCTCGTATTCATTTGGGCCTTCATCGGCATCGGTGTGCGCAATGCGGATCAAGGGGTTGCGGCAGTTGTTGCGGTGGCGTATGTTGCTGCTGCCCTCATAACGGTGTTTGTCATCATCCGGTTGTTCAAAAGGAAGAAACGCTATATTTTCAGTTCCTAACAGAAGGAAGCACATCTTCCTTCTCGAATAAAAAAAGAAAGAGGTGATCGCATGAAACAGCTGCTGATTCCATTCTTTCTTTTTTTATTGATAGGGTGCCAATCCGAACCTACAGAGCCAGAGGGGAAGTGGCGGTAATGTTGGCTGAGAAAGATAACGGTAGCTATGAGCTATTTGAACGGTAACGATGCATCGAAAGAGGGGGGGAATCAGTGATGATGAAGCCAGTGATCTTGGTCATTGAAGACGAAGAAAAGATCGCACGTGTCTTGGAGTTGGAATTGCAGTTTGAAGGCTATGAGGTAGTGAAGGCGGCTGATGGATTCGAAGGGTTAGAAAAGTTCAGGAGCCGCGCATGGGACCTCGTGCTGCTTGATGTCATGCTTCCAGGTATGAACGGAGTGGACGTCCTTCGCAGAATCCGTTCTGGAGACGAGGACACGAAAGTGATCATGCTGACGGCGAAAGATGCCCTGGATGATAAAGTGACGACGCTTGATCTTGGAGCGAACGATTATATTACGAAGCCGTTCCAGATGGAGGAGTTGTTGGCTCGGATACGGGCAGCACTTCGACTGACGCGACCGAAAGACGAGGCTGTCCTCCGGGTCGCGGATTTGAAAGTGGATGAAGGAACGCATGAAGTGTTCCGCGGGGACGAGCCGATTTCTTTGACGGCGACAGAGTTCAATCTGCTCGTTACGTTCATGAAAAATGAGCGCCACGTCTTGGAGCGTCAGCAATTGCTCGATTTAGTGTGGGGTTATGATTATTACGGGGATTCGAACATTGTCGATGTCTATGTCCGATATTTGCGTAACAAAATCGATAAAGGCTATGATCCTACGCTGATCCACACGGTTCGTGGCGTCGGCTACGTGTTGAAGGATCCGCGATGAAACTATCGAATAGAATCCACGTCTATACGACTGTATTAGTGATTTTACTGCTGGTTTTGATTGATACAGCTGTTTATGTTTCTTTTCAGCGGTCTATTATTCAATCAGAGGTAGAGCAGACGAAAGAAGAAGCGCGGCAGGCACTCGAAGGAGTTGCGGCTGAGCAGGGCGGGTTTCCGGTTCAGGATCTACTGCGCGCTTACGTGCCGCCAGGAGGCATGATCGAGATTGTGCTTCAGAGCGGAGAAGAAGCTGCGACCGTGACTGGTGGAAGTCTGCCTGAACTTGCAGAAGAACCTTCAACATACTTGGAAGGGGAAGTGGCGGAAGTGACGCGGATTGATGGAACACCGTATGCTTTCGTAGCTCTACCTGTCGTCTGGTCAGATGGCGAAGTGGCTTCGTTGCAGTTGACGGAGACGATGGCTTCTGAGGCGAGCACGCTTCAACTGCTCCGGTTCGTCCTGATGATTGTGACGTTGATCGCTATCATCCCGCTGTTTGTTTCTGCTCGTCTGCTAGGAAAGGTGATCACAAACCCGATTACCTCTCTCATCCAGACGATGGAGGAGATCAGAGGTAGCGGGCAATTCCGCCGGATTGAAGCAGATGGAGCGTCTAATGATGAATTGGAGCAGATGAAAGAGACGTTTAACCGGATGATCGATCAACTGGAGCTGAATTACAGGCGACAGGAACAGTTCATCTCGAATGCGTCGCACGAATTGAAGACCCCTCTCACCATTATTGAATCGTATTCGAACCTCCTCAAAAGGCGCGGATTACAGGACGCTTCCCTATTTGACGAATCGATCGAGGCAATCCACTCGGAGGCCCTGCGCATGAAGGATCTGACCCAACAACTCTTACTCTTAGCAAGACAGGAGGAACATTGGGATACAAAAGTCAGTCAGCATGCTTTATCCGATTTGCTCTCAAGCGTAGTGACGGCTTTTGAAAAAGCGTATCAACGGGAAGTGGTGCTTGAGGTGAAGCAGGATGGTCTGATCGAAACCGATGCTGACAAGTTGAAGCAGCTGCTCTATATTTTCATGGATAATGCAAGAAAATACAGCGATGGGGCGATTCAGCTCGTTGCGGGAGTAGAAGAACGACAGTGGCGGATGGAGATTATTGATGAAGGAATCGGCATCCCTGCTTCGAAGCGTCCTCATGTGTTTGAACGCTTTTATCAAGTCTCGGAATCTCGGACGAGCAGTGAGGGTGGCTTTGGTTTGGGACTCGCCCTTGCGGAAGACCTTGCTGCTGTCTTAGGCGGCACCATCGACCTTCAAAGTGTCGAAGGGGAAGGGACGAGCGTGACGGTGACATTTGCGCGTTCTCAGTGAATTTTCATAATTAGGCGTTATACTCATCGTGAGGTGAAGATAGATGAACGGAAAAATAGTGATCGGCGCTGGTGCTATAGTGTTGGCAGTCCTTGTTTTATGGCAAGGCTGGTCGTTATGGGTAGGTCCATCTGCTGTGACGGCAGATCAAGTGAAAGAACAAGTTCAGAGTCAATACAATGGAGAAGTGCTGGGTATGGAGGAGACAGATGACTATTATTTGATTTCTCTCCAATTGGATACTGGGGATTATGCCATCGAGGTGTCGAAAGAAAGTGGCGAGATTGTTCGGATGACGCGACAATCGACCCAGGAAGAGAACTCTGATTCCTCTACCGAAGAACCGTCTGGCCAGCCGATTACAGAACAGGAAGCGGCTGAGATCGCCCTAGGAGAAGTAGAGGGTGAACTGGAGGATGTCGATTATGAATCTTCTGGTGAAGCTCCTGCATTCTTAGTGGAGATCGAGCGCGGCGATGGTCGGGAAGCGACAGTTCAAGTCCACGCCATAACCGGTGAAGTGTTATCAATCAGTTGGGACGATTGATCATTCTCATCAAACTCTCATTTTCTTCTTCCTTGTTTTTCATCTGAGGCGGTTAAGCTGTAATTAGAACAAACAGAAGGAGGAAGCAATGATGAAGAAAAAGTGGATCATAGGTGGAATTGTCGGTGTCGTCTTGCTGGGAGGCGCATTCGGAGTCAGTGCGATGACCGGGGACAGCAGCTTCAGCGAAAAGGATGTATCGATTTCTCAGAAAGAAGCGGAGAAGATTGCAACGGAGGAAGTCGGGGAGCTGACGATTCAGGAAGTGGATAAAGACTTTGAGGACAACGTAGAAGTGTATGAAATAGAAGGAAAAGAAGCGGAAGTCGAAGTGGACGCAAACACTGGAGAAGTCTTGAAAGTCGAGCGTGAGGGCGAAGGCGATGAGATGAAACCGGAAAATGTCGAAGTGTCCAAAGAGCAAGCCGAAAAAATCGCTAAAGAACAAGTGAAAGCTGAGATCGTGAAGGTTGAGCTCGAAGGCGAAGGGTATTATGAGATCGAAATGAATGATGGTCAGAAAGAATACGACCTGAAAATCGATGCCACTACGGGAGAGGTTTTGGAGAAAAAAGAAGATAAGGACGATGATTAATGAATAGCCTTGGCCGCGACGTGATCGCGACCAAGGTTTTTTTCTATGCAAAGCAGACTGGAAGGGAATCCAATCCACGCAGTAAAAATACTCTCCTCCAGGCCGGGGGAGTGGTGGACGTATCCATGCCTAAGTTAGGAAATGCATCGAGCAGCTTCTCAAGAGCGATCTTACCTTCCAAGCGGGCAAGTGGTGCACCTAGGCAGAAGTGGATTCCGAACCCGAACGCCACGTGGGCATTGCGTTCTCTTTCCACGTTAAACGCTTCCGGTCGGTCGAACTTCTCTTCGTCCCGGTTGGCGGAACTGATCGACGCCATCACGAAATCACCGCGGCGGATCGTTGTACCATGGAAATCCATATCCTCACCTGCCCAACGAGCGGTGGAGAAATCGACGGGACTATAGTATCGCAGTCCTTCCTCGATCGCTCCTGGAATCAAGGAATGATCCGCCTTCACTTTTTCCAATTGTTCAGGGTGTTCGAAGAGAGCATACATTGTGTTACCAATGAGGTTGACGGTCGTTTCGTGTCCGGCGATGATCAGCAGGACGACCATCGAGTACAGTTCATTTCTACTCAGTTTATCTCCGTCTTCTTGTGTTTGGATCAACTGAGAGACTAAGTCGTCTTCCGGCTGGTTACTCCTTTTTTCAAAGAGTTCGGTTAAGTATTGGGTGAAGGCTTGGACGTCTTCGAGAAAGTCTCCCTCTTCCTGTTCGGACGCGGCGACGATCGTATTCGACCATTTGCGGAACTTGTCACGATCTTCGACTGGAATACCGAGCAGTTCACTGATGACGATGATCGGAAGCGGGAAGGCGTAATCGTCAATCAGGTCAAAGGAGCCTTCTTTTGTTTTCATTTCTTCTATTAATTCGTCTGCTATTTGTTCGATTCGTGGTGCGAGCTGTTTGATTGTCTTAGGGTTGAAAGAAGGTTGGACGAGCTTTCTCAGTCTTGTATGATCGGGTGGATCGACGTCGAGCATCATGTTTCCGAATATATTCGGTTCTCCTTCGTCCTTGTCTCTGGCGGAAGTGGAAAACAGCTTGTCCTGGTCTTTGATGAAGCTTTGGGATTTCAGTAATTCCTTCACATGATCGTACTTCATCACAATCCATGACGTGTGACCTTGATTCTCTTGCAGGGCAAAGATCGGGTTTTCCTGACGCTGAGTTTGATAGAACGGGTAAGCCCCCACTTTGAAGTTGGAGGAAAAAAGTTGTTCGTGGTCCATCTCGAATTAGTCCCCTTTCTATTTTTTTCCTGTATGTGAAGTATAAACGGAAGTTGGAAAGCTTGTCATGTAATAGCAATCGTGATAAAGTATAAAACACAAATAGTAATGATTACTATTTAATGTGTGTACTGATCTAAATCTCACAAGTTATGAATGATAGATAAATGGATAAAGAAAGGAGAGAAACGGATTGGCGAAAAAGTCTAAAATCGCAAAAGAACACAAGCGCCAGAAGATGGTCGCGAAGTATGCAGACGTAAGGAAAGAGCTGAAAGAGAAAGGCGATTACCAGGCACTACGCAATCTGCCGAGAGATTCATCCCCGACGCGTTTGAATGGACGATGTGAAGTGACGGGACGTCCGCGAGGTTACATGAGAAAGTTCAAAATGTCTCGTATTGCGTTTCGTGACTATGCGCACAAAGGCCAAGTGCCTGGTGTGAAAAAAGCTAGTTGGTAAACGGAGAAGCCGGAGCAATGTGCTCTGGCTTTTTAATTTTTTATTATAAAAAGTAATGATTACTATTTACAATGCGTAACGGTTACGATATTATAATTTAGGACAAAGGAAAGGAGCGGACAAGAAATGAAACATGTACTTAAACTATCTTTATTGATCTTATCTATATTTATCATAACGGCTTGCAGCAGCGAGACCTCATCCGAGAGTTCGGAGAAGAACGCAAAGGATGAAAAGGTGAAAATATTCACGACAGTATATCCACTTCAGTATTTTGCTGAGCAGATTGCGGGAGATGAAGCAGAGGTGACATCGATTCTTCCACCAGGATCCGATCCTCACACTTTTGAGCCGACGACGAAGGAAATGATTGAAATCGCAGAAGCGGACCTATTTATCTATAACGGCGCCGGACTGGAAGCGTACGCGGAGAAAATCGCAGATTCGGTAGAGTCAGAGGATGTACGTATTGTAGAAGCTTCTCAAGGAATCGATTTGAAAGAGCATGTTCATGAGGGGGAAGCGTCTCGCGAAGAGGAGCATGCGCATGAGGAGGAAGGTTCTCATGAAGACGAACACGCTCATGAAGAAGATGCTCACGACGAAGGAAGCACTCATGAAGAAGAAGGACATGAAGGGCACAACCACGGCGACCAGGATCCACACGTCTGGTTGGATCCGACGCTCGCAGCGGAATTGGCACAGAATGTGAAAGATCAACTGGTCGAGGTAGATCCAGAGAATGAAAGCTTGTATCAGCAAAACTTTGAAGACTTAGAGAAACGTTTGCAAGAGCTGGATCAGACGTTCCATCAGGAAATCGAGGATCTGCCGAAGAATGAAATCATCGTATCGCACGCTGCCTACGGTTATTGGGAGCAAGCGTATGGACTGGAACAAATCGCAGTTTCGGGATTGAGTCCGACGAGCGAACCGTCCCAACAGGAGCTTGAGCAGATTATCGAAGTGGCGAATGAACATGGATTGAATCATGTGTTATTTGAACAGAATGTAACGCCGAAGATTGCAGAGGTTGTAAGAAAAGAGATGGATGCGGAAGCTCTAAGGATCCACAACCTTTCTGTATTGACGGAGGAAGACGTTCAGAATGAGGAAGACTACTTCAGCTTGATGGAAGGGAATATAGAAGTGTTGAAAACGGCGCTTTCGGATGCGGAATAGGTCATAGACAAAGGGACAATCGATAGGGATTGTCCCTTTGTCATAGTGTTTTGTCGGTTCTTTTTAGAATAGATAGTCGGTGTTGGAGAAATGGTTCGCTTTCCACGGGCGTCCGTTAAGCCTCCTCGCTCCCTTCGGTCGCTGTGGGGTCTCAACCTGGACTACTATCCCGTAGGAGTCTACCCATTTCTCCAACACCTTTGCTAAAGTAAGCATGAACCTCTTGTAATAGTTGCTGGAAATAGACTCCTGTACAGGGACCGTCTAACACGGCGTCCTGTTGTTTTTTTGACTTTTATTCAAGGATGTTCCAAAATGAACTTGGATAAAGAGGTGAAACGATGTCAGATAAAATGAATAACGTTCGTTGGTTCAGTATGGCTTTGAAGGCTCTGATTGTACTTGCAGAAAATGAAAGTCGTTGTCCGAGTGGTAAGCTTGCAGAAAAGCTTGAGTCCCAGTCCGTCTACCTGCGCAAAATCTTGACGCACTTAGTGAAAGCCGACATCATCGGTGCTAAAGAAGGTCGCGACGGGGGCTATGCGTTGAATAAGAAGCCGGACGAGATCAAGCTGTCGGAAGTGTATGCGGCCATCAGTGCCGAAACCGTTGCGAGGGATCACTTTGAGACAGAAGGGAAGCACTGCTTTTCTGGAACGTCGCGACAGTCCCTTTGTGACTTGCAGAATGAAATGGAATTGTGGATTGTAGAAGGGCTGCGCACGAAGTCCCTTGCTGATTTAATCGAATCTTAAGACGAAGCGGTATCCGTTTCGTTTTTTTTATATAAGTAACTGTAGTTGACAAAAGAACAGTTAAGTCTCTATACTGTATTTGTGAAAGATACAGTTAAAAGGAGTGATTACTCATGTCTAATAAATCTATGACAAAAGAAGAATATCTTAATAAAGTGAAAGAAATCGATACTACGAAAGAAGCGCCGAAAGTTCTTGAGGATACGGATTTCCTAACGGTAGCGAATGAACGTCGCTCTGTGCGCCAGTACGACCCGGAATTCAAGATCGACCGTTCTGAAATCGAGGAACTGCTGCAGACGGCAACGCTTGCGCCGTCTTCCTCTAACCTGCAGTCTTGGCGTTTCCTCGTGATCGATGAGCAGGAAGAGAAAGAACGCCTGCTTCCGATTGCGAACAATCAACAACAAATCGTCGATGCTTCAGCAGTCATCGCGGTATTGGGAGATAAGGAAGCGTTCAAGAAAGCAGACGAAATCTACTCTCAAATCGCTGAAAAAGGGAACATGCCAGAAGATATCAAAGATATGTATGTGAACAGTATTTTCGATAACTACGGCAATTTTCCTGAAGAGCGTCTTGCGAAAATCGCCCACATCGACGGCGGGATCGTCGCGATGCAGCTGATGCTTGCGGCGAAAGCGAAAGGATATGACACAGTACCGATGGGCGGCTACGATGAAGCGCAGTTCCTAGAAGCGTTTAATGTACCGGAACAATATACTTCCGTTATGTTGATGTCTCTAGGCAAAGGAACGAAAGCCGGTTTCCAAAAAACGCGTCTTCCGTTAGAAGATGTCGTGCAGTGGAACCGTTACGAATAAAAGTTGTGAAGACCACCCTTGGATGGGTGGTCTTTATTTGTAGGAAGGTATCCTTAAGTACACCGGGTTTCTGTAAAGTGCCTTCTTGTGCCATTCATCAGAACTACTTATAGTGAAGATAATAGAGAAAAGGAAGGGGATCGAAACAATGGAAACAAAATTCTTTCAAGAACCCGCTACGTATGTCGATTCTGTTGAATTGAATGTTACAGATTTGGAGAAATCGCTCCATTTTTATAAAAACGTCTTAGGGTTACAGGTGATGGAGCAGTCCGACCGTCATGCTGCTTTGACAGCTGATGGCAGGCACCCTCTCGTCGTAATCCACCAACCGGCCCGAGTGACTGTTAAAGAAAAACAGGCGACGGGACTTTATCATTTCGCTATTCTGGTACCGGAAAGAAAGGATCTCGCACGGTTGATTCATCATCTTGCCGAGCAGAAGATTCCTCTCGGAGGCGCGGATCACCTTGTCAGTGAAGCGATTTATTTTAGCGACCCGGATGGAAATGGCATCGAAGTGTATCATGATCGATCATCAGAGGAGTGGGCATGGAACGGCAGCGAAGTAGCGATGGCGACGGACCCGCTGGACACAGATGGGTTGCTCGATTTGGTGAAGGAGTCTTGGAATGGTTTTCCGGAAGAGACCCGGATGGGGCATATCCACTTGCATGCGAGAGAATTGAAGGGAACGCTCGCGTATTACACGGAAGGATTAGGGCTTGATATCGCCAACCATTCCTACCCGCAAGCTGCGTTCTTATCGACCGAAGGCTATCATCACCATGTAGCGTTGAATACGTGGAAAGGGGTTGGCGCACCTTCGCCATCACTGCACAGTGCGGGATTACGCCACTTCACGCTAGTGTACCCTGGAGACCTGGAACGGGAAGCGGCGTTACAGCGACTAGAGAAAATGGGCCACCCATCAGAGAAACAGGATGACGCCGTTTATGTAACGGACCCGTCAGGCAATTCCATCAAGCTTGTTATATAAGGAAGAAAAGGGGTCTGCAGATGTGGGCTCCTTTTTATTTGAAAACGTTTACAATTCTGTCACAAAGTGCCCCGTTATTCACCGGAAACGGTGATATAATAAAAGTGTAAAGAAGATAAACAACTTAGGTGGCTCAACCATCGCGAGAGTTCGTTTCCGAACGAACGAAGGACCTGGTCGACAAAGGAACACAGCCTGTGAAAAGGGAAAGAAAGCCTTGAAAGGGTCAGGTGCTGGAGAAGATCTACAAAGTGTCTGTGGATAGCGATGCCTCCTGGAAATGTCTGTTGCGCGTAGACAAAATAGGACTTAACCAATGAAGCGCGAAGAAGGAAACGGATTCTAATGAGAATTGTCCTCCCCGAGAAAGTCAGTAACCAAGAATGTAGAGAATCCTGGATGATTCTTACATGGTTGGGTCACCTAAGTTGTTTAAGACTTCCCCTGCATGGTGGTGCAGGGGATTTTTTTGTAAAGGTCCCTACTTTTATTCCTCTCCAAACAACACATGGTCTAGTGAAAACAAGCGACTGCCGCTAAGTAGAAGCGCGACCGACATGGCGAACAATGCAAGGTCCAATTCATAGCCTGCGCCTTGCCCATTACCAAGCAGTCCAGCTGGCAGCTTAACGGTGAAAATAGCACCGATCATGACAATCGCAAACAGTGCGGAAAGAATTTTGGTACCTAGTCCGATAATCAATAGCGCACCTCCAACCATCTCGAGAGATCCTACCACATAGGCGAGCATTCCAGATAGTCCGATGCTCTCAAACCAAGCGGCCGTATTCGAAATTCCTCCCATATATTTGGATAGCCCGTGGAAAAAGAAAATGATTCCGAGGATGACCCTTACGATTAACAAACTGATTTCCTGTCTCATAGTCCAGTTCAACTCCTTGATTTGATAGTACGGTTTTTATACTATTACAAGTACAAAGACTAAGTAAGACGGCACTTTAAAGTGACCAGGTTTACTAAAAGATACCCTTAGGAGGAGACGGCATATGACAATACCATGCAAAGCGAACGAAGTGCTCGAGCTGCTCACAGGGAAGTGGAAGCACATCATTCTGTTCCACTTGATGGAGCACGAAACACTCCGGTTCAGCGAACTCCGTCGTTTGATACCAGACATCACGAAGAAAATGTTGACGGCGCACTTACGGGAATTCGAATCCCACCGCATCATCAGTCGGACCATCTATCCTTCCGTTCCTCCGAAAGTCGAGTATGCTGTAACAGACTACGGCAAGGAGCTCCTGCCGATCATGAAAATGCTGGACGGCTGGGCCAGCAGCATATGGAGAACTTGGAAGAATGGGAAAAGGAACAGCCTTCGTCGGAGAGTATATAAATGGGGAACTCACTGATGTAGTGGGTTTTTTTGTGTGAAAGAAGTCTATCTGTCGTTTTGGTTAGGAGTTTCTTCGGAAATGTCAGATAGGGCGGTTCTCTTTGACGTTTTGGACAGGAGGTTCTTCTGAAAAGGGAGAGAAGAGGGGTCTAGTTGCCTTTTTGGATAAAGGATGCGATTAAGTCCTTATAATTGTGTAAAAAGAATAAGCCATCATCATTCCGACCACAATGTTTTTACCGCTAAAAACTTGTGCAGGAGGAATAATGATGACTCACTTTCAGTTTAACCTAAATATGGATG
>NZ_SRJC01000005.1 GCF_004684905.1 Halobacillus salinus | reverse complement strand
TAGGAAATAATAGCTAGGGAAGGCAATTCAACTGCTATCAATAATTTATTGGTGTTATAGAGTTTTGATAAAGGAGTGGTAGTACAGAAGTATATTGGTATGATTGGGATTCACTAGATCTATTCTAATGAATCCCTTAAATCATTGGTTACCGTAATATTTGTAATAGTCATTCGTTTTTATTTCTCTGTCATTCAAAACGGCACCGAGAATATTAGCATTCGATTGAGTTAATAGTTCTTTTGCCTTAACAACGGCATCATTCTCTGTTTGTTTACTTCTAACCACCAAAAGAGTACCATCAACTTCAGATGAGAGCACCTGCGAGTCAGTCACTGCAAGTACTGGAGGTGAATCAAAAATTACCATATCATAAATTTGATTTGATTCTTTGATAAAGCGTGACATTGCTTTAGAGCCTAACAATTCGGATGGGTTTGGCGGAACTGGACCACTACTAACAAGATCCAAGTTATTCACTGAAGATTGCTGAACAATCGTTTTCAGATGCTGGCTACTTGATAAATAGCTGCTCAGCCCCATAGTGTTATCTAAACGAAAAGTATAATGAATGGTCGGTTTTCGCAAATCTGCATCTACCAAAAGAACTTTTTTCCCCTGTTGAGCGAACACCACTGCAAGATTTGCAGTCGTTAGCGATTTCCCTTCTGAAGGTCCCGCAGAAGTTACCATCATAGAACTTAAGGTTTCATCGACAGATGCGAACTGCAAATTAGTCCGAATGGTTCGGTACTGCTCAGCTATTGGCGATTTTGGGTTGTCACTGGCAATTAATATCCTCGGTTGTGACTGAATTGCAGCTTTTTTCTTACGTTTAAGAACCAAGAGATTCCCTCCTTATATCATTACGTCTGGCCCCTTTGCTATTCATGTATGCCAATTCAACTTCTTCTTTGCTATACGTAGACACAACGCCCATCACTGGAAGTCCTGTTGCATTTTCAATATCCTGTTCAGACTTGACAGTGTTATCAAAGTAATCAATTAACAGCGCAAGAGCGATGCCTACCATTAATCCAACTAAAATTGCAACTGAGATATTAAGAACGAGATTTGGACTTACAGGAGACGGATCTGCTGTGAGAACAGCAGGAGAAAGAATGCGTACGTTGTCTGCATTCATCAATGTTGAGATTTCATCTTGGAAAATCTCAACAGTTGTATTAGCGATTTGCACAGCTTTTGAAGGGTCAGCATCAATTACGGTTACGTCCACTACCTGTGATTGACCAGAATTGACAACCGAGATTTGATCTGATAGTTCTGCGGTAGATGTGTTTAATTCTAACTCTTCAATGACACGATCTAATATAGCTGGACTTTTAATAATCACATTATATGTATTAATAAGTTCCACGTTCGTCCTTATGTCATTGATATCATACGCAGCAGATTGCTGCTGATTGGATGATTGATTAACTATAAACTGTGTCGAGGACTGATACATAGGTGTCAACACAAAAAATGTCACCAACCCGCTTATTAAGGCCGCGCCCAAAGCAAGGGAGATGATCATGACCACCCGTTTCTTCAACACCTCGAAAACCTCTTGAAGTGATATGGTTTCTTCCATATTTGGATTTCCCTCTCTTTCCTGTCGATTTTTAATAGAGTCAGTCACATTATAGCATATGGCTACATTGTGAACATAGGTTTTCTTAACTTTAACAAAGTTTAACACGATTCCACAAAAAATCAATAGATAGCCCTGATTATTTCAACCTAAGTGTCTTGATTAATCTTCCGCTATAACACTTCACTCTTAACCACTTTAGAAACTACTATTATACAATATCATCGTTGAATTTTTATATTTCTTTAAATAATAGTAAACTACCTAACCATATTATTACTCGAAACATGTATAATAGAGTCATTAAGTAATGGAGGGAAGGTGTGTGTTGAATGAATAAATTATACGTCCTAATAGCTACACTAGGACTCGCAGCCATCTCTGCCACAATATTCTTTTCAATGAATAACGTCAAGGCAGATACTGTAGATGAAGTGTACGAAGATGCAAAAAAGGCATTCGAACAAAAGGATTACCAAGAAAGCATTAAATTATATGAACGAGTACTAGAAATGGAAGCGACCTATCCAGAGGCTCGTTTTGAGCTGGCTCAATCCTACATAGCGATCTCAAAGCGAGAGAATGCCATTAAGTTATTAAAAGAAGGAATCAATGTTCTCCCAAAGGTGTCTTCTCACTATTTGCTATTATCAGACATGTACATAGAAGAAAATCAACCAGCAGAAGCATTAGATACATTGGAAAGAGGAGAACAGTTTAATACGGATGGGGATTTCGAGAGAAAAAAGGATGATATATATAGTAAAGTCCATATTAACCTCAAACAACCCTTGGTCCAAAAAGGATACAATAGGGAGTTGTCTCTTATCTGGGAGAATGAAGAAGGGGATCAAATCAAATTGAACGGAAACTGGCGAATTGAAGATACTGATATTGGTACCCTTAGTGAATCAGAAACGGCTAATACTTGGTTGTTTTCTGCTACTAAAATCGGAACAACCGATATTACTGTACAGCGCGATTCATTCTCTAAAACTATTGAAATCGAAGTAGCGAATCAAGTGCTAAACGAGGTCATCTTTACGCCGAAGAAACTTGAGCCCCTCTCTGCTGGTGAATCGGTTACTTTAACTTATGTAGGTAAAGATGCATCTGGTAGAGAGATGGACGTTTCGCCAGAGTGGACAACAGAAGAAGGCTTAGTGGAAATCACTCCTTCTTCAACAGAGAACAAAGTTACATTAGATGCTCAGGAAGAAGGTATCGATACTCTGTTGTTCGTCTACCAGGGACTAGAGAAACAACTCAAGGTAAAAATACAAGGTCAAGAAAACATCATTGAGACGAGCGCTCAAGGGAATGGGACTGCTACCGTATTCCCAAAGAAAGATTCATATGAAACTGGAGAAAAAGTTACTTTTGAAGCAGTAGCTGATGATGGCTGGGAATTCGTGCGTTGGGAAGGTGACGTTGACATCAACGAGACGGACGACTCGATCAACAGTACTGTAGAAGGGTCCATGACAGTTACAGCAGTCTTTCAACCACTTACTTATGATTTGAACTTGTCTGTTCGCGGAGAAGGACGGATTGTACGCGACTCACTTGCAACCAGCTATGACAAAGGATCGAATGTATCCCTACGCGCACGTGCTGATGAAGGATGGCGATTTGTACGTTGGGAAGGATCTTACTCAGATTCAGAAACCGACATCCGATTAACTATGGACGCAGACAAATCCATCACGGCAATATTTGAACCCATCGAAGAAGTGGAAGATGAGGACTCTACAACAGAAACAGAACCATTCAAATACCGTTTATACCTAAGTAAAAACGGTAAAGGTAGTATCCAAAAAAGCAAATCAGGCAGTTCTTTTGAATCAGGTACGTCTATTAATATGTCAGCCATTCCGTCAGATGGTTGGATATTCAAAAAATGGAGCACTGGCAGCACATCAAGAAATATAACCATAACAATGAACGGAAACCGCTCATTGTCCGCTACTTTCGAGAAAAAGCCTGAGCCTGAACCAGAGCCTGAACCAGAGCCTGAACCAAAGCCTGAACCAAAGCCTGAACCAAAGCCTGAACCAAAGCCTGAACCAAAGCCTGAACCGAATCCTGTTACCTATTCCCTTTCCACTTCTGTCGTAGGAAAAGGAAGTGTACAAGTTTCTTCTTCTAGTGCAAAATCGGGGGACTCAATTTCAGTTCAAGCCGTTCCCTCACAAGGGTGGAAATTTACTGGATGGCATGGCGCAATTAATGGCGGTGCATCATCATCGGTTGTAATGGACCGGAATAAAAGTATTACTGCTGTATTTGAAGAGATAAACGAATAATAAGTATTTTATACTATGAGAAGGGAGCACATAATACGTGCTCTCTTTTTTTAAAGTTAATTGTATTTACATGTGTAATAAAGAAAACACCATATGCAACGTACTATAGACGAAGGCCAGCTTCATGTTTGTAGTATATAAGTTCCCGGAATGAACGTAGTTGTTTTCAACAAAATCTATAATTTATAAGTTTTCCACCGCTGTCCCCCCTTTGATATCACACTAGTTCTATAAATTACCATTAGATTGTGAAGTAATTCACAATCTAAATATTGACTTCCAGATCTGTAGAGTTCATAATATAATTGTGAAGTAATTCACAATTTATTCAGATTATTGGAGGGATTGTCATGACGAAGAAAAATGCTAATCGAGTAGCACTTATTGGTGCCGGTGCTGTTGGTAGCAGCTATGCATTTGCGATGTTGAACCAGTCTATTGCAGAAGAATTTGTTATCATCGACTTGAATGAAGATAAAGCGATGGGCGACGCGATGGATTTGAACCATGGTAAAGTCTTTGCTCCGAATCCTACAAAGACATGGTATGGACAGTATGAGGATTGCCGAGATGCGGATATCGTGGTAATCAGTGCCGGTGCGAACCAGAAACCTGGCGAAACGCGATTGGATCTTGTGCAGAAGAACTTGAAGATTTTCCACAGCATCGTTACAAAAGTGATGGATAATGGATTCAACGGTATTTTCTTAGTTGCGACAAACCCTGTTGATATATTAACTTATGCCACTTGGAAATTCAGTGGGCTCCCTAAAGAACGTGTTATCGGTAGTGGTACCATCCTTGATTCTGGACGCTTCCGCTTCTTATTAGGAGAGTACTTCGATGTCGCTCCAGGTAATATTCATGCCAACATCATCGGTGAGCATGGCGACACGGAGCTTCCCGTTTGGAGTCATGCGACGGTTGGAGGAGTGCCAGTGATGGATATGGTAGACAGAAATCCCGTGTATAGCCGGGAGGACTTGGATGAGATTTTCACTAACGTTAGGGATGCAGCTTATCACATTATTGAGAAGAAAGGTGCAACGTATTATGGTATTGCGATGGGATTGGCTAGGATTACAAGGGCTATTCTTCATAATGAAAACAGCATCTTAACGGTGAGCGCTTATTTGAATGGTGAGTATGGAGCTGATGATGTGTATATCGGTGTTCCCGCCGTGATAAACCGTCAGGGAATCCGTAATGTGGTGGAAGTTCGTTTGGATGACACGGAACAAGGGCAGTTTGATCATAGTGCGGGTGTGTTAAAAGATATTTTGAAAGATAATTTTAGTGTGATGCAATAATGGAGTTGGGGGGGACAGGGCATCTGTCCCTCTTTTTTCTGTGACGTTTCGTTAGTGTAGGGTTCTGTTTTCGTCAGATAGAAGGCGCCTCACTTACATATTGAATGAGATTAAAGGCAATTTTGGCAGATAGAAGGTCTATATCGGACATTTTGCAATTAATCACCCTGACTTTTGTCACTGAGAGAGGGGATATTTGACCTTTCAAGAATAGATAGCCACCAATTCGTCACTTATAAGTCTGGCCTAGCACTTTGTCCCTTCTTCGCTTCCCTATAAAACATCAAAAAACGGGTGACTCTATAGTAGAGTCACCCGTTTGATTACGCAGCTGGGACAAGGTGCCTGTCCCCTTATCTCAATTCAGGATCAACTGTTTTAGATAGGATGGTAGAGAATTCAGCTCTTGTAATCGGATCTTCCGGTTTGAATTCTTCTCCTCCTCGATATCCTGTTAATATTTCCTCTTTTGCTAACGACTGAATCGCTTCTGAGTAATAACGGGAATCTATGACGTCTTTGAAATCCTGCCCTTCTGATTTCTCAACATCAAATGCACGGTAGATGATCAAGGCTACATCACCTCGTGTAATGGACTCATTCGGTCGGAATGTACCGTCTGGGTATCCTGTCAGGATTCCTTCGTCTTCAGCGGAATCTATGAATCCCGAGCCATAGTTCCACGCATGAACGTCTTCGAAATTTGCACCTCTCTTCTTCCCGTCCAAATCAAGAGAACGTCCTACAAGCGTTACAACTTCCTGTCTTGTAATCTCTTTCTCTGGGCGGAAAGTATCGTCCGGGTAACCCGTAATCCATTCTTTCTCGCTCAGGTCATTAACGAAATCCAAGTACCAATCACTGTATGTTATATCTGTGAAATAACTTGTCGGGGAGTGGACAAGTCCGTCTCCGTAACTGTCATCTCGTCCCTCTTTACCAAGGTCCTCAGCTTGTTCGATCAACAACCCTTTGATTTCTTCATCAGTATATTCAGGATAAAGTTCCTGATAAAGGGCAAGTGCACCTGCTACATATGGGGAGGACATCGATGTTCCGCTCAAATATGTATAAGCGCTACTGTTTTCCCCGATGTATGTACTGTAGATTTGGTCTCCTGGGGCAACAAAATCCAAAGACTCTCCTTGGTAAGAGTAACTCGCCTTCTTTTTTTCCTCCGTCACCGCTCCGACACTGATGACATTGTCATACCTTCCTGGGAACATGACGTCATCTGTCAGTTGACCGTCACCTGTTCGATCGTTTCCAGAAGCCGCCACGATGAAAACCCCTGCATCGTGAGCTTTGTCGACCATAGTCTTTAGCGTTTTCGAAGGATACGGGGACGTCAGGCTTAAGTTGATGATGTCTACGTCATGATCGATCGCCCACTCTATTCCGGCTATGACATCCGTTTGGTTTCCTATTCCATCCGCATCAAGAGACTTAACAGCGTACAACTGAGCCGCAGGTGCTACTCCGACAGTTCCGATTCCGTTGTCTTGAGCATTAATGATACCAGCCACATGGGTTCCATGGCCATTGTCATCTTCATATGACTTTCCATCCTCAACGAAGTTGACGCCTCCAGCTATATTCAAGTCTGGGTGGTCCTGATGGATACCGGTATCAATAACAGCTACCTTCACACCATCCCCACTCAAAGAAAGCGAGTTCGATGTTGTTACTCCTGTTGCTTCATACCCCCAACTCTTTTTTTGTTGGGTCGCGTTCACTTTTCGATCTTTTTCCACCCACGCAACCTTAGGGGTGTTTCTCAACTCATTTATGTAGGAAGTATCCATGTTCACAGAAATTGCATTAATATTGTCATATGTATGTATTAATTGATGAGGCTTTCCTTCAAGAACGGTAAGGTCTATTGAATTTTCAAAACCAATCATCATTCGCTCTTCCTTCTCACCTGCAAAAGTGGCTAGTGGAAAGCTGACCACCGCAAGTAGGACGATAATGATAAAATGTCCGGTGTACTTCTTCACTGACTTCATCTCCTAAAGTATTGAATTTTACTGTGCATTCTTTAACGAACACTTCTGTTGTATTCTCTTTTAACATGCCCGTTAAACCCTTTAATAGAAAAACACTCTTATGAAACCACTTCTTCTTATTAACTACATTTCCAATTATAGTAATCCATCATCACTAAGTAAATAGATTTGTCGGTTCTTAGACTTTATCTGACTAGAATAGTTAACAGTATAAAAAAGAACTGAGGTCGGAATACATCCGACCTCAGCTTAATTGTTTCTTATTCAAGATTAGAATTTAATCTTATTTGAAACGGTCATCCTCTGCACGAACTAGGAACATCGCGAACTCTGAACGAGTCGTTTTGTTATTCGGCTTGAACGTACCATCCGGATATCCGATGGTAACCTTGTTCGCAGCCAGAGTATTGATATACTCTTGCGCCCAGTGGTCTAGTGGCACATCTTTGAATCGATCGTCTTGGCCTCCAGTAAGGTCGTAAGCTTCGACCACAATCTTAGCCATTTCGGAACGTTTCAAGTTGTCCTTCGAACCGAATGTGCCATCAGGAGAACCATTCATGATACCGGCTTCCTTGATTGCTGCAATCTCTTCGTACATGTAGTCACCTTTCTTCACGTCTTTAAATCCTGGATCTTTAGGATTGTCCGTGTCAAGGTCCAAGGCACGTACGATCATCGCAGCCGCATCAGCACGTTTGATCTTATCGTTGATTCCGAAGTCTCCGTTCGGATAACCGTTGATGACACCAGCGACATTTAATTTCTCAATCGCTTCTTTGCCCCAAAAATTATTGGAGACGTCATCAAAGTCTTTCGGTGCTTCCTCAGAACGGTAGATCGTGATCATTTTCTTCGTAACATTTCCACCAAAGTCGACGAGCTCGATCTCGAAAGTATTGCGTCCGTCTTTCAATTTGACGGTATGCTCATACGTCTTATCGATGTTTCTCATCTTGAATGGCTCTTTGAATACATGCTTGTATGCTTCATCGCCATTAACGAACAAGCGAAGGTCATCAAAGTTGTCCATCATAGAGAAGTCGAGTGTCGCTTCCGCTTTATCCGTTACATGAGGTCCTTCAACGGAAAGCTCAGGCCCTGTTGAATCTACCATGAACTTACGTTTGAAGGAAATCTCATTTCCTTGATCATCAACAGCATAGAACTCGATCTGTTTCACGCCATCTTTCTTGAACTTAAGCGTCTCTGAGAAGTTGTAACGTTTGTTTGCTTCATCCCAGTTCAGCTTCGCTTCTTTTCCATCAATTGTAAGTTTTTCTACATTCGAGTCATCTTGAACGTAACCTAGTACTTCTACTTCTTTTTCATTGGTTACCGTCAACGCTTCAGGAGTCAGCGCTGTAATAGCAGGAATCGTATCGTCTTCGCCTTGGAAAGCAGAAGCCGTTACAGCATTTCCAGCATAGTCATGCGCAACAACTTTCACATTCTTGACACCGTCCAGTTTATCGAACTTGTAAGAATCAGCGTCAGGCCCTAGAGGCTTGTCCAGAACACTGTCTCCGTTCACTACAATATCGAAGTGAGATAATCCCACACCAGAATCGATTGCATCCCATTCTACTTCGCCTTTATCAGCATTGTAGGATACTTCCAGCTCAGGTGTTTTCGTATCGACTTGGACAGGAATTGTCTTAGACTGCCATTCGGCATCTGGATAGTCGATGACGGATTTGATTTCATAGAAATATTGCCCGTCTTCTACTACTTCTCCGTCCACTTTACCATCCCATGATGCTTGAACGTATGCGTCACTTGCTGGTGCTGCTCCAGAATCATAGTAATTCTTACGCACTTCATCCATTGTGTAGATTGTACGTAGTTCATTACCGTCTTTATCCAACACATTGAATTCTACTTCCTTCGCATTACGAAGTAAGGACATGTTAGGGAATGTTTCATCGTATGATTCGTCTCCATTAGGAGAGAAAGCGATATGATCTTCTTCCCCTTCAAGCAGTGCCTCTTCACCTAGGAATGGATCGACACCAAGAATCTGACCGCTCAAAGTTAATAGAGCTGTTTGGCCATAGAATGACGTGTTTGTATCTTCATAAATCGTTCCATCTACGACAGGAGCATCGTCCCAATCGCCGTGGAATCCGACATATGGCACATTCAGTGCAGGGTTGGTATCATTCGGATCTGTGAACGTTACGAACCCTTCCACGAAGTGACCATTTTCGAATACTTCTTCTAGAGGAACATTGTACGCCCACTCAACTGTATTAGACAGGTCGATAGAAACTTCAACATCTACCTTGGAGTTCGCTGGCACAATCACTTGATAGTCATCCTTCACTTTAGAACCGTTAGTTGAAGTGACTTCTATCGGAAATTCGCCCGTAAAAGGTGCCTCTTCTGATATTGTTCCAGCTTTATAGATTCCTTGTGCTTCTCCTTGAATAGCAACCGGTAGGCCGTCATCCGGAGAGAAAGCCAAGTCTGTCTGAACCGTACCGTCTACGTTATAAACGGCACTTTCGTCACTTACGTTCTCAAGCGTCACAGTAAACGATTCTTTGTCTCCCATTTCTTTCAGAGCGACTTTACCTACGCCTGTTTCATTATCCGTTGCGATAACTGGTGTATCCATCGCTGCGTGTAAATCCATCAGTCCAGCTCCCGCTCTACGAGGAGAGTAAGGAAGACCAAACTTGAGACCGTCATTGTAGGTACCCTTGTCCATTTGAAGAGCAGATGTGTTCATCATAATATTCTTCGCGACTTGAACACGTTCTGAACCAGTCACTCCAAACTCTTCGTCAACACGTTGTAGAACGAGGGCAGAACCACCTGCGACGTGCGGAGCCGCCATAGATGTACCACTCATCAATCCGTACTCGTCATCTTGTAATGTGGAAAGGATGTTTCCACCTGGTGCTGTAATTTCAGGTTTGAAATTCAAGTTCGGCGTCACTCCCCATGAAGTGAAGCTGGACATTTTTCCGCTCTCAGGGTTTTTAGATTTCACTTCGTTACCCTGGAACGCAATTTCAACCTTTTTATCAGCTTGAATATCTTCCATCAGCTTAGTTCCTGGTTGTTCTAGAACGAATAGCTGTGGAATTTTAACGTCTGAAGTCGAAGCCATACTCACATAACCATCACGATTGTTGAAAATAATGACGCCAATTGCACCGCGTTCTTGAGCATTCAACGTTTTTGCAACGAAAGGTGCTTCTCCACGCTGGATCAGTGCAATCTTTCCATCAACGTCTACCCCTTCGAAGTCGTTTGCGTCTGGATTATCAGGTGAGTCACCAGGCACTCGACCAAGACCAGCATAAACGACTTCATTGTATCCTTCTAGTGTAGTTGGTGAGACATCACTTGCTGATAAGAATGCGACAGGGTCTCCCATTTCTCCATCGATCTTCGTATCAAAAGCACTTAGCATCAAGTATTCATTCTCAAGTGATGCCACTTGCAAAGATTCAGGTGTCAAACCTGGTGCGCCTACGACACCAGTATCCGGGTTAGAGGCAAGAGGATTCGCCCAGCCTTCACCTAATTTCGCAGAGTTACCAGCGGAAATGGCCATCATGACGCCATTATCTACCGCATTGGCAATTGCTTGTTGTTCTGGGTCATTCTCATTAACGAAGCTAGCCGTAGAGCCAAGACTCATGTTGATGACGTCCGCTCCAAGCTGAATCGCATCATCAAGAGCTTTGATATAGATGTCTCCATAAGTCGATGGCATTTCAGGATCGTTACCGAAAACCTTCATCCCGAGGATTTGAGCTTCCGGTGCCACACCTTTAATTCCACCGTTGTCCTCGTCCCCGTTCGCTCCAACAGTACCTGATACGTGCATACCGTGTTCACTAGCATCCGGGCCAAGGTCTAGGACAGTATCGTTTTCATCCGCATAGTTAAAGCCATACGGAACTTTTTCTGTGAAATACTTACCGCCTAAATCGTTAACTTTGATATACTCGTTAACTTCCTCTTTCGTTAGTTCAGGTTCCGTCTCATCACTCAAGATCATATCTCTATGATCCGGATCGATGCCGGTATCGATTACCGCGACAGTCATCCCTTCCCCTTTATAGCCATAGTCCTGCCAAGTTTGCTGGGCATTGACCAGCTCTTTACTATAGCGCATCTCAGGTTTTTCTGTCGGACGCTCATATTCATTTGTAATATGTACTTTTCCGACGTTTGATAGATTTTCGATCGCTTTAATGGATTTGTAAGGTATAGTACCGCTGAATCCATTAAAAATCGTTGTGAAGTTTTCTTCATAATCCATTGAAATCGCTGTATCTTCTATGGATTCCTTTACTTTCTCTTGAGCATCTAATGCCGCTGTACGGAGTTTCTTTTTGTTAGATTCAGATAGTTCGTTGTAGCTTTTTCCTAAGCTTTGTGCAGAATAAATAGTCGGTTTGTCTTCCAATTCGACAATGACTCGAACTTTATCGTTCGGAGCATATGTTTTTTCGTTCTCGCCCTTTTGAATGTCACCTTTTGTCACCTTGACGGCTTGCTTAGGTTCTGAATCCTGGACTTTTTTGTCGCTGATTGTACCTACTGCTGCAAACGCCGAGTTTGAAAAGGCTAAAAGAAAAATAAACATCAGGATTAAGGTCTTCTTAAAGTTCAAACTTTTTTCCTCCTCTTTTCTTCTTAGAAAAACTACGAATCTACAATTTCCACTCCTTTCCACTAGTCTCTAATCAATTTTATTCATATTTTTCTCATAATTCAATCATTTCGACATTCTTTTCAAAAAAATATGTACATAGATTGATATTTTCACAGAAAGATGACTCATTATGAATAAATATTTTTCCTATGAATCGGGTAGCTTTCAGCACTTATTTGATTTATTCCAGGTGCAAGGAACTATTCTGATTGTCACCTCATTCTATGTGACATTTTTTTCGATCTTGCGTTTGAATATGTAATGTAAGAGAGTTCTCTTTGACCTTTTGAGCACCACTGAATACGATAATGGCAGCGATACTCACTATCAGTGACCTTCCGTAGTCTAGTTCAGTGTCACATGTCAGTGAGAGAGCTTATAAGTGACCATTCTAGACTAAGCAATAACCAAATTGTAAGAGAGGAAATCTGGGAGATCTCCGGGGACAGGGACTCTGTCCCGCCACCAAACCATATAAATGAGCACAAAAAAAGGATGACTCCTTAGCGAAGTCATCCTTTCTATATCTAGGTGGGACAAAGTCCCTGTCCCCAATCTTATTTCGTCCATTCAGTGTGGAAGGTACCTTCTTTGTCGATGCGTTGGTACGTGTGTGCACCGAAGTAGTCACGTTGAGCTTGCAGCAAGTTAGCTGGAAGCTTCGCTGTACGGTAGCTGTCGAAGTATGCAAGAGCGCTTGATAGCGCTGGAACCGGTACGCCATTTTGTATAGCTAGGCTCAGCGTGTTACGAAGGTCTTGCTGGTATTTGTGTGCGATGTCCTTGAAGTAGTCATCAAGAAGCAGGTTGTCGATATCCGGTGTACGGTCGTATGCTGCTTTGATGTCGTTCAGGAACTGGGCACGGATGATGCAACCGCCTCGGAAGATGGATGCGATGTTACCGTAAGCAAGTTCCCAGCCTTTTTCTGCGGACATAGCTTGCATTTGTGCGAACCCTTGAGCGTAAGAGCAGATTTTGCTCATGTACAACGCTTTGCGGATAGATTCAATTGCTTCTTGCTTGTCGCCTTCGAACTTCATTTCTGGTCCTTGCAATACTTCGCTTGCTCGTTCGCGCTCTTCTTTCATTGCTGATACGAAGCGTGCGAATACGGACTCTGTAATGATCGGAAGTGGTGTACCAAGTTCAAGCGCGCTGATGCTTGTCCATTTACCAGTTCCTTTTTGTCCGGCTGTATCAAGAATAACTTCGACAAGCGGCTTACCAGTTTCTTCGTCCACTTTCGTGAAGATATCCGCTGTGATTTCGATTAAGTAACTGTTCAGTTCACCTTCGTTCCACTCTTTGAAGACTTCGTGAAGTTCTTCTGCAGATAGGCCAAGTACGTTCTTCATCATGAAGTACGCTTCACAAATAAGCTGCATGTCACCGTACTCGATACCGTTGTGTACCATTTTCACATAGTGACCAGCACCGCCAAGACCGATGTGCGTGCTGCAAGGTTCGCCGTCAACTTTCGCAGAAATTGCATCGAAAATTGGCTGAACTTCCTTGTATGCCTCAGCTGGGCCACCAGGCATGATAGATGGGCCGGTACGAGCGCCGACTTCTCCACCTGAGAATCCAGTACCGATGAAATGGATTCCAGTGTCTTTCAGCTCTTCAGCACGGCGTTCTGTATCTTCATAGTAAGTGTTTCCACCGTCGATGAGGATGTCGCCTTCTTCAAGGTGAGGAACAAGAGACTGGATGACCTTGTCCGTTACGTCTCCTGCTTTGACCATCATCAAAATTTTTCTCGGTTTTTCAAGGGAGTCGATGAATTCTTCGACAGTATGAGCACCTTGAATATTCTTACCTTCATTTTCTTTTACAAGTTCGTCTACACGGTCTGTCCAGTAGTCATGAATTGCTACGGTATAACCGCTGTCTTCCATATTGAGGGCGAGATTGGCACCCATAACGCCGAGGCCAATCACACCCATGTTCTGTTTTGCCATTAAACTTTCGCCCCTCTCATCTTAGTTCCATTCAAAGCCGTCGCGCTCAATCAGTTCGTGGGACGCATCTGGTCCTGTTGAACCGGCTGGATACGTATGAAGCGGTGCTTCATCGTTCGCGAAAGCATCCAATATCGGTTGTACCCATTCCCATGATAATTCAACTTCATGCCAGTGTGCAAAGAAGGTTGAATCACCGATCATGCCATCATAAAGGAGACGTTCGTACGCTTCCGGCTGATGACCTGGATGTTTGGAAAATCCGATATAGGTCGGTTCGAACTTCTCGCTGGAGTGATCGGCTACGTTCACTCTTAAGGATACACTCTCATTCGGGTTGATCTCGATTACCAACAAATTGGAAACGATACCAACATCTTTCTCCGCATCGGAGTCTTGTTTAAACTCGATGACGATACGAGTGGATTTCTGATCCATTCGTTTACCTGTACGGATGTAGAACGGGATGCCACTCCAGTGTTCATTATTGATGCATAACTTAGCTGCAAAGAACGTGTCATTTGTAGAGTCGTCTTCTACACCATCCTCATCTTGATAGCCTTTTACAGCCTTGCCAGAAACGACACCAGCTTGATACTGACCACGGATGATATTGTTCTGCAAATCTTCATCGGAGACAGGATTGATTGATTCCATGATCTCACGCTTCTTCTGCTCGATCTGATCAGATGTCAATTTACGTTCATGGTGTACAGCCGTCATCATGACTAATTGTAACAAATGGTTTTGCACCATATCACGGATAGCTCCGGCTTTGTCGTAATAAGAAGCGCGGGATCCGACTCCGACAGTTTCACTTGCTGTGATTTGTACATTGGAGATTTGTTTATGATCCCATAGTGCCTGCAGGATAGGGTTCGGACGAATCAGAGATTCGATGTTCTGCACCATCGGTTTACCGAGATAGTGATCTATACGATAAATTTCTTCTTCTACAAAGACTTCTTTCAAAGATGCGTTCAGTTCGCGAGCTGAAGCCAAGTCCGTTCCGAACGGTTTCTCGACGATCAGACGACGCCAGCCTCCCGTACGGCTGATTCCACTTGCATCAAGTTGTTTGACGATGTTGTCAATCAAGCGAGGCGCAACAGATAGGTAGAATAGACGGTTATCCGGAATTCCTAGTTCTGCTTCACGCTCTTCCATAAATGCTCTCAAGTTCTCGTACGACTCTTCTTTCATCGCATCGAAAATGAAGTAACGGAATTTATTAAGGAAGTCCTGCACATTGTCACGCAGCACGTCTCTTCTAGAGAATTCATTCAGCGCTTCGTGAATTTGTGCCTGAAGATCCTCACTTGATAATGGCGTGCGTCCAAGCCCGATGACAGAAATGGACTGTGGCAGTTTGCCATCTAAGTATAGGTTATATAAAGCAGGATAGATTTTCCGTTTGGCCAAATCACCTGTTGCTCCAAATAATACGAACGTCATGTTCTCCATGGAATGGATTCCACTCACATCTTGAAAATCTAAAGGTTTCACGGTGTTACCTCCTGTTTTTGTACACTTGTTCAATCCTTTATTAGTATAAACGATATGGATTAAATATGTAAGTAATCGACTCGGTATTTGTCGAACCTAAATAAGCGAGGTCGGGTTCACTCCCGACCTCGCTTATTATATAACTATTTCTTTATTTTTAAAACAGACCGAAAACCTTAGAATTTCTAATGTGTCGAGGTGGCTCTAAAATTAGCGGGTCACCATCCACGACGGCTTGAGCATTTTCCATCAGCATGTATTGGAATTCAGAACCTAATTTCTTCTCCACTTTTGAATAGGCTTCAGACAAACGAAAGCTCTTCTTGTCTACCCGGTGCGCATCAGATGCCACTAAATGGGCTAAGTTGTGCTCGATTAATTGATAGGACAACTTCTTCACTTTACTTCCGTGATCTCCACACAAACTTCCAGCATTCACTTGAGCGAATGCACCTTTCTTCACCAATGAATAAAGAACGTCTGGCTGTTCAAGGATTTCTTGGTTTCGTTCAGGGTGTGCAATGATTGGACGATAACCCTCAATTTGAAGGTCATACAACATTTGGTTCGCATATCGCGGCACATGGCTTGTCGGAAATTCGATCAATAAAAAGTTCGAATCACCACCAAGCGATATGATTTCGTCTTCTTTGATTCCTGTCATTAACTCTCCGTGGAGATGGATTTCTTGTCCAGGCAACACCTTCACTGGAACATTCTCTTCTTTAAGCTTCCGATTTAACTCAGAAACTTGAAGTTTTATATCATTTTTATAATTATCATACAATTCATTCCGGTGATGAGGCGTCGCTACAATTGTATCGATTCCGTCTTCCAATGCCTTCTTCGCCATTTCTATGCTTTCATTGAAGGTTTCGGAGCCATCATCGACACCTGGTAACAGATGACTATGAATATCAATCATAACTTCCCTCCTTATCTAGTAATTATTTCTGAATAATAAGCCTATTTTATCACTATTCCCAATATATTTATACTAAAACTTTTATATATAATTAGTATTAATTCGACAGAATATAACAAAAAAAGACATACTTGGGTAGTATGTCTTAGTTAATGATTATTCTAGAATGAGAATCGTCCCAGACGGAAATTTCCGACTCATATTTATCGGAGCACCGGCTCTTTAGTGGCGCGCGAAAGATCGTTGAGTCTTTTCACTTCTTTCATTGCTGTCTGGTAGCGCAGCATGAGGCCTGGATGGTTTTGGAGTTCGTCTACTTGTATTTGCACATTCAGTTTTTTCAATTGGCTTAAGAGCGCTGGGTTGACGACGTTCTTCTCTTTCATTTTAGTGATGATATATTCCATTTGTTTAATCCACTTTTCTTCCTGTGGAGGAGCAGACGGTTCCTCCTCAATTTTTTCAGTATGTACTTCTTCGTAAAATTGCTTGGCATCATGGAAGTCTTCGGCCTGGCAGGTTTCAAAGTATCGCTCTGCCACCTGTTTACTTTGGTCCAGTTTCCTTTGATCGATAGAGTTTTCTTCAGAAATCTCTCGGAATACTTCTATAAACGGTCGGTGGTTGGGATATTTATGTAGAGCACTTAAGACGGCATCCCACTTGTCTTGCCATTGCAGTTTTTTCGATTTAATGAGACGCAGCCATTGCTCTTTCTTCACTTCAATGCTGTCTTCGTCTAAATGATTCTGAGGAATAGAGGTTTCTTCCAGTACTCCCTCCAATACTTCTTTCAACTCATCAGCAGATTCAGACCAGTCTCTCTTTAATGACTGTACGAGCGTTTCATGGTTGCGGTTCTGTTTGAAAACAAACTCGTCATAACTCTCCTGCTGTATCTCATTCTTAAAGTTATTCACGTTCTCATGTAGTTTTTTTACTTGTCGAAAATGTCGAATGCTCAGCAATAGAATAATCAAGTGCAATAATGCAACATAAGCGATAATGCCTAGTTGTATGTATGACAATGTCAATTTGTTCATCCTTCCTCCATATAGAAGTTCACTTGCAATCAAACCATTCTATTCTATTTTATAAAGCATCCACTGAAAAAACAATATATCTTCTCTGATTCAACTAATAAAAAAGCCCCCATTCGCTGGCACGACTGAGGACTTCATGTTGTTCATTTATGCTTTTACAGAATTCTTCTTTTGATAATACTCCACATACCATTTCGCGAACTTAGTCAATCCTTCTTCGATGGATGTCTGTGGTTTGAAGCCAACAGCCTCTTGAAGCAAATCAGTCGATGCGTATGTTGCAGGAACATCGCCTGGCTTGATCGGCTCATACACTTTCTCAAATTCAATGTTTTCCTCAAGTGCTGTAGATAAGGCTTTTTCCAGAGTGAAGATGAAATCCATCAGTTTCTCTGGGTTGTTATTTCCTATATTGTAGACAGCATGCTGTACATCACCAGTCGGTTTAGTGCTCAATAACCTCTCAATACCAATTACGATATCATCAATGTACGTGAAGTCGCGATATAAATCATTTTCGAAGTCTCCGTTGTTGAATATCTTTATCGGTTCTTCAGCGAAATACTTGTCTGTGAAACCAAAATAGGCCATATCAGGACGCCCCATCGGGCCATAAACTGTAAAGAAGCGTAGCCCTGTCGCCGGGATATCATAAAGATGACTGTACGTGTGAGCCATCAACTCATTAGATTTCTTCGTCGAAGCATACAGAGAAACCGGATGGTCTACAAAGTCCGATTCTTCGAATGGTACTTTCTTGTTGGCGCCATAAACAGAACTGGACGATGCATAAACAAGATGGTCGACTGGATAATGGCGACAAGCTTCTAGGATGTTATAGAATCCAATTACATTGCTCTGCATATATGCATCCGGATTCTCAATAGAGTATCTTACTCCTGCTTGAGCAGCCAGATTGATGACAATATCCGGCACATTCTCTTTAAAGAGGTTTTCGATTAGCGTTTTATCAGCTAAATCCCCTTTTATAAACTTGAAAGAATCATATGGAGTCAGTTGGTCTAAACGATCATGCTTCAACTGCACATCATAATATTCATTCATATTATCCAGACCAATAACTCGGCACCCTTGATCAAGAAGTTTCTTGGATAGATAAAAACCTATAAAGCCTGCTGCACCAGTAACTAGGTATGTTTTATTTACATCTAAAGGTAGGTTACTCATTGTGAAACACCACTTCTTAGCTGACTTTTAACAGTTTTTCTTCCAATGGAATGATACTCCACTCCACTGTTCTCCATTTCCTCAATCGGATGAATATTTCGTCCATCAAATACGAGTGGTGTGCGCATCAATTCGTTGAACTGTTCCGGTTGAATTGCTTTCACTTCTCCCCACTCCGTAAAGATGAAGCATACATTCGCATCTTTTAACGCTTCTTCTACATCATTTACATAAGTAATGGATCCACGATCATTTGGACCCTCCGGATAGAGTTTGGCAAAGTTGTCAGCACCTACTGGATCATAGGCATAAATGTCGGCACCTTTCGATAACAAAAGAGGCACGTTATCTAGTGAAGGAGCCTCTCGCAAATCATCTGTACCCGGCTTGAATGTGAGCCCGAGCACAGCGACTTTCAATCCACTAAAGGTGATCAGACGATTACTCGCTTTTCTGAATAATGCGGTTTTCTGCTTGGTATTGACACCAATTGCAGCTTTAACGGTCTGAAGTTCGTAACCGTTCTGGTCAGCCAAGTAATCCAACGCCTTGGTATCTTTCGGGAAACAAGAACCACCAAAACCAATTCCTGCGTTAAGGAATTTCGAGCCGATGCGCTCGTCATAGCTCATTCCTTCTGCTACATCCTGAATATCCGCACCTACTAATTCACATAGGTTAGCAATGTCGTTCATATAAGAAATCTTTAATGCTAAGAAATCGTTGGAAGCATATTTGATCATTTCTGCCGAACGACGGTTAACAGAAACAATTGGAAGGTTGAAAGGCTCGTAAATAGCTTTCAAACGATCTTCTGCCCATGCCGTTTCAGTACCGATAATAACTCGCTCAGCGTGGAGTGTATCGTAAACGGCAGATCCCTGCGCTAGGAACTCAGGGTTTGAAGCCACTTCGACATGAACGTCGTGAACTAAGAAGTCTTGGATGAATTGATCTACTTTGTCATTTGTACCAACTGGTACTGTAGACTTCACGACTACAAGAGAGTCTTTTTCAACGTTCTCCGCCACTTGTCTGGCTGCTGTCGCAATATAAGACAAATCAGCTGAACCGTCTGGAAGTTCCGGTGTACCGACTCCAAGGAAGACAGCATCCGCATCTTTGTACGCTGAAGCATAATCCGTTGTATAATCAATCCGACCCGCAGCGTAGTTCTTGCGCATTAAATCCTGAAGTCCTTCCTCATAAATAGGGGAGACTCCAGACTTCATAACTTCCACCTTTTTTTCATCTATATCAACACAGACAACTTGGTGTCCCATTTCTGCGAAACACACACCTGCTACCAGTCCTACATAACCGGTTCCGGCTACAGCAATCTTCATAAATAAATCCTCCTCGACTTTTACTACTTTCATAAAAAAACTAGTGCCATTATAGCATATTTATACCAATTTTATCTCTTAATTTTAGGAATTGGTACGATAAATGTCGATTTAGGCAAAAATGATATACCTCTAATTATCAAAACACTAATTAACATTGCTAGTGCGAATGCAGTCGAGATGCCAAGCGCTCTTACGAAAAGATTCGGAAAGAGCTTCTCAATGAAAATCAGGACGAGCGGGTGAACCAAGTAAATTCCCATTGAGTAGTCACCAATCAACTTGAACGGTTTGAACAACATCGGCTGCTTGATGACATATGTCGATACCAAGAGTAGGAAAATCACAAACACTGGGATATAGAATAGGTTCTCGACTCTTGAAGAACTGAGTACGACACCTGGTTGGATTTCCATGAATACGAAAATGAATAGGACGAAAGCCATTCCATACACAATCCATTCGTATTTCTTGATCAATTTCAGTACGTCTTTCCAGAAGTAAGCAAGTACCATGCCGAACATGAAGAAGCTGATCCAGTTGAAGATGAACGAACGGTTCGTGATGATATAGGTCCACTCGCCGAAGATGACGCTTAAATCAGGATACATATCTTTCAACCAGAAATAGTTCAAGACGGTGCTCAATAGAAATAGCACAATCAATGCCATTCGGTTCCGTATCAACTGAAGGAACGGAAACAGAATGTAAAAGTGGATAACCGTTACGATGAAATATAAGTGGGTTCTGGCATCTCCTAGCAGGAAATAGTCAAGCGTCTGCTTCCAGTTCGGAAAGACCTCAGCACCCAAAATGATTTTGTTATAAGCAAGGTAGACGAACGACCAAATGATATATGGAGACAGAATCTTCACTGCTCTGGAGGTAACGAATTTCTTCAGTGAGAACCCTCTTTTGATGACAGAACTGGTTAGTAAAAAGGCACTTATGACAGCGAATATCGGTGTACCTAGTCTCGCTATTTGGTTGAAATACATGCCGATGTCGCTGATAAAGTGATCGACATCATAGTTCCGAGCGGACGTATGCACGAGAACGACGAGCATACAGGCAATTGCCCTGACAAAAGGTATCTCTTCAAAGAAATTTTGTTTTTTGATTTGTTCATTCATATGGTTTGACTCCCTATTGAATAGTTTTACGGAAGAATCATAGCACTATTCATGGTGTAATTCTACTAATCATGTAAATCTCATTCGAACGGATTAGTTCATTAGGTTGGAGATAGGTTGCAAAAAAGCCTGGAACGATAACAGTTCCAGGCTTTTTGTTTAAGAGTTATAGTCAGTGATCATCTTATGGACATCATTGACTTCTTGTTCAGGAATTTGCAAGTAATAGATTCCACCGATTTTCGTTCCCGAACCGGACATCTGATACGTTGTCATACTCTTTCTAGCATCGCTGTAGTTGAGAGCAAGATTTCTCATCGTTTCGAAGTCCATGTTTGTTTTCACGTTACTTCCGAGAACGTTCATAATATCTCCGATTTTATTCACGGCACCGATGTTCGCGCCTTTTTCCATGATGCCTTGAATAGCTTCACGTTGACGCCCGTTACGTCCTAGATCTCCTTTAGGGTCTTGTTTCCTCATTCGGACGAATTGCATCGTCTCTTCTCCGTTAAGCGTCAATTCACCTTCAGGGAAGTTAAAACCGGCACGGGACCATTGGAAGTCGTTTGTGACAGTGATTCCACCTAAGGCATCGACCATATCGGCTAACCCTTCCATATTGACCTTCGCATAATAGTCGAGTTCGATATCTAGGAAGTTCTCTACTGTTTGAACAGCCATATCCGTGCCCCCGAAGGCATAGGCGTGGTTGATCTTATCCAAGTTACCAGATTGAGGGTCGTTCCCTACCATTTCTGTACGGGTATCCCGTGGAATACTGATCAACTGACTGCGTTCATTCTCAGGGTCAACGGTCATGACCATTAAAGCATCAGAACGACCGACGTCCCCATCACGCTCATCTACCCCCATCAAGAGGATGTTAAGCGGTTCTCTCTTGTCGATCTTTGCTTTCGTTTGGGTTACATCTATAGAGGATACTTGCTCATGCATTTCTTTATTGACAGTCTGCTTAGCACCACTATAAACCGAGAACCCGTAAGCAAGCGTTGCTCCACCGATTACTAGGACAATCAATAACAGAATCTTCCACCAACGACCGCGTTTTTTCTTTTTTCTCTTTTCTACTCTACTCATATCTCTATTCACTCCAAATATACAAACTTATAATATGCTCTTACTTAGATGTCGTATTTTGTAATGTAAAGTATTCAAAACTACAAAATATATGAAAGCTCACAAATTCCATTTTATCATACTACTAGGCAGACGAAATAAAAAAATTGTCGGATAACATACATTCTATGGAAAATTATAACGCACTACCTTCTATTTGGCACTATTATTCTCTTACTTTCATTAAATTCATATATTTCGTGTAAAAACTATGAAATGCGAGGAAATATTCTTTTAATAGAATGCGTTTTTTCCCGGTGCGACGCTATTCTAAACCCTCGTAATCTATTTGTTACATAAATGTAAACTCATGTCGTATTATGGTGTGATATGATTTTAAACAGATTGAAAAACAGAAATTATTACACAGGAGGAACTTACGTTAATGAGGAAATTTACTTCAGTTGTTGTTGCATTTGCCACGGTCTTTCTACTATTTACACCTACATCTTTTGCTGGCGGAGGCCAAGGGGTTGGGGACCAAGTAGTAGATATTGCATATAAGTATTCGGACGCACCTTATGTATACGGTGGAACGACGCCATCAGGATTCGATTGCTCAGGTTATACACGTTATGTATTCAGTAAAGTCGGCATCGACCTGAACCGCACTTCCCGCTCCCAGTATCACCAAGGTCACTCGGTCAGCCGTTCTAATCTACAACCTGGAGATCTATTATTCTTCAACTACTCAGATGGCGGCAGTATTAGCCATGTAGGGATATACATAGGCAACAACAAAATGATTTCAGCTGAAAATCCTCGCGATGACGTAACCGTTGCTTCTATTGCACCGAACCGTTACTGGGGTGGACGTCTTGTCGGAGCGAAGCGTGTCATTCCTGATCAAGTAGAAACAGAAGCAGCAGATCCTGAACTACCAACTGGACAGTATCACGATGTACCATCTGGTCACTGGGCTGCATCTTACATCGAAAAGATGAGTAAAGACAGCATCATCAACGGTTACCAAGGTGATGTATTCAAACCAGATAACAATGTTACACGCGGTCAAGTTGCGAAAATGATGTCCGTTGCTCTTGGGTTGAACACTACGAACAACCACCAATTCAATGATATCTCAGGTCACTGGTCAGCTAAGTACGTTAACGCTATGGCAAACAAAGGTTACCTTACTGGTTACGATGATGGATCATTCAAACCTGAACAAGCTATGACTCGTCAAGAAATTGCTGTTGTATTCGAACGTGCTTTCAATCTTAGCGGTTCTGGAGCTAACTTCAAAGACGTACCATCTGATCACTGGTCAGCTGATGAAATTGAAGCAATGGCAGCGAACGATATTACAACCGGTTACGGTGACAATACGTTCCGTCCTAAAAACAACACAAAACGAAGTGAATTCTCAGCGTTCCTATACAGAGCTTTATACTAAAAAGAAAGGCGGATATCCGCCTTTCTTTTTTTGTGTGCCGAGTTTCTTCCTATTATATATAATGATTAAAGTTACACTTTGTGGATTTCAAATTCAAACACGAGAACCGTCCCCAACTTAAACCGCTCACCCCAATGACCACACACATATGCACATAGAAAAAGCGGAGGGGTTTGCCCCTCCGCTTTACTCTATTTATCTTAAATTCTCATATAAGACTTTCGACAAGACCGCTGCAAGTTCCGAGCGTTTGATTGGCTGGTCTGGTTTGTATAAGCCGTCTGCATAACCTGTTATGATCTCTTCTTCTGCGAGAGCCGATACCTCATCTGCATAGTAAGCATCTGCGTCTACATCAGAGAACGTAGCCTTCTTATTACTGTCGAATGGTCCGAATGCATTCTCGATGATGACAGCTACTTCTCCGCGAGTAATCGACTGTTTAGGTTTGAATCTATCTGACGGATACCCTTGGATAATGCCTTTGTCTGTTGCAGAAGCAACATAACCTGAGCTGTATAAGTCAGATGGAACATCCTCGAACTTCGTTTTACGTTTCGTACCATCGAGTCCTAGCGTTCTACCTACAACCGTAACGACTTCCTGACGCGTAATATCATTGGTAGGACGGAATGTCTTATCCTGATACCCTTCTAGGGAGCCGTCCTTAGCCAGTCGGTTCACATAGTCGATATACCACCTTTTACGATCGACATCCGAGAAATAGCTGGCCGGAGCTAACAGAAATCCATGTCCATAACTTGAATCGTTTCCTTTAGAACCTAAATCCTTTGCATTGTCGAATAACAATTCTTCAATTTGTTTAAATGAGTAGTTCGGATAAAGCTCTTTATAAAGAGCGATGGATCCTGCTACGAATGGGGATGACATGGATGTACCGCTCAAGTATCCATATGTACTTTCCCCTTCATCACCTACATACGTACTGCGGATCCGCTCACCAGGAGCGACGAAATCAATTGACTTTCCACCATAAGAGAAGTAAGAGCGCTCTAAATCTTGATCGACAGATCCGACACTGTAGACGAAATCGTATCGGCCAGGATACATGACGTCATCTGTCTTCTGCCCCTCTCCACTCTTATCATTGCCGGAAGCAGCTACAACGAAGATTCCTTGACTGTGTGCTTCTTTGATGATGTCCGCTAACGTTTTCGAATTGACGGTCACCTCTGATGCATAAGGTGACGTGAAGCTGAGATTAATGATATCCATGTCTTTGGCAATCGCCCATTGGATGGCTGCGATGACATCGATCTGGTTTCCTTTACCGCCTTGGTCCAATGCTTTCACTGCATACAGCTTAGCATCCGGAGCGACACCGATGGTTCCGATGTCATTCGGCTGGGCGTTGATGATTCCTGCGACATGGGTACCGTGGCCGTTCTGGTCATCGTAATCGGAACTTCCTTCCACAAAGTTCTTACCACCCGCAATATTCAAATCTGGATGATCTTTGTCGACGCCCGTATCGATGACTGCTACTTTGACACCTTCACCTGTCAGACCCAGTGACTTTGATACATCAGCATCTACTTCTGAGTACCCCCAATTGGATTGTTCCACTGAGACTTTCAGAGATCGTTCCTTCTCCACGTACTGAACCGAATTGAGAGCTTCTACGTCATCGATTTCCTCTTGTGCGATTTCCACTGCAACGGCGTGGATGGATGGATACTCATGGATGACTTCGTAATCGATGTCTTGAAGCTCCTCCAGTTGAATTGCACCGTCAAAACTGATGATCACCTTTTGTTGATCTGATGCAAACGCAATACCCGGAAGACCCAAGATGAAAACGAGAACGAGAATAGGAATCAATTTCTTCACTTTTTTCATCTCCCCATAGAATAAAAAAGCGGACGAAATGTCCGCTTTTTTTACTGTGATTGTTTCCAAGTATAATAGTCTCGTATGCCTAAAGCAATAGCTTTGCCTGCTTTATCTCGATAATAGCTTGATCCAAGCTTCGAGGCATCCGAGTCATTTGTCAGAAATCCTAGTTCTACTAGTGAAGATGGAAGAGGCGTTGCGTGAATGACACGGAACGGCGCTTCTTTAACACCTCGGTCCTTTGAACCCATAGCCGCTACAAGACGGTCTTGGATGAATTGAGCCAGCTTCTTACTCTTGTAAGCACGATCGCTCAATGCAGCGGAAGAATAGTAGGTTTCAACACCTTCTGCATATTCTGATCCAGAAGCATTTGCGTGGATACTGACGAACGTATCCGCGTTACGATCTACTGCGTAATCCACACGCTCGTTCAATTCTAGGAATGTATCATCAGATCGTGTCATGATGACGTTCAATCCGAATTGTTTCAAGTAATCTCGTGTTTCTCTTGCTACTGCTAAGTTGACATCTTTCTCAACTAGTCCGTTATCAGAAGCTCCGCCGTCATGATCACCATGACCAGCGTCGATTGCTATGAGTTGTGGAGCATTCTCATCTCTTTTCTCCATAATATAGTCCGTGTGTACCCAGGCGGTTGAACCGTTGTAAGCGATCTTCGCCCAGCTTCCTTGGTACTTATAAATCTTGACGACATTTCCTTCATACAATTTACCAACCTTATTGTAGTCCGTACTTGGCCCGGAACGTACATTTAGTACTCCAGTAGATACGACTTTCTCTGCAATTACTTCGGATTGGCTATCGACGTTGAAGTCCGGGTTCATCGCTCTTGCGACGAGGACCGCAAAGTGTTCACGGCTGATCGCTTCTTTCGGATGGTAGGTTCCGTCCCCATATCCTTCGGCAATCCCAGCTGTTGAAAGCTTATCAATGACTGTCTCCAGACTTGTATTATTCGGTACGTCTGAATAATTGATTCCACTTTCCGCATTCAGAGAGAATGCGTTGACAATTAAGTAGGCCATTTCACCACGCGTCATGTTGTTATCTGGCTTATAAGTATTATCAGGGTAACCTGAAATGACGCCTTTTTCGTACGCAGACTGTATGTATCCTGAAGCATAGAGGCTTTTACTTACATCTGGGAATGATGTACTCCTCTTCGTACCATTCAAATCCAAAGCTTTTCCGATCATAGTGGCTGCTTCTTTACGTGTCACCTTATTCTTAGGTTTGAACGTATTATCGGTATATCCAGTGACAATACCTTGGTCGATTAAGTATTCTACTTCATCGGCATAAGCATCAGGGACATCTGATAGAGAAGCTGCTGAAACGGACACAGGCAAGACGGTCAGCGCTAGGAAACTTACTAACGCAACGGCAAGAACCCTCCATTTTCCTTTAAACATATTTTTCGACACTCTTCCTTTCCTATTAAACTTCTTATTCTTACTATCGACATTATACGTGGAATTTCAACCATAAAAAAGGATTCGTTCGTACTATTTTGAAAAAGGTTTGTAAATTAGTCATTATATCCCTAGCTTACCACTGCACTATTGTCCTATTTATCATGAATTTTCCTATTTCTTCTTTTTTCGATTGTTTTTGGCAAATAGTGACTATTATTCTATCATTTTTTTTGGTAGAGTATTTTATGTAACTAAACTTAAGGAGGACGCCTTTCTAATGAAAAAGAATTTCTATATTTTTTGTCTAGTCCTCATTTTGGCTTCTATTGTCCCGCTGAAACAGGTGCAAGCCGCCGATGATATTTCGGGACACTTCTTCGAAGATGAAATGAGAACACTGATTGATGAAGGTATCTTAAAGGGATATGGCGATGGTACATACAAACCCCAGAAATCCGTCAAACGCTCAGAATTCACAGCCTTCCTAGTAAGGTCCTTGGACCTTGAGCTGGAAGCAGCAGGTGAATTATCTGTGGCCGCTATATCCGACGCTCCATCTTACAAAGATGTTAAACCTGGTCAATGGTTCTATCCTGCGGTCAACGCCGGAAGTTCCCACGATCTTATCACAGGATTCCCGGACAACACGTTCCGTCCTAGTGAAGAAATCAACCGTGAGCAAATGGCAGTCATGATGATGAGAGCTTTAGACCTTAAAGGGGTCGTTTCTGAGAAAGCAAACATCAACTTCTCCGATTCTTCTAAGATCGGAAACTATGCCAAGGAATCGGTTCAACGCCTCGTCAACCTCGAAGTATTGACTGGTAAGAAAGATTCGAACGATAACATCTTCTTCGACCCGAAAGCCCCAACTACACGTGCACAAGCTTCTGGTGTTATCGTGCGTATGATGAATGTCATCAATCCTAAGGAGGAAAAAGTGACCTATCGTACCGCTACAATTGACGAAGACGGAGGATTCAAAGTGGCAGATGAGTACGACACGTTCTCCGCTGCTAAGAAGAATGCTTCTGGCAACCAAGTCGTATTAAAAGGAAACAATGTACTGTGGGTCAACGACGGCCTAGCTGTCAGCAACAAATTCACGACCATCTACACAAGTGAATCATTGAGTTCTTCCGCAACTTATGTCACATCTGGAATCGAACTTGATTACAAAGAAGCGACAGAAGATTGGGTGAAGGTCCAAGTGGCAGACACAGTCGGTTACGTAGCTCCTGGAACGGTCAACCTTGTTCCTACGAACGCAATCGAAGACCGCTCCCACTATGTCGTTTCAAATGGTAACTTAGTTCACAAGCTTTACAACCCGATCACAGAATCCAAATCAAGCTATGTTTATGGTAAAGCTCCTTCTTTCTTAGATTCAGGAGACAAGTACTATAGCTGGAACGGAAGCACATTCTATGATGCAAGTGGTAACAAAGTCGGCACAGCTTATCAATACTTCAACCGCATGCCACTTTACACAGAAACGGATTACACGGCAGCACAACTTGATGCCTTCATCGAAGAAAAACGCCCGAACAGTCCACTTCTAGGTCTTGGAGCATCATTCAAGAAAGCAGAAGAAATGTACGGCACGAACGCTATGTATCTACTTTCCCACGCAATCTTAGAAAGTAATTGGGGAACTAGTGACATCGCAACGAAGAAAAACAACCTATTCGGTATCAACGCTGTCGATTCCGATCCATTCAAGAATGCTTACACTTACGACAGCTACGAAGACGGTATCCTAGATGCTGCGAAAGAATTCATCGTACCTGGCTACTTCGACGAATCGGACTGGCGCTATAACGGTGCTCACCTTGGAAACAAGAGTACTGGTATGAACGTCCGTTACGCTTCTGACCCTTACTGGGGAGAGAAGATTTCAAGCTACATGTACCAAATGGACAACTTCTTGAGCAACCGATTCAAAGTAGAACAAGAATTGGGCAAATATCCATTGGCTGTTACGCTGCAAGGGACGAATGTCCGCTCCGCTGCGAAAGTCGATGCCGATACGAAGCTTTATAGACTAGAAACCGGTGCTACTGTTGCTGCACTTGATGAAGTGAAAGCAGATGGCACATGGTACCGCATCGTACCTAAGAACATCTTGGACAATGACCACGATCAAACGTTCATTTACAGCCACGGTGGTTCTTACGGAACTTTGCTAGAAACATTGGATGTTGTCAAATAATCTAGGTCACAAGATAGAAAAATGGGATAAACCATATGGTTTATCCCATTTTTTATGGTATATTAGCAAGTGTATAGAAGTGAAATACAAAAGGAGCCTTACAGCGAATGAAGCAAGTTAACATTATGGGCATTCCCTTTGCATGCGTCCAGCATAAGGCGCTGATCAAGCTGCTGGATGAACACATCATGCGAAACGAAAAGTCATTTGTGATCACCGCTAATCCCGAGATTGTCATGCAAGCCCATGATGATTCGGATTATATGAGTCATTTACATAGAGCGAATTATATTACTGCAGACGGAATCGGAATTGTAAGAGCCTCACAGCTTCTCAACAATCCCCTTCCCGAGCGCGTCACAGGTTTCGATCTAATGATTGACCTGTTAGAGATCGCTAATATCAAAGGATACAAGATTTTCTTACTAGGAACTTACGAGGATGCTCTCACACGTGTGATAGAGAATATCCGCCACAATTATCCGAACATCGAAATCGTCGGCGTTCATGACGGATACTTCGCTATGGACGATTTATCAGTAAGTAAGAAAGTGAAAGAAGCAGACCCTGATTTGACCTTCGTCGGTCTCGGTGTACCGAAGCAGGAGAGGTGGATTTCTCAGAATATCGATTATTTCGATAAGGGAATTTTCTTGTGTGTCGGAGGAAGTCTCGATGTCATCGCAGGAGACGTCAAGCGTGCACCTGTCTCTTGGCAAAAGTACAATGTGGAATGGTTGTACCGTCTACTGAGTCAGCCGAAGCGCTGGCGCCGAATGACATCTCTTCCACGATTCGTCGTCCAAATCATCAAGAAAAGGTTGAAACGCACATCATGACGCGAAGACAACTTATTAGAAGTACATTGGTATTGTCCCTGGCTGCACTTATTTCTAAGGCACTAGGGGCATTTTTTCGGATTCCTTTACAAAATATCGCAGGCGATGAAGTTCTCGGGCTATTCAATATGGTCTATCCTTTTTATATGATCGCTTTGTTCTTATCTGTAGCTGGTATCCCCGTGGCGCTATCGAAGCTTATCGCGGAATCTAGACAGAATAAAGACTCAGAACAGATAAGAGACCTGTTCCACACAGCCAGGATGATTGCGATTGTCTTCGGTATTCTCAGTTGGTTGACCCTATTCTTACTGAGTGGGCCTCTTAGTAAGTTGTTCGGAGAGCCTGATGCGAAACTATCCATCATGATTGTATCGTTTACGTTATTACTCGCCCCGTTCATGGCTGTTTACAGAGGATATTATCAAGGATTTGAAGACATGACTCCAACTGGGGTGTCGCAGGTTTTGGAACAAACCGCAAGAGTCTTCCTTTCCTTAGGAGTGGCCTACGTCTTAGTACAAATGAATGCTGGATATGAAACGGTAACCGCCGGAGTAATGGCTGGAACGATCATCGGGGTGCTAGTTTCGTTCTTTTATTTATGGAGCAAGAAGCAGGCTCCTGATTTCTCTATCAGAAGACTTCCCTTTAAGAAGCTACGGCATCAAAGTCGAACGATTTTAGCCATTTCCCTACCAATCGCATTTGGTTCATTGACACTCGCTTTGATGAACGTAGTCGACTCGTTGACCATTCCTTATGTATTGAATGTGCAGGGGAAAGAAGATGCTACATATTTGTACGGACTATACGGCCGTGGGATTGTATTAGTGCAAGTGGCGACGGTCTTTGCTGCATCGGTGGTCTTGCCATTGATTCCGTCCGTATCTAAGCGTCTTGTCGACCATCAATACGACAAAATTAGCAAGACGATTCGAAAAGCGCTGACTTACACACATTTGCTCTCATGGCCAGCGGGTATCGGATTGCTTGTTTTAAGTGTTCCATTGAATATAGCGTTATTCACAAACTCCGAACAAAGTGGTGTTCTTGCCGTCATCGTTATCAGCTCTATCTTCATGTCGTTTTCCATCTTAGGAACCGGGATCCTTCAAGGACTCGGTAAGCCTTGGATTGCATCGATTATCGTATTCGGTGCCGCTCTTCTTAAGACGGGATTGAACATAATTGGTGTTTATTCGATTGGACTCCTCGGAGCCGCCTTAGCGACGTTAGTTCTATTTATGTTACTGCATGTAGCCAATCGAATCGTGATTCAGCGGACGATCACCGTCCCTTCAACCGGTGACGGATGGAAAGCAGTCATCAGCAGTATCATGATGGGGGCACTTATCGGCCTTCCGCTCCTTTGGGTGAATGTGTATGAATGGAGTCGGCTTGAGTCGATGCTTTACAGTACGGGCGCCATTTTCATCGGAGCCGTCGTGTACGCCGCTCTGCTTGTTTTATTCAAAGTGAAAGAGATACAGCCATACCTTGCGAAATGGAAAAGGAGGTAACAACCATGCATCTTGTCTTATCAGGTTATTACGGATTTCACAATTCTGGAGATGAAGCGATTCTCCGTTCTATCATTGAGCAACTACGTGAACTGCATCCTACCATTCGATTGACGGTGTTGTCTGCCGATCCTGTTCACACAAACAAGACATATCAGGTAGAGGCTGTCGACCGTTGGAAGCCATCTCTTGTCTTGCGAACAATCCGGAAAGCGGATGGTCTCTTAAGCGGAGGTGGGAGCTTGCTGCAAGATGTGACGGGGCTCCACTCTCTTCTTTATTACACCTCCATTATCCAGGTTGCTAAATGCTTTGGTAAGCCGGTGTTTGTTTATGCGCAAGGAATGGGACCTTTTCAACGGACGATCAGCAGGAAAGTTGTGAAGTTCGTGCTTGGACGGAATGTGAAGCTTACCGTTCGCGACGAAACTTCTTCTAATTTATTGAAGGAAATCGGCATTTCCTCTCCTATCGAAGTTGTGCCGGACCCTGTTGTTAGTTGGATGCCTCCTTATGTTCCTAAGAAAGATAATGTCATTACTGTAAGCGTAAGAGATTGGCCGGATAGTCATACTAGCTTCCAGGAACTCGCTCGAACGTTGGACATGTTTGTTAACGACGGATACGAGATTGTATTCGTACCCATGCACGGGAAGGGTGACGAAACGTGCTCCACAAGAATCGCTTCCATGATGAGAAGTGAAAGTATCATCCTTCCCTCCTCTCTATCAACGGAAGATAAGCAAAAGGCCATTGGTTCTTCCCGTCTTCTAATTGGGATGCGGCTGCACGCATTGGTGTTCGCTGCTGTCTCAGAGACACCGTTCGTCGCCCTTTCTTATGATCCGAAAGTGGATGCATTTGCTAATGCCTGCCGTCAGCCTACTGCTGGTCATATCAATCAAAAAGACTGGGACCATCTATCGTTACGAGAAACCGTCTTGCGCTCGATGGAATTAAAGCCAGATATCACTCATCTACAGGAGCAGGCACTGGATACAGCTGCGATGGCTATCGAATACTTCCAATCATAAAAAAAGCCGTACCCTTCTCGATCGGAGAAGGGTACGGCTTTTTTATTATCGTTTGGCTAGTAACCAAGGATTCTTTAGAATTTCTTTGTTATAGGATAGTGGCGTATCCGTTTCTTCCCCTGAATCCAGGACCGTGTTCACTACGCCTCCCGAACATTCCACAATTGCTTGTCCGGCAGCGGTATCCCACTCCATAGTAGGGGCGAAGCGAGGATAGTAGTCCGCTTTCCCTTCAGCAACAAGGCAAAGCTTCAGAGAACTACCCGCTGAAATCGTATCGACTTGATCATAGGTTTCTCCTAAGGTCGAAATGAATGCTTCCGTCTCCTCTGACATGTGAGAACGACTAGCGACAACATTCGCTTTCGTAGCTTCGGGTTGCTTTAATGGAAGTGATTGAGGATTTCGATTCCCTTCTTTCAAAACGCCAGAAACTTTATAAGCCCCTTTACCTGTCTCCGCAACGTATAGGTCATCTAGTGCAGGTGCATAGATCACTCCAGCTGTAGGACGACCATCCTCTATCAGAGCGATATTAACCGTGAACTCTCCGTTCTTCTTGATGAATTCTTTCGTCCCATCAATCGGATCGACCAGCCAGAAACGGTCCCACTGCTTGCGGTCTTCATAGGCGATGCCCTTCCCTTCTTCACTCAAAACCGGAATGTCCGGCGTGTGCTCCTGAAGCACGGACTTGATAATTTCATGAGAAGTTTGATCGGCAATTGTAAGTGGAGATTCGTCTTCTTTATATTCGACTTCAAAATCCGTTTCGTAAATGTCCATGATTTTACGTCCCGCTTCTAAAGCTGCTTGAATTACAAATTGCATGTCCAGTCCTCCAGACGTGATACTTTTAGGCATCGATATAGTCGTTCTCGCGGAGATAGTTGATGACGGATGCTACGGATTCCTCCAACGTCTGTTGGTCCGTTTCAACGACTAATTCTGGTGCATTCGGCTCTTCATACGGAGCATCGATACCTGTGAAACCACTGATTTCACCCGAACGTGCCTTTTTGTACAAGCCTTTCGGATCACGCTTTTCCGCTTCTTCAAGGGAACATTTCACGTACACTTCGATGAATTCTTTCTCATCCATCAGTTCTCTTACTTCGTCGCGGTCTTCACGGTATGGAGAAATGAAAGCTGTCAACGTTACAAGTCCTGCATCGCTCATCAGATTTGCCACTTCACCGATACGACGGATGTTCTCTTTACGATCTTCTGGACTGAAACCAAGATTCTTGTTCAGACCGTGGCGCACGTTGTCTCCATCCAAACGGTAAGAGTGAATATTGGATTCGTAGAGTGCTTTTTCTACTTCTACGGAAAGAGTAGATTTACCAGAACCAGATAATCCTGTGAACCAGATGACAGGGCTCTTGTGTCCTTTTTGTTTCTGACGAGCTTCTTTCGTTACTTTGGAATCGTGCCATGTTATATTTGTAGATTTCATATTGTTAACCTCCTATAATACCCAAAAATATACGATTGAGACGGTTGTTGCCATAACAATGAGGGTTAATGGGAACCCTACTTTGACATAGTCCTTGAATCGATAACCACCTGGACCATAGACAATCAGATTCGTTTGATAGCCAATTGGTGATAGGAAACTTGCAGAAGCTGCTACGGCAATTAACAACGCAATACCCATCGGGTTCATGTCGCTTCTAGCAGCCACCTCAAGCCCTATCGGCAGCATGATGACAGCGGCAGCATTATTCGTAATCAACTCCGTCAAAGCATTCGTCATGAAGTAAACGGCAATTATTACTGCTAACAGACCGAATGGTGCTAAACCATCAACAAGACGGGAAGCTAACCATTCTGCCGTGCCAGTCAATATGATGACATTCCCTATACCAAGTGCACTTGCGATAAGCAGTAAGACTTGGAACTGGACGGATTGTTTCGCTTCCGTCGGAGTCATCATTCTCATGATTAACATGATACCGACCGCGATGACCATCCCTTGGAAAATACTGAGCACTTGAAACGTCACTAAGCCGATCATAAGTGTCAGAAGTCCAAGTGAAATCCAACCCTCCCGCTCGTTCTTATATACATTTTCTCTTTCAATCGGTGTTGCTACATAGAAATCGCGATGTTCATGAGGAGTGCGGTTGAATTTTTCCCCTGTAACTAGGAGAAGTATATCTCCCGCTTTCGGTCTGATATCACCGATTTTCCCTTCGACTCGCTCATCATTTCGGTGAACCGCCAGTACTCCGGCATCGTAACGATCACGGAAGCGACTTTCCTTGATTGTTTTGCCGATTAAGTTCGACTGATAAGATATCACTACTTCTTGTACAGAATTCCGTTTGTTCTTCAACTTCTCAAGCGACAAATCTGTTCCTGTATCCAGCATCAAACCTTTACGGTTCTGCAGTTCTGCTATCGTGGAAATCATACCTGTAAAGATAAGACGATCTCCATCGTGAATAACAGTTTCCGGTGTGACTGGGCTAATCAAATCTCCTTCTCGGAAGATTTCAATTAAATAAAGTCCTTTGAGGTTACGAAGTGAGGCTTCTTCAATCGTCTTGCCGATATACGGAAAATCTGATTGAACGACCAGTTCACTCAAATAATCCTTCGTATTCTCATTAACCTTTTCAATTAAACTTCTATGATCTGGGAGCACTTTCGGCCCTGCCAGCACTAGATATAGGAGCCCCAAACATGTAATTGGGAGACCGACGATAGCTAGCTCGAAGAAGGAGAAACCTGCTAAGCCGTTGTCTAGCAATAGGCCATGAATCACCAAGTTCGTCGATGTACCCATCAACGTAATCGTTCCGCCGAGAATCGATGCATACGAAATCGGAATCAAAAATTTAGACGGTGATACGTCATGGTCTGATGCCCACTTACGCACAATCGGCGTCAATGTTGCTACAATCGGCGTATTGTTGAGAAAAGCCGACAAGACGGAAATCGGAACGAGTAACCTTGAGAGTGCACCACGGTTCGACTTCGCTTTTCTGAGGAAATACGTAATGAACCGTTCTACCAGTCCACTCCGTTCAAACACACTCGCAATAATGAAAAGGAGAGCAATCGTAAAGACGCCCTCATTGGAAAAGCCGACAAGCGCCTCCTCTGTGGAGACGACGCCGAGCATGATGAATAAAAACAAAGCAAAGAATACTAAAAGATCTGGCCGGGCAATTTCAAAAAATAACCCGACCAGCATCAGTAAGATAATAAAGATGACTAAAAACATCTCGAATGTCATGAGTGGCTCCTGCCTTTAGTTCTTCATTCCTTTGATCAGAACATCCGCTACCTCAGGACGAGAGAATTCTTTCGGTGGACGCTCGCCGTTACGTAGAAGTTCACGGACTTTCGTACCACTTAAGTGAACGTGGTTTTCTTTATCGTGAGGGCATGTCTTTGCAGAAGCCATGTTCTCACAAACGGTGCAGTAGAAAGCGTGCTCGAACTTGAAGATACCGATACCAAGTTCATCTTCGTACTGACTGATAAGTTCCTGTGCATCGTAAGTGCCGTAGTAGTCGCCTACACCAGCATGGTCACGACCGACGATAAAGTGCGTGCAACCGTAGTTCTTACGTACTGTCGCGTGAAGGATCGCCTCACGTGGTCCCGCATAACGCATCGCAGCTGGATAAATGACAAGACGTACACGATCATCTACGTAATAGTTCTTCAGAATTGTTTCGTAACTCTCCATACGGACATCAGCAGGGATATCATCAGACTTCGTTTCCCCTACCAACGGATTCAACAATAGACCGTCGACTGCTTCTAGGGCTGTCTTCTGGATGTGCTCGTGTGCACGGTGAACCGGGTTACGTGTTTGGAAACCGACAACTGTCTTCCAACCAAGGTCCGCGAACAGCTGACGCGTCTCTGCTGGATCTAGGTAATAATCTTCGAATTGACCGTGGCTTGGACGATTGACTAGTGTAATCGGTCCGCCAAGGTAGACGTTGCCTTTTTCGAATACTTTCTTCACACCAGGGTGTGCCTCGTCTGTTGTTCCATAGACGTTTTGTGCTTCTTTCTCTTTATCGTAACGGTATTTCTCTTGTACTTCGATGATACCGTAAGTAATACCGTCTTCACCTTTAAGCGCTACTTCTTCACCGACTTGTACTGTCTCCGCTTCTTCTTCTGTTACAGGAAGCGTGATCGGAATACTCCAAACCGTTCCGTCAGCTAGGCGAAGTTCTTCCACGACGCGTGTATAATCTTTCTCGCTCATGAAACCTTGTAGTGGGCTGAAGCCACCGATACCGATCAATTCCAGGTCAGATACAGCCCAGTTAGAAACGGTAAGTTGCTTTAACGATTCTGCTTTTTGCTTTGCTGACTCATCAACGCGGTTGATCAGTTCGCCACCGTGTGCAGAAATGGTTTGTTGTTTTAAATTCGTCATACGATAGAACCTCCATTACATTATGTTTTCTATTTTGAGTAAATATTATATCTAGATCCCACAAGGATTCTTGAGGTCATTGTAACACTTGTTGACTTGCTTTACAGCGTAAAAGGGAAATTTAGGCTCTTTCCAGTTTATCGCTTAGCAAACGCAGAACTTCTTCTCGAAGATCATCTCTACGGAGTGCAAAATCGAGCGTAGCGTCAATCAATCCTAGCTTGTTCCCGATATCATAGCGATGCCCTTGGAATTCGTGGGCAAGAACTTTCTGATTGTGCAGCAACTCTTTGATTGCATCCGTCAATTGAATCTCATTCCCTGCTCCAGGTGGAAGAGACTCGAGGATATCAAAGATTTCAGGGGTCAATACGTAGCGTCCCATGATCGCCAGGTTAGATGGCGCATCTTCTAAATCAGGCTTCTCGACTAAGTCTTCTACTTCTGTCGAACCACCTTCAGCGTATCCCTTAGGAGAAACGATACCATAGCTCGGCACCTTCTCATCAGGTACCGTCTGAACGCCAACAACCGAGCACTGTTCTTCGTCGAACACGTTGATTAATTGCTTCAAGCACGGTTCATCAGAATAAACGATGTCATCGCCTAACAGAATGGCAAACGGTTCGTTGCCGATGAACTGTCTCGCACATAGAATCGCATGTCCCAGACCAAGCTGTTCCTTCTGTCTGACGTAGTGGATGTTGGCCAAGTCAGATATGTACTTGACTTCTTCCAAACGGTCATACTTTTCTTTCTGAGCAAGCTTCTCTTCAAGTTCATACGATTTATCGAAATGGTCTTCAATCGCTCTCTTTCCACGGCCGGAAATAATCATAATGTCCTCAATTCCGGATTCAACTGCTTCTTCTACAATGTATTGGATTGTCGGTTTATCCACAACGGGCAGCATTTCTTTCGGCTGGGCTTTCGTAGCTGGTAAGAAACGGGTTCCGAGGCCTGCCGCTGGAATAATAGCTTTTTTTACTTTCACATCGGCACTTCCTTTCCAAGAGAATTAAAGATTATCGATATAATCTTCCAGCATGTCGATCATTTGCTGTTTTCCGGAAACAAATGGCTCCGGCTCGAAGTCTTCTACTGCTTCGATAGCATCTTTCAAACTTTTACCTTCTCCCCAACTCAAGATGTGCCCCTTCTCTTCAAAGACATCGACAAGTTGAAGCTGGTGGTCATCATTGTGTTCCCCGTATTTTTTCAGACGGGAAACGGCAATGACTTTCTTCCCTTTCTTGAGGGCCGTCGTGACAGATCCTGTGCCGGCATGCGTAATGACCAGCGACGCCTCTTCGAACAGCTTGTCCATTTCCGGATAGGACATGAACGGACGCATCTCCATCACGTCAGAAGAATAATCCGTGTTTCCGTTCTGAACGATGATTTCGTCTTTGATGACACCTGATTTTTTCAGAGATTCAACTTCTTCAAGCAACCTGTAAAAAGGGAGTTCATGTGTACCAAGTACGACTAGTATCAATAGATCGACCCTCCATTCACGGCTTTCGGATAGACTTTCTTCATCGACTCCCATTGCACGACGAACAAGTCTGCAATGGGATAAATCAGTTTACCAGAAAGGTTCGGTGACGATGTTTTTGCAAAGCTTTCAATGTAAATCACCTTTTTCCGGAACAACTTAGCGATGTAGCACATTGGCACGGCCGTGTGGGCGCCAGTCGTAATAATGACATCCGGACGATGTTTCAAGAATAGAAAAAGGGATTTGATAATATTGAAAGAGAATTTAAAAATGTATTTAATTGGATAGTTCCGGGCTCCATACGTCAAGAAGGAGACCGGGTGATCGTGTTTCATTTCTTTAGTTATTTCCGTTTTCTCAGTGACAAGATGATACTCATATTTCGAAAAGAGAGGCTTTAATTGGAGAAGTTGCGTTAAATGACCCCCGACTGAGGAAATCAACATGAGTTTTTTATCTTTTTTCACAATCTGTCACTCCAATCTACTCGTATAACATTTCCAAACGTTTCAGTAAGTGTTTGTGATCATGTTGAGACGCAACCGCCTCGCCATTCTCCACATAAAGTTTACGTTGTTTTTCGTTCTGCATCACGTTCATTATACCATTCTTAAGCGCCTCAGGATCCTTAGGCGGTACTAGTTCACCCGCTTGATCAGCCAAGACGACCGATAGACCACCTACGTCGGTTCCGACAACCGGTGTATGGCAAGCCATCGCTTCGAGAGCTACCAGTCCAAGTCCTTCCATATGAGACGGGAGGACGAACAAATCGGCTGCTGACATCCATCTGGACAGTTGCTTCTGAGGTACAGAGTCGCGGAAGTGAACGCCCTTGATTTCATCACGTTCGACTGTCTCCACTAGTTCCTCTTTGAAAGCTGGTTCCTTCACTTCACCAATCAGATGAAGCTGAACCTTTTCAGAAGAAAGACCTTTATATGCTTCCAGCAATTCAGCAATCCCCTTCGCCCTGATAATGTTTCCGACATAGAGAATGTGGAAATCTTCTTGATCAAGGTTCAAATCCTGCTTCGCCTGCTGCTTTGGCACAGGCTTAAAGACCTCTCTGTTCACGCCCATGCTCATGACTTCAACTTTATCTTCCTTAACACGGAAATCTGCTACTATGTCTTGCTTTAATCGTTCCCCGACAGCCACAACACCATCCGCTTCCTGTAAGGCTCGCTTCGTCTGGTTAAAAATAAACGCATTCTTTCTGGCCATCCTGTCGATGTCCCCGCCATGCGCCGTGACGATGAGTTTCGCTTTCGAAAACTTCTTCATCAATCTAGCGAGCATGCCGCTCGGGAACACATAGTGCGCATGGATGACGTCGTACTTACCTCGTCTAAATAGGAAAGTGAACAGGAATTGAAGCAGCCATGAGAGATACTTTCTTATGACATACTTCTTCCCCATTCTTGGGTCATTTATAGCTACAACATCGACTTGATGCCCATTTTCCCGCAGTGAAGCCACTTGATTGTGGACAAAAACGCCGAATGTCTTGCTTAATGGACCGGGATACATATTCGTAATGACACAAATGCGTTTAGTACTCATATAATCTCCCCTAATATCCTTCAGTTTTCAGACTGTGGAGCGTACGTGCATGTAACAGAAAGGCGAGCATCGGGAAGAAGAACAGGGTGAAGACGTCCATCTCCCAAATGTTATACACCATCCCAGCAGCAAACGCCCCGAGCAGCACACTGACCATGACGGAAGAGAAGTGACTGTTGTTCTTGTGTTCCTTTGCCGTTCTGTAAAGCATGTGCAGCAAATATACAGCAAATAATAGAACCCCGATGGCACCAGTTTGTACGATAATCTGGATGTACTGGTTATCCGAATAGAAACGGCGTTCGATTTCATAGTCTTCGTAAATCGGTGAACCATATGAGAGGGTCGCAGAATCTCCAAATGTTGCAAATCCAGTACCCACAATCGGATGGTCCTGATAAATATCAAAGCCTTTGTTGACGATATACAATCGACCTAACGCCCGGCTCGACTCCAATTCTTCTTCATCAAACGTTCCGCGCAAACGATCACCCAAGGATTCGTTCGATCCTTCAATTTGACGCTTTTGCTTCTGTTCTGTTCCGAAGTTCGACCCTTCCACATACGCCGTGATCATATTCGTCGGAAGTCCGATTAAGACGATTCCAGCTACGAGAACGACTGCCCAGTGCACGAACCGCTGCCAATTTCTCGTCATGATCAAATAGACAACCATCGCTACTCCGAGAGCGATGTATGTTCCTCGTGAATACGTCAGGAACCATACACCCATAATGGCAACAAGGGTAATATTCAAGAAAATCTTCATGTAACGGGAACCGAGTATTTGGTCTTTCAAGTGCACAATAGCAAGGTAGCTAAAGGATAAATAAACGGCCAACATGTTGGGGTTTCCAACCAAGCCATAGATGCGTCCTGCGTTCTTCGGCGAAAGCCCTAAATCAACCCATGATTGAGGAAGGAACAAGGTTCTCAAGGAAAGCTTTTCGACTAGTCCTTGAATGACGATGGCGATCGATGTGATTAACACAAGCCATGCGGCACGCTTGATATCCTCCTGAGAAACCTTGATTCGTTTCACAATATAGTAAAGCAGATAGAATAAGACGAATGCTCTAATTTGAAAGATAATCGCTGTGATCGATACGTCATTGAAGAACGCAACGACTGCACCGATTGCAAGAAATCCGAAATAAGCATATTCGAACCATTCGAACTTGAATAGCGACTTCCAATCTTTACGGTACCAATAAAACACTTTCAATAGAGAAAACAGGATGATAATATCCCCTATCCCTTTTAAAGCCGGGTTAAACTCTATGAGGAAATTCCGTACAGGGAAATACAGAAACAAAAAGGCCAGCGCTGCTTTGGTATTCCATAAAGCAAACAGACCAAAGCCCAACGTAATAGCCAGTCCGACGATTTGATTGTCGAATGCCGCTCCAATGACAAGGGCGAGGATGGATAACGGGATAAATAGATACTCTTTGTTGCTAAGCGACACGTTGCTCACCTTACCTTTTCTATAATCATATTTCGGGTAAGAGGAAGACAGATTCTATCTCCCTCTGAATTTATCAATTATCACTGTTGTAGTATGTGTCCTTAGGGCAAGGATGACTACTGTGTAGATGATGGCACCGATCAAGCTGATGACAACGATGAACAACAACGGTGCCCAGGAACTGAACAATGGCCCCAGCAATAGGAGACCTGCCACCATGGCTCCGGTTGCGACGAGGATTTTACCGTACTCGACCGCGATGAACTTCAGATTAAGCCCGCCGATCAGCCTCAGTAACAGTAGGAAAGAACCTCCTACATAAACGCCTCCCATGACTGAGGAAGCAAGCGGAATACCAAGGTACCCCATCCACTGGGTGAACACATAGTTGAATACAGCGTTCAACACGATAGCGACTCCGCCGATCACCAGGATGAGATGGCCTTTCTTAAGCGAGTAGAATCCTTTGTTGATGACGTTATGAAGACTGAAAAAGAATACGGATCCTGCATAGTAATACGCAACATAAGTTGTCGCTTCGGATGCTTCCCCGCTGAATTGTCCGCGTTCGAACAGCACTTCCACTATTTCAGGCATCAAGAACATCATGCCTGACAGTGCAGGTGCCAAGATAAAGAACATCGTGTTCATTCCTTGTTCGATGCCTCTTTTGAACAGTTTCTGGCTACCGTCCGCTGCCGCTTTCGACAATAACGGGAAGATGATCATTCCGATTGTCATGCCGATCATCGCCTGTGGGAACTGGACGAGGTGGCGGGCATAGTTGATATAACTGATCGTGCCTGCCCCGAAGTAGCCAGCGAAGACATTATCAACCGTCAAGTTGATCTGCCCTACCGCTACAGTGAGCGCGACTGGTACAAAGACGATATAGAAGTCTTTCACTTCTTTGAAATCGAGTCGTGCTTTCAGACGCGGGAACTGGCGGCTCCAAAGCAGGAACACTTTCACTAATAGCGATAATATCGCACCGATTAAATAGCCGTACGCCATCGAATAGACGCCCAGTTCCTCTGCGAAAAACACAGGTCCTAATACGGAGAAAGCGACGACGATGACTTGCGTCAACACAGCAAGCGCAAACCGCTTCTGCGAATCGAAATACGCCTCGAGAACGGAGTTCAACGCGACAAACAGAACAGAAATGAAGAAGATGACTGTCGTTATGACAGCAATTTGTTCTGTTTCCGGACTGAACTCAGGGTAAAGAAGCGGAATAACAACACCGGCAGTCCCTGCGCCGAGAATCGTAATCAACAGGCTGATCCAGAACGTCCCAGTGAAAACTTGGTTCATATGGTGGCGTCCCTGTCCCTGTTGCTCAGCTTCTATGTAGCTCGGCACAAAGGAGTTCTTCATTCCGATGCTGAAAAACAAAAAAAGCATGTTCGGAATTGTGAAAGCAGCCAGGAAAGCACCTGCTGCTTCACCGTCCCCGAAGTAATAGGCCAAGACGACGTCCCGGCCCAGTCCTGATACTTTCAATACTAATGTCGCTAGTAGAAAAAGAATACTGGCAATTCCTAGATTTCTCTTCATGCATAATCCTCGCTTACATCTTGCTGATGATGTTTAGGTTGATAGCTTATCATTGATATTGCAATTGCTGCAGTCTTGTCGAGCACAGTTCCTGCACCTTCACCTGGTCTGGCTCCGACATTTGACGTTTCCATTTACCGATGGAACTGTCGTTGATCGGTTTATGCAGGTTGGTATGGTGAGCTTGGTCGGCATCTCCCAGTTGGTCGAGGCCCTTGTTGTTATCAAGCATATCCTCTTTAAACTCCAAGCCAAGGAATGAACAGATTTGCCTCATTTCACGCTCTGGATAGCGAACCAGGTCTTCGTAGTGCACTTCATGGTATCGCTCATGGCCTACTTTTCGACCGAAGTTACGTGCGATATCGATACTCAAATTCCATCTTCTAGCCGCTTTATCGACGTCGTCGTAGAGCCCAGCGTTCACATAGGAATTCACGACATCCCGTCCATCACGGATGATATGGATGAACTGACTCTGTTTATAGACTTGATTGATTGGTCCGAGAGAGAATGTGTTGATCGGTGTTTTGTCACCCCAGCGTGTAGCTTCAGGCTTTTTCACTGATGCATAGTGCATATAGAACAAGTTCAACAATGTTTCCAAATTCCGCTCTTCAGCAGGCAGACGGATCGCCTTCTGATAGAAGGGCTGCAAATCGATGCCCCACATCGAGAAGCCATGGTGTCTCTCAAATACCGAGCAGAACACGCCGCACAAGTCTTCCCATTCCATGAAACGATACATTTTGAATTTGCGGATCACTTCCCCTAAAACGAAACTCTCCGGTGGAATAACAATGCTATCGTCTTTCGTAAGCATCGTACGAAGAAGTGTATTCCCGGAACGTCCGGAACCGATTACGAAAAATGGGTCGTGCTGATCCTTCTTCGAATTGACAGGGTGGGATAACGTGACGGTGTTCTTCGCCACTTTCCCCCAGTCATAGACGGAATGGAGAATCGGATATTTTCTGGACTTCTGTTCTGCCCAGTCGCGTACATTGGATTTCATAACTCAACGTATCCTTTCCTATTGTTCTTGTTTGGACTTTTCTTCTTTTTTATTGCGTTTCTCTGAAGATGGTAGAGATTTGGTGACCATATCGATAAGTGGTCGTTTTCCTTTCTGAACGACACCCGTCATTTCTGCGAACAAATGCAAAAGAATCAAAATAACTACTGTAATCCCTAGTGAGACGATAAATGGTGTAAGGGAGAACAAGATTGCTAACACCCCGAACAACGCACTGAATCCGTAAATGATCAGAACAGTCGCTCTATGGCTGAATCCAGCGTTCAAGATTTGATAGTGGATGTGCTTGTTGTCCGGCATCATGATCTTCTGTTTGTTGATCATGCGGCGCAGGATCGAGAACAAGGTATCAAACAACGGAATCGCAAGAACGATGACGGGGATGATGAAGCTGAATAGCGTCACATTCTTAAACAGTCCTACTGTTGATATCATTGCCATCGAGTATCCTAAAAATAACGAACCTGTATCCCCCATGTAAATACTAGCCGGGTTGAAGTTATGGAACAGGAACCCGATGTTACTGCCGATCAAGATGACACATAGATAGAAGATCGCAATCTGCGGTTCGATTGCCAACGCCATCACGGCGATACTTAATAAGGAAATAGTCGTGACACCGGTCGCCAGCCCGTCCAGGCCGTCTATCAAGTTGATCGCATTCGTAATACCGATAATCCATAGCACTGTTACAACGAACCCTAGCACCCCATTCAATTGAATGATTCCGATGAACGGGATACTGACGAAGTCGATTGTCACGCCTGCTATGACCGGAATCAACGTTGCCATCAACTGACCAGTCAATTTGATAATTGGTCGTACTTGATAACGGTCATCTAAAAGACCCGTTAATACGATGATTACCCCACCGACTGCAATCCAAATGAAATTCGGAATATCAGGCCTCACAACAATAAGACCCGCTACAACACCACCGAAAATAGCCAAACCGCCCATCCTCGGTGTAATCTGTGTATGAATCTTTCTTTCTTCCGGATGGTCCATCATCCGCCATTTTTTTGCAAGTTTTATTACGGGAAAGACCAGCACGTAACTGACGATCAAAGAAACCACCAGTCCGAGGGTCATATTCAGTCCTATATTCATAAAATCTATTCACCAACTTTTAAGTTTCATAGGCTTACATTATATCACAGGAGTATCAGCGTAGCATGTTAATCCTCGTTACATTCACGTTTCAAAACGCGCTAGTTTTACATAGATATTACACTTATTTTAAGCGCTGAAACAGGATATTTAACCCAGTTCCCTTATCTATCTCTCTTTAATCTGAATGGTATGATTTCAAACTAAACAAAAATAAGAGCCTTCTACGGCTCTTATTTTTCGACATGAGACATATCTAGTTTTGTAATCAGTTCATTAATGACTTCTTGGGACGTGTTCAACTCGGAATTCTCTGTTTGGCTGATGATATTCTCCAGCAATTCTTTTAAGCCTTCCATAGCTCCTCCTTCTAATCGGGAACAATCGACTTCTAAACACTTTATTCGCAAACTGTCAGAGCTTTGTGACTGTTCTTGTATGTAAACCAGAAACTACCATTCGACTTCAAAACCTATCAAAGTGACTGAATTTTCTATACGTAATTCCAAAATACAACATTTTATACATAAATACAACAATTATTAAAAGTTTACCTCTCTTTTTTTTGCAAGTTATGAAAGATTATTAACTTAATAGGTAGTAACTACTTGCAAACGCACAAAAAAATCCCATGGCATGATATCCACGGGATTCGCTCTTCTATCAAGAATGCGAGGACTGTTGTCTATTTAAGTTATTCCATAGATTCGTCAGCACTTCGAACGATTCACGGTCTTGCTCATCAATAGAGCGATCAATCAAGCGGCGCAAGTTCTCTTTCTCCAGCTGTACAATGATTTCCTTCGCTTCCTCCATACTTTCCTGCCCTTCTAGTTGTTCATCGTCGTCATAGTAAGGAGACACAATCGAATCAAGATGAGTGATGAATTCTGGAATGGCTAATAGGTCGGCGACCGAAACGTACACGATCTTCTTCTCTCGTTGGAAAACGAAAATATCAAATACGTTATGAACACGTTTCCGGCTTCTGTCTACGATGATTTCTCTCGACTCCATCGGGACGAATTGATACAACTCTTGATCAATGAATAATGAAAAATACTGGTAGGCTAACACGACTCGAATAAAGCGTTTATCTTCCTTGACGTAGTACGGCTTCAACATCTTTATGTTCAGCAAATTGGCCCACCCTTTCATTAAATCTGAATTTTCAGTATTTTATTCCATTATGGCTGATTTGGTAACGAATTGAAAGTCTTTTCTGAGATTCCGCGCTTTCAATTTCGTCTCAATCCTGACATGTTGGGAAAAGGAATTTTGATTTGTTTCCTCTTTAATTCCCTCATCTCCCTTAATGAAACTATTATGATGATTTTCGGGTGGGTATTGGTGTATTCTATGTCGAATCGGAGCTTCTTGGGTAGGCGATTTAATGCTTATTTACTTATTTAATTATGGAGTATGGTTCTGTTACAAGTTAGGTTTACAGTGGTGTGAAAAACATCTCCCTTTCCGCGGCGGACGCCGAGCTACCTCAGGCTTTGCCTTCGGGGATCTCGCCGTTGTCCGTGCATCCCGCAGGAGTGTCGATGTTTTCCACACCACTGTGCTATAAATTTCAAGAACAGAACCTAGCTTTATCAGATTAGCAAAAGTGGCCACTATTTTTATGAGACAAAATAACCAACTACCTTTAAGAATAAATAAAAAGACTCCAACGCAATGCGCTGGAGTCTTTTTTATTAGATCAGTGCGTGCAGTCGTTCGTTGACTGTGGACTTCAGTGAGGCAAGCAGGTCGTCGCTTGCTTGTTTGGAGTCAGTTTTCACGCCGTAATAGAATTTGATTTTCGGCTCTGTTCCAGATGGACGGAGGCAGAACCAACAATCGTCTTCCAAGATGAACTTCAATACGTTCGATGTTGGAAGGTCGATTTCTTCTTGCGTACCTTCTTGAACATAGTGACGCTTCGTAGTCGCATAGTCTTCGATAGAGATGACTTTCTTGCCACCGACTTCTTTGATGTCCGCCTCGCGGAAATCATCCATGATCTTCTTGATCGTGTCTGCTCCTGATTTCCCTTCAAGCTTCACAGAATGAAGGTCTTCTAAGAAGTAACCATGTTTTTCATATAGATCGTTCAATGCATCAAGGAGCGTCTTCCCTTGGTTCTTCCAGTGAGCAGCTACTTCTGCGATCAACACGGCAGCTTGGACGGCGTCCTTGTCACGCGCGAAGTCTTTTACAAGGTAGCCGTAGCTTTCTTCGTAACCGAACAGGAAGCTGTATTCGCCTGTTTCTTCATACTCACGGATTTTCTCTCCGATGAATTTGAACCCTGTCAATGTATCCAGCGTTTTCGTATTATGCGCATCAGCGATGACGCGACCGAATTCGGACGTTACGATCGTTTTGATCAATAGTCCATTATCTGGTAGATTCGTAGACTGTTCCAAGATGTAGTCGAGCATCAAAGCACCCGTCTGATTTCCTGTTAGTACTTTGTATTCACCGTTCTCATCCGGTACTGCTACACCTAGGCGGTCCGCATCCGGGTCTGTCGCCATCAGTAGGTCAGCACCGATTGCTTTACCTTGATCGATTGCTACAGCAAACGCCTGGTGTTCTTCCGGGTTCGGCGACTCGACGGTCGAGAACTCTGGATCCGGCTTCGCTTGTTCTTCGACGATGTGCACTTGTGAGAAACCGATCTGTTTTAGACCTTTCTCGACTAGGTCACGCGCCGTACCGTGAAGTGGTGTGAACACAAGCGAGATATCCTTCTTAACTTCCGGCTGGATGGAGACCGTTTTCAGTTTCTCCATATAAGCAGCATCGACTTTTTCATCGATCCAGTTCAACAGACCGGACTGCTCCAGTTCTTGTTGATCTGCTGCTTCGACGTTCAGTTCGTCTTCCACTTTGTTTACGAAGTCGATCATAGATGCCGCTTGTTTAGGTGGAAGCTGACCTCCGTCTTCGTTGTAGGCCTTGAATCCGTTGTATTCCGGTGGGTTGTGGCTTGCAGTGACTACTACTCCCGCTGCAGTCTGTAAATGACGGACCGCAAATGAAAGCTCAGGTGTAGGTCTTAGCGAAGTGAATACGTAGGACGGGATACCGTGATGCCCTAGCACACGTGCCGTTTCGACAGCGAACTCTTTTGACATGTAACGGGAGTCATAAGCAATTGCTACGCCGCGCTTCGACAACCCTTGATCGTTTACATAGGAAGCTAGTCCTTCTGCTGCTTTTCTTACTGTGTAGATGTTCATGCGGTTCGTACCAGGTCCGAGTTTGCCTCTCATGCCACCTGTTCCGAATTCCAAATCTTTATAAAAAGCGTCTTCTAATGATTGTTCGTCCTTCTCGATGGTAAGGAGTTCATCCGCCAACTTACTATCTAACTCCGTAAACGCTTTCCATCGATCATATTCTTCTTTCCACATGTACATCACTCCTGTTCTGTTTTGTTAGGCTTTATTAGAATGAGAGACAATCAATTTTGCTTGTCCCTTCAATTGAAATGAATCCATTGTTGCTGGGATGATGAAATGATCTCCTTTTTCTATGGAGAACGTTTTGCCATCTGTTACGACTTCTCCCTCTCCTTCGAGGACACTCATCAATTGGTAGGTTTCTGTCTTCAAATCCTGACTCGTTCCATCAAGGGTCCAGTGATAAACCGAGAAGTATGTCTCTTCTGTCAGAGTTTCTTTACGCAGTCCCGCTTCTAAGCTATGAGTACGCTCGATTGCAGGATCCTCGTGAGGTGTGTTCGTCACCTCAAGCGACTTCTCCAAGTGAAGTTCACGCTTCTTGCCATCGCTCCCGACACGATCGTAGTCATAGACACGGTACGTGATATCTGAGCTTTGCTGGGTTTCGAGGATTTGAATACCTGCTCCGATTGCGTGGATCGTACCACTCGGAACGTAGTAGAAGTCTCCAGGTTGAACCGGAATTCTACGTAAAAGGCTCTCCCATTCTCCATTCTCCACCATTCGCTCTAATTCCTGTTTATTTTTGGAATGATGTCCAAAAATAATTTCCGCGCCAGGCTCACAGTCGATGACGTACCAGCATTCGGTCTTCCCGTAGTTCTGGTTTTCTACTTCGCGGGCATATGTATCATCAGGATGGACTTGCACGGAAAGATCCTTCTTCGAATCGAGGATTTTGACGAGCAAAGGAAATTCTTCCCCTGATTCATTCGCAAATAATTCGCGATTGTCCTCCCACGCTTCTTTCAACGTCTTCCCTTCCAGTGCACCATTCTGAATGACGTTCGGTCCATTAGCGTGGCCGGAAATGCACCAAGCTTCTCCTGTCTGTTCAGACGGGATGTCATAGCCGAACTTATCACGGAGTGCGGTGCCTCCCCATATACGTTCTTTCATTTCTGGTTGTAAGAATATCGGTTCTCTATAGATGGTCTCTACCTTCTTTCTATGGTGAATTCTTACATGAATTGTATCATATTTTTATCATTATATTTGCCTATATTTATGAAATGGTAATAAGTCATTGTTAGAAACTTAAACTTGCAGGTTAAGAGAATGGTTCTGTCTCACTCGTTAAGTGGATAGCGGGGTGGGAAACGACTCTCTTTCCGCGGCGGACGGTGAGCTACCTCAGGCTATGCCCTCGGGGATCTCACCGTTGTCCGTGCATCCCGCAGGAGTATCGCCTTTTCCCACCCCACTTTACGAGAAATAGAGAAACAGAACTTATCTATCTTGTATCATTTTCTTTCTAATGAGCAAAAGCAGAATCAACCAACTAGAGCGTAGGCAACATACGCAGACTCCTGTGGGAACAGCACGAGGTGAAGACCCCGAATCAAAGCGTTCTTTGCTTTGTGAGGAGGCTGAGGCCGTGCCCGCGGAAAGCGAAGTATGTTGCCGGAGCGGAGCGATGCATGTACATATGACGGCATAAACAAAACCCGAACTAACCGTTCGGGTTTTGTAGTAAATACATTCTATTAGATTACCTTATTTTTTCTCTAACATCTTATCATCGTAACCGAATGCCCACGTCAATCCGAACGCTACACCAATCGCGATGGCGTTAGCAAGGAAGTAGAGTACGAGTGAGAAGATCGGGTCGAGATACAGTAGCATCCCTGGAATAACGGTTATCGCCATACCAGAAGCTGTGATGTTCATAATCGCTGCAGCGAATCCTCCTGCTGCTCCTCCGATCAGTCCCATTACGAATGGTTTTACGTAACGGAGGTTGACACCGAAGATTGCTGGTTCCGTGATGCCTAGGAACGCTGACAGTGCAGATGGCAGTGCCAATGCTTTCATTTTCTTCGCTTTCGTTTTCAGTCCAACGGCTAGCGCTGCGCCACCTTGAGCTGCGATCGCAGCTGTGATCAGTGGGTTGAAGGCGTTCTCACCCATACGCTCTAGAAGCTGAATCTCAAGCAAGTTGAAGATGTGGTGGACACCAGTGATAACGATGACTTGGTGAAGTCCACCGATGATCAGACCACTAAGTCCGAATGGCAAGTCCAATACAAATAGTGTCGCAGAGAAGATACCATTTTCTACTATGTGGAAGATTGGTCCGATGACGAACAAGCCTAATGTAATCATAATCAATAGTACTAAGAAAGGCGTCAGAATCAAGTCGAGCGCTTCCGGCACCCGTTTCCGTAATCCTTTTTCAAGCTTGGCACCGACGATACCGGCGATGAACGCTGGCAGAACGGAACCTTGATAGCCGATGACTGGGATAAAGCCTAGGAACATGATCGGTTCGACTTCACCGCCAGCTGCTGCCCATGCGTTCGGCAAGGCTGGCGACACGAGCATGAGCCCGAGTACTATACCGAGAATCGGACTGCCCCCGAACACTTTGAATGTCGACCAAGCGACGAGTGCTGGTAAGAAGATGAACGCGGTGTCCGTCAGAACCTGGGTAAACAGAAGGAAGTTCTCCGAAATGTCATCAGGTGTAAGTCCGATTAGAGCAAGAATTTCAGGTTGTGTCACGAGACCACGTAGTCCCATGAACAGACCCGTTGCAACTAGGGCTGGGATAATCGGTACAAAGACGTCACCGAATGTACGGATCCAGCGTTGGAATACGTTGCCCTGCTGTTTCGTCTCCTCTTTCATTTCCGATTTCGATTTGCCCTCGATATCAAGTTTCATGACCTCTTCGTACATTTTGTTAACAGTACCTGTACCAAAAATGACTTGAAGCTGTCCTGAGTTGTAGAAAGCTCCCTTCACTTTATCCAGTTCTTCAATCGCGGAGATATCCGCCTTTTCTTTATCGTGCAGCATAATCCGAAGACGCGTCGCACAGTGGGCTACAGAAGCTACGTTATCCGCTCCACCCGCTGCCTCAATGACCTGTTTTGCAATAGTTGAGTTGTCAGCCATCTGTCCATTCTCCTTTCTGATTGTGGTGTAAACATGTAATCGATTACACATCAGTTGAAAATAATAGCGTAATCAATAATTGAATTAGGAACACAAAAGATAAATGCTTAAAAAAGCAATGTGTGAACGATTACATGATTACGCTTACAGTTGGAACTATACACTATTTCTCATAATCAGTCTATAGGTCAATTCGAATTTTTTGTCTATTTTTTCATTTTTCAGTTGGCGAAGTAGCAATTCCGCCGCTTTCTTCCCGGCATCTTTGTTATGGTAATCGATTGTCGTCAAAGATGGTGTGATATATTTAGACAACGCGGAAGCACCGATGCCGACAACCGCCATCTCTTCTGGGATGGTGTAGCCTTGCTCTTTCAAGTACTCCATCGCTCCAATTGCCATACGGTCCGTTACGGCGAATAATGCAGTAGGCTCTTGCCCTTTGCTGCGTTTCAAAATGGACTTCATTTGTTCATAACCGGATTCGATGCTGAAATCGCCTTGCCCGATCCAGGTTTCCTGTATCTCGAGACCGTTCACCTTCATCTTATCTCGGTAAGCTTGTTCTCGTAGTCCACCGACAGATGGATCATCGTGTGTTACCCCGATAAAAGCGATGCGCTCGTGCCCTTTGTGGATGAGCATGTTCGTTAGGTCCGCAGCTGCATGGTAGTCGTCATAGACTAACGAGGGCACTCCCGGCAGTTCCTGCCCAATGGCAAGTACAGGGATGTCGATATTGTGAATCGCCTTGATCAGTTCTTCATTCACATTCGTTGCAAGCAGAATGATGCCGTCGACGTGACGGGTTTTCAACAAGCGGATATATTCGATCTCTTTTTGCTTATTCAGTTCTGTATCGGTCAATAGAATTTGGAAGCCTTCTTTGGCAAGCTCTTCATTGATTCCGTTGACGACTCTCGTGGACGTCTCGGTACTAAGGCGCGGTAATATAATGCCGATGACACCAGAGCGCTTTGTTCTAAGAGACTTGGCCGACTGGCTCGGCATGTAGCCGGTCTCTTCGACGATTTTCATGATGCGCTTCCTGACGTCTTCACTTACATAACCACTATTATTCAATGCTCTCGACACGGTCGTACGAGAGACTTTCGCCATTTGTGCGATATCGTTGATTGTTGTCATAGCTTTGGTCCTCCATGGAATCGTTTTCACCTTTATCGTAGAAGATATGTGGGGAATTGTCTAGAGGATCCGCTTGAAAAAAATGCGGAAGGAGCGACAAGGACAAAGGGTGTGGGGTAAATAGAAGTCTAAACGTAGCGATTGAATGGTGCAAAGCCAAGGAGATGAGTGCCTGTTCCAAACCGATATATAGACATATTACCGAATAAAAGAGGAAGCCGTCCTTCCGGTTGATGCGTTCCGTATGTCAGCCGATCGCTGAGCGGATACTGCTTCTGATATGCCGGTACATTTTCACATTACGCTGCGCAGGCTGAATGTCTGAATCGATGACTTCATCTGCCCGGTAGACGGCTTCCCTGCCCACTTGCTGGAACTCTTCCACTTTCCCGTCCAGCCCGTATTCCCCAATGATTTCTCTGATATACCCTTCATACACTCTCAGTGGACCGCGTAACGGTCCGAATGGCGTTTCGATCATACCTAACTCCTCCTTCTTTTGAACTATATAGTTATTATCAAACTATTTCCAAATTTAGTCAAGAACTGATTTTTTATAATAATTGTCGACTATTCTCTATATAAAGGGACAGAAATTAACTTTTTCATTATAGGAACTGCTGTTTTCTTTTCTTATTTTATTGTAAAAATAGGAAATCCCCTCTTTTCATTTTATCTCATAAATCTTAATATAAAGTTAATTCAGACATTTTCTTGTAAGTGCTTCTGGTTTCCGTTACAATGTCCTTTATATATAGAATATTGTACTCATCAAGTGGACAAGGAGTGTGAATGATGCAACAGACGATTACCGTGGGATTATTAGGGTTAGGAACCGTCGGAAGCGGGGTCATTGAGATCCTTCGCGACCATCAGGAACAGATTCAACATAAAACAGGGTGTGCCGTTACCATTAAATCGGCATTAGTCAGTGATTTATCGAAGCCGCGCGATCTACATGGCGAGGCTATTCAGCTGACCGATCGTTATGAAGATATTACACGCGATGCAGATATTGATGTCATCGTCGAAGTAATGGGTGGAATCGATCACACCTTACCAATATTATTAGAAGCTATTGAAAATAAGAAACATATCGTGACGGCGAACAAGGATCTGATCGCCCAGCACGGCGCTGCATTATATGAAGCGAGTCAACAGCATCAAACCGACCTTTATTATGAAGCGAGTGTTGCAGGTGGTATTCCTATCATACGCTCTATCATAGACGGCTTGGCTTCAGACCGTATTACGAAAATGATGGGAATCGTCAACGGAACGACGAACTACATCATGACGAAGATGGCCCAAGATGGCGTCGACTTCGATACCGTGCTGAAAGAGGCACAGGATCTCGGGTTTGCAGAAGCCGATCCGACCGCTGACGTAGATGGACTCGATGCCGCGCGTAAGATGGCGATCTTGTCGATTCTCGGATTCTCGATGCCTTTCCAACTCGATGATGTGGAGGTGAAAGGGATACGCGGGGTGACGCAAGACGATATCCGCTATGCAGAAGAGCTCGGGTATCGGATCAAATTGATTGGAGTGGCAGAACACGATGAAGCAGGCGTTGCCGTCAGCGTCGAACCGTGCCTACTCCCTGTCCAACATCCCCTCTCCTCTGTAAACGATGAGTTCAATGCCGTTTACGTTTACGGAGAAGCTGTCGGCGAAACGATGTTCTACGGTCCAGGAGCCGGTAAACTTCCGACCGCAACGGCCGTCGTCTCGGATTTGATTGCTGTCGTGAAAAACATCCGCCTCGGTACGACCGGTACGGACCAAGTACAGCCGCAGTTCCCGAACCAATTGAAAGATAAGAAAGAGAAACAGACGAAGAAGTATATCCGTCTCCAAGTTCTGGATGAACCTGGTGTACTGAATGAAATTACTCAAGTGTTCGCGGGATACGGCGTTTCATTCGACCAAGTGATCCAGCGTTCCACTGACCAGCCGGATCAGCGGGAACTTACGCTGATGACCCACCTTGTCAGTGACCAGGACATCGAACAGGCTACGCACGACCTTGAAGGCATGCGTTCCGTCTCAGCGATCAACAGCATTTATCGAGTAGAAGGAGGAAACTAACATGTGGCAAGGCTTACTTCATCAATACCGTGATTTATTACCGGTGACAGACCAGACTCCTGCTCTGACGCTTCACGAAGGGAATACACCGCTGCTTCCGATTCCTACTATTTCGAAAGAGTTCGGCATTGAAGGCTACGTGAAAATCGAAGGTGCCAACCCGACCGGATCTTTCAAGGACCGCGGTATGGTGATGGCGATGGCCAAAGCGATTGAAGAAGGTTCGAAAGCGGTCATCTGTGCGTCGACCGGAAATACGTCGGCTTCCGCTGCCGCTTTCGCCGCTCGCGCCGGTCTCCGCTGCATCGTCGTGATTCCCGATGGGAAGATTGCACAAGGTAAGCTCGCCCAAGCCGTCATGTACGGCGCTGAAATTTTCGCCATTAAAGGGAACTTCGACCAGGCTCTGCAGATGGTTCGTAAGATTGCCGAAGAAGAGCCGATCACGCTTGTAAACTCGGTGAACCCTTACCGGATTGAGGGCCAAAAGACGGCTGCTTTCGAAGTGTGCGATGCGCTCGGCGAAGCACCAGACGTCCTCTCCATCCCTGTCGGCAACGCTGGTAACATTACGGCTTACTGGAAAGGTTTCAAAGAATACCACGACAAGCACGGTTTTGGATTGCCGAAGATGGTCGGTCATGAAGCGAGCGGTTCCGCCGCTATCGTCCGCAACCAAGTGATAGAAGAGCCGGAGACGCTTGCGACCGCCATCCGTATCGGTAACCCTGCTAGTTGGAAAAAAGCCATCCAAGCGAAGGAAGAATCAGGCGGCTTAATTGATGAAGTGACAGATGACGAAATCGTCGAAGCTTATCAACTGCTCGCCGAGAAAGAAGGCGTATTCGCAGAACCCGCTTCGTGCGCTTCCATCGCCGGCATGATCAAACAGGTGAAAGCAGGTACGATTCCACAAGGCTCGAAAGTCGTCCATGTGCTGACAGGAAACGGACTGAAAGACCCGGTGACAGCGATTGATACTAGCCCAGTCAAACCGACGGTCATTGAAAACGACTTCCACGAGTTCAAGTCAGCGTTATCCGGAGTCACAACATGAATCCGTTCCGAATCCATGTCCCGGCCACTTCTGCGAACTTAGGACCGGGATTCGACTCGATCGGCATCGCCTTATCCAAATATGTCACGCTCGACTGCCAGCAAGCAGAAGACTGGCAGTTCATCGTACCGGAACAGGACCAAGCCTATATTCCATCCGGTAAAGACAACTTGATTTACAAGTCAGCGATTTACACGGCACAATCACAAGGTCATGAGTCACTTCCCGCTTGCGAGGTCCATTTGACGAGTGACGTCCCGATCGCACGCGGCCTCGGCAGCTCTTCTACTGCCGTCGTCGGTGGGATTGAACTCGCCGACCACCTGCTGGGACTCGGGCTTTCTTCTTTTGAAAAGTTGAAAGTCGCCTGCGATATCGAAGGGCATCCGGACAATGTCGCCCCTGCGATATTCGGTGGGATCATGATTTCTACTTTTGACGGAGAAAATCTCGATTACGTTCCTTTCACCGAAGGACTCGAGAAACTGACGTGGCTTGCCATCGTTCCGGATTATCATGTGGAAACGGAGAAAGCGAGACAATTGCTTCCGAGAGATCTTTCTTATAAAGATGCGGTCCATGCGAGCGGCACGGCGAATGTACTTGTCGCAGCGCTCGCCCAGCAAAATTGGCCACTTGCCGGGAAGATGATGACGCGTGATCAATGGCACCAGCCCTATCGCAAGCAATTGATTCCATGCTTCGAGGATGTTCAGCGGATCGTCGAGGAAGCTGGTTCGCTCGGCATGTACCTCAGTGGTGCCGGTCCAACTATGGTTGCCCTATTCGACCAGTTCGACCGTGACACACTCGATTACTTGTCCAGGAAGCTTGCGGATTACGCCGTCTATCCTTTGCAAGCGGATTTGAATGGTGTTTATACCGAACCTCATGCCGTATCTAAGAAATAAGCCATAAAAACAGACGCCTAAGGTGCTTCCTTAGGCGTCTCAGTGTGTCTATGGAGTATTTTCGGTTCTTCCAGGTGTAGAAAAGTGGTGTTGGAGAAACGGTTCGCTTTCCGCAGGCGTCCGGTGAGCCTCCTCGCTCCCTTCGGTCTCTGTGGGGGCTCACGCTGTACTCCGATCCTGCAGGAGTCTACCCGTTTCTCCAACACCGTTACAAAATCAGCAGGAACCTCTTATGCTTCCCGACCAAGAATAGCTAGCAATAATGGCCCACACTAAGGGAATTTCCACTCATAAACGCACGGTTTTGTTTGCGCTAACTATGGATAAGGGGGCTGGAAAACAACTCGACTCCTGTGGGATGCACGGGATAGTCGAGATCCCGCAGAGAGCAAAGCGATCGAGGAAGCTCGACACTCGCCCACGGAAAGCGAGTTGTTTTCCAGACCACGAAACACTATGCTTCCTAACAAAACCAAACTATACACTTCTTCAACAACCTACGCCTAAGACGCTTCCTTAGGCGTCTGTTTATGGTTGAAAAAGTAAAAGGTACATTTCATTACCTTACCATACATATTCTTTCTAACTTATTCGTCTCTTCCAATATTGGGGCATGTTAGTATACTATTATTTTACAAAACGTTCAATTAAACAAAAAAATAAAAAAAATCATTATAGAATACTATTAAAGTTGTACATTTTTGTATACAATGTGAGTAGATAATAAAAAGAAGGGGATATAGATATGGCAAAAAAGAGTAAACAATACGACTACGACTTGGAAGAAGTAAAACGCCTGATCGGCGAGACCGACAAGAATTACCGCGAGATCTCAGCCGAAACTGGCTGCCCTTACGCGAGTGTCGTCTATCACGGCAGAAAGATCCGCGGACGCGTTAACCGCTCGCATAAGTATGACGCGATGGAGCAGACTACTCCATCTCCGGCATCTTTGCAAATGCCTGTCTTCACGGAAGAAGCGCAGAGCACATCATACGAAACTTCTGGGACTACGTTAAGTATCTCCCGCAAAGACATATCAATCGACGATGCACAAGCGGAAGCTGAGAGAATGATTCAAGCAGCTCGAGCGCTCGGATTGAACAGAATCAACCTTACAATAGAAAAATAATCGAGATCCGCGCATGGACTGACTACCCATGCGCGCTTTTTTATGTCATTCGACTCGAAGCCCTTCTTTCAACTTCCTGCGCGCATGTCTCCCCCAGTTTTTCACAGCGTCCCGCGAAACGCCCTCTAGTGCTGCAATTTGTTCCACAGAATAGTCCTTGATGATGAAATAGGTTACCCACTTCCATTGATTATCAGATAAGAGTCCCTTCACTTGTTCCCACAACTCATGGTCGACCATATAATCTTCGACAGAACAGCATTCTTCCTCGGATCTCTGATCACGATATGCCTGGTCGTTATCCTGTTGGCGGGAGAGTTTCCGTATGTAGTCGATCAGGGCATTGCGAATTTTCCAATTGGCGTAGGTGGAGAAAGCCCCCTTCTTCTCATCATGTGTAAGAGCTGCCTGCCATAATGCTTCTTGTCCGACGGCATAATACTCGCCTGTACCGTCATAAATATGTAAGTGATGAATATGAAAATGTATCCGCTCTTTATTCTCCGACAAAATACGCTCGAACCTGATATCATCCACTGCAACGAACCACCTTTTCCTATTATTTCCTTTCTACTACTATAATCGTTATAAAAACGCTTTTTGGTGTCACGTTTTTGCGAAAAATTCAATTTTTATCCAATTTTGTTGTTAAAAAGTGAATTTTGTACTAGAAAATACTTCCATTTAATATGTATTTAGATAATAATAGAATAGAAAGGAGGGAACCTATGAAAATCCCGACATTCGTAGAGTGTGAGAAATTCTTGTATGCTTCTCTACGGAAATTCGGCATCGCCGAACCGTTTGATGACTTCCTGCAGGACGCGTATTTCATCTACCATTCATGCTGTGAAAAGTATGACGGGTCCTTAAGCAAATTCACTACCTACTTCGTGTACAAATTCGAGTATCACCTCAAGTCCTACCTCAGAGATGAACACAGAAAACGACAGACGCTCCACTTACTTCACAGTCCGCCTATGGTCGAATGTCCAATGGATGAGCCACTCCTTCTCCTAGATATCCTCCACCACCATCGCTTGACCCCACTGGAGCAAGAGATTTTTCTTCTTTCGTACAAAGGCCTTCCGATGAGCCTTATCGCCACTCGAAAACAGATCAGTTTATCCACCGTCAAACGGACCCGTAAGCAAATCAAACAAAAACTACTGTTGGATGCTGTTTAAGCATTTTCAGAAAAGGGAATTCTAGTAGTATTACACGAACGGAGGAATCGTATTGGAACAACCTTCTCGTTCTCTCGTACCTTTGAAGAAGATTTGGTTAGATGACACACCGACTGGCTTTACCCATGCATTCGTCGAGCGCCTCGCTTATGAATGGATGATCGAAATCGTAAACCCCGTCCCTATCCCCCTCATGGAAAACCGGGAGTATGTACTGACCCTTTCTTTCGAAGAGCAGGACGGCTATTTCTTCTCTTCTTTGAATATCGAATCGTTCGAGATTGCAGAAGGAAATGATTTTACCGTGTACAGATTTTTTATGTATCCGGCCGATCAATGATATAGTGGTAACAGTCTGAACGAAAGGAAGAGTCGTTTTGGTTTACTTAATTTTCGCGTTGTTCTTTCTCGGTTATTTCCTAGTTGGCTCCCTCACTGATATGGTGGAGCTTTCCTCGATTGCAGCTATGATAAGTATTGTGTTTGTTTTCGGGAATATATATATGTTCTGGAAAGAGAGAAAGAAAAAAGAAGACTAAAAAAGGAGTCCCGTATTGGGACTCCTTTTTGTATTTAGTGGATGTACTATCGGTTCTTCCAAGTTGAAGAGTAGCGGTGTTGGAGAAACGGTTCGCTTTCCACCGGCGGTCGGTGAGCTTCCTCGTTCGCTCGCTCACTGCGGGATCTCACACTGTCCTATTATCCGGTAGGAGTCTACCCGTTTCTCCAACACCTCAGCTAGGACTAGAAGGAACCTCTTCTATTTTTTCTATGAGGTACGTCCTTTTCTAGTCTTACAAAACCATTATTCCTCGCCTAAATAATCGTAAGGACAATGGGGATTGTCAGGACGCTTATTAGGGTGGTGACTAGGGTGATGCTGGATACTAGGTCTGGTTTGGCGTCGAATTGGACGGCGTACATCGTTGTTGTAGCGGCGGATGGCATGGCGGTCGCTACGATCAAGACGCTTGCCATCAGGTCGCTCATCGGGAGAACGATGGTGAGTGCCCAGGCAATCAGTGGTGAACCGACAAGGCGCAGGCTGGCTGCGAAAGATATTTTGCTCCAGTCGAGATTCTTCACCGTGATATTAGCAAGCTGCATCCCTAGTAGAATCATAATCGTCGGAATCGTCGCGTTCCCGACCAAATCTATACTCGACATGAAGTTATCTGATATTGGAATGCCTGTGTATTTGAAAAGTAAGGCGATCCACACGGCGTGGGTCGGTGGCATTTTCAGTACGGTTTTGACAGCCATGCTGATTCCGGTCGTTCCTTTCGCTGCGTAATAAACGCCGAAGAAGTTCATGACGATTTGTTGCAGCACCATGAAGGAGACGGCATAAACGAACCCTTCGTCGCCGAACGCGAACAAGATAATTGGTGAACCATAGTTCCCCGCGTTCATGAATGCAGTTGATAGAATCGTGCCACTTTCGGTTGCTGTGTCGTACCGAAGTACTTTGGCAGCGATTTTATTGATAAAAATAATAGCAAATAAAAGTAGTATGGAAAATACGATCATCATGAAATAGTCTCGATCGAATTCCGCGTTATAGAACGTCTCGAAGACTAAGCAAGGTAACATGATATAGAGAGCCACCGTTGAGATGGACTTGATTTCGAGTTTCAGGATTTTCTGAAGTGCATAGCCGGATGCGAATACTAGAATGACTGGAAGGACTACTTGAAAGAAGATCCCCATTTCCGACTCCCCCTCTCAAACTTTATAACTGTAATAGTTTATCAGAATATGGGATTTGATGATACCGAAATGCAACGTGGTTGAGAAGAAGTGGGGAGAATGGTTTTGTTATGAAATGTAGTGTGTCGTGGTCTGGAAAACAACTCGCTTTCCGTGGGCGAGTGTCGAGCTTCCTCGCTCGCTTTGCACGCTGTGGGATCTCGACTATCCCGTGCATCCCACAGGAGTCTCGTCGTTTTCCATCCCACTTCGCGACGTACGTGCGAACAAAACCTACGCTAATGAGTGGAGATTCCCATACGTGTGGACTATAATAAACCCCTATTCTTGGTCCGGAAGCATAAGAGGTTCACACTTATTTTAGTGAGGTGTTGGAGAAACGGGGAGACTCCTGCAGGACCGGAGTACAGCGTGAGACCCCACAGAGACCAAAGGGAGCGAGGAGGCTCACCGGACGCCTGCGGAAAGCGGACCGTTTCTCCAACACCACTTTCCCACACATCGAAGAACCGAGAATACTTACTCGACACCCTGAAAACCCTATCTTCTATCTAGAAGATAGGGTTTTTGTATTAATGTCTACTCAATAACGATTGCGTGATTGGTCCGACGAGTCCGTCTACTTCGATGGCATGATCCTCCTGGAACTGTTTGACGGCTGCTTCTGTGCGGGGGCCGAAGCTTCCGTCTATTTTTAAATGGTAGCCGCTTGCACAGAGGGTCCGTTGAAGTTCTGATACAGCTCGTCCTTTGTCCCCTCGCCTGAGAACATCGTACGATGATTCCGACCACTCCAAATGTGGATAATCAGGAAAAGAGCTCCAGTCCCCTCCCCATAAGAACCCGATTTCTTTTGCAATGGCTGCCACCCGCTTCCAACGATTATCGACGTTCCACAATGCTTTCGAACCGTCAGACGTCACTAGGAAAAAGTCGACAGCGCGTCCTTCGTTGTGTACGCTTTGGCCTGGTTTGGCATTCGTGACAATGGGACCAGCGCTTCCGTAAGACTTCCCTCTCCACACATAATCCTTCCTGCCTTGTCCGTATAAAGCAGCCTGCCTCTCAAGAGAGCGATACCCTGACGAGATTTGTACGCATATTTTTTCTTCATAAGCTCGTGCGATCAGTAGTAATGCTTTTTCTTTGACGATGGGTTTCACTTTGCCCATCCGCTCTGCACTCCGTTTTTTCAACGTTTGTAATGCAATCATGTCATCCCCTCCTGCTTCTATAATCGAAGCAAGTCGAGAAAAGGTAGCATGATTCCGGCGATTGATTTATACAATGATACAAAAGGCTTGGACTTTTTCAGAAAGGAAGATCGCTTATGATTTGTGTTCATTGTCAATACGAACAAGAAGCCGGCAACTACTGCAACGTGTGTGGCACACCTTTCTACGATTCATTGATGGTCCCGGAAGATGGGCCGGTCTATGAAGTATTGGACGCCGCCGAACCGCGGAGCGAATTCCGTTCAACCCGTCACGAGAAAGATAAAATTCCCTTCTCCACGTATTTGAAAGAACACCTAAAACAGCCTGGTAAAGGGTTTGCGGCAGAGGAAGACATGTTTACGTATGGGCTGATGGTTATCGTGTTCTACATGTTCGCCTTTGCGTTGAGCTTCTATTTCTTGGCGAACAAACTCTACACGATCATGTTGGGCGGCCTTGCTACGCTATTCACGGAAACCGGATACCAACAGTCGCTCCCTTTTCTCAACTTGACGTCCACCATCCTATTCTTCATCGCCTTGTTCACCTTCTCTACTTTGTTCTGTCTGTACGTCGCGGCGAAATGGATGGGGGAAGGTCTGTCGGTGCGGTTGCTCGTGGCACAGTTCGGCAGCGTCATCTTACCGTTTACGCTCGTGAACATTCTCGCACTATGCTTCGGCCTTGCCGGTGCTGGTGGTTTGACGCTTTTCACAACTGGGGTATCGCTCTTCTTCCTCATTGCGATCATGCCTGCTCTACTCATCTACCACAGAGGGATGCGTAGCTCTAGAACATTGAATATCGTCTATTGGAGTATCGGAACGACGGGTGCTTCGATGTTGATTTCTTATTTGATTATCCGTTATTTCATCATCGATTTCGTCAAGCAGCTACAGGACGTCGCACCGTTCCTGTAGAGAAACAGATTGATGGCTTTCATTATCGAACGGGCGTACAATGGAAGTGAATCTTGATACGAGGTGATGATGATGAAAATCGAAGTATGGTCAGATTTTGTCTGCCCGTTTTGTTATATAGGAAAAGCTAGACTGGAGAATGCGCTGGAAGCATTCCCACAAAAAGATCAGGTTGAATTAGTGTTCAAAAGCTTTGAACTCGATCCTCAAGCAGAGAAGAACACAGGACAGAACATCCATGAAAAATTGGCTGCCAAATACGGCCGTTCCCTTGAAGAAGCGCGCGGCATGACGGCAAACATGACGGAACAAGCGAAAATGGAAGGGCTTGATTTCCGCTTTGACGACATGGTGCCAACGAACACCTTCGACGCTCACCGTATTGCGAAGCTAGCGGAATCGAAAGGAATCGGATTGACTGTCGCTCAACGCTTCTTCCAAGCTGTCTTCACAGATGGCGAAGACGTCGGTGACCACGACACACTGATCCGCCTTGCTACAGAAGCTGGGTTAGACGAAAGCAACGTGAAAGAGACGCTTGAAAGTGATGCGTTCACGGAGCAAGTACGTTCTGAACAAGGCGAAGCTTATCAAATCGGCGTCCAAGGCGTACCTTTCTTCGTCATCAACCGTAAGTACGCTATTTCTGGCGCCCAGCCGAAAGAAACATTCACGCAAGCGTTGGAGAAAGCTTTTGAAGAAGAAAAAGCGACACCTCAATTTGAGACGTTTTCTCAAAATGAAGATGCCGCTTGTACGGAAGATGGCTGCGAAGTCCCGAAAAATCAATAAGTCATATGAAAAAGCCTCGCTGAATAGCGAGGCTTTTCTAGTGTTGAGACGTCGGTTCTACTAGATATTGTAGCCCGGGTTTGGAGAAACGGGTCGCTTTCCACGGGCGTCCGCTGAGCCTCCTCACTCCCATCCGGTCGTTGCGGGGTCTCAGACTGTACTATGTTCCCGTAGGAGTCTCCCCGTTTCTCCAACCCCTTTACGTTAACGAGTCTGAACCTCTTTTGCTTCCTTTTATATGTATGTAGAGCAATTGATTTCTTAATAGGGTAGGTTCTGTTCCCACACATTTGAACAAAGTGGGGTGGAAAACGACGACACTCCTGCGGGATTATACGGACAACGGCGAGATCCCCGAAGGCGAAGCCTGAGGTAGCTCGGCGTCCGCCGCGGAAAGGGAGTTGTTTTCCACCCCACGCCCCACTAACTCTAAAAACAGAACCGTTCTCCAGTTTACTTTAATTGCTGCAAAACCATACCCTCGAGAACATGAACATCCGTCGATCGAAACCGTATCCCCTGATTGTCGATGATGAGGATGCTTCCATCCCCCACATTCAACCCCGTTTCATACTCCTCATCCAACACTTGATGCTTCACATGCGCTTGAATCCCTTTACGGAGGAGTAATGATTTCAGCGGCTGGAATTCCGATTTCGGTATAGGTTCTTCCTCATAGAAAACGACGATGTTCCACTCTTTCTCGGTCGTTGTCAAAAATGGGTTGAGCAACTGTTGGGTCGAGACCTCGCCCCCGCATCCGACAAGCAGAAGGAAGATACATAGCATGGCGCTTCGCTTCATGGCGTCACCTTCTTTTTGTACTATCCTACGCTTGTCTTCCTCGGGATATGAACGAGCTATGGCTTCATGATTTTACTTTCGTACGGGTCGAGGTTCTCGTTGTAGAACGTCTTCACTTGATCGGTGTGGTTCATTACGAACAAGTAATCCTCTCCGTTCACGCTGCGGTGGTAAACTTCCACTCCGTCATCCGATTCGATCGTGTCGATGCCGTGCGATTGCAATACGTTTTCTGCAATCAAATCGAGCGCCGCTTCGTCGAGACCTCCGCCGATGTAGAAGACGCGCCCCTTCCCGAACTGGTTCTCCGTGACGGCTGCGTATTTTTGATAAAAGGAATCGGAGTACTGATACAGGACTTCGGCAGACTCTGGCACAAGAAGGTCTCTCCAGACGGACATGTTGGCAGGAACTTCTGCAAACTCCCCGTGCCCTTTCAGCGGCAAGGCATGTTCATTCGTCAAGGACTCGATTTCTTCCACTCGCGCTCCGACAAGGTCCCGCACAGGTCCTGGGAGTACGTGGCCGAGTCGCAAGTTGTTCGTCTTATCTTTCAATCCGGCACGGAAGGAGAAGATGACCGTTCCACCTTGTTCCGCAAAGGTACGCAGTCGATCCGCTAACGCTTCGTCCAGCACCAGCATGACCGGAACGACGACTACTTTGTATTTTTCCAGTGGACGATCTGCCGGAATCACGTCTAGATGGATATTCTTTTTATAAAAAGGACGGTACAACCGCAGCAGTTCTTCGTTGAAATCAAAGTCTTTACTCTGGATCTGGGAGCGCCATGACCAAATGTTGTCGTAGTCATACAGCACCGCGACGTCGGATGTAATCTCAGAATCTAACAGTTCGCTGTGAGACTGGATTTCGTTGAATACCGACTGCACTTCGTGGTACTTGCGTCCGTACACGTTGTCGTGGTCGACGACGCCATAACAGAATTGTTCCGCGCCTTTTGTCATCCCGCGCCAACGGAAATACAGCATATTCGAGCACCCGTGCGCGAAGGCTTGATAGGACCACATTTTCGCCTGGTTCGGTCTCGGCAAGTAACCGATGACGTCATGCCCTTGGGCGCCCATCAATTCTTCGACGATCCAGTAATTCTGGTTGAGCAGTCCGCGGTTGAAGTCGTGCGTCATCGCGATTGCTTCTGGAGGAATCGGCTTCTCGAGCCCTCCCCATACCGGGTAGTTATCGTAAGAGACATAGTCCATCACTTGGACGTTATCGGCATGGTCGAACCATTTATCGAAAAATCCGCCCGAGACGTTCGTCGTCACAGACTGGTGGTTGCCTTTGAATTCACGTACGATTGCCGTCATTTCGTGGGTGAAGCGGTTCACGGAAACTGAACGGAAGCGTGCCCATTCGAGCTTCAGGCTCGGGTTGTGCGTCGTTACCGTCGGCTTCGGCACCGGGATTTCCGAGAAGTCATTGTACGTCTGCCCCCAGAAAATCGTCCCCCACTCTTCGTTCAGCGCATCGACTGATCGATATTTTTCTTCCAAGTAGGAGTGGAAAGCAGCCTGGCATTGGTCGCAATAACATTGGTCACTGCCTTCGTGTCCGAACTCGTTATCGATCTGCCAGGAGACGATCGCTTCTTCTTCTGCATACTGCTGGACGAGCTTCAACGTGATCCGTCCTGCATATTCCCGGTACACTTCCGAGTTGAAGCAGTACTGTCGGCGTCCTCCAAAGACGCGCTTGTTGCCATATTCGTCCTCGGCTAAGATCGAAGGATTCTCTTTCGCCAGCCAGGCTGGGAACGTCGCTGTCGGGGTTCCGAACATGACGTGCATGCCTTTTTGCTTAATCTTTTCAATCGCTCCGTCAAAGAAGGAAAAGTCGAATTTGCCTTCTTCGGGCTCCATCAAGTGCCAAGCGAATTCCCCGATCCGCACCATGTTGGCTCCTAACCCTTTGATTCCTTCCAAGTCTTCCTCGATCATCGCTTTCGGCCAATGTTCTGGATAGTAATCTACACCTAAATAGGTCATTTATGCCCCTCCAAACTCCATAGTAAATGTCCATTCATACGTGCCATGTGCGGGAATGTTGGAACACTTCCCAATTTTATTCGCGACGTAGACATCATCAAACAGACCGGTGCACGGTTCTAATGCCACGTTGTATTCGCCGCGGTAACCGCCTCTTGTTTTCCAAACGCCTAAGTAAGGTACTTTTTCGTGTGGGAAGTGGTACGTCAACTTTTTACCGATTTCCGGCTGGACGAGGGAACACCATCCTTCTTTCAACCGCTCAGCGAAGTACACTTTTTCTATCGTCCCGTCTTCTAGAGGTTGAAGCTTCGACAAGTCGATGTCTTCTTGTGAAGAGAGAGACTGTGTAAGTGGATAAGCATGCTGCTTGCCCCAGGTCCCGAGGTGACGGGTTCCTTGCTCGACGTTGATGACGTTATCCAAATGAGCCGGCACTTCGATACGCGAATCGTCACGTAGACGAAGAAGCGCGTGAGGCGTCCAGATGAACGGAAACTCCTTCTCACTGTGGTTCGTCGCCTCATACTCGATGTGGATCCCATTTTCCGTAAGGCTCAACTTCTTGTGCAGCGTGTATGGAAAAACAGCACTCTTCACTTGTAAATGCAGTGCCCCCGCTTGTTCGGTAAACTCCCATGGCATTGCCCATACTTCGCCGTGGTCCGGGATGATGTGAGGCCAAGTCGGATGAGGTCCTTGATCGATTCCTGGGAACATTTCATCGAACCCACTGGAGTCGTAAGCAGAGAAATCGGCACCATAAGGCGGGATCTCTAACCCTCGCTCAGACTGGAACAACCATTCATAATCCGCTTGTTTATCATAAAGACTGACCATCTTCCCTCCATATGATGGAAGGAGGATGCATCTGACAGCATCGTTTTCGATACAGACCGCATCGATTCCTTGAAAGGTGACGTGTTTAGAACTCGGTGTATGGATCATATGTCTTCTCCCTTCTGTCCTCACTGATTACTGACTTTTCTTATCCACCAAACCTGCGATTGATCGTCTCCACCACGGTCTGCACCGTTATGGTTCGCCCCGTTGAACTCAGTACCGAGCGGAAGCCCACGGCGCATCAATTCATCGCCGCCGTACCGCTTGCCATTCACTTCGTACTCGGCCTCCGCTTCCAATCCAGCAAGTTGGAGCGCTTGATTCGACTTCGGATTAGGACGGAAATTCGGCTTATACCAAGCAACCACTCCGCTTCCTTTCGATTCGTCAAACACCATCCAAGCCGTTTCTTCTCCGTCAAAAGGACTCGCAAGCCTTGTGAATGTACCGTGCTGGATAAGTGGCTGGGTGTTTTTATACTGCTCGATCTGTTTTCCGACTTGTTCCTTTTCTTCTTTTGTTAAAGCGGAAGGATCGAGTTCGTAACCGAATGTTCCGAAGTACGCGACATCCGCTCGGAAGGAAAAAGGAGTTTCCCTCAGCGTCTGGTGATTCGGAACGGCGGAAACGTGCGAACCCATCGTAGTCAAAGGATACGCGATGGACGTTCCATACTGGATCTTCAGCCGTTCCACGGCATCTGTGTTATCACTCGTCCAGGCTTGCGGGGCGTAATGCATCATCCCTAAATCGAAACGACCGCCACCACCAGCGCATGATTCGAATAGAACATGCGGATAGGCTTTCGTAAGACGATCATACAATGCATAAACACCTAGTATATAACGGTGGAAGAATTCCCCTTGATTCGTTAGGTGAGAAGAAATCGGCTCCGTGATGTTCCGGTTCATATCCCACTTGATATAGTCGAGATCCGCTTCTTCGATGATCGTACTCATACGATCATACAAGTAATCGACAACTTCCTGGTTGGAAAAGTCGAGCACTTGCTGATTCCGTCCGAGCGTCTGGTGACTCGCTGTGGCGCCTACTACCCAATCGGGATGAGCCGTAATCAACTCACTCTCCGGGCTGATCATTTCCGGTTCGAACCAGAGCCCGAACTTCATCCCCTTGTTCTTCACTTGGCTGGCAAGCTTTCCGATCCCATTCGGCAGCTTCCGCTTATCAACGAACCAGTCTCCTAAAGAGGTCGTATCGTCATCTCTTTTTCCGAACCATCCATCATCTAAGACGAACAGTTCGATTCCGAGCTGCTTCGCTTCTGTTGCGAATGCCTCCAATTTTTCTTCATTGAAATCGAAGTACGTCGCTTCCCAGTTGTTGACCAATACCGGACGTTCCGCTGTCCTCCAACGTTCCTGGATCAGGTGATAATGCACCCACTGATGGATGGACTGGCTGAGCCCGTTCAACCCTTCGTTGGAATACGTCAGCACTGCTTCTGGAGATTGGAAATACTCATTCTCTTGAAGCTTCCAGGAAAAACGAGTGGGATGGATCCCGACTTGGAGCCTAGTCGTCCGGTAATGATCCACCTCAGCCTGAGCTTGGAAGTTTCCGCTATAAACGAAATGGACTCCAATCACTTCCCCGTTGTGTTCCGTCGTCTCCGGCCGCTTCAAGGCAAGGAAAGGATTGTGCTGATGGGAACTTGCGCCCCGCTGGCTAGCAATCTGTTGCGTCCCTTCTGCTAATCTATGAACGGCAAGGTGGCGCTCACGAGCCCAAGCCCCTGTAAGGTGCACCATATCAAACTCGGAGTCTGGTAAATCGAGATTAAGAGAAGCGACCTTCTGGATGGTCACTTCTCCTTCTCCAACGTTTACGACACGCAAGCTTCTCGTTATCACCGGCACGTCTTGGAATAGGGTGTAGCTCAATTCCACTTTGACACCTGATTGATCATCTTTCAGTGTGACGATGAGTGTTTTCGCTTTTTCAGAATCAGCATGTCCTGCCGGAAGCCCTTCTAATGAAGGCTTCCCTTCTAGGATGTGGTGTGTTTCATACGACAGATCAGATATCACTTCACCGGACGGTCCTTCGAGGAGCAATGCGGCGTCCCTGAAGTCCCCTTTTCCATAAAGCGGGAGTTCCTGCTTGACCGTTTCTAAAGAAAAGCCAGGTCTCCCTTCATAAGGGTGAGTTGTATTCGGCACGACATTGTCATACGTCTGGAAGTGGCTGTAGTCCCTTCCTTGCTTGAGAGATTCCCCGTAATACAAGTGGCCGAGCTGGCCATTCGGCATCACGTGGAAAATGTAGCTGATCTGTCCATTCGATAAGTGGAACTGTCCGTTCTCGACTGTAATCATCTTGACTCCTCCTCTCTATTCCTTCACCGATCCGCCTAGGATACCGGAGATGAACTGCTTCTGTAATAGAAGGAAGAAAATCATGATCGGCAGCGTCGACAGCGTCGTACCCATCATCACTTGTCCGTAGTCGATACGGGACATCCCGACAAGACTGGAAAGTGCGACCGGCATCGTGTACATGTCCTGAGACTGCAATACAACGAGCGGCCAGATGAAGTTATTCCACTGGAACATGAACAAGAAGATCGCAACAGCGGCAAGCGCTGGTCGCATGACCGGAAGTACGATGCGGAAGAAGATATGGAATTCTCCAGCTCCATCAACACGTGCTGCTTCAAGGAGCGAATCCGGAATCGACTGCATGTTCTGCCTCATTAGGAAAATCGCGAACGGATACGCGACTTGCGGCAGGATGACCGCTTGGAACGTATTCAACCAATCTACTTTCGAGAAGATCTCGAACAATGGAATCAATGTAACGTGATACGGAATCATGATCGCAACAAGTAATAGGAAGAAGATCTGGTTTCTTCCTTTGAACTGGAACTTCGCAAACGCGTAACCAGCCGCCGTACAAATTAAAGCAGACAAGACGGTGAAGGTCAGCGTGATGAACAATGAGTTCCCGAGCACGCGGATGATGCCTACATTTTCATTCAGATTCGTGAAGTTCTCCCAACCGTGTGTACCTGGGAAGAAGTTAGGCGGAACTTTGAAAATTTCTCCGGACGGGTTCGTCGCCCCGACAAACATCCAATAGAACGGAAAGACGGAGACAATTACGCCAACGAATAGAAAGATATAGAGTAGTGTTTTTTTCATTGGACTCATTTGCTTCATTTGTCTTCACCTGCCCATTTCATTTGTGCCCAAGATAGGACGCCGATGATCAATACTAAGACGTATGCAATTGCGGATGCATATCCGAAATCAAAGTAGCGGAAACCATTTTCATATAAGTAAAGGGTGATTGTAAGTGTCGAGTTGTTCGGTCCGCCCTCTGTCAAAATGTAAGGCTCGTCGAACAGTTGCAGCGTTCCGATTGTGGATAAGACGAACGTGAATAAGAAGATCGGCTTCAGCTGTGGAATCGTAATGTAGAAGAATTGACGGAGCTTACTCGCACCGTCCATCTCTGCTGCTTCATAAAGGGAACCAGGGATGTTCTGAAGACCGGCCAGGAAGATAACCATGTTATAACCCGTCCATCTCCAAGTGATGGCAACCATCAAAGCAACCTTCGCCCAGAATGGGTCGGACAGCCAAGCGATCGGTTCAACGCCGACAATCGATAGTAAGTAGTTGACCAAACCGTAGTTCTCATCAAGCATGATCATAAAGATGATCGAAGAAGCAACGAGTGCAGTAATCGCCGGCATGAAGAAAGCTACTCGGAAGAAGCTCTTCATCTTGACGAACTGCGAGTTCAACGCCACTGCAATCACGACAGCCAAGAATAGCTGGATCGGAACTTGGATGATTAAGATGAGGAACGTATTCCCAAGGGATTTGTAGAATAGAGGATCCTGGAACAGTCGAGTATAGTTTTCTAAGAAGACAAATTCATAATCTGATCCTACTCGTGTTTGGAAACTTAATAATAAAGACGAAATGACTGGATACACGGTAAAGATCAAGAAAAACAATACAGCCGGCAGAATGAAGATATACGGGACTGTCTTCGGTGTAATCCACTTCTTCGGGCGCTTTCGTTTTTCCTTCGCCTTGACCTGTGATCCTCCTTGCACATTGCTCTGACTCAAAGAAATCGACCTCCTTAATGATGGTTCGCCTATCAAAATATAAGCGCTTTCAAAATAGGTTACTTTATTAATTAATTTAATTAACTATAGAATAACATAGAAGTACGTGCTTGTGGGTCGAAATCTCAAAAAATTCGAAACCTTTTTATGTAGGTGGAATGTGGGCTTTCTTATCCTTTATTGATGCGCTGTTGCGGGGGGATTTTGTTTGGGGACGGTTCTCGTGTTTTGTTAAAACACGAGAACCGTCCCCAACTCAAATGCATAACTCAAATCATAAAAAGAGGACTCATTAATAATGAGCCCTCTTCCGATCGATCACGTATGGACTTAGTTAGCCGTACGTTCTGTTTCACCTTCTAGTTTTTCCGCAGCGTCTTGGACAGCTGTCTCAATATCTACACCATCAAGCAAGATTGTTGCTTGTGTATCCGACATTGTATCGAATGCACGGGCGTAGTCAGACGTGTAATTTGCTACAGGAATATCAGCCACTTCTTCTGCGAAGAGCTTCCATACTTTCTGGTTCGCGAAGAATTCAGACTCTTGGTCGAAGTAGTCTTCTTCGTATGTTGTATTAAGAGATGGGAAGATCCCCTTCTCTTTCAGCGCTGTCATTTGAGGGTCCACTTCTGTTGTGAAGTACTCGACGAACGCATATGCTGTTGATTGATTCTCAGAAGAGGATGGGATTACTAGATCGGAACCACCTAAGTTGGCAGCACGGTTTCCACCTTCTTCAAAGGCCGGCAAGTAGAATACTCCCCAGTCTCCGCTTTGGTCAGGAGCTTGGTCCATGATTGTTCCAGAGTACCAAACGCCGAATGGGACTGTTGCAACTTCGCCGTTAACTGTAGCGGATACGACACCGTTCCAGCCATCGTTGTTCAAAATCAAATCATCTTCATTCAATTGTTTGATGACTTCGAATGCTTTCTTGGATTCTTCAGAAGTAACGTCGATGTTACCTTCTTCATCAAAGTAGTAAGCACCTTGTTGGTTCAACATCATACGGTATAGCGCATCATCTTTTGCGATGTCGACCGGTACCATTTTCGTGCCTGTTTTCTCTTTGATTGTTTTACCAGCTTCGATGTAATCATCCCATGTTTTAATATCATCCGGATTTACGCCAGCTTCTTCAAAGATGTCTGTACGGTAGAAGACACCAGCGGGTCCGACATCCCATGGTGCTGCAAAGAATTCACCGTCTTGGTTCTGTGTAACAGACTGTTTATACTCACCGAATTTGTCGGCATGTTCGTCATAACCCATTTCAGATAAGTTCGTTAAAGCATCTGGGAATTGTTCCTGGTAGTTCGCAAGTCGATCCGATTCGACCATGACGACGTCAGGTAATCCATTCCCTCCGGAAGCAAGTCCTACAGTAAGTTTTTCATAAACGTCCAGACGACCGATATCCTCGACCTTCACTTCTACATCTGGATACTCTTCTTTAAATCCATCTACTGCAAGTTCCATTGACTGAGCGGCAACGTTCCAACCCCAAACAGTAATTTCGCCAGAAGGCTCTCCATCAGAACCTTCTCCTGTCGCTTCATCTCCGCCGTCCCCAGAACATGCGGCAAGTAGACCGACGACGAATATAGCCATAAGTAAACCTTTGAACCATGCTTTCATCAACAACAGCTCCCCCTTTTGATAGCGTTTTCAAAACTTAATAAAATAAATTAACTAACTTACTACTAACCTAGCATAAGCAACTTGAAATGAAAAGTCTTTTTTTCAGAATTTAATAAATTTTTCTAGAGGACGATATAAATGGATATAATTAGAAGCGAATTCAACGCAACTTAATAAAATAAATTTAATAAGGGTACAAATGTGTTATGATAGCGCTAACAGAAATATGGAGGAGATCGTATGAGCACAAAATACAAACGTGGCAGCTTTCAATTGATGAAATCGATGAACCGTTCCACGATCTTGAACATGATCCGTGAAGAAGGTCCGATCTCCCGGGCTGACATAGCAAAGGAAACGAAACTCACCCCTCCCACCGTCAGCAACATCGTGAAAGAGTTGATTTCCACTCAGTTTGTAGTGGAGACGACCCAAGGAATGTCCAAAGGTGGCCGGAAACCGACGCTGCTTGAAATCAATGCCGAACAGTTCTTCACGATCGGCGTCGATGTGGGGACAACGCAGATGAAGTTCGTCATTACGAACCTCTTCGGAGAAATTAGAGAGTTCACAACACTCGAAATCCCTCCCTACCCGGCTCATGAAGATATCCTTTCGATTATGAAGCAAGGGATCCACCACTTGATCAAGACGAATAAAGAAAGCTTCGATAAATTTCTTGGCATCGGCGTCGGTATGCACGGTATCGTAGACCCGGAAGAAGGACGTTCCTTATTCGCACCTGCCTTCCAGCTGAATGATATTCCGATCAAAGAAGTGCTGGAGTCGGAGTTCGATATGATTGTAAAAGTTGAGAATGATGCGCGTGCGATGACGCTCGGAGAGTACTGGTTCGGACACGGTAACGATGCGGACAACATGTTAGGCGTCAACGTCGGGAACGGAATCGGTGCTGGATTGATGGTAAAAGGACGACTCTTCCACGGAGAACATAATTTAGCGGGAGAGATCGGGCATATCACAATCGATTTGTCGGGTCCGAAGTGTACATGCGGCAACTATGGATGCCTGCAGACACTCGCAGCCGGCCCCGCGATTGCTGAACGCGCTAAAAAAGAATTGAAAGCAGGTCGTGCTTCGTTGATCCATGACCTTGTTGACGGAGATTTTGAAAAAGTGGACGGGTGTATGGTGTATGAAGCAGCGACGCAGCAAGATGCGTTCAGCATCGAACTCTTGAATCAGACAGGAAGATATTTAGGGATCGGCCTCACGAACCTGATTCATACGATCAACCCGAAACGGATGATCATCGGTGGAGGTGTTTCCGGCGCGGGACGTTTCTTGATGGATGGAATTGAGGAGACGATTCAGTCGCGTGGATTGACGGATAAGGCGAAAGAAACGTCGATTGTGCTTTCGAAACTAGGGGAGCATGCTTCTGCGATTGGTGCTTGTGTATTGGTGCTCGAGGAGTTCTTTATAAGACAAGACTGACCTTCTCCCATAGATTTTTTCATATAAAAAGAACCGAACATCATAGTGTTCGGTTCTTTCATTTTTTATTGTTGTGGCAGCAAGGCTGCGCCGATGACTCCTGCTTCTCCGCTGAGTGCGGCGGGCTTCAGGTTGATGTGTGGTACAAGTCCCGGATATAGATAGTCTTCCAGCCGGTCACGAAGAGGCACCCAGATCAGCTCCCCTGCATTCATGACGCCACCTCCGAGGACAAAGACGTCTGGATTGACGATGTGCGTGATATTTGCAATTCCCATTGCTAGATATTCGATTGCTTCATCCACGATACGCTGCGCTTTTTCATCGCCTTGGCTCACTAAGGAGAAGACATCTTCCGCTCCACCATAACTTCCGAAATGTTCGTGAAAACGCTCGGCCATCGCCGTTCCACTGGAGTAGCTCTCTAGCGCTCCTTTGTTCAAGTTGCTGTACTGGTAACCATGTGGGTTGAGGATCATGTTGCCGATCTCCCCAGCATAGCCCTGTACTCCGTTCAACACTTTTCCGTTCAGGACGAGGCCACCGCCTACCCCTGTACTGACCGTAATATAAAAGACACTTTCGTACCCTTCGCCACTACCAAAGCGTGCTTCTGCCAAGGCAGCTGCGTTGGCGTCGTTATTCAACTGGACGGGAACGTCGAAATGATCGGCGAAGTGTTTCACAATTGGCACCTCATCCCATCCCGGCAAGTTCGGGGGATCGAGGATGACGCCGCGTGTCGGATCGAGCGGTCCCGGTGCTCCGATGCCGATTCCTTCAATTTCCTTTCCTTCTGAGATGGATTCCACCATGCGGATCATTTTTTCTATCGTATAGCGCGAGCCTTGTTCTGCTTCCGTCGCCTCCTGCATTATTTCTTCCACTTCCCCATTTTCTGTCACAGAAGCGACCCTCACATTGGTTCCACCTAAATCAATTCCGATATGTACGCCCATTTCTTCTGCTCCTCCTTCCTGTTTTCTTCCGTTTTCTCCTTCTCGACCATTCGATGATTCCTTTAATGATAAAGTAGACTATGCAAAATGCTAGAAACCCGAGGATTCCGGCGACGGCGTCGTTGAACTCCATATTGCCGCTCCCTTTTATCTTCTGTTGGATCTCAAGCGCGAATACAGCAACGAGTACAATCGCTAAGCTGAACAGGAATGACATGGCGGTGATGCTGTACCTTGCTAAGAAGTGGAATATGACATCCACTACCAATAGGCCGATGACTCCGAGAATCCCGACGATCCAGAAGTGCAGCTCCTTATCAGTCAGCCCCCATCCCAGGGAATCAGACAGCTCCCACAGCATGTCATGCCAGAAATCTACAAACTCTGATAGTAAAAAAATCGTTTCCTTCATCATATTCCCCTTTTTCTCTGTATAATTCTTCCCTTACAACCAATTCCCCATCTTCCATCCTATTTCCTTCTTTGCAGTTGTCAATAAGTCTCATTCACTATACAATCAATCCATACCGTATTTAATGTAAGGAGTTTCAAAATGGATGTGAATAAGCAGTGGAATCGATGGTTCAACCAATTATCTCCTTTTCAAATCATTGTAGCATTCTATGCATCAGCGGCCGTCATATCGACGATTCTGCTGAACTTGCCGTTTTTACATAAAGAAGGAATGAGCTTGTCATTCCTGGATAGTCTCTTCACCGCCGTGAGCGCTATCAGTGTAACGGGGCTTACCGTAGTCTCGACCGCGGATACGTTCAACACCGGCGGATATTTCGTCCTGATGTTCATCCTCCAATTCGGAGGAATCGGCGTCATGACACTAGGTACCTTCATTTGGCTTTTACTCGGTCAGAAAATCGGGTTGAAACGACGACAGCTGATCAAGACCGACCAAAACCGGAGCACGTTTGCCGGAATGGTCAAGTTGATCCGCCAAATCCTACTGATCATCGTCATCATTGAAATCATCGGCGCACTTATTCTCGGAGTCTATTTCACCCAATACTTTCCGACGATTGGGGAAGCGTTTGTCCAAGGAGCCTTCGCATCAGTCAGTGCGACGACGAACGCCGGGTTCGATATTACAGGGTCATCGCTTGTTATGTTCCAAGAGGATTATTTTGTCCAGTTCATCAATATCTTGCTGCTGACACTCGGTGCGATCGGATTCCCGGTACTTATCGAAGTGAAGGATTACATGACGAAGAAGCCAAAGGATTTCTTCCGGTTTTCCCTATTTGCAAAAGTGACCTCAGTGACGTTCGCTGCACTAATTGTAGCGGGTACGGTCCTGATCTATTTGTTCGACCGGACTCATTTCTTCGCAGGCAAAACGTGGCACGAATCCTTCTTCTATGCATTCTTCCAATCGGTTACGACGAGGAACGGCGGACTTGCCACGATGGACGTGAGCGAATTCACACCAGCGACACTTCTGGTTATCTGTGTACTCATGTTCATCGGGGCTTCGCCTAGTAGTGTAGGTGGAGGTATTCGGACAACGACGTTCGCCATAACGGCTCTTACCATTTTGGCTTACGCGCGCGGGAAACGGAATGTACGCGTCTTTGCTCGAGAGATTCATGAAGACGATATTTTCCGTTCGTTCATCGTCATCAGTACTGCCATTTCCATCACGGGATGCTCGATTATTTTGCTCAGCTTGTTCGAGCCCCAGTTCGAATTGCTGCCGATCATTTTCGAAGCCTGTTCCGCATTTGGGACGACTGGCTTATCGATGGGCATCACCCCTGATTTACATGCGGGTGGTAAGCTGATCATCATTGGTCTCATGTTCATCGGTCGGATTGGGATCTTCTCGTTCTTGTTCATCTTAAGAGGGCGTGGCGTGAAGGATAGTTATCATTATCCGAAGGAGTCGATGATTATCGGCTAGTATTCATTAATTAGATAAGGACCTTCCTATGGGAGGTCCTTATTTTTTTTGGCAGGGGCGTGGCTCTCTCTGCCTTTTTCGTTCTTTATTTTGATCGAAAAGGAAGCTATAAGGCTCCTATCTGACTTTTTGGGATTCATAGGGCGTGAAAATGTCAGATAGGACGGCTTTCTCTGCCCTTTTGAACGATTTGACGATTCGAAAGGGAAGCTAGCGCCCGGCTCTCTGCCCTTTCAAGGCTGATCATCACCCGAAACGTCGGAGAGACGGAAGATAGATTGTTCCCGCCGGTGAGCTGGTATCTTCCAGCCCTTACTCTCTCTGCCTTTTTCCATCCTCTTTTTGATCAAAAAGCAAGCTATAAGACGCCTATCTGACTTTTTCCGATTCAAAAGGCGTGAAAATGTAAGAGAGGACGGCTTTCTCTGCCCTTTTCATCTATTTGACTATACAAAAGGGAAACTAGCGCCCAGCTCTCTGCCCTTTCAAGGCACTTCATCCACAGAAACGGCAGAGAGACCAAGCCCCCCATAACGCCAGAACCGTCCCCAAATAAAATTCCAAACCAAAACCCGCACATACTCTTCTGTACATGCGGGTTTGTCATAGACTCATTTAATGATTTGATCGATAACACCGTAGGCTAGGGCTTCTTCGGCATCCATGAAGTAGTCGCGCTCCATGTCGTGTTTGACCTTTTCTTCTGGTTGTCCCGTCCAATCTGCGATCATCCGGTTCAGGCGGGATTTCAATTTCAATATGCGGCGAGCGGATATGTCGATGTCGGTCGCCTGGCCTTTGGCGCCGCCTAAGGGTTGGTGTATCATCAATTCGCTGTTGGGGAGTGCATACCTCTTCCCCTTCTCCCCCGCCATCAACAATACGGCACCGAACGAGGCTGCCATTCCTGTACAAATGGTCCTGACGTCAGGCTGGATATGATTCATCGTATCCAAAATGGCGAAGCCGGCGCTGGTCGACCCTCCTGGGCTGTTGATGTAGAGCGAGATGTCTTTTTCCGGATCATCGGCAGACAAGAAGAGCAGCTGCGCAACGATGGCGTTGGCTATTTGATCGTTGATTTCATCTCCGAGAATCACAATCCGGTCTTTCAATAAGCGGGAGAAGATATCGTAAGAACGTTCTCCGCCTTTTGATTGTTCGATTACGTAAGGTATTGTCGCCATGATAGACCTCCATCATCCTACGCGGCTAGGCACATAGGAGAGAAGGATGTCGATTTTGAAAGGGAAGGAAATAGGTGCAGCTTCGGTAACTCGTCGAATAATTCGGTCGGATCATTTTCTTGTAATGCTTTGACCAACATCCGCTCCAGTGTTTCTTTCACCTCAGGTTCGATTGGGTCGATAGAACGGATCTCCGGCTGGTTCAACCTTCTCCTCGCCCGGTGAAGTAACGCTTTGACCGATTCATCACTCATCTGGAACATCGATGCGAGTTCTTTCGTCTGGTAATGGAAGGACTCTTTCAGAAAAAAGAGCACGGCCTGTTTCTCCGTCAGTTGTGACAAAAGTTGATCCACGACCTCTTCGTAATATTCCAGTCCGGATAGATCACGCTCCTCCGGAAGTTGATCAACCAACCACTCTCGGCTTCGTTTCCGCATGATATCAATCCAGCCGTTTTTCATCATCTGTTTGTACAGTGCCACATTCTCTTGGTCGCCGTACTTTTCCAATGATTTAGCAGCCGCTTCCTGAACGAGGTCATCCGCATCCCAACCGTTCTTCGTCACCCATCGTCCGAACTTATTCAACTCTTCTACCTGCTGTTTTGTGAAACTCATCTTCCTCCTCCTTTCTCATCCTCTCACACCTTAAACGAATGAAGGCTGTAAAAAGATATGGGGTCTCCTACTTTTTTATGAAAAAATTCTGCTCATCCGATTTCTACTTACCTTCATCATACCCTATTCATGAAAAAACCCCTCACATAACGTGAGGGGTTCAGACTTCTTATTTGTAGATTAATACTTCACCGACTGTGCGGTCTTTACTTTGTCCACTGACACGGAACTTCAATCCGTATTCCGGAACGTTACGTCCAGCGTCTACTAGACCTGGGTTGGAGTAATCAGCACTGTCATCGAACAGTGGATTACGTTTAGTGAAGTTATCTTTCAGCGTCGTTCCAAGAAGATCACGGTAATCTAGGAACATCTTCTCAGACTTATCCAAGCTGAATGCAGCGTCGTGCACTTGGTAACGAGTAGAAGCTACAGAACCGTCGCTCCACTTGTTCACGCGCTGGTCTGCATCCACAACTCCGACGAAACCGTCACCAGGGTGGATTCCTGTCCAGTTCTCGGAGTACTGCTTGTCGACATACCAGACAACTAATCCATCATCGAATGTCATCAGGCTGTCCCCACGGCGGATGTTTGCTAGTCCTTCATCGACACCGTTGTGGCTTCTCCATTCAAGCAGGTAGTAGTGGTCAGAACGCTTGATTCCGTCTGTCTTCGTGAATCCTTGAAGATCGAACTTGGCATCGCCTTCTACATCGTCAAACACGACTCCTTCTCCATCTACTACGATGGATAGGTCGTCTGCATAGAGACCAGGATTGGAAACAGCTGTGTCCGTTACGTACTCGATCGCAACTTCGACTTCTTGACCTGCATAAGCAGAAAGGTCGAAGGATGCATCAATCCAGCCATCAGAGCTTCCGGTAATTCCGTTACCTAGGTTGGAATCGTTCGGGTTTTCGTTTGTCGTGATATCGCTCGCAACCGGCTCACCATTGACGGTTACATAAGCGTAATCCCAATCTTTCTCGATATCGTACCAAGCTTTGAAATTGAATTCAGCGCTTGTAGCATTTGTTAGATCAACTGTTTTTGTTAATTTGTTACTCAGATCATTATCACTTCCAGAGAAGTACTCATAGTCTCCACTTGCAGGAGTGTTGATCACGGTTTCTTTCTGTGGCAAGTTCACTTTGACGACGTCATTGTTGGTACCTTTCGTATTCGCTTCGTCCAGCAAGAACTTCATGCCTTTGCCATTTACATCTTCAAGATCGATTTCTGATCCGGATAACCAGTTCCCTTTCGTTCCTTCGTTATCAACAACAGCGGATTCTTGAAGCATTTCTTTCATGTACGGGCTGAACCCTGTCGGCATTGATCCTGGGACATCACCGGCCCAGCTTCCGCTCGCCATGATCGACCAGTAGCTTACTGGTTCACCTTCCCCAGTGTACTGTGTATCATATTCATCTGGAAGACCAAGGTCGTGACCGAATTCGTGCGCCATGACACCAACCGCACCATCTTCTGGTTCGATTGTGTAGTCATAAGCAGCCATTGAACCGCCCCAATAACCGACGGTTGCTTCCGTACCGGAGATCGGAGTAACGCCACCTAGGTTCCAACGGTGGGACCAAATTGCGTCCGATCCTAGAGAACCACCACCAGCTTCTTCGCCGACACCAGAGTGGATAACCATCAAGTGGTCAACAAGACCGTCTGGCTCAAGGTAGTCTCCATCGCCATCCAGGTCGTAACGATCCCACTGGTCATAATCACCAATGTTTACATTCGGATCATTTGCAGCAGCTGCTAGTGCTTCTTTTACCAGGCCACGTGCGTTGACGTCACTGCCGTCCGGTTGTGGATCGTTTGCACCGTATGCAGCGGCAGGTTTACTAGCTGTGTACCAGCCAGCAACTTCCCCTTCGACGGAATAACTTCCGCCTGATTGCTGTTCATAGTACTGTTTCATAGATACATAGGTTTCACCGTCTGGACCTGTCCAGCCGCCTGTGCCGAACAACATGTCCTGATAGTGCTCGCGGGAGTATGCATCGTCTCCCTCATAGTGCATATCCGTCTCACTCGCATCTAGAGAATTATGTGGTTTATCCGGATAATCGACGAGCAAGACAAGTACTTTATCTGTTCTCATCTCTCCGTCATATGCTTCTTCTTCGACTGAATCTGGTTTTGAAGCTTTACCGAGCTTGTTCCCTTTTCCTTTGGTCAAGCTGTCGGTGCCCTTCATTTCCTTCTTCAGTTTCGCTTTTGTTTCTTTTTCTTCATCTTCTAATTCGCCAGCATCTTTCTGAGCGGACTCCATTTTCGATTGCATGAATTCCTGCAATTCTTCCTGAGCTTCTTCAGGTGAAGCGTTCTTGGCGATATCTCCGCTCTTCTTCAGCATTTCAATGAGTCGATCATCGTTCGCAATCGCTGCATCAAACGGCATGCCTACGTGCGATTTATGTACGCTCGGCTCGTGTTTCGGCGTATCGGGCAACTCTAGAGCACTCGTGCTCACAGGGCCAACGGCAAGTGCAAGCGCTAAAGCAGAAGTAATGATTTTACCTGTCTTTTTCATCAAAAGACTCCTTCCATTGATACTATTTTTTAACCTACATTTACTAATCTATCAAACTTTTACAATTAATCAACGCGAATGTTGTAATATTCAGAAAAATAAGAGAAAAAGACTATCCATCGGAAGGAATGGGTTTTTGTCGACAATATAAAGGGTAAATATGTAAATTTATTGCAGTTAAATACATCTAATGTAGACATTTTGTCATTTTTTACACTGGATCATTGTGGGTATTTAGATGTATACCCACCCGTTTCCTTCCTCTTTTTTCGACAAAAAAATCATCCCTTTCCTCTAGTAGGAAAGGGATGATTGGTTATTACGCCCACCACATCTCTGTGGCTGGTTCTTCTATAAGGACAGACTTCAGATTCTTCACTGCCTGGTTGAAACCCTCGTTGATCGACATGATCGGATCTTCGTGTTCGATACTGACTACGTAATCGTATCCGTAGGTTCTTAGGGCACTGATGATATTCGACCACTCTTCCATACCGTGTCCGTATCCTACAGAACGGAACGTCCAAGCTCTTGTCTTCACGTTTCCGTATGGCTGCATGTCGGTCAGGCCGTACATGTTCACATTCTCTTGATCGATGTACGTGTCTTTTGCGTGGAAGTGGTGAATGGCATCGGCTGTGCCTAGGATTTTGATCGCAGCAACGGGATCGATTCCCTGCCACCATAAGTGACTCGGATCCAAATTCGCCCCGATTGCATCATTCGTCGCTTCGCGAAGCTTCAGCATCGTGTAAGGGGTATGGACTAAGAAGCCGGCATGGAGTTCAAGACCTACCTTCACGTTGTGTGCTTTGGCAAACTCGCCTTGCTCTTTCCAGTAAGGAATCAATTTCTCATTCCACTGCCATTCGAGCGCATCGGAGTATTCTGGTGGCCACGGTGTTACCGGCCAGTTCGGAGACTGATCGGATTCGTTCCCACCAGGTGTACCGGAGAATGTATTGACGACTGGAACGCCCATCAAACTCGCAAGCTTGACCGTTTTGACGAAGGCTACGTGCGACTCTTCAGCAAATTGCTTATCTGGTGAGATCGGATTGCCGTGGCAGCTGAATGCGCTTATCGTCAAGCCGCGCTCCTCTACTTTATCTAAGTATTCTTTACGCATTTCTTCACTCTCTAACAGTTCGTCGACTTTACAGTGCGCATCTCCTGGATACCCTCCTGTACCGATTTCGACTGCTTTCAAACCGGATTCTTTCGCACGATCCAGCATATCTTCGAATGATTTATCGGAAAATAGTACAGCAAATACTCCTAGTTTCATAGAATCTCCTCCTCCATTATAATCGTACGCTTGTACCTGTTTCACTGCTCTTGTATATTGCCTCGATCAACTGACTTACTTTGAGCGCTTGCTCCGGCTTGACGACGAGTTCTTCCTTGCCGAGGCAGCTGTTCACAAAGTTTTCTGCCTGGACGAGGCCGGCTTCTTGTTCGCCGCCCTTCACTTGAGCCGTCTGGTCGAATAAAGCACCGTACTTCGCTTGATAAAGTTCAAACGGATAGACGCTGAGTCCCCCGTCCACCCCTGAGATCGTCAGAGTCGTATGGTCTTCTTTGATATTGGCAGCCCATGAGCATTCGAACTGCATCGAGGAACCATCCTCGAACGTGATGTAGCTTGTTACATGGTCGTCGACATTGAACGTTTCATGATCGAAAGCTCCCCAGTCGTTGACTTGGCCTGGGATCTTACTTAAACGGTCATACGTTTTGCCGATGACTTCTACCGGTTTTGGATCGTCCAACAACCAAAGGGAAAGGTCCAATAAGTGGCAGCCGAAATCGATCAAGCTTCCTCCACCTTGAAGATCCTTGTTCGTGAATACTCCCCAGCCTGGTACTTTGCGGCGGCGCATCGCTTGAACCCTTGTTACGAGAGGATCTCCGACTTCCTGCATTGCCTGCTTTGCGAGCTTTCCTTCCGCAGTATGACGATAATGGTAGGCAATCGAAAGCAAGCGGTCGTTTTTCTCTGCCGCTTCGAGCATCGCTTCACACTCTTCCGTCGTCATTGCCATCGGTTTTTCACAAAGGACGTGGACTCCTGCTTCGAGTGCTGCAACCGTAATGTCAGCATGGAATTTGTTCGGCGTACAAATGGTGACGGCGTCTACTTTTTCAAAGAGGTCCTGATACTGCTCAAAAGCATGTGGGACAGCGAATTTCTCTGCTACTTCTTGAGCACGGGTCAGATTGACATCTTGGACAGCCGTTACTTCGACGTTCTCCATTTGTTTGAAGGCAGGGAGGTGCCTCGCTTGGGCAATCCCCCCTACTCCGATGACGCCCATTCGGAGCTTACTCATTTGGTCACGTTCTCCAATTTACTGATCTGTCCCGTTTCCCCTGAGCGGAGTGCAGCTAGAATGACATCGAGTGATTTCATACCTTCTTCTCCTGTTACCAGCGGTTGTTTATCCTGGAGAACGCTGTCTACGAAGTGGTCAATGACGTGGGAGTTGCTTTGTCCACCATCGTCGTTGGATTGGATCTTGCCTAGTTGATAGTTGACGACATCCCCGTTCGTATACTGGGCAATGAGGGAATACTCTGGGTCGTCTTCTAGACGCAATGTACCTTTTTCTCCGTAAATGATCGTCGAGTTGTCTTCACTCGGCTTGTACGCCCAGCTTGCGGCCATCGTACCGACGATTCCGCTCTCGGAACGTAGGATGCATACGGCGTTGTCATCGACAGTGATATCAGACTTCGCGTTATTTTCTACAAAACCGGCTACATCTACGAATTCCTGTCCCAGGATGTAACGAAGTAGGTCGGCCTTATGTACGCCGAGGTCACCCATCGCTCCGATGAAGGCTTTTTCCTTCTTGAAGAACCAGCTGTTTGCTCCGTCGGCACTCCAGCCTTCCGGTCCGCCGTGTCCGAATGCTGTGCGGAAGCTGTACACTTTCCCAATTGCGCCGGACTCGATCAATTCTTTTGCTTTCTGGTGGGATGGAACGAAACGTTGGTTATGCGCAATCATCAACTTCTTGCCGCTGATCTCTGCTGCTTCAATCATCTGCTCCGCTTCTAAACGGGAAGTGGCCATCGGTTTTTCACAGAGGACGTGGGCACCTGCGTTGAGCGCTGCAATCGACACTGGCGCGTGCAGGTAGTTCGGCAGGCAGACACTGACGACGTCGACATTTTCTTTGGCAAGTAATTCTTCGTAGCTTGTGTATGCTTTCGCGCCGTACTGCTTAGCAACCTTTTCTACACGTTCTTCTACTAAGTCGCAAACGGCTGTAATCTCTACGTTCTCATTTGCATTGTATTCCAGTAAGTGACGATGCTGAGCGATACTTCCACAACCAATAACGGCTACTTGTAATGTTGACATGTTTCCCACTCCTCTTATTTTTTAGTGATGGTTTCAAGTGGCTGTGCATTTCCATAGATCGGTGTCGGTGTTTCGTTGTTGACGGCCCACTTCACACCGTTCTTGATGACTTTCTGCACTTCTTTGTGATAATACGTCGGGTACGTTTCGTGTCCCGGACGGAAGTAGAAAATCTTCCCGCGGCCGCGGCGGAATGTCGCTCCGCTTCGGAATACTTCTCCACCTTCGAACCAGCTGACAAACAGCAATTCGTCCGGTGCCGGAATATCGAAGTGCTCTCCGTACATCTCTTCTTTTTCGATATCGATGTACTCACCTAAGCCTTCCGTGATCGGATGAGTCGGGTCCACTACCCAAATGCGTTCTTTGTCATCCGCTTCGCGCCATTTCAAGTCGCAGGATGTGCCCATCAATTTCTTGAACGGCTTCGAGAAGTGAGCGGAGTGCAAGACGACAAGGCCCATGCCATCGAGAACGCGCTGCTTCACTTTTTCTGCGACTTCTTCGCTTACTTCATCGTGCGCTTTGTGTCCCCACCAGACGAGTACATCCGTTTCATTAAGTACTTCATCTGTTAGACCGTGCTCCTCTTCATCAAGGGTAGCTGTCTTCACTGTCGGGTGGTCCTCTCCGAGAAATTCAGCGATTGCACCGTGGATTCCTTCTGGATAAATATCAGCCACTACGTCGTTCTCTTTTTCATGTCTGAATTCATTCCAAACTAAGACGTTCATAAGTATCTGCTCCTTCCAACTACCTTTCTTTGAAATCGATTTCAAAACGATATAAAAAAAGGAGTTTCATTCCTGGGTTATGTTTGTGAATGCGTTTACAATAGAGGTCAAAAAATAAGCACCGAAGTGCAATAATTATGTAAATCGTAACATTGTTTCAGTTTTTATACAATAAAAACAAATCAATTCATCATCGTTTCTTCATAGCAAGAATAGCACAGCTCTGCAATCGTTGTTTCCCCTTCATCAACCACCATCAAGTCCTCTCTCGATAACGGTGTGCGGCACTTCCAGCAGTAGGCTTCGGTTTCTTTAATCCTCTGTAAGATATCCTCCATCATCCGTTCCCTCCTTTGTTTTTTTCCATTATAGAACGGATCGCTACTCTGGTCTAATAATGAAAAATACATTATAGATGCCCTCTCTCGTCGAAAAGAACCGAATCTCCAGAGCATTCATCCATTTCCTGAAGGGTTATCGTTCGAAAAATGAAAATATTGTTATATAATGGGGCAAATAGATAAAGGAGCTGAGAACATGAGTACAACACCTGTAGCAGCACAATTGTACACGTTACGAAATGAAACAGCAGAAGATTTCAAAGGTACATTGAAACAAGTCGCGGACCTTGGTTTCGACGGTGTCGAGTTCGCCGGATTCGGTGGTCATTCAGCGGAAGAAGTCAAAGCAATGCTTGATGAGTTCGGATTGAAAGCGGCCTCCAGTCACGTTCCTTTGACTGATTTGAAAGAACGTTTGGATGATGTCATCCGTGATCAGAAGACGATTGGCAGTTCTTATATTGTATGCCCTTACATAGAGGACCGCTCGGAAGAGGATTATGAGGCGTTGATCAAAGATTTAGCTGTTGCAGCGGCAAAATGCGAGCAGGCTGGTCTGACGCTTTGCTACCACAACCATGACTTTGAACTAGAGAAGTTATCGAATGGCAAAACCGCACTGCAAACGATTTTCGAAGAAGTACCAACACTTCAGACGGAGTTCGATGTGTACTGGCTTCAAAAAGCGGACGAAAATCCGGTTGAATGGTTGGACAGCTACTCGGACCGCTCCCCTCTCGTTCATATGAAAGACATGACGACCGATGACGAACAGTTCTTCGCGGAACTCGGTACGGGCGGTGTCGATGTCGACCGCGTCTGGGAGAAAGGAGAAGAGGTCGGCGTGAAATGGTTCATCGTCGAACAAGACGAAAGCCGTCGCACACCGATCGAGAGCTTAGAAATCAGCATGAATTACGTGAAGAATAATCTGAAATAGTTTGGGGACAGGGCATTCGTCCCACTTGGCTGGGAAACGGAAAGATCGTCCTTCTTCATGAATACTGAATCGCAAAAGGCGAAGTCCCTATTCGGACTTCGCCTTTTGCGTATGGTCGAGCATCGCACTATAAATTGAATAGTTCTCAGAGGTTCATGCTCTTATGATAGAGGTGTTGGAGAAACGGGGAGACTCCTACGGGAGCATAATACAGCGTGAGACCCCACAACGACCGTAGGGAGTGAGGAGGCTCACCGGAAGCCCGCGGAAAGCGAGTCGTTTCTCCAACACCGCCTCACAACACCCATTAAGTACATTCGGCACTCTAGGGACAGATTACCTGTCCCCTTGTCTCCATTCCTCGAACTCTATATATTCGCGGAGCCATTGTTTGGAGATTCCGGCTTGTTGGGCGGCTCGGGCGAGTTCTATCCATTCTTCGTCGGTTTCACCGTAGAGTAGCTTTAAAATCGAGACGTTGAGTTCGTCGGAGATCTTCTGCAGGAATTGGATCGAAGGGTTGGTTTTGACGTTTCGTTCGATCGAGCTGAGATAGGATTTGGCGACTTCTGCTCGAGCTGCTAGTTCCGATAAGGAGAGTTGTCGTTCTTGTCTATATTCTTTGATGCGTGTTCCGAGCATTGTTTCACCCTCTTTCCTCTATAAGTGTAGCATATTGATGTGTAGTTAAGCACAAGTCAGATATAATAAGAAGTAAGATAGGAGTGATACGAATGGCTGATGTTGTAGAACGGTTCGAGGTGGCGTTTAACCAAATTCACCAGCACCTCAAAGAACTGAATGGATTTCCGAAAAACGATAACTTCGTCGAGCTGTTGCAGCATTCGAAGTTGAAACATAGTGTCATACGCATCTATTTCGACAAGTTGAAGCAGTATGCCAAACTGAGAAATGCGATCGTCCATGAGCGGATCGATGAAGAATACTATATTGCGACGCCTCATTTAGACGTCGTGGAGGATCTTGAACGTATTAAACGAACGCTTGATCAACCGCCTCAAGCGCTTGATTTCGCCACGAGACCTGTCCTTTATTTCAAAACCGACACGGACTTGACTCATATTCTCGAAGCGTTCGAAAAGCACCCGATCTCACAGTTTCCGATTTACGGGGACAAATTCGAGTTCAAAGGGCTCCTCACCAACGACCTGATCGTCAGGTGGATGTCGCGTTCGCATGAGCACGGCAGTCTAAGACTCGAGGGTGTGAAAAGTATCGACGTTTTAAAAGAAGAGGACATGCCGAACGTCCAGTTCTTGAAATCTGACCGCACGGTTTACGACCTAGAGGAGCGTTTCGAGGACAGTTTACAGAACAACCAAAAGTTGAAGGCCGTCATCTTGACTGAAAACGGCGAAGCAGACGAAACGCCGGTCGGCATCGTAACGACGTGGGATTTGATCAAGGTTGATAGGAGAGATCCCGATGAGTGATGAAAAACGGAATATTCGGCAGTTCTTCTCGTTCATCAAAGGAGGACTACCCGCCAAATGGCTCGTCTTTGTTGCGATTGCGCTCAGCCTGATCGAAACAGCGGCGAGCCTCGTCGTGCCTCTCTTCACCCGGAACCTCGTCGACCAATTATCAGCCGGGGATCTGAGCGGTGGCGTCATTGCTTTTCTGATCGCGACCTTTGTCATACAAACGATTTCGAGCGGATTCTCCTACTACATCCTCGCCTACATCGGCGAGTCGATCGTAGCCTTTATACGTCGCCAACTGTGGGAGCGAATATTGCGTCTGCCTGTCAGCTATTTTGATGAACACGAGTCCGGGGAAACGATGAGCCGGATTACGCAAGATACGAATACGGTAAAAGCACTGATTACCAATCACCTCGTCTCCTTTTTGACAGGAATCATCAGTATAATCGGTGCCGTAATTATCTTATTGACTATCGACTGGCGGATGACGATCATCATGCTTGTTGCCGTACCGGTGGCGTTTATCGTCGTCATTCCACTCGGCCGGATGATGTATCGCATTTCGAAAAAGATGCAGGATGAAATGGCCGACTTCAGTGCCAACCTCGGTCGTGTCTTATCTGAAATCCGACTCGTCAAAGCATCGAATGCGGAAAATGCAGAAGAGCGAAAAGGAACAAACGGCATCCGCGAACTGTTTACATATGGACTGAAAGAAGCCCGCATCCAAGCGGTCATCTCCCCTTTCATGACGACGATCATCATGGTCGTCCTCGTCGTTCTGATTGGGTACGGAGGCGTCCGCGTCGCATCCGGGGCTCTAAGCGCAGGTTCGCTTGTCGCGATCATCATTTATATGTTCCAAATCGTCGTCCCGTTCAGCCAGATGGCGACGTTCCTGACCGCTTTCCAGAAAGCGATGGGCGCAACCGAACGGATCCAATACTTGTTGGGACGCGACACCGAAGCAGACAAGCAGCCTCATGCTTTTGAAAAAGGAAGCCTCCGCTTCGAAGATGTGTCGTTCGGCTATCAAGCAGACGCACCGATCTTAAAGAACGTATCGTTCTCCGTGAATCCGGGCGAGACAGTTGCGTTCGTCGGGCCTAGCGGAGCAGGAAAGACAACGATTTTCTCACTGATCGAACGGTTTTACTCGCCTTCTGAAGGAACGATCACGATGGCTGGAACGCCTCTAGAAAAAGTCAGTCTGAGTGACTGGCGGCAGTCGATCGGCTACGTATCGCAAGAAAGCCCGATCATGGCAGGAACGATCCGTGACAACATTGTCTACGGACTGGATCAGGAGATTTCCGAATTACAGATGGAAGCAGCACTCCGTCAGGCGAATGCACACGACTTTGTAATGGCACTGCCAGAGCAAATGGACACCACCGTCGGCGAACGAGGTGTGAAATTATCCGGTGGACAGAGGCAGCGGATCGCTATCGCACGAGCATTATTGCGAGACCCTGCCATTCTCTTATTGGATGAAGCGACCTCGAACCTTGATTCCGAGTCGGAAGCTGCGGTCCAGGATGCATTGAAGACGCTGATGGAAGGCCGGACCACCTTCATCATCGCCCACCGCCTGTCGACTGTCGTAGAAGCAGACAAGATGATTGTCATCGAAGCGGGCCGTGTAACTGGTCAAGGGCCTCATGAAGAATTGTATCGCTCGAACGCCACCTACCAGCAGCTAGTCAATCAGCAGATGATCTCGTGAGTAGGGACGTGGGGTCAGGCTCTCTGTCCCAAATAGAAAAAAGGCAGCCACTTCGCAGGTGGCTGCCTTTTTGAATGGAGGCGGACATTGATGTCCGGCTCTTTGTTTATCTTCGAATTGAAAGGTATATCAATCAGGGTAAGCGAGCCATTAACGATATGGCTTGGGGTTCTTCGTAGCTGACTTATCTACGAAAAACAGTATTTATCCATCAAACTGCCAGATGGGACGGATTCCCTGACCCCACGTCCTACGGGTCATTCTCCTGCTATAGTGGATGGCTCTGATTCTGTTCCATCTTTATTGACCGCCGTTACATAGTATTCATACTCACTCGCTTTCGGTTCGGAGTATGCTTTTCTTTCATGTTGGGAGACGCTTGCGACCTTGTCGAAGGTTTCGCCTCCGTCGCGGCTCTCATACACACGGTATCCGGCGATGTCGTCTTCTCTGACGGCATACCAAGTGAGGAATGCTCCGCTCACTTGCACGTTCGTCGGCGAAGGAACGGTCTCTTTTGGTTCTTTCAATGTCGAGTAGACAACAAGACGATCCTGGTGTCCACCTTTGTCGCGGATGAATTCGCCTGTACATGTAATCAGGTTCAACCGCTTTTCATTCGTCGATCCGAAGATCTTCTCAATTGGAGAGTTGTATTGCGGGTAGCTCTCCAGTTTTTGTACGACATACGTTTTCTCTTTTCCGTCTTTTCCAGTGACGGTGAATTCATCGCCTTTTTTCATTTGGTCTAAGTGATAGAAGACAGCAGGACCCGTTTTGCTATCTACGTGTCCGGCGATTACCGCATTCCCTCGATTACCTGGCTGGGTGCCTGGTTCGAACCAACCGGCTTTCAATGGATCTTCAGGAACGCCCATTTCTCCGTTGTCGAGGACACCTACACTTTCGATTTTGGCATCGACGTCAATGGAGGGAATCCGGATGCGGGTCGGAATGATGCCTTCTTCGGCTTGCTTTTCGTTCTTGACGACCTTCTCGTCATTCATATTCTCATCTTTATTGATGACGGTGAATTCACCTTCTAGGATTTCTTTCTGTTTCTCTTCAGGAGCTGATTGCGACTGAGGGTTTTCGACTCGGACGACCTGTGTGTCCTCTTTTGTCCAAACCGCCCACGCATTCGTTTCATATATGACCAGGAAAAGGGCAATCAAGCCCATGACGGTGAAATATAGCCTCCAATTCAACTTCATTGTCCCTTCCCCCTTTTATCAAAAAAATTAGGCTTTCTTACGATAGACGATTCCGGCAGATACCAGTGCAAACAGTCCGAAGGCTGTCCAAATCAATGTGGAGTTATGGTCACTCATGCCGCCCATTCCGGTGTCCGGCATTTCTTCTGGCATTTGATCTTGAGCGAACTGATCAGGCATTTGCTTCACAATCGCATCTCCTAACGTTTCTCCGATGCCGAACATGAACCCGTATCCTTCACGGAAAGTATCATAAGATGCTGCATAGTCTTCTGATACGTATTGGTCGAATGTCTGCAATACTTGTTCTTCATGCTTCCAGACAGCTTCTGTTGCTGCGTCTTCCGGTAGGTTTCCTTCTGTTGCTGTCGCTAGAAATGCCCCGAAGTCCTCAGCGAAAGTCATTAGGCTGTCTTCTGCCATTTGGCGTGCTTCTTCATCTTCTTCCAGTGTAGCAGTTACGACGTCTGATTGTGCATTGATATGATCTTGCTGCCATACTTTTTCAAATTGAGCCGCTCCTTCTTCCCCGTACAAGGAAGCGATCGCTGCTTTGAATTCAGCGGTATGTTCGTTCTCCGCCCATGTTACGAAATCATAGTCAGCTGATTGGTTGTAGCCTTTCTGCATCTCCAACACGGCTAGTGCGAAGTGTTCAGAAGCTAGGGCATTCAGATTCGAACGCAGATCCGCTGCTGGTGTGTCTGCTTTTGTTTGTTCAAACTTATCCGGCATTTGTGTGACAATCGCAGAAGACAAGGCTTCACTGATGTCGAACATACGGTGGAATCCGTCACGGAATGCTTGATAAGATTGTTGGTATTCTTCATTTACATAGTGATCAAAGACTTTCAGTACATCTTCTTCATGCGCAGCTAGTACTTGCTTCGCAGCGTCTTCAGGAAGGTTCCCTTCTGTAGCGGTCGCTAGGAAACTTCCGAATTCATTGACGAATTCATCGACTTCCTGCTCGGCCATTTTGCGAGCTTCCTCATCATTATTCTTAGCTGCTTCTACGAATCCATCGGCATAGTCGTTATGGCCACGGAAAATCTCTTCGAACTGCTTAGCCGCTTCCTCTCCATAAACTGAGGCAATCGCCGGTGTCATGTCAGCCGCGTTTTGATCGAGCTTCTCCCAAACGGCATCACGATCTGGCGCTTCATCATAAGATTTCATCATGTATGTTGTTGCCAAAACGAAGTGTTCCGATAAAAGCTGATCGAGTGTTGCTCTCAAATCAGATCCAGGGGTTTTGACGGTTGTAGTACCGTTCGCCATGGCAACAGATGGGACGAGCATCATAATAGCTAGTAACGAGATCAAGATACGTTTTACGTTTTTCATGAATCTCTCTCCTTTGTTATGTGTTTTCTTGTATAGCTATCGAAACAGAAAGGAGATTGGATCACTTTTTTCTAAAAAAAAATATAAAAAAGCACTTTGCTGCTGTGAGCAAAGTGCTTATACCATCTACACACGCTTACGGAAGAAGCCTGTGATCTTATTGGATAAATCATCGAAATACGTGTACACGACCGGAATGAGAATCAGCGTAAAGAAGCTAGATACCGTCAGACCGAAGATGATCGTGACAGCAAGTGGCTGCTGAGCTTCTGCACCGCGGCCGATGCCGATCGCAAGTGGCACCATTCCGAGTACGGTCGTCAGCGTCGTCATCAGAATCGGACGCAATCGGTTCGGACCTGCTTCGAGAATTGCTTCATAGCGGTCGTAGGATTTACTCCTCAGAATGTTGATATAGTCGACAAGCACGATGGCGTTGTTGACGACGATTCCGGCGAGCATGATGATCCCGACGAACGCCGGCAGACTGAATGGCAGGCCGGTAATGAAGAGCCCTACCGTGATGCCGATGATGGTTGCCGGCAGCGAGAACATGATGATGAACGGGAACAGGAAGTTCTCGAACTGGATCGCCATGACTGCATAAACGAGGAATATCGAGAATAGTAAGGCGAGCGACAAATCACCGAACGCTTCCTGCATATCCTGTGCCTGTCCACCTATTTCATACGAATAGCCATCAGGAAAATTCAAGCGCTCAAGCTCTGCACGGACTTCTTCGGTCGCCGTACCGAGATCCTGTCCGACAACTTCCGCCTCAACGTTCACCTGCGGCTGCTGGTCCTGTCTGAGCAGCGTAACCGGACCTTGCACCTGTTCCAAGTTTGCGATCGTCGCAAGAGGAATCAAGCTTCCAGTCGGTGTCTGGACCGACATTCCTTCAAGGTCTGCGATGGTTTGACGCTGTTCTTCCGGTAAAATCAAACGCACATCGATCTCGTCGCTTCCATTACGGTAACGGGTCGCGATTTGACCGTTGAATCCAAGGCGCACTTGACCGATCACTTCTTGATAGCTCAAACCATATTGCGCTGCTTTCTCACGGTTGACGTCGATCTGCAATTCCGGTCTGCCTTCGTCGGTTGAGGAAGTCGCATTGCTGACACCGTCGACTTGGTTCATGACATAGGCAACTTGGCCAGCGATCTGGTCGAGGACTTCGTATTCGGTTCCGTTCAGCTGCACTTGAAGTGGCGCACCTGTACCGAGGCCGGCATCCATTTCACTGACTTGGATGTCTGCTCCTGGAATGTCGGATACCGATTCTTGAAGTTGTTCGACCATTTGAGCCGTCGTCCGCTCCCGGTCCCCAGGATCGATGAGCTCGATTGTATAGGAAGCGAAGTCGGACGATCCGTTGCCGATGCCCGTCATCCCTCCACCACCAATGGTGACGTAGCTGACATCAATGATGTCGCTATATTCACTGAGTCTCTCATCAACGGTATTGGTCAGTTGTTCTGTTTCATCGATGGAAGTTCCCTCTGGCATGTTGACGCGCATCGTAATCTGTCCTTGGTCAGATGCTGGAATGAATTCCGTTCCGATCAGCGGTACAAGTGCACCACTCCCTACTACTAAGAGAAGGGTCACCAACACCGTCGACTTTCTCCACTTCAATACGAAGCGCAGCAACGACCGGTAGCGATCGTTCACTTTTTCCATGAAGCGGTCGAACCAGTAACGACGTCCACTCATTTGGAGTGGTTTCGTCAATAACTTAGACGAGAGCATCGGAATCAAGGTCACCGACACCGCAAGTGAGGCAATCAAAGCGAACATGATCACGAGCGCGAGCGGTGTGAACAGCTCGGACGCAATCCCTTCAACGAAAATGATCGGCAGGAAGACAACGAGTGTCGTCGTCGCAGAGGCGATAACGGCAGGCGCAAGTTCGGAGGCCCCTTGCTTCGCCGCTTCTACCATCGTATATCCTTGCTGCCTGTAGCTGACGATATTTTCTAAGATAACAATCGAGCTGTCGACCATCATCCCGATTCCGAGGGCGAGCCCTCCCATCGTAAGCACGTTCAACGTCTCGCCAGTGAAGTACATGAGCGTGAACGTCGAGATGATCGCAATCGGTATAGATAAGCCGATAACAAGCGTTGCACGTACACTCTTCAAAAATAGTAACAAAACAAGCACAGAAAAGACGCCACCTAGGAGAATGTTCCATACGACGCTGTTGATCGATGTTTTGATAAATTCAGAGGTATCTAGAATGACGCTCGTCCCTACCTCTTCCGGAAGATCCGCTCGTAATTCCTCAATCGCTGCGCGTACTTCATCGGCAGTCTCGACGGTGTTGGCATCTGTCTTTTTCAAAATCGAAAGTACGACAGACGGCTCGCCGTTCACTTTCGAAATGGAATTCGAGTTTACAAGCGTATCTTCGACATCTGCGATTTGACCGAGCTTCACGCGCGCACCAGTCTGAGACTGGATAATCGTGTTTTCGACGTCTTCAATCGAGTCGAACTCGCCTTCTAGACGGATCTGTAAATCTTTCTTCCCTTTTTCAATCGCTCCGGCTGAAGCCGATTGATTCGAAGTCGTCAGTGTCTGGACGATTGTCTGGGAGTTCAGTCCGTACTGGGAAAGTTGAGCTCGGTCGACCAAGACTTGAACTTCCCGGATTTTACCTCCTTCAATACCGACAGAGGCAACACCTGACTGTCGTTCAAGAAAAGGGACAATCCGGTTTTCCGCCACTTGCTGCAGCTCTTCTGGTGTGTCACCGGATAAGCCTATGTTCATGATTGGAAGCTGTCCGGGGTCGAAGCGAAGCACGTTCGGTTCGCCTGCTCCATCCGGGAGAATGCCCTGAGCCTGATCGACTTTCTCGCGGACTTCGAGCAGCGTGCTGTCCAAATTGACGCCCGTATTGAATTGCATAAGTACAAGAGAGGAGCCCGCTTGAGACTGGGATTGCAACACTTCAAGTCCCTCAATCGAACTGACGGAGGACTCTACCGGCCGGCTCACCAGTTTCTCTACTTCCTGCGGAGCTGCCCCTTCATAGCTCGTCGACACAACGGCAATCGGCAGTTCGATTTCCGGATATAAGTCGATCGTCAAACTTCTAAGCGACACGAAGCCGAGGCCGAGTAAAGCCACGACAATCATGATAACGCCGACAGGACGCTTGACGGATAAGTTGACCAAATTCACGTTAAGCGTCCTCCTTCATGATGGACACTTGTCCGCCATCGGTCAGTGTCAGCTGGCCTGAAGTGATGACTTCCGCTTGTTTCGGAAGATCCGCCTCAATAGCCATCTTATCCGTCTGTGCTTCAAGAATCTTCACATCAACGCGGACTGCCTTTTCATCCACTACATGATAGAGATACGCTTCTCCACCGTTTTCAACAACGGCATCCGTCGGGACAATCAGTGAACTCTCGACTACGATCTCTGGTAAAAGGAAAGTTGCCATCATGCCTGGCTTTATGTTCTCGTCATCATTCGGAACCGTCGCCTCGACGGGGTACAAACCGGTATCATCCGGAACAGAACTTATATAATTAATCGTAGACGTCACCTTTTGGTCGATCGAATCCACCTGCACCTCGAGCTCCTCCCCTTTTTTAAACAGCGAGAGTTGTTCTGGTGTAAGGGAAGCCGTGACGGTCATCGGGTTCAATCCTACAATCGAAGCAAACGGTTGCTGATTCGTGACAAAGTCACCAACACTCGCATTCAAAGTGGACAATTCTCCGGAAGCTTGCGCTGTGACCGCTTGGTTAGCAGTTTGATCTTTTGCCTGCTGCAATTGCACATTCGCCTGTTCTACCTGCAACTCCGCCTGCTCAACGGCATTTTGAGCTTGCTCGAGCTGTTGGTTCGCTTGGTCTACTTGGGCTTCTGCTTGAGCAACTGCGGACGATGATTGCGGCTGTTGTCCCTGAAGCTGTTGGACTTGAGCGTGTGCCTGGTCGGCCCTATTCTGCGCCTGGACAGCCAAACTTTCTGGTACAACACCTTCCTCTACGAGCTGCTGGGTCTGATTAGCCAGTTCCTGGGCTTGTTCATACTGTTGCTTTGCCGCTTTCACGGCTTGGCTCGTTTGACTTTGTTCTGCGTTCGATGCTTTATTCGCAAGCTCAACTTGCTCTTCTGCATTCTCGACACCCAGTGCCGCTTGCTGTTTTGAAATACGGGCGTTTTCCAACTGCTTTTCCGCCTGGCGGACAGCCAGCTGTTGCAGTTCGATCTGGTCCTCTCCTGAACCTGGGTCGACTACTCCGATCGTGTCGCCTTTCTCTACACGATCACCCTTCTCAAACTTCAGTGATACTAATTCCCCTGGAGTTTCCGAAATGACTTGTGATGTTTCGGCCGTAGTCGCACGTCCGACAATCTCTCTTTCTACAATAAAATCGCCCCTCGAAATCTCAGCGGTTTCGACCGGCGTCACTCGTGGCTCTTTATCCTCGGCTGCTTCCTGGTTTGAACAGGCTACAACCGTCATCAGTAGTATCAGCGCGACGAAACGTTTCATGTTCAGACTTCCTCTCCTTCACTCTCTTCTAGCCCCTATGAATCACGTACTTATCTGTCTATTTAGTTTCTCCGAAAAAAGTCCCTGCATACTTCTTTTCACAGTGCTGACCGAGTAGTCATAATTAAGGATAATGTTACTAAAGCACGAATCTTATTGCAACTTGTTGGAGTGTGAATAGATTGACAAATTTTTGTCGAAAGTGCCTTGTTCAATCAAAAAGCCGGACTCTAGGAATGGAGTCCGGCTTTTTGAAGCGATTCTGCACAGTAAGATAGTGCTTCGTGGTCTGGAAAACAACTCGCTTTGCAATACTTTACATGAACAACATCATTGACCTTTGAGTGGAAACCACTCAGGTGTGGACCATAATTGGAAGAACCGACAATACTTGCTCGAAAATCTGAAAACCCGGACTCTCTATTCAGAGTCCGGGTTTTCTTTCAATCAGGAAAGCTTGTTTCCTAGTTGAGCGACAATCAGATCCAGTTTCTTCACTTTCGGAAGATCATAATCGCGGAATCTTTCATCAAAATGATTGAAGATCGGCTCAAGGGATTCTTCTTCAAGCAACTGATTGTACGTACGGAATGTGTGCTGATACTGTTCCATGTACCGCTTCATCTTCTTATCGAAGCCAGATAAGTGGTACGTTGATGAAAAGTCGAATGCTTTCACAATGTCACCGTCATACGTCGGGAATTCAGGATTCATCGTATGCAGCATTGCCGCTGCAAGCGGGAATTGCATTGTCGGGTTTCCTTTATGGTTCTTGACATCATACAAATCCTTCGTAATGCGTACAATATTCGGACGTTCCTGACCACGCTGGTTCTCCATCAGTTTGAAGTACTCATCCTCGAATTCGCTCGTCAGACTAGGGTTGTCCAATCGGAAGAAACTACGGAAGACGAATCGGAACAGATGGTCATCCGGTACATACGTGTCTTGAAACAATTGATGTAAGTAGATGTACACATCCAGTTTCTCTTGTGGAATCTGGTTGACGACAGATTCATGTTCCTCTAATAATAAATCTCTTAAATCATCGGCTGTACGATATTTCATTTGTCATCACCTCTACTCGCTTTTTTTCCGTTCACGCGCGCTTTGAAACTATTAAAAGGTTGTTATCTTTCATTTTACAGAACCCGGGCTCATTTTCCAACAGATTTCAAAATCGCGAACTTAGTCGTATTTTGCTTGATAGAATATATGGAGGAACCGATAGGAAAAGAAAGGGAGGGAATTATATGGATATCGCCGCGCTATCGATGGCGATGAGTGCCGTCGACTTGAAGCAACAGTCGAGTCTGAAAGTTATGGATAAAGCGATGAACAATGCCGAATCTGAAGGCAAACAAGTCGTGAACATGATAGAGGAATCCATTCCTCATCCGAGTCTTGGGAATCAAATTGATCTTAAAGGCTAGTACTTAAGGGAGACAGTTGATGCTGTCTCCCTAGACTATGGAGCATAGTTTTGTTTAAAGAAGGTAAATTGCGAGTGGATTTCTTTATCGACAGTACTTCCACTTTCCCTACTTTATTGAAAAGGAAGGATGCCATTATGAGTCGAACATTAGCGATCTTTGGGTGGATAGCATTTTTCTGTGGTATCGGTTTATATGTACTGGATATCCTCTGGTTCCTTGATGTCCTTGTGCCTGTCTTCACCATCGGTGGCTTGAGTTTACTCGCTATTGCCATGTTCCTATCGTTCAGCGAACAAAAAAAGAGCCGCTGAGATTAGCGGCTTTAGTGCGTCTTACTCGTTTTTATCGTCTTCACTGTTTTCCATCGTGTCTTCGTTCGTCATGTCTTCATCCGGGTTCTCCCCGTCCGTCATGTCGTTCTGGTCCTCTTCCAACTGATCTTCCTCTTGCTGCATTTCCTCATCATTCTCTTCTTCCATGTTTCCGTCGTCGTTGTTATCATCCCCGTCCATATTCTCTTCCGTGCCGTTGTTGTCGTTTCCGTTCTCATCAACCGGCTCTTCGTCAGAAGCACAAGCACCTAGAAGTGTAATGGCTAAGAGAGCGGTCAACAATTTCAATGATAGGTTTTTCATGTCTTTTCCTCCTTTTATTGTTGTCGCCTCCTAGTCTGCCCCAATTCTTTATTCCTATAAAAAAAGAGCTGAGCAATATGCTCAACTCATTTCAGCGCAAACATGATCTCCGCTTCACACGCTACTTCACCATCGACCGTCGCTTTCGCTTTGCCTTTGCCGATTGGTCCTTTCAAACGTACGATTTCAACCTCAAGGCGCAGACGATCGCCTGGTTTCACTTGGCGCTTGAAGCGACACTTATCAATGCCCGTGAAGAAAGCAAGCTTGCCTTGGTTCTCTTCCTTCTTCAGCATCGCGACAGCACCCATTTGCGCCAGCGCTTCTGTGATCAGCACGCCAGGCATGACAGGGTAATCCGGGAAGTGTCCTTGGAAGAAAGGTTCGTTCATCGTAACATTTTTGTATCCGACTGCTTTTTCCCCTTCCACCACTTCTTCTACTTGGTCAATTAACAAGAATGGATAGCGGTGAGGGATGATTTCTTTGATTTGTTCAATATCTAACATGCATAAACTCCTTTCCTAACTACTAGTCTTATTATAAAGGTCCTGAGTCATTTGGACAAAATTTCTTTCCCTCGGTTTCGGAATGGTTATTTTAGGATAAGGAACAATAAGAAGGCACTCATTGGGAAGGAGGGAACTGTCCATGTTATACACAATCTTAATTGTTTTGCTTGTTCTATGGTTGCTCGGTCTCATTGGCGGTGTTGGTGGTAACTTAGTCCACTTATTGCTGGTGATCGCCCTTATCGTACTTATTGTTCGACTTGTGCAAGGAAGACGGCCTTAGATATACTCCGCTTACAACACGTCTAGTTGTAGGCGGAGTTTTTTTATAACTAAATTTTATACTGATAAAATTTAGTATCAACCTTTACTACAGGAAAACCTTCCGGTAAACTGCTTCGCTCCAATTCTACAAATCCGTTCTTCTCATAAAATCGATGAGCTGCTTTGAAAGCCGACGTCGTACCTAACAAAATAGATTCAACAGAATGAGATTCTGCCCACTCTAACGCTTGTGATAATAGCTGATCCGCCGTCCTGAATCTTGAACCGCGAAATTCTGTATGTACAAACATTTTCCTCAGAGCCAATCGGTTATCCCCTATGTCTAACAGGGCGATTGTGCCAATCACTCTCCCCTGTTGCTCGGCCACCCAGAAGTTTCCCTTTCCCTTTTGATAAAAGGTTGGGATCTCCTCTAAATCAGGTTGGTCTTCCCTCGTGATGGCTATCCCGTATTCATCCTGTTGGATTTGTAAGATAAGCTCTAAGACGCCTTCTTGATTCTCTTCCTCATATTCCTTGATTGTAATACTTTTCTCCATTAACGAACCCCCATGACACAGTTAACCTCATTATAAATGACTCTCTTTCTTTTTCCATAGAAAAAGCGCCCGTTTATCGGACGCTTACTACGTTTAGGATGTACGTGTCAGTTCTGCTTTGGCACGATCCGCTTGAATGCTCTGTTCACTACTGCCTGCCATCGTAGATTGACGTATCTCATTGACTGGCGAGCTCGGAGCCAGCCAGAACGTGTACCAGGATCCTTCTTTGATGATCGGATCAAAGTCGAACATCTCGAATTGACAATCGTCTGAGATATCCTCCAGTTCCTCTTTCTTCGGCAGGGCGAACAGGTTTTCATGGGCGATGAAGAAACTGTTGAATGCGGAAGAAAAAGCGTGACCATAGCCGCTCTCACTGATCGGAGTAATGACAGAAATCACTCCTTGGTCGGTTACGTACTGGTGCAAGTGATCTAATAGCTCCCCACGCTCATCAGGGTGAATGTAGTGGAAGATATTATGGAGCAAGACGACGTCCGTTTTTTCCTCAGGCTCCCATGACTTGATGTCGCCCACTTCAAAGGAAATGTTCGGATATCCTTCTGACAGGCGGCGTGCTTTGTTGACGACTTTCTGGTTGATGTCGACTCCGATCATCTGAACACCAGGGAACTCTTGAGCCAGTTTACGCAAATAACCACCGTGGCCACAGCCCAAGTCTACTACCGTTCTCACATTGCGGTGGCGGAGCATTTTGAAAATCTTCTTCATGGCGAAATGCTCTAGTAGTGCAGAGGTTTCCGCCACGATTTCCCCGTGACGCTCGTGATCGAATTTCGCACGATGGTGGGAGCGCATGATTTCTGGATATTGGAGCATCGTTGGAATATGGAGCTCCATCATTTCTTTCAAAATGGCTTTCAACCCTGGGGAAACGTCACCCATTAATGTGGAACAACGCTGTTTGGACGTACGGAACCGTTCATTGGGGCGTTTTTTCAAGTGCTTCACCGCGACACCGACTCGTACCCAAGACGCAAGCAAGTCCCTCGGATACCCGGTATTATCACTGACCTCATCTATCGTTATCGACTTTTCAAACTCATTGAACAAGTCCAGTTCCACTCCGACATAAGCATGCCAGCTCGGGAGGAACGATTCATTCTTCTTCATCCACTTTCTAGCCTGCATGGCAATTACCCATTCATTCATGTCTCTCATCCCTTCTCCTGGTATCTCCAAGGATAATCTTCTTTCTCAGAGAACAAGTATTTTTTCTGTTGTCGATCGCTTACTTTTTTCTTTCTAGGGGGAAGGATATTCCCTTGGATAGCCCGGTCGAAGAGACTGAAGTCCCAGCGCCCGAGACCGGATATATTTAACATTTGTTTCACGTGAAGCGGATCATCGTCATAAATCCGCTGTACAGCTCTCGAACGGAACTGGCGCCATAGTTCGAAACGGAACGAGTACACGAGGGCGGAAAGGTGACTTAAGTTAAGTAGAAAAGATACGCGCGGTTTTCGGACATCTTCGTAGTAATGAAGATATTCATCATAGGGCTTGTCTTCTTCTTTACACCACGCCAATAGTTCTCCGAGTACATCCGCATCTTGGATAGCGAGATTCATGCCTTCTCCGGCCATCGGGTGTACAGTATGTGCTGCATCTCCGATAATGGCAAGGTTGCCAGAATAATAGTGGTCGACATGGTAAGTGAACGGAATCATCAACTGGACGGTTTTCCAATCTTTGATGGCACGGACACCTTCTGCGAGCTCTGGTTCAAGCTCTGAGTAAGCTTGGTACAAATACTCAAGGCCCTTTTCCTTGATCGTCTTGTACTCTCCTGCCTTGATTAAAAACACTGTACGGACTTCGTTATCCGGGAGTGGAAACAGCCCGAGGAAGCAGCTTTCTGTCGTAATGATCTTTCCTTTTGTAAAAGTCTCAGGTCTCGGGATGGTGACGGTAAGGAAGTGGTGATTATAATCTTTCCGCTTAACTTTGACGTCCATCGCGTCGCGCGTAGGAGAACTTCTACCTTCCGCTCCCACATAAACTTGAGCCTGGATGAATTTGAACTCTTTATTATGTTTCACTTTAGCCATACCATTTTCAAAACCTAAGAAGCGCGCTCCTCCTAAATAATGAAAATACTCTTCATACGACTTTCCTTTATTCCTTAGGATGGCCTTCGTCTTCTCATGAGGAACCATCAAAGAGTGATCATAAATGCTGGCGACGCGTCCGTAATCGAGCTCGGTCAGATTGATCTCTTCCGGTTCCTGATGCGGTCTGCGCTTGATTTCCTGGAACCTGAGTTGGTCCAGGACATGTCCACAAGCTTCGATCTCCTCAATCACTCCGAGGCGTTCTAGTATGGCGAGGGTCTTTGGCTGCAATAGTTCTCCTTTGTAGACGGGTGACTCTTTGGTCAGCTGTTCCGCTATGGTGACATGGACACCCCGACTGGCTAATTTTGCAGCAAGCGCAAGGCCTCCGACGCCGCCTCCTGCAATGAACACATCTGTTTTCACATCGTATTCCCTCCCACCGTTCCAACATCAAATACTATCTTTACATAGTTCCCTGTTTGGGATTATGAAAACATAAAAAAAGACACGAGCCGGCGTCCGACTCGTGTCATATCTGTCCCTCTATCACATAGTATAAATAGTATAAAAGGACAAGCTATTCTGTTTTCGTCACAATATCAAAGATATGCTGCCACGTATCCCAATCCAATGCATCGGTAGGCTTTCCGTCCCCGATGATGCCATACCCGACCATTGCTCCTAAGACTAGAGCAACTACGCTGAGAAGAAGGACAATGATGATACGGACCCAAATGGGAAGTATTCGGCGACGTCCTTTTTTGCTTTTCTTTTCCCTCTTCGGTTTGGACGCCTTCGCTTCCTGCTTCGATGCTTTTTCAGTTTGTCGCTTGCGCTCTTTCTCTTCTCGAGGGGCTTTGTTCTGCCCGGCTTTAGGATCTGTTGCCATGGTCGTCAAACTCCTTATATTATGATCTCAATTGATTGACAAGTCCCATCATCTGATCACTTGTCGAAATCGACTTAGCGTTGAATTGATAAGCACGCTGGGCCATTAGCATATCGGTCAGTTCTTTGGACATATCAACATTGGAAGCTTCGAGCGTCTGGCTTTGCAGCTGTTGGTCATTGAAAGCTACATCCGCAAAAATTCCATCTACCTCTATATTATCAGGAATCCGGAAACGATTCTCGCCTGTTGCTTCAAGAATGCGCGGACGAACGGCTTCCACGACATCAATCTGTGCTTCGATCACTTGTTGTTCCCCGCGCGTGACCGAGATACCACCCTGATCTGTAATGGCAATACCATCTATACCATCGTCGAGAGCAATCGGCTCGCCACCCTCTCCGATGACTGGATTCCCATTACTATCGGAAAGCAGAAGCTGACCATTCTCAAGCGGGCTTAAATAGAAGTTACCGGACCTTGTGTACTGTGTCTCTGTACCTTCTTCTGTCGGTACTTGCACTTGGAACATATGGTTATCCGCTAGTAGTGCGAGATCGAGCTCCCGTCCTGTATTCTGAAGGCTTCCTTGGCGAAGGTCAATGTTCGTGTGTCCGAGCCTTGCACCAGTGCCGATCCGGACTCCATCCGGTGTAAGACGGTTTCGTTGGGCTTGGTCATCATCAAGATTATCGATCTGCTGCACGAGCAGAGAAGAAAAGTTCGAATTGCGACTCTTATACCCTGTCGTACTGCTATTCGATAAGTTGTTCCCGATCAAATCAAGTTTCTGCTGAAGTTGTCCCATCGTCACCGATGCTTGGATCATTGAACGATTCATCCGCCATACGCCCCCTTATCGTAGTCTCCCGATCTCTGTGACCGCTTTTTGCATGTTCTGATCATAGGCTTTCAATACTCGCTGGTTCATCTCAAACGACCTGTATGTATTCATCATTTCTGTCATCGTTCGGGCAGGGTCGACGTTTGATCCTTCCAGTACACTTTGACGTACATCAAAGGCTACCTCAGGATTCGCTCTCGCATTCACAAGAGCAGCCGCTTCCTCTCCAGGCTGATAGACGTCATTGCCCTCTTTCACCATATCTTCTGCGTTCGCTGCATAGGATAGGCCAAGTGGAATCTGTTGGTCACCAATTGTAAGGACACCTTCACCAGACACATCAAACTCCAGTCCATCCGTGTTGATCGGATTCCCCGCGTCATCCAACACGTAATTGCCTTGGTTCGTTGTCAGAAACCCTTCATTGTCGACGGTGAAGTTACCATTGCGTGTATGACTCAACTCGCCTTCTTCGTTCTGTACATTGAAGAAGACCATTCCTTTTTCATCTGGTACATCGCCTTGAATAAGAGCCATATCCGTCGTAATACCCGTTTCGCGAATATCCCCTTGTGAAAAGGATGGAACCGTCTCCTGGACATAGACACCCGTATTAAGGGATCCTACTTCTTGACGGACAGGAAGATTGATTCCGCCCGTAGTGGTCGGAATCTCCTTCGCTCCCATCTGCTCAATCAAGAGTTCCGGAAACGCACGCATCGTTCCTTGATCCGCTTTGTACCCTGGCGTATATGCATTAGACATGTTATTGGACAGTGTTTCCTGCATTCGCTGATTAGCTACCATCCCTGAAGCTGCGGTGTAGAATCCTCTTAACAACGGTAATCTCTCCCTTAATTATGTATCAAAGGCTCTCCGTCTTCAGACGGTCGCCTTCGTGTATGCTATAAGAATTACTTAGAAGAAACTCGCTTATCTAGGTGTTCAAGCATAATCCCTGTACCTGCTGCAACACAGTCCATCGGAGACTCTGCTACAAGAACCGGTACCTTCAGCTCTTCCGCAAGCAGCTGATCGATTCCGTGAAGTAATGCTCCCCCACCTGTCATAATGACACCACGATCAATGATATCAGCAGACAATTCAGGTGGTGTACGCTCCAATACTTGCTTGGCAGCTTGAACGATGACCTGCACAGATTCTCTGAGAGACCGCTCCACTTCTTCAGAATTCACCGTAATCGTGCGCGGAAGTCCGGATACCATATCACGGCCACGGATTTCGATTTCTTCGTGACGTGAACCTGGGAATACGGTCGCTACATTGATTTTGATGTCTTCTGCTGTACGCTCACCGATCAGAAGCTTATACTCTTTCTTGATGTATTGCAGAATTTCGTGGTCGAACTTGTCACCTGCCATTTTGATAGAGGAAGCTGTTACGATATCTCCCATAGAAAGAACCGCAACGTCCGTCGTTCCTCCACCGATGTCTACTACCATATTACCGCTCGGCTGGAAAATATCCATACCTGCGCCAATAGCAGCTACTTTCGGCTCTTCTTCTAAAATGACGTTTTTGCCACCTGATTTCTCAGCGGCTTCTTTAATGGCTTTTTGTTCTACCTTCGTTATGTTCGTCGGGCAACAGATCAGCATACGTGGCTTCGACAAAAAGCCGCGCACATTCGTTTTTTGAATGAAGTGCTTGAGCATGGCTTCCGTCACATCGAAATCGGCAATGACGCCATCTTTCAATGGACGCATCGCTTCGATATTGCCGGGGGTTCTTCCGACCATGCGACGTGCTTCTTCCCCTACTTCAAGCACTTTTCCCGTATTACGGTCCATCGCCACAACAGAAGGTTCGTTCAAAACGATTCCTTTTCCTTTTACATGTATCAGTACGTTAGCCGTACCTAGGTCAATTCCGATATCTCTTGCGAACATGTCCTGTAGATCCTCCCTATTGTAAAAACAATCCTATACCTATTTATCATTCAACAAAGCTTGTTTTTTTAGTCTTCTTGCAGCCCTTTATTTCTTCGGAGCATGCAAACATATCTAATTCTATATTCTATCACAAGAATACGACATTCGTCTTACTTGAAATGAAAAAAGTTCCTATATATCGAGGATTTCTGACAATGGAAGGACCTTTCGTTCAGGAAAGGGGTTGAGCAGGGCGTTCGTCTGTCCTATATTTCTTTCGAGTGGCTTCTCCACCGCGCAAGTGCCGGATTTCCTTGTGGTAGTCAAGAATTTTCTTTACTTCCCTTGCAAGTTCCGGATTCACCTCTGGAAGCCGCTCGGTCAGGTCTTTATGAACCGTACTCTTGGAAACGCCGAACTCCTTTGCAATCACTCGTACCGTTTTTCTCGTTTCGATCACGTGCTCTCCAATCTTGATGGTCCTCTCTTTGATGTAATCATGCACTCCACTCGCCTCCTGTGATTGACTATCCAAGGGGGTGGCTTGACGGAAAGCTCTTCTGTTATGAAATTGGTAAGGGGGCCTCTTGATGTTTGTCATAGCAGTTGACCCTGGATGTTACCGAGTGCTCGGTTATCCTCATTGTATTACTAAAAGATTGCAGATATGCTATTTATGTAACAGCCGAGTTTGTCATGTAGCGAATCACAAGCTTGTTCCATTCAAAGATCATGTAAGGAATATATAACCGCTTACCTGAGGAGTCTTGACCGTTCTCCCCATAGGAAAGCGAATCCTTGCAAAGCTTCCTCCTCTCCTCAACCACTTTTTCACACAAAAAAAATGAGGGTAAGAATACCCTCATCTTATGCTTGTGTTGTTGAGATTGATGATGCGCTATCTTCTTCTGGTGCTGGTTGTTCTTCGTCAGAATCTGTAGGTTCTTCAGATGGAGTACCTTCTTCATCTTCCTGTACAGGAGCGTTATCTTCTGCTTCGTCTTCTTGAGCTGGAGTATTGTCTTGTGCTTCTTCTTCATCTACTCCGTCTTCAGAACCGTCATCAATGTTTGAGACTGGTTGTCCAAAGAAATTCTCAGGGTTTACAGGCTCGCCTGCTTTACGTACTTCAAAGTGTACGTGTACGCCGCTAGCTTGTCCGAAAGAGTTGCTTCCTGCTGTACCTAGAACATCACCTTGTGTCACGCTAGCACCTGTTTCAACTTGTACTTGATCTAGGCTTGCGTAAACCGTGCTGACATCTTGGTCGTGTGTGATTTCAATAACATTTCCGTAAAGCGGATCTTCTTTGATCTCTGTTACCGTACCAGATAGGGACGCTGTAACTTCGAAGGATTCTCCATCTTCTCTAGTAATGTCTACGCCTTCACTTTGGTAATACTTATTGTTGTATAGGACCAGTGCACTTTCTTGTTCAGCTTCAGTTGCGTCGTAGTCATAGAAGTTGGTTACGATGGAAGCAGTCGCTTCATCCACAACCGGCATTTGCAAGTTCTCGTTTTGTTCCATGACAGGTACAGATTCGTCTCTAGTATTGTTTGTCAGGATTTCATCTTGAACGTTTGTTTCCGGCTCTTCTTGAACTTGATCTAAGTCACTTGCTCCTTGTTGGTACCAAAACACTCCGACTAACACTAATGCAGCTACCGACAGATACAAAGCTGGATACAACCACTTCTTGCGCATCAAGCGTTTAACCTTTAATTTAGTCACGCTTTTGTTTTCTTCCTCTCTCATGTTCATCACCTCAAAAACCATTCTGAACAGATTAGAGGAAATATATACATAACAATGAAAAATTTATTAAAGGCCAGGTGAGCACCTGGCCTTTTGTCTACTTCAAAGCAGTTTGTGTGCTCAAAGGAGAGATTTCGATCCCTTTATAGTAGTGCTTCACAATGTCTTTATACGTTCTGCCATCTTTGGCCATGCCGTTTGCTCCGTACTGACTCATCCCTACCCCGTGTCCATAGCCCTTCGTCGTAAAAATGATATGATCCCCTTTTTGGGACATCGTAAAATCACTGGACGATAGACTGAATGCTTCTCGAATCTCTCGACCTGTGAACGTCTTGTCTCCGAAATGCACTTCATCCACTCGGTTGCCTTGTGTCTTGGTAAGCGTCGTACCAGCAATAGTAGAAACGCCTAATGTTGCCTGCAATTCCTCTGAGCTGATGATCTTCTGGTCCTTGAACTTCGGTGAAGATTGATCCCAAGGGCTTTCTACACTTTTCAAATACGGAATCTCATTTTCCCAATAGTCTTCTGCATTTTCAGTAAACCCGTTGCTAGTCGAGAAAAAAGCCGCCGTGATCGGCTTGCGTTCGTACGTGATGATTTCTCCAGCCGTTGCTTTGACAGCTTCATTGATTTTCTTCATATTACCTTGATATGCGTCCTGCCATTGTTGTCTAAGTTCCACATCGTTTTTGTACACCTGATGCTGGACAGTGTCTGTTACGTCCGCTTTCTCTGACACAGGAGATCCGTTCTCCAATTGTCCCGTAATATACGTTCTCGCTGCCAAAGATTGTGCCTTCAAAGCCTCTACTTCGAAATTAGCCGGCATCTCCGAAGCGACCACTCTCGCCACATACGTCTCTAAAGGAACTTTCTCGACTTCCCCACTGCTCCTTAACACTCTGACAGTGAAAGGCGACAGGTCCTGAGGAAGTTCCGCTTGTTGTTCTTGAGGTGTCTCGCGAACTTGATCCATGTCATTGGATCCTGTAAAAGGTACAACAATCAAAGTTGGTATGATGAGTATGGCCATGAAAAGACCACCTACGGCGATGATACCTATCCAATTTTCTCTCTTCATTCGCATCCTCCCGGGCTTAGAATCGAGGGGACATCCCTCTAGTAAATATATATCCAGCATTGGGAGATGATAGAACCTTTCTATGTAAAAAAGTGGCGGTGGGACGTTAATCGGTAATCAGACAGGGTTACTTGAGAATTCAAGATCACTAATGGAGAAAACGACACCATACCTACGAAATACAACCTCATTATTAAGGAATGTTTTTCGACGCAAAAAAAAGCTTGCCTATCTCATCAAACAGATGAAATAGGCAAGCTCAGGTTGAATATATTATAAGGTCGATAATGATTCGCTTGGCTCGAGTTCTTCTTGGTAAGTTTCTACTTCATTCACGCGCTCGATATCTGCACCTAGAGCACGAAGCTTTTCAGTGAAGTTTACATAGCCTCGATCGAGGTGCTTAAGCTCTGTTACGCGAGTATAGCCTTCAGATACTAATCCCGCTAGCACAAGTGCGGCACCGGCACGTAAGTCGGTTGCAGCTACTTCTGCTCCTTGCAAGCTGGAAGGTCCTTCGACGATGACACTGCGACCTTCGATTTTCAGGTTCGCATTCATACGACGGAATTCTTCTACATGCATAAAGCGGTTTTCAAAGACTGTCTCTGTAATGACACTGTTACCCTGTGCACTCAACATAAGAGCCATCATTTGAGATTGCATATCTGTCGGGAATCCTGGGTGTGGCATCGTCTTGATGTCAGTTGCTTTCAAACGATCCGGTCCGATGACACGAACGCCATCTTCCTCTTCACGAATGGTTACACCCATCTCTTCCATTTTGGCAATGACAGAACGAATGTGTTCCGGCATAGCACCTTCTACAAGGACGTTACCGCCAGTAATAGCTGCGGCTACCATGAACGTACCGACCTCGATACGGTCAGGGATGATAGTATGTTCTGCGCCAGTGAGTTTCTCCACTCCCTCGATACGGATTGTTTCTGTACCCGCACCGACGATATGCGCTCCCATTTTGTTCAAGTAGTTAGCAAGGTCAACAATCTCTGGCTCTTTCGCACAGTTCTCAAGGACTGTCTTACCTTCTGCTAGAGCAGCTGCCATCATGACGTTTTCTGTAGCGCCGACACTCGGCACGTCAAAATAAACTTTCGCTCCTTGCAGGCGACCTTTCACTTCAGCTTCTACATAGCCGTTTCCTACAGTAACTTCCGCTCCCATAGCTTCGAAGCCTTTCAAGTGCTGATCGATCGGTCTTGATCCAATCGCACATCCTCCAGGCATAGCGACTTTAGCATGGCCATAGCGGGCCAAAAGTGGTCCCAATACAAGAACAGAAGCGCGCATTTTACGAACATATTCAATTGGTGCTTCGGTCTCGAGTTGACGAGAAGCATCTACCGTGACTGTATTTCCTTCGACATGTACATCAGCGTTCATATGTTTTATGACTTGGTTGATTGTCGTTACATCTGCTAATGCAGGAACGTCATGCAAAACGCTTTTACCTTCACTTGCGATTATACTTGCTGCGATGACAGGCAGTACGGCATTCTTGGCACCTTCAGCTTTCACAGTACCATTCAGCTGCCTCCCACCACGGACGATGATTTTTTCCAAGGTTCATTCTCCTTCGCGTCCATATTCATTATATTAATATTCAGCAGTAATAATGGGTGTTCCAATCGTTACGTTTGTCCTTCCGCCCAATGTTCTCGAAGCGAACTGCACGTTCATCTCTTCACTAAGTATTGGGAGTGATTGACCCCATTTGTTACTATGTCCGGACATACTTGTCCAACCATTGTCTTTGACTACGTTTATCGTTACAACATCGAATGCTTCTTTGAATTTCTCATACACTAAAACATCATCAATAATACCATTTTTCACTGACTTAATACAAGAGAAAATAGTGACATTTTCTGAGAAAAGTCGACTTTTCGTAAGATCCTTACGTGAGGCCCATTTTTGGCTTAGAGAGGCATTTCCCTTCCCATCTATAGCATAAACCCTTTCAGCGGAATTAATGGAATCATTTGGTATAATCAGGCTTAACGTTTCTATTATATCACCTGTCTGTTTCGTCCATGTCCGTTTCTCCGCGTGAATCGTTTCTTCAACTTCTGGTTCATCTTCGAAAAGGGAAGAAGCTTGTTGAGCCCACTTCTCTGTTTCATCTTGGTGGATCGGTTCTTTCGCGGTCCAAGACCATTCTGTAATCTCCAGCTGCTCGTCCTCAGCAAAGTCTGCAAATTGCTGTAACTGATTCTCTTCAGACCTCTCCTGTGGATAAACACCTGAAATCACCATTATCAACGACCCGATCAATGCAATTATCACTTTCATTTTTTATGCCTCCCCAAGCATCAACTTACTATAAGTTTGACCTAGGAAGACATCATTCATACGATGCAATTTCAAACAACTTTAGACATGTTTCTAAAACAGATAAATGAGACTGTTCGACCAAGAAATTAAGTCGAGGAAGAAGTTACTTACGGTCGTTCCGAGCGCAATCGTCACAAATATAATGAAGAGTCTCGCTTCGAATACGCGCTGCTTTCTGAAGAAAGCGTCGAAGTTCACCGCTTGTATCAGTCTCCAGGTAATAATGATGAAAATCAAATGCGATGTCATGCTGACTAGTGCATCTTGTGCGAAGTATTGTTCCACCTAAAAAAACACCTCTTTCCCCTATATACCAATGCATGACATAGTTCAAACAGGAATTGACAAGAAAGCAATATTATTTTTCATTTCCCGGGTAATAGTGACAATAATATACTATTCGAACACAAAGTGACAGGAGTTGCGGTCGAAATGAAATTTTTTCTTGAAAAGAAATAAAAAACTGCTCTCAAAGATGAAAGCAGTTTAGAAGTTGTTCTCAAAAACGTCCAAACGATTAATGGCTCGTTTGAGGGCCATTTCAGCCCGTTTGAAATCTATGTCGGATTGTTTATCTTGTAGACGGCGCTCGGCACGCTCTTTCGCTTTGCGGGCACGACTGATGTCGATATCGGATGGCTTTTCAGCTGACTGAGCTAAAATCGTCACTTTATCAGGACGGACTTCTAAGAACCCACCACTGACTGCGATACGATCTGATTTGCCTTCGCCTTTAAGACGAACCGCGCTGATTGTGAGAGGAGCGACCATCGGGATGTGTCCAGGTAGAATACCCAGTTCCCCGCTCTCCGCCTTACAACTAACCATTTCAAATGCATCTTCCAATACCGGGCCATCAGGAGTGACAACACTCACCGTTAGTGTGCTCATAGTAATTCCTCCTTGGCTGTAGCAAACGGTAAGGCGTCCTAAGAAGAACGCCTCCCGATTCCATCACCTATGGTTTATTGCATTTGTTCTGCTTTTTCAACAACTTCCTCAATACGTCCGACTAGACGGAACGCATCCTCTGGAAGGTCGTCGTACTTGCCGTCAAGGATTTCTTTGAAGCCTTTAACAGTTTCAGATACAGGAACGTAAGAACCTTTTTGACCTGTGAACTGCTCAGCTACGTGGAAGTTCTGAGATAGGAAGAACTGAACGCGACGTGCACGGGAAACCGTCAGTTTATCTTCATCAGAAAGCTCATCCATACCCAAGATAGCGATGATATCTTGAAGTTCTTTGTAACGCTGAAGCGTACGTTGAACTTCACGTGCTACTTCGTAGTGCTCATCTCCGACGATATCCGGATCTAATGCACGGGAAGTAGAGGCAAGTGGATCCACGGCTGGGTAGATACCTTGCTCAGATAGTTTACGCTCAAGGTTCGTTGTCGCATCCAAGTGTGCGAACGTAGTCGCTGGAGCCGGGTCCGTGTAGTCATCGGCAGGTACATAAATCGCCTGGATCGATGTAACGGAACCTTTATCCGTAGATGTGATACGTTCCTGAAGCTGACCCATTTCTGTTGCAAGTGTCGGCTGGTAACCAACGGCTGATGGCATACGACCAAGTAGGGCGGATACCTCAAGACCACCTTGCGTGAAACGGAAGATGTTATCGATGAAGAACAGAACGTCCTGTCCTTCTTCGTCACGGAAATACTCGGCCATTGTAAGACCAGACAAGGCAACACGCATACGTGCACCAGGCGGCTCGTTCATCTGACCGAAGACCATAGCTGTTTTCTTGATTACGCCAGAGTCTGTCATTTCGTAGTAAAGGTCGTTACCTTCACGAGTACGCTCACCAACACCAGCGAATACGGAGATACCACCGTGCTCTTGTGCGATGTTGTTGATTAATTCCTGGATCAGTACAGTTTTACCTACACCGGCACCACCGAACAAACCGATTTTACCACCTTTAACATAAGGGGCAAGCAAGTCTACAACTTTGATTCCTGTTTCAAGAATCTCTGTCTGTGTTGCAAGGTTTTCGAATTTCGGAGCTTCGCGGTGAATCGGGTCACGGCGTACATCCGCAGGAAGTGGTTCGTCAAGGTCAATGTTCTTACCTTCAACGTTGAATACTCGACCAAGTGTTACGTCTCCTACAGGTACAGAGATCGGCTCTCCAGTATCTGTAACAGATGTTCCACGCATTACACCATCTGTAGATGACATAGCAACGGTACGTACCGTGTTATCACCTAGGTGAAGAGCAACTTCTAGTGTAAGGTCGACGCTTTTTTCGTTTTCATTTTTCGCTTCGTAACTTACGTGTAGGGCATTATTAATATCAGGGAGATGTCCATCATCGAACGTGACATCGACAACGGGTCCCATGATTTGGGTCACGCGTCCATTACTCATCGATTTCCCTCCTAACTTTCTGTAAACAAAGGCGCTAGTACCCTCTCAGACATTTACATGTCACGAGGAACTGGAGCCCGACGTGGCTATCCACGCTATTCACTTAAAAAAATGAGACTTCTATTCGAGGGCAGCGGCTCCGCCAACGATCTCAGTAATCTCTTGGGTAATAGCAGCCTGACGTGCACGGTTATAAGAAAGCGTAAGATCGCCGATCAATTCATCAGCATTATCCGTCGCACTCTTCATCGCGGTCATACGTGCTGCGTGTTCACTAGCTTTACTGTCTAGCAGTGCTCCGTAAATCAAGCTCTCCGCATACTGTGGAAGCAAGACCTCAAGGATTCCTTCTTGGTCTGGTTCATACTCGTAAGAGCTGGATGGAGCTTTCTTAGTATCTAATTCAATGTCAGTCAAAGGAAGAACCTTCTTCTCCGTCACTTCTTGAGTGATGGCACTGACATAGTGGTTGTAATAAATGTATAGCTGATCGATTTCACCATCTGAGAACAATTGAACGGCGTCAGAGGCGATATCTTTAATATCAGCAAAGTCCGGCTGATCGGAAAGCCCTGTAATATCCATATCGACAGGCATATTACGCTTACGGAAAAAGTCGCGACCGATACGGCCCATCGTAATCAACGTATATTCATCAGCAGATGTATGGTGCTGACGGACTTGTTGATAGACTTTTCGCAAGACACTACTGTTGTAGGCTCCTGCTAAGCCACGATCAGATGTGATGACAAGGTAGCCTGTCCGCTTCACTTCGCGGGACTCAAGCATCGGGTGACTCGCATCACCGCCACCTTGTGCGATGTTCGCAACGACTTCCTGGATCTTCTCACTATAAGGAACGAACTGCCTTGCGTTCTGCTCGGCACGGTTCAGTTTAGAGGCAGAAACCATTTCCATCGCTTTCGTAATCTGCTTCGTCTTCTTAGTGGACGTAATCCGGCCTTTAATATCTCTAAGGGATGCCACGCTGTTTCACCACCCTTTCTAGCTGGTTCGGTCGATTTCAATCAAACGTTTGTTTAAGACCTGGAGGGCGGCTGAACAGCTCGTACGCCGCTGTTCAGTAACCCTTCATTCTTATTTATTCACTTGCTACAAATGTTTTCTTGAATGCTTCGACAGCTTCTTTCATATCTTCGTCTTCTGCTAGTTTTCCTGTTTCACGGATTGTAGCTAGAAGGTCTTTACGGTTATTGTCCATCCAGTTGTGGAACTCAGACTCGAAACGAGTGATATCTCCAACTGGGATTTCATCAAGGTGACCTTTTGTTAATGCGTAAATGATCATAACCTGCTTCTCGACAGCAAGTGGCTGGTGAAGACCTTGTTTAAGGACCTCAACGGTACGAGCACCGCGGTTCAGTTTCGCTTGAGTCGATTTATCCAAGTCCGATCCGAACTGGGCAAAGGCTTCTAGCTCACGGAAGGATGCCAAGTCCAGTCGCAGTGTACCTGCAACCTTCTTCATCGCTTTGATCTGTGCGGAACCACCGACACGGGATACGGATAATCCGGCGTTGATTGCTGGACGCACACCTGAGAAGAAGAGGTCGGACTGCAGGAAGATCTGTCCGTCTGTGATGGAGATTACGTTCGTAGGAATGTAAGCAGAGATATCTCCGGCTTGCGTTTCTACGAATGGAAGAGCCGTAAGGGATCCTCCGCCCTTTGCATCACTTAGTTTTGCAGCACGCTCTAGCAAACGAGAGTGCAAGTAGAATACGTCCCCTGGGAATGCTTCACGACCTGGTGGACGACGAAGTAGCAAGGAAAGCTCACGGTAAGCGGCTGCTTGCTTGGAAAGGTCATCATATACAACTAGTACGTGCTTACCGTTGTACATGAAGTCTTCACCCATGGATACTCCGGCATATGGAGCCAGGTAAAGAAGTGGTGCAGGTTGAGAGGCACTTGCTGTTACGACGATTGTGTAATCAAGCGCGCCGTGACGACGAAGTGTTTCAACAGTACCACGTACAGTGGATTCTTTTTGACCGATTGCAACATAGATACAAATCATATCTTGGTCTGCTTGGTTGATAATCGCATCGATGGCAACAGATGTCTTACCAGTCTGACGGTCACCGATGATCAATTCACGTTGACCACGACCGATTGGTACAAGCGCGTCAATCGCTTTGATACCTGTTTGAAGTGGCTCATCAACGGATTTACGATCCATAACACCAGGTGCTGGTGATTCGATCGGACGAGTTTTAGTCGTTTCAATTGGACCGCGGCCATCTACGGCTTGTCCAAGAGGGTTTACGACACGGCCCAGCATTTCTTCCCCTACAGGAACTTGCATGATGCGGCCAGTACGGCGAACTTCGTCGCCTTCTTTAATATCTGTATATGGTCCAAGAATGACAAGACCAACGTTACTTTCTTCTAGGTTCTGGGCTAGTCCCATAACACCGCTTGAGAATTCAACTAGCTCTCCGGCCATGACGTTGTCAAGACCATGAGCACGTGCGATACCGTCACCAACTTCGATAACTGTACCCACATCATTGACCTCTATATCTGTTTCATAGTTTTCAATCTGCTGCTTAATCAGCGCACTGATCTCTTCAGCTTTGATGCTCATGCCATTTCACCCCTATCATCTTTTGTTCGCGGATGTAAGTTCGCGCTCCATGCGGCGAAGTTTTCCGCTGATTGAACCATCGAAAATGCGGTTGCCGACTCGTAGGCGGATGCCTCCGAGAAGCTCTTTGTCCACAAAGTTTTTCAGGTTCAAAGAACGTTTGCCGACTTTCGGTGCAAAAGTTTCTGAAATACGTTCAAGCTCCTTCTCAGAAAGCTCACGTACAGAGTAAACTTCAGCGTCAGCAACACCTTTGGCATCATTCATTAATGTGATAAATTCGGAAACCACGTCAACGATGATTTCCTCACGATGGCGATCGACAAGAAGTTGAAGTGTATGAAGCACTTCTTTCGAGAACGATTGAAATGATTCCGTCACCAATTGCTTCTTCTGGTCCATCGTCACGCGTGGGTGCTGAAGGAAGTGAACCAGTTTCGGGTTGCTTACGTAAACATCACGTAGTGTGCGAAGTTCTGATTCTACCTGTTCCAGCTTGTTGTGTTCTTTAGCGAGTTGGAAGAGAGCGTCTGCATAACGTTTCGCAACGATCGTTACACTCATCGCTCTTCTCCTGCCTCGTCAATGTATTCATTGATCAATTTCTCTTGATCCTGTTCAGACAATTCTTTTTCGATTACTTTGGATGCAATCATGACAGACATGGAAGCCACTTGATCTTTAAGGGCTTGTACCGCTTTGTCTCGCTCCTGCTCGATTTCCTGACGGGCAGACTCTTTGATTCGTTCTGCTTCAGCACGAGCGGATTCAAGAATGTCACGTTCCTGTTGTCCAGCTGTCTTGCGTGCATCTTCGATAATACTCTGTGCATCTTGACGCGTTTTCTTCAACTCTTCAGACGCTTCACGTTGCATTTTCTGAGCTTCTTCACGACTCTTCTCTGCCGTGTTGATCTCGTTTGCAACGTAATCTTCACGCTCTTTCATCATGTTCATCAGTGGTCCCCAAGCAAAAATGCGGAGTAGCACTAGAAGGATAATGAAGAATACCAGTTGAGTAAGCATATCTCCGACTAGAAATCCTCCCTCTGCTCCGAGGACAAGACTATTTGTGAATACTTGCACAGTTTTCACTCCTTCCCACACCATCTCGTATCAGGCTTTTGCTGAAAATCTGTTAAAGACACTCCCCCTGTATAAAACAGGAGCTATACATGAGAAAAACCCGGCTTCAGCTTACTGCTGTCGTCGAAGTTTTCTTTCTTTCCCTTACGGGTATTGTGTTGTTCATAAAGGATAAAGCAAAGGCGAAGATCGAAAATGTGAACTTCGCCATAAAACGGTTGCTCGTCCTACTTAGCTACCTAATACGATAAACGCGATAACAACGCCGATGATTGGAACTGCCTCTACTAGGGCAACACCAATGAACATTGTCGTTTGAAGTGCAGAACGCAATTCTGGTTGACGCGCAATCCCTTCAACTGTACGACTTACGATAAGACCGTTACCAATACCAGCACCTAGTGCCGCTAAACCTACTGCAATTGCAGCTGCTAATAGACCCATAATTAAAATCCTCCTCAAATATTTTAAATAGAAAATTTATTCTTTATATTAATGGTCATCGCTCACCTTGTGAGACATATAAACCATCGTTAACATAACGAAAATAAATGCCTGGATGAAACCAATAAAGGTACTAAAGCCCATCCATGCGATCATTGGGACGGTAGCTCCTAAGAATCCTAAGAAACTTGAAGTAGCCATCGATACGAGTAAGCCCAGTAATATCTCACCCGCGTAAATGTTTCCGTAAAGACGGAGACCAAGCGTTAGTGTGTTTGAGAATTCCTCAATCAATTTGAACGGTAATAAGAATGGTAGAGGACGTATAAAACCTTTCGAGTACTCTCGTCCACCCTTCAGCTTCACTCCGTAATAGTGTGTCAACACAACAACCATTGTCGCTAATGTCAGAGTGATGCCTGGATCTGCCGTTGGTGATTTCCACCAGAGATGGTGATCCACTACACCGTTGGTTACGACACCAAGCATGTTTGATACGAATACGTAGGCGAATAAGGTCAAACCTAATGGCAAGAATAACTTACCTGTCCGCCAGTCCATGTTCGAACCGATGATGCCTTTGATAAAGTCGATTAACCATTCCATGAAGTTTTGGAATCCTTTTGGATAGCGCTTCATGTTTCTTGTTGCAGCTACACCAAGAATAAATACAATCAATGACGCTACGAACATCATTAATACGTTGGATAAGTTGAAATCCAACCATGAAATCCCAAAGACGTCTTGCACTATTGGTGATTCGTGATTCAATCTGTTCACCTACCTTCCATCATGCTAAGCTGTAGATTTGTTGAAAAGGTAATCTATTAAAATGACAATGTAGGCTGCCATTAAGCCCAATACTACTGAAATTAAATGGAAATATTCTTCAAACTGAAGGGCGATGACAACGGCTAAAGCTCCGGATGCCAATCGCGTGAAAGTACCAATCCCTCTCACAGACAGGTTGTCTGCTGTAGCTTCGCCAAGCTTGCGGATTTTTCGTTGCATAAGCCAGAGGTTGTAAAAGCTTAGTAGTGCTCCTAAAAGAAGCCCGAGGAATATGGGTTGCCAAGGTGTGACTCCCCAACCTAGTACTAGTAATGCCAGAAGGTAGAACATCCATTTTCGTTGACGGGCAATAACCTGTTGATAATCTTCCATGTTAATCGTCTCCCGTGTACTTGCGTACTAAATGAATGGTTCCGTATGTACCTGCCCCTAATCCAAGGAAGATTCCGATGATTAGAAACGTGGGTGCTGTGGATAGTTGGCTGTCGATCCATTTTCCCAGGTAAACTCCGACGAGTGGTCCGCCAGCGAGTTGAGAAACGATCGCGCTTGTGAGTGCCATGGCTTGAAAAGGCGGCTTTGACTTCACATGCATCAAGCCTTTCTACATTAGGTATGAAAACCTTATCATTCCACACTATGTAAGAATACATTAGGGTTCTTTTCATGTCAATGCAATTACGATTAAAAATACAAATGTCTGACAAGAAACGATCACAAATTCGTCACAATTGTACAGCACCTTGCAAGAGCCCTGCTCTTACAAGGTACCACACAAAAATGCATATCATTTAGAACCGCCGTAATGTTAGAAAAAGACGGGGAATGTGTAGGTGAATTCCTCTCCATCTATGGTGGCCGTAACGGCTGCCACGTAGGCACCTTTCCATTCCTTCCTCGTATCGATCGTGCCTTCCACCATTCCAGCGTGGTTGTTGTCTATTTCAAGAACACGCCCTTGGTCTACCATGGTACCGGAACGGTATAGGTCAACCGACAGCTTTTGTGTCTGTTCTGAAAGGTAGAACCGGTAGCGTACTTGATCATTTAAAGTGCGGGACAATTCAAAGCCTGATACCTTTGCATAGGTTCCGGATTCCTTAATATATAAATAGGGGATGTGGTATTCATCGGATGAAGACTCGACGACCAGGTATCCTTCATGGACTCCATCAGAGAGCATCGAACCAGAGATCTGTAACTCCACCTGCAATTCTTCCGTTGCACCAGGAGAAATATACGTCGTTCCCGGAACCGACCACGTTTCACCAGGATTCTTCCCTGGCTGTCTCATCTGGACTTTCACTTCTTTGTCTGTCGGATTCGTGATGGTTACCGTTTTCGAGTCTCGGAAGAACTTGTCCTGCACACGCCCGAATTCAAGTTTCCCGTCCAAGAGAAGGCTCGGCTCAATAGAACGTTCGATATCGATATAACCCATTCCTTGTTCTGTTGGCTGAACCCCGTCCAACACCTCTGCACCACTCATCAATGCTTGCTTCACTTTTTTTGGTTCCCAGTCTGGATGTGCTTCTTTGACCAGTGCAGCCAACCCTGCGACATGCGGCGCAGCCATACTTGTCCCTTGCAACGGAGCGTACCCTCCAGGAACCGTACTCATTATATCCACACCAGGCGCAACGACATCAGGCTTGATCGCCCAACTCGAGGTGATCGGTCCTCTTGAACTGAATTCTGCCATTCTTTGATCCAGCTCTTCCCAAACCGTCGCGGCCCATTGATCTTTTTGTTCTAAAAGCCATTCTCCCTCTTTCTTTGTCACGGCGACTACAGGAATCGGGAGGTTCATGCCGTTCAAGGACCCTTGGAATCCGCCTTCTTCATTATTATAGATAATGGCGGCTTCCGCTCCTGCTCTATAAGCTTTCTCTGCTTTTTCATAAAAAGGAACAATGCCTCGTTCGAAGACGACGATCTTTCCACGAGCGTTCTCTATTTCCCCTTCTCCCTTACCAGCGAAATGGAGGGGATATTTCTTCGTAAGCGACCATTTCGAAGATCCAAGTAAAGGAGTGAGCATAATTTTTCGCCGTCCTATCTCGAGCACCGGCATTTCGGATGGTAAAGCAACTGCGCCGACGGTGATGGCGTCCGGGGAGGTTGCCGGAGAACCGACCGTCCAGTCATCCGGCCCTGAATTCCCCGCCGCGACAACAACTGTCGTGCCCATCTCTATCGCACGATCCACTGCATGGGAAGTCGGCCAATCGGGACCGTTCACATCGTTACCGAGCGACAAGTTGATGACATCCATCCCGTCCTCTACCGCTTCTTCAATTGCCGCAATGACTTGGACAGAAGAACCCATACCACCAGGCCCTAGTGCACGGTAGGCATAGATTTCAGCATCTGGTGCAATGCCGCGCATTTTTCCATTTGCACCGATTACACCAGCGACATGCGTGCCGTGGACCGTTGCCCCTTCTGTCAAAGTTTCCATTGGATCATTGTCAAAATCGACGGTATCGAATCCTCCGCGGTAATTTATTTGCAAATCGGGGTGAGAATAATCTATCCCCGTATCAATGACTCCCACTTTCACGCCACGTCCCGTATAGGAACTATTACCAAGTGACCTGATTGTATCGGTCGAAAAGGAAAGCGGCTCTTGTTGGGTCCGGTAGGTTTTCACAGGGTGTTGATTGGTTACCGCATCCATTCTCGCTAATTTCTCTAATTCATCGACTGATCCCCGAACAGCCACTCCATTGAAGATAGTGTCGTACTGCGCGACCACTTCAAGCCTTGGTAATCTCGACTCGATTTCCGAGATGAAGTTTTCCGGTGATTCGTCCAGTTCGACGATGATGGTGAGTTGGTCTTTAGGTGGTGCTTGCGAAAATCCTGTGGTGATGATCAGAACACAGACCAGAAGAAATCGGCGCATAAAGGGAAACTCCTTTTTTCTGTTTAGTTTGTGTCGTGAGGAAAGAGCTATGCAGAAATAAAAAAAGAGAGACCGGACATGCCGGTCTCCCCTTACTCGATTTCAAATGGTTTCGGTTTATCTTGACGATGCTTGAAAAAATAGCGGATCGCTTCTGCAATACGTGCAGAGGCTTTCCCATCTCCATATGGATTCGAAGCTTTGGACATCGCTGCGTGCTTCTCGTCATCTGACAACAATTCATTTGCCAAATGGAAGATATATTCTTCATCCGTTCCGGCAAGCTTGAGTGTCCCGGCTTCGATCCCTTCGGGGCGCTCCGTCGTATTACGAAGCACAAGTACAGGCACACCGAATGAAGGCGCCTCCTCTTGTACGCCACCTGAATCCGTTAAAATCAGGTGGGCACGGGCAGCGAAATTATGAAAGTCAATGACATCAAGCGGATCGATCAGCTTGATCCGATCTTCATCACCTAGAATTTCATCCGCTGTTTCTTTCACTACTGGATTGAGATGAACCGGATAGATGACTTGTATATCCGAATGTTCATGGACTAAACGCTTGATCGCCCGGAACATTTGCTGCATGTTATTCCCGAGATTCTCACGACGATGTGCTGTCATCAAAACGAGACGTTTACCCCCTAATTCTTCTAAAACCTCAGAGGCGTAATCATTCGAAACAGTCGTCTGCATCGCGTCGATGGCCGTATTTCCAGTAACGAAAATACGATCTTCCTGCTTATTCTCAGCAAGCAGATTATCACGAGATTTATTTGTCGGAGCAAAATGAAGGTCCGCCATCACACCTGTAAGCTGACGATTCACCTCTTCCGGGAATGGGGAATACTTGTCCCACGTCCGGAGCCCTGCTTCTACATGACCGACAGGGATCTGGTTATAGTAGGCGGCTAAAGAAGCAGCAAATGTCGTGGTCGTATCTCCGTGTACTAATACGACATCAGGCTTCGCTTCTTTCATGACCCGATCCAATCCCTCAAGCGCACGCGTCGTAACTTGGGCTAGCGTCTGACGCGACTTCATAATATCAAGATCATAGTCCGGTTCGATTCCGAAAATATCTAGTACTTGATCGAGCATTTCACGATGCTGAGCCGTAACAGCAACAATCGGGTCGAATTGCTCGGATCGTTTCTTCAATTCGAGAACAAGTGGTGCCATTTTGATTGCTTCTGGTCTTGTCCCGAAAGTCGTCATCACTTTACACGGTCAGTCATGATATGCTCGCCCCCTTTATTTAGTACCGTACAGGCGGTCACCGGCATCGCCGAGGCCTGGAACGATATAGCCTTTTTCGTTCAGTTTCTCATCTAGAGCAGCTAAATAAATATCGACATCAGGGTGTTCTTTCTGAACTGCTTCAACACCTTCTGGAGCAGCCACAAGGCACATCAGACGAATTTGGCGAGCTCCGCGCTTCTTCAAGGAATGAATCGCTTCGTTCGCAGATCCACCTGTTGCCAGCATCGGGTCGATGACAATCAGTTCACGCTCTTCAATATCGCTAGGAAGTTTTACATAGTATTCGACAGGTTGTAACGTCTCTGGATCACGGTATAGACCTACGTGTCCGATTTTTGCAGCTGGAATCAATTGGATGATGCCATCTACCATGCCGAGGCCCGCACGCAAGATCGGAACAAGGCCGATTTTCTTACCAGTCAGGACTTTCGCTTTAGCATCAGATACGACAGGTGTATCAATTGAGACTTCTTCTAATGGAAGATCGCGTGTAATTTCAAACGCCATCAGTGCCGCTACTTCATCTACGAGTTCACGGAAGTCTTTCGTACCCGTTTCCGCTTTACGTATGTAGGTTAGTTTGTGTTGAATTAATGGATGGTCCAGTACATATACATTTCCCATTGCCGATCACTCCTCCTCAAAGTTTACATCCTTTAAATTGTACTGAAAATAAAACGTGACTTCAAGTTTAAACAAACGTTTGATTAAGACAATTTTTCATGCATACGAAGAAATTTTTCCCTACTTCAAAAAAATTAACCCTCTTTTTGATATAACTGTATTTTTCTGTCAATACAAATCGTCTACTGACAGCTATTGAAGGGTGTCTTTCAATTAATAATAAAAATCGTCTCTATAATAATTAGGTCAAACTATAAAAGCATAAAAAACACTCAGCGGAGGGCTGGGGGTTTAACAGGTTTTTGAAAAGTGTAGAGTTTGGTTTTGTTAGGAAATGTAGTGTTGCGTGGACTGGAAAACAACTCGCTTTCCGGCCCAACAGGACGTTGGGTCGTTCGACGTTGCCACTTGATGTGGCGGTTTTAGATCGAACCTCCTTATCTTTCTTTGCTACCTCAGGCTACGCCTTCGGGATCTCGACTATCCCGTGTATCCCACAGGAGTCTCATAGCTTTCCAACCCACTTTCTCATATTACGTGCGAACAAAACCATGTGTTTATAAGCGTACATCCCCTCGCTCTATTCTTGGTCCGGAAGCACAAGAGGTTCCTACTTATTTTGTAACGGTGTTGGAGAAACGGCGAGACTCCTACGGGAACATAGTACAGTCTGAGACCCCGCAACGACCGATAGGGAGAGAGGAGGCTCAGCGAACGCCCGTGGAAAGCGAGTCGTTTCTCCAACACCGCTTATCCATACTGAATAGAACCGAAGGGAATTTCTCGACACACATAAAAAACCACCAGCGGATGGCTGGTGGTTCTAGTAGATTACTTCGTTTGAACTAAAGATTGATAGAGCGGGAAACGGGAAGTAAGTTGTTGAACACGCTGCTTGGCTTCTTTCATTTTCGCTTCATCTTCATGATGCTCCAATGTGAAGGCAATCAAGTCCGCAATCTCTTCCATTTCCTCTTCTTTGAATCCGCGACTCGTTACGGCTGCGGTACCGATACGGATTCCGCTTGTGACGAACGGGCTTTCCGGGTCGAACGGAATACCGTTCTTGTTCGTTGTGATGCCAATCTCATCAAGGGCTTTCTCAACGACTTTACCTGTCAGTTGGTTCTGACGAAGGTCAAGTAGTAGCAAGTGGTTGTCTGTCCCACCTGATACGAGGTTCACTCCTCTTTCCAGAAGAGCTTCGCCGAGACGTTTGGCATTTGCAATGATTTGACGGGAGTATTTCTTGAATTCCGGCTGAAGTGCTTCTTTGAAAGACACTGCTTTCGCCGCGATGACGTGCATCAACGGACCACCTTGCATACCCGGAAATACGGATTTATCGATTTTCTTCGCGAATTCCTCTGTGCAGAAGATCATGCCGCCACGTGGTCCACGAAGTGTTTTGTGCGTCGTAGTCGTTACGAAATGCGCATGTGGTACCGGATTCGGATGAAGACCGGAAGCTACAAGACCAGCGATGTGGGCCATGTCCACCATTAAGTAAGCTCCTACTTCATCAGCGATTTCACGGAATTTGGCAAAATCGATTTCACGAGGATACGCACTAGCACCGGCTACGATCAACTTTGGCTTCACTTCTTTCGCTTTTGCCAATACAGCATCGTAATCGATTCGTTGGTCCTGTTCGGTTACACCGTACTCTTCGAAATTGTAAAGCTGACCACTGAAGTTGACTGGGCTGCCGTGTGTCAGGTGTCCACCGTGATTCAAGTTCATGCCAAGAACCGTATCGCCATGATCAAGAACGGTGAAATACACCGCCATATTCGCTTGGGCACCGGAGTGCGGCTGAACGTTGACGTGGTCCGCTCCGAACAATTCTTTCGCTCGTTCGCGTGCCAGGTTTTCTACGACATCTACGTGTTCACAACCACCATAATACCTGCGACCAGGATAGCCTTCTGCATACTTATTCGTTAATACAGACCCCATCGCTTCCATGACAGCTTCTGATACGAAGTTCTCGGAAGCAATCAGCTCAATATTATCCTGTTGACGCTTTTGTTCGTCTTGAATCGCGGAAAAAATCTCTGCATCTGTTGACTTAACATGATTCATCGTTTCCCATTCCCCTTTCAAATCTAATCACAAGAACCTTCTGCTTGCTGTGTTTCATACACAGCTCGTGCCCCACCAATCAAAGGAGGTCTTGTCTTGGCTGCCGTGATATGCGCTTTGCCGATCGACTTCTGGTCCAACCGAAGTGGGACGGCAACTCGTTTCAGATGCATGCCGATCAGCGTATCTCCGATATCAAGACCACCATCTGCTTCGATCCTCTCCACTAAGACAGGATCCTGCATCTGTTTGTAAGCGTAAGACGCCATCGATCCCCCTGCTTTCGGGACGGGAATCGCCGCTACAATCGTCCAGTGATTTGCTTCCGCAACGGAACGCTCTACGACTAGAGCACGGTTCAAGTGCTCACAACATTGGAACGCGAGCTTAGTGCCCGTCTGATTACAGAGTTCACGCAATTCGCTGTACACTACTTCTGCAATTGCTTCACTACCTGAAGTCCCGATCCGCTCTCCTGCTATTTCACTGGTGGAACATCCGACGACGAATAGTCCCGGCTTGACGGTACCACTGCTTACGAGTTGCTCCACCACTTGTTTTACATCAGTTTGGATGGCTGCTACATCAGTCACGTACCTTCCTCCTTCACATTTACAAAAAGGAGAAGCGTCATGCTCCCCCTTTTTCACAAGCGTCCGCAATAGCCGCTTCCGCTTTCTACGTTACATTGTATTACTTATTCTCGTATTCGGCAATCTTCCCTACACGCTTTTCGTGTCGACCCGCTTCATATTCTGTGGATACCCACGTCTTCGCAATTTCGCGAGCCAATCCCGGCCCTATGACGCGCTCTCCCATACATAGAATATTCGAGTTATTATGTTCGCGTGTGGCCTTTGCTGTAAATAGGTCATGAACCAGTGCTGCACGGATTCCTTTGACTTTATTTGCAGAAATGGACATGCCAATTCCTGTACCGCAGATGAGAATCCCCTTATCAAATTCTCCATCCGCCACACGTTCAGCAGCTGGGATGCCGTAGTCCGGGTAATCGACAGACCCTTCACAGTCGCAGCCGATATCTTCGAATTCAATGTTCATCTCATCTAATACATCCGCTACTTCTTTTCGCAGTTGAACGCCGCCGTGATCGGAAGCTAATATGACCTTCATCTTGTTTCCTCCCCTAAGAAATTACTTGAGAAAGTGAAACTCCCTCAGGTTACTTTGCCTTCATCGTGCCAGTTTCCTGATGGGCTGTCAATTGGAACTGAAGAATCTGTTCCTTAAGGGAAGAGGCTTGTCTCTCCAAAGCGTTCGCGAGCGCGTCTACATTTTCGATCAAATTCGTTTGGTCGTCGATTGATGCGCTCACTTCCTGGGCACCAGCCGATGTTTCTTCTGCAACTGCCGCTACTTCCTGCGATTGTCTGGAAGATTCCCGGATGGATGTCAATTGTTGCTCTACCATCTCCGAAATGTCTTGTATAGTGGAGACGACTTCTTTCACAGACGTATCCATTTGCTTGATCGCATCGGTCGTCGCTTGTCCTTTTTCCGCTTCTTTCTTCGAATTGTTCATCTGCTGCGTCATTTGGCGGACGACTTGTTGGACGTCGTGTTGAATGGTCTCAATCAAGGAAGCAATCTTCTGGACAGAGGAGGCACTCTCATCTGCCAGCTTGCGCACCTCATCTGCCACTACGGCAAACCCTTTTCCGTGTTCTCCCGCCCGCGCGGCTTCAATCGACGCGTTTAATGCAAGCAGATTCGTCTGCTCTGAGATATCACCAACAAGGCCGATGATTTTCTCGACTTCTTGGGCATTCTTATTCAACCTCTCCACATCTTGCAAGGACTCTTGTTGATCATCTGCGACTCGCTGAATTCCTTGAACCAGATGCCGTACCACTTCTTCTGATTGCTTCAATACGACCAGCATCTGCTCGGACTTATCTCTTGAGGAAGACGCTTTTAGCTGCACTTGCTCCGCTAAATGAGTGGCTTCCTCCACTGACTCGGCGTTATGTTGAACGGCAGCGGCGGATGTCTCCGCGCCTTTTGAAATCTCTTGTGTCGTATGGCTGATCATTCTTGCCTGATCTGTCGCTTTATCAGCTGATGCCTTCATCTTTACGACCGTCTGATGTGTCTCTTCGAAGTGCTTATCGATATTACCAACAACGCTGCCCAGGTTGTCGATCATTTTATTGAAAGCGATGGAAAGGGAGCGTATTTCATCATCTGATTTCCGTACCTCCACCCTTTCCGTGAGCCTGCCCTTTGCTGCAGCCGTCGCCGCTTTTTCTAAACGGTTGAGCGGGCGAGTGATGAATCCTGAAATGAAATACGCAAGAATCCCAGACCAAATGACACCGAGTAGTAAAGTGATCACGGTAAAGGATTCTTGCGATATCTGCCAGTACGTCTCGACGTACCCTTGTAACCCATAGATGAATAAAGCCGTAAAGGAGTATGTAATGATGGCTAGTCCTGTTATGAACAAGACTAACTTAAGGCGGAGACTGGACTTATACTTACGAGACACAATAGAAAACCTCCCAGAGAACTAGTTATTTATCTCTATTCTCTAACTTTTTTACTAGGAGTTCAATATGCTTTTCTAGTTCATCTCTCGTTTCTCGATAAATATTCACATTTCCGCCAAATGGGTCGATGATGTTCACATCAGGCAGCTGCTGTTCAATTTGCTGAATCTGCTTAATTTCTTCTGCTAGTTCTTTTCTCAATTTATCTTCTAAAGCTCCCGGAGACAAATCCGTCCCGTTCTGCATAATCTCAGACCGCTTCTCTTCAAAAGCAGCGTACAGTTCTTTCAACTGCTGCCACTCCTCTTGATCGATGAGAACGTATTCCTTCAATGTGAAATATTTGTCTTCATGATGAGGAAACTGAAGCGCAAGTGCCTGCTTGTGGCGGTCCGTCATTGTAAGGATCAAGTCAGCCCATTCCAATAATTCCTCTCTTACTTGCGTCGTTTGGTGGTCGAGGCTAAATCCATTCTCTCGAAGGACTACATCCGAATTAGCCGCCATCGGCTCCCCTTCTCCTGCAAAAACCCCAGCCGAACGGACTTTCTCTTCCGGCCACTTCGATTTGAGAATCGCTTCTGCCATCGGGCTTCTGCACGTATTTCCTGTACAAACAAATAAGATGTTCATTGGTATCGTACTCCTTACCTAGTCCATTTCTTCCATCATATCACACGTTTTATTTCGAACGAATCCTAACGTCACTATTAAAAGATTGTATACAACCCAAGGGCACAAAGAATACTCCCTCCGAGCAATTCACTATATGTCCCCAGCAATGCTCCAGCACGTCTTCCGACAACGAAACCTGTCCATGTCAGGACCATACTGAAAAACCCGAATGAAAGCACCGAAATCCAAAACTCCGAATCCCGAAGCCCCAAACTGAAGCCGACAGGAAAACTGTCGATACTGACACTTAAAGCGAACAACCAGATGCCCGCTCCAGCTAGTGTATATCCTGTAGATTGCTTTTCAGACAATGATGCAAACACGGTATAGCTACCTAACCCAAACAAGAGAATTCCGCCGCCCAGGGTCGTCCACTGACTGGCACTGTCAGACAGCCAATCGCCGAGTAACATTCCAAGTCCAGGCATCACGACATGCGCACCACCTACCACAATACCTGCTGAAAAAGCGTGTTTTAAACGGACCCGTTGCAACCCCATCCCGAGCGATACAGAGAAAGCATCCAGTCCCAAAGCCACTGACAACAGCAATAAAGAAGTCCACTGTTCCAACGACAAATCCCCCTTTCATGCAAACCTCTAACAAGTTATGCGTGAAAAGGGGATTCTATGCTAGTCCTCGGAAACGACTTGTACAGCCGCTTTCCGAAGACGGTTCATCACAGCGGCTCCTACACCTTTCTCTGAGAAGGCTTCCGTCAAAATGATGTCCACTTCTGAACGTTTGAATTCTCTTAAAGCATCATACAACTTGACCGCAACTTCTGATAATTGGTCGCGCGATCCGCAACGTATCACAGGTGCATGGTCGAGCTTGCCAGCCAGCTCATGGCTTGCAATGACACCTACGCGCTGCCCGTCCCGTTTCAACTGCTCCAATTGCTCGATGAAAAAGTCATCTTCTCCCTCGACTAACCATAAAGGGGACTCAGGAGCATAGTGCGTATATTTCATTCCAGGAGATTTCGGTTTGTCGCTCTCGCTTCCAGCAAGCGCTGGATCGATTGCAACGTGAGGAAGCACTTCTTCCAATTGTTCTTTCGTTATGCCGCCTGGTCTTAAAATGACCGGTACATCTGACGTACAGTCAAGCACGGTAGATTCAAGACCAACGCCTGTTGTTCCGCCGTCCAATATTCCAGCCACTCTGCCATCAAGATCCTGTTTGACGTGATCTGCCTTTGTCGGGCTCGGGCGTCCGGACCTGTTGGCACTCGGTGCAGCAAGCGGTTTGCCCGTCGCTTCCAACAAAGCGAGGGCTAAAGGATGATTTGGCATACGAATCCCGATGGTTGATAATCCAGCTGTCACATTGGAAGCAGCGGCCCCATTACTCTCCATAATGAGTGTCAACGGCCCCGGCCAGAATGCCTCCATTAAGGAATAAGCTACATCGGGAATGTGGTTCACCATCAAATCCACCTGTTCCCGGTTGGAAACGTGAACAATCAGTGGATTATCAGATGGCCTTCCTTTCGCTTCGAAAATCCCGGACACGGCTTTTTCGTTGGTCGCATCAGCCCCCAATCCATAGACTGTTTCTGTTGGAAAAGCGACGACTTCTTGGTGGTTCAATAACCGGGCTGCTTCTTGGATGGAAGCGTCCTTCGGATCAGATGGATTTTCAGGTATCCACATCTTCGTTTGCATGCTCATCTTGATACTCCTTCTCTGACAAGTTTCGATACTACTACTATAAAAGAATTCTACATTTTTTAGCAAATTTCGACGTTATTCACAGGATGTCCTCAACATGTCCTCAAGTTATCCACAAAGATACCCACATATCCAAAGAATCCGTTAGTTATTTATCTGTCTGAATTTTCTCTATTCACACGATATCCACAATTGTATAGGTTTTTGTGAATAAATGAGGCAGTTATGCACAATTATGTGTGATTAACTTGATATTTCCACAAGCGTTTTTCGACATCCTCTAATTTAAATTGTTGATGTTGTAGTAAAAAGTCGAGAGAATCGGAGTGGCTTTCCACATAGAGAGCAGGAATGTCTTCTTTCCACGCATAAGCTTGGATCAATTCGAATATAGCAAGGACTCCCCCAGCATTGATTTCTTCACTGACCTGCAGCTTTTCGATTTTACGACCTTCGTCCTCCACAGGCACCAGATGAAAATCACCGATTTTCTCTTTTCCTTTTTTCAATTGATAGAGATGATCTTCTACTTTCTCGATATACATAGTAAATCCACACCCTTTCTACTACACTCTATGAGAAAGGATGTGGATAATATGTTCGGTACTCTATGATTTATGAAAAGATTTTGTTCCACAATGTCACTAGGAAGAATTCGACTTCCTGCTCTTTCGGCTCTGTCTCTTGTGCAGGTGCCTTCTCTTCCGCTTCAGCTACGCTTGTACCGTTCGAGAAGTCCAGGAAGCAAAGTGGTGGGAACAATACACACCACCAGTTATCGCCTTCCCCTTCCCCAAGTGTAATCAGGATAGCTTCATATTCTCCGGCAGGATAGATATAAGAACCGTACAATTTGGTCGGGAACGTCACGTTGGTATCGTAATCAGCCGTGTAGTCGTACTCTAAGCCTTCTTCTTTCAACGTCTCTCCTACAATCGTGCGAATCTCAGGAAGGCGCTCTCGGATAAGCTTTCGGGCGGCTTCGATAGACGTCAAATCTTCTACCCATAACGTAATCTCTTCATTGACACGATCTCTCACTAATCGTTTGATCTGCTGATCACTTTCGTCGTTGCTGTCAGCCAGGATCCGGAGACGGATCGCTTCATCCGGAATGACTTGGTAGTCCCTCGCAGCATCCGTTTGTTCACCCCAAGGTAGTACAGTAAGAATAATGATAAGAGATATTAATAATAGCATAGTATTTTTCATCTTTATTTCCTCCCCCGTGTTGCTTCTAGTCGTAAGTATGGGCAGGAAAAAAAGATGTTAAACCTATGAATCTCAAAAACTGATAAACGCTTCGGAAAACCCGTATGGACACGGACTCCCTTAAATCATTTCTCCTTCAGAACAGCAAATATCATCCGGTCTTTTCCGTTCAAGTCTTGTCGGACTTCTACATCGTAACCATCCAACTGTCCTTCTATGATGTTGGTCACGGCTTCCCCTTGCTGATAGCCTATTTCGAATGCAATCAAGTACGGTTTCCGCTCCCAACCACTGATTTGCTCGACAATCGTCTGATAAGCAGCGAGTCCCTCCTGATCCGTGAACAGCGCAAGTTCTGGATCGAAGTCGACGACTGTATCGTCCATTGTCTCTTTTTCATGATAGGCAATATATGGCGGATTCGATACGACGATATCCACAGCTTGATCTTGAAGCGGCTCAAGGAAGTTCCCTTGTAAAAAGTCCACACCAGCTTCATGCAAGTGGCTGTTCGACTTCGCTACCTGCAAAGCTTCTGTTGATATGTCTGATGCAATCATGTTCACATCAGGCTGTTCGAGCGCGATTGTAATCGCAATGACGCCACTACCCGTTCCGACATCCACAACCTTCGGGTTATCCAAGTCCCATTTCCGAATCATGTCGACCACACCGACAACCAGTTCTTCTGTTTCCGGACGTGGAATCAACACGTTTTCATTCACATGGAACTCCCTGCCATAGAACGGAGCTGTTCCGATGATATGTTGAACAGGAACGCCCGTTTCTGCATGCTGCTCGATACTTCGCACAAAGCGATCACGTTGTTCTTCAGGGAACGGATCTGGGCCGGAGGCGAGCAATTTCGCAAAAGGCAATGCTAAATAATGTTCGAGTAACAAATCAGCAACACGTGTTTCTCTACCATTTTCCCGCAAAAAAACGGAAGCCCAGCGGCGGGCTTCCTCAATGGTCGTAAACGTATTATTCACCGATCTGCTCCATTTTCTTCGTCTGTTCTTCAATAAGAAGAGCTTCGATGATTTCTTCCATGTTCCCTTGAAGAATTTGATCGAGCTTCTGAAGTGTAAGACCGATACGGTGATCCGTTACACGTGTTTGCGGGAAATTGTACGTGCGGATTCGCTCAGAACGGTCCCCAGTACCGACAGCAGACTTACGGCTTTCGTCCAACTCAGCTTGCGCTTCACGCTGGAACTTGTCGTAAATACGAGCACGAAGTACTTTCATTGCTTTTTCCTTGTTCTTGATCTGGGATTTTTCATCCTGACAAGAAACAACAATTCCGGTCGGTTCGTGTGTAAGACGCACGGCAGACATCGTCGTGTTTACACTCTGACCACCAGGACCACTGGATGCGAATGTGTCGACACGGATATCTTTATCGTGCACTTCTACTTCCACTTCTTCCGCTTCCGGCATAACGACAACAGTCGCTGTGGACGTGTGGATACGACCACCAGACTCGGTTTCCGGTACACGCTGCACACGGTGTGCGCCGTTTTCGAACTTCATCTTAGAGTAGGCACGATCCCCACTTACCATAAAGATGATCTCTTTGTACCCGCCTACGTCATTAGCGTTCGCTTCAATGACTTCTGTTTTCCACCCTTGTGTTTCGGCGTAGCGGGCATACATACGGTATAAGTCCCCAGCGAACAAGGCGGCTTCGTCTCCCCCTGCTGCACCGCGGACTTCCATAATAACGTTCTTGTCATCATTCGGATCTTTCGGCAGCATAAGGATCTTCAGGCGTTCTTCAAGTTCCACTTTACGCTCCGAAAGCTCGTTGATCTCTTCTTTGACCATTTCCGTCATTTCATCGTCCAGCTTATCTTCAAGCATAGACTTAGCATCTTCTAGCTGACTTTTGACATCCTTATATTCACGATAAGCTGTCACCGTTTCAGTCAAGCCAGACTGCTCTTTCGAGTATTCACGCAGCTTATTTGTATCCGAAATGACCTCAGGATCACTCAATAATTCATTGAGTTTCTCATATCGATCTTCTAATGTTTGTAACCGTTCGATCAATGGTATACACCTCTTTCTCCATAACATTCTAATTATATTATAGAGCAAGCACGGATACAACCACAGCTAAAAGAGTCAGTTGATTTTCACGTGCGTATTATAACGGGGAACAGCACGATAAATCGCTTGCTTCACTTCGGTCTTCCAGTCTTTCAGTTCCTCTTCTGACAAATCCTCTGCCCCATCAACATCAACCGTCACCCATACTTGACTTGCTTCCATAATCAGACGTTTCACTTTGACACCAGGGATTTGATCGACTGCTTGTTTCATCAGCTCGCGGTCCTGCTTCAAGCCCCACGTAGTACCCGGTTCATTCACGACACGGGGATTCTGTGTCTGCTGCGTTGCATCATCGTTCATTCCCATATTCTCTACGTCATCCCGACTAGTCTGACCTTGATAATGTTCTGTTTGTAATCCACAAGCGGACAAGAACATGATTGCACCTATTACTAAGAGTGTTTTACTCATCTCAGGTTCACCTCTTCTTCTTTTTTGTTAGTGTTGCCTGAAGAGGTGAAGATATGTAAAAGTCTCCATTAAAAAAACCCCGCTTATCACAGGGTTCTAGCTGCTTTCTTTCAACTGCGCTTTCTCATATGCGGGTTTATTGTTTCCGATGATTTTCTCACACAACACGGCATATTGATAACACATGTTGTATAACTCCTCAGCGAGCGCATCATGATCAAGCGACAGACACTCTTCTGCGCTCTGATAACAAACCTCTGCACAAGAACGGGAGATGTCTTCTGCCATCACACTGTTCTTGGAGACGACCTCTACAGCATACGCATAAGCATCCGCACATTCTTTCAGCAAGTTGGTTCTTTCCACGAGTATTTTCGGATCACAAACAGACATTGCTGACTCCACCCTTCTCTGATTTAAGCGGTCAGGTAACCTTATTATGTGGCTTCCTCAACTGCTTCAAGTTTAAACCGATTCGAGCCGATTCAAAAGGGGTTTCAGCACATCGGAGCATATTGGATGTGTGTAGCGGTGTCGGAGAAACGACTCGCTTTCCATGGGGCGGCGCTTAGCCTCCTCACTCGCTAAGCTCCCTCCAGGGTCTCACCTATCCACTTCGTCCCATAGGAGTCAACTTTGTTCTGTACAGCGGAACCAGTAGAGCTCGTTTTTAATAACAGAACTTTTTGACACAAAAACCCCGACAGTTCCGTGACTGCCGGGGTTTTATGACAGATATTATTTTTCAGCGTAGGCTGCTTTCACTTCCTGTTGCCTGGGCTTGTTGGGTACTTTATGATGGTGCCTGCATCTAGGCTCGTACGACTCGGAAGCGCCGACCAAGATGATCGGATCATCGTAAGAGGCAGGCTCACCGTCGATCAGGCGCTGCGTCCTGCTGGCAGGTGAACCGCATACCGGGCAAATGGCGTTCAATTTCGTCACGCTCTCACACAGCGCCATCAGTTCAGGCATTTTACCAAACGGCTCACCTCGGAAGTCCGTATCCAGCCCCGCTACAATCACGCGGATGCCGCGATCGGCTAGACATTCTACGACTTCCACGATGTGTTCATCGAAGAATTGCACTTCATCGATGCCGACGATATCGACTTGATCGTCTACTTCTTTCAATATATCCAGCGATTCCTTCACTGGTTTGGCCCACACGGATGTACCGTTGTGGGAAACGACTGCATCTTCATGATACCGATCGTCTATCGCAGGTTTGTAAACTCTTACCGCCAAGTTACCGAACGTCGCACGACGGACTCTACGAATCAACTCCTCTGACTTACCGCTGAACATACTTCCACAAATGACCTCTACCCAACCGCTTTGCTTCATTACATACACGTGCACTGTCGCTCCCTTCTCGCTTCTCACCACATTCATCAAAAAAGAGCCCTCCCGGTGACCAGCACTCGAGCATCACCACGGACAGCTCCCCATTTATCCTTTTTCCACATAACCAAAACTACAAAGTCGCTCTCTAGAGCCACATCATAGCTTCAATGATGTGGATAAGTACGCTATTTATCATGAACTTTCTTACGTTACCCTGTTTTTTTGACAAAAAAACAGGCAAACGGTCGAGACAATTTGCCTGTTTTTGTTCAAAATGATGCAGTTTTCATCGAACGATGAGCCCTGAATATTATGAAAGGTTATATTTTTTCTTGAATCGATCAACACGGCCGCCAGCTTTATCAGCTTTCTGCTTACCAGTGTAGAACGGGTGTGACTCAGAACTAATCTCAACGCGGATCAATGGATACGTGTTTCCATCTTCCCATTCGATTGTTTCTTCAGAGGATTGTGTAGATCCTGTTAGAAACTTGAAATTAGAACTTGTGTCAAGGAATACAACTTTACGGTATTCTGGATGAATTCCTGATTTCATGTTCTTCCACTCCTTTTTGCCCTGAATCCTTTAGAAACAGAGTTATTGTAAGAGCCGTCGAAGGTTGATTAACATCACCTTTTACTGAAACTCACATAGAAAGATTATAACAGTCTCGTCTTACCATTGCAAGATAAGAACGTAAATTATGCTTCTGTTCTAGAACGGCGTGGAGACGTCTTTTTACCTTGCATCTCTTTGTCCATCAAGTCGAAGAATTCGTCATTGTTCTTCGAAGACTTCAGACGACGCAGGAATCTGTCTGCAAAGTCCTGGGAATCAGACATTGTCTTTCTGATCGCCCATACTTTATCGAGGTACGACTTCTGCATAAGCAGTTCTTCTTTTCGTGTACCAGAACGAAGTACATCGATAGCTGGGAATATGCGGCGCTCGGCAAGATTGCGATCCAAGTGCAGCTCCATGTTTCCTGTCCCTTTGAACTCTTCATAAATGACATCGTCCATACGTGAACCTGTGTCGACTAGAGCCGTTGCCAATATCGTCAGACTGCCGCCTTCTTCGATATTACGCGCAGCACCGAAGAATCGTTTCGGACGGTGGAACGCTGCAGGGTCGATACCACCAGACAATGTACGGCCGCTCGGTGGGATGACCAAGTTGTAAGCACGCGCAAGACGCGTAATACTATCCATCAATACGATGACGTCACGCTTGTGTTCTACAAGACGCATCGCCCGCTCAAGTACAAGTTCTGATACTTTGATGTGGTTCTCTGGCACTTCATCGAACGTCGAGCTTACAACGTCGACGTCTGCCGCTACAGAGCGTTCGATATCCGTCACTTCTTCCGGACGCTCATCGACCAGCAAAATAATCAATTTCGCATCTGGATGATTCGTCGAGATGCTGTTTGCAATTTGCTTCAAGAGCATCGTCTTACCAGCTTTAGGCGGTGCAACGATCAATCCACGCTGTCCGTACCCGACCGGAGACATAACGTCCATGATTCTCGTAGAAAGCATCTTCGATGATGTTTCGAGTTTCATTTGGCGGTCTGGATACAACGGTGTCAGCGCCGGGAAGTGAACACGTTCTTTTGCAGAGTCCGGGTCCTCCCCGTTCACCGCATCTACGTGCAGTAAGCCATAATAACGTTCATTTTCTTTCGGCGGACGTACTTTACCGGAAACCTTATCCCCGTTCCTCAAATCGAATCTGCGGATCTGGGAAGCGGAAATGTAGATATCTTCAGCACTAGGGGAGTAATTAATTGGTCGAAGGAAACCGAACCCTTCTGATGGAATAATTTCTAGAATTCCGTCCATAAACAAAAAGCCATCTTTCTCAGCTTGCGCCTTCAAGATTGCAAAAATCAATTCTCTCTTTGTCAGTTTCGCATAGTAAGAGACTTTGAACTGTCGAGCTTTTTCATAGAGCCCTTTCAAAGTCATCGTCTCTAGTTGAGAGATCGTTAGTTCTGCCACAAAATCACCACTTTTATGAATTTTTCTATACTGCCTGATTGGGCATGTATTGTAAGCTTACGAATTTGAAATGTATTAGACTTCTCTACGTGTAATAGAAGAAATGGGAGAATCGAGTAGAAGTTATGTGTTTGAAGCTTACGGAGGCTAATTTAAGAATATTTTCTTCTATCTCTATCAAACAACCTTTATTGTACTCCTCGGAACGAAAGGTTTCAATGCTCATGTGTGAAAAATATTCAATAGACTAGGAGGAAACTGAAGTATTGGTGGGAGATGCTATGGGCTGCAGGTGGTTCTGCTGGTGGTCTCGTTTTACATATCTCCCAGTAATTACATCTCTAAGTGTGTAACAGAACCATCCCAAAAGAAGAATAGCCGCTTCTCGCGGCAGTTCTTCTTTGGTTTGGTCAACTATTTATGGTTTTATAACTAAGTTCGGTTTTTTCTTCAAACTGTGGTCCCCGTCGATGAAGCGTACGGTCCCGGATTTGGCCCGCATGACAACGGTTTGGGTCGTGGCTTTCTGACCCTTGAACTGGACACCCTGCAGCAATTCACCATCTGTCACGCCGGTTGCTGCAAAGATGGCGTCTTCCCCGCCACAGAAATCATCCATATACAGGACTTTATCGATATCTTCTATCCCCATCGACTGGCAGCGGTATAGCTCTTCGTCGTTGGAAGGGATGAGTTTCCCTTGAATCTCTCCTCCCAAACACTTGAGAGCCACTGCTGCTAACACGCCTTCTGGGGCTCCGCCCTTTCCGAACAGAATATCGACACCGGTATGATCGAAGGCTGTGTTGATGGCTGCTGCCACATCCCCGTCCGGAATAAGCTTGATCCTGGCACCAGCCTCACGGATCTCCTCAATGATCCGCTGGTGGCGCTCACGGTTCAAGACAACCGCAACGACATCTTCCACATCTTTGTTTTTCGCTTCCGCAACGGCCTTCAAGTTCTCGCTGACCGAAGCGTTGATATCAATCTTACCGACGGCTTCCGGTCCGACCGCGATCTTATCCATGTACATATCCGGAGCATGCAGCATCCGGCTGTGATCGGCGATTGCAATCACAGCAAGTGCATTCCATGTCCCTTGGGCAACGATGTTCGTCCCTTCTAACGGATCGACAGCGACATCGACCCTAGGACCATATCCGTTGCCAAGCTTTTCACCGATGTACAGCATCGGGGCCTCATCCATCTCCCCTTCGCCGATGACAACGGTCCCCTTCATCGGGATTGTATCGAAAACGTCGCGCATCGCAGACGTTGCGGCATCATCCGCTTCTTCCTTTCGCCCTCTCCCCATCCAGCGGGCGGAAGATAATGCTGCCGCCTCCGTCACTCGAACTAATTCCATTGATAAACTTCTTTCCATGGTAACCTCTCCTCATTTGGGTTCAAAAGATTTTTCCTCATCTCCCCATGGAAATCGGTCTTTAGCTATTCTGAAATTGTTCTACTTCAGCTTCTGACATTTTTTCATACCAAACATTCGCACCAAGCTCGATCAGCTTGTTCGTGATATTCTCATACCCTCGCTCGATATGGTCCACACCTGTGATTTCCGTGATGCCATCTGCCATCAAACCGGCAATGACAAGTGCTGCTCCCGCTCTCAAGTCGGTAGCTTTCACTTTGGCTCCTTGCAGGTGGGATTGGCCCGTCACAATAGCGGAACCACCTTCGACTTTAATAGAGGCATTCATTCTACGAAGCTCATCGACATGCTTGAAACGAGCCTGATAGATGGTGTCCGTAACAACACCTGTCCCTTCTGCTTTCGTCAGTAAAGATGTGAAGGGCTGCTGCAAGTCGGTCGGGAAACCGGGATAGACCAGCGTCTTAATATCAACACTGCTCAATCGCTTGCCTGGCCGCACATAAAGTTGCTCATCATTCTCCTCAATCGTCACGCCCATTTCACGCAATTTGGCAATCAAAGATTCCAAGTGTTGGGGAATGACGTTATCAATGATCATCTCATCGCCTTGAGCGGCGGCCATGATGGTGTAGGTTCCCGCTTCAATACGATCCGGAATAATCGTATGTAGACACCCTTGCAACTGATCGACACCTTCAATGCGGATGACATCCGTTCCAGCACCTTTGATCTTGGCACCCATGCTGGTAAGAAGCGTAGCTACATCGATGATTTCCGGTTCTTTCGCCGCATTTTCAATCACCGTTTTCCCTTTGGCACGGACGGCGGCGAGCATGATGTTGATGGTGGCACCTACACTGACTACATCCAAGTAGATCCGTGCCCCACGTAGTTCTTCAGCGCGAAGATAAATCGCACCTTGTTCATTGGTTACTTCTGCACCTAGCGCTTCGAAGCCTTTGATGTGCTGGTCGATTGGGCGTGGTCCCAAGTGACATCCACCAGGCAGACCGATGACCGCTTTATTGAAACGACCAAGCATTGCGCCCATGAAATAATAAGAAGCACGGAGCTTCTTCACTTTTCCATTCGGCAGCGGCATCGAGATCATTTTGGAAGGATCGATATAGACGGTACGTCCATCTTTGTGAACCGTACCTCCGATTTCCTCAAGCAGATCCGATAAAATCCCCACATCCGAAATGTTCGGTAACCCTTCGATTGTGACTGGTGACTCAGCTAAAATCGCTGCTGGCAACAAAGCTACGGCACTGTTTTTGGCTCCACTGACACGGACTTGTCCGCGCAGCTTCGTCCCGCCTTCCACTAAAAGTTTATGCATGAAATACTCCTCGCTTTATTGGTAAAGATGATACACCTAGTATGTGCAATAATTTCCATTACACTCTAGTTATTTTTGATTATTCCAGTCATTGAGGAATTTTTCAATCCCCTGGTCTGTGAGTGGGTGTTTGACGATTTGTTGGAAGACTTTGAAAGGAACCGTCGCGATATGCGCACCGTGAATAGCAGCTTCCGTTACATGAACCGGGTGACGGATCGATGCTGCGATGATTTCTGTATCGATGGCATGACGGTCGAAGATTTCTGAAATCTGAGCAATCAAATCTACTCCGTTGTGACCGATATCATCCAATCTTCCAAGGAAAGGAGATACATATGTTGCGCCAGCACGTGCCGCAAGTAAAGCTTGGTTAGCAGAGAATACGAGTGTTACGTTCGTCTTGATTTTCAAATCTGAGAACGCTTTGACAGCCTTCAAACCTTCGAGGGTCATCGGGACTTTAACCGTAATGTTCGGTGCAATCGCAGCAAGTTCTTTCCCCTCACTGATCATCCCTTCCGCGTCTTCTGACACGACTTCTGCACTGACTGATCCTTCAACTTCCGCTGTGATCTCTTTCAAGCGATCGTGGAAAGAGACGCCCTCTTTCGCCACAAGACTTGGGTTTGTCGTCACCCCATCCAGAATTCCTAGAGCATTCGCTTCCCTGATATCTTCAATATTGGCCGTATCAATAAAAAATTTCATCCTGCTCACCCCTGTCAAAAATAATGTAGAGTTTTCCCGAAATTCATCAAATGATGGCGTTTTCATAACTGATGCAAAGGAAACCGTTACTATGTAACGGTTCCTGAATGTACTTATTTAGCTTGTTGAGAAGAACCGAATTCGCGCATTTTGCCGATAACGGTTTGTTTGATTGCTTCACGGCCAGGTCCAAGATATTTACGAGGGTCGTATTGTTCAGGCTGTTCAGCAAGAACTTCACGAACCGCTTTACCTTGAGCGATCTGGTTTTCCGTGTTTACGTTGATTTTAGCTGTACCGAAAGAAATAGCTTTCTTAATGTCAGCTGTAGGGATTCCTGTACCACCGTGAAGAACAAGTGGCTTGTCTACAAGACCCATGATTTCTTCCATACGGTCGAAGCCAAGGTTCGGTTCACCTTTGTAAGGACCGTGTACAGATCCAAGTGCTGGAGCGAATACGTCAACGTTTGTTTCGTCAACTAGTTGCTTACACTCAGAAGGAATCGCGTATGCAGCTTCTGCATCGTCTACGATAAGATCGTCTTCTTGTCCACCTACGCGGCCAAGTTCTGCTTCAACAGAAACACCGTGGATGTGAGCAAGTTCTACAACTTTCTTCGTAACCGCGATGTTTTCTTCAAGTGGATCGTGGGAAGCGTCAATCATAACAGATGTGAAACCTGCGTGGATTGCTTCTGCACACTTCTCGAAACTTGAACCGTGGTCAAGGTGAATAGCGACAGGTACAGTTGTACCGTAAGCTTTCATAAGGGCTTTAACCATGTCTACAACAACGTTGAAGCCTCCCATGTAACGTCCAGCACCTTCAGATACACCAAGGATAACTGGGGACTGCTCTTCTTCAGCAGCCTGTAGGATTGCTTGAGCGTACTCAAGGTTATTTAAGTTGAACTGCCCAACACCATAACGGTTTTCTTTAGCAGTTTCTAGCATTTCTTTCATAGATACTAACGGCATGAAAGATCCTCCTTTGAAAAATACGTTCGACTATTTACAAGTGATTTTTGGATAAAAAGCACTGGTAACTTAAGCTACAGTAATAGAATACCAATACCCACCCATCGGTGCAACAACCGCAGCTATTATAGAGCGCTTACATCCAAAAAAAAGTTAGGTTCGGCTTTTTTCTAGTACATTGCCTACCTTGTTTTGAAAATCTTGGATGTCGAACGGTTTGCTTATAATATCTTTCACAAAGGAATGATCCACCTGTTCTCTAACGGACTCTTCTGAGTCACCTGTGATAATGATGACGGGAAAATCACATTCCATTTCTACCATTTTATTCAGCACATCACGTCCGTGCATGACAGGTAAGTTAAAGTCCATGATCATCAGATCCACGTCGTGGTCACTAGCAAGCTCGCACGCCTGTTTCCCTGATTTCGCTGTGAGTGTTTGATATCCAGCGCTTTTCAGTACTTCCTCTAAGAGAAGTCGTATTCCGCTTTGGTCGTCTACTATTAGAATTGGATTCGCCATCTTATACCGCCTTTCAAATAGAAATCTCTATACCCCTCGTCCTATTTATATATCTAGTCTCTTCACTTACTTTCGATGAAAGCCGACTTAGTTCCTGCCGTATGTATGTTCTATTTCGCTAATTTCTTCTATTTTTGGAAGAGGATATCTGATCTGAACTTGTTGGGTTTTGTTTGGGGACGGTTCTCGTGTTTGGTCAAACACGAGAACCGTCCCCAACTCAAATGCACAACTCAAATGCACAACTCAAATGCCCAACAGCCTGAAAATAGCTGAGGTGAAAACCTCAGCTATTTTTGTTACTTATTTTTGATTGATTGCTGCTCCGATGAAGCCGTGGAAAAGTTCTTGAGAACGAGTCGGGCGGGACTTGAACTCTGGGTGGAACTGACTTGCAACGAACCAAGGGTGATCTTCTACCTCGATGATTTCGACAAGTCGGCCATCCGGGCTTGTACCAGAGAATAAGAAACCAGCCGCTTCCATTTGTTCACGGTAGTGGTTATTGAATTCAAAACGGTGACGGTGACGCTCGTACACCACTTCTTCCCCATAAGCTTCCATCGCTTTCGTGCCTGCTGTAAGACGAGATGGATAAACGCCTAAGCGTAGTGTTCCACCAAGATCTTCGATTTCTTTCTGTTCCGGCAATAGGTCGATGATCGGGTGTGGCGTTGCAGGGTTGATTTCTGCAGAGTGTGCTCCATCAAGACCGAGTACGTTTCGTGCAAATTCAACCGTTGCAAGCTGCATCCCTAAGCAGATTCCAAGGAAAGGCACTTTGTTCTCACGAGCATAACGGATCGCATCGATTTTTCCTTCAATACCACGGTCACCGAATCCACCTGGAACTAGAATACCGTCAACGTCCTTCAGCTGTTCGGATACATCTGTACCTTCAAGCTCCTCGGAGTTGATCCACTTCACATTGATATCTGTATTGTAGTCATAACCAGCGTGCTTAAGTGCTTCTACAACAGAAATATAAGCATCTGGAAGTTCTACATATTTACCGACAAGTCCGATTGTCGTTTTTCCTTCCAGGTTCGTCACTTGGTTGATCAACTTGTTCCACTCTGTCATTTCTGCCGGAGGGCAGTTCAGGCCGAAGTGATCACAAGTCAGTTGATCGAGATTCTGTTCCTGCAAAGTGATCGGTACGTTATAAAGAGTCTCCGCATCGCCCGCTTCTATGACAGCATCTTTATTGATATCACAGAACAACGCGATTTTTTCTTTCATATCTTCTGAAATAGGCATTTCTGTACGCAAAACGATCGCATCTGGCTGAATACCTAGGGAACGCAATTCCTTCACACTGTGCTGGGTCGGTTTTGTCTTCATTTCACCAGCAGCTTTCAAGTAAGGTACCAATGTACAGTGAAGGTACATAACGTTATCCCGGCCGATATCGCTCTTGATCTGACGGATTGCTTCTAAGAATGGAAGGGATTCGATATCTCCGACTGTTCCACCGATCTCCGTAATGACGACATCTGCATTCGTTTCGTGCCCTGCACGGAAGACACGGTCTTTGATTTCATTCGTGATGTGTGGGATGACCTGGACGGTACCACCTAAGTAGTCTCCACGTCTTTCCTTCTTGATTACGCTTGAGTAGACTTTACCTGTTGTCACGTTACTGAATTTGTTCAAGTTGATGTCGATGAAACGCTCATAGTGACCAAGGTCCAAATCCGTTTCTGCTCCGTCTTCCGTTACGAACACCTCGCCGTGCTGATAAGGACTCATTGTTCCCGGGTCGACGTTGATGTACGGATCGAATTTCTGGATCGTCACTTTCAACCCTCTGTTTTTTAACAAACGACCTAGAGAAGCCGCCGTGATTCCTTTTCCTAACGATGACACTACTCCACCTGTTACAAAGATATATTTTGTTGCCACGGATATCCCTCTTTCTTATATATGATTTACCTATTGGTTCTTTATTTCATAAGGGGTCTTACCTATACGGTATCCTAATTTGCTATAAAAAATAAAAAACGCTCCCCTGGTCCAGGGGAGCGTTATATCGTTTCGTTCTGAATTTAAAGAGCCCAAATTAGATTGTACTGATTTGGCTTTTGAAAGTCAACAGCGTTTTCGAATTACTCTTCTTCTTCGTCATCGTCGCCGATGAAACTGATGTCATCCTCAACGATTTCTTCTTCCTCTTCATCTAAATCGTCGTCTTCGTAATCGCCATCGAAGTCGTCATCATCGTCATCATCAAGATCAAGATCTTCATCCGTCAGATCGATGTCATCTTCTAGATCATCGTCATCTGAAGAATCGTATTCGGATACACCAAGTTCATCTTCAAGAAGCTTGGATGGTTTTTTCTTCTTCTTTTTCTTCTTCTTGCGCTTCTGTGGAAGATTCGCAATTTCCTCTTCCATTTGCTCTACAGGGTACCACTTACGAAGTCCCCAGCGGTTTGTTCCGATCGTCATATAACGACCATCGATATTCATATCTGTACAAAAACTGCGCGATGTTGTTTTCTTTTTGTTGTTCAGTGAAGTTTTTCAGGGAAGCAATACGGTTGAATAAATCATTAAAGTCCATTGCTTCTCTTTCTTCTTCTAAAATGATCGTTGCAAGTTCAATCATTGAAATCTCTTCAATTTGCTCTTTGCTTAGTTCTTTTAAGCTCACGATCTCAGCACTCCTTTATCTACACATAATAGAAAATATGACTTGATAGGCATACGAATCACATTTAATCATACCATCCATTATATGATTTGGAATCACAAAAATCAAATCTATCGCTACAACCATTAGTAGCCAAACCGAATAGAATTTAAACCTCTACCTCAAAGTAAGTGGAAGACGGTAATTGTTTGGTCTTCGGGGCCTTTTCGTATAAAATAAACGTACCCATAACTAGATGAAGGAGAGAACACAGAATGCTAAAAACACACCCGTTCAACTGGGTCGCCACCATTATCATTGTTCTAATCGTTGGCGTCTATGTAGTCACGAATTACGGCATGATCCGCTCAGAACACTTGGAAGAAGCGACGGTTACTGAAAAACATCATGGAGAAGATGGTTATTATGTGATGGTAGATGACCAAAAACTCCATGTGAAGGATACGAGTACTTGGATGCTTCTTGAAGCAGACGAGACCTATAATCTGACGTATGAATGGTACGGGATGAAGAAGCCGTACATTACGGAAGTAAACCAGGCCCATGATGATGATCAGATCGGCGGAGGCCACTGATCCTAAATTAAACTGATAGCGGTCCTTTCACTATTGGAGTATGCAACGGGGTGGAAAATAACTCACTTTCCGCCGGGAACGCCATGCCTCCTCGCTCTATACCTTTTGGTATCTCACTCTATTGTTTAAGGAACTGCGCCTGCGTCTTCTAGTATCGCTCCGTAGCAAACTTTCTCGGCGCAAAGGTGCTAGGAAGATTACTCAAGTTGTACCTTTGCAGGAGTCTCGCCGTTTCCCCACCACCTTTACCCAAAATGGGTTGAACCGATGTTTATCGGACGGCTGCAAATACTACCATATAATTAGAGATACTTATAGAGCGTAGGCAACATACGTAGACTCCTGCGGGAATAGCGCGAGGTGAAGACCCCGGAAGAAAGCGGTCTTTGCTTTCTGAGGAGGCTGAGGCCGTGCCCGCGGAAAGCGAAGTATGTTGCCGAAGCGGCGCTTTCTATACTTCATTAAAAAACCCGAACGATACCATTCGTTCGGGTTTTCTATTTCTTTGTAGAAACTACATGTTTCTTCTGTATTGACCGCCGACTTGATAGAGGGCGTTGGTGATTTGACCGAGACTAGCAACTTTGACCGTTTCCATGAGCTCAGCGAAGATATTGCCATCGTTTGCCGCGACATATTTCAGTCGTTCGAGGGCTGCTTCCGCTTTATCTTCATGTGCTCCTTGGAAATTGCGGAGTTCTGTAATCTGGTGCTCTTTCTCTTCCTTCGAAGCACGCGCAAGTTCCATAGAATCAATGTCTTCTTCAGAAGGTGGATTCGGGTTCAGGTACGTGTTCACACCGATGATCGGCAATTCACCTGAATGCTTCTTACCTTCGTAATAAAGCGATTCTTCTTGGATTTTCCCGCGTTGATACTGGCGTTCCATCGCACCGAGTACACCACCACGGTCATTGATCCGTTCGAATTCTTGCAGAACTGCTTCTTCGACAAGGTCTGTCAGTTCCCGGATAATATACGATCCTTGAAGAGAGTTCTCGTTTTTCGTAAGGCCGAACTCTTTGCTGATGATCATTTGAATGGCCATCGCACGGCGGACAGATTCTTCTGTCGGGGTGGTAATGGCTTCATCATAAGAGTTCGTGTGAAGTGAGTTACAGTTATCCTGAATGGCGATCAGTGCCTGCAACGTCGTACGGATATCGTTGAAGTCGATTTCCTGAGCGTGCAGGGAGCGTCCAGACGTTTGGATATGATACTTCAGCTTCTGGCTACGCTCGTTAGCACCATACTTATTCTTCATGACAATCGCCCAGATTCTGCGGGCTACGCGTCCCATCACGGTGTACTCTGGGTCGAGGCCGTTCGAGAAGAAGAACGATAAGTTCGGTGCGAACTTGTTAATATCCATTCCGCGACTCAAATAGTACTCTACATACGTAAAGCCGTTCGCCAATGTGAAGGCGAGCTGTGTGATCGGGTTCGCACCGGCTTCTGCGATGTGGTAGCCGGAAATCGAAACAGAATAATAGTTACGCACTTCGTGATCGATGAAATACTGCTGGATATCTCCCATCATACGAAGGGCGAATTCCGTTGAGAAGATGCACGTATTTTGCCCCTGATCTTCTTTCAGGATATCGGCCTGGACAGTTCCACGGACGACATGAATTGTTTCTTCTTTGATCTTCGCTGCTTCTTCTTGATTCGGCTCGCGTCCGTTTTCTTCTTTGAAGCGATGAAGTTGCTGATCGATCGCCGTATTGAAGAACATCGCAAGAATAATCGGTGCCGGACCGTTAATCGTCATCGAAACGGAGGTCGTAGGGTCGACTAGATCGAAGCCATCATACAGCTTCTTCATATCCTCGAGCGTACAGATATTCACACCGCTCTCGCCGACTTTCCCGTAGATATCCGGGCGTTCATCCGGATCTTCACCATACAAGGTGACGGAGTCGAACGCCGTACTCAAACGCTTCGCATCATCGCCTTCTGATAAGTAGTGGAAACGTCGGTTCGTCCGTTCTGGAGTCCCTTCTCCTGCGAACTGGCGCTTCGGATCTTCCCCTTTTCGTTTGAACGGGAACACTCCCGCCGTAAACGGAAAGGCTCCAGGCACATTCTCTTTCAGCAACCACGTCAAACGATCGCCCCAATCCGAATACTTTGGAAGTGCGACTTTCGGTATTTTAAGCCCAGCTAGACTTTCGGTTGTAATGTCCATTGTGATTTCTTTTTCACGTACCTTGAACGTGTACGTATCCCCGCTATATCGTTCATGCAATCCGTCCCAGTCATCGAGTTTCTCTTTTGCTTCACGGTCGATGGACTTCTCGTAATCCTCTAGTAAGCGTTCGAGGCTCGCCTTCGTTCCCTCATCTTCCAGGCTTTCGATTGTGCCTTTCAGTTGATAAAGTTTGCGTGCCTTCTCTGCTTCATTCTCTGTCTGTGTGTGATAATCCCGGACAGCTAAGGCGATGTCACGGAGATACTGTTTACGGTCGTTCGGAATAATGACGTTCTGCTTCTCTACCTTATCGACACGTTCGAGTGACGTTGTATCTCCCCACTCGTATCGCTCGTTCAGCACGTCGACAATTGATGCGAACAATGTATTTGTTCCTGGGTCGTTGAACTGGCTGGCAATCGTTCCGTAGACCGGAAACTTCGAATCGTCATCGTGGAACAACATGTGGCTGCGTTGATATTGCTTCTTCACCTGCTTCAGGGCGTCTTCGGACCCTTTTTGTTCGAACTTGTTAATGACGATGAAGTCGGCGAAATCGATCATATCGATTTTCTCAAGCTGTGAAGGGGCACCGAACTCTGCGGTCATCACATACATCGACAGATCCGTGATTTCCGTGATGGCAGCATCTCCCTGCCCAATCCCACTCGTTTCTATGATAATGAAGTCGACACCAGCGGCTTTGACGACTTGGATCGCTTCTTCGACTGCTGTCGATACTTCCGATTTCGCATCACGTGTTGCGAGGGAACGCATGTAAACGCGTGGGTTGAAGATGGCGTTCATACGAATACGGTCTCCAAGAAGAGCACCACCTGTTTTCCGTTTGGTAGGATCTACAGAAAGAATCGCAATTTTCTTGTCCGGTATCTCATTGATGAAGCGACGGATCAATTCATCCGTTAGCGAGCTTTTCCCAGCACCGCCTGTACCGGTGATACCGAGAACAGGAATCTGTTTTTCCTGGGTGTTTTCCACCGCTGTCTCGAAAGCGGCGACTGCTTCACGCTCTTTTTTCGGCGTGTTCTCCACATAAGTGATGAAGCGGGCGATGGCTTGATGATTTCCGTTCGTCAACTGCTTGACGCCTTCTTCCACTTGTAATGGAGGAAGAAAATCGCACTCCTCTATCATCATGTTGATCATGCCTTGAAGGCCTAGTGAACGTCCATCTTCTGGTGAGAAGACGCGTGCTACGCCGTAATCATGTAGTTCCTTGATTTCACGCGGGATGATGACACCACCGCCGCCTCCGTAAACGCGAATGTGACCTGCCCCTTTTTCATTCAAGAGGTCGACCATATATTTGAAGTATTCGACGTGTCCTCCTTGATAAGAAGAGATTGCAATACCCTGTACGTCCTCCTGTACAGCTGCGTTTACGACTTCCTCTACAGAACGGTTATGTCCGAGGTGAATAACTTCTGCACCTGTCGACTGTAAAATACGCCGCATTATATTAATGGATGCATCATGACCATCGAAGAGACTCGATGCCGTTACAAAACGCACCGGATTCTTCGGCTTATATACCGTCGGTTGTTCCATCTTCATGCTCCTCCTTTGAATGGTTCGTATTCTCCTAATCCTTCAAGCAACAATTGAATCTGAAGGTCGGTGTATGATTGGATCGTGAACTGCCTTTGCAAAATCCAACGACGGAATCCCCACATTTGACCTTGGACGAAAATATTATTGGCTAAAAGCTGGACTTGCTGCTCTGACTGACTGTTGGATAGACTGTTCCGGATGACCTCTTCTAGCATCGCGACCATTTCGCGCTCTTTTTGCAGAACGTAGTCCTGGGCATCACGCGGCAGAGATTTGACCTCTTGGTACATGACCAGCACTTCATCCTGCATATCATCCATCAGTTGATAATAAGAGCGTATGGCGTGCACCAAGCTCTGGATGGTCGTTTCACGTGGATCAATGGATGCTTCCATTCGTTCTTTCACTCGTTGATAGATCGAATCACAAACTAGGAACAAGACATCTTCTTTCGTCCGGATATATTCATAGAGCGTACCGATGCTGAACCCGGAGGCTTTCGCAATTTCACGGGTTGTCGTCTTATGGAATCCTTTTTCAATAAAGAGGGTTACGGCACCCTTGATCATCTGATTTCTTCTCTTCGTGACGAGTGCTTCATCTTTAATGGAAGAAGGGACTTCTTTTTTAGCCATCATCATTCCCCTTTTTCATCCAATTTTGAACCCACGAGCGTGCCAGTTGATACGGATCGGCCTCTTCATGGAGCGCCTTCTGTTTCTCCTCATCCGCTTCCACCGTATTACTGACTTCTCTCCATAGTTCCTCACGTATCAAATCATAGACTTCGAGCTTGAGCTGTTGTTGCCGCTGCTTTTCTCCTTGCTTCGATTCATATAAGTACGATTTATGTTCGACGAGCTTCTCCCACAGTTCCTCTAACCCTTTGTTCTCGGTCGAGATGGTCCTGACAATCGGGGGCTGCCAGCCTTTAGGCTTTACGATCATACGGTATTCTTCCAATGTCGCTTTCAGCTTTCCGACACCTGGAAGGTCTGCTTTATTAATGATAAAGAGGTCAGCGATTTCCATGATGCCGGCTTTGAAAATTTGCAGGACGTCTCCACTATTTGGCGTCAGGACGAGCCCCGTCGTATCGACGACTTTCATAATATCCAGTTCCGACTGTCCGACGCCGACAGTTTCTACTAAAATGACATCAAAACCGTACGCATCGCATGCGCGGATTGCATCTTTTGTGGACCTTGCAAGCCCGCCTAGACTGCCTCGCGTCGCCATGCTCCGTATGAAAATGCCCGGATCCATGAAATGCTGATTCATCCGCGTCCGATCGCCCAGTAACGAGCCACCACTGAAAGGGCTTGTCGGGTCTACAGCGATGACAGCAACGGTGAGATCTAGACTCCTGATGTACGTCAGAAGCTGATTGATGAGCGAGCTTTTGCCTGCACCAGGTGAACCGGTTATACCGATATAATGGGCCTGCTTTTTGATAGAAAAGATGTCGCTCATGAGCTTGAGCTTATCATCGTCGTCATTCTCAATCAGTGTGATGGCGCGGGCGAGTGCGCGCATATCTCGTTTTTGGATTCGTTCGGCGAGTGGGTGCATCATCGGTCCACCTTCTGCATTCTTTAATGCTGATTCTATTCGGAAGTCAGGGATGGCACACAGTATAGCCGCCCCAACCTAGCTTTCTTAATCTTTTGTAACCATCCGTCCAATGACAAGACGTTGGATTTCCTGGGTACCTTCGTAGATCTGGGTAATCTTCGCATCACGCATGTAGCGCTCGACCGGATAGTCTTTCGTATAACCGTATCCGCCGTGAACTTGGACCGCTTCTGTTGTAATGCGCATTGCAGCGTCTCCTGCAAACAGTTTCGCCATTGCAGAAGCCTTGGAATATGGAAGGCCTTCCGATTCTAGGTATGCCGCTTGGTAAGTCAGCAATCTCGCTGCTTCAATTTCAGTCGCCATGTCTGCAAGTTTGAAGGAGATCCCTTGCAGTTTCGCAATCGGCTTACCGAATTGCTCGCGTTCTTTGGCGTAGGACACCGACTCATCGAGTGCACCCTGTGCGATACCAACAGCTTGGGCAGCGATGCCATTACGACCGCCATCCAGCGTCATCATAGCAATTTTGAACCCTTCTCCTTCTTCACCAAGCAGATTTTCTTTCGGAATCTTGCAATCTTCGAAAATCAATTCTGTTGTCGGAGAGGAACGGATGCCAAGCTTCTTCTCTTTTTTACCGAAGGAGAATCCTGGTGTTCCTTTTTCCACGATAAACGCGCTGATACCGCGGTTCCCTGCTTCTTGATCTGTCTTGGCGAACACGACATAAAGGTCCCCGACGCCACCATTTGTAATCCACACTTTGTTCCCATTCAGGATATAGTGATCGCCTTCCAACTGAGCAACGGTACGCATAGAGGAAACATCACTTCCAGCCCCAGGTTCTGATAATGCGTAAGCTCCTAGCTTTTCGCCTGAAGCGAGTTGAGATAAGTATTTCTTCTTCTGTTCTTCATTTCCGAACTTGTAGATCGGCCAGCTGGCAAGTGAAATGTGAGCGGATAGCGTTACGCCGGTTGAAGCGCAGACACGTGATAGTTCTTCGACGGCAATGACGTAACTGACGAAGTCCGATCCAATTCCGCTGTAATCTTCCGGCCACGGAATACCCGTCAAACCTAGTTCTGCCATCTTGTCAAAAATCTCACGGTCGAAGCGTTCTTCCTCATCACGCTCTGCAGCGGTCGGTTCGACTTCATTTTTGGCGAAGTCGCGCACCATTTTTCTCAGCATTTCCTGTTCTTCAGTTAATGTAAAATTCACGGTAGATCCCCCTTAGTCTCTGATCAGTTGATTGGCAATGACAATACGTTGAATTTCGCTCGTTCCTTCATAGATTTCGCATACTTTCGCATCGCGGAAGAACCGCTCTACATCATAGTCCTCCGTGTATCCGTATCCACCGTGAACTTGGACCGCCTCGATGGCCGTATCGACGGCTGTTTTCGAAGCGAACAGTTTCGCCATGGATGCTTCTTTCGCGCAAGGCTTACCTGCACCTTGGAGAGAAGCAGCATTATAAGTTAATAGTTTAGAAGATTCGACAGCTGTCGCCATGTCGGCGAGCTTGAAGGAGATGCCTTGGAGCTTGGCAATCGGCTTGCCGAACTGTTCGCGCTCTTTTGCATAAGCGATAGACTGTTCTAAAGCCGCTTCTGCAATGCCTAAGGATTGGGCAGCGATTCCGATCCGACCGATATTCAAGTTAGCCAAGGCGATTTTATACCCTTCGCCTTCCTCCCCAAGCAGCTGTTCAGCCGGCACTTTGCACTGGTCGAAATTGAGAGAAACGGTACTCGATCCGTGCAGCCCCATCTTCTTCTCAGCTTTCCCGACCGAGAACCCAGGTGTGTCACGCTCGACGATGAAGGCACTCAAGCCCTTGCCGTTGTGCTCCTCTTGGTTCGTCCGTGCAAATACGATGAATGTATCCGCGTTCCCACCGTTAGTGATAAACACTTTCGATCCATTGAGTACGTAATGATCGCCATCACGGACAGCACGCGTCTTCAAGCTGCTTGCGTCAGAACCTGCGCTTGGTTCGGTTAAGGCAAAAGCACCTAGATATTCGCCAGAAGCGAGCTTCGGTAAGTATTTCTGTTTTTGTTCCTCTGTACCGAAATAGAGAATCGGATTCGTACCGACGGATGTGTGAACGGATAAAATCACACCGATTGTCGCGCTCACTTTGGACAGTTCGTGGATAGCGATGATATAGGATGTGTAGTCCATTTCCGCACCACCATACTTTTCAGGAATCGGAATTCCCATCAGACCGAGCTCACCCATTTTCGGGATCAATTCCTCCGGGAAACGGTCTTCCTTTTCCATACGTTCCACCGCAGGAGCGACTTCCTTTTCAGCAAAATCACGAACCATTTTGCGCATCATTTCTTGCTCATCTGTAAACTTTAACTGCATTGACCCTCTCTCCTTCACCAGTTATTCGTAGATGTAAAACCCTCTTCCTGACTTTTTACCAAGCCAGCCAGCCTTGACGTATTGGCGAAGCAATGGACAAGGGCGGTATTTGCTGTCTCCAAATCCTTCGTGGAGAACTTCCATAATATAAAGACACGTATCCAGTCCGATGAAGTCAGCCAGCGTGAGTGGTCCCATCGGGTGGTTCATTCCGAGCTTCATGACAGAATCGACGTCTTCAGGTGAAGCTACACCTTCATAAACCGTATAGATCGCCTCGTTGATCATCGGCATCAGAATACGGTTCGAAACGAATCCTGGGAAGTCGTTCACTTCGACCGGTACTTTATTCAATTGCTTCGTCATATCTTCAATCGCTTGATACGTCTCATCACTTGTTTGAATCGCACGGATGACCTCCACGAGCTTCATGACAGGAACGGGGTTCATGAAGTGCATGCCGATGACTTGTGACGGGCGGTTAGTGACCGCCGCTATTTCGGTAATCGGTAGCGATGATGTATTGGTAGCTAAAATCGCGTGTGCCGGCGTCACTTCATCAAGACGCTTGAAAACCTGTTCTTTCACATCCATGTTTTCCACTACCGCTTCGATGACAAGATCACAGTCTGAAGCATCCTCGATATTCGTTGTACCTGATAATCGGTGGAAGGCCTCTTTCTGCTCTTCCTCTGTCATCTTTCCTTTTTCTACAGCACGGGCGAGGCGTTTTTCGATGCCTGCTAATCCTTTGTCCAGTGCTTCCTGCTTCATATCGTTCAGCTTTACGGATAAACCGGCTTGAGCGAAGACTTGCGCAATACCTGCACCCATCTGCCCTGCGCCGATGACCATTACTTGTTTGATTTCCATGTTCACCTCTCCCTTCGTTATTGTTTCGGTACTTCGATCAAGACTGCGTCGCCTTGACCCCCGCCGGAGCAAATCGCTGCAATACCTAGTCCGCCGCCGCGACGTTTCAGTTCGTAAGCAAGCGTCAGTAGAATTCTAGCTCCACTTGCGCCGATCGGGTGGCCTAGCGCAACAGCTCCACCGTTCACATTCACTTTTTCCGGATCGAGACCTGCGATTTTCCCACTAGCCAAGGAAACAGCTGCGAATGCTTCGTTCACTTCGAACAGATCGATTTCTTCTATGGATTTTCCTGCTTTTTCTAAGATTTTATTAATGACTAGTCCCGGTGTCTGCGGGAAGTCCTGTGCCTCTACTGCGATTTCGTCGTGAGCAAGGATAGTGGCTAAAGGAGTCGCTCCAACCTGTTCCGCCTTCTCATCTGACATCATCAACATTGCGCACGCTCCGTCGTTTACGCCTGGTGCGTTACCAGCTGTGATCGTTCCTTTCGGGTCAAAAACAGGACGGAGTTTCGCTAGAGCTTCCACCGTTGTATTCTTGCGAGGCGCCTCATCTTGATCGACAACAAGCGGATCGCCCTTGCGCTGAGGTACTTCAACAGCAGTGATTTCACTTGCCATTGTGCCGTCTTCTATCGCTTTCACTGCGCGCTGATGACTGCGGTATGCCCATTCATCTTGAGCTTCACGCGTGATTTCGAGTTCTTCAGCAGTACGGTTTCCGTAATTGCCCATGTGTACATTTTCAAAAGAACACGTCAGGCCATCATGCACCATCATATCTTTGACAGGAGCATCCCCCATGCGCAGACCCCAGCGTGCTTTCGGCATGAAGTAAGGTGCATTGCTCATGCTTTCCATACCGCCGGCAACGATGATGTCTTCTTCACCGAGTCGGATGAACTGATCCGCCATCGTCACACTCCGCATTCCGGAAGCGCAGACTTTGTTGATTGTTTCCGTTTTAACGTCCCATGGAATACCTGCTTCTCTTGAAGCCTGACGGGAAGGAAGCTGTCCTTGCCCACCTTGAAGAACGGTACCCATGATGACTTCTCCAACGTCTTCTGGACTTACGCCACTTCGTTTCAGTGCTTCTTTAATTGCTATTCCACCTAGCTGTACCGCTGTCAGCGGGGCAAGAGATCCTCCAAATTTACCAAAAGGTGTACGGGCTCCATCTACAATTACAGTCTTACGCATGTTGGTTCCTCCTCTTATTGATAACGCTTACAAAATTGACGATTGAACGCTCGCTCAATTTCGCTTCATAAGGAAAGTGTACCGAATATCGCGTACACTTTCCATAATTTTTCTACTATTTTTAATTTTAGTTTAATTAAATGGTAAGGTGTATTCCGCTCTAATCCCTTTGCTTAAGCGGTCTTTTCCCCTGTGTTTTCGAACATGGATTTCGCAAGAATTTCTGCGATATCCATTGTGCTCACTTCTTCTTCTACCTCTTTTGCCTTCGTCCCGTCGGATAGCATCGTCAGGCAGAATGGGCAGCCGCTTGAGATCATCGTCGGCTCGACCTCGAGGGCTTGTTCCGTACGGGCTACGTTGACGCGGTTTCCGGATTTCTCCTCCATCCACATCATACCGCCACCCGCTCCACAGCACATGCCGTTCGAACGGTTACGTTTCATTTCAACCACTTCGACTCCTGGAATCATCTCCAGTACTTCACGAGGTGGCTGGTACACTTCGTTGTAACGTCCTAGATAACAACTGTCATGGTACGTAATCTTCTCGTTGACGACACCTTCAGGTTTGAGGCGTCCTTCCTTCAACCATTCCGCAAGCATTTCCGTATGGTGGTACACTTCTGCTTCTAAACCGAAGTCCGTGTACTCATTTTTGAAAATGTTATAAGCATGCGGGTCGATCGTGATGATCTTCTTCACGTCATGCTTCGTGAACTCTTTCATGTTCTTCTCTGCAAGCTCTTGGAATAGGAATTCGTTCCCCATCCGGCGTGCCGTATCTCCAGAGTTCTGCTCTTTGTTTCCTAGGATTGCGAACTTGACGCCAGCAGCGTTCATCAGCTTGGCAAAAGCCATTGCGATTTTCTGACTGCGGTTATCGTATGATCCCATAGAGCTGACCCAGAATAAGTATTCGAAGTCTTCTCCGGATTTCTTCAGTTCTTTCACCGTCGGGATGTGTACGTCTTCATCAAGGCTACGCCAGTCTTCGCGTTCCTTTTTCGAAAGACCCCAAGGGTTACCTTGGCGTTCGATGTTCATCATCGCACGTTGACCGTCTGGATCCATCTTTCCTTCTGTCAGGACTAGGTAACGACGAAGGTCGATGATTTTATCGACGTGTTCGTTCATGACCGGACACGCATCTTCACAGTTTCGGCATGTCGTACATGCCCATAGTTCCTCTTCCGTGATGACATCGCCAATCAAGCTCTTATTGTTGACGGCTTCTACAGAAGCTGCCGCCTCATCCGTTCCTTGAGAGCGGGCCATCTGAGCAAGCGTGTTCCCCTCTGTTCCAGAGAAAGCGTAAGCCGGAACCCATGGAGACTGTCCTGTGACGGCCGCACCTTTTTCAGTCAAGTGATCACGAAGCTTCACGATTAAGTCCATCGGTGACAGCATCTTACCAGACCCGGACGCCGGACAAACGTTAGTACAACGTCCACATTCCACGCAGGCGTAGAAATCGATCATCTGTAATTGATTGAAATCTTCAATTTTACCGACACCGAAGGAAACCTCTTCTTCGTCAGCCTCTTCATCAATTTCAAAGTCGATCGGCTGCAATTTCCCTGGTGGATCCTGGCGACTTAAGAAAACGTTCGCTGGTCCTGCAATCAAGTGTGCGTGCTTCGATTGTGGCACGTACACCATGAAAGTAAGTAGTATCAGCAAGTGAACCCACCACATGACATAGAAGATGGTGGCTGCAACAACTGGTGGAACCCAGTAGAAAGCGCTTGCAATAATGGTCGCAACAGGTTCTGTCCAGGCACCGTCATAACCGAACCAAACTAGGCTCATTCCGTTACCGACAAGTACCGAAACCATTAGCGTCCCGATGAATATAAGTACAAGTCCTGCTTTGAATCCGCGCTTCAAGCGAACAAGCTTTTCAATATAACGGCGATAAAACGCCCAAATCACAGCAACTAAAATCGTCAGTGTCACAAGTTCTTGGAAGAAGACAAACCCTTCATAGAAAGGTCCCAGTGGCAGGTGCGACTGAGGTGCTAGTCCTTTCCAAATAAAATCGATAGCCCCGAACTGTACAAGCAGGAAGCCATAGAACATCATGACGTGGATTGCGCCTGACTTTTTATCTTTCAGCAATTTCTTCTGACCGAATACGTTGACCCATACTCTCTGTAATCGTTCTTTCAAATCCCCATCAAACTCGAATTTCCGTCCCATCTTGATGTAAGCGATACGTGTACGAACGACGCGAACGAATAAGTATAAACCATAGATCGTTACGCCAAGGAACAGAATCCAGTTTGCGATTAACAATGGATTCATCAGTTCTCCCCCTCTTTGATGTGACCGCATGCGCGGGTTCCTAATTTTCTGAATCTTATAGTTCTATCATAAATTATGAATGAGCATTCAGTCAACATGTTTTCTGCTTTTTCCTTTTGAATCAATTAGGAATGGGGAAAGCATACTAAAGTTAGGAGGTGGACCCAATGATGGTCGTTTTAATTATCATCATTCTTTTTGTCCTTTTATTGATCGATTTCAAGTTGGGCAGAAGACAGCATCATCGTCACGCCCGCAAATTATCCTTTGAACAAACGACCGCAGACTACACCCTTTTCAAGAACGGTTCACCTATGTATGAGAAGCTCTTCAACGACATCTATCAAGCCACCACTCAAGTGGACGTGTTCTTTTACTTAATCGACAAAGATTACATCAGTCGCAACTTCCTGCAAGTGTTGAAAAATAAAGCTAAGGAAGGCGTACCAGTCCGTCTTCTTGCCGACCGGCTCGGGAGCTACCGTTTGAATAAGCAGATACGGCAGGAGCTTGAAGATGCAGGAGTCGAGTTCCGTTTTGCTGAAGTACCGACATTCCCTTACCTTTTCTACAAGCTACAGCGCCGCAACCACCGTAAGATTGCCATCATCGACGGGGAGATCGGTTACGTCGGCGGTTTCAACATCGGGAAAAACTATATCGGGCAATCCTCTAAGTTCCGAGACTGGCGCGACTATCACCTAAGATGCACAGGACGTATGGTGAAAGAGTTGCACGAAGTCATGCTCGATGATTGGGATTTGGCTACTGGTGAGAAAATCGAGGCCTTAGAGTCTCCTGACACAGGATCCCAGAATGTCAGAATCGTTGCAACGGACGGTGTAGGACTCGAAGATGAGTTGAAGGAGATGATTGATAGAGCCGAACAAGAATTGATGATTGGTACCCCCTATTTCATCCCGACCGAGCGGTTGATGGGCGCACTTGAGGATGCGTTGCAAAGGGGCGTCGAGCTGTACATTATGGTGCCGCTCAAGTCCGATCATCCTTTTGTCAAAGAAGCAGGTATCCCTTACCTGAACCGGTTGTACCGATTAGGAGCGAACGTGGGCTTTTTCGATGCTGGATTCTATCATGCAAAAGTCGTGATCGTAGACGGTCAGCTTGCCGACTTAGGCACGGCGAACTTCGACCGGAGAAGCTTGTTCTTGAACAAGGAAGTCAACACGTTCATTTATGAAAAACCGTTCATCGACAACTTGAGGGATATGTATTTGGAAGACTTCGAAGACACGATTCCGTTTGACGATCACTGGCTTAGAAACCGCTCCGCCGGCACGCGGATAAACGAAAAGATCGCAGTATTACTGCGACCTTTTCTTTAGTTCCTATTTAATGATGTGGGTAAGCATAGGACTGACCCATGCGACGAGCTTGAAGCCTAGATAAATACCGACAATTCCGACTACCCCTGCCGCAGCGGGTGGTGCTGGAATCGGTAATTTCAGCAACGCGAATACGATGCCGACGACAAGTCCTGTAAGTAATGCAAATATGATTTCTTTCATGATGTGATGACTCCTTTTTTATAGTTTAAACGCTTCCAAAATTATGATACGCAAGGATTTCGGAGAAAGACGTGCGTGGGAAGCTGATTTTGAATTGGGGGTTTGCTAAGTAAGGGTGAGATAGGTTTTCTATCTGCCCTTTCTTTGTGTCTCTTACTCTAAAATGTCCAAGAGAACCACTTTAACTGCCATTTCTAATTGCTTTTTAGTCAAGTCCGCAATCTTGTGTAAATTGATATCCACAATGAAATTACCTATATGGTTGAGAAGATAGTTTTGATTTACCGGAGGAAAGGGCCCTTTCCTCCGGTAAATCAATTTCCACCTGGTTTCTTGTTTACGAAGAGAGGTCGTTTGAGTTTTAACATATCCACGTAATCCATCAATACAGCCCCTAGTAAACGAAAGGCTGATTGGGTGTTAGGGAATATGCGAATCACGCGTTCTCGGCGTCTGATTTCTTGGTTTAATCTTTCTAATGAGTTCGTACTTCGAATGTACACATGGTAATCTTTCGGCTCCGTCATGTACTGGATCGCATCATCAAATCCATCTTCTAATTTACGGATAGTTTTGTCTAATTTAGTATTATCACTATATTGAGTAATGAATTTTTCTTTGGATTCTCTAGCGTCTTCAGGAGAAACCGAATCAAAGATTCTCTTCAAGTCCCGTTTCGCTTCTTCCATATCTTTTTTCGGCATAGATTGAATCAAGTTCTTTTTGAAGTGAACCGTGCATCGTTGCCAAGAGGTACCCACAAACTCCTTTTGAATCGCCTTTTTTAATCCGGAGTGAGCGTCGGATATAATAAGTTTTGGCGATTGGAGACCTCTTCCTTTTAGTCTTTCAAAGAATTCCTTCCAAGCTTCATAGCTTTCTTCGTGGTCTACTTTCATACCTAATACTTCTCGTTCGTGTTTCGTATTAATGGCTGTCGCAATATACATCGCTTTGGATACTACTTTGTGGTGTTCTCTAACTTTAATATAGAGAGCATCAACGAAAATATAGGGATAGTATTCTGTATTTAAAGGGCGTTCCGCCCACTGACGCACAATGGGATCAAGCTTTTCCGTTAAGGAAGAAACGAAGGATTTGGATACAGATTCTCCACAAAGTTCCTTAA
>NZ_SRJC01000004.1 GCF_004684905.1 Halobacillus salinus | reverse complement strand
CCATTACCTAGAGTAATTAAGATCCCTCAGAGACGATGAGGTTGATAGGTCTGAGGTGGAAGCGTGGTGACACGTGGAGCTGACAGATACTAATGGATCGAAGACTTATCTATCTGAAAAGACGTTGGTTTACAAGTTTGATGAAACTCTTATCCAGTTTTGAAGGTTTACTAAAAACCTTATAATGATGTGGTGGTGAAGGCGAAGAGGTCACACCTGTTCCCATGCCGAACACAGCAGTTAAGCTCTTCAGCGCCGATGGTAGTCGGGTTTACCCCCGTGAGAGTAGGACGCCGCCACGTCATTCTTCCTTATTAAATTGTATTGTTGTGTAAACACTATTCCAACGTAGCTCAGTGGTAGAGCAATCGGCTGTTAACCGATCGGTCGTAGGTTCGAATCCTACCGTTGGAGCCACTTGCTTCCATAGCTCAGTGGTAGAGCACTTCCATGGTAAGGAAGGGGTCGCCGGTTCAAGTCCGGCTGGAAGCTCTGAAGAAAGTTACACGTTTTTGGCCCGTTGGTCAAGTGGTTAAGACACCGCCCTTTCACGGCGGTAACACGGGTTCGAATCCCGTACGGGTCACCACTTAGTGGAGGATTAGCTCAGCTGGGAGAGCACCTGCCTTACAAGCAGGGGGTCGCAGGTTCGAGCCCTGCATCCTCCACCATTTCAAGCCGGCCTAGCTCAACTGGTAGAGCAACTGATTTGTAATCAGTAGGTTGGGGGTTCAAGTCCTCTGGCCGGCACCACTTAACGCGTGGAGGGATAGCGAAGTTGGCCAAACGCGGCGGACTGTAAATCCGCTCCCTTTGGGTTCGTAGGTTCGAGTCCTACTCCCTCCACCATTATTCTTTTAAAGATTTGCTGGTGCACATTCAATCAGCTTATTTTTATGGGAAAAAAGCTCGTTACATGCATAAGATTCATTGTCTATGTTTATAATAAGTTTGTAATCGTTGGGCCATAGCCAAGCGGTAAGGCAACGGTTTTTGGTACCGTCATGCGCTGGTTCGAATCCAGCTGGCCCAGCCATTTTTTACTAAGCTTGTTGTTTTCGTTTATGATGCCTACTTAAAGGGTACGTTACAAAACAAACATCTTGAGATCTTAAGCATATAATGTAACGATAATCCATTTTATTATGTATGAGCCATTAGCTCAGCTGGTAGAGCATCTGACTTTTAATCAGAGGGTCGAAGGTTCGAATCCTTCATGGCTCACTTTTCATTACAACTTCATCGCGGGAGTAGTTCAGTGGTAGAACACCACCTTGCCAAGGTGGGGGTCGCGGGTTCGAATCCCGTCTCCCGCTCCATATGGGGCCTTAGCTCAGCTGGGAGAGCGCCTGCTTTGCACGCAGGAGGTCAGCGGTTCGATCCCGCTAGGCTCCACCAACTTACATATATATCGCTTTTCATATACAACTGGTATTCTTACTAAGAATACCAGTTTTTTTATTTTATCTGGACGGGGTCAATAATGAGAAGACTTGTAAACATGCAGTGATCTTCCTATTAAGGGGCAGTGTGCGTATATATATACACAAAGTTGTCCAGTTGAGTCATTCAGAATAAAACGGATACAATAAGGATAGCGAATAAAGGAGGAGAATTGAATGAACAATCACCTTTCCATTATCGGAGTTCCCATGGATTTGGGACAAATGAGAAGAGGCGTAGACATGGGGCCAAGTGCTATCCGTTACGCTGGTATGATCGAACGTCTTGAACAGTTGAATTATGTAATCGAGGACTTGGGAGATATTGAAATTCCAAGGCCGAAATCTAATAAGGAATCAAAACTTGATAATCTTCGTAACTTAAATGAAATTGCCGAAGGAACAACGCGCCTTGCAGAAAAGGTAGACGAAGTTGTAGAGAAGGGCAGTTTCCCGTTAGTTCTAGGTGGGGATCATAGTATTGCTATGGGGACATTAGCAGGACTTGCTAAGCATTATGATAACCTAGGTGTGATCTGGTATGATGCTCATGGTGATTTGAACACGGCGGACAGCTCACCTTCAGGTAACATACACGGTATGCCGCTTGCTGTCAGTCTAGGAATCGGTCATGAGAAGCTTACGAGCATTCATGGCGACGAGCCGAAGATCAAGCCTGAGAATATCGTTATTATCGGTGCGCGTTCACTAGATGAGGGTGAGCGAGTATTGATTGAAGAGAAAGGCATCAAAGTTTATACGATGCATGAAGTGGATCGTATGGGAATGCCTACAGTAATGGATGAATCTATCGAATACTTACGTGGACGTACAGATGGTGTCCATTTGAGCCTTGACCTAGATGGTCTAGATCCAAATGAAGCTCCTGGAGTGGGGACGCCTGTACTCGGTGGGCTAAGCTACCGTGAGAGCCATTTAGCGATGGAGATGTTGTATCAGTCCAATATGTTAACATCAGCTGAATTCGTGGAAGTGAATCCGATTCTTGACGAACGCAATAAAACGGCAACTGTAGCTGTAGGATTAATGGGTTCTTTGTTCGGTGAAAGTTTAAAATAAGTAAACATAAAGAAACCGTCACTTCGTGAAAGAAGTGGCGGTTTCTTTTGTGTTGGTATGGATTATCGCTTATTCTATATATGACTCGTAACTTTCTGGGTCATATCATCATATTGGTTCATTAGCGCGTCTAATTTTCTACTGACTTGTAATACTTCATTGGACGAAAGGGAGTTTTCTACAGCGACACGTGACATTTGTTCTCGGCAGGTTTCAATTTCTTTTAAAAGTGATGCTTCACCCTGCATGTTGCAATCCTCCTCTTTACATTTTACATATTATGTCTTATAACCGTAATGAGAGAGATTTAAACGAAAAAGATTAAAAAACTTTGAAACCAAAAGGCGAGGTCATCCGTATAGGATATCGACCGCACGAATAGCGGAGGTATAGCAGATGGAATCCATGATTAAACAGAAAATAAAAGAAGTTAAAAAAGGGGACCAATCGTCTTTTGAAGACATAGTGGCTTTCTACCAGAACAAGGTATTCCATATTTGTCTTAGAATGATCGGTAACTCTTACGAAGCAGAGGATCTTGCACAAGAGGCCTTTATTAGGGCTTATACGAATATTCACTCGTTTGATGAGCGCCGTAAATTCTCTACATGGTTGTATAGGATTGCGACGAATTTAACGATTGACCGTATTCGTAAGAAGAAGCCGGATTATCATCTGGACGCAGAGGTAAAAGGAACAGATGGTTTGGATATGTATTCTCAGTTGGCAGCAGACCAAGCGCTACCTGAGGAAGAAGTGGAAAGCCTTGAGCTTCAATCGTATATCCACCAAGAGATTTTGGCGTTACCTCCTAAGTATCGTAGCGTCATAGTACTCAGATACTTGGATGAGTTAGCTCTCCAGGAAATTGCTGAGATTTTAGACATCCCTGTAGGAACCGTCAAAACACGAGTGCATCGGGGCAGGGAAGCTTTACGCAAAAGGCTTCGACATGTGTAAAGGAGTTGAGAGGGAATGAATTGCAAACAAGAAGCTGTTGCACTCATGCACAAATATATGGATGGCGATTTAAATAAAGAAGAAGAAAGACGACTGCGTGATCATTTGCAGGCCTGCCAAGCCTGTCAGAGCCATTTCCATGAATTGAAGCGTACAACGACACTTATTACCAATACAATGCCTGCACAAGCGCCTAAGGACTTTACAGCGAATGTCATGGCTAACCTTCCGAAAGAGAAGAAACGACGTAATTATGCTCGCCTGTTTCAGAGTCACCCGATTCTCACCGCGGCGGCTGTATTTTTCATTCTTATGTTCAGTGGAATCTTCTCAGCCTGGAACCAGGACCAGCAAGTGACGGTTTCCAAGCAGGAGAATCTGGAGATAAAGGATGAAGTGGTTATTGTTCCAGAGGGTGTGACGGTGAATGGTGATTTGACCGTGCGCAATGGGGACTTGAGAATTGAAGGGAAGATCGATGGAGATGTGACTATTATCAACGGTGATATCATTGATGGGGAGCCGGATGGTTCTATCGATGAAGAACTGGATTCTTCCACGCTTAGAGCTTATACAGGGGAATTGACCGAGGTTAACCAAATCTATGAGTGGGTTTGGTACCAGACGAAAGGACTCGTTTCTGATATCTTTTCTTTTGGATCAGATGAATAAGCATATAGTAGAGACCGTCTTGTAAGAAAGGCGGTCTTTTTCTATAGGTGTAGGAATAGGTTTATCAATGTTCCTATTCTTCATATATTGGAAAAATGAAGTATGATATAATGGAACAGGCTAATCATTTTTATAAATTTCGTTTTATTTTTATATAAAAGGAAGTGTAGGCATGCTTGATGGGGGATTAGATGTATTAGATTATTTCTTAATCGCGGTTGATATTGCCCTTGTCTGGTTTGTTGTATATAAATTAATCATGCTGATCCAGGGTACGAAAGCTGTTCAATTGTTGAAGGGTATTTTCGTAGTTCTGGGGATCTGGTTATTGAGTAATTTATTTGGACTAACCACATTAAGGTGGCTGATGTCACAGGCGATCACATGGGGTTTTCTCGCTATTATCATACTGTTCCAGCCGGAGTTAAGGCGAGCTTTGGAACAATTAGGACGCGGCAGCTTCTTCAGTAGGAACACGGCTGAAGAGGAAGATACCGAGAAATCAATCCAGGCAATCATAAAGTCGTGTCAGTACATGGCAAAACGCCGAATCGGCGCACTCATTACGATTGAACGTGATACGGGTATGGGAGATTATGTCGAGACAGGAATCAAGGTGGGAGGACACCTCTCCAGTGAGCTGTTGACGAACATTTTCATTCCGAACACCCCACTTCATGACGGTGCGGTCATACTTAAGAATAATGAGATTGTAGCAGCAGCTTGTTACCTTCCCTTGTCTGAGAGTCCTTTCATCTCAAAGGAACTCGGAACAAGACACCGTGCAGCCATGGGGATCAGTGAAGTGACAGATGCGCTTACTATCGTAGTGTCTGAGGAAACGGGTGCCATCTCGTGTACAAAAAACGGAGAGCTGCACCGTGACTTAGACCAAGCGAAACTTGAAGAGATATTGCGCACTGAATTGGACTACTCTTCCCCTTCGGTAAAATCGTGGAACTGGAGGGGGAAAAAGAATGGATAATTGGTTTCGAAGTGTCTGGTTCATCCGGATTATTTCATTGATTCTTGCAGGGTTATTGTGGGTTACTGTCAATGTTGATGATAATATGGACTCGGATTCTCTTATCTTTAATGATACGTCCTCTGATATGGAAGTGATGGACAATGTGCCGCTTGAGATTCGTTTCGATAGTGACGAGTATGTTGTCAGTGGGTTACCGCAAGAAGTTTCTGTGACAGTCGAAGGACCGCCTTCTGCTGTGACGCCTGTGGTAAGGCAGCAAAACTTTGAAGTGTTTGTGGACTTAATGGAATATGGCCCAGGAACGCATGAGGTTTCTCTTCAACATACTGGAATTTCCAACCAACTGGCGGTTACAATTGAACCGAAGACCATTGAAGTGACGATCGAAGAGAAAGTCGGCGAAGATTTCGAAGTCAGTGTGGATTATCTGAATGAAAGCACCATGTCGGGTGAACTAGAAATCGGAGATCCAGAGGTAACGCCGTCAACCGTTCAAATTACTGGTGCATCTTCTATTGTCGAGCGCGTCGCTTCTGTTAAAGCGATAATCGACGTAGGAGAGGCGGACAGTACGATAGAGAACCAAGAGGCCCCTGTTAAAGTGTATGACAATCAAGGGAATGAATTGAACGTTCTCGTAGATCCGAATGAGGTGATGGTAACCGTCCCGATTGTGGAACGTATGAAACAAGTACCGTTCCAATTAGAAGGTGTCGGTGGAGCCCCTGAAGGAGTAATTGTCAATTCGTTGAATTCAGAGGTTCAACAGATCACCATCTATGGTTCACAAGAGACACTTGCGTCGATTGAGGAGTTCCCTCCGATCGAAGTCGACTTAACAGAAGTAACCGAAGACCAAACCGTTAATGTGAAGGTTCCGGTTCCAGAGGGAGTTAAGCGCGTCGATCCGGAGACAATTGAAGTACAAATTGACGTTGAACAAGTACAAACAGACGAAGAGGATACAGAGGCATAAGCCTACGCGTCCTCTTCCCAATAATCGAAATAAAATAAGTTATAGGATAGTTTGGAAAGAGAGGTAGGACACATGGGTAAATATTTCGGAACTGACGGCGTACGCGGAGTCGCCAATAAAGAATTAACACCTGAACTGGCTTTTAAATTAGGTCGATACGGTGGGTATGTCTTAACGAAAGAAGTGAACAAACCAAAGGTCTTGATCGGCAGGGACACGAGGATTTCTGGGGAGATGCTTGAAGGCGCTCTAGCTTCTGGGCTTCTATCAATCGGGGCGGAAGTGATGCGTTTGGGTGTCATCTCTACACCAGGAGTCGCTTACCTTACTAAAGTGCTCGGAGCAGAAGCTGGAATCATGATTTCTGCTTCCCACAACCCAGTAGAGGATAATGGGATCAAGTTCTTCGGTCCTGATGGATTCAAACTGACAGATGCTCAAGAAGAAGAGATAGAAGCGTTGATCGACTCTGAAGAAGACAACCTTCCTCGTCCGTCTGGAGCGGACCTCGGTCAAATCAACGATTATTTCGAAGGTGGACAGAAATACCTTCAACATCTGAAGCAGACGATCGATTATGACTTTGAAGGTCTGAACATAGTATTAGACTGTGCTCACGGTGCGACATCATCTCTTGCTTCGCACTTATTCGCAGATCTAGAAGCGGATATTACGTCCATTGGTTCTACACCAGATGGCTTGAACATCAATGAGGGATGTGGCTCCACACACCCGGAAACACTTCAGAAGACTGTTCAAGAGAAAAATGCTGATATTGGTCTTGCCTTCGATGGGGACGGAGACCGCTTAATTGCAGTTGATGAAAAAGGGAACATCGTAGATGGAGACCGCATTATGTACATATGCGCAAAGCATATGAATGGACAAGGCACGTTGAACCACTCGACAGTCGTCTCTACCGTCATGAGTAACCTCGGTTTTTACAAAGCGGTGGAAGCACAAGGTATGAAGAGTGACAAAACAGCTGTTGGGGACCGTTACGTCATGGAAGAAATGCGTCGCGGGGGCTATAACCTCGGTGGGGAACAATCCGGACACATCATCTTCCTTGATCACAACACAACAGGAGATGGATTGCTGACGGCGCTTCAACTTGTGAACGTCGTGAAAGAGACAGGTAAACCACTCTCTGAACTGGCAGGCGAAATGGAGAAATTCCCACAAGTTTTGAAGAACGTGCGTGTCATCGATAAGCAGCGTGTGCAAACTCACCCACGCATTCAAGAGGCTATTCAAGCTGTTGAAGAAGAAATGGGTGATAGTGGCCGTGTGCTAGTACGCCCGTCTGGAACGGAACCACTCGTACGGATCATGGTCGAAGCACCAACAGAAGAGCAGTGTGAAGAGTACTGCGATAAAGTCGTGCAAGTAGTTCAAGAAGAACTAGGCATGCAAGATCAATAAAATGGGAAGGCGAGAGGGTCACGACCGTGGTCCTCTCGCATATTCTATTACAACTGGCTAACAGTTTAATGACGATGACGGGTTTTTATTGACCGCCTCCGTCTAGCTCAGGTAAAATAATAGATGTTCTTACAATTTTTGTGGAACTTCGACCTGAAAGTTACCTAAATCGACACTCACTGAGTACTTCCAAACTTGATTCTAGAAAAGAAAAGGTGGATCGAACAAGAAGTATCTTTCTATAAAAGCGCCAGGACTGTGCGGATCGAGTTTTGCACAGTTGACGAGGAGGAGGTTCATCGAGCATTCGGCGGATGCCTCCCGGTTGTAACACTTCAACCGCTCGTTTTCATGCCAAACCGAAGAGGCGACTCTTCGACCAAACCATGAGAACAAAGTGTCCAAAAAATTACGTCGGGAGAGGGGCAGCGAATAGCCCCTGAACGTAAGCGATTCGTTGCCCTTCTTTCACGAAGGAGGACAACACTTATGTGTGGAATTGTAGGATATATTGGACAAAAAGATACGAAAGAGATTTTATTGAATGGACTTGAGAAGCTGGAGTACCGTGGATACGATTCAGCAGGTATTGCAACATTGAATAACGACGGAGTGAATGTATCAAAAGTAAAAGGTCGTATTGCTAGCTTACGTAAAGCAGTAGATGAGAACATTTCATCTACACAGGGAATCGGTCACACACGCTGGGCGACACACGGTGTGCCAAGCGAGTTGAACGCTCACCCTCACCAAAGCGAATCAGGCCGTTTTACGATTGTACACAACGGAGTTATCGAGAACTACTTGGACGTGAAGAACGAATACCTAGCGAACGTTGAATTGAAGAGTGATACGGATACGGAAATCATCGTTCAACTGATCGAAGTGTTGAACAATGAAATGAACGACGTAGCGGCTTCTTTCCGTAAAGCGGTTCAGCTTCTAACAGGTTCTTATGCGATTGCTCTATTGGATGCTGAGAATGCAGATACAATCTATGTAGCTAAGAACAAGAGTCCATTGCTTGTTGGGTTAGGCGATGACTTCAACATGGTAGCTTCCGATTCTATGGCTGCCCTTCACGTGACGGATCAATTCCTTGAATTGATGGATAAAGAAACCGTAATCGTTCGTCGTGATGGCGTTGAAATCCAACAGCAGGATGGTACAGTGGTGACTCGTGAACCATTCACAGCAGAAATTGATGCAACAGACATCGAAAAGGGTACGTACCCTCACTTCATGCTGAAAGAGATCGATGAGCAACCATTTGTTATCCGTAAAATCATTCAAGAGTATCAAGATGAGAATGACAACATCAAGCTGGATGCTGATGTGCGCGAAGCGATGAAAGCATGCGATCGCATCTACATTATCGCAGCGGGTACTAGCTACCACGCTGGACTTCTAGGGAAGCAGTTTATCGAGAAACTAGCTAACATCCCTGTTGAAGTACACGTAGCCAGTGAGTTCTCTTATAACATGCCACTACTTTCAGAGAAGCCATTATTCGTATATATTTCTCAAAGTGGTGAAACAGCAGACAGCCGTTCTGTCCTAGTCCAAACGAAAGAATTAGGCCACCCGGCACTAACGATCACGAATGTGCCTGGATCCACCCTTTCCCGCGAAGCGGATTACACGCTTCACCTGCACGCTGGTCCAGAGATTGCTGTAGCCTCTACGAAGGCTTACACAGCTCAAATGGCCGTGCTTGCAATCTTAGCTGTTGATACAGCACGTGCTAAAGGATTGGAACTTGATTTCGATCCGATGCAAGAGCTTGGTATTGTGGCAAACACAATGGAAGCACTAGCAGATCAGAAGGAAAAATTCGAAGACTTGGCTCGTGAATACCTGCCAACGACACGTAACTGCTTCTTCATCGGCCGCGGCACAGACTACTATGTAGGTCTTGAAGGGGCGTTGAAGTTGAAAGAGATTTCTTACATTCAAGCGGAAGGGTTTGCCGGCGGAGAATTGAAGCACGGAACCATCGCTCTGATTGAAGAAGGAACTCCTGTCATCGCACTTGCAACGCAAGAGAATGTGAACCTATCCATCCGCGGAAACGTACAAGAGGTCGAAGCACGCGGAGCGAACAGCATGATCATCAGCATGAAAGGGCTCGACAAAGACGGCGACGCTTTTGTCATCCCACATGTGCATGAGCTGTTGACGCCACTTGTTTCGGTTCTTCCGATGCAGCTGATCTCTTACTATGCAGCGCTTCACCGTGACTGTGATGTTGATAAGCCTCGTAACCTTGCGAAGAGTGTAACGGTAGAATAATAAAAGCAAAAAGAAGGATCTCCATAAAGTTGGAGTTCCTTCTTTTTTTATTTAAGGGCAAATAAATTTGGCTGTTTTATCCACGATGAATCGTATCATTCAGCTTCTTCCGATACTTATCATCCCACGTCTTCTCATCTTTTATTAGCTCATCACAAAAAGCAGCAACATCTGGTCCGGTGAGTTCCGTTACTTCCTTATCTTCTGCAGCACCCATTTCAAACAAATCGAGAAGACCGCTGAAAATCCGATGTGTATCCTTCCAATCGATCGGCCCTCCAGTCGTCCACATGTATTTTTGAATTGCTTTGTAGGCATGAAAGTAATCTTCCGGCAGTGCCTTAGCACGCTTCTCCATCGCTCGCCATTCCCGCTTGTCATCCAAACTTCCGGTTAGTTTTTCGAAGATACTCATAACATCTACTCCTTTTTTTGTTTGAGTTCATTGATTTTGCTTGAAATAAACTGCCACTTCGTCCAGAAGGTTTGAAGGTGTTCCTGTCCTGCTTCGTTAAGGGTATAGAATTTTCTTGGCGGTCCTTTTGTGGATGGCTTTTTCTCTATATCGACCAGATTGTTTTTCTCAAGACGCATCGTGATGGTGTAGACTGTTCCTTCCACTACATCTGTAAAGCCGAGTTCTCGAAGCTGTTGAGTAATCTCGTAGCCGTACGTTTCCCCGCGGCTGATGATTTCCAGCACACAGCCTTCCAGCACTCCTTTCATCATCTCTCTGAAGTCGCTCATTCTTCATCCTCCATCACTTTTTAACATCGGTACTTAGTATTACTTATTACAAGTATATAGTAATACAGAGTAGTGATGGTGTCAATGTTATTATTCGTTCTCTTAAGTGCTAGGCATGTCCAGAAGTCGCCCTAGAGAAACCGACTTACTAACCCATATAGGGGGTGTCCCCTATATGGATCTTAACCACAAGTGAATAACCACTGTAGCCTCATATATTGATACATCAGCCTCGCATGACGACCTTCTTCTGTGTATGGGTTCTGGAGTTGCTCTAATTCTTTGATAAAGGCGTAGTCACAGGCACAGCGATTTTTAGAATAACGGTAACATTCGTCGTGTCGTTTACAAGCAGCATCTACGGCGTTCAATGGCTCACCGGGACCACTGCAACCTGGGCCACAGTATTTATAACCAGGGAACAAACAGAACCTCGGACGACGTGGGTTTCTGTCTCGACTCATAGATCTCTACCTCCTTTAACAATCGCTTTCTACTAGTTTATGAAGGAGGAAAAGAAAGGAATGGGTATAATACACTTGCGTATATAAGCATGTACTTATATAATGGCTGAGGGTGAGGTGAGACAATGGAAAAAACTCAGTTGGAATTGGAACAAGTTGCTCATACCTTGAAGTTATTAGGGGATAAAACGCGCTTGACTATTCTCGGATTGGTGAAAGATGGAGAGTGCTGTGTGTGCGAATTTGTGGAAGTATTGCAAATGAGTCAGCCCTCTGTCAGCCAGCATTTACGTAAGCTTCGTGACGCTGGTTTCGTGAAGGAACGGAAGAGTGGTCAGTGGGTCTTTTATTCTTTGAATGCTGGTCATGAAGCATTCGATCTTATCCAGGAAGTATTACAACAAATTCCTGATCAGAAGGAAAAATTAAGCGCATTGGAGAAAGCGGGATTACGCATCCAGTGCGATTCGTAGGGGGATTGTATTGAACTTAGCGATTATAGCAACACTAATATTCATTGCGACACTCGTGTTTGTTATCTGGCAACCGAAAAATCTAGGGATTGGCTGGTCGGCCTGTGCGGGAGCGATTGTTGCTCTATTATTTGGCGTTGTCGATTTTCAAGATGTTTTAGCAGTTACAGACATTGTCTGGAATGCAACGCTTGCTTTTATAGCAATCATTATTATTTCTTTAATCCTTGATGATATTGGATTTTTCGAGTGGGCAGCTCTACATATGGCTCGTGTTGCAAAAGGTGACGGGAAGCGGATGTTCATCTATGTGACTCTGCTTGGAGCGGTCGTTGCGGCATTGTTTGCAAACGATGGAGCGGCTCTTATTTTGACGCCGATTGTCCTCGCTATGGTGCGGAATTTGAATTTCAAGGAAGCGATGATCATGCCTTTTATTATGGCGAGTGGTTTCATCGCAGATACAACATCACTTCCGCTGGTCGTCAGTAACTTGGTCAACATTGTTTCTGCAGACTTTTTTGATATCGGATTTGTAGAATATGCTTCGCGGATGATCGTGCCGAACTTCTTTTCTCTAGGTGCAAGTATTCTTGTACTTTGGTTGTTCTTCCGTAAGAGTATTCCATCTGATTATGATGTCTCCCAGCTAAAGAAACCCGTGGAGGCGATTCGGGATCATCGGATGTTCCGCATGTCGTGGGGCGTACTTGCTGTGCTTCTCATCGGATATTTTGCCAGTGAATCGCTAGGCATACCGGTATCGTTCATTGCGGGTGTTGTAGCGATCTTCTTCTTGCTTATGGCAAGGCGTAGTAAAGCAGTTAACACTAGCTCCGTTGTTAAAGGTGCCCCGTGGGCGATCGTGTTCTTTTCTATTGGAATGTACGTCGTTGTCTACGGTTTGCGTAATGTTGGACTCACAGAGTCACTGGCCGCACTGATTCAGGGAGCGGCGGATCAAGGCCTGTTCGTCGGCACGGTATCGATGGGCTTCATAGCTGCCATCCTTTCTTCGGTTATGAATAACATGCCTACGGTTATGATCGATGCACTTGCCATCTCTCAGACGAATGCAACCGGAACGATGAGAGAAGCGCTGATTTACGCGAACGTCATCGGTTCTGACCTAGGACCGAAGATTACACCGATCGGTTCACTTGCTACATTATTGTGGCTCCACGTCCTATCAACAAAAGGTGTCCGCATTTCGTGGGGGTATTATTTCAAAGTAGGTGTTATTTTAACGGTTCCTACACTATTGATCACCTTGGTCGGACTCTATATTTGGTTACTCATTATTTAATAAAAGGAGGACATTACACATGTCTACGAAACCAGTCATCTATTTTCTATGCACAGGGAACTCTTGCCGCAGCCAAATGGCGGAAGGGTTTGGTAAGAAGTATCTAGGAGACAAATATGAAGTGTTGTCTGCCGGGATTGAGGCGCATGGCTTGAATCCTAAAGCCGTCAAAGCGATGAATGAAGCTCAAATCGATATCACGGATCAAACGTCTGATATCATTGATGCAGATATTCTGAACAACGCTGCTTATGCGATTACGTTGTGTGGCGATGCGAATGATAAGTGTCCGATGACACCAGCGCACGTAACTCGCTATCACTGGGGATTTGATGACCCGGCGAAAGCGGAAGGAACTGAGGAAGAGAAGTGGGCGTTTTTCCAACGTGTCCGTGACGAGATTGAAGCACGTATCAAGAAATTCGCTGAAGAAGAGGCGTAAGGGATAAGAAAGCCGGGACATAGCGTTCCCGGCTTTTTTACGTTATTAGACAAAGTTATTAGCTTATTCGACACCACTATTAGCGTCGCCCCTCTCTAGTAAAAGAATTGAAACTTTTGTCAGAGTATTTCGTAAATGTAGAAGGGAGCGTGATGAGATGAGTGTACAAGAAAAAGCGCAACGTATGATTGATATATTTTCTGAGATGAATGATAAAAATAAATGGACGGATGATCGCATTTTGATGATGGCAGCATCTGTTTATGTCGTGAAAAACCGTGAATTCGATGCAGAGCGTTATACGGATTTGTGTGAATACATCAAGCAAGAATCCGGAGCGTTCTCATATTTGCGTTCTACGATTCGATTCAGCGTAGCGGCATGGCTGGATACACGGTTCGATGACCCAAGAGAAGCTTTTCAAACTTACAACAGGGTGTATGATCGAATGATTGAAAAAGGGTTCAAACGGACGACGTTCACGTATATTGCGGCGTTAGTAATGCTTCAAGACGACGAGTCGGAGTTGGATGAATGCATGGATAGGTCGTTAACGGTATATGAACGGATGAGGTCCGAACACCCTTTCATTACCTCTAAAGACGATTATCCACTTGCTGTCCTACTAGCCCAGCAGGAAGGCGAGATAGATACGTTGATCTACCGCATGGAAGAGATTTATAGCGGTCTGAATGCAAATGGATTCTGGAAAGGGAACAACCTCCAGTTCATCAGCCAGATGCTGTCTCTGGATACGATTCACGATGCGGAAACGCTCGTGAACAGGGCGACACATTTATCAGATCAATTAAAGAATGCATCGTTAAAAACGAAGAGTATGCACTATCCGGAGATCGGAATGCTCACGTTGACAGACGAGACGGACCGGTTAGAAGATATCCGGATGATAAGGGATCAATTGAATGGTGAGAAGAAATACCGTTGGCACCGGGATTTGAACTATAAATTAGCGGTTCAGCTTGTTGTCAGTGAATCTCTACAAGAAGATTCCGTGGCAGAGGCCGGACTGTTCACAAGTATGGAAGTCATCATGCAGGCTCAACAAACGGCTATCATGGCAGGGGCAGTCGGAGCTGCAGCTGCATCGAATGGAGGAGCGTAAATGGAAGATAATCAAACGTTTGACCAATTCCTGAAAGATTTCGAAGAAGCATTCAGCGGCTGGGATTTTTCTTTCGTAACGGATACGGGAAGGATTCAGAGTCATGCATTGTCTTGGTCTTATGGCAGTTACATATTGCCGTTTGTCCGACAATCGAATTCGATGCTCGACATGGGAACAGGCGGAGGAGAACTACTTTCCAAACTGGGTCCTCTTCCTGAAAAAGTGTCGGCGACAGAAGCATATGAACCGAATATACCAATTGCTCGTGATCGACTAGAACCGCTAGGCATCCGGGTGGCCGCGATCACAGAGGACTCCAAGCTTCCGTTTGATGATAACGAGTTCGATCTAGTGATCAATAAACATGAGTCGTTCTCTCCATATGAGGTGCGTCGTATCCTTAAGCAGGGAGGTGCGTCGTATCCTTAAGCAGGGAGGGGCGTTCATTACCCAGCAAGTAGGCGGATACGACTGCCGGAAAATCAACGAGGCACTTGGCTCTCCTGAAAATGTGTATGAGCACTGGGATCTCGAAGCGGCCGTTCATGGCTTGGAGCAACATGGCTTCACGGTGGAAAAAACAATTGAAGAATATCCGCCTCAACGCTTTTATGATGTAGGGGCGTTACTCTACTATTTGAAAGCGATCCCTTGGCAGGTGCCGGACTTTTCTATAGAAAGTTACCGGGAGCAGTTGCAAAGTATCCATGAAGAGATAGAGGAGAAGGGTTACTTTGAAGTAGAGCAACACCGCTTTCTGATTGAAGCGCGTGTATAGGAGGAGAAACCATGTACGATGAAATTTTCGAGACGGTTGTCCAGATTACACACCATGACTACGCCGGATGCATCGATAAAAAGGGGTGGGATCATCCTGCATACTTTCGTGAGCAAATAGCAACTAGACAACTGAACGACCAATCGTTTGAAGCTTTGATGCAAGACTACCTTAGGGATTATCAAGAATTACATATGGGGTTTCGACGATTAGAACAAGAGAGCCAGAGGGATGTAGGGTTCACGGTCCGTCGTTATGAAGATTCGTTGTATGTAACGTCTTCCCAACAAGAAAAGAGAATTCAGGTCGGAGATCGCATCGTAGCTTTAGACGGTGAAACGATTGAGCAGGCAGCCAAAAGGCATGCAAGAGAATTAAAGGCCTCGCATCATGAGCGCGAGGATTGGAGCGGAGTCCTTCTCGATACAAGCGAAGTAGAAGTGATAGCTAGTAGCGGAGGTGGAAGGACGCTTGCTTTACAAGCTTTCACCAAGCTCCCCCATACGCCATCCTATAAAATCGAATCAGTGGAAGACACGCTTATTTTGACGATGACCGACTTCTGGAATCATGATGCCATCACCGAGTTAATCCGTCACAATGAGGGACGCTTCCAAAACGCCAAGAAGCTCATCATTGATGTCCGTACCAACAAAGGTGGAAGTGATCTAGCCTATTCTGAGTTGCTTCCCTATCTATTCAAAGGTTCTCATGTAGATCTACGTGATTTTGGCGACAAGGCCTACACGCTCTGCACAGAGAGGAATGTCGACCTTAGGGTGGAGTTGATGGACCAAGTACTCCAGACCATAGAAGATGAGAAAACGAGACATCAAATCGATGTGATGGTTCGAGAATTGAAGAAGAATCGAGGGAACGGATTCGTGGAGCTGGATTTGTCTGAGATCGAGGACAACATGAGCTTTGATACCAAGCAAGGGCCTGAAGAGGTGGTAGTGCTGTCTGATGTTTTCTGTGGGAGTTCTGGAGATTCGTTTGTTGAGACGGTGAAGCATTCTGACAAAGTCACCGTAATCGGACGTCCGACGCTCGGAATGAACGATTATGCAAACGTTGCGATGATGACAATGGAGGAAAAGTTTCAGTTCTGGTATCCAACTTCCAAGTCATCTGCTGTAGATGAAGGAAACGGAATGGGTGGAGTCGGCATTCAACCAGACGTTTATATTCCTTGGACACCGGAGCATTTAGATAAGGATGTGGATTTGGAGCGGTCCATGGAGGTATTAGAAAATTTCACACATAAGGGCTCAAATATATAAGGAAAGCTCGGACATTTGCCCGAGCTTTTACTTTTTAGAATGGGTTCGTTGCCCATTGAAGCGATTGTTTGATGAAGATTCGTTGATTCAATTTCAATAGACTTACCATGTATTCCGCCATATCCTCTGGCTGCATGTATTTGTCCTCGTTGGACTCATCCAGTTGATCGCCAAAAGCAAGTTCGGTCGCGACTAAGCTCGGGTTGAGCGTTTGGACACGAATGTTGTTGCGGCGGACTTCCTGCATGAGGGCTTCGGTCATGCCTTGAACCGCAAATTTGGAACCACTGTAAGCAGTACTTCCAGCTGTTGCTTTCAATCCGTTACTAGAAGAAATGTTGATGATGTCGCCGCGGTCTTTTTCCACCATATGCGGAAGCACAGCTCGTGTTACGTGATACATACCGAAGACATTGACCTCGAATGTACGCTTCCACTCTTCTGGATCTGCTTCGAGCATCGTTCCGTATAAGCCGATTCCAGCGTTATTGATCAAAATATCGGCTTTCCCTAATTTCTCTTCTAGCTGTTGAATAGCTTCATTCACTGCTTCCATATCCGATACGTCTACAGCTGCCGTCTCTGCTTTTACCCCAAGGCTGCGTACTTCTTCTGCAACCTCTTGCAAGTGGCTTTCTGTTCGTGCGATCAGTCCGACATGAATCCCTTCACGAGCAAATTCCAGTGCGGTAGCCTTCCCGATTCCACGTCCGGCACCTGTAATATAAGCGATTTTACCTTGAATGTTCTGTCCCATTATGAATCATCCTTTCTACTATTCAGTCTAGTTAGGTCAGAGAGGAGAATCAACTAGAAGGCATGATTGAAAAAAATCTCAATTAGGTTACGATAGGAAAAGGATACTGAAAATGGAAGGGGAGGAGAGAATGGAATACATACAAGAGATCCGGTCTAAGATAGGCACTCGCCCGTTAATCATCGTGGGATCGACCGTTTTGGTGCATGATGAACAGGAACGAGTGCTGTTCCAGCTTCGTTCCGATACGGAAGAGTGGGGACTTCCCGGAGGTGCAATGGAGCCTGGGGAGAGTTTAGAAGAAACAGCGGGACGTGAGTTATGGGAAGAGACAGGACTTCAAGCAAGTGAATTCACCCTTCTTGGGACGCTTTCGGGGGAAGAATTCTATTTCCAATATCCGAATGGCGATGAGGTGTACAACGTCATTGCCGTTTTTCGTGCTGACCAAACAAAGGGAAAGCTATCTGTTTCTAATGCTGAGAGTGAAGCGCTCCGCTTCTTCTCAATCGACGCTCTGCCTTCTCCGCTGGATGAACGGGCAAAACTGGTTTTGGAAGCGGTGAATACATGAAGAGGATTATGGTAATGAGTGTTTCTCCCGGCGCCGGAAAGTCGACGCTCGCGAGACAATTAGGGGATATTCTTGGAATCGAGGCTTACCATTTGGACCGGTATTTTTGGAAGCCAGGATGGGTGCAGGCAACAGAAGAAGAGTTTGAAGAGAAACAAAGGGAAATGGTAAGTGAGGAAAGTTGGATCATCGATGGAAACTATTCGGGGACCTATAAGATTCGCACCTCGCGTGCCGACACTATTATTTATATTGAATTGCCCCTCCTCACTTGTTTGTTGCGAGTCTTCAAGCGTTGGTGGAGACACCGAGGCCAGATACGAGAAGACATCGGCTGCACAGAGCGGATGGAGTTTGACTTCCTGAAGTTCATTGTGACGACTTACTACAGAAGAAAAAAGCGGATGCGCGAGCGATTCAGAGCAATTCAACAAGAAGACGTGACGAAAGAGATTATTTTGCTTAGGAGTCGAAGGGACGTCCAGGCATTTTTAGAAGATCAGAAAGGATGAGTATGTGAACCCGGCAATCAATGGACTGAAGTATCTGCTGTCGAATAAGAAATCACTTGTTTACTCTACATTTGACTTGAAAGGATACACTCGTGCTGCAGCGAATCTGCAGGCAGCGGGCATCCCGTTTAGAACCGCTAGTTATTCTTCACCACGGGAGACGGGAGCGGCTTACAGCGATCTTACAGTCCAGTTCAAAGTGTACGTTAAGAAAGAGCATCAATCGGAAGCACAAAAGGTAATTCATCAACGTTAGGAGTGGAGGGTATGGAGAAACTATACATGTTACACGGTTTTATGGGGACCGGGGAAGAGCATTTCCAAAACCAGATCAAATATTTCGAATCAGACTTTGAAGTGATTGCGGTTGATTTACCTGGTCATGGAAAAGAAGAAGAGTCTGCGGAAGATTACTTTACTTATACTTTAAATTGGTTGGAAGAAAGGATACGAGGTCAAGGGGCAGGTTACGTGTTAGGGCTCTCACTGGGTGCGTCTCTAGCTATTCATACGGCGATGAATCATCCAGAGCTTGTCAAAGGAGTCATACTTACAGGTTATGCTCCGTCTGTCCCTGAAAGTATGCGACCTTTAATGGAAGAACAATACAAAACATTTATTAATATCGAGGAGGAAGATCCGGAGGTAGCGTCACACTTTAAACAGTTACATGGAGAAAAGTGGTTGAAAACAGTACATAGAGTGTTGCATATGATGACGTACGACTATCCTGAAGTAACTGCAGAACAGCTCTCGGCAATAAATGTACCGCTTTTATTATTGAATGGCGATCAACAACTACATGAAGTGCAGGCGGCCGTTAAGCTGAAAGAGGCGAATGAAAGATTTAGAGTGTCTTTGGTGCCTGAAGCGGGTCATACGCCCAATATGGACAAGCCTAATATCTTCAATACAGTGCTAGAGGACTGGCTTAGTACATGAATAGACGGACAAAGTCGCTCCTATGGTGGGAGGACATTCGAAAGAAAGGGATGCTGCGTTACTTCTTAGTCAACGGAATGCTTATGGCCTGTCCTTTGTATTTCGTTTTTACAGTGCTTTTGAATGTTCTTTTTTCAGATCCTGAACCAGTTCTTCACACTATAATTGATGCTTTGGTGTTTGGGGTGATTTTTAGTATAGCGTCCTGGATCATGATGGAATCGAGATATAAGCGGATGACAAAATAAGATAGATCGATTGAAAGCCTGCCTTCCAAGCAGGCTTTTTTTGCATGTTCAACGTCCTCTATCCCTTTGACTTGTATGCAGGCCGGGTATATAGGTAAAAATGAAACTAAATTGTCACAGAATCTCGGTTTCAAATCTTAGAAATCCTACTCGGTATCTATTATAATAGAATTAATATGTGAATTAATTCACAAAACGAATGAGGAGTAATGATGATATGAGGCATCTCAGTCGGATGGCATTCGGCCAGAGAAAATCGATTTATATATTAATAGTTGCTTCGATCTTAATTGGGGCTACCATTATTGGGCAGTCTTACTTTTTCGTAGCGATCGTTAAACGTATGTTTCTCGATGACCAGTCGTTCCAAGAGATTGTGCCGCTTCTTTTTGGGTTGCTTGCGGTCCTTGCCGGAAGAGCCGTTTTCACGTGGCTTCACGGAAGGACAGGCGTGACGATGGCGGCATATGCAAAGAGTGAATTCCGTAAACGTATTTTAAATAAATTTTCCCGGAACCCGGTACAGGCTTCCCTTCAAGGGCAGTCGGGACGTAAAGTAAGTGTGCTGCTAGACTCAGTGGATGAGGTGGATGGCTACTTCAGTCAGTATATTCCACAGATGATTTCAACAGCAATAGTGCCGATCATGATTCTAATTGTTGTATTCACGCAGCACGTGGCTTCTGGTGTGATCATGGTCATAACAGCACCGTTTATTCCATTCTTCATGGCACTTGTTGGTGTGATGACTAAGAAAAAATCGGAAGAGCAGATGGAACAATTGTCTGCGTTCTCCGGCCGTTTCCTCGATACACTGCAGGGACTTACTACACTCAAACTGTTTGGACGTTCCAAGAAGCAGCGTGATGTCATAGAACAAAGCAGTCTCGGTTTCCGGGATTCGACGATGGAAGTATTGAAGGTAGCCTTCACCTCCTCGCTGATGCTTGAGTTCATCTCTATGTTGAGCATCGGAATCATTGCGCTCGAGATTGCAATACGTCTCGTCGTTTATGAGAGTATTCCATTCTTTTCAGCTTTCTTCATTCTCGTCTTAGCACCTGAATTCTATTTGACGCTGAAGGAATTCGGAAGTGCTTTCCACACGGGTCGAGGCAGTTCTGGTGCCGCCAATCAGTTACAAGCGGAGTTGGAGAAAGAAGATCAGGCATTAGAGTGGGGGGACGAGACAATCGATAGCGATGTGCCTCCTGAAGTGGCATTGGACGGTGTGACGTTTTCTTATCAAGACGGGCAGAGCTTTAAGCTTGGACCCATGGATGCCCATATAGCCTCCAATAAGAACGTTGCGATTGTAGGTAGAAGCGGATCTGGGAAGTCGACGCTTTTGAATATACTGGCTGGATTGATGAAGCCTGATGATGGAGTAATTTCTGTGAATGGCCATTCTCTTAAGTCTTATCAAGAACAGGAATGGTTCAATCAGCTTAGCTACATCTCCCAGCACCCGTATATATTTTCTGGAACCATCGCTGATAACATTGCCATCGGTGGCAGGGGGAATCATACGCGCGAAGAAATTGAACAGGCAGCGAAACAGGCTGGCATTGATGATTTGATCGCCACATTAGAAGCTGGATATGACACACCTGTAGGAGAAGCAGGACGAGGGTTGTCTGGTGGGGAGAAACAACGACTGGCTATCGCACGGGCGTTTTTGAAAAGACCTTCTGTTCTGTTATTTGATGAACCGACGACAGGTCTCGATTTGAGAACGGAGCAGATTTTGCAGGCATCGATAGAGGAGTTGTCTAAGACATCGACGGTAATCACGGTGGCACACCGTTTACACACGATCCGTCAAGCAGACCAGATCCTCCTTCTGGAACAAGGGAACCTGATAGCCGCTGGTACGCATGAAGAATTAGTCCAGACGAATGGATCTTATCGAGATATGATCCGTGTTCAGCAAGGAGGCGATTCAGCATGAAGGAACTAACGTCTATTGTGAAAATCATTACCGTTGAAAAAAAAGATATTTTATTGTCGATCTTTTTCGGTTTTCTAGCTGGAATTGCTGCGGTCGGATTGTTCGGTTCGAGTGGGTATTTGATTTCTCGTGCAGCGCTTGTCCCTCCGTTGTACGCTTTGACTGTGTTAATAGCGTTTTTGAAACTATTCGGGTTCGCTCGAGCATTAGGTCGATATGCGGAACGTTATTTCTCACACCGGGCGACGTTCACTATGCTCAGCAATATTCGTCTCGCATTTTATAAAAAAATCGAGCCGCACGCTCCACGGCTGTTTCAGAAGTATAGGAGCGGGGATTTGCTCGCGAGAATCGTCGGTGATGTGGAAAGTCTGCAAAATTTCTTCCTCCGCGTCTATTACCCTCCCGTTGTGATGGTGGTCATCTTCCTTGCAACGATTGTGTTTACGACGATTTTCTCGTTGTCGGTTGCATTAGTCCTGCTAGTGGGACTCATTTTAACTGGATTCGTCATTCCGTTTCTGTTTGCATTGCGCCAGCGACGGATTGAGAACCGTGTTCGAGAGGCGCGGGGGGAGCTATCGACGGATGTTACGGAATTCTTATACGGATTCCGCGATTTGAAGATCTACCAACAACTAGAGGGGAAGGAAGAAGACCTTTCAGCCTCTGCGAGTACCTACATCCGTGAACAGGAGCGGGAAGGGAAGCAAAGGGTGTACAGTCAGTCCGTCAATACGTTCGCTACCCTGATCGTGTCCTGGGTCGTGACAGGACTCGGTGCTTATCTAGTCGGCGAAGGGGATTTGAACGGTCTCTTTCTTGCGATGCTCGTAATGATCAGTTTGACGGTGTTTGAGAATGCGGCACCGATGGCCGTTCTGCCAAGTCATTTAGATGACAGTCGCCGCGCCTCGAAGCGTTTGTTCACTATCGTCGATGAAGTGTCTCAAGATCAAGGAAGTGAGAGGCTCACTGGGAATGCTCCGTATGGCATTGAATTCAACGATATAACGTTTCAGTACGATGGCGAGCACAGGCAATCGTTGAAAAACGTATCTATCGATCTTGCCCCTGGGACGAAGACGGCTGTTGTCGGACCGAGTGGGTCTGGAAAGTCTACGTTGATGCAGTTGCTGCTCAAGGTTCAGCAACCTACCCGGGGAACCGTTCACATGGGTGGCCAACCACTTGATGAAATAGAAGAAGAACAAGTCTGGTCGAATGCGAATGTCGTTTTGCAGGATAATCATTTCTTCTATGGAACGGTCCGTGATAACTTGGCGATCGCCAAAGAGGAGCTTTCTGATGAAGAAATGAAAGAGGCGCTCCAAAAAGCCCAGTTGGATTCTTTCACGCTGGAAGATGAGGTCTTCGAGCGAGGGGAGAACTTGTCTGGTGGAGAGAAGCAACGACTTGCCATTGCCAGGGTGTTACTGCGTAGAGAAAGGTTATGGCTGCTTGATGAGCCAACTTCCTCTATTGATGCTTTGACGGAAGAAGCAATATACCAGCACCTGTTCGAACAAGCTGAAAACGACACACTTATCTTGATCAGTCACCGTTTAACGGGACTTGAAACAATGGATCAAATTATTGTGATGGAACAAGGCTTGGTGGTAGAGAAAGGAACGTATAAGGAATTAATGGAGAAACAAGGATACTTCTACCAGATGAAACAAATTGAGAAACAAGTATTCGGATAAAAAAAAGAGACCACCTTTCATGCATTTGGCATGGGAGGTGGTTTTTATTTGAGATAAGATCTGTACAGGCATCAGTAGTAGTACGGATAAGGACCGTAGTAAGGATAAGGGGCATAATAAGGGTACGGTCTTAAGAATGGTACCAATGCAAGCGTTGAAAGAGCCGCAATCGGGAAGATTCCTGGACGGAAGCGGCGGTATCCGAAGCGTCCGAACTGCCGCTGTTCGTTTTGCTCGACGGTCTCGCTGACCAACATTTCCAAGTTCCCGTTCTTCACGTCAGTAATGATTCCATCAACCTGACGACCGTCATTTAGTTGAATGAAGACATAATAGTTTTTATGCTCCACACATTGGCTGTGAGACGGGTTTGTGATTCCTTGACTCTCGGTATTGCGTTCTTCTGTCATAATCACCAACTCCTCAAAATCATGATATTCACCCAGTTCCTTTTTCGTGACAAAAGACTAGTGGTACCTATTTGTTTGAATATTTAGTAAAATGGAAGAAAGGAGGAAATCGATATGAAGTCAGTACGTTTAATTGATGGGTATGATATGGGCTTTGCAGGCAGAACCGGTACATATGTGTTGCAAGAGGAAACGACTACTCTCATTGAGACTGGACCAAGCCCCTCGGTTCAGCACATTAAGAAAGGTTTATCTGAGTTAGGCATCAAGACCGAGGAAGTGGAACGCATCGTGTTGACCCACATTCATTTGGATCATGCGGGTGGGGCTGGGCTGTTATTGAAAGAATGTCCGAACGCTACCATTTACGTACATCCGAAAGGTCTTCGCCACTTAGCGGACCCATCTCGTTTGGAAAAAGGGGCAAGGGCTGTTTATGGAGAACAGTTTGATGATTTATTTGCGCCGATTCTGCCGATACCTGAAGAGAGATTAGTAGCTGTGTCAGAAGGCGATGCGCTGGAAATCGGCGCGGACAGGACGTTAACTTTCTACGACACTCCTGGCCATGCCAAGCACCATATCGCAATCCATGACTCGAAGACGAATGGACTGTTCACTGGTGATACAGCGGGGATTCGTTACCACCAAACAGAGGATTGTGGGGTTACTTTTTATTTACCGACAACTTCCCCGAATCAATTCGATCCAGAAGCGATGCAGCAGTCCATTGACCGATTCAGTGACATGAAGTGCGACTATCTTTATTTCGGACATTACGGGACTTGCGATGAGCCAGAGGTGGCTTTGGCGGAAGTGAGCCGGTGGATTCCTGTGTTTGTGGAAGAAGCAAAGAATGGTAGCAGTGTCCGAGCCATTGAAGAGAGACTAATGAAGCGTGTCTCAGAACATTTGAGAAGTTGCGGTGTTCCGGATACACACTCCGTCTACCAGCTGTTGAAGTTGGACATGAAAGTGTGTGCGATGGGGCTTGTCGATTACCTCCAGAAAGTGCGAGCATGAGCAAGATCGAAGCACAGAACTACCACTTGAAAAATAAGGTGTCAATCACCATTCGAACGGCCCGCCCTGAAGATGCAGAACAGGTGCTTGCACTTACCCAATCCGTCATCCGAACGGCTTCTTTTTTACTGACGACGAAAGAGGAGTTTCATCTAACAAAAGAGATTCAGACAGAATTCCTGGACAGTTTATGGATGGCAGAAGGTAAGGTGGCGATATTGGCAGAATGCGATGGACAAGTGGTCGGTTTCCTTGATTTCCATAATGGCCGTAAGATAAGAAACCAACATACAGGGAGCTTCGGTATGAGTGTGAAGGAGGATTTCAGGGGGATGGGAATCGGTAAGGCTTTGCTGGAGCAATTAATGAAATGGGCGAAGGCACATGATTTGATTGAGAAGGTTTCTCTGGAAGTGTTCTCAAAGAACAAACCGGCTATGGCATTATATGAGAAAGCAGGCTTCAAAGTAGAGGGGCGACAGAGCAAAGCTGTCAAGTATCGGAATGGCAGCTATGATAATCTCATCATGATGTCTTGTTTTACTAAATAAAGATAGTAGCCTGTCGGTTCTTTTGAATAGAGAGGGTCGGTGTTGGAGAAATGGTTCGCTTCCACGGGCTCGCTTGAGCCTCCTCTCTCCCTTTCGGTCGCTGCGGGGTCTCAGACTGTACTATGCTCCCGTAGGAGTCTACCCATTTCTCCAACACCTTTACTAATTTGTACTCAACAATAAAAAGGGGTTGCGACAAAACGGTATCTTCCACCGTGAAAAAGAACAATTAAATAGAATAAACCACAAGGAGCGAAGTATGTTGTCGGAGCGGCATATGTGTGGTTCATAAACAACCCCCGAACGAATAGTTCGGGGGTTGTGGTGATGAAATATTTTATTCTAAGTTATAAATCTTTTATAGTTTTTTGTACCACATATTCATATCTTCGATGCCCGTACCGATCATGCTGTTCTGTACCATACATCCTCCGAAAGTAAAGCCGTGCTGGGCTGTTACAATGTTCATCCCCATAGAAATCGCTCGGGTGTAAGTGAACATCGTCTGAATACCAAGCTCTTTCATTTTAGTTTCCAACATCGGGTACTGATGGGATAACAGTCCTTTGCCACGATGATGGGGAGATGTCGCACAATCTGTGAATTCAGCCGCATTCAAATCGGTGAATATGTCGGCTGAGCAGGCACTTACGAGTTGGTCGTTATAATAAATAAGAGAAAAGTGCACGTGATCATCCATCATTTGTTTAATGTAATCCGGATCATCAATTGGAGTAGGATACGTATCAAAAACCGTACCGTAAAAATCGGCCATCTCTTCTGCATGATGCTTTGTTCCCCATACCATGGAATAGTCTTCTGGCAATGAGTAAAGCGTTTTCGGCTTAATATCCATCTCCTGAACACGATGGATCACATTTTCAGGGTCAGGCTGGTTACGCTCTGGATTCAAAAATTTAGCGTAAACTTTCGCGTCTTCCCCATTAAGAAGCCCTTTGACCTCCGCTTCCAGATGAAAAGAGAGGCTCTCGACTATCGTTTCTTCACCCGCTCTTACGTAGGCGATAATCTTATCACATTCCCGTTCAGCTGCGATTTCCTCTAGATGTTTCATCTGTTCTTGCCCCATGTTTTCAGGGAGCTCGTACAATTTGATTCGCTGACTAATCGGTTCAACATGAAAATAATCTTTCTCCATAAGCGCTTGGGTATTCAATACCATGAATGCTCTCTCTCCTTGTTTTGTTAATCACAACCACATTCATTTTAACGTACACCGCGGGCTTGTTCCTAGTTAAATTGTTCGACATTATCTCTGATTTTTCTTAGAATCAAGATGGTTGTTTTCGAGATAGTGGGTTACGCCTTTTTCTTAAGGGAATACTCATACTAATCAACTAATGAAGGAGGATGCAACATGAAAGCAGCACAAGTTATGGGCTATGGAGGCTTTGACCAACTCCAAGTGAATGAGGTGGAAAAGCCGACACCAAAGGAAAATGAAGTTTTGATTCGCGTCAAGGCGTGTGCCATCAACAATACAGAAATCTGGATGAGAGAAGGCGCGTACGGTGCGGGAGAGGAATCCGGTTGGAAACCTGAAGGGGTTCAATTTCCAAGAACACCAGGATCAGATATCACAGGTGATATTGTAGAAGTCGGATCAGACGTTGATTCCTCCCGTATTGGAGAGCAGGTCGTCGTCTTTCCTTTGACAGCGAGCGGCGATCCAGAGGATGTGCACATTGCGGATGACATGAGTTTTATCGGATCAGAATTTGACGGGGGTTACGCTGAGTACGTCGTCTGGCCGGCGCACCTTTGTTACCCGATGGCGCTGTCGTCTTATGAAGAGAGTGCCGTTTTCTCTGTTAGTGGATTGACCGGTTGGCATATGGTTGAGCAGCTTGACTTGAAGCCGGGGCAAACAGTCATGGTGACTGGTGCGAATGGCGGGGTTGGATCATTGAACGTTCAGATTGCCTCCCGCGTTTTCGGAGCGAACGTCATCGCTATCGTTGGTGACCTTGCTTTAGAAGAAAGAATGAAAGAACTAGGAGCGACCCACGTCTTATCCTACCGCTCTGACTCGTTAGAGCAAGAGATTCTCGATGTTAACGATGGACCGATTGATGCGGTACTCGATGTTGTCGGGGATGCCCTCTTTAATATCTCCTTGAACGTATTGAAAAAAGGCGGCAAGTTCTGCACATCCGGCTCATCAGGTGGACAGATTACAGAGCTTGACTTCAGAACTATGTACTTAAAACATATCGCGTTACTGGGTTCTGTCCTCGGAACACGTGAAGATTTCCGTAAGCTGATGGAAGCGGTCAGCGAAGGGAAAGTGAAACCGATTATCGATAAAACATTCCCTCTTGAAGAAGCTCGGGAAGCACAGAAATACTTCAAAGATGGTAAGACATTAGGGAAGGTTGTTCTTCTCCCATAAAGAAAAGGATCAGGGCTCAAGGAGGCTCTGATCCTTTTTTATATTGTTCTAAATAGAAGATTACACGTTGAAAGTAACCCCTGTCAGCTCTTCGGATTTTTTCCAGAGTAAGTCCGCATCCATTACATCGTACGCTTTCGTAATCGGCTCGACTACTACTGGATCTCCCTTGAACTCTTGGAATCCTGAAGGACCGAAGTACTCGCCACCTGCAACAGACGAATCGGTTGCAGCACGGATGCCTGGAAGCGCTCCGTTGAAGGAGTCCTGCGTCATAAAGCCGAGCAGGGGACCGACGACTTTGAAGAGTGGCTTGTCTTCGATATGGCGAGTAAGGTTCGTATTCGCAATACCTGGGTGAGCAGCCTCGACTTTGACAGAAAGTCCAGCTTCCTCAATTTTTCTTTGCAATTGATAGGTGAACAGAAGGTTGGCAAGTTTAGACTGAGCATAGGCTTTCATCGGTGTATATCCATTGCCGCCTTCGAACATCAAGTTATCGAAATCGATTTCCCCTTGGCGGTGGGCGTTACTGCTGATGTTTACGATGCGTGCATCAGGAGTCTTCTTAATGGTGTCGAAAAGCAGACCAGTCAGCGCAAAGTGGCCTAGATGGTTGATTCCTAGCTGTTGTTCGAACCCGTCTTTCGTTGTTCCATATGGGGTCGTCATGACGCCGGCGTTATTCAATAGAATGTCCAGACGGTCGTATTTCTGTTGGAAGGCATGAGCGAAGTTGTGTACGGACTCTAGGTCCCCGAGGTCGAGTTCCATGACTTCCACATCGGCGCTAGGTGTTTCGTTAGTCAGTTTAGCGTGCGCTTCCTGTCCACGTTCCACGGATCTCGAAGCTAGAATCACTTTTGCACCTCTTTTAGCAAATACGTTCACTGCCTCGTACCCGAGGCCGCCGTTTCCGCCTGTAACGACAACGACTTTTCCTTCTAGGGAAGGGATATCAATCAATGACCATTCTCGTTGACTCATCAAAAACCATCCTCTCGATTTTATCGTTCTACATCTTATACTACGGCTTCTTTCCTCTGTTTGTAAAAAGATGTGAATAGTAGATGTGCTGACCTAGTGTCCATTTGTGGTAGAATAATCTTAAAAGTTAGAGGAGGAATTGTTATGTCAGAATTTGTAACTTCTATTAACTGCATGGACGGGCGGGTCCAACTGCCTGTCATTCACTGGATGCAGGAACAATACGATGTACCTTACGTGGATATGATTACAGAAGCAGGACCAAACAAAGTCGTCCTTGAGGGAACAGATCAGCAAATCCAAGCGATCCAAGCCAAAGTCCAAGTCTCTGTCGATGCGCACGGATCCAAAACGCTTGCAGTCGTCGGGCACGAAGGCTGTGCGGGGAATCCTGTTCCTCGCGAGAAGAAATGGGAAGAAATCAAAGAAGCTGTCGAAGTCGTTCGCAGTTGGGATTACGGCATTGATGTCATCGGTCTTTATGTAAATGGAGACTGGGAAGTGGAAGTCGTAACGAAATAAAAGAAGGATTTTCATAGAGGAGGTCGAATACTCACAAGTAGAATACTAATCGTGAGGTGGCGAATGTGGAACAGACCAGCTGGTTCGATGGGAGAAAAGAAAGTGATCCGCTCTATGCGGAATTACAGAAACTCGATCTTCAGGAAGTCGTCTACATAGACACATTCACGATTCGGAAGAATGAGTTCGATCTCTATGAAATAGAAGACGATCAAACGCATGATTGTGTCAGTACGTTAGAAAAGTGCTATCAATATGTAACCGGACGCCTGTAATGGGCGTCCTTTTTTTATGTGATTACGCTCTATTGTTCTTCGGTATTATACGAGAGAACGTTGAAGCTGTAAGTGGAGCCACCGCTGGACTTTTGCTCTTTGGCTTTGATCAACTCGTGAATCTCTTCGTTTAATTCCTCCCACTCCTGTTGGGACAAGGCAGCTTTCACTTCTCCGAACCTGGCATTCGAGTGTTCCGGTTCAGGATCCACTTCCAAATCGCTGCGCAAAATATCTAGTCCTGTTTGAAGGTATGTCATCACTTGAGCGAGTAAAAATTCACGGTTCTCTTGGGCGAATTGCCCTTCAATTTGAAAGTCCTCATCGTTTAAGTGTTGGGATGTATAGTATTTTTCCTTCAGGTTATTAACCATCACTTCTCGTTCTACTTTTAACAACCCTAATTTCAGTAACTTTTGAATGGGGTAGTAAAGTCTGGAAGGTTTTTCTTCAATCTCTACTGCCATCTCTTTTACGGTCTTCGAATCTTTTTCTACCGTCTTGATGAGCCCTCTTAACTTTGGGTCAAATAATGCTTTAGCTATTTCTAAATTGTTTATCACGTTCAACACCTCTTGAATCTAGTTTAACAAAATATGTTTTACCGTTCAAAAAAATTTTAATGACAGAAATGCTTGATATGAAGACGTTCGATGCATTCTCCTTCATTTCCACCTCTTTACAATAAAAGTATATCGTGTTTAATTGTTTTAACGATAAAATTTATTTTAATGGAGGTCGTAAAATGTTGGATTTATTGCGGAATCCGGCTTATTTCAAGCTCTGGTGTGCACAAGTCGTGTCAGAGTTGGGGGACGGTGTAACGCATATTGTGGTCATTTACTTAGTTTCCCAACTGTCTTCTAATCCCGCTGTCTTCAGTTTTGTATTGATGGCATGGTATATTCCAACCGTTTTATTAGGAGTGTTCGCTGGTCCCTTAGTAGATCGTTTCCCGAGAAAATGGATCATGGTGGGTTCAGACTTCTACCGTTTAGCCATTCTTCTGTTAATGATTCCGTTTCACCATTCGGTATCCGCGCTTGTCATCTTAGTATTCTTTCAAGGGATTGGTACGGTCTTTTTCGAACCTGCTAAAACAGCCTCTATTCCATCACTGATTGAAGAAGAACAGATCCCGAAAGCAGTAGGACTGTCGCAGTCCACTTTCATGACGATGAATATACTCGCACCATCAATTGGAGGAGGGATACTTTTACTAGAAGAGGTTTCCTGGATTTTTGCGTTGGATGCAGCGACGTTTTTACTTTCCGCCTTGTTAATTATTAGACTTCAAATTCCAAGTAGTAAAAAGGGAGTGCAAGAGGAAAAGGAGAGTTATCTGCAATCGTTATTGGATGGACTAAGAATGGTCAAAAAGGAAGATTTCCTCAAAGGATACATAGTGTTAGTGGTCGTGACAGCGTTAGTCATGAGTATTGTAGGAGCGGTCGTGTATGACGTAGTGCTGAACTTGTTTGATGTACCGGAGCTTCATTTCGGGATGTTGGAGTCGACAGAAGGGATATTTGGAGTGCTTGGTGCGTTGATTGTGCCGTACTTAATGAAAAAAGTGAATACCAACCGACTGCTCCTTTCCGTCATAGGAGTGACAGGCGTTGTTAGTGTCGGGATTGCTCCGGTCTACCTCATTCATCAGACGATTCCGGTTGTGCCACTCTATGTCTGGATGGGCTTCATCGGATTGCTCAACACCTGTTTGAATGTTCCGCTGAGCAGTTTGGCCATGCAGGCTGTTCCACAAGAGGTGCTTGGGAGAATCTCTGGATTGGTTGCAGGTGTCATCAACGGGAGCTTTCTCGGAGGGGTGCTGATTGGTGGATGGCTGGCTTCTATGATCGGCGGTATGGCTACCGTTATGTGCGGTGGTTTGCTGCTCCTTTTCGTCAGTCTGTTGTTCCCTCTAACTGCATACTATCAGGCACTTAAGGTCGACCAGGATCAGCGAGAGTTTGCCTCTGCTTAAGAAGACCATGTACAATGATGACACAATAACTATGCAGAAAAGGTGTTTCACGTGGGAAAATATATTGTAGTCGGTGCCGGTATTCTCGGCGCATCAACAGCTTATCATCTAGCAATAGAAGGCGCGGACGTCACGATTGTCGACCGAAAGGATATCGGGCAAGCGACGGAAGCAGCAGCTGGAATCGTCTGTCCTTGGCTCGCGCAGCGCCGGAATAAAAAGTGGTACCGTCTTGTAAAAGGTGGCGCTAAGTTCTACCCGGAATTGATTGCGGAACTTGAAGAAGCCGGGGAAGCGGACACAGGTTATAAGCGCGTAGGTGCGATCAGCCTACAGCGTGACGAGGCTAAACTTGAAAAAGCGATGGAACGCGTTACGAAGCGGAAAGAAGACGGTGCTCCAGAGATAGGAGAGATTACTCGTTTATCCGCCGAAGAGACGAAGAAGCGTTTCCCGGCAGTAGCAGAGGGGTATGAATCCATCCATGTCAGTGGGGCCGCACGCGTCAACGGACGAAAACTCCGCGATGCTCTGCTCCGTACAGCGAAGAAGAACGGCGCTGATTTCGTAGAAGGAAACGCAGAGCTCACCTACGAGAACCAAACGGTTACAGGTGTGAAAGTAGGCGGCGAGACGTTGGAAGGGGAAGTGCTTGTCACGGGTGGCGCTTGGTCCAAAGAGTTGTTCACTCCTCTTGGTGTCGAGTTTCTCGTGTCGCCGCAGAAAGCGCAAATCGTCCACCTCGAGATGCCGAACGAACAAACGACAGATTGGCCTGTTGTCATGCCACCGAACAACCAGTATCTTCTCGCCTTCGAAGGCGGTCGTGTTGTCATCGGTGCTACGCATGAGCGGGAAGCGGGCTTCGACAATCGTCCGACCGCTGGAGGATTGCATTACATTTTAGACAAAGCTTTAGAGATCTTTCCTGGGCTTGCCGATAGTACGTTCGTTGAAACGCGTGTCGGCTTTCGCCCGTTCACGCCGGGGTCTTTACCTGTCTTCGGTGCGATGCCAGGATTAGAAGGTGTATATGTCGCTAACGGACTCGGCGCATCAGGCCTCACGTCAGGTCCATATCTGGGAGCAGAACTCGCAAGGCTCGTTCTTGGTAAAGAGACGGAGCTTGACCCTGCAGAATTTGATGTTAATGAAGCGATTGGAGAATGATGAAAAGCCACCAACTGAAAGATAGCTGGTGGCTTTTTTGGTAGGGGTGGGAAGGTGACCTAACGCTTGTTCAAAGCGACCTAACGTTATAGCAAAGTAACCTAACACAAAGGGAAAGTACCCTAACTCATCATCAAAGTGACGGAACAAAAAATCAAAGTGCTTTAACCCCAGCCAAAGCACCCACACACTCACCCCTTGTAATCACAATACTCAATGATCGTTCCTTCGGTATCGGCAGGGTTTAAATAGATCAAGCGCCTGCCATGCTTATTCGTACGCCGCGACCCTTCAAGCGTACGTATTCCTTGCTGTCCAAGCTCCTCGATTGCCTCATCTAAATCCTCTACTCGATAGGCGATGTGATGGACACCTTTCCCTTTCTGCTTAATAAAGCGGGCGATCGGAGAGGTGCTGTTGTTTGTTGGCATTAACAGCTCGAACCTGTCTCCATCGATATCGATGATAGCAATCTCGCTCTCCACCCCTTCTGCCTCGCTACGGTAGCGATCTATTACCTTCCCTTCTAAAACTTCTGTATAAAATAGGATGCATTCCTCGATGTTGCGAACAGCAATCCCTGTGTGATCAAATACCTTCTTCATTCGTTTCCTCCTTTCTTTATGTATGATGACATAACGAGTGTGTTTGGTGCTAGTCTGCGATTTGATGTCCAAAAAGCATTTAATGAGTGTCTTGAATACAATGTGTTACCTAGAATGAATCAACTCTTAATAGAGCCTGAGGTATAATGCGCCTTTTTCTCCTCAATCTAGTTTATCGTACAAGATTTAAACCTTTTATTACATACTCTGTAAGCAGGAGGTGAGATATATGAGTTCTCAACAATGGTTCAGCACTATCGGAGTGGGGCTTGCATTTTTTGCACTGTTTGCGGTTCCATTTTCGCTTGCTGGAGTAGCAATTGCTGCTATTGTAATTCTAGATTTTTTGATTGTACCGGTGTTAATTGCGTTATTGGTACTTACTTTAATTTTCTTCGGTGTGTTTGCGTACTTGCTAAGCAAGTTTATCGACGCTGTTTACCATCCTCATCATCACCATCACTATCACCACAATGAACAATAACCCCGTTCATAAAAAAAGCCTATCCTTTAAAGGATAGGCCATTTGTTATTAATTCAACTGTTTTACTACCTCTTTCGCGACCACTTCTGTGGATTGTGGGTTTTGTCCTGTAATCAGGTTGCCGTCCACTTCGTAATGCGTCGCCCAATTCTCGCCGCTTAGTACTTGTGCGCCAAGTTCATTCAACTTGCTTTCAAGCAAGAACGGCATGACAGAATCAAGCTGCGTTTCACGCTCTTCTGCGTCTGTGAAGGCACTTACTCGCTTGCCTTTCACCAGTGGCTCACCGTTAGATAGTGTAGCGCCGACTAGGCCTGCTGGGCCGTGGCATACAGCAGCGACGGTTTTATCTGCTTCATAGAATTCGCGCAATAATTTTTGAAGCTTCTCATCGTCTGGGAAGTCAAACATCGTACCGTGTCCGCCAGGTAAGAAGATTGCGTCATAGTCTTCTGATGATACGTCGACAAGTGGTGTTGTATTTTCAAGGTGCGGTTTCGTATCAAGAATTTCCTGAGGTTCATCTTCGCTTACACTGTTCGGATCGACAGGGATCTCTCCGCCTTTCGGGCTTGCGACAGTGATTTCATAACCTTGTTTATTGAACTCATTGTAAGCCTCGCCGAATTCAGATAACCATACACCAGTAGTCAAGTCTTCGTTGATTTCTTTGTGGTTGGTTAGAACCATCAATACTTTCTTAGACATCTATAACACTCCTCCTCTTTATTTGAAAAGCTACGTTGGCATTGTAATCACTTCAAAAAGATTGCAGCAACTGATTTGCTCATCTCCTGAAGACACTTAAGAATTTTCCCCGAACAAAAAAAGTATAAACATGTGCAATGTGCCGTTGACAAAAGAGAATAGAGAACATACGCTAAGTGTATATATGAATATATGTGCATATAAGGCGGTGAAGGGAATGGGAAAAGACCCTAAAGAAGAAAATAAGCAGGAAATGGAACAATTAGATGAGGAAACGTTGTTTGTCGTGTCCCAAACGTTCAAAGCTCTTTCTGATCCGACGCGGATTCGTATTCTCCACGTGCTGTGTGAGCAGGAGATGTCTGTGAATCAAATCGCGGAAACGTTGGATTTAAGGCAGTCGACCGTTTCGCACCAGCTGCGGTTTTTGAAAAATTTACGCTTAGTCAAATATCGTAGAGCGGGAACGACGCTGTTCTATTCTAGTGACGATGAACACGTCATCGATGTATTGCAACAAACGATCAACCACGCTCTTCACCATTAGGAGAGAGGGATTCAAAGATGAAGGAATACAAACTCCAGGGACTCTCTTGCGCCAATTGCGCAAGAGAAATGGAAAGTGAAATGCAGAAGTTAGATCACGGGCAATCGACTCAATTGAAGTTTTCATCCAGTAAACTTGTAGTGGATGAGGGCGTCGACATGAAGCGTGTACGAAATATCTTGAAGTCAGACGGAGCTTCGCTGGTCGATGATGAGGAGCATGCTCATGGACCGAACATGAAGATGCTCGTGATTGTATCAAGTCTTATTTTCGGAATGACGTTTATTCTCGCTCCTGTCGTTCCGAATGTCATATTGATAGGTATGTATTTGATCGCCATGGGCATCAGCGGCTATCAAACCTTCCTAAAAGGGGCTAAGAACCTCTTCAAACTGAAATTCAATATCGACACCTTGATGACGATTGCGCTCATAGGTGCAGTTGCAATCGGTGAGTGGCGCGAAGCTACCATGGTGGCCATTCTGTTCGGACTGAATGAATACCTGGAAGGGCTCGGCATGGAGAAGGCGCGAAACTCCATGGAGAAATTATTGAACGTTGCACCGAAGCAAGCAACGCTACTTGCGGACGGAGTGGAACAGACGGTATCCATCGATTCGCTTCAAGAGAAAGATATCGTTGTCGTTAAAGCAGGGGAGAAGATTCCTTCCGACGGAGTCGTCGTGGAGGGCGTCAGTTCGGTGAACGAAGCGGCTATCACAGGTGAATCACTTCCCGTTGACAAGAGCAGTGGTGACACGCTTTATGGCGGAAGTATTAACAATGAAGGGTTATTGAAAGTACAAATTACGAAGCCATATGAGGATTCCTCTCTGGCGAAGATCCTTCACCTCGTGGAAGAAGCACAGGAAATGAAAACCCCGACAGAGCTGTTCATCAACCGGTTCGCAAAATATTATACGCCGCTGATTATGGTCGTCTCTATACTTGTGATGGTACTGCCTCCACTCTCGTTTGGAGCGGCTTGGGGTGCCTCCTTCTATCAAGGGCTCGCCGTTCTCATCGTAGGTTGTCCATGCGCTTTAATATTGTCCTCACCTATTGCGATCGTGTCCGGTATTACGAAGAACGCGCGGGCAGGCATTCTCGTCAAAGGCGGGGTGTTTTTAGAGAAGCTTGGAAAAGTGGATAGCATTGCCTTTGATAAAACAGGGACGCTTACAAAAGGAGAGCCGACGGTTCAACAGACCAAGCTATATGATGAACGTTTTCACCAAATTTCCGGCTCGATGGAAAAGAACTCTTCCCACCCGATTGCAAGAGCTGTCATGAAAGAAGTGGAAGAGAAGGAAGTAGAGCTGTTCGATCCATCCGACTTGCAGGCTGTACCAGGTAAAGGATTGGCTGGTGTGATTGATGGCTTTGCTTACTACATGGGCAGCGAAAAAACTGTTACCCATCTTGAGCTTACGGACGAACAGCAGGAAGGTATTGATACGATGAGGTCAGAAGGCTATACGCTTGTTCTCGTCTCGAGTGACAAAGAGCTACTGGGCATGTACGGAGTGGCTGATGAGATTCGTGAAGAGAGTCGGACGTTGATTCAACAGTTACATGATGCCGGTGTGAAGCATACGATCATGCTGACAGGTGACCACGAACAAACCGCACGTAAAGTAGCGGACCAGATCGGTATGACTGATGTGTACGCAGGTCTTTTACCAGAAGAGAAAGTGGAGCAAGTGAAGCAATTGAAAAAAGGCAGATCGCTCGCCATGATCGGAGACGGAATTAACGATGCACCTGCACTTGCGACAGCAGACTTAGGGATTGCAATGGGTAAAGGAACTGACAGTGCAATCGAAACAGCTGACATCGTATTGATGCAGGATCACTTAGGCAAACTTCCTTATGCGATTCGAATTGCCAAACGAGTGAATACTGTCGTGAAATTGAATATCGGGCTCGCCCTCGGCTTGAAGCTCGCGGCTTTACTGCTGACGATTCCAGGTTGGCTCACGCTTTGGGTCGCCATCTTATCCGACATGGGGGCAACTATTCTTGTAACGCTCATCAGTTTAACGGTATTGATGTATAAAGGGAAAAAAAGCAACAGAAAACCAAATATAAAGCCCACTACGGCTTGATTGAATTGCGCATCAGTGCTTTGGAACTGATGCGCTCTTTTTGTTTCAATAACCTTTTTTTGTCATAGTTTAGGGTCTATCGTACTGTTTAGGAATCGAGATGTTTTGTGGAGTCTTGCAGGGGGAAAAGGTATAGACACATTTCAACTTTTACAGTGGTAAGATATAAGCGAACTACATAAAGTTACATCCGTGTAAACGTACATACTTTCACTGAAATTGGACGACGATAAAGACTATACTAAGAGTGAGGAAAAGACGATGAAAATAAACTTTAAACAACATCAGATGATGAACCAATCACATATTTTCGGGCCGTATGAACAAGTGGTCTCAAGCCTTTCCTTTCATTCGAAACGAGTCGAGCCGAATGCCGCTTTTTTCTCCATCAAAGGGGAGCAGTACGATGGGCATCTGTATCTTGAGGAGGCGTTGGCTAATGGAGCGAATGTCATTTTCGGTACAGACGTCAGCGTACTGGAGAGCTGCAGCAAAGACCACCCTGATAAAACTTTTTTAGTAGTCGAAAATATTCGTGCTGCGATGGCAGCTTTCGCTAAGTATTACTATGGCAGTGTAGATGAAGTAATGAAGATGGTCGGTGTCACAGGAACAAATGGAAAGACGACTGTAACGGCCTACGTTCGTTCCCTGCTTACACTACTTGGTTTACCGACAGGGTCAATCGGTACGACTGGTATTTGGTCTTCTAGTGAAAAACTACCTTACAAAAAGAGCACGCCGACAACTCCAGAATCGGCAGATCTTCATCATATTTTCCGTGATTTATATGAATTAGATGACCGCGGTGCGGTAATGGAAGTGTCATCGATCGCACTGGATCAAAAAAGGGTAGAAGGCATTGAGTTTGATGTCGCAATCCATACAAATTTCTCCGAAGAGCATTTAGAATATCACAACACGATCGAGCATTATAAAGAATGCAAAATGCGTCTGTTCAAACAGGCGCGTGCCCAAGTAGTAAACGTGGACGATGCTGGTATGGGGGCGGATCTTGTCCGGGAACATTCCGATACCATGATCAGCTACAGCATTGAAGGTAACCCAACCGCTGATTTGCAGGCGAACCATATTGACGTAATGGAAGAAGGTTCGGTTTTCGAACTTATTTATAAAGGTACAAGCTATAGTGTGTATGTCCCTGTTTATGGCACATACAATGTGGCGAATGTGCTGTCTGCCATCGGAACCGCTCTGCATCTTGGCTTTTCGATCGAAGAGGTGCTCGACGTACTTCCACGTTTGGAAGGTCCAGAGGGCAGATTCCAGGTCATTCAAACACCTTATAATCAGAAGGTCATTCTCGACTATGCGCATACGCCCGTTGCGCTGAACCGTTTAGTGGAGGAAGTGAAAAAGCTTCAATATAACCGTCTGATTGTAATGATTGCAGGCATCGGTATTCGCGATTTCAACAAGATGCCAAAGATGGCAGCGAGCATCGACGGAAAAGCCGATGTAGTGGTCGTCACTGTAGACCACCCAGGATACCACGATCCGCAAATTATCGTTGAGCAAGTGAAAACAGGGTTCCGAGAGCCAGATGCCCACCACATTCACACCACGTTAACCAGAGAGGAAGGCGTCCGCAGGTCCTTAGAGCTCGGGCAGGACAATGATATTATCTTGCTGACAAGCGGATGCATCAACAATGCCCAAATCATTAAAGGGGAAGAGATTCCTCATTCTGATGAGGCCATTATCGACAGTTATTATCCACCTGTATATGACAAAGTCTAGAGCGTCCGGCTCTAGACTTTTTTTAGTGGAACGTAAGGTGTACTAGTCTCGAGTACGCTCTGAAAAATGCTGGTTCTGATTTGAGGCCTTCTCCCATAGCTTGAGCAACGGACTGATAGTACCATTTTTGATGTTCATACCCCGCATTGAATAGGCGCCACAGCTCGTCTCCTTGAGTAGAGAGTCCTTCGGAGATCGATTGCAAGTTGTCTAATTTATCCGCTACAATCAAAGCTTTGATATCCAATGAGGATTCCTTAACCACTGTGATTGTATGCTGTTTACGTTCCTGCCACGACTTCTCTTTATCCTCCGTATGAGCCGCTACGATAACAGCTACTTCCTTCCCGAATTCCTGTTCTATGTCATCCAGGGTGATGTCGGTATCTTCGACGACATCATGTAAATAACCAGCACAGACGGTTGCTTCGTTGAAGCCCGCCTCTTGAAGCGTTTTTGCTACGCGGATCGGGTGCCTGACATAATCTTCATCAGAACCTTTCCGTTTCTGGCCTCGATGTGCTTCGGTCGCATATTGTTTCGCTTTTTCTATCATTTTTTCACATCCAATCAGATTAGTTGAAAAATGGATCGGTGGTTGCTTCAATGGACATGGTGTAGAATAAGGATATAATTCGTTTAAAGGGGATGAAAGGGATGGAAACCATTCACGTGAAAGAGAGAATACCACAATCGAACAGGCCGCAAATCGCCGTAATAGGGGCATTCGATGGACTCCATCTCGGTCATCAACATATCCTGGACACGGCTCGTACCTTTGTCACGGACCACATCGAACTAGCGGTTTACCAGTGGCCGGGTTCTGGCGGTCTTACTTCTTATCAAGACCAGGTCCGGTTGCTGTCAGAATTCGGAGTTGACCGTTTTTATCATTGTATCAAACCTTTTTCGGTTGACGAATTGCAGGCAGAACGTCTGATTGTCTCAGAATCGATGGCAGACCAGGTGGGCGACACCGACATTCCGGTGACAGTCGTACCTGATGCCAAACATCAAGGCGAGCCGATTACGAGTGAACGTATCCGTACCCTTGTCACAGCTGGGAAGATGGAAGCGGTCCAGTCGATGCTAGGGCGTCCCTTTGAAATAACCGGTGTAGTTGAAAAAGGGGAACAACTAGGCAGGCAACTTGGTTTTCCTACATTGAACCTCGGTCAAATTGAGGAATATGTCGAAGTGAAGCCAGCGGTCTATCTAGGAACGGTACAAGTGGATACGGATTACTATTATACGTTGATCAGTGCTGGATATCGTCCTACAGTAAATGGGGATTCTTATAAAGTAGAAGCGTATATCATGGGCTTCTCCGGCAATTTATATGATAAACAAGTTTCGGTGAAATTCCTACGTCATTTGAGGGACGAAACCGACTTTCAAGGGTTGGATGTACTTGTTGAACAAATGAAGCAAGATGAACGGTATGCACGAGAGATTTTAGGCTTAACTTAACGATAGAAAGGAGTATGTGTCCCATGGGGATTGTCGTCGTCGAGATTTGTGATGGTAATTTGATTACCGAACTAGATATCGAGAGCATCATCGAGTCCGATTACCCAGAAGTGGCCGTACTCATGAACGAATGCCTCTCCTTCTGTGGAATGTGCGCAGTCAGGCCATACGCCATCGTCAATGGTTCCCGTGTTTTCGGTAAGACATCAGAAGAGGCACTTGAAAAAATCCGCACGAAAATCGAAGAAGAACTAGCATTTTATGCTGAATAAGAGGAGTACGCTATGATCGATTCACTACTCAACAGCTTCCGTCTGCCAAAGAAGGAAGCGATGTTCCGCTTGAACCGAAAAGGCATCACCCACACAATTGGTTATCTTTTCTTACTTCTCGCTGTTTTGTTCCTACCGGATATGATCGGCACCATCATCCGTTTGGAATCTGATTTGACGGAAGTTTCGAGAGGGCTTTATCTCGCGCAGGTCTTTGTCTTCTATCCATTATTGATTATATTCCTCATCATCGTCGGTGTTTCGATTTTTGCAGGCGCTGCGATGGTGATGAAAAACGTCATGGGAAGGAAACTCGCCTACCAGCAGTTGTGGAAGATGTCCGCCTATGCTTCCACCATACCGCTGATTTTGAGCGTCTTATTGAAAAATTTGGCAGTATCTGATTGGATCAGCGCGGTATTATTCATAGGGATTTTCACCTTTTTAATTTTCCGGATGATCCGGATCTATCCGAAGGCACCGACGAAGTGAGTCGGTGCTTTCTTAATGAGCAAAATACCGGCATTTGGAAGCTTACATGTGGTACGATTTCAATGTATTCTCACAAAGAAAGGGAGTCTTAAATATGAAAACAATGTCGCTACATAACCAAGTAGAGATGCCACAACTTGGTTTTGGTGTTTGGCAAGTCGAGGAAAATGAAGCGGTACCTGCCGTCACAAAAGCCTTCGAAACAGGTTATCGTCACATTGATACAGCAGCTATCTATGGTAACGAAAAACAAGTCGGCGAAGCAATCAAGCAAAGCGGACTAGGCCGTGACGAAATCTTCATCACGACAAAAGTGTGGAACGCAGACCAAGGCTACGACAACACAATCAAAGCGATGGAAACAAGCCTGGACAAACTAGGTCTTGATTATGTCGACCTGTACTTGATTCACTGGCCGACTCCTGAATATGACGATTATGTCGAGACTTACAAAGCACTTGAACAGTTGCAAAAAGACGGCAAAACGAAAGCGATCGGCGTCTGCAACTTTGATATCGAGCACCTGGAGCGCATCATGGAAGAGTGCGAAGTGAAGCCGGCTGTCAACCAAGTCGAGTGCCACCCGTACCTTGCGCAAAATGAACTGAAAGAATTTGGTCGTAAGCACGGCATCCACATAGAAGCATGGAGTCCCCTCATGCAGGGAGGCGAAGTCTTGAAAGACGACGTCATCACATCCATCGCAGAAAAACACGAGAAGACACCAGCACAAGTCGTCATCCGCTGGCACCTACAGAGCGATGCAATCGTGATTCCGAAGTCTGTCACTCCTCATCGCATCGAAGAAAACTTTGACGTGTTTGATTTCGAACTGTCTACAGAAGACATGGAAGCGATCAATCGATTAGACCGAAACGGTCGTAAAGGTCCGAAACCATCTGAAATGAATGTACGATAAATATTGTCGGCGGCTGGCATCTTGCTAGCCGCTTTTTTCTTGAAATTAATTAGGCGAGGAAAAGAAAAGCCCCCACATCCAAAACCACTCCATAAGAATAAAATCCTCCGAAAATGGGAACATTTGACGAAGAAAGGAGACAGCGATATGAGAATCCGATTCGGCTATGTATCTCATGCCCTCTCGCTTTACGAAGCCACACCAGCAAAGACGATGACCTTCGCGAGGTATAAGAAGCTTGACCCTGACACACAAATTCAAGAGCTCGAGCGTATTACAGAGCGGAATCTGCAAAATACGCTGAGAAATCTCCATTTTAACTTGGCGAACGAACTACCTTTGTATCGTTTTTCTTCATCGATTGTTCCGCTTGCTACGCATGATGAAGCACCGTGGGATTATATTACGCCGTTCCAGTCTTTGTATGAGGAAATTGGTTCTCTAGTCCGGAAGCATAGACTGCGTACAAGCTTTCATCCCAATCAGTTCACTTTATTTACAAGCGATAAGCCTCACGTGACAGAGAATGCAGTAAAAGATATGGAGTATCATTATGCGATGCTTCAAGCAATGGACTTACATGAGGAGAGTCATATCAATATTCATGTGGGAGGCGCGTATGGGGATAAAGAAAAAGCGACTGCAAGGTTCCACGAGAATCTGAAACAGCTCAAAGATCCTATCAAGCGGCAGATGACACTCGAGAATGATGATAAAACCTACACAACAACTGAAACGTTATCTATCTGTGAAAAGGAACAAATCCCGATGATGTTTGATTATCATCACTTTATGGCGAATCACAGCGAGGATGAATCCTTGTCAGAACTGTTGCCGCGTTTTTACGAAACGTGGAGTCATATGGGTGTCCCGCCTAAGATCCATCTTTCCTCTCCGAAAAACGAGAAGGAATACCGTAGCCACGCTGATTATGTAGACTTAGAATTTATCCGTCCTTTACTGAAAGAGCTGAAATCACTGGATCAACCCGTAGACGTGATGGTGGAAGCGAAAGCGAAAGACGCTGCTGTTCTTCGCATCATCGAAGACATTGCGGGTATTCGTGGTGTGAAGCGAAGGTTCGGTGGAGAAATAGATCTATAAAAAACGACTGTCTCCTTGAGCAGTCGTTTTTTAGGATAAGATTTTTTTAGCTTCTAAGAAACGTTGTCCTCCTGTAAAGAGTTCGATGGCAAAGAAAGCCATAGTGGACCACCAAAGGAAGTCTGGAAATAACAGCATAATGCTGAAGAAGATGAATCCTTCCGTACGCTCGGCAGCACCGGCCTGGTAATAGAACGATTTCATACCTGCTTTTTCTGAAACCGTTCCGACTACTAAAAAGATGGTCATCGATACGATAATCGAGACACTCAATAGAAGAAGTGGCCATAGGACTTCAGGGTGTACATAGGCTATGGCCACAATCATTCCGATTTCTACAATCCGGTCAAAAGTAACGTCCATGACGGTTCCGAATGGGGAGGTCTTCGTGTGGCGAGCCATCGTTCCATCCACGGCATCGAGAAATCCTGATAACCAAAGCATGACTACAGCTAGGATGGGAAGTCCCCAAACATATAAAAAGCTAGTAGAGACTCCGATTAAGAGAGCCACTACGGTAATTTGGTTAGCTGTTCTTCCGCGGTTCAAAAAGTAGGAGGCCGTGCGGTCGATAGAAGGTTGTACATATTTTCTGGCATGGGTATCTAACATCTGTTCACCTGCTTTTTCATAAGTATTGCCGTTTAAGACTATACCTATATCTCAGCGAAGTAAAACATGAGAACACCGCCAAAGCATACTGAAGGGAATTTTTTGGATTGGAAACGGTGGAAAGAATTAATAGTGAAAGAATTCTGCCTTTTATGTTAACTTATGTATCGTAAAGTTAATAGGGAGGTAAAACATCATGAAAAAACTTCTAGTCTCAGTCTTCACCCTCGCTAGTTTAATAGGAGCGGCTACACCGGTATCTGCCGATCAACCGGCGAAGCACACCGTTCAGAAAGGTGATTCTCTATATGAGATTGCCAACGATTATGGAATTTCAAGCCATCAGCTGATGGCCATCAATAATAAAAGAAGTCATACCATCTATCCAGGGGAAACGATAGAACTCCCTGTAATGCCGAATGCTAATGAGAAAGACTTGCTATCAAGACTCGTTGAAGCAGAAGCGAAAGGAGAGAGTTATGCAGGTAAAGTTGCCGTTGCGACGGTTGTTCTAAATCGCGTGGAAAGTGAACTCTTTCCAGATTCTCTCCGTGGGGTTATTCTCCAGGAGTATCAATTCACTCCAGTAAGTAACGGACAGATCAATAAGCCTGCCAGTCAGGAATCTAAAGCTGCAGTAGAAGAAGCACTGGACTACCAAGGTTATGATAATGAGTCTCTATTCTTCTACAATCCAGATAAAGCATATAGTGCTTACTTGAGTGCAAAAGAAGTGACGACCGTTATCGGCGACCACGTATTCTTAAGGTAATAAAAAGGCAAGCGGAGAAAATCCGCTTGCCTTTTTTTATCCCGTTTTTTCATCGAATAGTTCCACGTTCTTTTTATCCGTTTTCTTCTTGTAGACCCTGTTTACGTAGTCATCTGTAAGGTCTGCGACCTCCTTATGCAAGAAGAGGAGTGGAATGATATTGGTGAGTAAGACGAAAGCAAGAAGCAGATCAAGGAACTGCCATACAAACTCCAGTCCACCAATAGCACCAACGAAGACAGAAAGAATATACACAATCCGCATGGCTTTAGCGACTTTTGGTCCAAACAAATACTCTGCTTGTTTCTCGCCGTAAAAAACGAGTATTCCAATCGTAGTGATTACGAAGAACAGAAGGAAAACGGAAATGAAGCTGCTCCCAAAGGCATCACCGAGCTCATTACCGATAGCGACGTTGATCATGTTGGAAGCATCTGATCCGTCCACTTGTCGCCAAGCATCCGTCACGAGAACGGTCAGGCCGGAGATTGTACAGATGACGATCGTATCAATGAACACACTGAAGATTCCCCATAGTGCTTGTCTGGATGGATGATCTGTTTTCGCAGCGGCGTGAGCGATTGGGGCTGTTCCGAGACCGGCTTCGTTCGAATAAAGTCCTCTTGCAGTTCCCCATCGAATAGCCTGTGCCACTCCAGCACCTGCAAAACCTCCCGCTGCCGAGACAGGCGTGAAGGCATGGGTGAAGATCAATCCAAATACAGCCGGTAGCTGTTCAATGTTTGCGAAAATGACATAGAGACAGACTCCCAGGTAAATGATGACCATGCCTGGCACCATCTTGTCTGTGACATTAGCAATCCTCTTAATCCCGCCGAACACCACAAGGGCAATGGCAGCACAAATGATGGCTCCTGTTATATAAACCGGCCAACCAAAGGCTCCCTCGGTCTGTGTTGCGATCGAGTTCGACTGAACCATGGTACTTGGAATGAGTTCAATCATGAGGAAAAAGGCGAAGGCACTAGACACCCATTTCCAGCCGAGGGCTTTCTTTATGTAATACTGTGGCCCTCCGACCCAAACATTCTTATCATTTGTTTCTCGGTATTTCATCCCCAATAAAACCTCTGAATATTTCGTTGCCATTCCAATCAAAGCAACTACCCACATCCAGAACAAAGCACCTGGACCGCCTAAGGAAATCGCAATTGGAACTCCGACGATGTTCGTCGCTCCTGCTGTTGAAGCGAGTGCGGAAGTGAATGCCTGGAACGGAGTGATTGTTCCCGTTTGTTCTGTCTTTTTGAAGATTTGGCCGATGGTCTGGTGCAACACATGGCCGAAAAAACGAATTTGAAAGAATTTAATGCGAATCGTGAGGAATATTCCACCTAATATCAGTAGAATAGCGAGCGGATAAGTCCATAGAAAGTTGGATGCTGAAGCAAGACAGTCTTGAAATGAACTGCAGGAAGCGCCCAAATTCATCCCTCCTTTGAGTGATATTAACCATATATTCCCTTTTAATACAGTTTGAAACAAAGAAAAAAGACCTATTTTCCTTTTGTTTAGTAAATGAAATTAAAATTCAGCTTCACAAATGGGGAGCATTACACTATACTAACAACTGTATTAATAATAATAGTACAGTTAATACAGTCCCACCGAGGAGGTGCGTACATGTTCGAATTGGACATCAGAAGTCGTAAGCCGATCTACGAACAACTTGTAGAGAAGCTGAAAGAATTGATCATCAATGATGTCTTGAAGGGAGATGAGAAACTTCCTTCGGTCAGAGAACTGGCACAACAAATGACCATCAATCCAAATACGATACAAAAGGCCTACCGCGAGCTCGAATCGCAGGGCTATATTTATTCACAAAAAGGAAAAGGGAGCTTTGTGCATCCCGTTGAAAAGTCGGAAAACAAAGAGGAGTTGAACAAAGTGCGTGAAGAGCTGAAAAAACTTTTCGCAGAAGCGATCTATCTTGGTATTACCACCGAAGAGATCCAGGCAATGCTCCGCGAAGTCGAGGGAGGGGAACCACATGATTGAAGTCCAGGACGTAACAAAATCGTTCGAGAAGGAGCCTGTTCTAAACAATGTTAGCTTTACGGTGAAACGTGGATCTATTTATGGGCTGCTTGGGTCGAACGGTGCCGGTAAAACGACTTTGTTGCGCACAATCGCAGGGATTCTTAAGCAACAATCTGGGGAAGTGAACGTGCTCGATCAATCGGTGTTTGAGAATGAAGATGTGAAGCAGAAACTGATATTTATGCCGGATTCTCTCTATTTTCTACCCCAATACACAGCACGCCAGATGGCGAGCTACTATCAAGAAATATTTGATTCATGGAATGAGGATAGATTCCAAAAGCTGAAAGCCGTCTTCCAACTAGATGAGAATAAAAAAATCAGTAAGTTCTCTAAAGGGATGCAGCGTCAAGTGGCTTTTTGGTTGTCCTTGTCTGTGATGCCTGAGGTACTTGTGTTGGATGAGCCGTTTGACGGACTGGATGCTGTGATGCGTCAAAAAATCCGGAATCTGTTGATCCAGGATGTTGCCGACCGTGAAATGACGATCTTGATTTCCTCACACAATCTACGCGAAGTAGAGGACATTTGTGATCATGTCGGGATTTTACATAAAGGCGAAGTTCTTCTTGAACGTGAACTGGATGATTTGAAATCAGACTTCCATAAAGTTCAGGTTGCTTTCAAGGAGGACAATAAGGAAATCCTGCATGAGCAGCTGGATATTTTACATCACACAAGTAGAGGCAGTGTGCAGCTGTATATCGTAAGAGGGGCAGAATCACAAGTGAAAGAAACCATTCAAGCATTACAACCTGTTGTGTTCGACCTTCTTCCACTGACGCTCGAAGAAATTTTCATTTATGAATTAGGAGGTGCTGGTTATGCCATCGAGAACATTCTTACTTAAGAAAGAATGGATGAAACAGGATTTTCGTAATGTTGGATGGATCAGTATCGTCTATTTTGTGGCACTTGCCTTTCTTGTACCTTTACAGGTTGCGATGAAAGTCGATGATACGGCGCGCCTTATGCCTGTTGACCAAGGGTTGTTTTCTTCGATGTTCAGCTATGAGTTTCAGGTGATTCTATTATTCTTGATGCCTGTCCTCATGTCTGTCTTCCTTATGCGCTATATGCATGTGAAAAGTTCTTCGGACTTCATGCATAGCTTACCGATTCGCAGAGAGAAGCTGTTCAACCAGCGTGTAGTCTCTGGTATTGTACTGGTTCTAGCTCCAGTGCTATTGAATAGTCTACTCTTACTATTGTTTTATATAGCGACCGATGTATCCTATTTTTATTCTCTTACTGAACTAGGGTATTGGACGTTGCTTATGGTTATTATCTCTTTACTTGTGTTCATGTCAGGGGTGTTCGTCGGTACATTAACTGGTCTGTCTGCTGTACAAGGTGTGTTGACATATATTCTATTATTCTTTCCTGCCGGGATTTACTTAATAGTAGGCTTCAATGTCAGTTTGATGGTTTCTGGTTTTTCAGCTGATTATTTCGCAGAGCAGGGAGTGAATAATTTATCACCGTTGATGGATTTGTTCAATTTTTCTCCAGCGATGCAGAATCAGACAGAACCGCCTTCTGATTATGGAATGCTGTTGATCTACCTCGTAGCTGCGATCATCTTTTATATCCTGGCGTTGTTCACGTATAAAAAACGCGCCTTGGAAACAGCTGCCCAAGCACTTTCTGTGAGCTGGCTGAAGCCGATCTTCACGTTCGGAGTCAGTTTCTGCACCGCTTTAGCATTTGGGGTTTATTTTGCAGAGACGGCGTTCAGCTTCACATGGTTGATCTTCGGATATGTGTTAGGTGGTAGTATCGGTTTCCTATTATCCACGATGTTACTAGAGAAGACTTGGAGAATATGGCATAAGCAAACCGCCAAGAGGTTTTCCATTTATGCTGGTGCAGTAGCTATTGTTCTACTGGTTGCTCCACTTGCTATGCTGCCATCTGAAAACTATGTACCGAACCGTTCAGAAGTCGAAAGTGTCTATCTAGGTAATCATTATTTCGGATACGAAGAGTACCAAAGGACCGAACGAGATGTTTTGATGACGTCAGATGATGCCATTGAAAAGACAATAGCTTTACATGAATCCTTGATTGACGAGTCTCGTCCGCTATCAGAAGGGGGCCGCAATCAATTCATTATGTATCGCTTGAATAACGGTAAAGAAGTATATCGCCAATATCAGGTAGCAAATCAAAAAGTAGAAAAGGAATTAGCAGCTGTGATGGAGACCGAAGCGTATAAGGAGCTTACCTATCCAATCATGCAGCTGACCTCAGAGATGGTTGGCAAATCTGGGTTGATCATTGAACCGAGACTTGTAACGGTTTCAAACGTGAAGCTTACTGAGTCAGAAGACGTATCGCAGTTTCTCGAATCTGTTAAGGAGGATCTATATAACCTTACGTATGAAGAGATGAACGAAACGAAAGGACAACCGAGCTACGTTAACATTCTGAACGACCCTAACCCGTACGATAACAATTCTATTTCGTATGGCTTGAGCATCGATCAGTCGTATGCTCAAACCATTTCCTGGTTGAAGGAGAGAGAGTTATACGACGACGCCTTCCTTGAGGCAGATGACATTGACCGAATTGAATTCTATCGCTGGGAGGATGGATACAACCATCCTGATGAAGCGTGGAGCACCATACAAGATCAGGAGGGTGTCGACAAACTGTCTGTTTCTGATGTACCTAAGATTGAGAAGGCACTTCAATCAGAGCAAGAATGGCAGAATATAAAGTACCTGATGGCTATCATTCCGAATAATGAAACCGAACCGCGACTACTTGGAATATCGGAAGCACCAGCGTACGTGAACGATCATTTTAATGAATAAGGGAGATAGATGAAGATGGACAGTTATTTCAATACCCTTTATGCCCGTTACTATCAGCGTGTTTATTACGCTGCCTTGAAAGTGACGAGAGATTCGAGTTTGGCTGAAGATATCCTTCAAGAAACGTTTATGAAAGCTTATGACAAGCTACATGAGGTGAAAGAGGAGGGAAAGGTCGGAGCTTGGCTTTCGACTATTGCAACCCGTAAAGCGATAGACTTATTAAGAAAAGAGAAACGACATGTTTATCTACCTCTAGAAGAGTTACCTTTTTCAGAACCATCAAGTGGTGTGGAAGAACTGGTCGAGCTTCGCCTTCAAACGAAGGAAGCTATCCAACTGATTGCTGCACTTCCTCCTAAACTGCGGGTTGTTTTGAAACTCGGTTGCATGGAAGGGAAAAGTGAGAAAGAGATAGCGGAAGCGCTCGATTTGACACCTGCTTGCGTGAAGTCGCGTATGTATCGTGCGAGGATGGCTCTAAGAAATTTATCTCAGCACAGTCATACGGCATAATTGGGGTATGGAATAACTGTTCTTCTAGAAGCCTTGTAATAGAGGCTTCTTTTTTTATTTCGATAGAAACAAACTGTTTTGGAATATTCCACATAGCGTGGACGGAGAGGCTATATCCCTCCGTTAAGGAATATTAAAAACCGCACCTGAACTCAGGCGCGGTTTCTATTTATGATACAGCAGGCGTTGGAGTAGGCTCAGCGTAGCCTTCTTCGTAAGCCGCATCGATATCATCACGTATCTCTTTAATTGATTTCCCGTCTTGATAATCGATAATGGACTGTGCTGCAATTTCTAAACAAGCTGCACATTTCGTTGCGTGGTCGTCCCATACGACAGCACCTGATTCCTGGTTCTCATGAATAAAGCAGTCGTAGTTGTTACGATGGCCGACACTATCTCCGCACCCGCAGTAGCAAGGGATTTGCTCTAGTAACTCCTGGCTTTGTCCGACTGCTGTATATAGAAGCTGCATGTCTTCCGGTTTTTCATCTAAAAAGGAAGGAAGTTCAGCTGCACTAGCTGTTTCCTCGCGCAAGTCTCCATGTCCTTCTGTATGACTCTCCTCTTCATTGGAAGCACAACCGCTCAATACACTTCCGGCTATCAAGAAAACGATGATCCAGCCTTTCATTTTCAAATGTACGCACCCTCTCTATTTTTCTACTAATATCGTATAGAGGGAGAGTGAAAGTTGCAATCGTTTCTTGAAAAGTTTCTACATTTAGACATATTATTTTCCGAATGATGACAAGAACTTCACACGATCTCCCATTGGAGGAATGTTGTCATCGACTAAAGCCACTTCGAGCACCGCAGGACCTTTCGTGTTAAGTAGGGTTGATACGGTATCTGAATTCAGATCATCCATCGAATCGATTCTGGCAGATGGGATGCCGAGCGTTTCTGCCATGGCTGTGATGCTTACAGGTTCCTGAGCAAAAGTCTGGTGTACGCGCTTATATTGAAGGGCGTGACCATGGTGGACCATTCCTAGTCTTGCATTGTTCATGACAACAAATAGAACGGGGATACCATACTCTTTAGCGGTCAGTACTTCCATTCCGTGCATGAAGAAGCATCCGTCCCCAGTAATGCTGACGGTCGGACGATCGGGGTCGGCTAGTTTGGCGCCGATAGCACTGCCGATGCCGCTACCCATCGCACCGAAGTGTACGTTAATATCAAACGCATCATATGTCGGTACCTCCATGTGGTGAATGACGTAAGCCATAAACTCCCCTATATCAATCGTGTAACGCGTCGTTTTCGGAAGCATGTTCTGTAAACTCATCAATACGTTACGTGTATTATACTCGGTATCCAGTTCTATCTCCTGATGCGCGGGCGTTTGTATTTTGTTTCGTTCCCGCCCCCGATTCTTAAGCCCGGTATTCAATGCAGATACGGTTAAATCCATTTCTCCATGAAGGGCGAGGTCGACGGGGTACTTCCTGTTAAACACACATGCATCGAAGTCTGCTTGGATCGTGTACCGATCTTCATTGATGTGCGGATTATAGTTGTTTGTCGCTGTTTCCCCTAAGCTTGAGCCTAAGATCAGAACCGTTTCCGCATCCCCTTCATGAATGAAGGAAGAAGCGGACTCATGACCTGCAAAGCCGAATATCCCCTTCAGCAGCGGATGGTCACTTGGGATCAGCCCTTTTGCCTGAGGGGAGGTAATGATTGGCCAGTTCAACGTTTCTGCAAGCTCAATCACATCATCGACTGCACCGCGGATACCTTGCCCTGCAAAGATATAACCGCTCTCGCTTCTTTCTAGAGCAGTTACGGCCTCTTGAACAACTGCATCATCGGGAATCAATCGGGTGCGGGCAGGAAACGTCGGCAACGATTGGAAAGGCACGGACGATAGCTGTACATCGATCGGCATCGCAATATGAACGGGTCCTGGGACACCTGAGAGTGCAATCTCCACTGCTTTGTGAATCTCTGGCAGTAAATCTTCTGCCCGGTCCACCCGCGCGCTGTATTTTGTCACAGATTGATAGATAGGATCAGCATGCAACTCTTGTGAAGCATTCAAGCCTACCGTCTCAGTCGGAACGGCTCCTGTTAAAAATAAGACAGGCAGGTGTTCACGCATAGCGTTTGCAGCGCCGGTGACCAAGTTGGTACCACCTGGTCCACTGCTCCCGATGCAGACGCTGAGCGAGCCGGAGTACTTTGCGTACGCCGCGGCCATATAAGAGGCGGCCCCCTCGTGCTTTGTCACAATCGGCGTGATAGAAGGCGTATCATATAATTCATCAAAGAAAGCATTCACAGAACCAGCAGGAATTCCAAAAATATAAGAGACATCACCAGACACTAAATAATCTAAAACAGCGCGTACAGATTTCATTACTTCACCTCTCGGAAATTATAGTGGAAATTCTATCCAAAAACGCATCAGCAGGAATAGGGGGGCTGAAATAATATCCTTGAATCAAATGGCATCCTTTTTTGTGTAAACATTGCGCCTGTTCTTTTGTTTCTACTCCTTCTGCGATGACATGCAGGTGGAGGTTCTTGGCCAAGGAGATGATGGTATCTGTAATAGCAGAATTGTTCGTAATATCATCGATGAATGACTTATCGATCTTCAATGTGTCCACAGGCAGATCCTTTAGGTAAGCAAGCGAAGAATAGCCGGTGCCGAAGTCATCAATGGAAATTTGTACACCGAGTCGCTTGAGGTCTGCAATCGTTGCTACCGTTTGTTTTGTGTTGTGTATGATTAAATTTTCTGTAAGCTCCAATTCGAGAAGCTCAGGCTTCAGACCCGTGTCCTCTAATATGCCTGAGACTGTTTCGACAAGGTTTCGCTGACTCAGTTGCTGTGGAGACAGATTGACCGACATCACCATAGCTTTGAAGCCCAAGTCGTACCATTCTTTTCGCTTTCGGCAGGCTTCCTTCAATACCCATCTACCAAGCTTCGTAATAGCGCCCGTTTCTTCTGCCAGCGCAATGAACTCTCTCGGTGGAAGCAGTCCGTAAGAGGGGTGTTCCCAGCGAACTAAAGCTTCCATTCCCATCACTTCTTGGGTGCGCATATCGACTTTCGGTTGATAATGCAGAACAAATCCTTCCTCACGCTCCAGTGCTTTGAATAGTTCATTCTCAAGCTTTATTTTCATGAGGGAGTCTGTGTCGATGTCATCGGAATATACTTGATATTGATTGCCGGTCCGTTCTTTAGCGCGATACATGGCGGCATCGGCGTGTTTCACTAATTGTTCTCCGTTCAATCCATGATCAGGATACATACTGATACCGATACTGCTCTTGATCGTAATTTCTTGGTTATGAATGTGAAACGGAGCAATGAATATTTTGATGATTTCCTCCGTATAAGCTATGGCTTCCTCTAAATGTTCAACGCTCGGAAGCAAAATGACGAACTCATCGCCGCTTTGCCTGGATACAGTCGCTTCTTTAGGTAGAACAGCTCCCAATCTGTCGGCTACTAGTTTCAGTACGGAATCACCGAAGCTGTGTCCGAAGGTATCGTTGATTTGCTTGAAGCGATCCAAATCCAAGAACAGGACCGCAAGTGATCGTTCTTGGGTCTCTGCATATGCCAGCGCCTGGTTAAGGCGGTCTTGGAACAGAGTTCGGTTCGGAATGTTCGTCACACTGTCATAATAGGCGTGATACTTTATCTTTTCTTCCATTTGTTTTCTTGCTGTGATGTCCTTGAACGTAATGACGTACCCGACGATTTGTTGATCTATTTGTTGAGGAGTGATCATATATTCGGCTGGGAAAGTTGTGCCATCTTTCTTAGCAAATGTTCGTTCTAACCGTTTATGAAACTGCATCCCATCTTGGATGAAGGGGTGAGAGCTTTCTTCGTCTTCTTGCGTCACATTGAATACTTCGTACAGCGAGTTGCCTCGTACGTCTTCTGTGATCTGATAGCCGAGAATACGTTTGGCAGACAGATTGGAAAACGTGATGTTCCCGTCTAAATCCATTCCAAATATTCCTTCACCAGCAGAGTCTAAAATCAATTCCTTTTCTTTACTGACCTGCTTCAAATCCGTGAAAGCTTCTTCTAGTTCTTCTTTTTTCTTACGTACTTCAAAGGTTCGTTCCTGAATGATCAGTTCTTGTCTTTCCATATAGATTAGGTTGGACAAAACCGGTGCTGTAGCATCTACTATGGATTCTGCTAACTGCATAGCTGATTTCGAGTAGTTCGAGTGGCTTCCGTCGAAGTCCGCCACGGCGATAGTACCGAGAACGTCTCCCATGGAAATGAGGGGGAGCATATAAAGGCCTTTGATGTTGAAGTGACGGCAAACATCGGAATCTGGGCGTGGATCCTCGAAAACGTCCGGAATGAGGACAGATTCCTTTTTCTTGAGGACATCTTGGAAGAGCGCATCGTCTCGAAAGTTGACTTTCAGTTGTTCGTGTTCTTTTTTCCAAGCTTCCTCCGTCCATACACTGTTTGCACTTAGGTTAGATGGCTTAATCTGCCTTTCTGCTAATGGATCTAGGAAGTGTGCGGCAATGTTGTGGTTTCCAAGTACCTCTCCGACATTCTGGAAGCAGATGTCCAATGCTTCCCGGATGGAGGAGCTTAACGAGAGTTCCCTCGTGACGTTCAACAGGAGTTGTTTCTCAGAAATGAGGATTTCTTTGCGGCTCAAGTTATTCGCATTTCGTATGGCTACTGCAGCCATATTGATATAAGCCTGGATCGATTCTACTTCTGATTCGTTCAAGTTCATCGGAATGCCGTAGTCGAATAGAAAAGCGAGCCCATATAAATGGTTTTCGTACTTGAGAGGGGCGACGAGCAAGGAACTGATCTTGAATGCTTCTATCGCTCTCCTGTCAGGTCGGTCGTCCTTTGAAGTGTCAGGGATATATACGGTCTCTCCCGTTTCGATCACTTCTTTAGCGAGCCGATCCTGTTCAGGGTCCACTACGTGCATATCCAATGTCATCCCATTGATCGTCTCTGGCTTTCCGACGTATCCGCGGTAAGTGCCGTCCTCTTGAGGTAAATAAATGCCGACCGAATCACATTGGACAATTTCTTCGGATATGGCTGTTACAACATGTCTTAGGACTTCGCGTAAATCGAGCTTTGTATTAATTAGTTTGGTGATTTGCGCAAGGCGGGAATACCTTGATTGTTCATCAGCCACGACAAAAACCTCCAATGTTCGTTATATTACCAAAACTTCGACATTATCTGGGATATTCCTTCTTAAAAAGGTATATTTTTCACTCATCAAAATAAATAGCACTTAAGGCTAGCTTAAGTGCTATTTATTACCATTATAGATAAGAGAGGACCGTACCACCTGCAACTCCAATCAGCACAATCGCCCATGCGGGGACTTTGAAGAAGTGTAAAAGTGCGAATAAGAAGGCGGCTAACGCAAAGTCTCCACCATCTTCTATGGAGCTTGTGATGACTGGATCATAGAAGGCAGCGAGTAGGATTCCGACTACGCTAGCGTTTACGCCTGTTAATACCCCTTGGAATGCAGGTCGCTTTCTCAGTTCATTCAAGAACGGCAAAGCGGCGAGTAGAAACAGGAAGGATGGTAGGAATATTCCTGCTGTCGCCACCACGGCACCTGCAACGCCTTCAATCATCGTGCCCAGGTAACTGGAGAACGTGAATAAGGGACCAGGGACGGCCTGTGCCATGCCGTATCCAGCAAGGAATTCGTTTGCCTCAAGCCATCCTGTCGGGACGACTTCCCGTTCAAGCATCGGTAAGACGACGTGACCTCCACCGAATACAAGCGAGCCGACACGGAAGAACGTATCAAAGATCTGCATCAATGCGTGGTCAATATTGCGCGCGAGAATGGGTAGTACAATAAGCAGCCCTGTTAAAAGGGAGAGAGAAGCCACACCGACTTTTTTAGAAAAGGTAACGGGAAACGGCTGAACCTTCGACTCTTGCATGTTCGAGAACATCTTCAACCCGAACAATCCTGCAGCTAAAATAATCAGAAGCTGCATCCAGGCAGAAGGGTAGAGTAGTAATATCGTAGCTGCAATCATGGCAATCAGTATCCGTGGTCGGTCTGGTGTCAGCTTTTTACCAAGCCCGATGACAGCGTGCAGTACGACCGCAGCGGCAACTACTTTCAAGCTATGGATAAAGGGAGCATCTGCTAAATCAAACGACTGATACATGAGTGCAAACAATACTAGAATAATAATCGACGGCATCGTAAAACCGAACCAAGAGACGAGCCCGCCTAGAAATCCGCCGCGCAGCATGCCGATGGCAATCCCCACCTGGCTGCTCGCTGGTCCGGGCAAGAATTGGCATAATGCAATGATATCAGCATACGTCTTATCGTCGATCCACTTTCTCCTATCAATATATTCATCTTTAAAGTAAGCAAGGTGAGCTACCGGACCTCCGAACGAGGTCAGGCCTAGTTTCGTAGATGCCTTCAAAATCTCAAGTAATGACCCTTGGGGTTTACTCACTATGATTCCTCCAATCTTCTTCCAATACTTCTGAGGCGAGTTCGCGAACTTGTTGTTTTGCTTCCTCCAATAGTTCACGACCTTCTTCTGTAATGACATAATATTTCCGTACTTTACCGTGAACATTTTCTTCGTATTTATGAAGGAACCCATTACTGTGCAGTTGCTTCAGTGTCGGGTATAAGGTTCCTGGGCTGATGTTGTAACCGTGCGAAGCGAGTTCTTCCATAAGGTACGCGCCATAGATCGGTTCAACGTCCGCGTGGTAAAGGATGTGGATTTTTATCGATCCTAAAAAGAAGTCTCGTAACAACGATTTCCCTCCTCATTATCGAAATTCGATATCATTATACGATATTGATGGGACATGCACCAGTGGAATAATCAACCTTTACAAAGACTTATCAATCCCCGTATACTATTGATAATGATTCTCATTTCTAATTAAGGAGCGAGCCTGATGAGTGAATTATATGACGTAACGATAATCGGTGGGGGGACGACCGGTTTATATACAGCCTTTTATAGTGGTATGAGAGAGTTGAAGACGAAAGTAATCGAGTATCAGCAACATACAGGAGGGAAAGTCTCGTTCTTTTATCCAGAGAAAAGAATTTATGATGTCGGTGGATTCCTCGGTGTGACAGGAGACGAGCTTGTACAGAATGTAGAAGACCAAGCAAGATTCGTAGACCCTGAGATTGTTACAGGGGAGAAGATCGTTTCTATAGATAAGCAAGAAGATGGCACCTTCGTGTTGACCAATGATGCCGGTCAAAAGCATCATTCGAAGACGGTTATTGTAGCCTCTGGTATGGGAACGTTCGAGATGGAGCCTTTGAACGTAGGTGACCGAGCGTCTTATGATGACTATATCCATTATACGATTCAACGTAAAGAACAATATAATAGAAAGAAAGTAGCCATCGTCTCGGATAGCAGAGTAGGCATCGATTGGGCGCTCGCACTGGAGGGCATTGCGGAGGCGGTCGAGCTGATCAACAGGGGAGCAGACTTCAAAGGGACTTCTGAACAGGACCTTGAATCCCTTCGTGCAGCGGATGTGCGCGTACATCTTAGTAGTAAGGTTGAAACGTTAGAAGGGGAAGGGAAGCTACAGCAACTCAAACTCGAGAATGGGGAAGTAATGGAAGCGGATGATGTACTTGTATATGAGGGGTTACATATCGATAAGAGTATGTATGCCGAATGGGGACTAGATACGGAGAAAGGAAGAATTCCGGTTGAGCCGGATATGCGAGCCAATATCGACGGAATCTTCGTCGCTGGGGATGCAGCGGTTTATAATGGCAAAACAATGTTGATTGCCTCAGGCTTCAATGAAGCAATGGCTGCCGTTAATAGTGCAGCGAAATATTTGAATCCCAAAGCTGCTCCGCAAGTTTACAGTACGGTCATTTACAAAAATCGTTGATAAGAATTGAAAAATCCGAACTCCTTTGAATCGTGAAACAGATTCATGGGGGTTCGGATTTTTGTATTTCTAGATGACACTGTTCTTAATGGAGTTAGAATCAAGAACATCTGGGTCCGCTACAAAGTTGATAGGGACATTAACAGGAGAAATGTCTCCGTTCTGATCCCCGAAACCTTGGTTCCTCTTAGTAGATAAAAAGATGTCCGCTTGCTGAACCGCTGCAAAGCTAATGAAGGATGACCGTTCTATTACATTCACTTTAAACCCAAGAATATTAACGATTGACGGTGCAAACATCATATACGGGTTTCATCCCATACGCTTCTCTTCTCTTTCTCGAAAGTCGTTGGAGAGTCAATCAGGTCGCGGTCATCCACCTGAGATTTCGTTTCCATAAAGGCACTACCGTCCCCGAAGCTTTGCCCAAAACCCTGGTTCTTTTTATCAGAATTATGCCAGTCGGCTAATACGTTCTGACCAACATTTACGGCAGAGGCATTTTCGAACGAATTAATTTTGAAATTGAAAATATTAATGACAATAGAAGGTGTAACCAATCCGATTCCCCCTTTATAACCTCAATATATGCCGTTGTTCTACGTTTATGAGGATATTTGACGGGAGGTGTAGTCATGGACCCCAAGCAATTCAAGGAATGGATGGAAGTAGCTCAGTCTTTTCATGGACAGGATTTCTGGAAAAAGATCTTCGACGATCAGTACGGTCGAGAAATGATGGAAGGGGTTATAAACGAAACGCAACCGTCCCAGCAGACAAACCAAGCAGCATCAGAAGATAAAGGCTTTCCTAAATATGAGTTATTTAAGAATAGAGATTATTTCGTGGTTGTCATTGAGCTTCCTGGCGTACAGAAAGGGGACGTCGATCTTTCGTTTACCGGAGATCAATTGCTCGTAAGGGGAACGATTCCTTCTTTAAGAAACCAACTGGAGTTGGTTCACTCAAACCGTCATGTTGGAGAATTTGAACGGACCATCCATTTGCCAGACTCCCCCGATCAATCTGATATTGAAGCACAGTTCAATAATGGCTTATTACAAGTGAGAATCCGACGCTCAAGGTCCAATTTCACCCCCATACAAATAAAATAAGAGGCCGGTCGAAATGGCCTCTTCTGCGTTATTGATTGTCGGAGAAGTCTATATCAATCACTTCTCCAATAGGCTTATGGACAAGCACTCTATCTCCTGACTGTTCACCAAACCCTTGTTGTTTCTTGTTCGTGACATAATGTTTCGTTTTGACATTTTGTCCGAATGAAATAGAACACTGGCGCTCCGCATTATTGACCTTAATATTCGGCATATTGATGTTGGTGGGGAGAAATTTCATAGATTCCAGCACCTTCCGTACATATTTTTTCAAACACACAATAGACTCATAAAAGGACAAGCTTCTCGGGAAAAGGAGGTAACAATGGGCTTCCTTAATTTATTCAAGTCAAAGCTAAAAGAGAAGGAAGAAATTGAAGAATTGCAGAGGCAATTAGCTATGATCCATACCGAGCTTGAGAAATTACAAAAGCGAGAGAGCCCACGTCCGGCTGAAACAATGTACATTGTTGAGAAATTAAATGTAGAGCGTTTGCGAGTCGATAAATTCGAATTGCACAACAACTTCGGAGCTCTAGGCATCAAAGAGCTTAAGGGGAAGCTTAATATTGGCGCAAACTATGGCTACGATATTCCTGATGATGTAGGGGAATTGCTAGAGAGGAAAGACAAGGAAATCGAAGACGCCAAGAATATGAAAAGGAGAGTCAAAAAAGAAGCAGGTACGTCTCCTAAATTAAACCTTAATCCAAAGCGTGACCTTTAACGAATGAGAAGAGAAAAAGCTTCCTACTAAGAGGAAGCTTTGCTGAATGAAGGGTTTCTGACTCCTGCTTCGATATAAGACCGCACCAAGTACCAAGAACCTTCTTCAAAACGGAACGTATCAAAGAATAAATTGGACGTAGGAAGTAGTTCTCCGTCTAGAAGGATAGACACCCAGAAGGCAGCCTGCCATTCGTTTTCCTTTATCTGCGTCACAGAATGATCGGTGTAGATCCATTCCATGTCCTGATCGGCAAAATAATCAAATGCCTGGCGCCAGCCCTCCACAGACTCCGCATACCCGTAATCGACCATCTCTCCGTCTCGAACCTCCCGAGCGGCGAAGTCCTTGTGGATCGTCTCTTTCAAAAAGTCTAAGTCATGCTCACTAGCCCGCTTCTTAAAAGCATCAAAAAACGAATAAAAGCTCACAGTAATCCCCTCCATCTCATTCCTTCGACAAAATGGAAGAAATCCCCTTTATTGCACGTTGAAATATCGTGCTTCCGGGTGGGCGAATACCATCGCCGTCACAGAAGCTTCTGGTTCCATCATGCATTCCTCTGTCAATTCAATCCCGATATCCTCCGGTTGAATCAATTGGAACAATTTCTGTTGATCCTCAAGCTCCGGACAGGCTGGATATCCGAATGAAAAGCGCTGACCTTGGTACTTCGCCGAAAAACGCTCTTGCATCGTGAAGTCGGTAGGATCAGGGAACCCCCATTTATCACGCATCTGCTGGTGCACTTTTTCGGCCAAGCCTTCTGCTGTTTCTAACGCCAACGCCTGCAGGGCATGACTCGCCAAATAATCTCCGTTTTCCTTCAGCTTCACTGCCCGCTCCCGAATTCCTTTTCCAGCTGTCACCGCGAAGAACCCGACATAGTCCATCTCTCCGCTGGCTACCGGCTTCAAATAGTCGGCTAGACACAAATACGGCTCTTTCGGCTGACGAGGAAACGTAAACCGCTCCACCACTTCGCCATACGGATCATAAATCAACACATCATCCCCGTCCGACTGTGCCGGAAAGAATTGATACATCGCAGACGGCTGAATCCAAGCTTCTGTCTTCGCTTTCTCAAGCAGACCGTCCACGACTTCATTCAGTCGCACCGCCTTCTCATTTCCTTCCTCCAACAGCTTCTGAAAACGCCCCTTCAGCCCGAGATGATGTCCAATCAGCATTTGCTTATTGATATAAGGCTCCACGTGCGCCACCGGATGATTCCGGATCAAGTGCCTCTCCAAATCCTTCGGTGTAAAAATTTGTGACGCTCCTACGGTAGATTTCGGCTTAACGGCTACAGCTGTCTGACTGTCTGTCGTCTCTGCCCGTCTGCTGATACGTTCTTGTGCCTCTTGCTGTTTAGAAGCATGCGCATCAAGAAACGCCTCACGCTCTTGTCCGCTCAATTGATTGGAGATCGCCAAGCCATCCATCGCATCCTTTGCATAGAGGACAGGCCCTTCGTATTCAGGAGAGATCTTCGTATTCGTGAATTTCCGTGACAACGCAGCCCCACCAACGAGGATCGGGAGGGATATGTTCTGCTGCTTCAAATCTTGAGCAGTCAGCACCATCTGCTGCGCTGATTTCACTAATAGACCGGACAGTCCGATGATATCCGGCTGTTCTTTCTCAATCGTCTGGATCAATTCGTTCGGCGTGACTTTTATGCCAAGGTCGACGACTTCGAATCCGTTGTTACTCAGGATGATTTCGACCAAGTTCTTGCCGATATCATGAACATCCCCTTTAACAGTCGCAAGCAGCACCTTGCCTTTTTTATTTGAAGCGTCGCTTGCTTCCATGTGCGGTTCCAAAAAGGCGACGGATGCTTTCATGACTTCGGCACTTTGCAGGACTTCTGCCACAATGAGTTGGTTGTCATTGAACAAGCGCCCAACTTCCGTCATGCCATCCATTAACGGACCGTTGATGATGGAGAGCGGCGTATCATAGGATTCCAACGCTTTTTCAAGGTCCGGAATCAAGCCTTCCTTTGTACCTTCCACCACGTAGTGGGCGAGGCGTTCCTCAAGTGTCATCGTGGAAGTTGGCACATGTGTCTCTTTCTTCTTCCCGCGGTAGAATGCGGTGAAGGTGGCAAGAGACTCGTCGGTCGTCTCAAACAGGAGTCGCTCCGCTAAGGCGACTTCGTCTGCTGATATCGATGCAAAGCGCTCGAGTTTTTCGGTATTTACGATGGCGTAGTCGAGCCCTGCTTTCGTGCAGTGGTACAAATAAACGGCATTCAGTACTTCCCGGCCGACAGGAGGGAGGCCGAAGGAGACGTTACTCACACCAAGGATTGTCTGGCATTCCGGTAACTGTTCTTTGATTATCCGGATGCCTTCGACAGTCGCTTCAGCAGAACCGATATACTGCTCATCGCCTGTGCCGACTGGGAAGACGAGAGGGTCGAAGATGATATCGGAAGCGTCGAGTCCGTAGGTGTTAACCAGTAAATCGTGTGAACGCTTGGCAATTTCAAGCTTCCGATCTGCTGTAACACCCATGCCTTCTTCATCGATGGTGCCGACGACCACGGCTGCACCGTAGCGCTTCACAAGGGGCAGGACCTCTTGAAAACGTTCCTCACCATCTTCCAAGTTAATCGAATTGATGATGACTTTCCCTTGAGAATATTTCAGGGCTGTCTCAATGACTTCGACGTCGGTGGAGTCGATCATCAAGGGTACTTTCACTTTGTTGACGACCTGTTTCATAAAGGCTTCCATATCCGAGCGCTCATCGCTGTCAGGATCAGCTAGACAAATATCGATGACCTGGGCACTCTTTTTCACTTGCGCACGCGCAATCTCTGACGCCTCTTCGATTTTATCATCCCGAATCAGGCGCTTGAACTTACGCGATCCGATGACATTGGTACGTTCGCCGACGAGAATGGGACGGCGGTCCGGGTCATCGTATAAAAGTGGTTCGATTCCTGAAACAGCATGAGCGTGTGTGGCAGGTGCTTGTCGTGGAGAGTATCCTTGAACCGCTTCCTTGATGGCCCTGATATGGTCAGGCGTGGTTCCGCAGCAGCCGCCGACAACGTTCAGCCAACCTTTTTCCGCAAAACCGCTGATCTTCGTAGCAAGGGATTCCGGAGTTTCATGGTAATTTCCTTCTTCATCAGGAAGACCTGCATTAGGATAACAACTGACATTCGTCGTCGCGAGTTCCGACAAGGACCGTAGATGATCCCGCATGAATTCAGGACCTGTCGCACAATTCAAACCGACGACAAGAGGATTCATGTGTTCCAGGGACAGATAAAAGGCTTCAATAGATTGCCCCGCAAGCGTGGTCCCCATCGGTTCAATCGTTCCCGATACAATGAGGGGTAGGGAGAAGCCGAGTGTTTCTTCCGCACGCTTTATTCCGACATAGGCAGCCTTCACGTTCAGCATGTCCTGAGACGTCTCCAACAGAAGTAGATCGACGCCGCCTTTCATCAGACCACGAGCTTGTTCTTCATAACCGTCAGAAAGTGCATCAAACGTCGTCCCGCCAGTTACAGATAACGTTTTCGTCGTAGGACCCATCGCTCCAGCGACGAAGCGAGGATTGTCATCTGTTGAAAAACGGGCAGCAGAACGCTTGGCGATTTTCGCAGCCTCGATATTGATCTCTTCTGCCAGGTGACCAAGCTCATACTCATCTAACACGAGGTTCGTCGCACCGAAGGTATTCGTCTCGATAATGTCGGCGCCAGCTTCTAAGTACGCATCGTGGATATGGTCCAGTACATGCGGAGCGGTCAGGTTCAAGTATTCGTTACAACCATCATAAGCTTCCCCGCCAAAATCCTCGGGCGTCAAATCCGCCTGCTGGAGCATCGTTCCCATCGCACCATCTAAAACGAGGATCCTCTCTTTTAATTGTGCTTCAAGTGACGTGGATGCCATTCGTCATCTTCCTTTCCAGCTCGGTTTTCTCGTTGATATAGTTCGTTAACTCCAAGGTCATTTCATATCTCAGGAACGGCGTAATTAAATAGATGCCGTTGAACAAGTCCATGGCAGCGTCAATCAGTGACTTTGCAATCGCGATGCCTTCCGTTTGCGACTGTTCCCGGTCGCCATTCACCTCTGCCATACGGGCTAGAATGGAGGGATTCAAGCTCATACCAGGCACTTCATTATGAAGGAACTCCGCGTTTTTTAATCCGGTAAGGGGCATGACCCCTATATAGATTGGTGCTTCAATATGCTTTGTTGCTTCATAGACTTCGAGCATCTGAGCCTCGTTGAATACGGGTTGGCTGATGAAGTAATCAGCTCCGTATGTGATCTTTTTCTCCATTCGTCCAACGGCTCGGTTCAGGTTTCTTACATTCGGGTTGAATGCCGCGGCAACAGAAAAGTTGGTGCTTGCGCCAAGCGGTTTCCCGGATAAGGATAGTCCTTTGTTCATTTGTTTGATGTAATGAATCAGATCAAAGGATGATAGATCATAGACGGACGTCGCCCCAGGGAAATCACCGATCTTGGTCGGGTCGCCTGTAACCGCCAATACTTCCTGGATGCCGAGGGTGTGCAGTCCCATCAGGTGAGATTGCAAGCCTACGAGATTCCGGTCGCGACAAGCGATATGGATAAGAGGGTCGATTCCGTGATTCTGTTTAAGTAATGCTCCCATTGCTGCATTGCTGATGCGCGGGGAAGCGAGCGAATTATCAGCAAGGGTAATCGAATCGACGCCTGCTTCATGTAAGGCTTTTGCTCCTTCGAAAAAACGATCCGTGTTCAATTTCTTAGGGGGGTCGAGTTCTACAATCACAGACCGCTGCTTCTTGACGACTTCATGCAGGCGAGGCGGCTCATCTTCGTTTCGCTCGGAAACAATCGTCGGTTCCGGGTGTCTCAGTACTTGTTTTTCTGTGATGGGGGAGAGGCCTTTGACTTGATCCGCAATTGCTTTGATATGCTCAGGAGTCGTACCACAGCAGCCACCGATCAAACGAGCTCCTTGTTCATACAGCTCTTGAGCACTTTTTTGAAAGTACTCAGGAGCAGTAGAGTAGACGAGGCGTCCTTCTTGAAATCCTGGCAAACTCGCATTCGGATAGGCAGATAACACGGCTTTTTCTGGTAGGGGAACCTCCTCAAGCGACTGGATCATATGGTACGGTCCGAGACGGCAGTTGACGCCGACGACATCGGCTCCTGCTTGTTCTACTTGATGAAGGGCATCGGCAAGGGCGGTTCCGTCCTGCAACACGCCTGGTTCGTGAGTGGAGACGTGCGCAATGATCGGAAGGTCGGTTTCTTTTCTAGCAATCTCTACTACAGCAACCAGTTCTTCCAAGTCGTAATAGGTTTCAAGTAGCAGTCCATCCACCTCTTCGAAAAGAAAACAGTAGAGTTGTTCCCGGAAGCAGCGCTTCACTTCTTCTAAGGAGACGGTCTGCTTCTGGATACCGCGCAGACCGCCAATGGTTCCTACTACATACTGATCACCAGTTGTCGCTTGTTTAGCTAGCTTCACTGCTGCAGTATTGATGGTCTTCACTTGGTCCTCTAACCCGTATCGGGACAGCTTGTTGTAATTGGCCCCGTAGGTGTTGGTCTGGATGACGTCTGCGCCTGCTTCGACGTAAGCTTTGTGCACGCTCAGTACCTCATCCGAATGGGACAAGTTCAACTCTTCAAAGCAGCGGTCGATTCCGTAAGAGTAGAGCAGCGTCCCCATGGCGCCGTCGCCGATCAATACCTTCTCCTGTAATGCCTCACGTAATTTCACGTTTTACCCTCCCGTCTAAAAACAGATGGCGTGTCTGGATACTGTGCAGAGCTTGTTTGAAGTCTTCGATTAAATCTTTTGGATGTTCGAGCCCGACAGACAACCGTAGCAATCCGTCTGTGATCCCGCGTTTTTCCCGTTCTTCCTGAGGCATAGATGCGTGAGACATCGCTTTGGGGTAGGAAAGAATCGACTCTACCGCCCCTAGACTGACAGCGAAGACCGGTACTTCGGCTCGCTGTGTAAATGTGCGTACAGCTTCTTCATCTTTCAATTGGAAGGAGAGCACAGCGCCGGGACCTTCTGCTTGATAACGGTGCGTCGGGTGTCCTGGATGCGTGGAGAATCCTGGGAAGTAGACTTGTTCTACAGCCGGGTGTCTCGCTAAAAACGTCGCTACTTCTTCCGCGGTTCGTTGTGATTGTTCGAGACGGCAATGAAGTGTTTTCAACCCTCGCAACACGAGCCAACAATCGTGCGGTCCAAGAATGGACCCGAAGGAATTTTGTAAAAAGCCGAGTTTCTCCCCAAGTGACTGATCATTAGTGACGGCAAGTCCTGCTACGACGTCACTATGACCAGCGATGAATTTCGTTGCACTGTGGAGGACAAGGTCAGCACCGAGGTCGAGCGGACGCTGCAGGGCAGGAGTCATGAACGTATTATCGACAAATGTAAGACAGTCATTCGCTTTCGCGAGTTTCACGACAGCCTGGATGTCCGTGATGTTCAGAACTGGGTTGGAGGGCGTTTCAATATAAAGCAGCTTCGTATTCGGCTGTATCGCTGTAGCAACAGCATTCAAGTCCGTCATATCGACGAACGTATGCTCAATCCCGAAGCGATGCAACACATCATGAATCATCCGGAACGTTCCTCCGTACACATCTTCTGTGATGACGACGTGATCGCCTTGAGACAGAAGCATGAAGGAGGTGGAAATTGCCGCCATGCCGGAAGCGAAAGCGAATCCGTGCGTCCCGTTCTCAAGCTCTGCAATCGTTGTTTCCAATGCTTCTCGCGTCGGGTTGCCGGAGCGGCTGTAATCATACTTCCCTGGTTCGTCAAACGATTGATGATAGGTGGAAGCGTGCTGGACAGGGACACTGACACCACCTGTGGTCGGGTCGAACTTGTGCTCATTATGCAGAAGGCGTGTTTGGAACGTATGGTCAGTCATCGTATCGATTCCTCCTTCGAAATTTGGTCAAGCGTTTGATTAAGATCTCCAATCAGGTCGTCAATATGCTCGATTCCGACAGAAAAACGTAACAGTCGATTGCAAACACCATAGCTGGTGCGAACTTCTTCTGGAATATCCGCATGTGTCTGAGTAGCAGGATAGGTAATGAAGCTTTCTACTCCCCCCAGGCTTTCTGCGAAACGGATAACCTCAAGCTTCCGCAGGAAAGGATCAATCCAGTCTTCAGAGCGTAACCGGAACGAGAGCATGCCACCTTTTCCGGGATATAGAACGTCAGTGATCGCAGGATGACGCTCGAGATATTCCGCAACAGCCTTGGCATTCGCTTCGTGTTGCTTCATTCGGAGAGGGAGTGTCTTCATACCTCTCATCAATAGCCACGAGTCAAAAGGGGAGAGGACGGCGCCGGATGTATTCTGGTGAAACCCGATCCGCTCACAGAGAAATTCCCCTTTAGCTACCACTAAGCCGGCAAGAACGTCATTGTGACCACCTAAGTATTTCGTCGCGCTGTGGATTACCAAGTCCGCGCCTTCTGTAATCGGTTGTTGAAGGAAGGGGGTATAGAGTGTGTTGTCGACAATGACATGGATGTTGTTAGCCTTCGCTATGGGAACGATCCCACCTAAATCCACAACCTGCATCAGCGGATTTGTAGGGGTTTCCACATATATAGCTTTCGTGCGTTCATTGATCAGGGACTCAAGCGGCGCATCTCCATTCCAATAATGAAATACAAGGCCATATTTTTTGGCGAACTCTTCAAAAAGTCGGTAAGTCCCTCCGTATAAATCCTCGGATACAATCAGTTCATCGCCTCGTTCGAATAGGGAGAGCACCGTGTGGATCGCAGCCATTCCAGAGCTGAACGCAAACCCTTGATCCCCTTTTTCAATCGATGCAATCGACTCCTCCAAAATCGTGCGTGTCGGGTTGCCGGTCCTAGTGTAATCATATCCAGTGGATTCACCGAGTCCTTCGCGGCGGTAAGGTGTTGAGAAATAGACAGGAGGGTTGATAGCTCCGTTTGGGTCATGGTTATGGTTTCCTGTCTGAACAAATTGCGTATCCGTATGAGGCGACATCTTGCATGCTCCTTTCATTCCTTGAGTAATACTTTAATGCATTAAAAAAAGCCTTCTATAAGAAGAAGGCTTTGGGTTTATATCTGCGCTTCTTCTTATCTTTCAAGTTGACGATTCAACTTGCTGGAGTTAGCACCTTTCTGGTCAAACCAGTGGTTGCTGAAGCTTCGACGGGCCAGTCCCTCAGCTTCTCTTGATAAGAATGTCGTGTTCCATTCAATTTTTGGTAAATCTTTTTCCTAACTCTACACTATGTTGAGAGCTTTGACAATATGAAAAACTAAATTTTCTAAAAAATCACGCACTTAATAGAAGGTGGGAGGCACCTTCTGTTGTGTATCTGCCGTTATGAGATTTGTGAGGCGGGAAAAGGTTAGAGAGCAGGCGTCTCTCGGACGAAATGCACACTAGAATTGGTTGTTTTGTCAGTTAGAAGCCGTATCAATGACATTTCAGTAGAGTTTGATGCTCAAAATGGTAGAGAGAAGAGTGCTCTCTGCCATCTTGAATGCAAAATTACGAGTAATTGGCAGAGATAAATCTCTTAGTGGCAGATTCCCAGATTGAACGCGATGATTTTCAACTGGGCAGCAATAGTGGCGATCCAAATGAGCTGGCTTGCAGAGAAAGCAGTGTACCACGTCTTTTTCAGTCGATCGCGTTTTCGGAAAAAGTAGAGAACAGCTGGCACGGTGGTCAGACTGAAAAGGATCGGAAGACCTAAGAAGCCTTTATATTCGTTCATCCATAAATAGTCGTTCACTAGTGGGATGATAATCGTAGGTGTATTGATGATGGAGATGAAGTAGAAGCCGATCGCCCAGGAGACAATCACTGTGAACATCAATAGAAAAAGGGGAAAGGATTTCAAGCAGACAACTCCCTCGCACGTTAATCCCGATAAAGTTTATCGGTTTAATGGTATCTTACGTGCGAGGGAGGGAAATGTCAACGTTATCCATAGTTTTTCTGGTGTTCTTTTTTCTTCTTCAAATACTCTTCGTCTTCCCGTGCTTTGATCCATTTTTCTTCAAAAATTTCCGCAGACTTCGCTTTTTCTTCATCGATGTCCCTGTCGTTGATCTCTCCGTTTTCATCGTACTTCTTCCCGCCTTTGTAATTGGCATAGCGGCGGGAGCGGGTATAGCCCATTTGCAGAAACTTACGAGCCATATCCATCCCGACGAAATCATCTTTTTTCTTATAGTCGAGGAACATGTCATAAATTTTCTCCGACGACTCTTTTGCAATGTCTGGTGTTTTGAAGCGCCAGTGGGGAAGGATCTCACTTTTGTACGGTTCGACCATCAGCACGCCTTGCTCGCCGCGCCCAACACGGTACAGGTCAGGGTTCTCCCGGAAATCGGTATTTTTAAAATCCATATCGTAATCAAAGCTCATCCTGTTCCTCCATTCTCACCGAACATATTTAGACCGAGGTCTTGTGCAAGCTTCTTGATCAATGCACCTCCAGCTGTGCTGTTCCCTTTTTCATCTATGGCAGGGCCGACAACGCCGATGCCCATCCGTCCGGGGATCGCACCAATGATGCTTCCGGAAACACCACTCTTACAAGGGAATCCGGCTTCCACAGCATAGTGACCGGAGGAGTTGTACATGCCGGAGGTCATCATGATCGCCTTGACGGTCCTCAAGTGATTAGAGGGAATCAAGCGTTCATTAGACCGGGGCGAACGACCACCACGAGCTAGGAAGAGCCCGACCCTCGCAAAGTCATCGCAGCACATCATCACCGAATTCATACGGTAGTAAAGATCGAGTGCTTCTTCTACATCTGTCACGAGCGTACCCGTGCTGTGCATGAAGTAAGCAAGCGCACGGTTCCGGGATCCGTTCGCCCGTTCCGCTTCATAAACATCCTCACTCATATCAAGCTTCTCGTTATCGGTAATCTCTCTCAAAAATTCGAGGTAGCGGTTAAAACGATTCTCTGGACTTTGCCCTTTGATCATTGCGCTGACTGCGATCGCTCCTGCGTTGATCATCGGGTTGAATGGCTTGGTTGTGTCATAGGATTCGAGCTGGCTGATCGAATTGAAGAAATCGCCCATCGGCTCCATACCGACCGCATTGAATACACGCTCTTTGCCGAAATCCTGCAAAGCGAGCATCAGACCGATGACTTTGGATGTGCTCTGCATCGGTACAAACTGACGATGTTCCCCGGCTGAGTAACATTCCAAATCTGTCGTGATGACCGAAACGCCGAGGCGGTCCTTCATCGTTTCATCAAAGTTGGGTAAATTCATGTTCACGTTTCCTGATGCCGCAAACGGACGGCTGTCTTCTATAGCTTCTTCTAAGTAAGAAGTAGTCAGTTCTATCATCGTTTCGCCTCCTTGATGATTAAGTTGTACCCCTAAACAATGGGAGACTAACGCGTTTGACAATTCATACCATTTGTTAGATACTATTGTTAAATTAATTTTACCGAGTAAATGGAGTGAACTGATGAAAGATATAAAGCTATTAACAACTCATGCACAACTAAAGGCGTTGAGTGATCCCTTCAGGTCGGAACTGCTTCTACGCCTGATGGAGCAGCCGAGAACAGGGCAGCAGCTATCCGAGATCTTTGAGATGTCTAGAGCCCGTATTCATTACCATCTGAAAGAGTTAGAGAAGAATGAATTAGTGGCAGTCGTTCGTAAGGAAGAGAAAAACGGGATTGTTCAGAAGTTTTATCAATCTGTCTCGAGAGGATTTGTACCAGATCAAAGTATCCTGCCTCATTCAGAGATGACAGAAACGATTCGGACAATGATGATCAGTATGTTGGAGCAGTCCAAACGTCGAATTTTGTCTGCACCAGAAGAGGCGTTGAAAAACGACTCGAGTTCGAAAGACCCGGATGACTGGCATTACCGATCAAGTTCTCATGAAATCCATGCAAGGGAAGAAGACTTTCTAGCATGGCAAAAGAAATTTTCGGCACTGATGGAGGAGTTGGCACAAATACAACGCCCTGATCCAGACCCCGAGGCTAAGCTCTACTATTTCTACATGCTTGGGTTGCAAGTAGATGAAAGTGCATATGAGAAAAGAGAAGAGTCGTAAGATAGACTCTTTTTTTACTAGTCAGTTAAATAAATTTTACCGTGTAAAAAAGTTAAGGAGGCCTACCAAATGGAGCAATCATATCAAGAAGAAGCAGTTGTTGAAGAGTCGTTGTTTAAATCGAAGTCGTTTCTTTTACTGTGGGTGGCGACCGTTGTATCCAGCTTGAGTATGTCGATGTTCATGTTTATCCAATCCTGGTATGTCGTAGAAGGACTGGGGCTTGAGGCTGCGCTTGGTATTGTGTTGATTTGCCTGACGACATCACGGATGGTGTCTATGATCCTTGGAGGCGTGTTCGCTGATAGGAAGAATCCGACGAAGATGATGTTCTTGTCAGATGTATCGAGAGGGGTACTGGCGATCGGGCTTGCGTTTTTATTTTTCATGATGGACGTTCCGATCTGGGTTCTAGCAGTCAATGCAGCTTTATACGGGATGTTTGGTGGACTGTTCGAGCCGGCAAGGGATTCCCTTTTGCCGAAGGTCGTGCAAACGGAACAGCTGACGCGGGCGAATTCTACGATCCAAGGGGCTATCCAGGTTGCGGTGTTTTCAGGACCGTTGTTAGCGGGAGTACTAATCAGTGTGACCAGCTACAGCACTCTCTTTATCATTATTAGTTTGTGTCTGTGTATAGCGGGAATCGGCGTACTTTTTGTGAAAACAAGAGAACAGCATGATGCACAAAGAGAGTCGAGTGCAGCCTTTAAAGAACAGCTGAAGGAAGGATTCCAGTACACTTGGAAAGCTCCTTTACTTAGAGCATTGTTCATCGTCACTATCATCGTAAACTTTTTCATTTCTGGTCCACTCATGATGGGGCTCCCGATTTTTGTTGAGGGGATCTTGAATGGTACTTCCATCGAGTTCAGTTTTGTACAAGGTGGGCTCACGTTCGGTATGATTGCGGGTTCGATTATTATCGGCATCATCAATTTGAAGAAAAAAAGAGGATCTTATGCTTTGTATTTAATCGGGCTTCAGGCGATTGGTATGCTTGTATTCAGTCAGTCGCAGACGATTTGGATGGCTGTTGCCATTATCGTATTCGTAGGTATGCTGATTCCAGCGGTAAATATTCCACTAATTTCGATGATTCAAGCTTATGCGGATTCTGATAAAGTGGGGAGGGTGATGAGTCTGATTCGAACAGGTTCGCTCGGATTGATTCCACTTTCGTATGCGGTGACGTCTTTCATATTGGGACTCGGTGTATCAATCGACGTCATTATGGTGGTCAGTGCTATCCCGTTGATGGCGAGCGTCATCATTCTTTATTTCTCCTTCCCGATATTGAGAAGGGCGGATTAAAATAGTTTTTAGAGCGGTTTTGTTCCAAAGAGTGGATCTCCACGGTGTGGAAAATCGGCCGATTTCCCAATGAAAAAAGGAGAGGGGACACCTCTCCTTTTTTCTCAATCCTGCTTCAAATATCGACGATCCTTCAAGAACAATTTCCAGAACAGAATGAAGCCCGGAATCAGGATTCCGAACCCAATCGCGTACACGACTAGAATCAGCGAGAAGTTCGCATTCGTGAAGCTTTCCTCTACCGTCAAATCCGGAAACACGAGGTATGGCAGGTGTGCGGATCCATAGGCATAAATAGCAAGGCCGTACTGAACGATGATCGCGACCACAGCCAGTCTGGAAATCCCGCGTTGCTCATTCTCCCTTTTGATGAATAGAGCTCCGTATCCAATTAAAAAGGCGATGATGGATAGACCGAACCAAATCCAGTTCGCTTCAATATTCTCGACGATCCATTGCGCTTCGGTTGGGAACGTTCCGATCGTCAACACAGCTATGATGACGGACACTGGCCCAAGCCAAATCGCGTGTTTACGGAACGTATGGTACGCTGCCCAGTTATCTGCTTCCTTTGCATAGTCCATCAAAAAGATAGCGGATATGAATAGTTCAGTCGTCAATCCAAAAGCAACGTGCATATATAACGTCGGGTGCGCCAACAGCTCATTGTATTCAAGGCGTGGGTATTCATTTTCAAAGTCGACGAACCCGCCTAAGGTGATCGGCAGAATACTGACGAGCAATGCGGGCAGGAGTAGCCCGGTCACTCCCGACGTCACTAATAATACATTTCGAAAGCGGTCGGCATGGTGTTCGAATACCATGAAGGTAGTCCTTACGGTGAGCAAAAACAGTCCCAAGGCAACGGGAACTAATAGGATACTCGCAAGTAAGGTCGTTGCGAACGGGAAAAAGGTGATGACCGATACAACAAGGATAACCATGAATACGTTCGTCACTTCCCAGGCAGGAGACAGGAACCGGTTGGCGATGATCGAAGCGTTTGTCTGGCTGTTTTTCCCGTACACCATTCCCCAGAACCCCGCTCCGAAATCGAGTGATCCGAGCATCGCGTAGACGAACAGAATGCTCCACAGAATGGTAATGGCGATTGAAGATGCTTCCATGATCAGCTCTCTCCTTTCGCTAAGTCCAGGCTGACTGGATTCCGTTTGAAGTAGAATTTCAGAATGAACGCAGTCGCAAAAATCAACGTGACGTAAAGTGTGATGAACAGGACAAACAAGAACCCGACGCTGTTTGAATGCGTGGCTGCTTCACCTGTCCTCAGTACATCTGTAATCGTCCACGGTTGACGACCGATACAACTGAAACACCAGCCTGCCTCAATGCCAATCATTCCGAGTGGTCCTCCTGTAACAAGCAGGGCAAGCAGCCAAGGTGGGTACTCCTTTTTCAAAACGAGTTTCCAGAACAGGGCGAACATCGCGATCACAATCAGGACAGAGCCGACACCGACCATGATGTTGAAGAGAATGTGCACATAAAGAGGCGGCCATAATTCCTCCGGCCATTCGTTCAAGCCTTTGACTTCTGTATCAAAGCGGTCAGCGGCAAGGAAACTTAACGCATAAGGGATTTCAATCGCATACTTCACGCGCTGATCCTCCAATGATGCATACCCTCCGATAGACAACGGTGCATAGCGGGTCGTTTCGAACAACCCTTCCGCTGCTGCTAGTTTCCGAGGATTGTATTCATGCAGCTTCTGAGCCGTTTCGTGCCCATTGATCGCTGTCGCTAAGGACGTAATCAACCCGAAGTAAAGCGCAATAGTAAGAGCTTTCTTATGATAGTTTCTCTCTTCTTTTGAAATGTTTTTCTTCAAAAGGCGGAGCGCAGCAATTGAACCAATAATAAATGCAACCGTCATAAAAGCTGAAAACACGACGTGCAATGCAGATGTGATGAAGCTAGGGTTGAAGAACGCAGCCCACGTATCGACATCGGTGATGCTACCATCCGGAGTGATGCGGAACCCACTCGGTGTGTTCATCCAAGCATGCACATCCGTAATTAAAATAGCGGATGCAATCGCTCCGAGCGCCACAGCGAAAATACTCACTAGTCTTAGCTTCGGAGGGAGGCGGTCCGCTGCATACAAATAAATAGACATAAACACTGCTTCAATCAGAAACGCAAAAATCTCCATTTGGAAAGGAAGGGCGATGACCTGTCCGACGATTTCCATGAAGCTCGGGAACAAGAGCGAAATCATAACCCCGACAATGGTTCCAGAAGCGATGGAAACCGCCAAGATGATGGCGAACCCTTTCGTCCAGCGGCGTGCCATCAGAGCGTAATCGGAATCTTTTTTAATTAAGTAGAGAATCTCGGCAATGATGATCATGACCGGGAGCCCGACGCCGATCGTTGCGTAGATAATGTGAAAACCGAGCGATGAGCCGAAGAGCGCCCTCGCCATCACGACAACATCCATAGTATGTACTCCTCTCTTGGTATGCTTAGCTTATTTTTCCAAGAGAAGGAGGATTTATGCACTTATTTTTGGGCGAGTACCATCCACTCATCAATGGTGAAGGACTCCAGTTTATCGTCTATAGAGAAGTACTGCTTCTCTTTCTTACTTGCCTGGTGGAAAAAGTCGCGCACTTGCTGTTGGGTTTGTTGGTCATCTGTAGTTCGGGTGAGCCAATCGTGAAAAGGGAGTGTTTTCTTTCGTGAGGTTTCTTTGGTGATGGTTAGGCGATGCTCTTCTAAAAGGTTCTTCCACTCCGTGATCTTGAGAGCACGACCATGACTCGCATCCCGCATTTTCTCAAAGGTGTTATAAAAATGGTCGAGCTCATCCTCGGCAGGAGCAACGTTATCGATCATCAAGAATTTGCCGGATGGTTTCAGCACGCGACTCACTTCTTTAATAAATTGCTTCGGATTCGGGAAGTGGTGTGGCGCAATCCGGCAAGTCACTGCATCAAATGATCCACCGAGAAAAGGAAGTTCCTCAGCATCCGCTACTACGTAATGAATGTTGTTGAGACCTTTGAGGTGCGTGGCTGTATTTTGAAGCATTTCTATCGTTAGGTCCGTCGCAAACACTGTCCCGGCAGAGCGGCTCAGCTCTTTCGCCACATGCCCTCCACCCGTCGCAATATCAAGCACTGTCCAGGAATTGTCTGGCTGCAGCCATGCTGTGATTTGTTCAAGGTCGGATTTTTTGCTGTGCGTTGTACTTGTTACGTACGCGTTGCTGTTTTTTGAGAAGGTTTGGCGTACCTGGTTTTTCTGGTCTTCCGACATGATGATCTCTCCTTTTTCTTCCATTATACCGGAGTGGAGGTGTCGAATTCTCGCGTGATGGGGAAGTCGTCACGGGAGTCGCGCGCAAAACGCGGGAGTCGCGCACAAAACGCGGAAGTCGCGCGCAAATCGTGGAAGTCGCGCGCAAACCGCGGAAGTCGCGCGCAAATTGCGGAAGTCGCGCACAAAATCAAGCAAGCCTTCTATCATGAAGTATAGAACAGTCAATTCCTGGCTAAGATGATAACAAGTTTTTGACAACCCGAACGTTTCGTTATAATATATGAAGAAACTACGTATAGTTTCGTTGACGAGAAGAGTAGGCGATCCGTCCTGTCCTCAGAGAGTCACCAGTTTGCTGAAAGGTGACGGCAGTGGTTTGGCTGAAGATCATCTCCGAGAAGTTCCTCCGAAAGGCATCCGAGTAGGAAGAACCGGCAAGCGGCCGTTATCCGTTTTTACAAAGAGCCGTGCATCTGCACGGAATCTGGGTGGTACCGCGGAAGTAGAATCCGTCCCTGACACATGTTCAGGGGCGGATTTTTTGTTTTTGGTTAGATAAATAAAAAAGGGTAAGAGGTGGAAGCAATGCGCAGTGTTAACACGAAAGAAGCGGCTTTAGACCGCGAAAATCGCGTCAAAGATTACTGGAACGCAGAGAATGTCTTCCGTCGCTCGATGAACGAGCGCGAGGGCGCCGAAACATTTGTATTTTATGAAGGACCGCCGACAGCGAACGGCCTTCCGCACGCAGGTCACGTACTAGGCCGCGTCATCAAGGACTTCGTTGGTCGTTATAAAACGATGCAAGGCTATCAAGTCCTACGTAAAGGTGGCTGGGATACACACGGCCTGCCGGTAGAACTTGAAGTCGAGAAGCAGCTTGGCATTTCCGGTAAGCAGCAAATCGAAGAGTACGGTGTCGAGAAGTTTATCGAGAAGTGTAAAGAAAGTGTCTTCAACTATGAAAAAGAATGGCGTGAATTTACGGAATCGATCGGGTACTGGCTCGACATGGACGATCCTTATGTCACGCTGCAAAACCGCTATATCGAGAGCGTTTGGTACATCCTGAGTGACCTTCACAAGCGTAACCTGCTTTCTAAAGGTCACCGTGTAACGCCTTACTGCCCGAGCTGTCAGACTACACTAAGCTCACACGAAGTAGCGCAAGGGTATGAAGATGTTAAAGACCTTTCAGCAACAGCGAAGTTCAAAGTGAAAGGTACAGAAAATGAATTCTTCCTAGGCTGGACGACAACTCCTTGGACACTTCCAGCGAATGTCACTCTAGCTGTTCACTCTGATCTTGATTACATCAAGGCGAAGAAAGACGGCGAAGTGTACATCGTGGCAGAAGCTCTAGCTGAGAAGAACCTTGGCGAAGAGTACGAAGTCGTCTCCCGTCACAAAGGTAGCGAGTTCGCTAATGTTGAGTACGTTGCACCATTCCCATACGTGAAGCCGGAGCGCGGTCACTTCGTTGTTGAAGCGGACTTCGTAAACGCTGAGAGCGGTACTGGTGTTGTACACATCGCACCTGCTTACGGTGAAGATGACTACAACCTTGTAAAAGAACACAACCTGTCCTTCTTCAACGTAGTAGACGGTCAAGGTCAATATACAGAGGATATCCCTCCATTCGCAGGTCGCTTCGTCAAAGACTGTGACGTCGACATCGTGAAGTACCTGGCGAACGAAGGGCTACTTTTCCATAAAGAAAAATACGAGCACAGCTACCCACACTGCTGGCGTTGTGACTCCCCACTCTTGTATTACGCAATCGAGAGCTGGTTCATTAAGACGACGGAGCTGAAGGACAAATTCCTTGAAAACAACCAGCAAGTCGAATGGCATCCAGGCCACATCAAGGACGGCCGTTTCGGTAACTTCCTTGAGAACATGGTCGATTGGAACATCGGACGTAACCGTTTCTGGGGTACACCGCTGCCGATCTGGATCTGTGATTCCTGTGATCACCAATATGCACCGCACAGCCAAGCTGATCTTCAAGAAAAAGCGATCGGCGATATCGGCGATGTGGAACTGCACAAACCATACGTGGACCGCGTGCAGCTGAAGTGTGAGAAGTGTGAAGGAACGATGGAACGTGTACCTGAAGTAATCGACGTATGGTTCGACAGTGGATCGATGCCGTTTGCTCAGCAGCACTATCCATTTGAAAACAAAGACCAGTTCGAGAAGCAATTCCCGGCTGACGTCATCTGTGAAGGTATCGACCAAACACGTGGATGGTTCTACAGCCTTCTAGCTGTATCGACGCTATTTACAGGCAAAGCACCTTATAAACGCGTGCTTTCAACGGGTCACATCCTGGATGAAGAAGGACGTAAGATGTCCAAGAGTAAAGGGAACGCGCTGAACCCGACGGACCTTGTCAGCAAGTTCGGTGCCGATGCCTTCCGTTGGGCCCTTCTAGCCGACAGTGCACCTTGGAACAACAAACGTTTCTCCGAGCGCGTCGTCATCGAAGCGAAGTCGAAAGTCATCGACACACTTGTGAACACGCACGGTTTCTATACGCTTTACGCAAACATCGACGGATACGAATTCGACCCGAACGATGCAGGCGAGAAGACGTTGCTTGACCGCTGGGTTGTTTCCCGCTTGAACAGTGTAACGGGTGTTGTAGAAGAAGCGCTGAACGACTACGACTTCACAAAAGCTGCAAAAGCACTTGAGAAGTACGTGGATGAGCTAAGTAACTGGTACATCCGCCGTTCCCGTGACCGTTTCTGGGAAGAGGGCATGACGGAATCCAAAAAAGCAGCATACCACACGCTACACGAAGTGCTGAAAGGCTTGAGCCAGCTGATGGCGCCATATACACCGTTCCTAGCAGACGACATCTATCAAAACTTGACGGGCGAAAGCGTACACCTAGCGTTCTTCCCGAAAGTGGACGACCAACTTGTCGACAAACAGCTGGAAGAAGATATGGATGCTGTCCTGCAAGTGGTTGAGCTTGCACGTGGCGTACGTAACACAGAAGAAATCAAGACGAAGCAGCCACTCGCTGAGCTGACAGTTATCCCGGTCAACCCAGTACAAGGCGAAGCGATGGAAAAATACAGCTCGATCATCCGTGATGAGATCAACGTCAAAGAAGTTGTCGTAAAACAGTCTTCTGACGATTTAGTCCGTTACGAAGTGAAGCTGAACTTCCGCGCAGCCGGCCCGGTTCTTGGTAAGAACGTCGGTGTCGTTAAAGGTTACCTTGAAAAGCTGTCCGACGAAGAAGCAGCACAAGTCGTACAAGACGAAAAAGTGGTCGTACCAACTGGCGATGGAGACGTCGAAGTACCGCTTGACCTACTGAACGTCGAGCGCGTTGCCGATGCCGGACTATCGATGGGATCCAACCAAGACTTCCACGTCGTACTGGATACAAACATCACAGAAGAGCTTCGCCTGGAAGGCCTTGCTCGTGAAGTGATCCGTGCAATCCAAGACGATCGTAAACAACAAGACCTGCCAATCGACCTCCGCGTCGACATCACACTTTCTGGTGATGACGATGTGAAGCAAGCGATCCAGCAGAACGAAAGCCTGATCCGTGAAAATGTTCTCGTGAACAACCTGACTGTAGGGGAAGCGGATGAGATGAAGGAGTTCACTGTTGGAGATAGTGTTGTGAAGGTAGCGTTGCAGAAGTAAGAAGTATAAGAAAAGGCCTGAGCTTGAGTGCTCAGGCCTTTTTTATATAGTTTTGTATCTTACGTTTTGAACGAAGATCTTTGTTGAAATGTAAGGTATAGAGTGTTTCTTTGACATTTACTTAGAAAATCAATGTGAAAAGGGAAGAGAGAAGCTGTCTCTCTTCCCTTTTCACCATCAAAGAGACTCAAAACGTCAGACAGTAAGAGCTTCTCTTACATATTAGAGGGTCAACTCGATGAAAATGTCAGATAGAATCTACGCCTCAGACCGAACTGGCGGTCCATACTCCGAAAGGGTCCCATTATCCAAATCATCCACATGTTTATACAAAATCTCATCAATCACCTTCAAATCATCCGCCGTCAACATAAAGTCATCGGCACCTTGCACACCCTCGACCTGAGAAGGCTTGCGAGCACCCCAAAGCGCGACGTCGGCACCAGTGTGGTGGTCGAGCAGCCAGCGTACGGCGAGCTGGATGATGTTGCGGTCTTTTTTAGCTGCAAAATCTTTTAGTTCTTCAACAGCGTCTATTAAATGAGGATACTTGTCTCCCTGGAACAACTCAATGTTGCTGCGTAAGTCATCATCCGGGAACGATGCGTCTTTATCGTATTTACCTGTCAGCATGCCGTGGGCGAGAGATCCCCAGGATAGTGTTGCGATCTCATGATTGCGGCAGTATTCGAACCAGTCGATCAAGTAGCGCTGCAGCATATTCAAGTGCATTTGTGATGTATGAATCGGCGCGTACTTCTGCCATTCATCCATTTGCTCGGGGCTGAAGTTACTGACACCGATAGCGCGAATGCGTCCCTCCTCATAGAATTCTTTCATTTTCTTCGCTGTTTCTTCTATGGAAATATCCGTGTCCGGCCAGTGGATTTGATAGACATCTAGGTAATCAGTTTGCAGGCGATCGAGACTTGCTTCCAATTCTTTCTCGAGGTGCTCTGGGCGGCTGTCTCGATAGTTTCCATCTTCAGTCCAATCGATGCCCGCTTTAGTTGCTAGTACTAAGTCTTCGCGATTCACGTCCATTTCGGAAATGGCCTGCCCGATCAGCTTCTCGGACAATCCTTTTCCGTAGGCTGGTGCTGTATCGATGGTGGTTACGCCTTTTCTAATGGCTTCCTGCACTGTTTCAATCGATTGCTGTTCGTCTGTTCCACCCCAACCTGTTCCGCCGATGGCCCAGGTTCCGAGGGCGATGCGTGTTGCTTCTACGTCACTTTTTCCTAGTTTTATTTTCTTCATAAACTGAATTCCTCCTTACCCTGATAAGATTCCAACATTTATAGAATGGAAAACATTTGAATGTGTAAAATCGTCAGAAATACTTTTATATAAAAGCCGATTATCATAAATATCAATCTAGCTATCTTCGAGAATTCAGTTGAGCTTATGGAACATTTTTGAAATAATATAGTTAGAAAAATCAAACATTTTTGGAGGAGCCTATGAAACTCACAATCTTACATACGAATGATATTCACAGTCGCTTTGAAAACTTCGCAAAGGCGACGACCCTTTTGAAGCAGTACAAACAAGAGGACCCTCTTATCCTCGAAGGGGGAGATTTCGCCGATTGCCGGGCAATCGAATTGCAGGGGACAAAAGGGGAAGCAGCCCTCGATTTACTGGAGCATACAGGCTATGATGCGCTCACAATCGGAAACAATGAAACGTTCAACGGCATGGACACGTTGGAGCATATGTCGCGTACCAGCCGTGTTCCGTTTATCAGTAACAATATTTCCAAGTTGGATCAGTCGGGAATCGATGGTGTGTATCCGAGTATCATCGTTGAAAAGAAAGGAATTCGAATCCTGATCACGGGCTCGTCACCTGACCTCGGTGGGTTCAATGAGGGGCTTGATCTTCATGTGGAAGATTATAAGGAATCGCTCCGTCGTGTGCTGGACCTAAGAAAAGGCGAGTATGACCTCTGCATCGTGCTGAGTCATGTCGGGACCGAAGCAGATGCGGAAATGGCAGAAGCATTCGACGAGGTCGACGTCATTATCTCTGCTCACGACCATCAGCTTTATACAGAAGCGAAGGAGATACATGGGACGATCAACCACAGTGCAGGGAACTTTGCTGAGCATGTAGGTGTGATTGAGTTGGAAAGATCAGAGGAGGGGTGGAGTCTGGTTCAGTCTACCTCTCTAGCTACGGAAGGCGTGGATCCGGATCCAGAAGTATTAGAGATTTTGAAGAAAAACAAAGCGCTCGCTGTCGAGAACCTGAGTCAGCCGCTATATTCTTTGGGGCACCCATTATGGCATGACGTAGTAGAAGAGAATCCTCTTACGAATCTCATTGCTGACGGATTACGCGACATGCTGGAATGTGATTTTGCCATGATCAACAGCGGAATCGCCAATGCAGGGCTTTTCGATTTCGTTTCGAGGAAGAAGTTAATCGAAGTCTGCCCGTCTCCACTCAATCCGACGACGTTTGAGGTCAAAGGGAGTGATATCAGGCAAGCCCTTGAAGAATCACTGGATGCACAAGTTTGCTTAGCCGATGGAAAAGGTCCTGGGTTCCGTGGGAAGTTTGTGGGGAGTCTTCATCTGTCAGGAGCAGAAGTAGTGCACGATGGAAAAGCGGTTCAGCAGGTGACCGTCGGTGGTAATCCGCTGGAAGATGATAAGTGGTACACGGTTGGAAGTTCGGACTACTTGCACCGCGGTTCTGGTTATCCATCGCTTGCGAACAATCGCAACGAGTTTTATCGTCCGGAAGAAATCAAGGATGTCATCGAGATTTATGCAAAGAGTGAAGAATTTGTGGAGTCTGCACGGAAGCCCCGTGTTATTCGAGAAGGTGTCTTACAATAAAATAGAGGGGAATGATCCTATGATGACGTTCGCGGGTGAAAAAGATCGATTTTTCGCTATCTATACGGCAAAGTCTTTTGTATTGATTACGTGTTTTTGGTTGCTCCCGTTCATTATCAACGATGTCACACATAACATATATTTCGTAGGTGTATGGTCAGCGGTTTACTTCTACTTCCTTTTTACGAGTTTTCTTATCATTTTCAATGTTAAATATGAGTTCCAGGATCATCATCTCTACGCACAAGGTGGGCTGTTCAAAAGAAGGATCCCTTATGATGAGGTGTACAGAATCCGGACGACAGCAGACGTCTACTTCGGAGATGATATTCTGCTTACATCCGGGAATGCCATCGAAATCTTTTTCTACAAAAACGGAAAAGAAAAGACTCTTAAAATATCTCCAGAAAACCGGGAAGAGTTCATGAGTATTTTAACCAGTTCGTGTCCTCAGGCAGAGGTAGATATGTACGATATTTCATACAAATAATAGTGTCGATAAAAAAGCATCGTATAAGGCGTCCTTAAAAAAAGGGCGTTTCTTTTTTTATCGATGTGGTAAATAAAGGTTGAAAATATATCTCATAAGATGTAATATTACACTAAAATATTAACGGGGAGGGGAAAGAAGTGTCTTTGTCTGAAGAGAAAAAGTCCGAGGTCTTTGAGGAGCAGCTGCTTACGCTCTGGCGGACAGGTTACGTGACGTCTGAAGAGCTTCACCGGCTCAGGCGGGTAAATAAACAATATGTAGAAGATCGTTTGACGGTGCACGAACCTGTAGAAACCGAACCAGTCCAGCAAGAATCGGTCGAAGAGAAACCTAAAAAAGAACCGAAGCCGAAGAAAGAGAAAAAGGTGAAAACAGCAGCGCAGGTCCGTGAACGAAACATTACATGGACGTTGATTCTAGGTGTCGCTCTTCTATTGATTACCGGTTTAGTCGTTGCAACTAGTCAGTGGGAGCAGATGGGAGCGGGGCTCAAGGTATTCTCGATTTCCTTCGTATCCTTGTTCTTCCTTGCATTGAGTTACGGGACAGGACGATTCTTGAAAATCCATCAGACGGCCTTCGCATTTCTGACGCTCGGGAGCCTACTTATCCCGATTGTCATTGTAGCGATCGGATACTTCGAACTGTTCGGTTCATACCTTTCCTTATTCGGGGAAGGAAGACATGTGCTCGGACTGATGGGGACACTTCTTCCGCTTCCGTTATATGTTCGTCATGCTGTGAAGCACCAATCAAGGTTTTATGTCTGGGTATCTCTCTTGTTTGCCTCGCTGTCTATCGGATTTGCACTGGGAGCTCTCCCATTATCCACAGATGCCTTTTACCTAGGGTTGATGTTGTACAATGCAGCTCTGTTAGTAATGTATGTCCGATATCAAAATCGTTTTAAGCTTTTCATGAAAGAAATTCCATTATATGCACAGTTGAATCTCATTCTATCAACATTGTTGATGCTATTCTTCTATGAAAGTGAAGTCTTCTATAGCTTCAACTTGTTGTTAACAGCGAGCCTGTACATGGCGATGGTCTTCGTGTACAAAACGAAAGAGTACCAGTTCGTGTTCTCTGTCATTCTCGTTTACGCTATCTATCAACTTGTCGAGCATTCGCCGCTCGGGTCGTTAGACTTCGCTGTTTATGCGTCAGCTGGTCTTCTGTATCTCGGGTTTGCTTATGCATTCCGTCATCATTCGTTTGTGGAAAAAGTATTCCGCTATACGAGTGCCTTCGTCTCGCTCTGCGCGTTTCTTTATATTAGTGTCGAGAGCATCTTACTGCGAGGGGAAGTAGGTTCCTGGCTGTTGTTGTTCGCTTATGTGATCATCATGACCAACTATCTCGTTTTATCGAATATTGTCAGGCAAAAAGTGTTCCCATATCTGACGACGCTCTTTTACTTCGTCTCGCTTTGGCAGCTTTGGGAGCTCGTCGAGGTCGGTCCGCTTGTCCTGTTCTTCTTCTATGGAGCAGTAGCGTCGTTTATAGCTGTCGGTTTGCTGTCTAAAACAAAATGGCTGCAGCCTGTTAAGTCCAGCGCTTTCTACTTGTCGATGGTCGCTATGCTCGGAACGCTGACTTATGCGTTGAATGAATTTCAATATGTAAATAGTGCGATGATGCTTCTTACCATCAGTATCCTTGCTTATGTTGTAAAGAAAGTATCGATGCAGCAAGAGATTGTAAAGCCGGCTACTTGGCTGCATCCAGTGGCTCTTTCCTTGGCATCAATGATAGTCTACGAACCGCTTGCTGACCGGTGGGAGTGGATCGGTTTTTCTGTCCATATCGCAGTGACTGGAATCGTGTTGCTATTGATTCACTTGGCTTGGCGAAAAGCAGGGGAGCAGGAGCTATCTAAAGCTAGTTTTTACATCGGTCAGTCTACCTACATTTATGCGATGAGTACGCTCTTATTGAACAACCCGGATGGAGCATTCTCACGTCCGTTATTGTTACTGATCGGTTTGGGGCTGATGTATTGGCTCGTCCATTATTCGAAGCAGACGCCACTTTGGTTGTTCGTTTCCGTTGTTACGCTTTCGTTCTATTTCTCGCTACTCGATTTCTTCGAGCAGATTTCATTCAGTGGATTTACAATCTATGCGACATTTGCTCCGGTTCTATTGCTCGTCTTGGGGGAAGTAGGCAAGCGGAAGTGGCTAGGGATGAAACCTTATTTCTACTGGCTCGGGCATAGTATCCAGCCTCTCGTTCTAGGGCTGATTTACTTGAATCAAACGGCTTCGGATAACGTACATCCCGTTCTTTGGCTCGTTCCGATCGCCGTCTACGGCTTTAGTGCTTGGCAGTCGGAAGCAGAGTGGCAGAAAAAGATGATGCTTTATTTCTCTTTTTCTACGGGACTTCTATTCCTTGCTTCTATCGCTCGCTACTATGAGTGGCTTGAAGATAGTCGCTTCGCGTATAGCTTTCTCGCAACGAGTGTAGCTATGTCGATCCTTTGGCTCTTCGTTACGAATGCCTGGAAAAAGCGGATCGAGTGGTACTTGATTCCATTTTCTATTTTAGGGTTATTTTTCGTCATCGAGACGGGTGCAGCGTTAACGAAAGTAGAGCTGGTTCCGGTGCTTGGATATGTTGGGTTGAATCTATTTTTCATTCACCAGCGTAAATGGTCGGTCGTTGCGTTTGCTCCATTATTGTTGACGATCGATGTGTGGGAAAGTGTGGAATGGAATCAGATGACTAATATCGGTATCGTGGTTGTCTGTGCGGCGGTTCTTCTAGTGCTGGGACGTTTATTCCATCGCTATATGATAACTAGTGCTTATCGTGTAGATGCCTACTCTTGGACGGTACTTGCTTACATCGTGTATCTCTATACGTTGACCGCCGTTCATCTAAATGTGTGGATTAGGGTTCTGCCGCTCGTCCTGTTAGCGGTGTGGCTGATTGTTTGTGCGAAGAAGTGGAGGCGGCCGTACGTGAAGGAAAGCTTCTATACAGGCAGTGCTCTCAGTGGATACGTTGCCTATATCATGGTCTTAAGAGAGTACGCGACGTATATACCGGACTTGATCCAAGCAGAACTTCAAGCGCTGCCGGTGCTCGTCATCCTGGTCTTCTTAAGGAAGATCATATGGAAGTCCTTCGCATCTGTCCTGAATCACATTCAATTTGCAGTTCTCTTGTTACTTGCTGCCTATCTTGTGGTCGATGCCATCCAAAGTCATACCATTTGGGACGCATGGATAATCGGGGGCTTGTCTCTTATTTCGATGATTGTAGGACTTCAGCGGAAAATTAAATCTTACTTCTTCGTCGGTATGGGTGTCTTGATCTTCAATGTCTTGTACCAGACAAGGCCTTACTGGGGCAACATGCCATGGTGGGTGTACTTGCTAGTGGCTGGTTTAGTGTTGATTGGAGTGGCCAGCTACAACGAGTGGCAAAAACAGCGTTCGGACACAGATAAACCGGTGGAGCGTAAGCTGAAAAAACTATGGTTGAATCTTAAAAGCTGGAATTAATAGAAGAAACCAGGCCCCCTACAGGGCCTGGTTTCTTTATCTTTGTTGCATCATCGAAACATAGAGTTGCTGATAAGCATCATGTTCCTCTTTGTTCCCGACCTCATTATATAATTTGGCAAGCCATTGGACTGGTTCCGGGTTTGCAGAGTCTAATTCCATGTCCCAACTCATGCAATCAATCGCAAGGTTTGGCTGCTGAAATTCATAGTACAATTCGCCAAGGCGTCTCTGTTTGCCAGGGTCGTCGGACAGTGTATCCATCTCGATGACTTTCTCTACGATGACTTGTGCTTCGGGGACGTCCTCGAACGGCTGGAGCCACTCCCTTACATACGAAATGTCGTTATTATGAAGGATGGATCTGACGGCTAACTCTAAGAGCTTAGTGGATTGCTCTGTCTTTAAGTTCGAAAGAGTCAGTTCTCGCCATGAATCAGGCGAGGGTGAATCTGTTTGGTTTCGTTCTGCCAGATGTATAAAGGTTTGTGATTGGATGGAGGAGAGTGCGAGTTTGTGTTTGTTGATCAACTCGGCAGCCTCTTTCAGCTGATTCTCCGCTAATAAGGAGTCAAGGTAATCATTCAAAAACGAATGATGAGTGAGTTCTCTCGCGTATAAATCTGTGAAGAAAGGTGGGCTGAGCAGTGATGGACTGGAGTCCAGCAGTGTTTGGTAATCTTCTTCTGTCTGTGTGTGGGCGGCGTGGTCTATAGACAACGCTCTTTGTTCAATTAGACGGGATTGTTTTTCGTAAAGAGAGTGTAGGTCATCGTAGGATGAGAGTCTATTTTTATACCATTCGTTTTCGGTATATAAGGTGTCCGTCGCAAGGGTAGATTCATCTTGAAGTTTATAGCGTTTTTCGATTTCGACAAACTTCAAGTCACCAGAGAAGGCGTCGATTAGTGGGTGATTTGGAGCGAAGTCCTCTAAAACGGAGTAGATTCGGTAACAGGATAGCATTTTGCCGCTGCGTCTCTCTTCATAGAATAGAGATTGAATGAAATGAGCGAGTTTTGTCTTCTTGATGAATGGTGTGAAATAGGTGGCGATCTGTGCGGTTTCAGGGTGTCCCCACTGTTGTTTGAGTTTCGTGAAGAGGGTGTTAAAGTCTTTTTTCTTGTATGTGGATGCGGTCAGTAAAGAGGTGACTAATGGGTGAATACCGTGAAAGGTGATGCCTTCGTTGAACGCACTTTTTACAAAGGAACGATCGGGTAATTTAGAAGCGGATACATAATTTAAGTAGTGTTCTTTGTGAAAGAACATGTAATAGTGTTTGCTTTCTTCATCTAAGGCTTCTACCACTTGGCATTGTTGGTAGAAAGCTATACGTTGAACGGTAACATCGCATACCTTTTGCTTACTTTTCAGCGTTACAGTCGGGAGTGACATGGAAAAAACCTCCTAGGTCGCGTTTCTTCCATTCTATCATGGATGAAGGCTGTGGTCCTGTTAGATCTCTAGAAAATTTCGGCATGCTTGAATAAGGTCCTTCTGTTCTGGACCATGACAAAGCATGTGCTTGGATTGCGGTAGAAAGTGAAGCGTTTTGTCCTCGCACTGGATCGAGTCATAAATATATTCGGCGCTTTTCGGAGGGAGTAGTCCATCCTGTCCACCCTGCAGCACTAAGGTCGGAACGTCTACTTTGCTGAAATAGGGGCGTAGGTCATCGACAAGCTTTTGGAATTCGATAGAGGCGCTCATCGGAGTGGTCCCCATCCTGCGTGCGTAACGCTGAAATAGATCATTTTCAAACAGATCTCCGTCTGCTGCATCTTTCGCCATTTTCCATATGTCTTCTGCAAGCTGGGAAACGTCAATATAGTGGGCGGATGTACTTAAGAGAACTAGTTTCTCTACGTTGTACTTTGTCGCAAGGTAAGCTGCAATGACGCCGCCCATCGAATATCCGATTACATAAACGTGATTGTAGTTGAACAACAAGTCTTCTAATTCCTTCTCGGCTTTTGAGACCCACTCCATATACTCTCGGTTCTCTAGGGATTCGTTTTCATCATGGCCTGGAAGGATAGGGGCTCTCAGCTCCCAATCGGTACATTCCTCTAAAACGGTGTAAAGGGGTTCGGTTTCGTAAGGAGAACCTCCAAATCCGTGAATGAATAAGCAGGCTGTCGTCATATACTTCACTCCTTTTGATTTCCTCTTTGTTCTATACCCTTAGTTAGTGCTTTTATTCAATGGAAAGGCTTAATCAAACGTTTGTTTAAATTCTACTTATCGACAGAATGTGTCACATATCTACCTAAAAGCTTTATAATCGACGATGTAGAAATAGTACCGACGAAAAAAGAAGATATCGATCAAATGATATCTTTGGTATAGTGAAACGTAGATTATGGGAAGGATGGACGTATGATGACATTATTGGCGATATTTGTTGCGGGCATTGGAGCCGGTTTTATAAACGTAATGGCAGGAGGAGGATCGTTGTTAACGTTGCCACTCCTTATCTTGTTCGGATTGCCGTCCGCCGTGGCGAATGGTACAAACCGTATTGCGCTGATGGCGCAGAACATCGTAGCCATTGCTTCCTTCCGGAAAGGCGGCTACTTCGATTGGAAATTCAGTACGATGCTTGCCATTCCAGCTTTAATCGGATCGATCGTCGGTGCTCAGATAGCAGTCACGATGTCAAATGACTTGTTCAACCGGATCTTATCCATTGTGATGATCGTGGTTCTCGTTATTATTGTATGGAAACCACATAAGCGGCTGTCCGCAGCCAGCGAAGGTCAAACGTGGCCGAAGCGGATCGGGTTGATGGTCATCTTCTTCTTTGTTGGTGTTTACGGCGGCTTCATCCAAGCTGGAGTCGGGTTTATCATTATTGCCACGCTCACGCTTGTGTCGGGGTTATCCCTCGTAAATATCAACAGCATTAAGGTGTTCGTCGTGGCCATCTATACCTTATCGGCTCTGGTTGTTTTCATTGTCAATGGACAGGTCCACTGGGGATATGGCTTAACATTAGCTGCTGGCACTAGCTTAGGGGCGTTGTTAGGCAGTAGATTCGCAGTGAAGCACGGGGATAAATGGGTGCAACGGATCTTGATTGTTGCGGTTGTCGCCATGGCAGTAAGGTTATTTTTCAAAACGGTGTAACCTTTATATGGTTTAAGCGACTGTATAATAGGGAAGTTTAAGGTGTTCCACAAATTTTACACATTTAGAGAGATGAGTGGGGTATTTACCTGCTGAGAGCTGTTATGACGGGGTTTCGGACATTAAAAAAATGTAACATGGTGAGTTTCGCTACTGGAAGGTGTAGACAGCACATAATCACATGTTACAATGACAAACACGATGAATCATAAAGGAGACATGAACATTGAATAAAAAAATCTTAAGTTTACTACTTGTCGCTTTTGTCGCACTACTTGCAGCTTGTAGTGATGGCGAAGAAGCTGGAGATAATAACGAATCAAACAATGAAGAGAATACACAGGAAGAAAGCGGAGAACAGCAGCAAGCGGAAATGCCTGAGCCGGATCTTGAAGGTGTACCGGACGTTGTAGCGGAAGTCAACGGAACAGAAATTACGAAAGATGAGTTCACTTCAACGTATGAATCTCAGTTCCAACAAGCCGCTATGCAGTCTCAAATGACAGGTCAAGAACTTGATCAGAAACAGTTTAAGAAACAGGTTGCAGATAACCTTGTAAACCAACAATTGTTGATTGAGGAAGCGAACAACCGCGATCTAACTGTATCAGACAAAGAAAAGAACGAAGAACTGGAAAGCCTAGCGAAGCAGCAGCAAATGGAATCGAAAGACAAGCTTCTTTCTGCTCTTAAAGAGCAAGGCATGAAAGAAGATGAAGTTATGTCACAAGTCGAGAAGCAGTTGAAGCTTGAGAAGCTTGTAGCAAGTGAGTCTGACGATCTTCAACCAACGGAAAAAGAAGTTCAAGAAGCTTACGATCAATTCAAATCCCAACAAGAACAAGCGGATTCTGAAGCGGAAGTACCTTCTCTAGAAGAAGTGAAACCAAGCATCGAAGAGCAGCTTGTACGTCAAAAAGAAGCAGAAGTTTATCAAACGTTGATTGAGAAACTACGCGAAGATGCAGACGTAACTGTTAATCTGTAATAAAGAATAGAAAAGCCGGGCCTGAAGAAAAGGCCTGGCTTTTTTTGGTTGCCGTTCCTTTATAGTCTGAATAGAGACGGTATGCTACACTTTTAGCAGAGCTGATTTCGTGGTGTGGCACATATAGTACGTGTCACTAAACAACACAAATAGGAGAAGAGATGATGAAGATACTTTTGACAGGTTCAACCGGGTTTGTGGGGAAGCAATTGACGTTACGCCTTCTTGAAGAGGGGCATCAAGTCTTCGCTTTAGTAAGGAATGAAAAGAAAGCGGAGATGTTGAAGGGGGCAGTTGCTGCGAACGACCAGAATCGTTTGAACATTTTACATGGGAATATTACGCAAGAACACGGAGGACTCTCCGCTAAGACGATTGAATCTCTGAAAGGGTCAATCGACTGTGTTTATCATATTGCGGCTTACTTGTCCTTTGATGACGAGGAGAAAGAGCAACTGTATGAAATAAACGTCGGAGGGACGAAGAACTTGCTGGAGCTTGCAAAGGAGCTTCAAGTGAAGAAGTTCTTCCATGTCAGTACAGCCTACACGCTTGGAAATCAAGAAGAAGCGGTTGAGCAACTCCATTCATTAGAACGCAGCTTCTTGAATTACTATGAGAAAACGAAATGTCAAGCCGAGCACTTGGTATTCGATTACGCTGACCATTTCCAAGTGAACATCTTCCGCCCGTCGATCATCATCGGGGATTCGAAGACTGGGGAAGCGGAGTCGACGTTTGCTTTGTATGGTATCATTAGAAGCTTCCAGCTAATGAAGAGAAAAATGGAGCGAAAAGGAAACGCGCCTGCACAAAAAGTGAAGTTCGTCTGCTATCAAGGGGCAGCACAGAATTTGATCCCTGTTGACCATGTCGTAAAAGGTCTGGTTGCCGGACTCAGGCACGCTGATCACAAGACGATTTACCACCTGACTAATGATCATCCTCCGAGCAATGCGGAAGTATTCGAGCTTTTAAAGGACGAGTTGGATTTTCATAATGTAGAGTTGGTTTCACCTGATAGACAAAATGAGTTAAGTGATCAAGAGAAGTTATTCAACGAACCATTGAGTGTATTCCATGCCTATTTGAAAAAAACGATCCATTTTGACAATAAGAACGCCGAGCAGTTGTTTAAGCAGGCCGGAGTAGAGCCTGTTGACGTAACAGAAGATGTATTGCGTACCATCATATCCGGAAAGAATCGTATATAACGAATAAACCAGCCTTTTTACAGGCTGGTTTTTTTATTCTGAATCTTTCAGATCAAAGGTTAAGCTTCCATCTTGCTGTACTTCAGCGTAGAACACGTCGTCCGGAGATGTTACCCCTGATGTTTGAAGTTGGTCGTTCAACCATTGTTCGTCCAAATGCAAAGCGTTTAAGTTCTCATTGACGACATTCCCATCAGCTACGACTACTTGTGGAACAGGATACGTATTCGGTGGTGACGGTTGGTTCCACTTCATTTTTGTAATAGGTTGGTATTCGTCTTTCTTCTTGACCGATAGTGTCCCGTCCGTTTCGAAGATGGCGTAGTCCACTTCTTTGAGGGAGAAGGTGTTTTTCTTCCGGAGCATTACTTCCAACGACTCAAGATCAAGTCTAGTCTTTTTCAACCCCTTCTCCTTTATCTCTCCATTTTCGATGACGACGACAGGCTCCCCGGTAATTACCTTTCGGAGAGGTCTGGATTTGATATCAATCAATCCAGCCAAAAGAGTAAGGGCTGTCCAAGCGAAAAGGGCAATAAAGCCATTACGTAGACTGAATGTTGGGTCAATAGCTAATGAGGCGCCGATGGTACCGATGGAAATCGCAGAAACGAAGTTGAAGAAGGTCATTTGGGAAATTTCTTTTCTTCCCATAATCCGTGTTAGTGCGAGCAGCGTCACGAAGGTGATCAAGAGTCTAACAATTAATTCTTGTACAGGCATCATTTCCTTCTCCTTTTAATAGAATGATTTTGATGTTAGAAATCCTGACATTATTGTTGTGTTAATTTTCAGATTTTGGTACGATTGAGAATAACATATGATGTTAGGAAAAATAACATAAAGGGGATTGTACTTACATGGAAGCAACGTTTCTTATGAACAACTTATGGATTGTAGTCTGCACGATACTGGTTTTGCTTATGCAGGGTGGCTTTATTCTTCTGGAAGCAGGATCGACCCGTATGAAAAACGCAGGGCATATTGCAGGTAAGACAGTATTTACGATCGGTATTGTTTCAATGGTTTTCTGGGCTGTCGGATATGGTCTGATTTACGGGGAAGGTAACGCTATAATCGGGTTTTCTAATTTCTTTTACGGTGATGCTACTACGATGGGCGAAGGGCTTGCGGGTTCGGTCGACTTCTTGTTCCAACTTGCCTTTGCAGCAATTGCTATGACAATTGCTTTTGGTGGATTTGCTGAACGTGCGAAGCTTATAGCGTATGTCATATTTGCTATTTTGTTTTCTATCTTGATCTATCCTGTAGTCGCACACTGGATCTGGGGTGGAGGTTGGTTAGCTGACCACGGAAAACAGGATTTCGCTGGCTCGACTGTCGTTCACTTGACTGGTGCTGCAGCTGCTCTTGCTGCGACGATGATCTTGAAACCGCGTATCGGAAAATACAACAAAGACGGTTCGTCCAACGAGATTGCTGGTCATAACCAAGTGTTTACAGCCTTAGGTGTATTGATTCTTTGGGTTGGTTGGTTCGGCTTTAATGCAGGAAGTACATTTGGGGTAGCGGATGCCTTCTTCGGTTATGTGGCGCTCAATACTCAACTTGCTGCCGGCGCTGGTGCTATCGGAGCCATGCTTATGGTGTGGGCTGTTACAGGAAAAGCGGACGTTCCGACGACGTTAAATGGTGCCTTGGCAGGTTTGGTCGCTATTACAGCATCTTGTGCGTTTGTTGAACCTTGGGCTGCTGTCATCATTGGCCTGATCGGTGGGGCATTTGTCTTCTTCAGTATGAGGTTCTTCGACAAGAGGAGAATAGATGATCCGATCTTTGCGTTATCTGTTCACGGTACAGTCGGTATTTGGGGTACACTTTCGAACGGATTGTTCGCGACACCGGAACTTGCGACGGTCGGTCGTCCTGGTCTGTTTTATGGTGGTGGATTCGAACAATTGGGAGTTCAGATTCTAGGTGTAGTCAGTTGTGGTTTGTATGCCTTTATCGTCTCTTATATCATCTTGAAGGTGATGGACAAATCGATGGGCGGGCTTCGTGTCACAGAAGAAGAGGAAATTATGGGTCTTGATATTAGTGAACACGGCGGGTATGGTTATCCTGAGAACTTGACGCCGCCAAAATCCAAGTCAGGAGCATAAAGGGTGGAATTTGATTGTTTACCACATATGAAGAAATTCGGGCATGGCGAGAGGATACGATTCGCTCTGTGGCGGAGGATCCACTCCAGCTGAATGCCTTTCATGATCAATTGATTTATCAGACGGTACAACTAGCTAAGGGGAAGGTTGAGAGAGAGCAGGGCGAGGTTCCTGCTCCTTTTGCGTTTTTTCTGATGGGAAGTGCGGGGCGCTATGAGCAGTCGTTTTGGAGTGACCAAGATCATGGTCTTTTGTTTGAAGGAGATCACCAAGCCTACTTTTTAAAGATGGGAGAGGAAATAAGTGACGGATTGGCCGTCGTTGGCTATGCCTATTGTGAGGGGAACGTGATGGCTTCTAATCCGTTGTGGTGCCAGTCTGTCGACTCCTTTTCGAATCAGGTGGAGAGGTGGCTGATGGAACCAGAATGGTCTTCGCTTCGGAATTTCTCCATCTTTTTCGACTCACGCGTACTGGTTGGTGAGAAACAATTTTTAGTTCATGTAAAAGAGAAAGTGTTTTCTTATCTAAATGAGAATACGGGACTATATGCCCGGTTGGTTGATAACGTGCAAATGATCAAAAAAGGGGTAGGGATCTTCGGGCAGTTACTACCGGAGCAGAAAGGCGAGCACGAAGGAGATATAAACATCAAGCAAACCGCCTATTTTCCATACGTGAATGCTTTGAGAATGCTGGCACTTCTCCGGGGCGTGGATGATTCTTCTACACTGTCGCGAATGGCCGCCATGAAAGAACGCTATCCAACGGTGGGCTCTTTTGAAAAGGATTTTCTTGGGCTGTTGGAACTACGCCTTCGTTATCAAGTTCAATCTGACTCATATGAAGGGGTTCATCTTCTGCCGGTAAAACAGCTATCAAAAGGAGATAAACAACAACTGAAAGAAGCGATTAAACAGGGCCACAAATTGTTTTCAACGATGAAATCGATCATGAAGAAAGAAGGCGTGCTATGAATCCATTTGTTCAGTTCGTGAAAGATTTATCGGACCGGCTGGGTAGTGGGTTCTCTTCTCTTAATGGCAATGATCCGGGAAAAGTGGCGTATGTTAGGAATTTGGAGAGGGAAATGAAGAATCGCGACCCTATGGATGTTCCGTTAGAGGAACTCCCGGTGGTCGTGTTTGATTTAGAGACAACAGGCTTCTTTCCTTATAAAGGAGACTCGATCCTTTCGATCGGTGCGGTGAAAGTCCGTGGGGGAGTTGTTTCTCCGGAGGATACTTTTTATTCGCTTGTTCATCATGACAAGGAATTATCTCAAGAAATTAAGGATCTGACTGGACTTAAGGAAGAGGATGTAGCAAAAGCACCCCCTCTTCGGGATGTGCTGAAAGACTTCTATTCGTTCGTGAAGAATGATGTGCTCGTTGCGCATCATGCCCATCATGAAAAGCAATTTATGAGCCATGCGACATGGCTTGCGCTTAGGAAAAGTTTTCAGCATCGCATTGTTGATTCGGCATTTATTCCGAAAGTGACGCATGAGAATAAGGGGATGCTGTCGTTAGATGATTGTTGTGATTATTATCAAATCCCCATTCAACAGCGCCACCATGCCCTGTATGACGCGGTGGCGACAGCGGAGTTATGGGTGAAAGGTGTGAAGGAGCTTCAGGAAGTGGAAGTTCATACTCTTGGGGAGCTCTACACTAAAATAGCTACGATGTCATAAAAGAGAGGAGTCTGGGTAACCAGGCTCCTCTCTCGGATGTTTCATGTTTATTCCATTCGAATCAAACTAAGCAAAGGGATGCATCTTGCCTTTTGGATGAAGAGTGACTGCGTTTTTGAACCTTGTATCCCAGAACTCGACTAAAGGTCCCATCAACAACATTGCAAGGACAGTGCCGAGACCTACGGGGCCACCCGCTAACAGTGCTAATGCTGTTACGATGGTTGCGATTGTGATTTGAGAAGTGCTGATGCGCCATTTTAGACGTTGGCTAAGTGCAAGGAACAACTCGTCTACAGGGGATCTGGTCAACTTCGTTTGGATATACAAGCCTACACCGAAGGTTGCGATGACCAGTCCGAGTAAGAATGCTGTGCCTTTTACATAAAGTGGCGCTGCTTCTAGATCGACGCTGTGAAGAACGATGTCCAGCCAAAGAGTAAAGAAGGCGCTCTCGATCAGAAGTGGAAAAATCGCTGACCATTCAATAGAACTCTTCTTCAAAAAAGCGTTGATGAATACAAGGATGAACTGGGCGATACCGAACCATAGTCCGGATGGCAGACTTGTCCTTTCGTGGAGACCCACGAACAAAGCGGACCAAAATCCGGCACCTAGTGCTGCTTTCACAACAATCGAGGTTCCTAAATAAGTGATGGCTATACCAAGTGTGTACAGGATCAGGCGTTTCATAATATTCACCTCTTTGTATTTTAGATAACTTCTGGTTATAGTTAGAGAAAGGAGGACATGACCGTGTTGTTTCATAAACTCAGGTATTTCATCGAAATCGCCAAACTGAAAAGTTATACAAAAGCGGCGGAGAGTTTCTATATCTCCCAACCTGCTCTCAGTAAGCAGATGAAGCAATTAGAAGAAGAGCTTGGCTTCCGCTTGTTTTCTAGATCGTCTAAGGGGCTGCAACTGACGGAGAAGGGCCAATCTCTTTTTTACGAACTAGAGCCTTTGTTTCAACAAGTGGAAACGACCGTCAATCAATATAAAAAGCATGATGAAGTTCGTTTCGGTTCTACGCCGCTGTTAAGTTCGTATTTCATCCATGAGCATTACGCAAAGCTGCAACGGATCAACTTCTACGTTACTGTCATCCAAGATGATAGCCAGGACCTCATCCCTTTTCTTAAAGACAACCGCATTGACGCGGCAATTGTTCAGGATATCGCTCAAGTGGAAGGGTTGTATTCCAAGTACTTGTTTAAAGATGAATTTCTGGCTGCTGTACCGGCTGCATCGCCGCTCGCTTCCCAAAGCCACGTTTCGTTGGAAGATTGTTTGGAATACACACAAATCATTCCTTCCCAAAGATCCACCCTAGCCGAACAGCTCCGGTTGATCATGAATGACCGTCAATTCACTGGGGAAGTGATTGAAACGCACTATCAAGCTATGACGGGTCTCGTTTCGTTAGGGATGGGCATCGCCTACCTTCCTTCGATTATGGCGAACCAAATCGAGTATCGAGGAGTGACGTTTGTTCCGATTTCCGATCAGCAGCTTTTTCGGGAAATGTATTTGTATGCCACGTCAGAAGCCATGCTCGATTTCCTGTATGAAAAGTTCTCTTAGGTCTATTTTATAAGCTCTGGGCAGGTGTGAGAAATACAAAAAAGTCATCGTAGTATAACCTGAAGTTATCGGTTGATTTTAAACAAACGTTTGATTAATGTTTCAACACGGAATGCCTCTATGACGTTTAAGTGGGGTTTTTTGCTGAAAAGGTAAGTTACAAAGCCTTTCTCTGACATTTCAAATAGGTGGGGTGATGAAAATGGCAGAGAGCGGGTGGGTCAAGGACGTTTTAGACCGAACAAGATACGGAAATGTCAGATAAGAAGCGTCTATCTTACCAATTATGCTGGCTTAACTTCCAAAAGGGCAGAGAAAAAGGTCAACCCTGATAACAGAGTTGACCTTTTTTTAATGCGTTCGTTCTTTCAATTCGTATAATGGCACTTCTTGAAACACATTCGGCTGATCCACAGGATGAATCCGTGCCATTTCATTCTTCTCGATGACTTCTTCAATATAAATCTCTCGGTCCTCATGCATCACATGAATCATCTCCGGAGAATTGTATATCTCTTTCGCACGCTCCTTGTTCATGACAACGACCTCCTTTACGAGATATTTTTTGTAAAAAGGTCGTGTGTTATGCATGTTCTACAAGGAGTCGCCATTCATGATCGAGTTCTTCACAACCACGTAATCGACGTGCCGGATAGCATCCAAGTTCGTTCCCCCGGCGTAAGAGATAGCGGATTGCAGGTCTTGCTGCATTTCCACTAATGTATCTTTCAAAGAGCCTTTATAAGGTACGATCATTTTCTTTCCTTCCACGTTCTTCCGTTCGCCTTTTTGATATTCAGAAGCAGAGCCGAAGTATTCTTTGAATTTCTGACCTTCTTCTTCAATCAATTCTCCTGGTGATTCCTCGTGTCCGGCGAACAGTGATCCAATCATGACCATAGTAGCGCCAAAGCGAATCGATTTCGCAATATCGCCGTGGGTGCGGATGCCGCCGTCTGCGATGACCGGTTTACTTGCAGCCTTCGCGCACCAACGTACTGCTGCTAACTGCCAGCCTCCGGTTCCGAAACCGGTCTTCAATTTCGTAATGCACACTTTCCCTGGTCCGATTCCGACTTTCGTTGCGTCTGCCCCGGCGTTCTCCAGTTCACGCACTGCTTCAGGCGTTCCGACGTTTCCGGCAATCACAAATGTTTCCGGCAGGTTCTGCTTGATGTGCTGAATCATATCGATGACAGCCTGCGAATGGCCATGGGCGATGTCGATCGTAATGTAATCAGGGTTCAATCCTTCGTTCTTCAACTCTTCAATAAAGCCATACTCTTCATCCTTGACACCTACGCTGATGGAAGAGATGAGCTCGTTTTGTTTCATATCGTTAATGAATCTCTTTCTAGTTTCTGGTTCGAAGCGGTGCATGATGTAGAAATAGCCTTCCTCAGCTAGGAAACGAGCAACATTCTCATCGAGGATCGTCTGCATATTGGCAGGAACGACCGGTAGCTTGAAACTGTGTTTTCCGAGTGTGGTCGTCGTGTCGCATTCAGAGCGGCTGTTCACGATACATTTGGCGGGAATCAATTGAATGTCTTCATAATCAAATACGTTTTCCATTTTATACACCTCAAAAAAGCGAACGATTTATTCGCTTGAAAGTTAATTGTTCGTCTATTAGTTATCGTAACGGAATCTTCTGGGAATGTCAAAGCGGTTTTTAGTGATTTATCCATACATTATCTACTTCATTCAGCGTATTGTACGCTTTTTTAGCATTTCTGAATTTTTTTCTGATTTTTTGTAGGGGATAAACGGAGATTATACGTCTATATAGATAGAGTCAGCAAGAAGGGAGGGAGAGTGTCATTCAGGAGGATGTTCTGATTGAGAAAATAAAGAAGGGTCACAAGCAGGCGCTGCGTCTCGTGATTGAGAAGTATAAGCATACTGTCTACCAAGTCGTCTTCGGCGTATTGCGGGATGAGAAAGAGGCAGAAGACGTGGCGCAGGAAACATTTATCAAGATGGTGGATGCTCTCCCTTCTTATCAGCAGAAAGGGTTCAAAACCTGGCTTTCCAGAATTGCTTTTCGTACGGCATTGGATGCCAAACGGAAGAAGCAGCGTCAGAGGGAAGCTTTGACGGAATATGCCCCTAGTAAGGAAGCATCTAAGAGCGCGGAGGATGAGTGGCTACAGGAGGAAAAGTCAAGGGCGGTTACAGCGTCCATTGCTAAGATGCCTGAAACCTATAAGGGTGTCGTCTATGCGTATTACATAGAGGGGAAATCCTATGCGGCAATCGCAAGCGAGCACCGGCTAGAGGAGAAGACAATCGAAATGAGGTTGTACCGAGCGAGGAAGTGGATGAAACAACATTGGAAGGAGGATGATTTTTGAATGGAACATTTGTCAGAGGCTCAAATACGCGACTATGTGAGTGGAACATTGTCCGACGAAGAGAGTGATGGATTAGAAGATCATTTCTCTGAATGTGAGGACTGCTTTGATCAGTATCTATTTTTATTAGAAGAAGACTCATCGCTACCGTCAACCTTCACAGATGAGGCGGTGAATCGCATTGTGAAAGAACATCCGACCTTCCAGCAGCAGAAGAAGTCCCGTTCATTCGCTCACTACCTCGTAGCAGCGGGGCTCACCCTTGTCTTAATGATGTCTGGGGTGTTCAATCTGATGACGGATTCTATGGATCCGGATTCGTTTGAACAGCAACCATCGTTGACGGAACAAATTCTTGATCAAACCGGAAGTTTAATGGATAAAATGACAAATCGATAAGGAGGAGTAAAATGAATAAATCGCCTATATTTGCCTTTTTCCTATCTTTGATTCCTGGATTCGGGCATATGTACATCGGCAGAAGGGTTCGTGGTTTCTTGTATATGTTGGGGTTTGGTGCCCCGTTATTGTTTGGATTTTTAGTTGCAGTTATGGGAGGGATTTCGGAAACGTTCATCGTTTTAGTGTTGCTGGCATCTGCTTTAGTCTGGGCACTAAATTTGCTCGATATGGTCGTCACTTTGCTGTCTAATCAACAAAAGGCAGAGGTCCAGCAAGTAGGGGAAGAAAGGGATCGGTTCTTTACAATCATCCTATCCTTTATACCGGGGCTTGGGCACTTTCACCTGGGATTGAATCAACGAGGGCTAACCTTCTTAACAGCTTTCATCGGAATGGGAGTCATGGTGCTGTTCGTTACAGCAATGACTTCCGCAAGTGGGTTTCTTGTTTTCTTACTCATTCTGCCGGTGATCTGGATTTATGGACTGTTTGATGTTATTCAACTGCAGAAAAAGAAAGAGGCTGGAGAGGTGCTTGAGGACCGTACGTTGATCGAAGACTTAGATCGTCATCGTGCCGGGGGTCAGAAGAGTAAAGTGATCGCAACGATACTAGGTATTTTCCCGGGAGCTGGGCATATGTACATGGGGCTGCAACGCAGAGGATTGCAATTGATGGTCGGGTTCTTACTATCCGTTTATATACTCGACGTACTACGCCTGTCGTTCTTCTTATTCCTTATTCCAGTCATCTGGTTTTACAGCTTTTTTGATACGCTCCAGCAAAGCAACAAAATGGAATACGAAGAACTGGAAGATACCCCGGTCGTGAAGCAGTTCGTCAATCATCAGCGCTGGTTCGGTATCCTCCTGATCTTACTAGGTGTTTTTTATTTGATGGACCGCATCGCTGTTCCGCTTCTCGATGAGCAGATCAGACAGGCATTCGACTTGAATGTACGATTTTATTACGAACAGTACTTCCAGTTGATCGTTGTATCTATCTTGTTTATCGGCGGAGGCATCAAGTTATTATCAGGGTCTAAGAAAAAGGAGGGGCACTCATGAGGAAATGGCGAGTTGGAACCGTATCGATGGGACTTACGCTTGTATTACTTGGGGCGCTGTTGCTGCTGAGTTCCTTTCTTGATATGGATATATTTTCGATTAGTCTTACATGGTGGCCGCTGATCTTAGTCGTTCTCGGCTGCGAAGTGATAGTTTACTTGTTCTTATCTAAGCAAGAAAAGCCTGTCATTCACTATGATTTTGTCTCGATTTTCTTTATAGGGATCTTGGGGACTGTCGGCATTGCGTTGTATTCTTTTACATCGCTTGGACTCGTAGAAGAAGTGAAAGCGCAAGTCTATTACGAAACGGTGGAAAAAGCTTTGCCAGTATTTGAAGAGAGAGTCTCTGATGTAGATAAAATCGTCGTAGAGATGGGAATGCAGGAGGTGCAATTAGAAACGAATCAAACAGATCTTGTAAAAATGTTTGGTCGATATACAACCAATGACCATCAAGAAGAAACGTTGGAAGTAATAGATGTGGTAGACGTAAACCGTGTGGGGGATACGCTGCATATTCAGCTTCTCCATACGGGCAACCAACAAGTGAAGCCGGTCCTCTCCCTACCATATGATGTAGATGTGGAAGTGAGGGGAGAAGCATCTCAACTTGATGTTACCTTAGACAGCTTGAAAGCGGACTGGTCGATTGAAGATGGGGGCTATGTCAAGTTGCGTGTCGGCGAAGATATCGATGCCCATTTGGAAAGCTCTGAGGAAAATCAGGTGTTTGGTGAAGGTACCCATACAGTCAGTCTCCCGAATGTCGCTGAATTGGATATCTACGAATAGAATTATTATCTAGAAAACCCGAACGATTGGTTCGGGTTTTCTTTATGCAGCAATACATATAGGAACGGGCTCGTGTTCATTCTTGGCTTATGGTGGTTAAGCTCGTTCTAGCATACGGTCGAGAGCTTTTTTCGCATCGATTGCAGTGGAAGGGTCCACTTTAATGACGTTCTGCGGGTTTCCGTTCGCTAGCGATTCCAGGGACCAAGCCAGGTGTGGAAGGTCAATTCGGTTCATGGTAAGGCAAGGGCACATCATCGGGTTCAGGGAAATGATATGCTGCTCCGGATGCTCTTGGATAATGCGGTTAACGAGGTTCATCTCTGTACCGATTGCCCACGAACTTCCGGCTGGTGCGTTTTCTATTTGGTTGATAATGTAGTTCGTCGACCCAGCGTAGTCGGAGAGTTCAACGACTTCCCGGCTACACTCGGGATGGACGATGATGTTCATATCAGGGTAGTCACGACGTACCTGCTCAACGTTTGTCACGCGGAAGTTTTCGTGGACAGAACAATGTCCTTTCCACAAGATGACTTTCACATCTTCTACAGGTACTTCATGAATTAATTCTTCTTTGATTGGGTCCCAAACGGCCATTTCTTCAAGGCGGATTCCTAAGTCATAAGCTGTGTTACGTCCTAAGTGCTGGTCCGGCAAAAAGAGGATGCGTTCTTTTTGATCGAATGCCCACTTGATCATGTCCGCTGCATTGGATGAAGTCACTGTAGCACCGCCATACTTTCCGACGAACGACTTAATGGCAGCGGTTGAATTAACGTAAGTAAGAGGAAGGATCGTATCATCAAACAACTCCATCAGTTTTGCCCAAGCTCTTTCCGTTTGTTGGATGTTCGCCATATCGGCCATCGAACAGCCTGCACGCATGTCTGGGAGATAGACGTGCTGGTCTTCTCGCGTCAATATATCAGCCGTTTCTGCCATGAAGTGCACACCGCAAAAAACGATGGCTTCTGCCTCGTGCTGACTAGCAGAGAGTTGTGCAAGCTTCAAGGAGTCTCCGCGTGCATCAGCGAATTCGATCACTTCATCCTTCTGATAGTGGTGGCCTGGTAAGAACAAACGGCTTCCCATCTCGGATTTCACACGACTCACTATAGAGCGCAGTTCATCCTCGGACATGTTCTGGTAACGCTCCGGAAGGGTGGGGTGTTGGGTCTGCATCGTTTCAAAAAGGTTCATCAATTCTCCTCCTCTGGTTTTACGTTGGCGCTAATATCAAGAGACGGGGCAGAGTGAGTCAAGCTTCCGAGTGAAATATAATCGGCTCCCAAGTCCCTGTAGGCAGCAAGGTTATCAAGGTGGATACCACCTGAAATTTCGGTCGTGATGGTACTTGGGACAAGCGTACGCAAGTGACGGATTTCCTCAGGGGACCGGTTATCAAACATAATGCAGTCGACCTCAGCGGCAACGGCTTCTTTCACCTGCTCTTCTGATTCTGTTTCGACTTCGATTTTGATCATATGGCCAAGTTCAGCACGGATTGTCTCGACGGCTGCTGCGATGGAACCGGCAAAGGCGATATGGTTGTCTTTCAACATGACGGCATCATCCAAGCGGAAGCGGTGATTGTATCCTCCTCCAGCACGTACAGCATATTTTTCAAAGGTTCGCAGACCAGGCGTCGTTTTACGCGTGTCACATATGCGGGTCGCAGAGTCTCCGACAATTTCGACTGCTTTTCGTGTGACGGTCGCAATCCCGCTCATTCGCTGGATCAAATTTAAAATGACGCGTTCTCCTTTTAATAGACTTCTAACTGGGCCTTGAATGGTGGCGATTTGCACTCCGGGAGCAAGGTGAGCGCCTTCCGGTACGTGGACGGTCACTTCTACAGAAGCGTCGAGCAGTTCGTATCCTAGCTTGATGATGTCTTTCCCGCAGAAAACGCCGTCCTGTTTGGTGACGAGCGTCATCTCACCATTGGCGTAAGTAGGGAAGAGAAGGTCGCTCGTCACATCACGTTCGCCGATATCCTCCATGAAAAATGATTCTAGACTTTTCCTATAAATGAATGGGTTCATTGGATTTCCTCTTTTCTTGAACAATTTGCTTGGATTGCCACGATTTCAGTTCTTCAGGATAATCACTACGATAATGGGCGCCGCGACTTTCTTCTCGCTCGAGCGCCGATATGGTGATCAGCCAGGCCGTTCGCAGCATGAATAGGGTGGTCACTTGTTTAGTAGTGAGCAAACTCAAGTCAAAGGAGAACCAACGGTCGAGTTGGAAGGATTCCAGCCACTTCAATTGCTGATTCAGGCCTTCAGCTGAACGGACCATGCCCACACGCTCCATCATCGTCTTTTGTATAACGCCAACAGGTGGCAATTCGCAAAGCGGTTCCAGTAATAGCGGTAACTGAAGACCTTTCTTCGTGTGTTCTGAGCGTTTCTGGTCATTAATCCACTTACCCAGACGCTTTCCGAACACTAATCCTTCTAATAAGGAATTGCTCGCCAAACGATTGGCCCCATGGACGCCGGTACAAGCAACCTCTCCAATGGCATACAACCCATCTATGGTGGTCCTCCCGATTCGATCGGTGGCAACACCTCCCATGATGAAGTGGCAACCTGGTGATACGGGGACTAACCCTTTTATCAAATCAACCTCGTATTCGGTGCATAGTGCAGTCACTGTCGGGAACCTGCTGGATAAATGCTTTATGTTGCGAATGTCTAAGTAAACGTCATGTCCTTTGTCCCGTTCTGCATAAATCGCCTGGGCCACAATATTCCGAGGAGCTAAATCACCCATAGGATGGAGGCCATCCATGATCCGTCGTCCATTCTCATCTACTAAAACAGCACCTTCACCTCGAAGAGCCTCGGTCACCAAACCTCGCGTTTCCCCTTTGACATACAATAGGGTCGGGTGAAATTGAATGAACTCCATGTCTATGATTTCCGCGCCGGCGTTATAAGCTAAAGCAAAGCCGTCCCCCGTAATCGTTTCCGCGTTCGATGTGAACGAGTATAATTGACCGCAGCCTCCGGTCGACAGAATGACGTGCGGAGCTGTGAATATCTCCACGTCCGAATCAGACATGCAACGGACTCCGCGGCAAACACCGTCTTCGACCAACAACTCATAGACGAAGTGATTTTCAAGAACCTTCACGTTCGCTTCAATCTGATTGAGTATGTGTTCCGTCAGTTGCTTTCCTGTCTGGTCGCCTCCACTATGAATGATGCGATGGTCATGGTGGCCACCTTCGCGTCCGAGTTGAACGTGACCACGGTCATCTTTGTCGTAAGCCCATCCGCTCTCCATCAACTCGCGGACAATCTCTGGTGCTTCTCGAGTCATTTCTAGTGTCGTTTGGGCGTGGTTCGCAAATCGCCCTGCGTCGATTGTGTCTAGATAATGAGCATAGGGATGATCGACTTCACCAATCGCTGCTGCAATGCCACCTTGAGCATAGCGGGAGTTGCCATTCGTCACATCTGACTTTGTGAAAACAATCACATTAATGTCCTTATGTAAATGCTTCGCCAGTTGTAAAGCTGCAACTCCGCTTCCGACAATGATTACGTCCGCATTGTTCATGTGAGTTATCTCCTTATGTTTTAACAGGTGTATTTACACCTATATTTACATACAATTACACTTATGACAAGTGAAAAGTCGAAATGAGGGAGTGTTGAAGGTTGAAGTATTTTGATTATGCAGCTACAAGCCCGATGTCAGAAGATGCCCTGAGTGCTTTTATGAAAGCTGCCAGAGAATATTATGGAAATACTAGCAGTGTCCACGATGTCGGAACGAATGCAAAAGCGCTTGTCGAACACAGTCGCCAAACGCTAGCCGCTACTCTGAATGTGGACCCGGCAGGTTTATATTTTTCAAGTGGAGGGACAGAGGGTAACTGGCTCGGGATCGAGGCGCTGCTTTCTGCTGGAAGTGGCAATCACATCATCATCTCTGCTGCTGAACATTCGTCTGTAAGAAGGATTGTAGAGAAGAAAGAAAAAGAGGGGTGGCGCATCAGTCGTATTCCTTTAACAACAAGTGGAGTGGTCGATGTAGAAGCATTACAAGATGAAATGACGGAAGATACAGCTTTAGTGTCGGTACAACTTGTTAATTCGGACCTCGGCACGATTCAGCCTCTCGAAGTTATCCATCGACTCTGTGCAGAGAGTGGAGTGTTCTTGCATAGTGACTTCGTCCAAGCATTCGGCAAGATCGATGTAACAAATGTTGTGGGACTTGTCGACAGTTTTTCACTGTCCGCTCATAAAATCGGCGGACCGAAAGGGGTAGGAGCCGTTTACATACGCCCTTCTCTATCGTTCACACCTATTTTTCCAAGCGTTACACATGAGTCGGGTGTGCGCCCTGGAACGCTCAACACCCCGGGTATCGCTTCCTTCGTTGTAGCCGCTGATCATCATGTAGAAGAAGAGCGTATTTCCTACTTGAAATCTATTTTTCTAACAAAATTAGAGAGTTCATTCCAACTGGTAGGCGATACACGTGATCAAGAGGTGCCGATTCTTGGTCTATTAGTAGAGGGGGTACCTGGTCAGTGGCTGATGCTTGAAGGAAGTAGGAGAGGCTATGCATTTTCTGTAGGAAGTGCCTGTCAGTCCTACCAAGACAGTACTTTACCCACACTAGATGCGATGGGGATAGACGAGGAACTTGCAGAAACATTCATACGAATCTCATTTCATCCATCGCATACCGAAGCGGATGTTCTAGGGTTGGCAGATTGTTTAAATGGAATTGTGGCAGAATACTCAACTGTTTCCGCTGCGCCTTGAGCTTTAGAATCTGAACATAGCTTGTCTCCTTTTTTCATAGAGTAAGGAATAAAGGAGGGATTCTATGAATCTGTTCCGCGAATTCAAAGAATTCACCGTCCGCGGCAGTGCTGTTGATATCGGTGTGGGGATGGTCGTAGGGGCTGCTTTCAGCGCGTTGATTGATTCCCTCGTAACGGATGTGTTGCTGCCGCCAATAGGATTGGTATATGCGCGCATGAACTTTGAAGATTTATTCATCAGCTTGAGTGGAGACTACTACCCGTCGCTTGCAGCAGCGAAAGAGGCGGGGGCAGCAACAATCAATTATGGAGTATTCCTGACCGCATCAATTCGGTTTATGATTATTATGTTTGCGGTTTTCCTAGTAGTAAGGCAGATCAATCGTTGGAAAAAGCCACACCAACATCCCATGCATTCGATGACCAAAAAGGAATGTCCGTATTGCTGTATGCCCATTCCGAGCCAGGCAGTCATCTGCCCTAATTGTTCGTCGAGCTTAGAGAAGCGTACGTTTGATAAACCGAAGTGGCGGGTGAAATAGGTGATCGTCGAGATCCCACAGTGAGCAAAGCGAGCGAGGAAGCTCGACACTCGTCCACGGAAAGCGAGTTGTTTTCCAGACCACGAAACACTATCTTTATAACAAAACTAAACTCTACACTTTTTCGATAACCTGCAAAAGAGGACCTCATTATGAGGTCCTCTTTTTTACTTCCTATTCTTCGCTTTCGGAGTCTTCGCTAGATTCATTGTCTTCGGAGCTGTCCATTTCACCATCGTCAGAACCAGAGTCCTCCATCTCGCCAGATTCTTGATCTTCCATGTCGCCTTCATCATCTCCACCACAAGCCGCCAACGTAAGTACAGAGGTAAGTCCGATTGCTAGTAACCACTTTTTCAACATGATAACGCCTCCTTCTTCTTAGCCGTTCAAGGTGACTATACCCAGTGTTTGTAAAAAGAAGGTTACATCAAGGTTAGGATAAGGTAAATGACAATAAATGGGTAGATGGGATCATAGATTGACCCATGCGTCTTTACTATAACCACGTTGTTCCCAGTAGCCGATGTGCTCTTCGTCAATAAGCTCGATGCGATTGAGCCATTTCACAGATTTGTACGCGTACATTTTTGGAACAATCAGTCGGACTGGACCGCCATTTCGATTGGGAATGAGTTCCCCGTCGATCAACATGGCGACCATTACATCGGCATCCATCGCTTGGTCGAGCGTCAAAGAGTCCGTATAAACGCCGTCCTGTGAATAGAATTTGACGTGAGTGGCTTTCTTTTGTACACCGGCTTTTTCCAACAAGTCGCGGAGTTTAATTCCTTCCCACGTGACGTCATATACGCTCCAGCCTGTGACGCAATAGAAGTTTGAGACTTGGACTTCTCGGCTGAGGTTCACAAAGTCTTTCCAATCCCACTGCTTTGAGCGATCCACGAGCCCGTCGATTGTAAAAGAGAAGTTCTCATCCGAAATGTCCGGCATCCGAGTAACCGTATAGTAACGGAAATCACCGGACCTTCCGCCACCAATCGGTGGTTTCGATTTTGGTAATGGTGTCGGCATCGGGCTGAATGCTTCTGTGAGAGGAAGCGTGGAGGTTGAGCTCGAACTGCTTTGAATTCCTAAATAAGGTTTCGCCCATTGGTAAATGAAAGGAGTAAAGACAAGTGCAATCCCCGTACCTGTCCCACGCCTCAAAAAGGTTCGACGATTCATAACCGGGTTCCCTTCCTCGATCACCATGCGTTTGTTCTGCTTTTCCTCGGCTCGTCGTTTTTCGATTGCCTTGAACCAGCGGCTCCTTGTAATGCTGTGGTACAACAGGTAAGGGACACCAAACCAAGTCATAATGTCATGTGTAATCAAGGCGAATGAGCTGAGTGCTGGGTTAAGACTGCGTTGGAATGTAAGCAACAATCCTGAGGCAATCAGCGCAACTAACACGAAGAGCACGACATAAAGGTTAACTCGGTTGTTTCTCCTTTTCCTTAACGTTTTCAAATGCTTAACCAGCTTTGGTCCATAGAATAGGAGGGGAAGGAGGCTGATAAATCCGATCCAGATATGGCTGTCTCTCACCCAAATGCGAACTTGGGGCAGCCACTGCCGGAATTCAGACGACACTAGGATAAGGCCGGTAAAGGCGAGGAACGTAAAGAGGAGGGCATTCCAATGGTGAAGCTGCTTCAACTTTTGTCCGAACTTCTGCTGCTTTTTATAAAAAATGCGCTTATCCATGAGTTGTCTCTCCTTTTGGTAACTCTATGCGAAAACAGCTTCCTTTTCCTAATTCACTAGAAACAGTAATGGTGCCATCGTGTGCCTCGACAATATGTTTAGCAATGGCAAGTCCGAGACCTGTGCCTGCGTATTTCCTGTTGCGGGAAGCTTCAACACGATATGTTCGTTCAAAGATATGAGGGAGGTGTTCGGGAGAGATTCCTTCCCCTTCATCTTTAATGTAAAGAATGGTGTCTTCTTGCTTTAAAGTAAGCCCAATCGTAATGATCGAGTGTTTCTTAGAATGGCGGATGGCATTGTCGAGTAGGTTGATCATCACACGCTTCATCTTTTCTTTATCGATATATAAGTCTGATACCCGTTCAGGGAGGTCAATGTTCACCTCAATCTGCTCGTTCTCAAGGCTGAATCGCTCGTGCTCTAAAACCTCTAACAACCACTGATCCGCTGCGATTGCCGTTTTGTGTATTTCAAGCTGCCCGGAATCGTAAACGGAAAGCTCAAATAACTGTTGGATCATCTGGTCCAATCGCTCGACTTCCAAAGAAATCGTCTGCATGTACTGGGCTTTAGACTTCGGATCATCGACGATCCCATCCTGGATCGCCTGGATAAAAGCGCGGATCGAAGCCATTGGTGTGCGAAGGTCATGCGAAATATTGGCGACAAGTTCTTTCCTTGAGGTTTCTGATTTTTGGATGGCCTCAAATGAGCGGCTCAGTCGATTGCTCATATCGTTGAATCGTCTGGTCAATAAACGGATTTCCAAAGGACCTTCCTCCGGAATCGATGTACCGAAGTCCTGTGTTGACATGTGACCGGCTTCTTCGGTTAAGCGTTGTATCGAACGTTCGACGGGGGAGGTGAGTAAGTAGTACAAGATAAATGAGACGAGAGCGGATACGAGCGTTAAAAGGGAGAGCCATCCGATCATTTCGACTGATAAAAACATGGAGAAATATCCAATGATCAAGAACGTCGTCATAAACAGGATACTGCTGCCATTTGCAATTAAAAAAATCGTTTTAATCTTCATTCCGCATCACCCGTATCGAACTTATAACCGATTCCCCAAACCGTGTGCAGTTTCGTAGGGTGTGAAGCATCCTTTTCAATTTTCTCTCTAAGTCTTCTGAGGTGGACGGTGACCGTGGTGGTGTCTCCGTCATAGCTCGTATCCCAAACCAGTCTTAGCAACTGGCTTCTAGAAAATACCTGTTTTGGGTGAGTGACTAACAGATGCAGAAGATCGAATTCTTTTACAGTCAAATTGACGGCTTTCCCATCGACCGTAACTTCTCTTGTTGCTCTATTGAGAACAATTCCGCCTGCTTCCATCCATTCATGTTCTTTTAGTTCAGGTGCATGCTTATGGGAGTCGATGAGACGGAATATGGACCCGACCCTGAGCACTAGTTCTTGCGGATTGAAAGGCTTACTCATATAATCGTTCGCTCCGATGGTCAAACCGAACAGAAGGTCATAGTCTTCTGACTTGGCGGTGAGCATGAGGATGGGGGTTTCGTCCGCTTTACGAATTGTCTCACACACCTGCCAGCCATCTACTTTCGGCATCATCAAATCGAGGATGACGAGGTCGGGATGTTGATGACGCCATTTCATCAGCGCTTCTTCTCCGTCCCCGGCCATTAGAATCGTGTAGCCTTCCCGTTCCAGGTAGCGCCGGCATACATCGAGAATCGATGGTTCGTCATCCGCGATTAATATGGTTTTTGTGGTCATTTCGTATGCCTCCCGTCTTATTTCATTCATCATAGCATGAACGAAGAGGGAGTCGCGTTATTATTGGTCGTCCATCTCCTGGTCATCACTACTATCGTCCATATCGGAGTTTTCCATGTCACTATCACTCATATCTGAGTCTTCCTTCTCCATGTTCTCATCCATCTCTGAGTCACCTTCCATATCTTCGTTCATGTCACCTTCTTCATTCATTTCGGAATCTTCCATGTCTCCAGAATCACCGCTCATATCGTCTTCCATCTGCTCTTCTGTGTCGCCATCCATTTGATCGCCTTCTGAATCTCCACAAGCTGCGAGGACAAGTACAGAAGCAAGTCCCATCATGATCATCCATTTTTTCATTTCCAAACACTCTCCTTTATTGGTTTGGTTATACTATACCCGGCAGCACTTACAAATCACTTAAGCAAACCTTACAAAAGTATTAAAAGTGGGAGTGATTGTGTTGTAACGTTGTCGAATTCCTCGATAACCCCATATCCACATAAAAAAGACCACTTTCCTAAAGAAAGTGGTCTTAGATAGTTAGCAATATTCGTTGTAAGCTTTCGTTAAGTTCTCGATGATTTCTTCCGGTTCGTGGTCTTCGATCTCTTCACGCGGGATGAAGTGTACCACTTGGCCGTCTTTCAACACAGCCATGGATGGAGAGGAAGGTTCATAGCCTTCAAAGTATTCGCGCATCCGAGCTGTCGCTTCTCGGTCTTGGCCCGCGAATACGGTAACAAGCTGCTCCGGTTTCTTCTCATTAGAAAGGGATTCGCGTGCAGAAGGGCGGGCTAAACCGGCAGCACATCCACAGACAGAGTTGACGACTACTAAGGATGTCCCTTTAGTAGTGCTGATGAACTCGTCCACTTCTTCGGGAGTGGTCAGTTCTGTGAAACCTGCGTTTGTCAGTTCGTTACGCATCGGTTGAGAGATTTCTTTCATGTACGCTTCATATGGATTCATGGTAATTCCTCCTATGGTTTTTGTTTAGTAGCTTGTGTCATTTGGTGCCATACAGAGCCTTTTGCTTCTTCGCCGCCTTCAATACGCTCGATAGCCATATTGACTTGTAAGCGGACTTCGAATTCAGGGTCGTTTGCTGCTTTCTTCAAGGCAGGAAGGGCTGTTTCGTCCCCTAGTTCGTATAAGAACATCGCAGCACGCCAGCGGACGAGACGGTTCGAGTCTTCTAGGGATTCAATCATCTTCGGCATGGCTTCTTTGAACCCAAGATCAGAAATACAATCCCCCGCGGTACGCCTTACGGTGACGGACTTGTCTTTCAATGCTTTGTAAAGGAAAGGAAGTGTTTCCATTTCTTCGATCATTCCGAGGTAAGCCGTCGCAAGCCTTCGAATAGATGCTTTGTCATCATCCAAAGCTTTGTCTAAGATACGGTAATCTTCAGCAGTTGGATCCATGCGGTCGAGTGCAGCATAGCGCACCTTCCAATCATCATGATCCAATGTTTCTAGCGTGATATCTGACTTTTTCTCCTCAGGTTCGTCTAGTTTCGAGTTTTGATCAAACGCTTGTTTAATAAGAGATCGTAGTCGTTCTGGGTCGTAACTTGCTGAAATCTCTTCTTTTACCTGTTCGCCGACTTCGTCCGCATCGCCATATCGAGTGCTTTGCTCCACCCATTCACGCTCCATGATCATGTTAGGAGAAGCGGGTGCTGCTTCCATAGCGGCTTCTTGAAAGCGCGGCTCAAGGCCGACGCGCTTTTCCTCACCACGGTCGTCGAGCTTAATTTGCATCGGGATCCCTTTGAACATTTGGATGAAGACCTTTACTTCACCAAAGTCCTCTTCACTAGAACCGGACGCGGAAGGTTGCTCCCCTTCTCCCGATCCGAATACTTTTCGTACTTCTGGAAGAATGGACTCCCATGGTACACGGGCGTTACGCTCCAGCGCGATGAAGTCGAGGACATGATAGAGCCCTTTCACTCCTTCAATGGCAAATAGTTGCTGCACAAATTCAGGAGAAGAACTGTGATCATCATCCTTCTTATAGTTATGAGTCTCCCCTTCAGGAAGACTCTCCTTCAAATTGATTTTCATGGAATTCGGGCTGGGAGTTGGTTCGATGGATACGATATTCATGCATCATTCCCCCTTGCTACACATTTCTTCCTATTTTATCAAAGATCCGAAAAGTCATCCATGAATAAGAAAGTGAAACCAAGGAGAGGCGTCATGCGTAAAAAAGGAGGGAGAGGGATAGAAACACTTTATCTCTATAACTGTTTTGTTTACACTAATTTTAGAAATGATGGAGAAAAGGAGAGAAATAACGATGAATCGTACAGCAGAAATTGTGTTAACCGTAATCGGTATTGTCCTTTATGGATTGCCGCTCGCTATCGGATTTATGTTTCGATCATTCCAAAACAATCCTCAGGCAAAAGAAGACTTTATGAATGCAATGCAGCAAGCGCCAAACTCGCAGGAGCTTCAGAATGTCAACATGGATCAAATGTTTGATTTCATGGGAGCCTTTGCGTTATTTATTCTAGTCGTTTCCTTCATTGCAGTCGGTCTCGCTATTCTATCGATTTACTTCCTTAAAGGAAATAAAAAGCCGAAAGCTGCTGGGATAATTTTGATCATTACAGCGGTTGTGTTCACACTAGCCACTTTATTCATCGGATTGTTTGGCAGTGTAGCCTTCCTCATTGCAGGAATTGTTGCGCTGGTGAGAAAGACGCCAAAGCCGAGGGATGAAGAAGCAATTACGTATTAGTGAGTAAGGCACGAGTCGGAGTGACTCGTGCCTTTTTTCTTAATGGTTTCTGGTATAATGGACTCATAATGCACCTTGAGGAGAATGTTATGAAACCCTTCCAAGACTTTCAAAAGCGCATTCTGTTAAACTACGTCATCGGTTCGATGCTTGCGGTTTTCGGTGTGGGCAGTGTGTTTATTTTCCATACGTTGACCTTGAAAGGAAACGAGGCCACGTATTTGATATTTGTAATGATCATTTCTGTTGTGATCATGTGGATAGGTGAGCTGGTTGCTTACCGTAGACACGTCCAGCCGATTCAACGCGTCTTCCGTGAACAATCCGTGCAGAAGGAAGAGATTCGGCAGGCCTTCCTTACCGCTCATCGATTTCCTATCCTGACTGTACAGAGGATTATGGGGCCGCACTTGTTCGGTCTTGCCGTCCCTGCCTCCTGCTTTAGTCTGCTGGGGATTTATAATGGTTGGGTCAGCTTACCGTATTATTACATAGCACTCGCTTGGAGCGGAGCAGTACTGATTGCTGTTATGCACGCACTCATCGAATTCTTTTTAACGTTCAGGTCGGTTAACCCGTTACTGGCTGCTCTTATCAAACGCGCCGAAATGCTTGGTTTTTCAATAGAAGAAACCGGAACAGATTATTATTTGAGCATTCGGAGGAAGTTGATGGTCAGTTCCATCTTCACGGCTGTTTTCCCTGTTTTACTCTTCATTCTAGCTTCTCAGATAAGGTTAGCTGAAAGTGGAGGGAGTGGGATTGAAGGCTATTGGAGCTGGGCTTCCTTGATCGTAGTCGTAATCCTTGCGATGGGTTCCGTCAGTTCTATGCTGTTATATAAAAGTATTGAGGATCCGATGATTACGCTTAGAGAGCAATTCGACCAAGTTGGCAAAGGTCGTTTTGAAAAGATGGATAATGTCTATTCGGATGAGTTTTCGAATCTTGTGACAGGTTTCAATCATATGATCACAGGTATCAAAGAACGAGACGAAGAGAACGAACGTCTCTTGGAGAGTTTCTTCACTGTATTTGCAGCTACACTGGATGCACGAGACCCTTATACAGCAGGCCACTCGGAACGGGTGGCAGAGTACTCGGTTTGGATTGCGGAACGAGCGGGTTTCGAAGAAGGGGAGGTGGACCTATTGCGGAAGTCCGCCCTTCTTCACGACATAGGAAAGATCGGAGTCCGAGATCATGTCTTGTTAAAGGCGGGGCGTCTCACAGAGGAAGAGTTCGAACAGATCAAACAGCACCCTGTGATCGGATACGAAATATTGCAACAAGTGCAGTTACCAGAACCATTGCAACCTGTTCTTCCAGGAGTGAGAAGTCACCATGAACGCTTCGACGGGAAAGGTTATCCAGATGGTCTTTCTGGATTTGATATCCCTGTCTTCGGTAGGTTGATGGCTGTAGCGGATGCGTACGATGCGATGACGTCAGATAGACCGTACCGAAAAGGGATGCCACAAATGAAAGCTTTGTCTATTATCGAAGAAGGCAGAGGAACACAGTGGGATCCTTATTTTGCCGACTTATTCCTAAATGAAATGAGAGAACGTAACGAGCAATCAGAACGAATAGCTGCCTCTATTAAATGACGAAAACCGCCGGCATTATGCCAGCGGTTTTTTTATATGCAACAGTAGGTCAGTCCAATATGCGGTTCATTGCATCTACATCGGCTATTTCCCTGTCATAAACCCTACCTTCTTGAGGTCTGAATCCACTTCCGCCACAAACTTTACAAGTATAACGCCATTCTTCATCATCCATCAGCAGTCCTTCTCCGTCACACGCAAGACAATACAATTCCCTAGGCATGATTCATTCTCCTTCTTATTCCTTTGATTACCATTACGTTATGTCAAAACAGCTTCTGCTATACAAGGGAGATTAATTTTTTCCTTTTTCGGGAATATCACAATCATCTGGGAGGGATGACATTGGATCAAGATCAAAATCAACCAAATAATGAAACAAACGAAGATAAACAAACAGACTCAAACCAGAATGGAAAGATAGACAGACCTGGTCGTCAGTTTTATATACCTTCTCAAATTGTCGATGAATTCGGGGAAAAAGGGCGGGACCACCTGAACAAGCCGTTCCGTGCACAGTTTTTACTCGCTCTGACCGCAGGGTCCTTCATGACATTTGGTGCGGTGTTTTCCATTTTGCTTGCTTCAGGTGTTGAAACGAAGGGAATTTATCACCTGTTATCAGGCCTTGGTTTCGCTTCAGGCTATGCGATGGTCTTCATTTCTGGATCCGTTCTATTTACAGAAATCAATGTGCTGTTACCATCGTATCTTTTTAATAAATCAGGGTTGATGAAGGCGAACATCTATAAATTCTGGATATCGTCTTATATAGGGAACATACTAGGTGCCTTCTTAGTAGCCGTTTTAATTCAGTTTTCTGCTTCACTATCGGACCCTTTCTATAGTGAACTTTCCATGTATTTAGATCACAAAATGAAGTTTCTCGACCACGGGGTCAAAGGATGGTTTGAGATTCTTGTTTCTGGTATATTGGCTAACTGGTTGATCGGAATGGCTGCATTTTTGACAACGGCAGCACGCGATATTACAGGTAAGTTCCTTGGTACGATGCTTCCGGTCATTCTGTTCGTTGCAGGGAACTTCCAACACAGCGCGGCAAACATGGGTTACTTCAGTATGGGGTTTCTAGCCAACGACAATTACACATGGTATGAGTATATCTTCTTCAATTTGCTTCCGGCGAGTATCGGTAATTTGATTGGTGGCGGTATTCTCGTATCATTACTGTTTTCTTATGCATACAAGGAGGATATTCAAACTTCCTTAGGGAAGTCATAAGCAAATAGGAGGGGTTCTTATGAAACAGTTGATTGCCATGGGTGGTGGTGGGTTCTCTATGGAGCCTGACAACCCCTTATTAGATGAGTATATATTGAACCAATCCACTCAGAAGAAACCGAAGATTTGCTTCATTCCAACCGCTAGTGGAGACTCTCAGGAATACATCGATAAGTTCTACGAATTTTTCCAGAACCAAAACTGTGAGGCCTCCCATTTGTCCTTATTCAAACTGGAAAACAGGGACATTGAAGGGTTTATCATGAAGCAGGATATACTTTATGTCGGTGGTGGTTCCACTAAGAGTATGCTTGCTCTCTGGCGTGAGTGGGGAGTAGATGTAATCCTGAAGAAAGCTTGGGATAATGGAATTCTTCTCGCGGGTATAAGTGCTGGAGCAATTTGCTGGTTCGAAGAAGGGTTGACCGATTCCTATGGCGATCAACTGGAGCCTCTGCCGTGCTTAGGCTTTGTAAAGGGAAGTTGCTGCCCGCATTATGATGGGGAGAAAGATAGACGACCTTCTTTTCACAATGCAATCAAAGAGAAAAGTCTTGGCCCCGGTTACGCTCTAGATGACGGGGCAGCTGTCCATTTTATCGACGAAGAAGTACACCAGGCCGTTTGCTCTAGACCAAGCGCAAAGGCAATGAGAGTGTGGTGGCAAGAAGGAAAAGTTATAGAAAAACTGTTGCCAATGAAATACTTATATTAATAACAAGGGACGCTTTAATAAAAGCGTCCCTTAATAGTGTTGAGAAAGTTCCCTCGGTTCTTTTTCATATAAAGAAAAGCTGTGAACCTCCAGTGCTTCCGGATCAAGAATAGCAAACGTTTCGCAATTAAGGAGGAATAAACTCAATTGTGTATGGATTTGTTTGCACGTATTATGCAAAGTTGTTTCCCAGAACACGATATACTAAATTTCATACAAAACCAAAATCTGAACTTTTTCAAAGTGTCAATATAGGATCTTCGGTTCTCTTAATTGTTTTAAAGAGCTGTTTCCATCAAGCTTTCATTCAAACAACATGATTTCAGGATCTTTTTCGTAGACGTGAACAAGCACAGCATGCAACTGTCCACGGTGGTGATACATATGGGCGATGATCTGCAAAAGCCACCCGAACCGGGTGTACGTAACGCCCCACCAAGAGGTTGTTTCTGTAAAAAGTTGATCTTCTGTGTAATTTTCGAATTGGATCTTCAGTTGGGAGAAGTGATCAAATAAAGTTTCTAGAATTTCGTCTTTCGTGTTTAAGGAAATAGAGGCGTAGAACGTCTCCATTTCTTCTTGTGTCGCTTCATTCGCAATGTGCCCATCGGCTAGAGGGATTGACGCGATATGTTCGAGCAATTCCCGAATGGATCGCTTTCCTACCGTCGGTCGGAAGGACAAGTCTTCTTCGTTCAGTTGCCCGACCATCTCTGAAATAGAGGCAATCACAACTTCTAACTGGTGGAAAGCACTTTGACAGTACATATTCATGTGTAATCAACCTCTTTTTATAAAAAGTGTCTCGCTCCTTATTTCTTCAAGCAGGACATAAATTCCTGTTGAATGAAAAAAGAAGCTGTTTAGCTGAACAGCTTCTTTACACAATGGTCAAAATACGCTTCATGTAATGTTCCGGGAGTTGGGCGAAGAACATATCTCCATTATCGTGGACAAATCGATGTTTAGCATCACGTAACAGTGCTAAATCTTTTTTGGCAAGACCAAGATAGCTCTGTTGGAATGGACTTAATGACGAACGGGACTCGAGAATTTCAATCGCTTTTTCTGGATTCCCTCGTGCAATAGATAAGTGGGCGATTTCAACAGGGTCATTGGTTTTTACATTTTCCGTGCGATGGTGAAAGGCTGAGATGAAAGGAATAGAGTTTTCTGTGACAGATTGGGAAATGGCCGTAAGATTATGATCATCCGCAATTCTTTTCGTCTGTTTTAAGTATTCTAAAGAAGTCTCGTAATCTTCGAAGGCATAGGTGAGTGCTAAGTGGCTGTGCATCGTTGCTTGTTTTTTGGGTGCCAGTCCTGAGCTTATATACTTATAAGCGAACTTCCTTGCGAGTACTAGACTGTTCGTTTTGAAATAATGATGGAACGTCAATTCGTCAAAACGCAGCTTCATGAAGTAATGAAATAACGGTTCGTTGATTGTGAACAAAGCTTCTTGAATATCTTCGGTGTACTTATCCATTCCTGCGAATTTTTTCATATCATAGTACGCATAAACGAGAAGGAACAGATGGATGCACTTAAGGGATGGGTGTTCGAATTCCATTGTCTCCATTTCCTGTAAATCTTGTTCCGTCAGACGTGTTGTCTTCCTGTCGAGAACAATCCTGTACAGGTCTTTGACTTCTGAGTGGAGATATTCGAACTCAAGTGCTTTCTCTAAGTCTGTAAAGTAGTCATTCATATAGAGAAATTCCATCATCGCAAGTTGATCTTCCAATTCCGTCTGCTTATGAGTGAAACAGAACTCTCGAGTCCGTTCCGCCGCAATGGTATCGGACTCAGCATCCTTTAACTGATGATGATAAAACTTGTAAGCAGGAGAAAGATAATTCATATGGATACGATTAAACCTGGTCGGCTCAATCACCATGTAACTCTTCAAGTTATATTCCCCCTCAACCTTTATGTCCTATTTTTATTATAATCTTTATTTAAAGATAAAAAAAGTCATTTGCAAATATCTTGAAATTTTTCGGTTATTCCCAGTTTGTTGGTGTGTGTAACGTTGACACTGACGTAACGTCATACCGTAATGTAAGCAAAGAGGTGATCACTGTGTACAAAGTGAAAGAATTGGCAGAACTCACCGGTGTGAGTGTGCGCACGCTCCACCATTATGATCATATCGGATTATTGTCTCCTAAAGAAATAGGGGAAAACGGTTATCGATATTATGGTCAAGTGGAAGTCACGAGGTTACAGCAAATCTTATTCTTTAAAGAAATGGACTTTTCTTTGAGCCGAATAAAACAAATAATCGATGATCCTGAATTTGATCAAGCGTCTGCCCTCCGTCAACACAAAGAAATCTTAATGGAAAAGAAAAAGCGAATTGAGCGAATGGTAAAGTCTGTTGACCAAACGCTGGATTCGCTAGAAGGAGGAAAAACGATGACGGATAAAGAGCGTTTCGAGCCGTTTAGTCGTGAGGAAATGGAGAAACATCAAGAGAAGTATGAAGCAGAGGTGAAGGAGCGCTGGGGCGATACGGATGCCTATCGTGAATCGAAACAGAAGACAGCGTCCTACACAGATGAAGATTGGAAGAAGATACAGAACGAATCTAATGAAATCGATCGTCAGATTATCGCAAGGATGGAGTACGGACCAGCTGATCAAGAAGTGCAAAGGTTGATTGGTCAGAAGCAACAACACATTACGGATCACTTCTATACATGTTCAGATGAAATCTTCCGTGGTCTTGGAGATATGTATGTAAATGACCCTCGCTTCAAGAAAAATATTGATAAATGGAAAGAAGGATATGCTGAATTTTTGAGGGATGCAATACACAGGTATTGTGACCGTTCTAATAAGAAAAAATAAGAATTCAAGATTCTCATGTTACAAGTGAGTAATAGGGATGTAATATATGTAAAGGTAATGTTGTTTTTCTGTTATTGATGTATGCCTCTCTAGTAGTTACTATAGAAATTGTGAAATTGAGAACAGCGCTTGCGAGACATCAGCGATCTCGGAGGAATAACACGCTGTTTACCAAGGAGGCAATCAATAATGAAAAAAACAATTCTATCTTTGGCAGCAGTGAGTTCGATTATGGCGGCAACTACAGTAACAGCAAGTGCACACGAAAACGTTACAGTTAAAAAGGGAGATACGCTATTCAGCATTGCACAAAAAAATGGTGTATCTGTTTCAGATATTAAACAAGCAAACAATCTAACATCTAATCTAATCTTTCCACAACAAGAACTGAAACTGCACGGAGATAGTTCAAACGCATCGGCTTCTTCAAGCGATCAAGGAAATGCAAGCACGTACACGATCCGTAAAGGTGATACGTTATACAGCATCGCTCAGAAGCACGGTACAAGCGTTTCTTCTCTTAAAGCGGCTAACGGTCTTAACTCTGACTTGATCTATCCTGGCCAGAAGTTAAGCTTGAACGGTGAGTCTAAAGCAACTCAACAATCTACTAGTCAAGCACAAAACAATAATGCAGGCACGTACACGGTCCGTTCTGGGGACACGCTATACAGCATCGCTACGCAAAACGGTCTAAGTGTAGCTTCCCTTAAAGCGGCTAACGGCCTTAGCTCCAATATCATTCAACCAGGACAACAGCTTAGCCTTAATGGAGAAGCTAAAGCTACAACTACAACAACCCAATCTACTAGCGAAGCAGAATCTACTTCTTCTTCACAAGATTCTTCTCAAGTAGAGGGTCGTACGTTGACAGTTGAAGCGACTGCTTATACAGCATTCTGCAGTGGCTGCTCTGGTGTAACAGCAACAGGAATCGACCTAAGAGCTAACCCTAACCAAAAAGTAATCGCAGTTGACCCAGATGTAATCCCACTCGGTTCTGAAGTATATGTTGAAGGATATGGACGTGCTGTAGCTGGTGATACTGGTGGCGCAATCCAAGGCAACCGTATCGATGTATTCATGCCAGACCGTTCTAATGCGCTAGACTTTGGACGTCAAAGTGTAGAAGTAACTATCTTAAATTAATCATATAGTAAGTAAAACAGACGGTTTATTAAAGCCGTCTGTTTTTTTATTTATTATTTTGTTACCACGTAACTATAGGAGCTTAAACTATTAATCTATTGAATTTTTTCGAGTGATATAGTGTTCTACTTATCTCTCAATCTTTTCTTTTCCGACGAACATAGTAAACTGCTCCACGACACCATCCATGAACTCTATAGTCTTTTCATCAGCTATATAACCTTTTTCATCGACTTTATGCTGTACCTGACCGATGAGGATTTCGTTGCCTGGAATGACACGTGCCCCCATACCTGGAGCGTTCATGATCTGTCGCAAATGCATCTGTGCTCTTACTGTTCCAAGAGCCCCCATGCTTGCTCCGGCGATGAACGTAGGTTTCCCTTCCATTTCTTTATTTCCTCGTGACAACCAATCAAGGGCATTTTTCAAAACACCTGGGATAGAGTGGTTGTATTCGGCAGTGACAATAAGAAACGCATCGACATCTGAGAGCTGCGCTTTAAAATGTTGGACAGCTTCTGGTGGCTCTTGCTCCGTGTCCGGATTGTAGTGAGGAAGAAGGTGAATCGGTGTAATACGAATATCCAGCTCCTCTTTATAGCGATCCTTCATGAATTCGGCTAATTTGTGGTTATAAGAATCTTTGCGTATGCTTCCGACTAGTGCTGCGACTTTCAACATATAAACATCCTCCTTAATGATGGAACCTTTACTAATAGTATAAAAAGGGGGTGTGAGGGAAGCGAATAAGTTGCTCAAAATGTCACAAAAAGAAAATAATGAGAAATAAAATTTTTCTCTTGCGTATATAATGTTTTACTAATATTATCAGGGGGAATCGAATTATAACCCTATAAAGAAAAGGAGGTCACCACGATGACTCTGCTATATTCAAAAGCTCGTGAGCTTTTCGATGAAGATTACAAAAATAGCCCTGAAGGCAAGAATGCAGTGAAAACCAAAGGCGGAAAGCGCACGAAAAGTGGGAAAACGCTCTTTGCTTCCCGTAAGCAGAACAGTAAGCGTAAATAACATCTGACGTGGTGAAGGATAGCTATGAGAAGAAATAAAATAAGAATTAACATGGCAGACTTCCTTAAAAAAGGGGTACCATGGATCAGCGCATTAAGGACAGCATCTGTCACTTAAGCGCTGATTTTTTTTGTCCAATTACAACTTCAGTTTGAACGAGGCTGTTTCTTTTGGGAAGTCTTTTCTTGTTAGACGCTTTCCTGAGATTAGCTGCCGATAGGATGTGATGGTGCCATCATGGGAGACGATGTATAGACGATCGCGCTCTTGAGATTTACACCAGGAGAGGAACGGCTCGGCGTGTTCTTTGAATAGCTCCTCGGGCATGGTATTTATCCCATCAGTCCAAAGTGTTTCAGGTGTGGTGTCATCAATTGTGTACATAGGGAACTCTTCTTCAATCAAGCCTCTACTTAGCAGCCGGTCGCAAGGAAGGGTACTCCATTCTGGATTCTGAGGAAACATTCTCGGAGAAACCAAAGGACTTACCAGCTTCTTGCATTGGATACCTTCACTCCAAATAGCAACGGTTTCAAGGGTTCGACGCACCGGACTTACTAACAACATATCTTCTTCTGTCAAAGGAAGATCCTCTTGCAATTGTTTTGCCTGTTCAATACCTTGGTCCGTCAAGTGTGGGTCTCTTATTTGTAAACTCTCTGGTGGATGTAGGGTGTGTTCTCCAGCCCCATGTCTAATGAAAATAAGTTCCATCTTTCTCCCTCCTTTGATTTTGTCCGAGTGTATCATATATTTTCCATCTCGACGTTTCGTTTTCTATCAAATTGGCTATCTGAAGGGGGAAGGAGGAGAAAGGTATGAACATTTTTTCGAACGAAGCTTTGAGAGGGCGTCATATTATTGTGACTGGAGCAACCGGAGGTATTGGATACGAGGCTGCCAAAGAGATTGTAAAAGCAGGTGGCGATGTTACGATCACTGGTAGGAAGGAAGACAAATTGGCAGACCTCAAAGAGGAGTGTGCTACTATAAATGAAGAAGCGAAAATTTGTGTGGTTACAGCAGACTTGAATAAAGAGGAAGGTCGCCAACAAATTGTTTCCACAGCCACCGATACTGTTGGGCCGATTCATGGGTTGGTGAACTCCGCCGGGGTAATTGGAGGAGGTCCGTTAGAGCAGCTTTCAGAAGATGAAATGCGTAAAGTGATGGAGCTTAATTTCTTCTCGACGGTACTGTTCACGCAGACGGTGTTTGAACAGATGAAGGGGAATGATGGGTCTATTGTCAATTTGTCCTCACTATCTGGTCTGAGGGGGACGCATGGAAATACAGCTTATAGTGGTTCGAAATTCGCCATTACAGGTTTTACCCAATCTTTTGCCTATGAAGCGATCGAACATGGTATTAGAGTCAATGCGGTATGTCCGGGCTTTGTGGATACCGAGATGGGGCAAGAAGCCATCCGTGGAAAAGGCGAAAGGGAAGGTAGAAGTTACAAAGAACAACGGGAACTTGCCGAAGAGGGAATACCTTCTGGCAGGATTTCTACACCAGAAGAAGTCGCACGGACGATCGTTTATTTATTGACAGATGCCGCTGGAAATATTGTTGGTGAATCTGTGAAAATCTCCGGTGGTAGTGTGATGAGATAAAAAGGAGTGTGCTTGAACGATGAAAGAGGATCGCTATTCGAGGCAGCGGTTATTTTCGCCAATAGGTGATGAGGGTCAGCGAAAGATTCGTGAAAAGCATGTCCTGCTGGTAGGGGTGGGAGCCTTAGGGACGAGTTGTGCAGAACAACTCGTTCGTGCCGGCATCGGTCGTATAACCCTGATTGACCGTGATTACGTGGAATGGAGTAACTTGCAGCGGCAGCAGCTGTTCGGAGAGTCTGACGCCGCCCGTCGTCTGCCGAAGGTCGTTGCTGCGAAAACAAGGCTAGAGCAAGTGAACCGTGATGTGCAGATTGATATACATATAAAAGATGCAGGGCGGGAAGAGTTGGAGGAATTGCTTGAAGGAGTAGACGTAGTGTTGGATGCAACAGATAATTTTGAAACACGGCTCCTGATCAATGACCTTTCCCAAAAATGGAATGTTCCGTGGATCTACGGTGCATGTGTCGGTAGTCATGGGGTGAGTTATACAATTATTCCTGGAGAGAACGCATGCTTGCGCTGTCTTATGGATACGGTCCCGTTAGGAGGAGCAACGTGTGATACGGTCGGGGTAATTAGCCCGGTGGTACAGATGGTAACGGCTCATCAAGTCGCTGACACAATGAAGCTTCTAGTGGATGATGTGGCTGCGGTGAACCAGAAGTTCATCACTTTCGATCTATGGCAGCAACGGTATTCCTCTATCTCTGTAAACAACGTCAAGAAGCAGGATTGTCCATCTTGCGGTTTGAATCCGACGTACCCCTCTCTTTCCATTGAAAACCAAACGAAGACAGCCGTGTTATGCGGGAGGGATACCGTTCAGATCCGTCCTGCGTATGTAAAGGAAAGGGGTTTCGAAGAATTAAAACAGCGTCTTACACAAAGCAAGGTCAAAGAGAATGCATTTTTATTGTCTTATGAGAGTGGTGAGCATCGTCTCGTTTTCTTTAGAGACGGACGTGTACTTGTGCATGGGACGAAGGATATTACCGAAGCCAAATCGATCTACTTGCAGACGGTCAGCGGGTAACTGGAAAAGTTTGTCCGATGCCTTTATCGGGAAGGGTATAGTAACACTTTCAGAAGGAGGCCTTTTACCAGATGGGACGACTGATTCGCAGAGTGTTCAAATATGGCCCGGTCATTTATCCGATTGTCCGTAAAATCTTACGTAAGCGTCGATAATATAGAAAGCATCGTGCCTAAGCTTTAGAGGCACGATTTTTTTCTGGTAAATGTGGTAAACTCTAAGATAAATAGAGAACGGAAGGGGGAAGTCTGGTGAATCGATGGGATTCAGCGCCGGTCATCCGTTTCTTTGGTGGCCGTACATTATTGTACATATTGGGTTTGTTGTTGATCGTTGGCTTGAATATTTTGGTCTATTCCACAGTAGGGTTTATATTTCACCCGCTGATTATGGCAATTGAAACGGTGGCGTTGCCGGTTATTCTCTCGGTAGTCGTCTATTATTTGCTCCGCCCGATCATTCATCTGCTTGAATCGTGGCGTATCAAACGGGTGTGGGGAATTCTGATTACTTTGTTGGTCGTAGTCGGATTGATCACGCTTCTTATTATTCTCATCGTTCCGTTTCTAGAGAAGCAGTTTGTCAGTTTAGCAGAGGAACTTCCAAGGTATTTGCGTGATTTGCTGAACTCGATGGATCAATGGTTGAGAAGCTCCGTAATCAGCGATTACTACAATGACATCTTTCAGAATATCAACGGTTTCTTGAATCAAATTCCAGACCTGTCCACTTATGCCCAACAGACCGTTGAAGGGATCACAACGTTCATCACGACGGTCACGACTGTATTAATTGCCATTGTGACGCTACCGTTCATCCTGTTTTATTTATTGAAAGATGGTCATAAGCTTCCTGAGAAAATCATTAGCTTCTTTCCTCCGAAAGTGCGCGGGGAAGTGTGGAGTGTGTTCAAGGGGATTGATCATCAACTCAGTGCATATATTCAAGGTCAAATCATTGTCAGCTTCTGCATTGGTGTAATGATGTACATTGGATTCGTCATTATCGGATTAGATTACGCGTTGTTGCTTGCTGCGATTGCGAGTGTTACAAGTGTCGTCCCATACTTGGGGCCGATGATCGCCATTACACCCGCGTTGATCATTGCTATTGTGACGTCCCCTTTCATGGTGTTGAAGCTTGCTTTCGTTTGGACGGTTGTTCAGTTGCTGGAAGGGAAGTTCATTTCACCTCAGATTATGGGTAAAAGCCTGCACATCCACCCAGTGACGATCATCTTTGTCCTATTAACTGCAGGACACTTGTTCGGCATTATCGGTATTATCTTGGCAATTCCGGGTTATGCGATCTTGAAAGTGTTCGTCAGTCATCTTTTCTTCTGGTTCCAAAGAAGATACAATCGCTTTGTAGAAGAAGAGAACCAATACGAGATAAAAGATTAGAAGAAATATAATAAAGGGACGGATCCAGTACCAATGTCTGGGTCCGTCCCTTTTACTTATGTCATCTACTGCTTGATCAACATAACCAATCGAACATCAGGCTCCACTTCCACTTCGTCCGTTTGTTCGAAGCCGTATTTCTTATACAAACTTAAAGCTGGTTCATTCCCTTTACCTGTCTGAACTATGAGTGGCTTACCATGGATGGTTGTCACTAAATATTCTAGCAGGGAAGAACCTATTTTTTTTCGGAAGTGTTGTGGATTGACCATCAGCCTATAAATATCTATTTCTTCTTGTTCTTCTTTGTAGGTGAGAACACCCAGAATTTCACCGTTTTGTACATAGCCGACAAACGTCTCGTCATTTTCCATAATAGATTGAACGGAATCTCTTAAAGGTGGGATATCCGAAAACCCAATCAGTTCCGCTTCTACTGCATAAGAAGCCTCTTGAATACTCAAGATTTGCTCAGCAGTGCCCGGTTCCTGGTGGGATAATATTTCGATACTCATAAACTCATCCTTTTTAGAACTATACCATTCTATTGTAGCAAATGATGTCGAGAATAAAAGGAGGCTACGCATTATTCCTGTCTTTCTATTATATTCCACATGTGATATCTTTTTTAGAAAATCAGTAGTTAAGGAGGCATAGAATGACGGGAAAAGAAACGCCAGAGCAGAAACGGAAAAGGCTTGAGCAACTGGAGCAAAACAAAAGTGGTGCGATAAAAGATGCGATGGACCAAGGGGAAACAGGAAGCATGTCAGCATTGACAAGAGGAATAAAAGGTAAAACAGCTGCTGTGGTGATAGGTGCAATTGTACTTTTCTTATTGATTGTCCTTCTTCTATAGTATTCAAATGCTCTTGTTGAGGTATGAATGCTTTAGTGTTTTGGGAAAACAACTCGCCTTTATCGTAGAAAAACGAGTTATTTTCCCTGTGACAGTATCAACGTTCATTCTTGTTAAACAATCCAATAGGTGACGAACGATAGTAGAATGGAAGTAACAAATAAGAGAATGAGAGGTTTGAGAGCTCGTTGCTTCAATTCTCTCAGGCTGACACTGAGGCCGAGCCCGACCATGGCCATCGTTAATAGGAACGAGGTAACGGTAGAGGTCGTTTCCAGAACGGCCTCTGGCAAGTCGATTACATAACTTCCTAGGAGGCTCATACCTATGAATCCTAATAAGAACCAAGGAAAGGCGATTTGGTTCGTAGTGTCTTCCTGTTTCACTCGATTCATTACCCAGATCAATAATAAACTTAGTGGCACAAGTAAAAAGACGCGTCCAAGCTTCGATAATAGAGCCATCCCAAGTCCAGCTTCTCCAGCTGGCGCACCAGCGAGCGCGACATGTGCGACTTCATGCAAGCTGATGCCAGCCCACATTCCATAAGCCTCGGCGTCTAGAGGCAGTAATGGGCGGATCGCTGTGTAAAAGACAGCGAACAATGTCCCGACGATAGAAATGAGGCCTGCGCTGATGGCTGTGTCCTCTTCCTTGACTTTCAATATTGGAGATACGGCTGCGATGGCAGATGCACCACAGACACCGGTGCCGATTCCTAGTAGGATCGATAAGGAGGAGTCGGCATGAAAGAGTCGGGCTAGGAACATCATGACTCCTATAGCAAGGATGATCACGAATAGATCTCTGAGAAGAAGGGGGATGCCTTCGTTCAGGATCAAATTCATATTGAGCTTAAGTCCGAATAAAATAATAGCGAGTCTAAGCAGCTTTTTTGCTGAAAACTGAATACCGGTTCGAATGGATTCAGGGTAGTCGAAGAAGTGTCGGTATAAAACAGCAAGCAAGATTGCTACAGCGAGTGGTCCTGTTTTATTTAAAACAGGTAATTCGGCAACTAGGAATCCTATGCCTGCCATTAAAGCAGTAAACCCCATTCCAAATACAAGAGGTCGAGATGAAAAATTCATAAGATGTATCCAACTTTCTGACGTCGATTTCCTTCATACACTATACGCCCGCAGTAAACATTAGTAAAATAAAACTTTATAATGACAATAATTAATAATATTAATGATTGGGGTGTTAGAAATGGACTTCGAAGCGCTGCAAACTTTCATTACGGTAGTGGACGAGAAGAGTTTCACGAGAGCCGCGGAACGCCTTAACTTATCACAACCGACAGTCAGCTTTCACATACGCCACGTTGAATCTTACTTCGATGCCACGTTGATCGATCGGTCACCAAAACGGTTTGTCGTGACTCAAACGGGTGAGATGGTTTACAGGCGTGCAAGGCAGGTCATGGGTGTCATGGAGAAAGCGAAAGCGGAAGTGTATGAATTCCAGCATCAATTAAGTGGAACGATTCACATCGGAGCGAGCTACACAGTAGGAGAATATGTTCTTCCTTCCTTGCTGAAACAATTTGATGACAAGTATCCGGCTATTGATCTTCGTGTTCAGATTCAGAACACGGAGCGTATCAACCGAGCTGTGCAGCTTCATGAGCTCGATATCGGATTGGTGGAAGGGCAGGTACATCATCAAGGGTTATCATCGACGCCATTTATGGAAGATGAGATGGTTGTCATCGTGCCTGAACAGCATCCTTTGAGAGAAACGGACAGCGTTACCTTCGAGCAACTTCAGGATCAAACGTGGCTGACACGGGAGAGTGGGTCGGGTACACGGGCTATGATGGATTCCATGTTGGAAGCCTACAATATCCGCCCGAGTAAATTGATTACGATTGGCAGTAACCACGGTGTAGTCCAAGGGGTAAAAGAAGGACTTGGCGTATCCTTTATTTCAAGGACGGTAGTGGAGCACACGCAAGCAGAGGATCTCATCATGTCCATACCTTATATCAAAATAGCTACGAGATATTTCTCGTTGGTCACGCCCGTGAACGAGGAGGAAATCTCGAATCACGCCGCCGTCTTCATTAAAGAAATGAAGCAATTCCTCTCTTTTTAAATTGTCACAAAATGATGATATTTGAAGAACGATTTTTTTGTTATGATGGGGAAATAGAGAGGGGATTGGATGGTTCAAGTCGAAGTACACCTAATAGAGGGAAGACCTGAATCGGCAAATTAAAACATTAAATTCCATGACTTCTGCATACCTTTGACGGTTAGAGGGTATCGTAGGGGTGGAAGCAAGTGAAACGTTTTTTGAGCCGTTATCGTAAAGAAGTTTGTCGGAACGAATTGGTGTGGTTTCGAGCCAAATCTTGATCATTATACTGAGGTGAAAACATGAAAACCCTAGACCAGATTGTCGACTACCTGAAGACGCTGGGCGTAGAAGTAGAGAAGGTTTACAAAGCACCGAAGGAAGAGACTAGGTAAAGAGCGATACTTACCAAAAAATCCGTCCATAACATCCCGAGAATCAAGGTATGTTTCCATTTGGAACATGCCTTTTTTGTTTGGAAAAAAAAAGAGCAAGGTGAGGGAAAAGCGACTTTTTGATATACTGTAAACATAAGCGTTCCCTTAGTGATTATTACATAAAAACATGATACCAAACATGTGGAGCGGCATGGATAAGTTTCAAAGGGCAAGAAAGAACCATCGGCACTATGTCATTTTAATGGTTTGATTGGAAATTTTCCGAGATTCATTTTACTATAAAAGTATTCAATCCATTTTCAAAGGAGATCGATCGAGATGGATCATCATTATACATTCTCAAAATTAGAAGAAATCCAGCAGAACGAGTTTATTAAAGCAGCCATTGATCGAGTTGGGGCTGGGGTAGTCATTACAGATCCCGAACAAGAAGATAACCCCATGATTTACTGCAACCAAGGGTTCAAAGATTTGACGGGTTATGAAAGCGAGGAGATCCTAGGGCGTAACTGTCGCTTCCTTCAAGGAGATGATACGACCCAGGTAGCTGTAGAGAAGATTCGAAAAGGAATGGCACAGGATGAAACGGTGACAGTCGAAATCAAGAATTACAAGAAAGATGGTTCACCGTTTTGGAACGAACTCCAAATCTTTTCTGTCTTTATTGAACAAATGGGACAGAAATATTTCGTAGGCGTCCAGAAGGATGTGACGAAACGACGGGAGCAAGAAGAGTTGATCGGTCATTACTTGTCAGAAGTGAAGCGCTTATCCACTCCGATCGTTCCCTTAGAGGAAGGAATCTCTGTTTTACCTCTAGTTGGTACGCTAGATGATGAACGCTTGCAGCAAATGCTTGAGTCTGTGAGCCATCATGTGAAAGAGTCCAAGGATGATTTCTTAATTATGGACATGTCTGCGGTTCATTCTTATAACGAAGGCGTCCACATGGGGATCTACCAAATGAATCAACTGCTTGACCTGATGGGTACAACGTTAGTTATCACCGGAATAAAGCCTTCTTTCGCTATCCAAAGCACTCCGTATGCTGATTTTTCCGACTTATCTCTTCTAACATACGCATCTGTTAAACAGGCGCTCTATTCCATACGATAATAGCGAAGAGCCCGACTTTCATGGTCGGGCTTTTTACATAGGAAGATATAGGGAATACTCTGAGCGAGTCACTAGCTTAAAGCCGAGTGTTTTTGTATGATTTAAATAAAATCTATGCAGGAGTGAAACTAAATGAAATCGATGTTTGATGCATTGGTGAAAAACGAACGTCACCAAGAGCTGCTGGATAAAGCGTCTCGAATTGCCCAAGAGGCAAGAAAACATATTCAACAAACAGACGAAGACGCTAATTTCTCACCTGAAACACTGAAGGTGATCAAGAGCGAAGGATATCCATCGCTTCCGGTTGAAAAAGAAGGACTGTCTTTATACGAGTTTCTGCTGATTCAAGAAAAGATTGCAGAAGGAGACGGTTCTGTAGCCCTTTCCATCGGGTGGCATGTAGGAGTGATGATGGAACTGTCGCTTGATTCGCTGTGGGAACCACACGCTTTTGAGCGATTGGCCAAAGAAGTGCGGGAAGAGCAGAAGGTGGTAAATCGCGCAGCCACAGAGCCTGCAACAGGCAGTCCGACTCGTGGAGGAATTCCAGAGACGAAAGCTGTAAGAGACGGCAACCAATATGTGGTCATAGGTCGTAAGTCATTCACTTCGATGGCGGATCACTTGGATTACTACATCGTTTCTGCCTACGTGGAGGATCTTGATCAGGTCGGGTGGTTTCTAATTGATCGTCATCAGCCTGGACTGAAAGTAGAACACACATGGGATACGCTTGGAATGAGAGGAACAGGCAGCCATGACCTAGTGCTTGAGAATGTGGAATTGAATGTAGAGGACCTTGTCGAAGTGAAAGGCGATAAGAAAGCTTCACCAAAAGGTTGGTTGTTGCATATTCCCGCTTGTTACCTTGGAATTGCGGTCGCAGCTCGCAATGATGCCATTGCATTTGCCCAGAGCTTTCAACCGAATAGCTTGGATACTACGATTTCAGAAGTTCCCCATATCCAAGAGAAAATCGGACAAATGGAATGGAAACTCATGCAAGCACACTCCTATTTATACAGCGTAGCGAAGCAATGGGATGAGGAACCGGAGCGTCGTGATGAAATCAGCGCCGATCTTGCAGCAGTCAAGCTTGCTGTTACGAACACGGCGAACGAAGTCGTCGACCTTGCGATGCGGATTGCCGGAGGACGCGGTCTATCCAAGCAAAATGCTTTTGAAAAATATTACCGTGACGTCCGGGCTGGCTTGCACAATCCACCCATGGATGATGCGGTCATCAGTATGCTTGCCAAACGTGCCATGGAAAAATAAAAATGAGCCGATTGGAATTGTCACCTTTTCGGAGTGTCGAGGGATTTCTGTCGGTTCCATTAGGTTTTATGAGGCGGGAGAGGAGAAAGGAGTCGCTTTACATGGGAGGCCGCTGGGCATCAGACTGCATTATGCTTTCGTAGGAGTCTCCCCCCGTTTCTCCGCCCCTTTGCAGTAGGAAGGACAAACCTCTTATGTTCTCTGTTTTAAATGAAGCGTGTATGGCAAAACCCGGTTAATAGCGTTAGGTTCTGTACTCTAATCTTTAGTATAGTGGGGTGGAAAACTGTGAGACTCCTGCGGGATGCACGGACAACGGCGAGACCCCACAGGGCGCTAGCCCGAGGAGGCTCGGCGTCCGCCGCGGAAAGCGAGCTGTTTTCCACCCCGCGGTCCACTGATCTAATAACAGAACCGTTATTTAAATTAACTGAAAAACGGACCCGTTGTCGGGTCCGTTTTTCTTTATCTTTTATTGCTCTGCTAAGGCATCGGCAAAAGCTTTTGCGTAAGGTGGTAGATCTGGTGGACGACGGGCAGAGATGATGTGACCGTCCTGCACAACGGCTTCATCGACCCATGTTGCGCCTGCATTCATCATGTCATGTTTAATGCCGGGCGTGCTGGTAACTTTTCGTCCTTTAAGAATGTCTGCAGAGATCAATACCCATCCAGCGTGGCAAATTTGGCCGATTGGTTTTTCCTTTTCATCCATATGGTGGATCATATCCATGACTTGGTCATAGCGGCGTAATTTGTCCGGAGACCAACCTCCTGGAACAAGGATGCCATCGTAGTCTGATGGGGTGATGTCATCGAAAGCATAATCCGATGTCGCGGGTACTCCGTATTTTCCAGGATACTCTTCTCCTGCTTTTTCCCCTACTAAGTGAACGGTTGCGCCTTCTTCCTGTAAACGGAGAAGGGGATACCATAGTTCGAGATCTTCGAAGTCTTTACTGACAAGAGCAATGACTTTCTTACCTTCTAAACGCATAAACATCCTCCTTTTGTTTTTCAGTGTATCAAATCAGAACGTGCGATTCGACTCTTTCGATACGGCTAAAACCCACCAAATCAATAATGGTTGGAATAAAATCCGGATCCACAGAGCAGTTTGATTAGATTCTTCACTCCACGGCGCAGGAATGTTGTAAATAGCCGCATAGAAATTAGCTGGAACGACAAGCACCAGAAAGATGGCAGTTGCAATGCCGGCTGCTCTTCTTGTCTGAGGGAAGATCAAGAGGAGTGCAAGCAGCCACTCTACGATTCCACTTACGTAAACGATCTCTAGTTTGAGTGGTACCCAACCAGGGAGCATAGCTGCAAAACCGTGGTCATAAATGAAGTGGGTCACACCTGCAAAAAAGAAAGCGATGACGAATACATATAATCCGAGTCGTTTAAGGAGCACCATAAGCTCACTTCCTCTCTAATATGTCCACTTCCATTGTAATGAAAAGAAACAGTAGGTGCGAGCGTTCTGCTGAGGTATAATAGGGGGAAGGTGAGGCATAGACTTTTTTGAATGATAAGTAAGGAGAATGGTTAATGAAAAAATGGCTTACGATTGTTGCGGTTTATCTGGTTTTGTTCAGCTTGGTTCTACCTAGTACGGCGTTAGCATCGTCTGGGGATCAAGGAATCAACGAAAAGCTCGGTTTACCGATTGTTGTGTACGGAGAAGCTTTGACGGATGCCCAAAAAGCAGAAGTGAAAGAGCTGCTTGAAGTCAATCAGCATGAGCAGGTCGATGAGTTTACAGTCAATGGTCAAGATTTAGCAAACTACATCGGGGGCAACCCGAACTCTAACATGTACTCATCTGTGAAAATCATACACCAAGACAATGGACAAGGCTTGAATATTGAAATAGTCACGCCCGATAATATTACACAAGTATCGAAAGAAATGTACACAAACGCCTTGCTAACAGCAGGAGTCGAGAATGCAGATGTACTGGTCGCATCTTCCGTGAAAGTGAGCGGGCATTCTGCGCTGACGGGGATTTATAAAGCGTACGATGCAAAAGGCGTCAAACTCGACGAAGATCGCATGCAAGTAGCCAGTGAAGAGCTGGATATTGCCACAGAAATCGCCGAGGAACAAGGGATTGACCAAGCGAAAATAAGTGAATTACTGACAGAAATTAAAAAGGCGATTGCCGAACAAGACCCTGCTACCAAAGAAGAAGTGGAGCAGATTGTTCAAGAGCAACTGCAATCGTTGAATATTGAACTCAGTCCAGAAGATCGCCAGCGATTGGCTGATCTATTTGATAAAATGCGGAACTTGAATATAGATTTCGACCAAGTCCGTAATCAATTGAACGACTTGACGAATGGTTTGCAAGACTTAATCAATGATGACGGCTTTTGGAACAGGATTGTTTCTGCAATTCAGGACTTTTTCCGTGCGCTAGCGAATTTCTTCAACTCACTGATCGGTGAATAAACGAATCCCCTCTGAACAGAATTCAGAGGGGATTTTTTATTTTGCTGCTTTTTTGGCATCGGCGATGATTTCGTCATAAGGCACTTCTTGTGCTCCGCTGTATTTTTTCAAGACAATGCCATCCTTGCTGACCAAATAAAAGGAAGATCCGTGAATGACTTGATCATTGTCTTGAATTTTATCCGCCTGTGTTTTAAAACTGCTCTTGGCGAAGTCTGCGATTGTTTGCTGTTCATAGCCTGTGACAAACGTCCAATTGCTGTCGAGGTCTGCTCCGTATTTTTCACCGAATTGAGTGAGCTTTTCTGGAGTGTCTACGTTCGGGTCTACACTGAACGAGACAATCTCAGCTTCTACTCCTTCTTCTTGCATTTTTTGCTGGAGTTGAACCATATTCCGTGTCATCGGTGGGCAGACGGTCTCACATGAGGTGAAGATGAAATCAGCTATGTAGACAGTTCCGTCCATGTCATCTGTTGAAAAAGATTCTCCCGCATGAGTGGTCGCTTCGAGTGTGCCGACCTCCCAGCCTAATGTGTTCTCCATTCCTTCTGTTCCATTTGCTGCATTATTCTCTTCGCTCGTTCCACAAGCACTGAGCAAAAGAAGAATGACTCCGACCCATCCTATCAAGTGCAATCGTTTCATAATGTTCCCCTTCCTAAATAAACGCTTTTCATTAAGTGTACGACTGGATAATTTGAAGTGTCAACGCTAGCAACGATTGTTACGTAAATCGACATAGTTGGTATAGGGTTCGTCCTTTTGCAAAGGATAGGAAGAACGAGTGAAGAGCGGAGGACCCTATATGCCGTACTATACGAATAAACAAGGCAAACAGTTATACTACGACGATAAAGGTAATGGAGAAGCATTTGTATTCATCCACCCACCTGGCATGGGTAGAAAAGTATTTAAAATGCAGCACCCTTTAGCTGAGCACTATCGGGTGATTTTTCCTGATTTAAGTGGGAATGGGGATTCAGAAACGGTCACGCAAGAACCAGATATTCGTTTCTTCGCAGATGAAGTCGCGGAGTTGTTGGATCATTTGAAGTTGGATCAGGTGATTGTAGTTGGGTATTCGTGTGGTGGAATGGTTGCGCAAGAGTTGACGCTGTCTCATCCAGACCGTGTGAAGGGGGTCGTACTAGCAGGAGGATTTCCTAAAGTGGACACAGGTATGCTGCATTTCGAGTTCTCTGTCGGCATGCAGTGGGTACACCAAAGTACAGAGACATTAGCCAAATTGTTGAGTCATTCCCATTTCAGAAGCGCTGAGATCAAACGTGAGTTGTGTGAGCACATGGCGAAGTCCGACCCAGATGTTTGGTATGAGTATTACGATGCGGCTCTTCATTACGATTGCAGTGAGCGGTTGTCTCAAATCAAGGTGCCTGTACTGCTTGCTTATGGCGTGAAAGAATTTTGGATTAACTACCATTCGTTTTACTACAGGCAGTGTAAGGACGTAACGTTCCACATGATCGAGCGGGCGTATCATCAAATTCCGGCGACCCATTCCCCTCAGTTCCATGATGCTATCCACCGGTTTATCGACACGAAAATAACAAACTAAAAGCAGAGGGGCTCCCTCTGCTTTTAGTTGTCTTCGGAAATTTCGAAGGTGTGGTCGATTTTATGGGAAACGGAAATGGTGTTGAATGTGATGGTGGCACTTGATGCTCCTTCTAGGAGATCCGGTTGAATGTCTACATTAGACTGTAACCTTGAGCCAGATACTCTGGCATATCCACTTTGCCCGTTGTCCGTCGTCACGCTCACATCTTTCGGGTTCGGTTCTGGGTTGAAATTGTTCATGGTTCCGACAATCATTTTGTCTTGCTCCGGGTCTTGAGGGCGATAATTTAAAGCAAAGTTCATACCGTACTGTTCATGGTAGTGAAGGCGGTCTAAATAGATATCCGTTCCGTGTTTTTCAGCTACCGTACGGTCGATATTCTTCTCGAAGCGCTCATGATCTCCTAACTCCGGAACATCAAAAGTGAAGCTGAAGGATTCGTTTTCCTTCATATCAATGCTTCTGATCTTTAAAGCAATGTCCTCAGGAACTTCGGGGGAAGTACCGAAGTAGGCTTTGTACATATCTTTTTCCCCTTCTATTGGTTGTAAGTATGGACTGAAAGGCTGCGTGCGGTCATCCATTTGAAGGCGGCCTTCTAGTGTACGGTTGAACTCTTTATCTTCGCTTTTCACGTAAAGCGTAATGTAATTGCTCTCCAGACTCATCACAAATTCCTTGGGTTCGATCGTGACACCATCTTTGGAATAAGTGCCTTCGAATTCCCTTGTCGCAACCTTATGCTCCTCCGGATCGTATTGGTAGGAGACGGGAACGGGATCGGTATGTAATATATCAGCTTGTAAATTGATTTTAAGTGAGGTCTTCGCCTCGGCATTTATGGGTTCCGCCATAGGAAAGGATTCTAGGTCAGTTTCTCCGTCTTTGGTGATGGGCTGGGTTTGCAAAATGCCATAAAGTCGATTCTCGAAAATGATGGCACTTGATTCATCCAATTCACTGAAACCACGGAGTGTTTGAGCGGGAATATCGCCAGATTCTTTAATGTCCACTGTATCGATCCGAGGTGGTTGAAAGTAATTTTCCTCTTCGTCTACCAACAATGACAAGTCCATGCTGAATAGGAAAGTCATCTGCCTGCCACCATGTAATACTTCATTGATTTGGACACGTCCTTCTTTTCCTTCCACTGTCATCATGTCTTCCGGGGACGTTGTGACACCTTTTTCCCTAGCTAAAGGTAGTTCGGGGATGTGCCTGGTGTAGAATGCTTCGAGTTCTTCCTCTGACTCGACTTCTTTCCAATCAACAGGCAGTTCATCTAAGTCGACTGGCTTCGCTTTTCGTTCCGGCTTTTGTTCAGAGGTCAGTTTGGTTGCGCTGCCTGATGTAGCAATGTAGGCACCGGCAGCAAAGATGGCAAGTACACCAATGATCATCAGCCATTTCTGTTTCGTCATATGTAGATTCATCCTTTTATTGGCTTTTGTAATATGTTTATCATAACAGAAAATTCTGTCATATAGGGTCGTATACCAATAAAAAAGAGCCTTCCACCACAAGGCGGAACTGCTCTATTTGTCTTCTGGGTCAGTATAATGATGCAGCATTGCATCACTTTCTGAGTGGTCTTCTTCGTGCTCGGTTTCTCTGGAAAAAGCCTGGTTGTACTTCATTGGTTGGCTGAATGCCTTTGCGAAATCGCTAGGCGGTTGAATGTTTCCTTTTCTAGCCATGAACTCACCTCCTTATTCCTTTATTCCACGCTGAGATGCTCACTGAAACCTACTGCTTTATTAGTTCTGTACCCTCCTCACCAATTTATTCGGATTATGATAAAAAACTGGGGACTTCTTAACTTTTTTTGAAATTTTCCGATATTTAAAGAAAACGGTTCTAAATTCAAGCATGAGTAGGTGAGAGGAATGGCTCAGACAATCGATCATCCTTGGAAAACGCTCAAACAGCTTTCCATACCTATGTGGTTTTTTGACCAGAGGGACCAGAGAGTTTATTTGAATGATGCTTTGACAGAAGACTTGGGGATGGACAACGCATCAATTTCAAAGTCTGAGATAAGAGATCTCATACATAAGGAAGACCTTAGCTTAATGAAGTTGGTCACCGATCCAAACCGGAAGCAGACGTTCCATTTGAACTATCGATTGAAAAGCAAGAATGGGTACCGATGGGTGAAAGATGTCGTTACCCCGTTTCACACAGATGATCAAACATTTCTTGGATACAGTGGTCTTTCCGTATCGGGCTCATTTTGCCAAGATGAACTGAATCAGCTGAAACGATCGATCACAGAAATCGGCGAAGCATTCTCGACAGCTAACGGTCAATCGTTCTTCAATTTCTTTGTCGAATATTTAGCAGGGCTATTGGGAGTTAATACGGTACTCGTGGGGGAGTTGTCCACTGATGATAAGGGTGTGGTGTCAACGATTTCGATGTACCATGACGGCGTCACGTCATCCGGTTATCACTACTCACTGGAGGGTACGCCTTGTGAGGATGTTTTGGTAGAACACGAATGTTTCTTTCAGGCAGATGTACAGTCTCTTTACCCAGAAGACGATTTTCTCCGGCAGCATGACATCCAGAGTTACTTGGGGAAAGCGTTGTTGAATTCACAAGGGGATGTCGTCGGAATAATTGTGATCATGGATAGCAAGCCCTTTAGTAACGGACCTTTAAGTCGTGCGATTTTTCAAATCCTAGCCGATCGAATTGAAAACGAATTAACGAAGATGAAAGCAGAATCTAAGCTACAGAAGTTATCGCAGTATGATTCATTGACAGGTCTCGCAAAGCGGGATTACTTTTCGGAATTGATGAAGCAGGAGTTGAAAGCTGCTTGCGACCAAGACACAAAGTTAGGTTTGCTCATCATTGATCTAGATAATTTCAAGATGATCAATGATACGTGGGGACATGAAAAAGGGGACGAATTATTAAGGGAGTTTGCCGTTCATTTGAAGCGAACGTTTGCTAGGAAGCGCTGTATCATATCGCGAATCAGCAGCGATGAATTTGTCGTCCTCTTGAAAGATGTGTCAACGGTAGATGAAGTGTGTTCCATGGCCGATCATGTCATTCAATCGATGGGTCGCCCTTTCATGATCGGTCAGAAAGAGTACTACACAACGGTCAGTATAGGTGTGAGCTTTTTCCCTCATGATGGGACCGATGAAGACGCGATGCTTCGGTATGCGAATGCAGCCATGCAAAAAGTGAAGCGGAGCGGTAAGAACCGTTATGAGCTCTATGATGCGCAGATGAGTCAAGAAATGCGTGAAGAGATGATGCTGAAGCAGGCGTTGCACCATGCCCTGGATAAGCGAGAGTTCGTTTTACACTATCAGCCACAAATATGTGGACGGACGAGGCGGATCATCGGTTATGAAGCATTGATCCGTTGGCAACAGCCGGAATTCGGACTGCTTTCCCCTCATTTCTTCATTAGGCTTGCAGAAGAGAGTGGAATGATTACACAACTCGGGGAATGGGTCCTGAATGAAGCGTGTCGTCAGTTGAAAGTGTGGCAGCTTCGTTATAAAAGACCTGATTTAAACATATCGGTCAATTTGTCTGCGCGTCAATTCGTAGATGAGACACTTTCTGAAAAAATATTTGGTGCACTCGAAGCATCCAATCTATCTCCCGAAAACCTTGTTGTGGAAATTACAGAAACGATGGTGCTGCAAGATTTCGATCGTAGTATAGAAACATTGAAACAGTTGCGTGATAAGGGGGTCAAAGTTCATCTGGATGACTTCGGCGTAGGGTTCTCTTCCCTTAGTTATTTAAGTCGTCTGCCTGTCGATGCGATCAAAATCGATCGCTCGTTTATTAACAAAATAGACGCAGGAGAGAATGATGTGGCTATTGTCAGTGCGATTATAGCTATGGCTCAGAGCTTGAGGCTGCAGATTATTGCAGAAGGTGTCGAGCGAGAAGCACATATTCGTTACTTGAGTCAAAAAGGTTGTTATGATTATCAAGGGTATTACTTCAGCAAACCACAACCAGCTGAATGCGTGAGCCTATAGGTTCACGCTTTTTTTCTATGTGAGGGGAGACCAGGTATGAGCGAACAGCTACAGATCTTTAATGATCAGATGGAGAATGCAGGCATCAAAGAACGGAAGCAGGTGCACAAGGATGGGAACTGGCACGAAACCTTCCACTGCTGGTGTTATCAACCGTCAGAACATGGTACATTCCTTTATTTTCAAAAAAGGGCTGCCGACAAAGCGGAATTTCCTTCGCTTTTCGATATTACCGTCGCAGGTCATATCGAGGCTGGTGAAGATGTGATTTCCGCTGGGTTAAGAGAAATCGAAGAGGAAGTCGGAATAACGGCTACACCAGACAAACTATTTAGAATCGGAACCTACAAAGAAGAGTTAGTCATTCAAGGTGGAGTGGACCGGGAACTATGCCGCCTTTTTCTAATGCAGGTTACACCTGATATGAAATTGGAAACAAGTGATGAGGTCGTCGATATAATCCGGATCACATCAGACGACTTGTCCAACATCGATGAAAGAGCGGTACCTTATCGTTCTGTCATTACTGGAGATGCTGGGCTGATGGAGCGCCAAGACATCGTCCCTCATGAATTGGGGTACTTCAAATATCTGCTACAACAACTCGAGAAAAAAGTCGAAAAACTTTGACAGAATAGAGAGAGGCTCTTTATAATCATTCAACAAATACACATCGGGAAAGGAAGAGTTGATGAGTTCTTCGTTCGATACAAAAGTCGTCCATCAAAAATTGAACCAAAAGCAAGTTCAAAACAGTAAAAACACACCGATTTATCAATCTACCGCCTTTACTTTCGAAGATCTGGACCATTTAGAAAGCTACTATGAGGGAGACGTTCCTTACCTTTATTCAAGAGAAAGAAATCCGAATACAGATGAGCTGAGCCAAACAATTGCAGCACTCGAAGAAGCTGAAGCAGGTGTTGCCACCTCTTCTGGAATGTCTGCGATCCTTGCTGGAATCTTAGCTGTCGCGTCACCTGGTGACCATATTGTTGCAGCGGATGATGTTTACGGGGGGACGCATAAATTATTGAATGCAGAATTAGATACTTTCGGAATAGAAGTTACCATGGTTTCTTTCCAAGACTTAGAGAACGTTCAACAGGCCATTAAAGAGAACACAACGTTGCTCTACACAGAATCCGTCTCTAATCCTTTTCTCCGTGTAGAGAATGTAGAAGGTCTTGTCCAGCTTGCGAAAGACCACGGGTTAGCCACTATGGTCGATAATACATTTGCGACGCCTTACTTGCTTCAACCAGTTCTAAAAGGGGTCGATTTAGTTGTACATAGTGCTACTAAATATATTGGAGGGCATAGCGACGTCACATCTGGTGTGCTCGTCGGGAAGGAGAATCTGATTCAAAAGGCTACACAAAAAGTAGTGACGCTTGGGGCTAACTTGAGCCCATTTGAAGCTTGGCTTACCCAGCGAGGAGCCAAAACGCTCGGCCTTCGCATGAAGCAACAATCAGGGAACGCCAAAGCGTTGGCAAGTACACTTGAGGAGAATGATCTTGTTCAACAAGTCTACTATCCGAAATTTGTTTCGGAACGTGGGAATGGTGCCATCGTGACGATTGAGCTTAGTCAACAGGTAAATGTAGAGACCTTCTTCAAGTCTCTGGGCTGGGTCAAAATCGCGCCTACCCTTGCTGGAGTGGAAACGACAGTATCCTATCCAATCAGGACTTCTCACCGTGCCCTTTCGGATGCACAGAGAGAACAGATCGGCATTAACAGTCGTGTGATCCGTTTGTCGATTGGAATTGAAGAGACAAATGATATTATTCAACAGTTCGAAGAAGCATTAAAGCAATCATCTGAGTGAATGGTCAGAAAATTATTGACATTCAGATAATTTGTTTATATAATTCTCATCATAGTCATTATATAAGGAACTCTTATCATGAGCGGCTGAGGGAATAGGCCCTGCGAAGCCCGGCAACCTTCAAACAACGGTTTGAAAAGGTGCTACGTCCTACAGATCAATGGATCTGGAAGATAAGAGGAGGACCGTTTATTCCATCCCCTCTTCTTATCAAAGAAGAGGGGATTTTTGCATTTATAAAATCGAGGAGGACGAAAAAATGAGTAAACATGTAGAGGGTTATGATATTGAGACGCTTTCGCTGCACGGAGGGCAGTCGCCTGATCCGACAACAGGTTCAAGGGCCGTACCGATTTATCAGACGACATCTTATGTATTCGATAATACAGAACATGCCCAAAGTTTATTTGCCTTAGAAGAGCCTGGTAATATTTATTCCCGCATCATGAACCCAACGGTCGATGTGTTTGAGCAGCGTATGGCACTCCTTGAAGGTGGTGTGGCATCGGTGGCTACTGCATCTGGAATGTCCGCTATTGCCCTTTCAATTATGAACATTGCTGGAGCAGGCGATGAAATAGTGGCAGCAGCGAACCTGTACGGTGGGACATACAATTTGTTCGCTAACACTTTACCTCGTTATGGCATCAAAGTTAAATTCGTAGATCCGGAAGATCCAGAGAACTTTAAAGCTGCTATTACGGACAAAACAAAGGCAGTTTACGCAGAGACAATCGGAAACCCTAGTCTTCACGTTTTAGATATCGAAAAAGTAGCCGCCGTGGCCCATGCAAACGATCTACCGCTAATCATTGATAACACATTTGCCACTCCTTATACGTGTAAGCCGATTGAATACGGAGCCGATATCGTTATCCACTCCGCAACAAAGTGGATTGGTGGTCACGGTACGACAATCGGAGGCGTAGTAGTGGACGGAGGACAATTTGATTGGGGAAATGGGAAGTTCCCAGTTTTCACAGAACCTGATCAAAGTTACAACGGTATTGTATATGCAAAGGATCTCGGTAACGTTGCTTATATTACAAAATTACGAGTCCAGTTGCTTCGTGATTTCGGGTCCTGCTTGAGTCCACAGAATGCGTTCCTGCTATTGCAAGGACTTGAGACTCTGCACTTGAGAATAGCGAGGCACCATGAAAACGCACAAACCATAGCCGAACACTTGAAGGGGCACCCTGATGTAGAGTGGGTCGCTTATCCAGGGTTAGAAGATCATCCAGCGCATCAGCTAGCAGACAAATACTTAGACAATGGATATGGATCAGTAGTTGTGTTCGGAATCAAAGGTGGAAGAGAAACCGGTCGCTCCTTAATTGATAACATTACATTGTGGTCTCACGTTGCGAACGTCGGAGATGCTAAGTCGCTTATCATCCACCCTGCCTCCACTACCCACCAGCAGCTTTCAGGAGAAGAGTTGGTTTCAAGTGGTGTAACAGAAGAGATGGTTCGCCTCTCCGTTGGACTGGAGTCGGCGAAAGACTTGATTCAAGATCTTGACCATGCGATTGCAGTAGCTACTGGTCAGGAAACCGTAAAGTCTTAATAGAATAGTTATTGGATTAAATTGGTAGAAAGATAATAGAATATTACTGACTCTAGTATGGAAATAAGATGGATGCATTGCAAAAAAAGATGGTAATAGAAATAGACACCCTGCCTGATTGGCAGGGTGTTTTTGTCATGAATTAGGCAATAAACAGAGATATGACATTCTACTTATCCTGAAAAAATATGATTTTCTGTTGGACTTTAGTGTGCTATAATTCTAAAATGGCGCAATAGAAACTCACTTTAATTATTTCTATTTTCACACAATTCCGTCCTATATAAGCAGTTCCTTTACCTAAGCTCCGTCCTGGGGCAAACTCAAATCTACTAAACAATTTCATTCGAATTTATTATGCTTTCTATTCATTCTCTAAGAAGGAAATAATAAGAAAGCGTTATCATTCGCATCAGGAGGTCATGACTTTGAAACTAACAGGAAAAATACTAATTGGTTTACTACTCGGTGCCGTCCTCGGACTTGTTCTCCATTCTGCTGCACCAGAGTGGTTTACTAGATTAGATACGTATGTGTTCGGTCCCCTCGGAACCATCTTCTTAAACCTGATTAAGATGCTTGTTGTTCCGATTGTCTTCTTCTCTATCACTTTAGGAACGGCTTCCTTGGGAGATCCTAAGAAGCTGGGACGAATCGGTGGGAAAACAATAGGGTTTTTCTTAGCAACTACAACGATTGCAATTTCCATTGCGATTTCACTGGCTTTCCTCATTCAGCCGGGTAACATGGATATTGACACATCAGGAGCGGAATATGAAGCACAAGAGGCGCCGACGATTGTGGAGACATTTACAAACATCATTCCTACGAACCCAATTCAGGCTATGGTGGAAGGAAACATGCTACAGATCATCTTCTTCTCCGTGTTCATCGGCCTTGCACTAGCAGTCCTTGGCAAGAAAACAGAAGGGCTTTTGAAGGTGCTTGAGCAGGGGAATGACATTATGATGTACTTGGTGAACTTGATCATGAAGTTCGCTCCATATGGCGCATTCGGTCTTCTGGCATCAGCCGTTGGTGAGTTAGGTTGGGACGGACTAGAAGGTATGTTGATGTACATGTTTGTTGTTGTACTCGGACTTTTCCTTCATGCTCTTATCGCATACGGTGCAGCCGTGAAATTCTTAGGAAACATGAATCCAATTCATTTCTTCAAGAACTTCTTCCCGGCTATGACCGTCGGATTCAGTACGTCCAGTAGTAGTTCTACTTTGCCGATTTCAATGAAAACGGCACAGGAGAAACTGAACGTACCAAAGCCGATCAGTAGTTTCGTTCAACCACTTGGTGCCACGATCAATATGGACGGGACAGCTATCATGCAAGGTGTGGCAACAGTCTTCATCGCCCAAGTGTATAACGTAGACTTAGGGTTTTCGGCCATTATCATGGTCATCCTGACCGCAGTACTTGCAAGTATTGGAACAGCTGGTGTACCGGGAGTCGGGTTGATTATGCTAGCTATGGTTCTGACTCAAGTCAGCCTGCCGGTAGAGGGAATCGCCTTGATCATCGGTATTGACCGTATTCTGGATATGACGAGAACTGCTCTGAACATTACAGGCGATGCTGCTTGTGCAGTAGTCGTTTCCGAATCTGAGAAAAAACATGGTGTAACGGATGTTCGCTCCGAGCGAATGGAAGCTTAATATGAACGTCACTCCTACTGGGGTGGCGTTTTTTTTTGTGGAGTCTTTCAATGCTGCGATGTGTAATATGAATGCCTCTAGGGTATATTGACAAAAAGAAGGTTAGAGGGGTGGTTCTTTGTGTTTTATTCAGTAACGCTTCAAAAAATATTAACGTTAACAGGAATCGGCGTCATTATCGGAGCCATTGTCGGCTTTACGTCCGTGCTGGGATTTGCACTGGACGGATCCGTTTTTGTACTGTCGATGTTCCTTAGTATATTACTTGTATATGTTACGGCGATGTATGCGGAGCTTTATCACATCAGAGAAGCGATCAATAAGCAGAGAAGAGAAGGTAAGTGAGGAAGAAGAGGGGGAGGACCTCTCTTTTTTTTATGGCTTATTTCTACTTTTGCTTTCTTAACGGGGAGGTATATTCCAAATCAGTAGAAGGGTATAAATGATAAGGATAATTCCCATAATCCAGTAGCTGCTCTTTGTCAGCTTCCGGAAAATGACGAAGAAGGTCATGATGACGACAGACAGAATGAAGATCCAGTAGAACATGGTCAAAATCAGAACAACCTTTCTTGTTTCCGTAGTTTTCCTTTATCTTACGTGGAGGATCTATGGGAAGCAAGTTTTTTATTGGTAGCTGTTTAGACGATTGATGCAATGGGAAAAGTAAAAGATAGCAGTTGTGTCAAGTTATGGGAGGGGGAAGGCATGCTGAGTCTGAAATGGATGATGGGCCAGGTCACATGAGTGGGTTTGAAGTCTTGTTTCTCATCGTGACGGTATTATGGATCGTCGAGTTCTTCCTGTTCCGGAACCGTCATACGCAAGAAGGAGACAGGCTTGAGCGTCGCTCGTTCCCTCTCATTCTTGTAGCGATCATTCTTGCGGTGGCAGTTTCGTTGGTTATGCGCGAATGGGAATTCGGTGTTATTACTTCCCCGTGGTTATGGTGGTTTGGGTTAATAATCTACGCTATAGGAGTCGGGTTGAGGTACTGGGGCATCTTACATCTGAAAGATCAATTCACACGTGATGTTTCTGTCCAAAAAGGGGATAAATTAGTTAGCACAGGACCCTATAAATGGCTACGCCACCCTTTATATACGGGGTTGTTGCTTATAGTCATAGGGTTTTGTCTAGGGGTAGGGAACGTTTGGACGGCGGTATTCTGTGGGGTACTTGTGACCATCGCTTTACTACATAGAATTCACATTGAAGAAGCGATGCTTATTGAGGCTCATGGCGATCTATATCGGGGCTGGTGTTCTTCCAGGTACCGATTAGTGCCGTTCATTTATTAACTATGGAGGTGTAGGTTGGATGAAGAAAAAAGCGATTGTTGTTGGAGCTGGATTGGGTGGTATGTCGGCTGCTATTCGGTTGAGTGGTGATGGATATGATGTGAAAGTGATCGAGAAGAATAGTAACATCGGTGGAAAGTTGAATCGTAGAGAAGGAAAAGGATTTACCTTTGATACAGGACCTTCTATTTTGACTATGCCATGGGTGTTGGAGCAATTGTTTGAGAGCGTTCACCGCCGTTTAGAGGATTACATAACGGTCGAGCGTGTGGAACCTCAGTGGAGAACATTCTTCGAAGATGGAACACAGCTTGATGTGACGAGTGATCTTCCTCAGATGCTTGAGGAAATGGCGAAAGTTACGGAGCGTCCTAATCGTAAATTTACAGATTTCCTTTCTTACACACAGGACATGTATGAGCTCTGTATGAAGAGTTTTTACAAATATAGTATTTCTGATTTGAAAGATTTGAAGAGCCATCATAAATTGAGTGAACTACTACAGATGGACCCTATGAATACTGTAGCTAAGTCTACGAAGAAGCAATTCGATAATAAATACTTGGAGCAATTATTCAATTTCTTTGTGATGTACGTAGGTTCCAACCCTTATTCATCTCCTGCGATTTTGAATCAGTTGGTTTATGTCCAGCTTGGCTTAGGCATCCACTACGTTAAGGGTGGCATGTATAAGATTGCCGAAGCTATGGGTAGTGTCATGGATGAACTGAGGGTCGATGTACAGTTGAATACTCCTGTGAAACAGCTTGTTGTAGAAGGCGAGCGGGTTGTTGGGGTAGAAACAGAGGATGGCACCGTACATGAAGCGGATATCGTCGTTTCAAATTTGGAAGCAATACCTGCTTACCGTAGACTTGCACCTTCTTCTTCCAAAGTGAAGAAAGAGATCAAATCGCTTGAGAAGAAATACGACCCAACCGTTTCAGGGCTTGTACTGTTACTTGGTACGGATAAGAAGTTTGATCACCTGAAGCACCATAACTTCTTCTTCTCAGAAGACCCTGAGAAAGAGTTCAAGCAAATATTCGATCAAGGCAAGCCTGCGGATGATCCGACTATTTATATCGGTATCTCCTCGAAATCAGATGATTCCCAAGCTCCTGCTGGGAAAGACAATCTATTTGTCCTTACACATGTCCCGCCGATGACTAATGGAAAGCGAAAGCCGATCGACTGGGATCAATATCGGGAAGTGGTCTTGGATAAATTAGAACGTATGGGTGTGGAAGGGCTGAGAGATTCGATTGAATTTGAGTACCGCTTCACTCCGGAAGATTTAGAATCGCTATACGGTCCGAATGGTGGATCGATCTACGGTATCGCCGCGGATCGTAAAACGAACGGAGGATTTAAAATTCCGTCTAAAAGCCAAGTGTATGAGGGATTGTATTTCGTCGGAGGATCCACTCACCCGGGTGGAGGCGTACCGATGGTAACACTGTCCGGGCAACTAACGGCTGACTTAATCAAAGAACAAGAAAAAGAAGCTGTAAAACCATAAGTAAAAAAGTCCAGCAGATGCTGGACTTTTTTTATTGACTGCATATTTTTTCCGTACCGTTTCATATCCTTGGCAGTAGGGAATGGTTGAAAAATGACGGTAGACGGAAGAAGGGGGAAACGAGGTGCCGAATTGGATTATATTTGCTCTGTTTATTTTGGCAGGGTTCGCTACATTTTTTGTAGCTTCCCGCTTATCAATCTATGGCGATGCTGTTAAAGAGAAAACGAGCGCATCATCCGCCTTTATGGGAGCAATCATAGGAATTGCTATTTCGTTGCCGGAGCTTACTTCAAGTGTTACGGCGATTTTGATAGATAGTCCGGATCTTGCAGTTGGGAACTTAATAGGAAGTAATTTATTCAACATCATGGGGCTTGCTATTTTCGATATTGTCTATCGAAGATATCAAATTATGACCCACGCTACCGAAGAGAGTAAATTATACGGATGGTTGGTCATTTTCATGACGCTTGTTGTGGTAGCGGGATTGACATTGACACTTCCGACTGCAGTTTTTCATATTAGCTATACGTCGATTGCCATCGTGATTTTATATTTTGTAGGGTCGAAATATATCAATGATCGTACAGAATATAAAGGGAGGAAAGTGAAGCGGGACTCCACTAAGTACGGGGAATACTCCTATCGACAGGTGATCACTCGGTTTGCAGGGGCTGCTGTTTCCATCATGATCATCGGAAGTGTGTTGACGATTACCGCAGAGCGTATTTCCGTCATCACGGGTATCGGTGCGTCTTTCATCGGGTCTTTCCTAGTGGCAATCAGTACATCGTTACCTGATGCGGTGAGTGTCGGAACGGCTCTGAAACTTCGTAACTTCAATTTAGGGATCAGTTCCTTATTAGGGAGTAACGCCTTCAATCTAATGATCCTTGCCATAACGGACGTCTTCTATTTCAGAGGGAATCTACTTCAGAATTCGGGAACGGCTAACATTATCACTGGTATTGTTTCTGTCGTATTTATTCTGTTCGTTATCTTCAGTATCACGAGGAGAACGTCACGTCCAATGGGGTATTTAATGCCTTCTGTTCTCATTATCCTTTGTTATTTCGTAACGACGTATATGGTTTTCCAAATAAAATAACAAAAAAGCAGCCCTAACCGCTCGGGTTATTAAAAAGTGTGAAGTGGGGTTTTGTTATTTGTACAGTGTTTCGTGGTCTGGAAAACAGCTGGCTTTCCGTATGCGAGTGTCGAGCTTCCTCGTTCGCTTTGATCTCGGCGGGCTAGACTATCTCGTGGACCCTGCGGGAGTCTCGCCGTTTGCTAGAACATTTTGTCATAATATGCGGGCTAGTCCCTTAAGTGTGGACCATTACGTTCCCGCTATTCATGGTCCACAGCACAAGAGGTTCACACTTAATTAGAGAAAAGGTGTTGGAGAAACAGGTAGACTCCTGCAGGACCGAAGTACAGCGTGAGACCCCACAGAGACCGCAGGGATCGAGGAAGCTCACCGGACGCCTGCGGAAAGCGGACTGTTTCTCCAACGCCGTTTTCTGCACATAGAAGAACCGAAGGGACTCTCTCGAAATTCTAAGCGGCCTGCGAGCCGCTTTTTTTAATGGGATGAATGGGATTGTTTCTTCACACGATTCTTTTTGCTGAAAGGAAGCCACCAGTTCCAGTCTCCGAGCAGCTTCATTAAGCTTGGGACAAGGAGGAGTCGAATGATAGTGGCATCGAGGAATATGGCAATCGCAATTCCGATACCGATTTGTTTGACGGGAACGACCCCGGTGAAAGCGAACGCCCCTGTAATGACAATCATAATCAGCGCTGCCGATGTAATGATTTTACTAGTGTTGGCTAATCCTTCGATTGTTGATTTCGTATTGTCACCTGTCTCTAAATAGAATTCGTGCATTCTAGAGATCAAGAACACCTCGTAGTCCATGCTCAATCCAAATACGAGGCTGAAAACAATGACTGGTAGAATTAGAGCGATGTCTGCTTCATTCAGTCCGAAATGCCCACCTTGGAAAAGCCAGACGAGGATCCCGAAAGTAGAAGTGAGTCCGATGATGTTCATCAAAATGGCTTTCAAAGGAATGATGATAGAGCGGAAAGCGATCATCAAAATAATAAAGGTTGAAACAATGATGATGGCGAGTGTTATTCCGATCTTATCGTAAATTTCATCGTAGATTTCTTGGTTGAACTTCGGTTGTCCGCCAATCTTCATGGAAACATCCCAATCGGCATTCGACCATTCCCGTACTAAGTCCTGTGCCTCCGTGGAATTAGCCCGGGCCGTTAAATGCACGGGCATCATCAATCGATCATCTGAAGTGAACTGATCTATGGCAGGTTGTAATTGTTGTCTCACCTCTGTTTGTTCAAGTGATGCCGCGAGCTGTTCAGGGTTATCAAAGTCCGTAGTGGTAAATAAGGTATCGACAGAATCGACAACAGTTCCCTCCTCCAGACGGTTTTGTAACTCTTCCATTTGTTCTAATCCATCTTGCTCCAGCCACCCACCTTTACGTTCTGCTATAACATAGGCTGTGCTTTCATCCTCTGACATGAAGGTTTCGTCAATCGTCTCAAAAGCAGCCCGGGAGTCATAACTTTCAGGTAAAGCATTGATGGTTGGAATAGTGAGCTGCATGTTGGTGACTGGAATAACCCCGATCAATAAAATGATGAAAGCAGTAATCGCAATAATAGCTGGATGTTTCATTACGCCGCGGGCAAATTCCCTCCATCGTGGTGTTGTGTCCTTATCCGCAGGAAGGATCCGGAGCTTGTCGATGCCTGAACCTATGATATATAAGAGTGAAGGGAGGAGTGTTAACGATCCAAGCACAGCTAATACGATGACCACCGTGCCCCCGATTGCAATATTCATGAAAATATCCACGCGGATGACACTCATGGCAGCAAGGCCGATAAATACGCAAACGGCAGAAAATAGGATAGAACGTCCTGCTGTTTCTATAGTTGTTCGAATCGCATCGCCTTTCTCTTGCTTCAACAACTCTTCCCGGTATCGGTTGATAAAGAGTAGGGCGAAATCTATGCTCAAGGCAAGGCCGATCATAGGAGCGATGTTCAAGATGAAAATAGATAATTGTGTATCTTCTCCGATTAGAGCAAGGACCCCGAAACCGGTGATGATTGTAACGGCGCCGATGATCAGAGGGAGTAACGATGCGACAACCGTCCCGAAGGCTAGTAATAAAATGATCAACGCAACCGGAAGACCGATCAATTCTGCGTTCTTCAAGTCGGTTTGGCTAGCCTTGTTGATATCCTCTGATATGACTGGTCCACCTGTCAGTGTTATTCCTTCCGTGGCCAGCGTCGGTCTGATTTCTTTGATCACTTCTTTCATATCGGTGGATTCATCTTCGAATTGTAAGCTGGCGTAAGCGATTGTCTCTTCTCTCATCTCTTCATTCTCTAGCGGGGATGCTATAGACGAAGCCAGGTCAAGCTCTTTGAGATCATCTAAGGTTTCTTGTATTTTCTGATCGGATTGATCTTCGAAAAGAACGAGGAGAGTGGATGCTGGAAATTGGAAGTCTTCTTGAAGTATATCCTCCACTTCCGCATACTCACCGTCTGTGCGGAATCCATCTCCTTCTAGTAAAGAAGGTAATTGGATGGCGAAGTACCCCATCCCGATTGCTGCTATGACCCAGAAGGCGAGCAGCCACTTGTGAGAACGGACTATTAGGTTCGATAATATTTTCATCTAAGACTGGCTCCTTTTGTAACGATTAATGATAGTTCAAGTAATACCCTTTTTTCCTATATTTAAAAAGAAGCTGGGTGTAGAAGTGAAGGTGTGGTGGAAGGTAAACATTAAGGAAGGTGAAATAATGGACATTCCTCAAAATATCAAGGTAGAAGCACAGAAGAGAATCGAACCTTATGACGTCGAAGGGTTTGTCATTGGAAAAGGGGACACAGAAAGTGAAGTGATGATAGTCGGAGAAGCCCCAGGAGAGAATGAAATAGTCAAAGGGGAACCGTTCATCGGGCGCGCGGGCAAAGAGCTGGACAAGCAGCTGGAGATTCTGGGGTTGGATCGCAAGCATATTTATATAACAAGCGTAGTCAGGAGTCGTCCCTATTATTGGACTAAGTCTAATAAAGAAGGGATGAGGAAGGCGAATCGTAAACCTACTCAAAAAGAGATCATCGCACACGCTGAATTGTTGGATTATCAAATAGAACAAGTGGCCCCGAAGATTATCATCGCACTCGGGAATGTGGCCTTTAAAAGATTGATAGGTAGTGAGGATAAGCTTAGTTCGGTGATAGGAAGAGTAATGGAGACTCCGGTCTTAAAGTGGCGAGATGAAGAAGGATGGGTAGAATCGGAATACTTCTATAAAGTGATTCCACTCTACCACCCAGCTGCTGTGTTTTATAATCCCAAGATCCGACCTCAATTGGAGCAGTCATTACACGAGGTGAAGCGCTACCTAGATGAAAAGCTGTAAGTGAGGATCACTTACAGCTTTTTTGGGGTCAGGTGAAAGGCTACCTTTTTTCAAAAACAAAGTACCCTTGTTTACTAATAGACGTAGAGCCGATTCCGGTGTTGCGTCTGCTCTGGATGGCAATGTGTTCGTCTGTATCTTCACCTTTTATGCTATATATTTTAGTCTCTTCTAGTAATGGTTCGTTTGCAACCTGCTCGATTTTCACAGTACCAATGACTTCATGTAATTCTGGTTGATTTACCGTGCGACCTGTCTGAATATATTCCTGGTCATTATGGAAGACGTAGGTTTCCCTCACCATGGTAGATTGGGATTTGGTCATTGTTGCCTTACCCTCTGTATTATTAGATAACATTTCGGGTTCTGCGTAGATAGAAGTCTTCATCTCCGTGACGTTGCTTTTAATCGGAGACTGGGCAGCCATGTGGGTTTCGCTCGAGGAAGGGCTGAAATCAAACTGGAAGCATACAATAACTAAAGCGGCTAATAATGGGACAGGCATAGCTTTAAACAGCCAACTGTAGGATTGTTTTCTACTCGTTTTTGGTGCTTCCAGCACGGCCATCTTCGTCTTGTCTTTATCAAACGGTACGTGGTCGTATTTAATGTTATGGTCGAGCTTTTTTAATTTGCGATCGAGTAAATCATTCATTTCGAGTTCCTCCTTCTGATGTCATCTGCTTTTGTAAAAGCTGACGAGCACGACGGAGTCTTGTTTTGACGGTGTTCGGGCTCGCTTGAATGACTTCAGCTAATTCTTTGGTATCGAATTCTTCGAAGTAATATAAAATAATGATTTCTCTATATTTCGATTCGAGTCTTAGAACATGTTGAAGGAGTTCTTCGTCTTCGCTGAGATTTACGACATACTCTTCCGGTGTCGATTGGTCGGATGGAAGGCTACGGAACATCTCGGCGCCTTTTTTGACGACTCTCTTCATATAAGAGCTTTTCAAATAATCTTTGCAAAGGTTGATGGTGATCTTGTAGAGCCATGTTTTTTCACTAGACTGTTCTTTGAATGTAGAGAATTTCTGATAGGCTTTTATGAATGCTTCCTGCGTGATGTCTTCAGCCAAGGAGTGGTCTTTTACATAGGAATAGGCGAGCCATTTCAGGTCATGTCCGTAATTATGTATCCAGCTTTCCACTCGTTGGTTCATGTCGGCGGTTTCTTCGTGATTTGCAGGAAGGGAACGCTGTTTATGAATCAATTTATCCCACCTCATACCTTAGACGACACTCCTTTGCTTTAGGTTTTGGTAAAATGAGAATACCTAACTCTATTAAAACATGAAATGAAATGCTTGGAAATTGAGATTAGAGACTTCAGGGGGACATTTTATGAAAAAGCCTGGTCGTTGGATTGCATTGGTAGGGTTCATCTTATTGATTGTCTGGAATTCGATTTTTCATATGACGAGGATAGACGCTGCGCTCGGTTTTTCTTTTCTTGTATTAGTGCCGTTGCTTGTCGAGGAAGTGGTTAAGCATCAAGAAAATCGAGCGGAACAATGGCTTCGAGCGGTTATGCAGACTTCCTTGCCGTTTGCAGGAGCTGGTGTCATATCTGTCACCATGCCTCCTGGCCAAGAGGCGGGGTGGTGGGCTTTTGTTTGGTTCTTCTACACTCTTATGCTGGCATTTGGTGGTCTGATGAGGCTTGCCGGAAGAGGTGTAAGGCCTTTAGAGGAAACAGTTATAGATGTAGGACTTTTGTACATAGCGGTAGGTGGGGCATGGTTGGTTATTTCTCAATCCGGGTGGGCATCGTTCTTGCCTTATACCCAAACCATTGTTCAACTTACAGCCATTCACTTTCACTACGCAGCTTTTGTTTTGCCTTTGGTAACGGGATTTTTCGGTCGTTTTCGATCAGCGGGTAATCGTGTTAGAAAACAGTACACTGAACGCCCGTACCATGTGTTGTGCATAGGTGTCCTGATTGGTCCGTTTCTTGTGGCAATAGGACTTGATCAAGGACCTCCGGTTGAAGTGGTTACTGTCGGACTATACGTTCTTATTCTTATTTGGTTGGCCGTGTGGTGGTTTTGGTTGTCGGTAGAACTTCCTTCTTGGGGGTCATCTGCTATAAGGCTCGCATCGCTTCTGTTGGTAGGTACCATGATCCTTTCCTTTGCGTATAGCTGGGGGCTGATGTCGGAAGCGTTCGGAGTCTCCATCGGACAAATGGTGTCTTATCATGGTCTTGTGAATGCGTTCGGTTTCTCGATCCTAGTGACGTTAGCTTGGCGCAAAGCTTCGCCGCCACAGCGTCACCCCTTTACAACCTTTCCTGTCAGCAACCTTAGGCAGAGGGGGTACGTGGGGAATGATGCGATTTATCGAAATGGATGGGCGGAAACTTATCGGCGTGAAGAAGGCCTGGTGCCTACGTGGAAGGTTTTCCGGAGTCATCACTTCGATCCCACTCATGTTCATCCAGATATAAGGAAGTTTTATTTACGTACCGATCAATTTACTATGGAAGCAGATGTGCGATGGGAGAAGCGATTCCGGGCTTTTTCCAAGCTCAGTTGCAGCGTGACTAGAAAGTTCGGTCAAATTAATTTGCCACTAACAGGAAGAATGAATATGAGTGGTGAGATTGTTTCTATCTCTGACAAACAAGATGGAAGGGAGCAAGTACGTGCATGGGTAAGGAAGAATGAGAAGACTGATGAGCCAGTGTTTACAGCACTGTATTCGTATCACAAACGAGCATCAGAAACCTATATGAATATTAGTCTTCCATTACCGCTTGGAACGATGACTGGGATTCTTAGGCCTGAACATGATGGTCGGGAGGGACTTGTTTTGACCAGTCACTTACGTCCTGATTCAAGAGGTGATGAAGGGGTTTATCTCACCTTCGGAAGCTGGACGATCCGGACGCCGCTGAGAGAGTGGTTTCATGTGAGTGTAAGAGATGGCGATTTGGCAGCGCGTCATCAACTGGCAGTTTGGGGTATCAAATTTTTGACGATTGATTATATATTAAAGGAAAAAGAACCGACCCCCTAATAGAAAGGGGCCGGTTCATCTTTTTACTGAGCTGTTTTATGATCCTTCTTCGTAGGTTCGCTTTTCAAGCTGTCTAATCGATGTAGTAAGTCGACTCCGAAGTCGGAAGTAGGCGTCGTGTTCTCGTTGAAGATTCCACGGCTTGATTCGTAAGCGGAAGAACCGTGCTCTGCAAAATCAAGTCCAGAGATTTCCTCTTCACGGGAAACGCGGATACCTCCAGTGATCGCTTTAATGACTGTTACAGCGACCGCAGTAGTAGCCATCGTCCATGCAACAACCGCTAACACGCCGATTGCCTGAACACCAAGTAAGGCAGCGCCGTCACCATAGAATAGACCACCTTCGACAGAAAATAGTCCGACAGCTAGTGTACCCCAGATGCCACAAATTCCGTGCACAGCAATCGCTCCGACAGGGTCATCGATACGAGCAACGCGATCTAAGAATTGGACAGCTTCGACTAAAATGACGCCAGCGATCAAACCGATTGCAATCGCCCCAAGTAAAGAAACGTTTGCTGTACCTGCTGTGATTCCGACAAGACCTGCTAGAGCTCCGTTCAAAGTAAGAGAAGCGTCGATACGCTTGTATTTCGCTTGGGAATAGAAAGCAGAACCGATGATACCAGCAGATGCAGATAGTAAAGTTGTCGCAACTACGGATGGAATTAAGCTTGGATCTGCTGCCAAAGTACTCCCACCGTTAAATCCGAACCACCCAAACCAAAGGATGAAAACACCAAGAGCACCTAATGGAATGTTGTGACCAGGAATGACATTGACGGTTTTTTCGCTATATTTCCCAAGGCGTGGCCCGAGGAACATTACGGTTACGATAGCACCAAGTGCACCAGTAAGGTGAACAACTGTTGAGCCGGCGAAGTCCACGAATCCGAGGGAGGACAACCATCCGCCGCCCCAGACCCAATGTCCGACAACTGGGTAAATGAAGCCTGTCATAAGTACGGTAAGGAGTAAGTAAGAGTTCAGTTTCATACGCTCAGCTACAGCACCGGAGATAATAGTGGCACAGGTAGCAGCAAAGACTGCTTGGAAAACGAAGAATCCGATTTGATCTTCTTGACCAGCAAGGAAGAATCCGTCGATTCCGATAATTCCACCGCCAGAAGTACCAAACATGATGCCGTATCCGACTACAAAATAGAGAACGGCTGCAATAGACATAGTCATGAAGTTTTTCATCAGAATGTTGAGGGCGTTCTTGGAGCGGGTAAATCCGGATTCAACCATCGCGAATCCAGCGTGCATGAAGAAGACTAAGAAAGCTGCAATCATGATCCAGACCATATCCACCGATTGAAGGACTGCTTCCGGAGTTACGGCTGTTTCAGCACTAGCTATGACCGGGAAACTGAATAAAGCAATAAGGAATAAGAGCGCTGTTTTTTTCATATTTAAGTATCCATCCTTTTCAATTAGATTAAGGCTTGCTTGCCGGTTTCACCTGTACGGATTCGGTACACTTCATCAATCGTTGAAACGAAGATCTTTCCATCTCCCACTTCACTTGTCGCGCAAGTTTCTATGATGACGTCGATAATGGAAGCTAATTCAAAGTTCTCTACAACCATTTCCACTTTCACTTTAGGATAGAGTTTTACTTCGAACCTGTTACCTCGGAAAATACCTTCCTGTCCTTTCTGCTGTCCGCAACCAGCTACTTCAGATACCGTCAACCCTTTAACCCCTAATTGGTCTAGCTGTTGTCGTAGCGTCTGGAATGCCTCAGGTCGGATGATGGCTTCTACTTTTTTCATCAGATAGTCTCCTCCTTTTTGTCAATGTTAACTTTCATAACATGAAGGGTAATGAATTAACCTAATCATACAGTGAAATAGTCTGAAAAATCAATAGATTTCAAAAATTAGTGTAAGGAAAGGTGACACAAAGGAAGTGTCGTAACCGTTTCCATTGTTTGTATGACAATAAAAAATCCCTCCAAAAAAATTTGGAGGGAATAGGACTTATAAATCATCAAAACCGTTCGTTTCGGTTACTTTTGTATATTGTCTGGATTTCTGTTCAAAGAAATCGGACTTTCCTTCATCTACTTCTTGATAAGCCCGGATCCATTTCAGTGGATTCTTTCGGTAGGACGGGAATGGTTTCTCAGCTCCCAATTGTTTGCTTCGTTTGTTGGCTATGAAACGGATGTAATCTTCCAGTTCTTCAAGCTCAATCCCTGTGAAGCGGTGTCCGATGATATGGCGAGCCCATTTGATTTCTAGTTCCGCCGCTTGAGCGAACGTGCTAGTTACGAATGAATTCATCTTTTCTGCATCTACCTCTGGGTGTTCCTTCAATGTTTCTTTGAAGATGCGTGCGAATAAGTTAACGTGAATCTGTTCATCTCGATTGATGTAGTTGATCATGGTACTGGTGGAGACCATTTTGTGATTGCGAGCCAAGTTATAGAAGAAGGCGAATCCGGCATAGAAAAACAATCCTTCAAGGACGACGTCATATACAATGGATGTTAAAAAACTCTCGACCGTCGGTTCGTCGATGAATGTTTGATAACCGTCCGTAATGAATTTGTTTCGTTCAATCAGGATGTCATCGTGCTTCCAATATTCAAAGATCTCCTCCTGCTCTTGTTGCGGTACAAGGGTAGATAATACATAAGAATAGGATTGGTTGTGTACTACTTCTTGGAAAGCGAGTACCTGCATCAAGGCAGCTAAACTGGAGTCTGTTAAGTAATCGGCAATTTTTCCTGAATAGTCTGTTTGAATGGAGTCTAAAAAGGCGAGCAGTCCGATGATTTTCTTGAATGTCTGCCTTTCTTCTTCCGATAAATCTGGCCACTGCTTCAAATCATTGCTCATATTAATTTCGTTCGGAATCCAGAAATTCGAAAGCATGTTTTTGTACATCGGATAGGCCCAGGAATAAGCGGTATCATCCCAGTTCAGTACGTTCGAGCTTTGACCGTTCAGAATGCCCGTAGATTTATTCGGAGCGTTAATATCGACTAGTTTTCGTTTGGTTAATTTTTGTGACATTATTTTTCCTCCTTTAAGATGAGCAGCTTTCGCATTCATCGTAATCGCCTTGCCTGGACGTTGACCTCGTATAGTAAGTCGTTTTCAACCCTTGCTTCCAAGCTTCTAGATGGAGGTCCAGCAATTCTTTTGCATGGATTGAATTCCTGACATAGAGATTAAATGAAATCGATTGGTCTACGTATCTTTGTCGTGCTGCATTCTGTCTGATGCTCGATTTCTGATCGACATCGTAGGCGGATGGATAGTAACCATACGTACGGTGATCGAGTTCGGGTGCGGTCACAGGAATCTTGTAATCTTTCTTCTCCTCGGAATAGAACTTTTGGAACACTGGATCGATACTTGCGGTGCTTCCTGCAATCAGCGACGTGCTGGAGTTCGGTGCAACAGCAAGCAAGTATCCGTTTCTGAGGCCGTTCTTCCTTACTTTCTCTTGTAGCGTGAGCCAATTCCAGCTTCCATTTAAGTGGTAGCCTCGTTTAGAAAAGTAATCCCCACTATGCCAATCGGAGCCTTCAAACATAGGGTAACTGCCTTTCTCCTTAGCGAGTTCGCTACTTGCTTCAATGGTGTAATAGGCGATTGCTTCGTATAGCTCCTCCGCATATTTGACCGCTTCCTCTGAATCCCAGTGAATGTTCTTCTTCGCTAAGAGGTGGGCCCATCCGAAAGTTCCGAGCCCGATGCCTCGGTATTTTTGATTGGTCAGTTGAGCTTGGAGAACAGGGATTGTATTGAGATCAATGACGTTATCCAACATACGGACCTGGATTGTTATCAGTCGGTGCAATTCCCTTGACGGTACTGCTTTTCCTAAGTTGATACTCGACAAGTTACAAACAACGAAATCGCCCGGTGATTTTTCGGTAATAATTTTACCATCCTCGATAAAATGTTGTTCTTGAGAAGTAGGGCTTTGGTTTTGTGTAATTTCTGTACATAGATTGGAGCAATAGATCATACCGGCGTGATGGTTCGGGTTCATCCGGTTCACTTCATCACGGTAGAACATATAAGGTGTACCTGCTTCTAACTGGCTCATCATGACCCGCTTCATGATTTCTATAGCGGGTACACACTTCTTCGATAGAGTTGGGTGTTGGACGCATTCTTGATAACGGGAGCGGAATGTACCGCTTCCTCGCTCTTCGTCGTAACTGTCTTCCAATGAATATCCCATAACATCCCGAACTTCATGAGGGTCAAATAAATACCAATCTTCGCGGCTTTCGACGGCTTCCATGAAGAGGTCGGGGATGGACACTCCCGTGAACAAGTCGTGGGTCCGCTGGCGTTCGTCCCCGTTGTTCAAACGGCTATCCAGAAAAGGGAAGATGTCCTTATGCCAAATATCTAGATACACAGCAATGGCACCTTGTCTTTGTCCGAGTTGGTCCACGCTGACGGCGGTATTGTTCAGCTGCTTCATCCATGGAATCACACCGGATGATACTCCCTTGAAACCTCTGATATCGCTGCCTCGGCTACGTATCTTTCCTAAGTAGACCCCGATTCCGCCTCCGTTCTTACTCAAGTTTGCTATGTCTGTGTTGCTGTCATAGATTGATTGTAGGCTGTCATCGACCGTATCAATGAAGCAGGAGCTGAGTTGACCGTACTGTTTCCCTGCGTTTGCAAGCGTGGGGGTCGCGACGGTCATATATAAGTTACTGAGTGCCCAGTAGGATTCGAGCACAAGGTCAATCTTTTTACTTTCTTCCTCTTGTGCCATAAGCATCATGGCAATAATCATGAAGCGTTCTTGTGGCAATTCGAAGATATCATTCGATTTGGACCGCGCAAGGTATCGGTCGCTTAATGTCCGTAAACCGATATAGGTGAATAAATGATCTCGCTCCGGGTCGATAGCTCGTTCAAGCTTAGCTATGTCCTGCTTGCTGTAATAAGTAAGCAACTTCGATGTGTAGATTCCATCATCGATCAGTGTCTGGAGTAATCCGTAAAAATCGCTGTAGGCATCATCTTGCTTTCGATTGCGCTTTGCTTGTTCATACATCCAATTCAAATAGATTCTGCTAGCAACAAAGGTCCAGTCAGGTTGGGATTCATCTACTTCAGCTAAGCAAGTTAAAATCATATCCTGTGCGTAATCTTCTATAGATAGCTCGTTCCATTTATCCAATACTGCGTGGATAGGCAATGCTGGGAAAGCTTCTTGCAATGAGTCTATTCCAGTTGCTGTTCGGTTCATCTTTCCACCCCTTTTTGAAAATAAAAAAATCCGCTCAAGTTTTGAGCGGATGAAACCATGGAATGAAGGCGAATAGGCATACGTAACGTTATGCTTCATTCCATCGCTTCATCTTCTCAATCCCCGAAGAAGTTGAAACTGCAACGAATGAAGACAGGTCTCCTGGCTCGTGTACGATCTTACTCTGGTCCTTCCCGTGCTATGGCACAGTGGATGATCCGTTTCGCGTACACTTACAGTTGCGGGGGCAGCTCCGGTTTTTCACCGGCTTCCCTTTTAAGCCGTAGTGGCATCTTCGCTTCGTAGATACTATATATAGTGTTTGAGTCATGATTTGTTATCTTATGTAGTATCCTCATCATAACGGAGATTTTTTTTACCTGCAACCTTGAATTGTTTGTCTAAATATGTAAGTGGCATTTCATCCTCCTTATTCTCGGTATATAATGACACTAAGGAGGCTCACGAGAATGAATTCATTTAATTGGCATGAGGCAGCAGAACGTAAGTGGGACACGATGGCAGAGTCATGGAATGAACGTAGTAAAGATATGTGGGACCATGGCAGTCGGAAATCCATTATCCCTTTTTTGGAAAAATACATAAAGCAGGAAGGGAGAGTTGCAGACTTAGGGTGTGGCGATGGTTATGGCTCTTACAGACTCCATCGGGAAGGCTATCAGGTGACAGGCCTTGATCTTTCAAAGGATATGATTGACCGAGCTAATGCTCGTGTTCGTACAGAAGGGTTGCAGTTCGTCCAAGGTGACTTGACCAAGCTTCCGTTTGAGTCTGAAAGCTTCGACGGTATAATGGCAATCAATTCATTAGAGTGGACGGAAGTGCCGTATCAAGGTCTGGAAGAGATGAAGAGGATCCTGAAGCCCGGTGGAAGAGCGTGTATCGGACTTCTCGGTCCGACAGCGATGCCACGAGTGAACAGCTACCGGCGAGTGTATGGAGAAGAAGTGGTTTGTAATACGATGATGCCCTGGGAATTACAGAAGCTTGCCGAAGAGACAGGTTGGAAGTGTTTGGATGGTGAAGGAGTTTATAAGCGTGGAGTGAAAGAAGAGCACCTTGCGCTTGATGAAGAACTTCGCCAGGCGTTGACGTTCATGTGGTTATTTATTTTTGAAAAACAGGTTTAAGAGGAAAGTTTTTAGGGAAAACACAAGTATGATTTTCACCAGTTGTTCATAAAGTGAAATCATAAGGAGGGATTGCATGGTTGCTTGGCTACACGCTTTATCATCCATTCGCTTTCTGTTTATAGGATTTTTCTCTTTGACGGCCTTAAGTCTCATTACCTTTCAGTCGATTGCATTCGTTCAAGCTATAATTGATTTTTTTGAGATTTTTCACCGTAAATAAATAGAACCCAAGTGTTATAAAACACTTGGGTTTTTTTATGGCTTAATTTTTATGCGGTCCCCAGAGAAAGTCGGCAATCAGCCGGTCCACGGCATGCATTTCATGCAATCCGGAATGAGTCGCTCTATCCCCTTCAATCACTTCACTCGAAAGGCGCGTGTCGCGAACCATTTCCTCGACTCCTTTGGCACTTTTCAAATGGACAAGGCCATCCCATTGTTTCTTGTAAGGCATGTCAGGGTTTATTACACCAGCAATAGATAGCACGTTCGTTTCTTTGATTTTGTGTTTCGTTAACTGCTGCAGGGCTTTGGAGTCCGGTTTTAGGTCGTTTGCTGCCGCTCCATAGTTCACTTTAAAGTAATGTTCTTTCTGAATCCCGTTGAAGGGGCTGGCTAAAACGACGAGTTTAAGCACCTCTGGTTCGTTTGGCCTCTCGTCTGTGAGATAGCCAGTTGCAGCTAAACCTCCCATAGAATGACCGACTAAGTGGACATTTTCCACTTCATAATCGCTTCTTAAGGTTTTCATAATTGTGTGTAACCATTTTTTCTGCTCGCTGAGAGCAGCTCGATTATCTTCAAAGACGACATGAATCAAGGGGTTTCCATCAGAAGTATTTCCTTTGATGTTCAGATCTCCTTGTTTGGATACGCGTACAACCATTTGCTTCTCCCCCCAATGGTTGCGTTCCAAACGGTCCAACATAGTGGAGAAACTGCGCTCTGTGCCCTTGTAGCCGTGTATGAACAAAGTGGGGGTTTCCGTTGTTTTGTACTCTGATCGTGTCGGCTTTGAAGCCGAGAAGAAGAGAAGCAGCCCGATCAGAAGTGTGAAGATAACAAGCGGAAACAGCTTTCTTTTGTCTGTCACGATGAATCCTCCTGTTTGTCATTCTATTCTTTAGCATACCCTCCTTAGCCGTTGAAAAACAACGAAAGCGCAGCGAAATGTTTATAATTTACAGTCGTGAGGGAAAACTGTACGTGACTCTTAGGAAAGGAGAGGACTTTAAGATGAATCAAGAAGAATTGAAAGCGAAAATACACGAAGTGATGGAAAACCATAAGGTAGGGACTTTGGCAACGGTGAAAGGTGGCAAACCTCATTCCCGTTACATGACCTTCCACCATGACGATGAATTCACATTTTTTACAGCGACAAGCAGCAAAACACACAAAACAGATGAAATTGAACAGAACCCTCATGTTCACGTCCTTCTTGGATATGAAGGAGAGGGATATGGCGACACCTACTTAGAAGTAGAAGGTCAGGCGAAGATCCGTGATGATCAGGAAATCAAAGATTGGATTTGGCGCGATCATATGAAGAATTGGTTAGGCAGTAAGGATAATCCCGAGTTTGTTGTCCTGGAAATCATGCCGGAAGCGATCCGACTGATGAATGCAGGGGAAGAGACGCCGGAACTGCTGGAACTGTAAGTATGATTAACCCATGATAAAAGCGAAGGCTCATAGCCTTCGCTTTTATTTGTGTGGAGATCTGTTAGTGATGAGCGGGTTCTGTAATCGAACAAGGCATGTCTTCATATTCGACCTCGATCGTTACATGATCTAAATGAATCGAGTCTATAATATTCTTAATTTCCTCTTTCACATTGCAAACTTGTTCTTTTGTCGCATCAGCTTCGACAACAACGTGTGTCGAGAAAGCGTGGTGTTCGCCGTCCATTGACCACAGGTGAGTGTGGTGGGTGGATTGTACATCTTTGATGGCACCTATCTTGTTGATAATATCATCCAAATCAACTCCATCTGGAACAGCCTCCAGGAAGAGCTTCATCGTTTGAATGAAATTACTCACGACGTTGTACAAGATGAATAGGGTAATGCCGATCGAAGCTAATGGATCGAGAAATGGAAGGTCAGCAAACATCATGACAACACTGACTATTAATACCGCAACCCATCCGAGCACGTCTTCAAGCAAGTGCCACGTCATGACCTTCTGGTTCATAGAGTCTCCACCGCGTAGGCGGAAGACCGCTGCCCCGTTGACGAGAATGCCGAGAATAGACAGGATGAGCATACCTGTTGCGTTCGGTTGTTCAGGATTAAGAAGTCTTGGAATGGCCTCTGTTAGGATGAAGACCGATCCTACAATAAGTACGACACCGTTGATTAGAGCAGCAAGCAGGGAAAACCGGCGGTACCCAAACGAAAAGCTCTCCGATTTCCCCTTATTGCTGAACTTTTGGAGAAACCATGCCAGCCCAAGCGATAAGGAATCCCCTAAGTCATGCAAAGCATCCGATAAAATAGCCATACTGTTGGTTAATAGACCACCGATGATTTCAATGATAGTAAAAGCGAAGTTAAGGAAAAATGCAGTTTTAATTTTGCCAGTTGATGAATCAACATGGTGATGGTGGTGATGTCCCATAGGAAACCTCCTATAACAATATATGATTATATGTTCATATATAATGATATAAGCCTTACTTTATGATGTCAATCGATGTTTCTATGTTTCCTCCGGGAGTAATTTTTAAACATCTGCTTTACTTACCTCGTAATATTAGGTATGCTGAATATACCTAATATTACGAGGTAGGTGGACGAAGTGTTTAATCGTGAACTTGTCAAAGGAAGTACATCATTGCTTGTTCTTCAACTTTTGAATGACCGCGATATGTATGGATACGAACTTGTAAAAGAGATGGACAAACGTAGTGAGCATAACTTTCAAGTGAAGGAGGGCACGCTCTATCCGGCCCTTCATAAATTGGAGAAGCAAGGTTATGTGACGCATTATTGGCATGAGCAGGAAAAAGGGCCAGCTCGGAAATATTATAAGGTGACCGAAGAGGGGATCAACATGCTGAAGGAGCGTACGAGTGAATGGCACAGGTACGTTCAAGTTATGAATAAGTTGATCGGGAAGCATGAGTCCTGAAACACAACGTCGCTACTTGGAAGCATTGTCGCAAGCGTTATCTTTCCACCCCGACAGGTCTAGTATCATAGAGGAATACAAGGGACACCTTCAGGCTTTGGAGCATGAAGAGGTCCCGCTTACTTATGAAGCATTGACGGAACGGCTGGGGGACCCTGATGAGATTGCCGAAATGTTTAAGGAAGAGCACTCGGTTACAGAGTCGCGTTTGCACTGGTTGTTTGTGTTCTGCAATGTTCTTTTATTTGTAGGGGGAGGGCTGCTTACGCTTGCCTATCATTTGTTCGATTGGAATGTGTTGCAATGGCTCTTCACACGGCTCCTTTCGATTCCAACGGTTATCATCGTTCTTTATTTTGGATTCTGGACATTGCTTGGATATGAAATAGGGAAAGCATTCGGACCGAAAGGACTTGCATTATTAAAAAAGACGTATTTAATCGGTATCGTTCCGAACTTGATTTTGATGGTGCTGACGGTATTCAATATTATTCCGCGTCGTTGGTTTGATCCCTTAATCACAACAGAATTCATCATTGTCTGTATCGTCTGTACAGGACTTTTATATCCCGTTTCACTCTTAGCATGCCGGTGGGGGAGAAGAATGTCACTCTGACAGACATTCTTTACACCCATATACATAGAATTTCTATGATGTAAGTATTACTAGGTATAGGAGGAATGAGTTATGGCTACATCAGCATTGAAAGCGCAAGAGTTTTGGTTTTTCGTTGTTTGTCTACTATTAGGAGGATTAGCGGAGCTGTCCTTTTTCCATGCTCCCGTAGGGGTCAGTTACTTACTATTTATTACAGGTTTTTATCTCGTGTTTTTTGTTAGGTATCGTTCTTTCACATTCCGCCAAAGAAGGATGGGGCTCTTGATGATGGTGGTCATCTTAATACTTGCTTCCAACTACTTCTTCTATGATGTGTTAGTTTTTAACCTGTTGAATGCTGTGGCTATTCCTGTATTAGTGCTCGCACACCTCGTTCTCATTACAAAGCCAAGCTACATTCGGTGGGATCGTCCGTTCTTCTTAATCCGAATGATTGTGACGGTTTTCGGGTCCTTTGTCTATAATACAGGCTTTATGAAGCGGCTCTATAACCGAATGTTCAAACAAGTAGATAATAAAAATTCTGACGTCGTAAAGAAAGTGATGCTTGGGCTGCTGATCGGACTCCCACTCTTATCTGTCATTGTTGGGCTTCTCATGCAAGCCGATGAGGCGTTCGGGAACCTCCTTTCTGTGTTCCCGCACTGGTTAAATGGATTAGAGATGAATGAAGCAATGGCGCGCACAATATTGGCACTCGTAATAGGGTTCTTGTTCTTCGGAGTGCTGCAGATTTTGCCTCGTGAAGAAACGAAGACCCTTCCAGAATGGAAAAAAGGGGAAAAGTATGATGGAATCGTCTCGCTCACCGTACTCATTCTTCTAAATGTGGTGTACGCTCTGTTCACAGCTGTTCAATTTTCCTACTTCTTCGGTGGCGAATTGTACGGAGGGATGAGTTATTCGGAATACGCGCGTCGTGGTTTCTTCGAACTTGTCATCGTGTCACTCGTCAACTTGACGGTGCTTGTCATTATGTTGAGCATCAATCGGCCGGAAGGTAGAAAAGTCGATCGTACGCTCCGGGGAATGTATTCTCTCTTGATCGTATTCAGTGGCATTCTCCTTGTCTCTGCATTCCAGCGATTGATGTTGTATGAAGCAGAGTATGGCTACACCATGGCTCGTGTTCTACCGCATGTATTTATGGTTTTCTTATTAGTCATTTTCATCTATACAGGGATTCGAGTATGGATCGATCACCTTTCGCTCCTGCACTTCTATCTCCTGACAGCTCTCGTTTTCTATGCGGGGTTGAATGCAGTCAATGTCGAGGCTTGGATTGTCGATCGGAACCTTGACCGTTTTGAAGAGACTGGGAAACTGGATGTGCGCTATTTAAGCTCTCTAGGCTATACGGGTATAGACGGGCTGTTGGATGTGTATGAGCAGCATCCAGATATGGACAGTCTACAGAGCATTCTGATTGAAGATAGAAAGAACTATACCGTAACGGATGAATGGGAGGATTCATGGCAGTCCTTTAACATCACAAAATATGAAGTGACGAAGCGTCTTGAGAATTGGCACCCATAAAAATTCAGACAACACAAACAAGGCTCCGGATTTGATCCGGAGCCTTGTTCTGCTTTTTAGAATTTAATGGGAATAGAACTCCAGGCAATAGAAAGCCGACTAGGCTCTCTTTAGGTGGTTGTGAACCTTTCTTCTATACGGTGATATGCTTTCATGTTTTCTGTTTTTTGAGCGAGTTTCTCTAAGCTTGCCAGCAGGAAGTTCTTATCAAGTTCGTAAAGGGCATCTGGGTCCATTTTTTCGACCGTGTTACATGCGAATGTCCATAAAGAAGCATGCTTGGAGGAACCTATGGATTCCGAGATCATGGCGAAAGCGCGGATCATCTCTGTGATGACCAAGTGGTTGCTCCCAGCATAGTGACGGATGTAGCCGAATCCTCTGTAAATATAATAATCGAAAGATTCCTCGAGCAGTATGACGCGGACCTGCTTTTGGCTGTCCATAAGATACGGGGTGAAGGTAATATAGTTTTCGACGGTCAACATCAGCTCTGCCATTTGGTGGATGGTGTTGGTGGCTGTTTTCGGATCGTCGTTTCCGATCGCTTTGATCGCGATCTCCGCCAGTTTGTGCATTCCCATTTGAATGTCTTGAATTTCTGTTTCTTTATGACCGAGTTCAATCATTCGGCAGTATTTCTGTTCATCTACCTTATCTGCACCTGGCCCCCAGTAACTGATCAATTTATTCCCTTTCAAAGTGTAGTCGCCGATTTGCGAATGGAGTTGGATGATGACATTGTCTTTCTCGGCCTCTTCGATCATGTGGCGATAATTGATCAGCTGCAAGTAACCGGATTTGATTGCTCCGACCGAAACGGCGTTCTCCCGTTCGATTTCTTTTGTATCTCCAGATTCCGTCGTGCGATGTGCTTCTAAATCTTTGCTTAAGGTTTGATTGATGATCTCCTCTGATGTTTTCTTCATCGTAAAGGTAATATTGTGGACTTGCATCCATGTCGTTGCATGGTTGATAAAATAAATGAACGTGAGGGCACAGAAGAATGCCAATAAAATCGTCAGAAAAGGAACCGCAACGAAGAATTCGTCTGATGAGTTGCCGATGAAGAGAAAGACGACTAGAACGAAGACGAAGCTTCCATTGAATATTCCAAGGGCATGCTGAGTCCGTTTATCGGAGACGAAATTGAGAAGCATCCGAGGAGAGAACTGTCCGCTGAATGTCGTAAGGACAACGAGCAAGGAGTTCAATGTAAACGCGCTTAGCGTTAGGATGCCTCCGATCAGGGTGCTGACTAAGATTCTTGTAGCATCTGCGTTGATTCGAAAAATGGATGGGACGTAGTTATACATTTCAATGCCGACGTCTAAGAATAATGTGATGAACCCTATTACAATAGCCAGTGATATGTAGACGGCCGGCATATACCAGATTGTCATCTGCATTTCGTGCTTTCTTTGCCGCTTTGACATTTCGAAGTATTTCTTCACAGCGACAGGCAGTAAGTCCAAAATCATGTGTTCCTAACCTCCTTGCTTACTTTTGTGATATATTACTTCCCATTTCATTTTCTTTTCAAACGGGTGGCCATTCGATATAGTTACAAGTAAATGAATTGATGCATAAAGGTTAGGAGTGGCAGTTATGGAATGGATCAAGAAGACATATGAGGAACTGACGAAGGACGAACTCTATACTTTGTTGAAAAAGCGTGTGGAGATCTTTGTTGTGGAGCAAGAGTGTCCTTACCCTGAGATAGATGGTAGAGACGAGGAATGTCTACATATATGGTTGGAAGAGGCCGGGGAGATGATAGCTTATTGTCGTCTTGTTCCCCCGGAGGAGGAAGAGGGTACTTATTCGATTGGACGAGTACTAATCACGGATCCATACAGGTTAAAAGGTTATGCGAGGCAAATGATGAACTATGCGATAGATGTTCTATTTGAAGAGGTCGGTGTTGATACTATTGCCTTGCACGGTCAAGAGCATCTGCGGCATTTCTATGGATCATTCGGTTTCAAGGAAGTATCAGACGTCTATTTAGAAGACGAAATTCCTCACGTTGATATGGTGATGAGCACTTCGGAGCGTTTATAAATGTGAATCCAGTGGAAAATAGTTGTGTGTTATGAATTTCCGAGGAGGGACAACAATGAGCTCGAAGCATTTTACACAACAATATATCAACGGACAATGGAAAGATGGATCAAGTGAGAAAACCGTAGACAATGTTAATCCTTATACACAAGAAACGATTGCAACCATCCCTTCAGCAAATGAAGAGGATTTGAATAAGGCATATGAAGCGGCACAGGCTGCTCAGAAAGAGTGGATGACGCTGACACCAGGCAAGAAGCAGTCGTATTTTGACGAGCTGTTGAATGTGGTAACGGAACGCAAAGAGGAGATCGTCGACTGGCTTGTCAAGGAATCAGGAAGTACATTAGTGAAGGCAGAAGTCGAGTATCAGGCTGCAGTTTCTATCATTCGTGAGTCTTCCAGCTTCCCGACGCGGATGAAAGGAGAAATTCTTCCATCGAACACGCCAGGCAAAGAAAACCGGGTCTATCGTTCTCCTAAAGGGGTAATCGGGGTCATCGGACCATGGAATTTCCCATTCCACTTGGCGATGCGATCGATTGCACCAGCTATTGCAACAGGAAATACGGTTGTCGTAAAACCAGCATCCGATGCACCGGTTACATCCGGATTGTTGATTGCGGACATTTTTGAAGAAGCTGGGTTCCCTAAAGGTGTCATCAATGTTGTAGTTGGCCGCGGTTCCGAAATCGGTGATCCATTTGTGAAGCACCCGATTGCGAAGTTGATTTCATTTACTGGTTCAACAGAAGTAGGGAGCCATATCGGAGAGCTTGCTGGTAAACACATCAAAGATACGGCTCTTGAACTAGGCGGGAACAACGCTATGATCGTATTAGATGACGCGGATATCGACAAAGCTGTTGAGGCGGCGGCGTTCGGTAAATACTTGCACCAAGGTCAAATTTGTATGTCCTTGAACCGTATTGTCGTTCATGAACAGGTACATGACGAATTCGTGGAGAAATTCAAAGAGAAAGTATCCGGATTAAAAGCAGGAGATCCTTCTGATAAGGAAACGGTTGTCGGTCCGGTTATCAACTCAGAAGCAGTTGAACGTATCCAAGAGGATGTTCGCAAGACGGTTGAGCAAGGCGCAGAGCTCGTTCTAGGTGGGGAAGCGGAAGGTAATGTGATGCAGCCGACCGTTCTCACTGGTGTAACGAATGACATGCCGACTGCAAACCATGAGATGTTCGGTCCTGTCGCATCCATCATTAAAGTCAGAGATGAAGATGAAGCGGTCGAAGTGGCGAACGGCTCTCCTTATGGATTGAGTGGATCACTATTTACTACAGACGTTCATCGCGGTGTGGAACTAGCTAAGCGCGTGGAGACAGGTATGATTCATATTAACGACCAATCTGTTAATGATGAAGCACACGTTGCTTTTGGTGGAGAGAAAGAGTCAGGAATCGGTCGTTTCGGTGGTGAATGGGCGCTTGATAAGTTCACTACAGTGAAATGGATCGGTGTCATGTCCGGTTACCGCGAGTTTCCGTTTTAATACGAACAGAAAAAAGCCCGGGGGCACCCCGGGCTTTTTTCTGTTGGAGAGAAAGTAATGTCGGTCTTCTTGAGCTTAGAGAAGCGCGAACCTCTTGAGCTCGGTGACCCAGTCATCACTAGGTTCTGTTCCCTAAAACTGTGGCAAAGTGGGGTGGAAAATGGCGAGACTCCTGCGGAATGCACGGACACCGGCGAGACCCCACAGGGCGCTAGCCCGAGGAGGCTCGGCGTCCGCCGCGGAAAGGGAGCTATTTTCCACCCCGCGCTTTAGATGTTTGATAACAGAACCGCCATGCACACTTTTATTTTTTGAATGCTTTAAATCGTTCCAAAGCATCTTTTAACGTTTCTTCGGAGTTATTTAATCCGATTCGGACATATCCTTCCCCGTGGGTTCCGAAGCCATTTCCAGGTGCAACGAACAAACCGACTTGTTCAAGCAGTTCATCAGCAAATCCTTCAGACGTGTAACCCTCAGGTACACCAAGCCATACAAAGAAAGATCCGTGACATGGTTGAACATCATACTTAAGTGCCTTCAATCCCTCTACTAAGAGGTTGCGTCTTGTTTCGTAAGTCTGACGCAGATCCTCCACACATTGCTGGGATTCAAGTAAGGCGGTCGCGGCGGCTTCTTGTTCTGCTCCGAATAAGCTGCAGAAGTAATGGTCTTGCAACAACTCTAGTGCCTGGATGACACTCTGGTTTCCAACGGCAAACGCTATGCGCCAACCGGCCATGTTATACGTTTTGGACATCGTATAAATTTCTACACCGACATCTTTCGCCCCTGGTACTTGAAGAAAGCTGAGCGGTTTTTCACCATCAAAGCCGATCGCCCCATAAGCGAAGTCATGAACGACGCAGACATCATGCCGATTTGCCCGATCAATAGTTTCTTCGAAAAAGGAACGGTCCGCAACGGCACCGGTCGGATTATTCGGGTAGTTGAGAAACATCAACTTGGCTTTGTTCCAAGTCTCTTCGCTGATGGCACTGTAATCAGGAAGGAAGTCGTGCTCCTTGACAAGAGGCATCGGTTCCAAGACCGCATCCATCATTGCGACGCCTGACCAGTAATCTGGATAGCCGGGATCCGGCATAAGGGCGACGTCTCCAGCGTTCAAGAAAGCCTGGCTCAGTTCAACGAGCCCGGTTTTACTTCCTGGTAGGATAGCGACTTCTTTCATAGGATCAAGATCAACGTCATATTCTCGCTTGTAGTAGGTCGCGATCGCTTCTTTTAAGAATTCAAACCCTTGAAATGGTGGATACTTGTGATAGATTGGCTTTTCTGCTGCTTTCTTTAAGGATGAAACGATATGGTCTGGAGTCGGTTGATCTGGGTTTCCTTGCCCGAGGTTGATGGCGTCGTGTCCATTCTCTTCGTATGTACGCAATTTAGAAACGAGCTTGGCAAAGAATTGTTCCGGTAGACGGTTTACAGCGTGAGAGGGAGTGAATTGTTTCAAGCGGAATTCCACCTTTTTGAAGTAGTGTAACATGATTGAATGGAATCTCCTACCGTTATGGAATGTAGGGGAACGGGTATGCTTAACTAGAACCTGTAAAAGAGGGGTGCGTAGAAATGAACATAGTCATTATCGGCGGCGACGCAGCGGGCATGAGCGCTGCAATGCAGATTGTCCGCAATAGCGAAGGTCATCAAATCACCGTTTTCGAAAAAGGGGAGATCACGTCGTATGGTCAATGTGGTCTTCCTTATGTAATCAGTGGTGACGTTGCTTCTACTGATGATTTGATTGCACGTCGTCCTGAAACTTTTCGTGACAAGTACGGCATTGATGTGCGGATTAATCATCAAGTAACAAAGGTCGATTGCGATCATAAAGTCGTCTATGGAGAAGATCTCGAGCAAGGGAGAGAATTCGAACAGCCTTATGATCGTCTTCTTATCGCCACAGGGGCTGCACCTGTATTGCCTCCGTGGGAAGGAAGGGACCTTTCCGGAATTCATACATTAAAGACGATTCCAGATGTTCACGCCATCATGGATGGGGTCGAGGAAGTAGAACATGTAACGATTATCGGTGGCGGCTATATCGGGCTTGAAGTAGCCGAGAATTTGATCAAGCTTGGGAAAAAGGTACGAATGATTGATCGTGGAAATCGAATTGCCAAAATCTTCGACCCTGAAATGGGGGAGAAGATACAAGAAGAAGCAGAAAAACAAGGCATCGAGCTTTGCTTGAACGTTTCAGTAGAAGCATTCAAGGGAGAGTCTCATGTCGAGGCGGTTGTGACCGACCATGGAGATTTCGAGACAGACTTTGTATTGGCAGCCGTCGGCGTAACGCCCAACACCTCTTTCTTAAACGGTACAGGGATTGCGAAAGGCGTGGCCGATGCGATACAAGTGAACGCGTTTATGGAAACGAGTATCTTAGACATTTATGCAGCAGGAGACTGTGCTACGCAGTTCCACCGGATCAAACAACGAGCAGATTATGTCCCGCTTGGTACACATGCGAATAAGCAAGGTCGGGTCGCTGGACTGAATATGATTCGTGAGCGGAAAGTATTCAACGGAATAGTGGGGACGTCCATTATTAAGTTCTTTGATCTGACGCTTGCAAGGACTGGGTTATCTGAGAAAGAGGCAGAACAGGAACATATTCCATATGAAACCATCTCTATCCAATCGACGCATGCTGCGGGTTATTATTCGAAGGATGACCCAATGACAATTAAGCTTATGTATCAAGCCAAGGATCAAAAGCTATTAGGTGCCCAAATTATCGGCAAGCAAGGAGTAGACAAGCGGATCGATGTACTTGCGACGGCTCTTTATAACGAAATGGATATCGAGCAGTTGGAAGAGTTGGACCTAGCTTATTCACCACCATATAACAGTGTATGGGATCCGATTCAGCAGGCGGCGAGACGAGTGAAATAAGTCGAATTATGGTAGGATGGAAGAGCGATAACTTGCAGGAGGAGTAATGCTTTGAATACAGAACTCTATCAGGAAGCTGAATCGTTCATCCGCCAATTTTACCAAGAAAAAGGGTTATCTGATGTTGAAAGTCGCTTGAATGATGTGCGTGCGGCTATCGAAGATTCAGGGACCTATCATCATACGTACGAAGAACTCGTTTATGGTGCCAAAGTAGCGTGGCGTAACAGCAATCGCTGTATTGGCCGTCTGTTTTGGGAGAACCTGAACGTGTTTGATTATAGACAGCTGGACGAAGAAGAAGCGATTTTTCAGGCGCTATTAAAGCATATCGATTTTGCGACGAATGGTGGCAGAATCCGTTCCACCATTTCGATCTTCCGTCCGAAGCTAAACGAGAAGGAAGTACGCATCTGGAACCACCAACTGGTGCGCTATGCCGGTTATGAGACAGATGATGGGGTCATCGGAGACCCGGCATCTGTTGAGTTCACGAAGATGTGTGAAGCTCTCGGGTGGCAGGGGGCTGGAGGCTCTTTTGATGTGTTGCCGCTGGTCATTCAAATCGATGACCGAGCACCTAAATTGTTCGAGATTCCGTCTGAAAAAGTACTGGAAGTGCCGCTTCGTCACCCGGAATTCGATTGGTTCCGAGACCTTGAATTGAAGTGGTATGCTGTACCGTTCATTTCAGATATGCGTCTTGAAATCGGAGGCATCGAATACACCGCTGCTCCGTTCAACGGTTGGTATATGGGGACAGAAATCGGAGCCCGCAACTTAGCGGACGATTTCCGTTATGACCTATTACCGACTGTAGCCAAAGCGATGGGGCTTGATACGAAGCGCAGTGCCTCGCTTTGGAAAGACCGGGCGTTGCTCGAATTGAATCAAGCGGTGCTTCATTCTTACCGTGAGGATCAGGTCAGCATCGTCGACCATCATACCGCTGCTGAACAGTTCCGGCTTTTTGAGAAGAAAGAGAATAACCAAAATCGTCAAGCGACAGGGGACTGGACGTGGTTAATTCCACCCGTATCCCCTGCAGCGACTCATGTGTTCCATTCCTCTTATGAAGACCGGATGGACAGCCCGAACTACTTCTATCAAAATGAAGCATACAAAAAATGTCCTTTTCACTAAGTGAAAAGGACATTTTTCATGTTGAAAAGAGGTTAAGAAAGAATGTGAGATCGTTATTGAGGGATACGCCACCACTATTAAAGAATCCCCCTGCCGAAATTGCAGAATCACTCGTACAATCCGGGCCGCCGGTCTTGAAAAATGGGAATCTGTTTGCGAATCGCATCCACATCTGAGAAATCGACGGAAGCGTGCAGAATTTCCTCATGGCTGCCGGCCTCTGCAACCACTTTCCCCCAAGGATCGATGACCAGGGAGTGCCCGCCGAACGTATTGTCGGGGTCCTTGCCGACGCGGTTGCACGCAATGACAAAGCATTGGTTCTCAATCGCCCGACTGACGAGTAGGTTCCGCCAGTGATCGATGCGCGGCTTCGGCCATTCGGCAACAACGAACAAGGCGCGGGATCCGTCCAACATGTGGGTGCGCATCCATTCCGGGAAGCGGATGTCGTAGCAGATCACACCAGCGAATGGCACGTCTGCAATTTGGAAGTTTCCTTTCTCGTTTCCGGAGTGTAAGTATTTTTCTTCATTCATCAATCGGAATAAGTGCGCTTTCCGGTAGGAGCTTACACGCGCCCCCGTCTCGTCGTAAGTGACAAGCGTATTGTAGAACTGGCTTCCGTCCCGTTCTGCGATCGACCCTAGGATGGTCACTTGGTGATAAGCTGCCAGGTCACGCAACAAGTCGTGGGTAGGTCCATCTAACGTTTCAGCTATTGTTTCGAAGCGAGATAGGTCGTAACCAGTCGTCCACAGTTCCGGTAGGACAATAATCTGGCTACCTTCAGCTGCGGCTTTTTCAATCTTCTTTCTTGCTTGTTTTCGGTTTTCTTCAGGGTCTCCAAATGCGATATCCATTTGAATGACCGCAATGTTCGTTTTCATTGCCATCACCTCGTTTTTCCTAAGTGTACCAAATGTGCTTTTGATATAAAACGTTTACACACGTGATACAATAAAGAAAAAATGAGGGGCGGGAGTCGGATGTTTGAATTGTTTCTGCCAATGCTCGAACGGTTAGGCATCATTGTTACGGTAGCGTTCATCATCACGCGATTCCGGTTCTTCCGAGAATTGATCGATCGGAAGACATTGGATGCCAAAGACCGCTATATGGCGATTGGCTTCTTTGGGTTGTTTGGAATAATCGGGACCTACACAGGGATTACCTATGATATGTCGACATTGGAATTCGGAAGTTGGGCGACGGGGCTTGCCAATTCAGAGGCCATTGCTAATTCACGGGTAATCGGAATCGTTGCAGCCGGTTTGTTCGGCGGGTACCGTATCGGAGTTGGCGCTGGCGTAATTGCGGGTCTCCATCGGTTTTCCTTGGGCGGTTTCACAGGATTTGCGTGTGGCATCTCGGCTGTGGTTGCGGGAATTATATCCGGATTTTTTCATAAAAAAGATCAGCCGTTGAAGCTTAAGACGGCGCTGTTCATTGGGGCGCTTGCGGAAACGGTGCAGATGGGGATCATCCTAGGCGTAGCCAAGCCGTTCAGCCAGGCGTGGGGGCTTGTGCAGGAAATCGGTATGCCGATGATCTTAGCGAATGGCCTTGGTTCTGCCTTGTTCCTGTTGATTATTCGAAATGTGTTGAATGAAGAGGAGAAAGCGGGTGCGATACAAGCGCAAAAGGCTCTCAAACTTGCCGAGTCGACGATTTCGTATTTGCGGAAGGGACTGACGGAAGACTCTGCGAAAAAAGTGTGCCAAATTATATATGATGAGGTTCAAGTCAGTGCGATTTCGATGACGGATGACCATAAGATTCTTGCTCATGTCGGGCAGGCGGATGATCATCATCAGTCCGGTGAACATATTCAGACGAAGGCGACGAAACAAGTGATTGAGCTTGGGGAGATGGTCGTTGCTGGTCATGACGATATCAATTGTAAGCACGAGGATTGTCCGCTTGGTGCGGCGGTCATAGCTCCGCTCAAGCGCCGGAAAGAAGTGGTCGGGACGCTTAAGTTTTATGTGCGATCGGAGAAAGAGGTCTCAAATGTGCTGTTAGAGTTGATCCAAGGGTTGAGTGCGTTGCTCGGTCAGCAGCTGGAGATTGCAGAGGCGGAAAAGGCACAGGAGCTTGCTCGGGAAGCAGAAGTGAAGGCGCTCCAGGCTCAAGTGAACCCACACTTTTTGTTTAACTCATTGAATGTGACGGTTTCGCTAATCCGCACACAGCCAGACCGTGCCCGTTCTCTGTTGATTGCGCTCTCGAAATTTTTCCGTCAGAACTTGGGTGCAACGACGAAGAAGTGGACGTCGCTCGAAGAAGAGTTGAAGCATGTGAAATCATATTTATTAATAGAAGAAACGCGTTTTGTAGATAAGCTGCATGTGACCTATGATATCGACGATGAAGTGCTCAGCGCTAGGATTGCACCATTGACATTGCAACCTCTTGTGGAGAATTGTATCAAGCATGGGATTAAGGACCGTGACGGCGACTGTGAAATCCGTATTATGATGAAAAAGGATAGCGAAGGCGTCCGTATTTCGGTTGTCGATAATGGAAGTGGCATTACCAAGACGCGTTTGGAAGGGCTGGGGGATCAGGAAGTCGATTCTAAGAAAGGCACCGGCCTTGGGTTGTATAACGTCAACAGTAGATTGAGGCACATGCACGGAACGAAAGCGAAACTGCAGATTGAAAGCGAAGAGGGAAAAGGGACGACGATTTCCTTTGTCATTCCTTTTCATACTAAGGAGGTGTCCGTATGATCAAAGCACTTGTCGTAGATGATGAGCGGTTCAGTCGGGATGAGCTGACTTACTTATTGGCTAAATACGATACGGTCGATGTGATTGGTGAAGCGGATTCAGGAGAGGCTGCTATCATGAAGACAATCCAACTTCAGCCTGATGTGCTGTTTCTCGATGTGGAAATGCCGAAGATGGACGGAATGGAAGTAGCCAAGAATGTACAGGAACTAAAGAAAGTGCCGAGCATCATCTTCGCGACGGCTTATCCGGACTTTGCTGTAGAAGCGTTCCGTCATGAAGCGGTCGACTACCTGCTTAAACCTTATGAAGAGGAACGACTGGCAGATGCCATTGCTCGGCTGGAGAAGAAGTTCGCACCGGAAGATCAGGTGGTAGAAGGTACCAAGCCGTCTAAGTTGGCAGTGGAAAGTGAAGATGACATTCACTATCTTGACCCTGAAGATGTGATGTATGTGTACCGGGAAGATCGCTTGACGAAGATCGTGACGAAACAACGTGTCTACGAAACGAAGTGGTCGCTTAAGGAAGTGGAAGCGCGGTTGAAAGGCTTCTCGTTTTTCAGAATCCATAAAAGTTATCTCGTCAATTTGCATTACATCGAGAGGCTGACGCCGTGGTTCAACGGAGCTTATCAACTGGAGCTTTGTGGGCGTGAGGAGAAACTTTCAGTAAGTCGTAACTATGTAAGAGGACTTAGGGAAGAGCTGGAACTATAAAGTCCTATCAGCACGTTTCGTGCTGGTAGGCATTTTTATTTGCGGAATTAGCAATCTATCATTTCAATCGTCTGGAGCGGCATCTTAATCGCTCCTTACGACATCTTAGTCACAAAACGGACACATGTAAGCGGTATCTTGGTATTCTTTGTGTAAGCGATTACAAAGAGAACGAAGGAGGAACCTTACATGATTACCTTTCTAGTCAGTATTGCACTCTTAATTGTTGGTTATTTTACGTATGGTAAATATGTTGAAAAAGTGTTCGGCGTTAATAAGAAGCGTCCGACACCTGCTTACTCTCACAGCGACGGAGTAGACTATCTCCCGATGGGGCAGAAAAGAAATGCACTTATTCAATTATTGAATATCGCCGGTGTCGGCCCGATTTTCGGCCCGATCTTGGGCGCGCTCTATGGTCCGGTCGCCTTTCTATGGATTGTTTTAGGTTCTATTTTTGCCGGTGCGGTTCACGATTACTTAACAGGTATGATCTCGATTCGTAACCGAGGTGCTCACCTGCCGGAACTTGCTGGGAAGTTCTTAGGGAAAGTGATGAAGCACGTGGTGAACGGTTTTGCCATTCTGCTGCTCGTGTTGGTTGGTACCGTATTCGTCACAGCACCTGCTGACTTGATTTATAATATGACGTCTAGCTGGCTTGCGCTTCCTATCATTCTAGGCGCGATATTCGTTTACTATCTGCTTGCAACGATGTTACCGATTGATAAAATCATCGGTCGTTTCTACCCGATTTTCGGTGCCCTACTATTAATCAGTGCCTTAGGAGTTGGGGTATCTCTTATCGTAACAGGTGCACCAATTCCTGAGATGACACTTGAGAACATGCACCCAGGTGGAGCAGCGATCTTCCCACTATTATTCTTGACGATTTCTTGTGGTGCGCTGTCTGGTTTCCATGCGACACAGTCTCCGATCATTTCTCGTACGACACAACAAGAGAAACAAGGTCGCCGTATCTTCTACGGTATGATGATTGCAGAAGGTATCATTGCGATGATCTGGGCTGCTGCTGCGATGAGCTTGTTCAACGGTTCCGCTGGATTGAATGAAGTCCTAGCGAACGGTGGACCAGCGAACGTAGTAAGTGAAGTATCCATCAGCATGCTTGGTGCTGTCGGTGGTACACTTGCTGTCATTGGTGTCATCATTCTTCCGATCACATCCGGTGACACAGCATTCCGTAGTGCACGTATGATCATTGCCGATTACTTGAACATTTCACAACGCAAAGTAGCAAATCGTATGTGGATCGCTATTCCGATGTTCGTGATTTCCTTTGCCCTTACTCGTATCGACTTTACGCTATTGTGGAGATATTTCTCTTGGGCGAACCAATCTACAGCAGTGATTGCCCTTTGGGTAGGAGCGATGTATCTGTTCTTATCTAAGAAAAATTACTGGATTGCCGCAATACCAGCAACATTTATGACAATGGCTACATTCTCGTATATCTTGAATGCAGATATCGGCTTCAGGCTACCTTGGAGTGTTACGTATCCATTAGCTGCAGTCATAACTGTCGTGATCGTTACGGTCTTCTTCATTGCCGCTCGTCGCGGATTGAACAAAAATATTCCGCTTGAAGAAGAACTTAAGCCGACAGCCTGATGGGGTGCTGCAATCCTAATCAATACAAACAGGTGAGAGAACAGGAAGAACAGATTAACCAGAGTGGTAAAGATACGCTTCCTGTCTGGCTCAAAGTAAGTAGTGTATTGATTGTTTGTTTCGTAACCATATGGATGATTATTTGATAGAACCGCCTGTCCATCTGAAGGGACAGGCGGTTTTTTATTCTGTTGAAAAGAATCACTAAACCTAAGTGAACGGACCATTCATTTTTGTACATAATAAGATGGAGCTGAAATGAGGCAGGTAACTATGTTCCATTTTTCCTAAAAGTTGCTTCATTTCCCCTATTCAAGCATAGCCTTGAAAAAGAACGGGTATGGTGATAGAGGAAGGAGGGAGTTTGATGAGTGATATTCAGGAAAAGAAAAATCTTTTGTACATCGGTGATGAGGAAGAGCCGATGGCTCATCTGGCTTTCGAAGAACAGGACGGAGAAATGATAATTACTAGTACCGTCGTCGACCCGGATCACCGCAATCAGGGGCTTGGCACGGACCTTATCGATCATGCTGTTAATTATGCAAGGAAACATAAATTGATCATCGACCCGGCGTGTCCATTCGCCTATGAAGTCATGAAGGACACACCGGAGTATCAGGTCGTCATGAAAGAAAAGTAAGAGGAGGACTAGTCGTGACCATCATTCGTGAACCAAAAGATAAGGATTTGATGTATTTTACTAGGTATGCGATTGAGCATGAACGTTTAGTCATGAAAAATCGTTCCTCTGATCCATCTGGTCAGGAACAATTGAAAGAAAGGAAATTCTGGGCCGCTGATCAATTGTTTGCGAATGATCATAAGCAGCGTCTTCTCATTGCTGAGCGGGAAGGGGAAGTCATTGGATATATACTGGGGACAACGAAACAACAAGAGGATGGCACGCGATGTGGTTGTGTCGAGGAAATTTTTGTTGATGAATTCTATCGTAGGGAAGGTGTAGGTACAGCGTTATGTGAAGCGTTGATGGAATGGATGACAAAGCAGGAAGTAACAGGAGTGCGCTTGAATCTGCTGTCTGGTTATCCAAGGGCCGAAGCCTTTTTCGAAGAGATCGGATTTACGCCTATGAACACGTTGTATAGTTGGAATCCCAAATCGTCATCATGTTAAGACGGAATTTGAATACATGTAGATATAGTGTTTTTTCAAAGGGGATGGGGTCGTGAAAAGAGCGATGCTCATAGTCAATCCTTCTTCGGGAAAAGAAGAAGCTTTGGACTATGTCGAGAAAATCGAAAAGATCTTAGCTGAAAAATCGTATCAAGTGAAGGTTGCACAAACGGAAAAGGAACTCGATGCCACGAAGTATTGTCAGAGTGCATGTAAGGATGAGTTCGATCTCGTTGTCTCTATGGGCGGAGATGGAACGTTAAATGAAACGATCAACGGGATGGTCGACCAGGAGCACAGACCGCTTCTCGCCATCATCCCACTTGGCACCGTCAATGACTTTGCCCGCGCTTTGAACATACCACTCGAGCCGGAAGAAGCGGTAGAAACGCTCTACTCGGATCAAATAAAAGATGTGGATATCGGTCGCTTCAACGATAGGTATTTCGTCAATATCTTCGCCGTCGGTGCGGTTGCAGAGGCAACCTATGAAGTGACGCCCGACCAGAAAACAAAGTTCGGTTCGTTCGCTTACGTTATGGAAGGGTTCAAGACATTAACTGCTCATCGGAGCTATCCACTCCGCATCGAACATGATAATGGCGTTTGGGAAGGAGATTCATTCTTGTTTCTGGCGGCATTGACCAATTCCACGGCTGGATTTGAAAAGTTATCTCCCGAGGCAGAGGTGAATGATGGGGTATTGCACGGGTATATCATCAAACAAGTAAACCTTGTCCGGATGGCGACGATCATCACCTCCATTTTGCGTGGAAACTTGAGGGATGAGGCAGATGTCGAATACTTTACATCTTCGAAAATAAAAGTGACTTCTAAAGAAGAGCTGATGACGAATGTAGACGGAGAGGAAGGGGACTCTCTCCCTGTAACGGCAGAAGTGCTCCCTTCCCATATTCAAGTTCTCGTTCCATAAAACTATAAAAAACGAGTAGGAAATCTCATAGATTCCCTACTCGTTTTTTCACACTTATCCTTAGGTCAGTTAACTTCTAACCCTTATGGAACAGATGGAAGAAGCCGAGAATGATAACGACAAACGAGAAGAAGGCTGCAGCGATGACCCCTACATAGAAGAACAAGTTCATAAAGAAGTCTCCCAGCGCTTCGTCAGATAATAAAATGAGTGCAAAGCCTGCTAAGATGGCAGCCAAATAAGTAAATACATGTTTATCACTTCTGAAATTCAGCATATCTATCACCTCCTTAATCCATAAATATGAACAGGAGGTGGATTATAGAAGATGAAAAAAATAAAAAACCTTTCTGGACTTCAGAAAGGTTCAGCGTCCCGGACTTTTTATTGAGAGGGACAGACAATGAGATCTACTTTTTTTATTCTTTTTTCATAAGAAAAAAGAAGGTGATATGGACAAAAGAGACCTTGATCACTTTGCGTTAAAAAATCGGTTGACTAGACCAGATTAGGATAGGATCAACGACTACAGCCTGCTTTTGCTGGTTATTATTATATCACCGCAGCAGTTTTCTCGCTTTGGGAAAATTATCGTCGAAACACCCTAATGAATTGCAGTATGGAAGAAAAATTTTCTCAAGTTTTGTCGTCTGGGAATAGGTGGAACGATTTATTGTCGGGAAAACGGGCTTGATGTAAAATGAAGGTATCAATACATAAACGAGGTGGAATAGTTGGATTTGAATAAGGTGCAACACTTGATTCAAATGCAGGCATTATCGATGATGAACGGTCAGTCAAGAGACAGTTTTTCCAGTGGAGTGCGGGATATGGCTTTTCAAAGCATGCTAGAAGCTGCTATGAAGCAGGAACACTCTGTTCCTACAAGAACGAACCGAGTGACAGCCGTTGATTTGTTCCAACCTGCTACTCTAAGATCGACCGAAGTGGCAGCGCCTAAGAAGGTGGAAGTGAACAATGAGGAGGTCGACACTATCATTCAGAAGGCTTCGGAGCGGTTCGGAGTCAATGTCGATTTAATCCGATCCGTTGTGAAAACAGAATCCAATTTTGACGCAGACGTGGTAAGCCATGCCGGAGCTCAAGGGTTAATGCAACTCATGCCCCAAACAGCACAAGGATTAGGGGTCGAAAATCCATTTGATCCAGAACAGAACGTCATGGGTGGGACAAAGTACTTAAAACAGATGCTCGACCGCTATGACGGGGATTCCAAGCTTGCGCTCGCTGCCTATAACGCTGGTCCAGGTAATGTAGATAAGTATGGTGGAGTTCCTCCATTCCAAGAAACCCAGCATTACGTAAAAAAAGTACTGAACTTCGCCTAAAGAATGTTGCCTATTAAATGTAACGGAGCCAGTATCTTTACTTTATCATGAACAGCCTGAGTAAAAAGAATCTGGGACAAAACATGAGCTTTCTCTGGAGAAAAGCGAACAATAAAGTGCAACTTATCAAGTAGGCTGGGGCCGTGCCCGCGTCAAGCGAAGTATGTTGCCGTAGCGGTGCACGCATGTAATGGCTACATAAATAACCCCCGAACCAATCGTTCGGGGGTTTGTAGTATTTGGATTCTTTTGTCTAAGTTAAGATTTATCCGGTTCGATCTCCCGGCTCATTTGCATGTACTGGTTGAACACGCGAGTCATCTCTTTCAGCCGGTTCCGTACATCCTCATCAATCAGTTCTCCTTGAGTCGAGAAGTGGTTGGTGTGAGTGTACACATAGTTCGGGGTCACCATGCAGCGGAAATAATTCAAAATCGGCTTCAACTGATTTTCAATGACAAGGTGGTGCTGTAAGGTGCCTCCATTTGCAACTATGGATACCGGTTTATAGCGCATAGCAAGAGGGGACACCGCATCAAAGACATTTTTCAAGGTTCCAGGGATAGATCCTTGGAAAATAGGTGTCGCGATGATATAAGCATCGGCGTCTTCGACTTCTTGAATAAGACGTTGCATATCTTCATTATATTCTTCAGCTGGACGACCATCGACAAATTGTAGCTCATAATCTTCGAGGTTGATAATTTTAGTTTCGTGCGAATCTGGGAGTTGCCCGATGTATTGCTGAACTTCTTCAAGCAATACTCCCGTTTTCGTACCAACGATCGTTCCATTCAGCAATAACACTTTCATGATCGTTTTCTCCCCTTTAAATGTATCCAAACTAAGAGCATTTTTTAATTATGTATAATTAGAATATGAGTAAGAACAGTTCTGGTTCATATCCCTAGTCCTAGTATCTCTCACTTTCCTTCTTATGTTAAATCAAATGCTTCCGTTACGCAACGAGAGCAGCTTTGGCGGATAAGCGAGTGCAAAAACGGGTAAAGAGTATAGAGAGAGGGGGAGTGGAATGCTGAAGTTTTGGAGAAGAATCAAGTTTGTATTCAATGTGCGGAAGTCCATTCCTTTTCTGAATCAATTTTTCCGCTCGAAAGAAGTAAGTAAAGATAAGAAATGGTTGTCCCTAGGGTTTCTTGTACTATATTTGATTTTTCCGTGGGACATTATTCCAGATTTTCTCGTTTTCTTCGGAATTATTGATGATTTAGCTGTCTTTACCTTTATCTTGCAATTAATGGTGAAAATGGCTCCTGAGTCATTGAAGGAACAATATGAATTGGAACAGAGGTAATCTGTTTTCGGGTTTAAAAGAGATTACTTTGAGGTAAAGTATGGATGTTGATGAATTAAACTATTCAAGGAGTGATGATATTGAGTAACGTAATGTTTACAGCACATGCTACAGCGCAAGGAGGTCGTGACGGTCATGTTAAATCTGACGATGGTCTGATCGATCTGAACTTAACAACACCAGGTCAAGGTTCTGAAAAAGGATCCAACCCTGAACAATTATTCGCAGCTGGTTATTCCGCTTGCTTCGATGGAGCGCTGAACTTAGTTGCTAGTAACCACAAGAAAGATATCGACTCAGAAATTACAGCTGATGTCAGTCTTATGAAAGATGAGACAGATAACGGATTCAAAGTAGGCGTCGTACTGAATGTCCGCTTGAAAGGTGTCTCTCAAGAAGAGGCTGAAAGCTTAGTAGAAGAGGCACACCAAGTATGCCCTTACTCTAAAGCTACTCGCGGCAACATTGATGTGGAGTTAAATACACAAGCTGTCTAACAATAAAGAAGGAAAGCCTGCCAGAGCGCATCCGCTCTGGCAGGCTTTTTTTGTTGGAAGTGCTTTCCATTATGAAAAGACAACGTTCTAAATTCCCGTTCATATATACTGCTTCACGTGAAACAATCAAGACCAATCCTTTTATATACCAGTTGAAATGTGGTATTTTTGAATCGAAGGAGTGGAACAGTCATGGAAATAACCGATCAAGCAAGGGACTTGTTACACCAGATACTTGAAGAAGAGTCAGGAAGTTTACGTCTGTTTTTCGCAGGTTTCGGTTGCGGAGAGCCGGATATCGGAATGACAATCGGGGAACCGGAGGCAGACGATGAGTTGCACTATGTAAACTCCATTCCTGTAGCCATTGACCAACGAATTATACACTTAACAGAAACCTTAATCATTGAAGGAAAGCAAACGATGGAAGGGCCAAAGTTTCAGATGCAGGGTCTTCCTGAAAAGAATTGTGACGAATAGTGCCCGCACTTAGTGTGGGTTTCTTTATCGTTTGTACACGTTAGAAGGGAATTAAGAACATCATGATGGCACCAGGACACCAAGTTGTCGGTTTTACGTTTGGGGTGGGGGCGGTGATGTGGGTACCTTATGCAGAGGTATCCGCTTCTCAACCGTTTCCTACCATGTTATTTTTCACATTTGTATTAGTGGGAGCCTTACTTCCGGATATTGATACTCCGAGTTCGAAGCTGGGTCAGAAGTTTTGGCGGGGGCTTGTCATTCTCCTTGGAGTTGCGCTATTAGGATACATATTTGCACCATCTTATTTGAATGTTTATCACGATGAGCTGAAGGTTTTCATCCTTATGCTCCTTCCAGTGATCGGAATGATGAGAGGGCATAGACAAATAACTCACTCTGTTCTATTTTTATTGATTCTGGTTCTTTACAGTTGGCTGATTGAGGCATGGTTCGATATCCCATGGTTCTATTTGAGCGGCTTGATTGTAGGTGTAGTATCACATCTATTCGCTGATTGTCTTACGAAGAGAGGCATACCACTTGCTTATCCATTTTCCAAGAAGCGTACACGTTTCTTCGTAACATTTCGAACAGGTTCTACTGTGGAGAAAGTACTTGTCTACATTCTGATAGCTGGAAACATATGGTTTTTAACTGATCAATTGTTCTAATTAGAAAGCCCCGCACGGTTTACCGTATGGGGCTTTTGTTATAGGCATAATGTCGATTTTTAGCGACAATACGCTGACTTTGTATTATTAAGTAAATTTTGAATTATTAGACATAAATGGCTAGACATTAGGAAGTCTAACATCTAAACTCAAAGTAGAAAGAAGAAAGGTTGTTGTCAAATGAGCAATGATCAAGTGCTGAAGCCTCGGGCGATTAAAAGCCTGCAAATGAATTACCAATCCAAAGTCTATCTTTATTACTTGGCGATGCTTCGCGAGTTCCCGAAAGATCTTGCTCTGGAACGGACAAGCCACTTCTGTACAGAGATGTCCTTCGAAATTGTCGAGGATCAGGTTGCTTGTCTTGAGTTTCTTTATATGAATAATTACTTAGCCGAAATGAAGCAGGTCATTCAGGATTCTGTACTGGATGGAGAAGTAAAGTTGATTTATGAAATTGTGTTGAATCGGATGGATGAACAACTGTCAGAACATCCGCTCCTATGGCTTAAATCCCTCCATTTCTCACACCCCTCTTTACACTGTCTGCATCAATTCATCATGGTCTATCGTTATTTTGATATTAAACGGTATGGAGGGTTGGATCCTTACATCGAAAACTGTGATCAAGCTCTTCAACAAGTGAATGAGCCCCTTGCCTTATACTTCTTTGAACAACGCTATCATGAATTGCTCTTTAACCATTATTGGAAGACGGATAATACGCTTTTGGCGAGGAGATATGCCTACAAGTTGATCAACAAAGAATTATCTCAGAGAAAAATGATTATGATTCAGCACCATTTAGCTCTAACTTATGCATTTGAGAACTATCATTTGGCGCTTGACCACTCTTATAAAGCGTTAGATAACGCAGAGAAAAGTGGATTGACGCACCATATCGTTTCAATCAAGCACCGAACGATTCCGTTTATCTCAGCTTTGCATAAGAGAACAGAGAATGTTTCGACACCAGACTTGGTAGAAACGGCTCATTTGGCTATTGCGAATGACGAGTATGAGGAAGCAGCTCGAATGCTAGGTTCACTAAGGAACAGAACACCATTCCAAGATTGCTACTACGGGGTTGCCATCCGAGATAAGCAGTTGGTTGAACAAGCAAGGAGCCGCTTTTTGAAAGAGAATGGGGATCATTTCTTTGCGAAGCTTCCAAGCCTATATGCCAATCGTATATGACGTGATGAATTCATTGTGTGGAAGGGCCCTCTACAGATGAATTTAAATAAATAAAATCATGTAGGAGGTACAAGTTATGAAGAAATTTTTCACTGGTGCCTTGCTGGCACTTCTACTTGTGTTTGGGAACATCGGCTTTAGTTCTGTAGCATCACAGGATCCGGGTACGAATATTGAGAAGTATTTTGGAGATCCAGGTGACTCAGGGATTGGAATTGTTGAGCCACAAGGTTCTGAAGACCCAGGAGATTCAGGGATTGGTTAATATTTATTAGAAAAGCGGACCGTAAACGGTGCCGCTTTTTTTATTGGTGAAAAACCTTTTCGTTTAATTTCCATTATTTTCTGTTTTATAAATTTCGAAAAAAGGATGTTTGCATAGGATGAAAAGGGAATGGATAGAGAGAGTAATTAGAAGGAGGAACAAACGTGAATAGAGAAAAAGCTTGGGTTACGGTACGGGACAGTTTCTGGTTTCTGCCGGCCCTTTATGGTGCAATATCTATCGTTATGGTAGCACTCACGAGCGCTTTGGACGTTTGGGTGGTGCCGAAAATACAGGAAAGTCTGCCGAGGATATTCTTCGCAGAAAAGAGCGTTGCACAAACGTTGTACGGTTCATTGATCACCTCTATACTGACAATGACCACTATCAGCTTCTCCACGATTATGGTTGTGCTAACCACCTACACAACACAATTCTCTCCCCGAACACTACAAGATTTCATGAAAAGCCGTGTTACACAGCATGTGCTTGGTGTGTATTCTTTCGGATTTGTATTTGCGTTGATCAACCTGCTTCTTTTAGGAAGCGATGACAGCCAAGGGCTACTGAGTCCTTTTCTAACCGTTGTTGTTTCGATTGTGTGTTTGGCGTGTTTTATTATCTTTATTCACCATTCATCACGCTTTGTGCAAGTTAATAATTTGATTGGAAAGATACGCACGGACACTTCTTCCGTGATTGCTAAGACTTTTCAAGATAAGGATTTCACAGAGAGTGTGGAATGGGATGAAGAAGTAGTTCGTGACTGGAAGCAGGGAGAACCCTCTACAATCGTTGCAGGAGAGTCGGGTTACTTGCAGGGACTGCAGATTGAGGGCTTATTGTCCTTTGCCAAGCAACACAACCTGTTATTGGAAGCGAACTTTCAGATGGGCAGTTACATCGAAAAAGGCATGCCGGTCTTTTACTACTGGCAGGTAGAAGGTGGAACTGATGATGTGGATGATGGAGGGTGTATGGGATATCTGTTGATTGGAAATGAACGAACGGACATCCAAGATATCGAGTTCTCCATTCAGAAGCTTGTAGAAATAGCCGTGAAGGCCATTTCCCCGAGCATCAATGATCCGCACACTGCCGTCAACTGTATCAACAGAATCGGTTCTCTTCTTACAGAGCTTGCACACGTTCACCAACCGATTCGTTATTATGCCGATGACGAAGAACAGCTCAGATTGATCATAGAGCCGAAGGAATACAGGGATTATATTTATAAGAGTTTCTATCAGATCAGGATCTATGGAAAGAAAGACCTTACCGTCATGAACGGTGTATTGGAAGCATTGTACAAAATTTCTATTGTGCACGGTGATAAGATACAAAGCGACGTGTGGCGGTTCGGGCAATATATCATCGATTCTGTAGAGACTGACGAATTAAATGACTTAGATTATGAACGCTTTTATCAGCAAGCGAAGAAATTAGCTGATGTGTGCGATGAACGGTTGTCGCTATCCCCTCTGTAAGAAGAGGGGTTTTTTTGTAGGAAGAGGTCATATTTTGTTTATATTTCCCTACTTTGGGTACTTGTTACTATACCTCGCCTGATTGATCTTCGAATGATTCTCCGAACAAGAAAGAATACATTTTGGAAGGAGAAGATAATGAAAAAAGTTACTTCGGTATTTTGGGTTACGTTGGCAATTGCTATGTTTGGAGTGGTGTGGGGGTCTGTTGCACCTAAGAACTTGCAGGAAATCACGGGATCCATACAAACGTTTATTTCTGTTCATTTTGGATGGTATTATTTATTGATTGTAACTGGATTTGTGATTTTTTGTCTTTATATGATTTTCAGTCCATACGGTAAAATTAAGCTCGGTAAGCCGGAGGACAAGCCGGATTATAACTATGCTACTTGGTTTGCGATGTTATTTAGTGCCGGTATGGGAATCGGTCTCGTTTTCTGGGGAGCGGCTGAGCCTATTTATTTTTACGCGACAAATGCTCCAACGGCGGAAACAGGGACGCCGGAAGCGATTGATGAAGCGATGCAGTTCGTATATCTTCATTGGGGTATTCATGCGTGGGGAATTTACGCTATCGTGGCTCTGGTTCTTGCTTATTTCAAGTTCCGACACGGAGCGCCTGCCTTGATCAGTTCCACCTTGAAGCCGATTTTCGGTGATAAGATGGACGGCCCGTTGGGTAAAGCCATCGATGTCATCGCAGTCTTTGCCACGATTGTAGGGGTGGCGACTACACTCGGGTTCGGTGCTTCGCAAATCAATGGTGGCTTAACGTATTTGACACCTATTTCGGAGAACTTTGGTGTTCAACTCATCATCATTGCTATTGTGACGGTGCTGTTCATGATTTCTGCTTACACTGGACTTAGTAAAGGAATCAAGTATTTAAGTAATACGAACATGATATTAGCTCTAGGACTGCTCGTATTGATGTTTATTATCGGCCCAACTCTTTATACAATGAACATATTTACCGATACAATCGGGGCTTACTTACAGAACCTTCCTTCGATGAGCTTCCGATTAGCTCCGAATAGTGAAGAGAACCGACAGTGGATCAATAGCTGGACGGTATTCTACTGGGCTTGGTGGATTTCTTGGTCACCGTTCGTCGGTATCTTCATTGCTCGTGTATCAAAAGGGCGTACCATTCGAGAATTCTTGTCCGGCGTACTATTAGTACCATCCGCTGTAGGGTTCTTGTGGTTCTCGACCTTTGGTTCTTCTGCCATCAAGGCACAGCAGGACGGAGCTGGCATTGCTGATCTTGCGACGGAACAAGCAATGTTCGGTACTTTCGATCAATATCCGTTAGGTCTATTAATGTCAATCATAGCGATGACGTTGATCGGGACATTCTTCATTACGTCTGCTGACTCGGCAACATTCGTGCTAGGTATGCAGACTACGAATGGTTCCCTGACGCCTCCGACCATGGTCAAGTTTGTGTGGGGTATTATCCAATCCTCTATGGCAGCTGTGCTATTGTATTCAGGTGGTCTTCAAGCTTTACAAAACGCTCTGATATCCGCCGCTTTCCCGTTTTCGTTTATCATGATATTGATGGTCGTCTCGCTCTATAAAGCATTACGGGCAGATAAAGCTGCCATTGAAAGGGATCAGAATCAGGAAAAGAATTCTGCATAACATTTCAACAAACTCCGGCCAAGAATACCAGGCTACAACTTAAAGAGATTTCTATTCAATAGTGCATGGTTTTGTTCGCGTAAATTATGGCAAAGTGGTCTGGAAAACGATGAGACTCCAGTGGGATGCACTTGATAGTCGAGATCCCGCAGAGAGCAAAGCGAGCGAGGAAGCTCGACACTCGCCCACGGAAAGCGAGGTGTTTTCCAGACCACGAAACACTATATTCATAAACAAAAACTCCTGCCGATTATTCGGCAGGAGTTTGTTTGTCAATCCAAAAGTAAAAAAGATTTTAATAATCATCCTCGGTGTAGATACATATTTTTGTTAAAATAGAGAGGTATGTTTGAAAGGAAAAGGAGCTAAGATTATGTGGGAATGGAAAAATATTTATAGAGGGATGCTGATGGGCGCAAGCGATATCGTCCCTGGCGTGAGTGGTGGAACCATTGCGGTCGTCCTTGGAATATATGATCGGCTGATCGAAGCAATCAACGGCTTGTTCAGTAAAGAGTGGCAGAAACATCTTAAGTTCTTGATACCGTTAGGACTTGGTGTCGGAACGGCCATTTTACTTTTAGCTAATGTAATTAACTTCTTGTTTGAAGAATATCCAGAACCGACGCAGTTCTTCTTCTTAGGGTTGATTATCGGGGTGCTGCCTTACCTTACACAAAAAGCGGATATGAAGCATAATTTCAAAGGCAGCCATTATGGCATTCTGTTACTCGGTGTCGTTGTAGTCGGGTCAATGGCATTCTTCCAAACGACGGAAACGGACCCTATTCAGAATTTCACACTTTCTACTTATGTGCTGTTGTTCTTTTCGGGCTTCATTGCCAGTAGTGCTATGATTCTACCAGGTATCAGTGGTTCCTTTATATTATATGTGATCGGTATCTACACGACGGTTACAACGGGAATTGAGGAACTGAACCTGCTTGTGATCGGTGTCGTCGGAGTAGGAGTACTACTCGGAATTATCTCGATGAGTAAAATCGTCAAGTACTTCCTAGAGCACCATACCTCAGGCACATTTGCGCTGATTATCGGACTAGTCATCGGGTCTGTCTTTGTTGTATTCCCGGGCATTCCAGGGGCGTCTGTCCTTGTTATCAGTCTGGTTACTTTTATCGGTGGGCTATTAGCGGCTTGGCTGCTCGGTCGTGTGGAATATAAGTAAGCACATCATAGGACAAATAACCTCCATTCCCTTATCATGAAATCAGATGAATCAACAAAGGAGAATGTAATCATGGAATCTATTCATAAATTAGAAGCATTTAATGAAATTATTGAAAGTGAACAACCTGTAATCATCAAGTTTCAAGCGGACTGGTGCCCGGATTGCCGACGTATGGATATGTTTATCGGGGATATTCTTGAGGAATATAACCAATACAATTGGTATGACGTAAATCGTGATGAACTACCTGAACCGGCTGAAAAGTATGACGTCATGGGCATTCCAAGTATCTTGATTTTCAAACAAGGTGAGAAGATCGCTCACTTGCATAGTGCCAATGCGAAGACACCAGAAGAAGTTCAAGATTTCTTAAAAGCAAGTCTGTAAGGTTGTAAAGTCAGCGTCCACATGGTCTTTTCCATGTGGGCGTTTTGTATAGGGAGGTTGGATGATGTCAAAGCGATTATTACTGGTAGGAGCGGGACACGCACATTTAGAAGTGATCAGGAATCTAACGGAAGAGAAATTTTCCGATGTGGAAGTATGCTTGATCACTCCTTCAGCCTATCAATATTATTCTGGAATGTTCTCAGGCTATACGGAAGGGTTGTACGACATGGAGGATACACGGGTGGATGTAGAGAAGCTGGCGAAAGCCGCCGGAATCCACTTTGTGAAAAAAATGGCACGAAAACTCCTTCAAAAACAAAAGAAGCTCGTTTGTACAGACCGCTCTGTCTACCCCTTTGATGTCATCAGTTTTGATATCGGTTCGAGAAGTTTACCAGCTGAGCTTGAATCCTCAGTTGCCAAAACTATCAAACCAAACTATGAATTTATTAATCAAATCAATGAATTGCGTGAGACCTCGCACCCTCTATTAGTAGGGGGCGGAGCAGCAGGATGCGAACTGGCTATGTCTATCCAGACTTATAAAAGGAAGCGGAACATCCCCGGGCAAGTACGTCTTATCAGTGCAGACCGTGTGCTATCAGACGCCCCTGGGCGAGTGTCTCGTAAACTACGGTCACTCCTTTCCAAAAAAGGCATCCAGCTTTGGGAGCAGGAAAGGGCAGTCGATGTACATGATGAACACATCCTGACGGACCAGGGGAACCGGATCCGTCACACAGGAGTGCTGTGGCTTGGCGGAGCAGTGGGAGATCCTATATTCGAATCGTCTGGAATTTCGTGTGATGAAAGAGGCTTTGCCTACGTACGAAATACATTACAATTTGAAAACTACGATTTTATCTTTGGCGCAGGGGACTGTGTCACGATGAAAGAACACCCTCAATTGGCTAAGAGCGGAGTGTATGCCGTGCGCCAAGGACCAGTGTTGTGGGAGAATCTGAAGAATTATTTGGAGAGAGATGACCTTCAGTCTTATGAACCACAGAACCAAGCCCTCTATATTCTGTCTACAGGACAACAGAAAGGTTTTCTCACCTATGGTCCCATCACCCATCATAGCCATCAGGCTTGGAAATTGAAAAACAAAATTGACACAGATTTCATGAAGAAATACAAAGAAGTCACCGGCGATTAAGCTGGTGACTTCTTTGTATAAAAAGGATAATTCAAATTTTAAGCCACGCTCTGACCTTGTTTCGGAATACGAACGTCATCACTAAGACAAGTGCGAATACACTGAAGGCGATGAAGATCAATGTAGTGTCGCCTGTTGCAAGGCTGCTCCCAACTAGGCTGTAGGCGAAAGTACCTGGAATCATCCCGAAGATAGTAGCCGGGATGAAAGATTTTAACTTTACCCGCGTCATTCCCGCTAGATAACTGAGAATATCAAAGCCTACCAGCGGAATGAGTCTTAGGACAAAGACGTAAAGAAATCCCTGTTCTTTCATCCTTGGATAGATTTTCTGAGCCCACGGGGATTCTTGGAACTTTAATACAGAATCTCCGAAGAAGCGTCCCATAATGTAACCTGTTATACCAGCTGCTGTCGCCCCGATGATAATATAGAGCATTCCCGGCCATACACCATATGCGTACGCGGCACCGAGAGAAAGAACGGACGTGGGAAAGGCGATGATCGGACCGATAGCGTATATTCCCATGAAGAGGAGAGGCCCCCAAACCCCGACAGAGAGAATGTATTCCCTTACGCCTTGAGGAGAGATATCAAATTGTCGTCGAGCGAACCACACGATGGCAACAAAGCCGATCAAAAAGAACAGTGCTCTCAAAATGCTTTTCTTGTTCACGTCGCATCCCCTCCGAATGATCGAATCTCTGAACCTGGTAGGTAAAGGGATACGGACTCTTGGGTATTGGATTCACTCAAGGGCATCGATATGTTTTGGTTCAACGAATGGATATGGATGTGTCCAATCATTTGACCATGCTGGAAAGTACGGTGCTTGATCATGCCTTCGATCTTCTCGAATGACTCATCCGAGGGGAGTTCCAATCTACAGAATCGCAGTGGTATGTACCTTGCTTCGTCCAACACGATATGCCCTCCCAAGAAGTTTGCAACAAAAGGGTTTGCCGGAGTTTGATAAAGAGTAGAGGACTCATCGATCTGTTGGAACCTTCCATCATGGAACAAGGCAATCCGATCTCCCATCAACATGGCTTCTTCCGTATCGTGCGTCACAAATATAGATGTGATGGAACGGTCTTCCAGGAACGACCGTACCCATAATCGCAACTCTTTTCGAAGCTTCGGATCGAGACTGCTGAATGGCTCGTCAAACAAAATGACGGCTGGTTCTGTCGCCATTGCCCGTGCTAATGCTACGCGTTGCTGCTGGCCTCCTGAAATTTCAGCGGGGTAGTAATCCTGGTACTCGAGTAAATCAATCGCTTCTAGTAAAGAATGAATCTTGCGCTTATCTGCCTTTTTGACAAGTTTTGCCCCATATTCAATATTCTCCTTCACCGTCATATGCGGAAAGAGCAGCGGCTGTTGAAAGACAAGGCTGATGTTACGCTTATTCGCTTTCTGACTCGTAATATCTTTTCCGGAAAGAACAATCGAACCACCAGTCGGAGGCTCGAGACCTGCTAGGATTCGGAGAAGGGTTGTCTTGCCACTTCCGGATGGTCCAACAATGCTTAATACTTCCCCTTTGTGAAGAGAGAAGGAGATATCATTCAAAATGTTGTTTCGTTGGAATTGTTTCGATAGCTGCTTGATTTCTAAGGTATTTGTCATGTAGTTGTCCTCCTCATCTTCTTGGAGTAGGGGAGCAGCCATAATAAGGCTTCCACAATCATGTATAAGAAAAATGGAATCATAGCAAACCACACCGAGAAGGCTGCCATAATTGAAGCGTTGGCCGTATCAAGGAAAGGGAAAAAGACCATCGGCAACGTAATGATGGTACCTCCGCCAACAATCGATGTTATGGCGTACTGGCTCAAACTGATCACAATAGTTAAGAAGGTCACACTTCGAATCGCAGGCTTCATAAGTGGAAGTTCAATTGTGACAAGCTGATGCCAAGGATTCGAACCGAGAATGACCGGTTGGTCGAGCATAGAACGACCTAGCTGTTGATAGGCATTTTGGAAAATCTTGATGCTGTAAGGAACCGTCGGAACAAGGTGGATCAGGACCACACCCAGAGCCGTATCGGCTAGTCCAATTCGTATCATGAACAAATGGAGCCCTATTGCGATGGCTAAAACAGGTACTAGAATCGGAGCCAACATTACTGCTTCAATAAAAGACTTTCCTCTAAATGAAAGAGAAGTTAATGCTTTTCCTGTTGTGATGCCTACGACCAGGTTGATCAATAAGACCAATAAGCCGATGGTGATAGACCAACCTGTAGCTGACCACAAATTCGGGTCGGATAATAGAACTTGGAAACTATCTAGTTGAAATCGTATTCCTTCCCCCCTCTGGAACCGCCACGTCTTAGATAAGCTTTGTAAGACGAGCAGTAGCGCAGGGAATAGAAATAGGAAAGAGGCTAGCACGTAGAACCTTATTTTATAATGTCTCATGATATCCTCCCCCTCATCGCTCTCCAGCGCTTACGATTCAGGAAGAGATAGGCAGCCAGAGTCATGATAAGTAAAAATATACTTAATGCTGACATCGCTGCAAAAGCAAGCGGGCGCTCTTCCCAAGTACTCCCGTAAAACCACTCATAACTCAACACAGAGAGCATCTCCGGAAATGTAGTCCCTAATAAAGCAGGTACTTCATAGGCGGATATCGTAAAAGCGAAGATGATTAAAAAGGACTCGGTGATTACAGGGAGGATGTTCGGCCATTCCACTGTCCGAAACCTATCCCATCCATTGCCGCCTAGTGTCTGAACCAAATCATAATATTGTGGCTTGATAGACGAATAGACTGGTAAAAGCATGAGAATCACGAAAGGCACTTCTTTCCACACGTAGGTGAGAATGATGCCGATTCCGTTAGGATCTCTGGTCCACACGGGAAAATCACTGCTCTCTGCCAATAACCCTGTCATCTGCAGTACTTGGGATAGGACGCCTGTCTCAGATAAAAGCAGGATCACCATATACCCCCAGACAAAATGAGGGAAAAGCATCGGAAGCCAAACAATGAGTCGTGGCGTATACTTCTCAAGCAAGGGATAGCACGTTCTTGTAACCCATAGACCGATTAATAAAGACAGCAAGGATGACACGAGAGCGATGTACAAGCTGAACCCAACCGATGTAAGAAAACGATCGGATTGCAGGAGTTCCTTGTAATATATCAATGTAAAGGCGTTCCCGTCGCTTAAGCTCTGTGCGATCGCTGCTCCTAACCCATATAAGGGGAGAAGCAAGAATAGGAAGCTCGGTATGAATAAATAAATTGTTTTAGTTTTGAACCACTTCATCAAACCACTGCTCTTTCATCCAATCTACATAGGCAGCTTCCGACTCCGGCAGAAAACTGTCTTCAAGTTTCTGTTGAGATAACACGCTCTGACCTCTGTCGACGGATTGGAATTCTTCTTTCATTTCTTTTGGTAATTTATCGATACTGATTGGTGTATTCTCACCCCAATAGTTCGGCTTCAGCTTAGCCAACTGAGCTTCTGGAGACAACATAAAGTTGATGGCTGTCAACGCCCCTGCCGGATTCGTGCTGTTGAAGGGTATGGATAGAAAATGAGTATTCCCTATCGATCCTGGCTCCATGACAAAAGAACGAGTCGTTTCTGGGAAGACACCATCGTTGATAAGCGATTCAGCCCGAGCTTCGTTATACCCCATCGTCATCCACACTTCGCCTTGGCTGTATAAGCGATCTAGCTCGGTTAACGTATTCGGGTAGTGCTCACCGGAGCGCCATAATTCAGGTTCCATTTCATTCAAATAGTTCCAAGTCTCCTCTGCCGTTTCTGAAATAGACCCTTCGTCTAAGGGAGAGTCATAGATGTCAGAAGGTGTATCGGCACTTGCATAAAGGATGTGGCGGAGAAAGGCGTTGCCTGTAAAGTCGTCCGCATTCGGATACGTAAACTTACCTGGGTTTTCTTGAACCCATCCTTTTAACTCTTCAAACGAAGCAGGTGGCGTTTCGATTTTTTCAGATTCGTAATGGAAAACGAACTGCACCTTACCCCATGGAGCTTCCATTCCTTCAACGGGCGTACCGAAATCCGTTTGGAAGGCTGGATCATCCGTTTGATAGAATTCGTTGAAGTTCGGGAGGTTGCTAGTGAAGGAACCTGCGAGCAGCTTGTTTTCCTTGGCATTTTTGAAGTTTTCTCCATTGATCCAAATGATGTCGATGGTCCCATCTTGTTTGCCGGCCTGTTTTTCTGTCTGAAGCTTTTGTAAGATCTCCCCTGTGTCCATCGGAATGCGTTCTAACGTGACGTTGTGCTTCTCCTTAAGATTAGGGGTGACCCAATCGTCGATGTACTGGTTGATCCCTTCATCTCCGCCCCACATAAACATACGTACCGTTGTATCTTCTGCATCCGCTTCCACTTCCGACCACTTCTGTTCTGTCACGGTCGAAAACTCCTGGCTACTGTTCTGTGAGGAACAGGCGGATAATAACATGATGGTCAATAAACCTAATAAGCTTAGTAATCTCATATTTCCCCTCCTGACGATCAATCTCTCTATCATTCAGTGTACCCGTTTTTCTCTCTGTTTACATGTAATCCATCCTACAAACTCTCTTTCTAAAAAGGCATGGTATTGTCGGTTCAACGGGTGGTGCTTTGGGAACAACATGGTAGAGGAGGTTTTGACAATGTTTTATGAACAATTTGCGGAGCCGAAAGGGATTGTCGGGAAAGCGGTGGGGTGGTTCATGACAAAGGAAAATGACATGCTGAATCAATGGACGCTTTCTTTTTTAGATATTCAGGAAGATGATCGTGTCTTGGAAATCGGCTTTGGTGCAGGCGAGGCGCTTTGCGAGCTATCCCATCGAAGTGGAGGAAGACTATTCGGAATCGACCCGTCTGAGTCTATGGTGGAGACCTCTATCAGGAGATTGCAGAGGCGGGAACAATCGTGTGATGTCTGCCTCATTCAGGGAGAAGCTTCTACCCTTCATCACTTTCATGAGACCTTTGATAAAATCTATGCTGTGAACAACGTGACCTATTGGAAGGAGCCGATCCTTACACTTCGCCATCTAAAGACTTGTCTAGCAAAAGGTGGACAAATTGCGCTCACCCTCTGTCCACATGAAAAGGGAGCAGAGGATGAAACGACGGAAGTGTTAGGTGGTCAACTCCATGCGTTGCTTCATAAAGCTGGATTTTCTGAAATCGAAGTTTTTATCAAACATACCAAACCGAACGATTCGGTTTGTGTCGTCGCAACAAATCAATAGAGTCGCTTGGAATAGCTTTCATCTAGTGAGGATTGGACACTTGTTTCATCGACCCCATCAAGCTTTACGTGAGCGGCAATCATTTTGGCGGGCTTCGTCATGTTGCTTATATCAGGCCAATGCTCAGGTTTCCACAACTTTGATCGAATGAACGCTTTGGCACAGTGAATGAAGCATTCCTCGACCTCAACGACAATGGCGACATTAGGGAGGTGGCCTTTTGCTTCTAATGGTTCCAAGAGTCTTGAATCATCGGAAAGGTAGGCTTTTCCGTTGATTCTCAAGGTTTCATTTTGACCAGGAATCAGGAACAGGAGTCCAATGCCGGGGTTTTCGAGTAAATTTCTCATTGAATCCATCCGCTTGTTGCCGATTCGCTCTGGTAAAACGATCGTTTTAGGATCTGGAATCATAGCGAAGCCCGGGGCATCACCACGTGGGGATGCATCAAACTCCCCGTTCTTGCTCGCGGTACTGATGGTGACGAAAGGGGAGTGCTTGATAAATTCACGACAGTGCTCGTCTAAATGATTGATGACTTTGTTCGCCGCAAGTTTACCAGGCGTACCTTGGATAGATTGCAATTGTTCAAGACTTGTAACAGTGGAATAGGGTTGACTCAAATTCATCGCGCTCCTTCTATGTATGATAGGATAAAAAGAAAAAAGGGAGTCCTCATATGAAGTCATTGAAGAAAGAAGAGAAAGAATACATGATTACCCGTATCCAAGAGTATTTCGAATTGGAACGGGGGGAAGAGATCGGCGAGCTTGGCGCGGATCAGTTCCTAGATTACATGGTTAAAGAGCTCGGGCCATTTCTTTATAATAAGGGCGTCCATGATGCTAGGCAGATGGTCGAGCAAAAAGTCATGAATCTGGATGAAGACCTGCTTTCGTTGGAACGTCCAGCTGGTCGACCTACAAGGTAATCACTCTCCTATAACCGTACCAAAAAAAGTTAGTTCCATGTGAAAAAAAACGGAAATTTCAAGCAAGGAGCGTTCCGGAAGAACGGAACGCTCCTTGCTTGTTTGATGGAAATATAACGTACACTCTTGGGCTTCTTGCATACGATACTTCTATAAAAATGAGGAAGGGATGAAGCAAGATGTACCAAGGTCCTTATATACACCCGTTTTACGGAAATGTTCCGGTCCACGCTTATTCGAGACCCCAACCGAATTGGTCTTATCCTTATGGAGGAGCTTATGCACCTTACTCGAGCAGGCAACTGATGCTCCAAGATTACGGCCCGAACCCGTTTGTCATGAACATCAATGAAGCTACGAAACAGAATGATACGTTCCGAACCGCCTTGTGGACAGGAGACCATTTGCAGGTGACATTGATGAGTATCGGGGTGGGAGAAGATATTGGATTAGAGATACACCCTCAAGTTGATCAGTTTCTTCGCATCGAAGAAGGGCAGGGACTTGTTCAGATGGGGCAAAACAAAACAGCGCTTACCTATGAGAGGAAAGTCAAAGATGACGATGCGATCATCATTCCTGCCGGTACTTGGCACAATGTGACGAATACTGGCTCAACCCCTCTCAAGCTGTACTCAATTTACGCTCCACCGAATCACCCATACGGGACCGTGCATAAAACAAAAGCAGACGCGGAGGCAGCAGAAGCAAGCCAACAGGGGAATGGCCGTGCTTATTGTAACGGACCACAATGTTCGTGGGTAAATTACACTGGGTATTAATTTATTTGAAAAAGCTCTCCTCGTAGGGGAGCTTTTTTCTTCCAGAAAAGAGGGATTCGATAGAGAAGGACGAATACATAGTAGAATACATTTGGGGAAATCCCCCTCAACTACATAGGAGGTTGTCATGAGTAGAATTGTACATTTTGAGATTCACGTAGACGACATGGAGCGTGCAACGGCGTTTTACGGAGACGTGTTTGGATGGACATTTGAAGATTGGACAGAATATGCGGGTATGCCGTATATGGGAGCGGTGACAGGAAGCGAGGATGTTCCGGGAATCAATGGAGCACTGATGCAGAGACAAGGGAACCCTCCGGCAGAAGGACAGCCTATGAACGGATATGCATGTACGATTGGAGTAGGCGACTTTGATTCCACGGCTGCTAAGATCGAAAAGAATGGCGGGAAAGTTGCGATGGAGAAATACGCCTTGCCTGGTATGGCGTGGCAAGGTTACTTCATTGATACGGAAGGCAACACTTTCGGCATCCATCAACCGGATGAGAACGCTAAATAATAAATATGTGAAGCCGCTCCCCTAAAGGGGAGCGGCTTCAGTTGGTTTTTATGCTGTTTTGGAATGTTCGGTGGGCTCTTCAGGAATGAAGTGTTCCTCCATCTCATCCGAAGATGCATCCGCTGGATCCCAAGAAAATTGTTGGAGCTGTTGATTTAGCCCTTCAATCATACCTTCAAGCTTTCCTGTCTCTTGGATCATTTGCTGGAAGGCTGTTTGTTGTTCCTGTGTAGAAGCGGAAATCTCTTCTGTCCCTGCAGCTGTTTCTTCCGTGATGGCACTGACATTCTCGACTGAGGCACTCACTTGAGCGCTCTTTTCTTTCGATTGCTCCATGCCCTCGGTCAATGTCTGCAGCCTCGCATCAATGAGCGTCACTTGTGAGCTGATTTGTTCAAATGCTTCTTTTGATTGTGTAACGGAAGCATCTTGTTCTTTAGATAAGTTCACCGTGTTTTCCATCTCTAATGCTATGTCTTGGACACCCGTTTTGATATGCTGGACCATTTCTGAGATGTTTCCGGTTGCTTCTGTTGATTGATCCGCAAGTTTACGCACTTCATCAGCGACCACCGCGAACCCTTTCCCGTGTTCACCGGCGCGAGCCGCTTCAATGGCTGCATTCAAAGCGAGTAAGTTCGTTTGTTCCGCGATATCATTTACCAATTGGATCGTCTGTTCAATCTTGTCGGTGTACTTCACAAAGTTATTCACAGAGTTGTTCATGCCGTTGATGGCTGTTGTACTCTTGTTCATCAAGTCACGTTGTTCGCTGATGGCCTCTTGCCCACGGTCTACATATCCAAGCGCATCACGACTCAGTTCTCGTGACTGCATACTTTGTTCTGTATTGGCTTCAAACGATTGGTGTACATTCTCCATTAGTGCTGATACATCTTGGATATCGTTTGAAATAGACTGGCTTCCTTGAGCGAGCTCATCGGTGGAGCTTGCGACTTGGTTGGTGATTTCCGTTAAACCGTCCATTTCTGTTTTCAATTTCGTACTGAATTGACCTACGTTATCTCCGATATGGTGTACAGACTGTACTGTCTCCCGTAGGTTGTTGACCATGACAAGGAAAGATCGTTTCAGTTGGCCGATTTCATCCTTTTCTCGGTCTGTAACCTCGACATCCGTATTCAAATTGCCCTCTGCGACTTTCGAAGCTTGTTCCGCTAAATGGCGGAGCGGCTTAGCGATATGATGGGCTAGTCGTGTAGAGGACAAGATCGACGTAATTATCAACACAGCGGCTGCGATGATGGTGAATGTAATAAGAGTTTGTATCTGTTGTTTCTGTGACGCCATTTTGCTGTCGTACCATGCTTTAGATTCTTGTTGCAGCATATATGTATCATTCAGCATACCTGCTGTCCGAGCAGCTTGGCGTTGTACTTCATTGACATCTGATTGATCAAGAGCATCCGTCGAAATTCCAACCCAGCGGTCATATTTGGACTGAGCTTGGTCGAACCAGCGTTGTTGCGCTTCTGTTTCAATTAGTGGTGCAAGCGATGAGAAAGCTTCTTTCGTCTGTTCTACTTGATTGATTGCTTCACTTCTTGTCGCCTCAGAAGGGTTGTAACCATAGCTGTCTAGAGACTGCTCGACGGTCACGAGTTGACCGTGAAGTTCTTTTTCTTCAAGTAAAAGTTGAACGTCTTGATTCGAAGCTTGCTGAAGCTGGATCATTTGAAAGACGATATATCCGATTAAGGCGAGACTAAGAATCAATGGGATCAAAGTCATAGTATACAGGCGTTTTCCGATACTCATAAGGCAAGGTCCTTTCTATTGGTTTTGTGCTTGATCGATGGTTTTCTGTTGTTCTTCTGTAAGGTTGATCAGACGAATCGGTGCTAAGCCGACACCGTTCTGCTCGACTCCTAAGGTTATGTGTTCTCCTGAAAGAGCTTGATCGCCCGTTAGTTGTTCCATTACATCATATAAAGCGACATTGACATTCTTCAGCATCGAACTTACCACTGATTCTTCTGCGACGAAGAACTGGTCGCTATCGACGCCGAAAGCGTAGATGTTCTGGACTTCGGCTTCTTTTAAAGCTCCGACACCAGTGAAGCCTGCTGCAGGGAATACGTAATCTGCTCCTTGATCTACCATTTCTTTCGTAATATCTGCGCCTTTTTGATCGTCATCGAACGTATTCGCATAAGTGACAAGCACCTCTGCATCGGGGTTCGCTTTTTCCACACCCTGCTTAAACCCTTCCTCGAACCGCTGTACTACTGGAATCTCTTCGCCTCCGATAAATCCGACGACACCGCTCTTTGTCTTCATTCCGGCGATTAATCCGATTAAATAGCTGCCTTCATCTTCTTTGAACGTAATCGATGTAACGTTCTCTTTTTCCGATACGGCGTCGATGAGAACGAAAGCTTGTTCAGGGAATTCAGAGGCTAGGCTTTCTACAGTAGGGAGGGCGTTATAACCGAGGCCGATGATTACGTCGTGCTCCTGCTGAATGAGTTCCTTCATCTGTTCTTCGTAATTTTGATCGAAAGGTTCACGATAATCGAACGTGATTCCCAGTTCGTCTCGTGCTTGTTCCAATCCGCGGAAGGCGGAATCACTGAAGGAATCGTCCCCTAACCCACTTTCGGTGACAAGAAGCCCCGCACTGATTGAATCTTCCGCCTGTGTGGTTTTCTGCTGGGTGCAACCGATTAAGAAGATAGGGAGGAGGCACACAGCGAAAAATAAGTATATTCGTTTCACTTTTTTCACACTCCTAACGTATGATGTCTGACAACAATACATATCGGAATGTTATAGCCTGTTTTTAACAGGACTTTTGTTTCATTCCATGCAAAAAACCCGTCAAGACAGGGCTTGACGGGTGAAGACTTCAATTATTTTTGAAGGGAGGGTGTTAATTTGAATGCTTCCGCAATCAATTCATAAGATTTCAGTCGCTTCTCAAACGGAGAGACGATGGTGTTCAACATGACCTCTTCTATATTGTATTCCTCGGCAAGCTGCTCAATAGAGGTCTTGACCTCATCAGGTGTACCGACGATGATCCGGTTGCGATTTTCCTGTACACGATCGAGTTCAGCCATTGTATAGGGGTGGTGAATGGCTTCATCGGATGAAGGGAAATGAGTGTGGCGTCCTCCTTGCTCAATTCTTAAAAGGGCAAGGTCAAGACTGGAGGCCAAGTATTCAGCTTCTTCGTTCGTCTCGGCACATACAACAAACACCGAAATATTGCCTTGCGGTTCCCCTTGTTGCATAGACGGGGAGAAATAACGCTTGTACCTGTCCATTGCTCGAGTACCACCTCTGCCGTTGATGAAGTGGGCGAAAGAATAGGAGGTCCCTAAATCGGCTGCCAATCTAGCACTCGTCCCGCTTGATCCGAGCATCCAAACACGAGGGGCTGTTTCCCCTCTTGGAGTCGCATAGACCTCTTGACCATACGGGTCTTGGCCGTGAAGGTAAGCCATCAATTCTTCCACCTGAGCCGGATAGTCTTCAATGGTTGGTAGTTTTCCTTTGTTCAGGGCGAGATTTACGTTTGGCATTCCGCCAGGAGCTCGCCCGACACCGAGGTCAATTCGACCTGGATGAAGCGTTTCTAACACGCGGAATGCTTCTGCTACTTTATAAGAACTGTAGTGAGGGAGTAATACTCCACCAGAACCGATACGGATATTGTTTGTATGTGCAGCCAGGTGACTGACAAGGATCTCAGGAGCGGATCCGGCCAAGCTTTCTGTACTATGGTGTTCCGAAACCCAATAACGGTGGAACCCGAGCTCGTCTGTCCACTTCGCAAGTTCTGTCGTCTGCTGCAGCGCATCATGAGGGGTCATCCCTGGTAAGAGGGGAGACTGGTCTAATACACTTAATTTCATCTGATTACCCCCTTTATCGTGCTTATATCTTCCCATCTTAGAAGAACAGATGCAATGAATATACTATATTATCAACCTCGGAAGGCACTCCCCTTCATTGAAAAAAGCTTGAGGGGGGTAGCCCTCAAGCTTTGGTGTTATCTACTAAGAATGCCGAACAGACCGTAAGTTTTCCAGTCACCTAATTCTGAATCCAACAAACGTTTAACAGAAAGGTCGCGTAAATGGATTGGGGTAAGGAAAGGAGCTTGATGACGGAATTCATCTTTTGGTTCCGCAGCAAGCCATTCTCCCTCGGCTAATCCTTCTTCCACTTCAATCAACCCTTGCTCTTCAATACCGGTCTCTACAGCTCTTCGTTCTAGTACACCTTGTTCATTCATGACCCACGCGTACAGGTCTTCATCTGTCAGGAGAACATTATCGAGTACCGTAACAGCATTAATGGCTGAGTCTGTAATGATTTCCACATCAGCGTGGTACCCTGGAAGGACGTTTTCTGCTTCGCCTTCCAATGTCACTTCGAACGGATAGCGGCTGGAACGCTGAACTTCCACTTGTTCAGGGAAGTCATGAATGGACGTTAAGGTGCCGGATGTTTCCAGTTCTATATCTTCTACTGTAACTTGAGAAGGCATATCCTGTTCTACTTGCTGCCGTTCTTCTTCGTTCAACTCTCCTGTGACAATTAAACTACTTGCTTTTAGCGTAAGAAGTGGTGCTTGTAGATCTTTGGAGACATCCGTTACTGTACCGTTATAAGGGCTCGTAACCGTAATTTCCTCTCCGTCATCCTGAAGTTGATCCAGTTGATCTTGCACCATATCAAGCATAGCGCGTTTCTTCTCAAGTTCTGCATCTTGTTCGGCAATATCAGCTTCCTGTAAGTATTCGGTTTCTACGTAGGAAGGCGGATCGCTTGAGTCGTCATCGCTTTCTGGTTCTGGGATATCATAGTCTTCCAGTTCATCCACGTAGTCTTCGATGGCATCGATCTCTTCTTCGAGACGATCAATCTCGCCCTCAAGCTCAGCTTCTTGAGTACCATAATCGGTCACTTGATACGTATATAAGTCATCGCCCTCTTGGACGACCTGACCTTCTTCCACTTGAAACGTTTGAAAAGAGCCGATGCTCTCATCGAAATAAACTTCATTCTCATCATCTGAAGCAAATACACCATTTACGTTTAGTCGCTCAAACAAGTTGTATGTCGTTGATTTTGACCATTCCTCGACATACGATTTCTGTTCAACACGCCCTTCTTCATCAAAGAATATCAAGAAGGAGTTCGTCGCGACTAAAGCGATGATGAGTAAACCTATGATTCTACCCGCATAATTTTTGGTTTTCATCTGTATCCACACCTTCTCTTACCTGATGATTAAATTGTGGAGCAACAGGTCGTAATAGGATAATGCAGCAGCTCCTGCCCACATTAATAAGTGCCATATGAGGACACCGATCCAAATCCATACTTTTCTTGTATGGGACATCGTCTGCAGCCATTTAATTTGGTACCAAATCACAAAGAGCTGAAATAAAGAGATCGTTCCACAGAAATAAATAACATATTCCAAACCGGTGAAATAAGAGGCGATGACACCGAATGAAAACGGTGAAACGTACCAATCAAGCCCTGCGTACACCATCAGGGGGATCCATGTTATACGCTCTAATAATAAGATGAGGAGCACATTCATCTGCAGTACAATGATCTTCTTATAAGCGACATCGTTAAACAGCCAGAATATAAACGGCGTAATGAATAGGGTGAACAAATAGAATAGGAGAGCATACCCGACCCGTCCTATTAGAAACCATGCTTTCTGAAACTCATATTCTACTCGGTTCAAGGCTGTCATATTAGGAGAAATCGAGTCTGATCCGAGTCCAAGCCAAGTCATCCATATGTATGTAAGTAACGTCAATACCAATAAAAAGAATAATAGATTCCATACATTCTTGATTCTTTCTGCACGCTTCAGTCGGAATAGATGATCATCCCGGTTGAGGAACAGCTGCGCTAAATTCACTGAATACATAAAGCGGTCCACCTTTTGTCTTTATCTACACCTTACTTATTTTAACTGAATTTGGCACTTCATGCTATATGATAATAGATTCATGGAAGAAAAAGTTAAAGGCTGTCGATTGATAGCCTGATTTCCCCTGAGAGACGACAAAATCCCCTGATTTTTTTACGGATCTTTATAAAGACGAACTCGTGGGCTGTTTTGTTTCACTAATCCATTCAGAATCGATAGTCCTTGTTAAATAAAAGAAGCCTGACGAGGACGCCAGGCTTCTTAGGTTTACGGAGTTGGAGCTGCTTTATATTCACTGTCTTGTGATGGTTTCGATTTAAAAAATAGGTCACGGTCTCTGAAGAGAAAGACCATCGATAGAACGAATGCAAGCAAGTCTGCTATTGGGAAGGCGATCCAGACGCCATTGACCCCGAATGCATAAGGAAGAATCAACACCAGTGGAATAAGGAATAGTACTTGTCGTGCCATAGACAGGACAAGCGCCGGCTTCGCCATTCCTAACGCTTGATATAATCCACCGCTGACAACTTGAGCACCGATCAACATGGATAGGGCGAACATGATCCGGATCGCTCCAGCACCAGTTTCAATGGTGGCATTATCTCCTGTGAAGATGTTCATCAAGTTTTCAGGGAAGACCATCATGATGATAAAGATCCCTGCGGAGATGATAGAGACGACCTTCAAACCTAATTGGACCGTCTCTTTCAGGCGTGCAAAGTTCTGTGCACCATAGTTGTACCCGACTATCGGCTGCATACCCTGAAGGACACCGATCATCGGCATGATGGTAAACATGGCTAGCTTCTGGACGATTCCGAAAACACCGACTTCGAATTCCCCTCCGAACTTGATAAGCATCAAGTTAATGGCAATCATCATACCGCTTCCGGATACTTGACGGATAAAAGCAGGCATACCGATTGTCACGACCTCTTTAAGCACCTTCCATTGAGGTCTCAAGTAAGAAAGGTGAACATTCAGGGATGACTTTCCTCGCAAGAAATAGAACAAGATGACAATCGATACGCTCGCTTGTGAGATGACGGTAGCTAAGGCAGCCCCTTGGACTCCCATATTCAGCGTGAAGATGAAGATAGGGTCCAGGATAATGTTCAATACTGCCGGAATGATCATCGTCATCATCGCAAAACGAGAATTACCTTCCGAACGAATGATGTTATTCGTTGTAAAAGCGAAGGAGAAGAAAACAGCTCCCAACATGATCGGGAACAAGTAATCCTTTGCATATGGCATGATGTTCTCTGTCGCACCGAAAAGATGCAAGAGTGGCTCTAAGAACGTAAACGCTCCGATGAAGCCGAACAAACTGACGATAAGAATGGAGAACAAGACGTTCCCGAAAACTCGGTCTGCTTCGTCCGGTTTATTCTCGCCTAGTCGGCGGGAGATAACGGAAGCACCACCAATACCGACCGCAGCGGCTATAGCCATCATGATCATCATGACAGGAAAGCCGATACTCACGCCTGATACACCAAGAATTCCGACTCCTCTTGCAATGAAGAGGGTGTCGATGACGTTATACAATGCCATGACGAACATGCCGATCATGGCTGGAATAGATAGATTGGCAAGGAGTTTAGGTATCGGTTGTGTTCCTAGACGTTGACTTTGTTCTTTCATTCGCTGTCCCTCCTATGGCAGTCTGGTCGCATGTTGTCTTGCATGCGCTGCAAAGTACTCACCATTGCAATGATTTCCTCCTCAGGAATTCCTGCAGTCAATTGCTCTTCAATTGTCTGGATGATGTCTGTGATGATCTCTTTCAGGTCATGACCAGCTTGAGTCAAAGCGACCATCTTCGTGCGTTTATCATGTTCACTCGGCTCTTTGGAGATTCTTCCGTGCTTCAATAGAGAATCAATAATACCGTTCATCGATGACGGACGGATGAATAACCGGTTCTGTAATTCGGTTTGGGATTGCTTTCCGTATTTAGCAAGGAAGAAGATGACCTTGGACTGGGCATGGGTCAAGTCATGCTCCCCGAGTTTTTCGTTATATATATTTTGTAAAAAGTGCGAAACGACATGGATATTGTATCCAGGAAGGTTCCGGAATTCACTGTTTTTCATTTACTTAGCCCCCTAAACAAATTAAGTATAATTTACATCCTTTAAGAAGTAAATCATTTTGTTTTCTCCTTGTAAAACGTTTATGAAAGTCTGGCATAAGGGTACTGAAAGAGACAGAACTAGTTCTCCCTAAGCGCTTGTAGTAAAATAAAGGAAATGACAAGGAGGGGGTAGTCATAGAGGTTTTCCACACTAGAAATCGAAAAACGATTTTCGGTTTGATGTTCATTGGTTTAGTCCTGTTATCCAATCTGCTTTTGTACCGAGGCGGCTTGACTGTGGATATCCCACCGGCTGTGGTGTTGGGGACGCTGATCGACATGTTGGTAATTATTCCAACTGTCCTCTTTCTGTTTGTCCTAAGACGAAAGCCTACCTTGTCCGTTTTTGTCCCTTTATTCTTTCTGAGCGTTTTGTTCATTCAGTTAGTCGTCCCTTCCGGGGTGAAAAGCAACATCGGTTACTTAAACACAGGCATAGTGATAGCCGAGGGGGTTCTGGTCTTATCGGAATGTCTCTTGATGATCGTATTATTCCGCTACTTTCTCAGGTGGAAGCGCATCTTCAGGGAAGCGGATGGATATCACCTATTACCCCGTATGAAAAAGGCGAACGAACTTACTTTCCAACCCCCGCGTTTAACGTTGCTTAAGAAGGGGGCAGGCTTGATTGTAACAGACGCAGCAGCAATCAGGTATTCGCTATTGCCGCATTTGGATACGGTACCGAAGCAGGAGGGTGCCTTTTCCTACCACAAAAAAAGCGAGTATCTCGGAGTCTTTCTCATGCTCGTCCACGCGATGGCCATCGAGATCATAGCCGTCCATGCAATGCTTGCGCAATATAACCATACAGTAGCTTGGGTTGCCACTATTCTGGATGTGTATGCTCTGTTATTTATCATTGCGGACTACCAAGCTATCCGGAAATCCCCGATCATTATCCGGCAACACGATCTACATATACAAAAAGGACTTCGGTTTCACATCGATGTCCCAATCCATCAGATTAAAACCATTCATCTTGGAAAAGAACCAATCAAACATCGCTCATCCTTGTCGCTGACACTAACCGGGTTGGAAACGCCGGTCCCAGACTTTGTCTTGACACTACGTACCCCTTTATTAGCTTATTTAGCTTTCGGCAGGACGCGTTCCGTTCGTACAATATGTATTTCAGTAGATGAGCCGGAGCGTTTTCTTAGCGAGTTGCAATCAAAGGGTGTGGAATTTTTGGATGAGTAAAGAAGGAGTGTAGGAACAATGCCTCGTTATGAAAAAGGACTGTTTATCTTTAATGGCAATGCAGGAAACAAAGAGATGGAGCCTCAACTATCGCAAGTACTGCCTGTCATTGCTCAAGCAGTCAAACAGTTAACTTCCATTCAGACAGAAAGCATTGATGAATTGAAAGACGTTTGCCAGCAGTATGGCAGCGAAGTCGATGTGATGATCATATTAGGCGGGGATGGTACCGTCCATGAATGTATAAATAGCTTAGCAGAACTCGAGAAGCGTCCTGTAATTGGTATTCTGCCTGGTGGTACATGCAACGATTTCAGCCGAATGATGGATATGCCACAGAATTTACAACAAGCAGCCCGCGCCTTAGTAGAAGGCGAAGAACAGCCTGTGGATGTCGGCCGCACGGAGAGAAATTACTTCCTGAATTTCTGGGGGATCGGTCTCGTCACACAGACTTCTTTCAACATCGACGAAGGACAGAAAGCGAGGTTCGGCGTTCTCAGCTACTTTATCAGTGCATTGAAAACAATGAATCAGGCGGACCCTTTCGAATTCAAGATCGATGTGGACGGAGAGAAAGTGGAAGGCGAGGCTGTCATGGTAGTCGTGATGAATGGCCGTTTCATTGGTACAAGACCGTTACCGGTGCCAGCCATTGATGTTTCAGACGGTAAGTTTGACGTATTGATCATCAAGAACTCGAATTTGACGTTGTTCAAGGAACTAATGACAATGGGGCAGCCCGGAACAGACGAAAGCCGCTTCCAAGAACTCCACCATAGACAAGGTAAGAAAATCAAAATAGAGATCGACTCGGTTCAAGAGGTCGACATGGATGGGGAAATCAAAGGGAGTACACCAGCACACATTGAAGTCTTGCCTGAGCATTTCACCTTCCTGAACGGTCAATCTGGACGCTTCGATCCTTCCCATCAAAATCAATAAAAGGAGAGAAAAACGATGTCCATACTAAAGCAGGCAGTCCATGGCGTGTTTATTCATACGGAGAATTTGAAGCGATCGGCAGCTTGGTATAGCTGGTTGCTTGATTTGCCTTATAACGAATCAGAAGTCGAATCGCCCGTCTATAACATCCCCGTACATGAAGGCGTGCACCTTACGATCGATGACCATACTTTCGATCCTGAACACGTATTTGAACCTGTTCAAACTCCTGTGTTCAATTTCTTTACGGAAGATGTGAAACATAGTTATGACCAATTGCAAGCGAATGGAGTAACGATCACAAGGGACATCGAGCAACACGGAGACTTTGGCTGGTTCAACATAGAAGACCCCGACCGTAACACTGTCATGATCTGTGGGACTATCCAAAAGTAAGGTAAGAAAACGGTTCTGTCATGAGAGGAAGTGGACAGTGGGGTAGAAAATAGGTCGCTTTCCGCGGCGGACGCCGAGCCTCCTCGGGCTAACGCCCTGTGGGGTCTCGCCGTTGTCCGTGCATCCCGCAGGAGTCTTCCCATTTTCCACCCCACTGTGCCATGAGTAGTGAGAACAGAACCGAACGTTTCTTTACAACGGTAAGTGGTTATGGTCTCACAAGGGTGGTGGAGTAGCGGAAAAGTTCCTCCTCAATAATACAGGAGATTCACAATTGCCCGCGTGGCGCGACCGGTTGCTTCAACCCGGCTTACTGCATAAAACAGAGGCGAAAGCATTTTATCGGCTCTCGACACTCACGAAAAAAGCGCCGAATATTCAGCGCTTTAATTGTGGCAGACGGAGATGCCGAGAGGGTAGTAAACATTGTCTCGAGGGGGTTCAATGAGTACACCATCTTGATAGAAGAATTCCTTATCATCAAAGTCATCGAACAGTGCTTTGAATTCTTCAGGTGTGATTTGATGGACATGAAACGGAGAGCCGCACTCTATTCCGCGTCCCTTTCCGAACGGAGTGGAAACGATCAATGTTCCACCAGGACGAAGTAGCTTCTTGTAATTGTCGAACAAACGCTGTTCATCCTCAATATGCTCGTACGTTTCAAAACTTAACAGGCAATCGAATGTACCGACTTTTTCAATGAGGTCTGGGTCTGTTGCGTCGCCTGTGACGAACGTTGAATTCGGATGGTAATAGGTGGCTTTAGCGTAGTCGATGATCTCTTGGTCAAGGTCCACCCCTACTACCTCGTCCACTTCGTTTTTACGACCTTTTGCAACCATGTGCGTGCCATATCCAGCTCCGCATGATAAGTCCAGAACTCGTCCTCTTACATAAGGTAAAGCGAATTGGTAGCGGGCGATATGCTCAAGCAATAAATTGTTCATTGGATCCATATACGCTGGAATCACTCGTTCTCCAGTATCTTCAACCACATTGGTTCACCGCTTTCAAAAAGTATGTGTCTATTATCCCACACATGATTTTGTAATCCAAAAAAATCCGGAGGAACATTTGACCATTAAATGACATTGAACTTATACTTACGGTAACGTGAACAAAGAAGAAAGGGCGAAAACTATGAGTGAACACGAACAATACAACGAGAAAAAACAGGACCCTTCATTGAAGTTGTTCGTTGTGCTGACTAAAGCGCAGCGGGCAATCGCTGATCTCGTCAAAGACGATATCAAGCGATACGGACTCAATCCGACCGAATTTGGGGTGCTTGAGCTTTTATATCACCAAGGAGCACAGCCGCTCCAAAAAATCGGCGAGAAGATTCTTTTAGCCAGTGGAAGTATCACCTACGTGGTGGACAAGCTGGAGAAGAAAGAATACCTAGAGCGGGTCCCTTGTCCGAAAGACCGCAGAATTACGTATGCGAGTATTACGGAAAAGGGTGAAGAATTGCTTCATGGTATCTTCCCGGATCACTGGGAGCAGATTAAACAGATCACAGGTGGCTTGACAGAAGAGGAAAAGAGAGACGCTGCAGAGCTGTTGAAGAAGCTCGGGCGTTACGCAGATCAACAAAAGAACTAGAATGAAAACGTTTTTTTCTGTATAATGAATGTATTCTAAAGACTAAAGGAGGTATGAGGCTATGTTACATGTGCACGCAATCGCTGATGAACTGAATTACTTTTGCCGTGCAATTATCCATGATTCTGCTGCTGACGGGACACGTATGTCCTTTTTTACAGCTGAATAGTGGTAATCATGTAACGTCTCATATCTGATCTTTATACACGACCAAAGTCAGAGGGAACGGGACCTCTGGCTTTTTTTGTGCCCAAATGTCTTTAGGAGGAAAATATAATGCTAATTACAATCAAAGATTTATATAAAATTGTCGGTGGACGCGAGCTATTTGAATCCCTTCAATTAGAATTGAAAGAAGGACAGCGCGTCGGTCTTGTCGGACGTAACGGAAGCGGGAAATCAACGTTGTTCCGAGTGATGACGAGAGAAGAACCGCTTGATGGCGGAGACCTTTTCATCCGTAAAGGACTAACAATCGGCTACTTGAAGCAAATACCTGAAGAGTGGGAAGGCACAGGGAGGGACTACTTGACCTCCGCCTTCGCATCCCTACTTGAAATGACGAGGAAAATGGAGACCCTGGAACAAGAGATGACTGACCCAGACAAAATGGAAAAAGCATTGATCCAATACGGAGAGTGGCAGGAACGATTCGCTCAGGCGGGTGGCTATGAGATGGAATCCTCTATCGATCAAGTAGCGAACGGACTTCAAATCTTGCACCTGTTAAAGCAGCCATTCCATCAGTTAAGCGGTGGTGAGAAAACAAAGCTCGGACTTGCCAAGATCTTATTGGAAAGTCCGGATGTGCTCTTACTCGATGAGCCGACGAACCACCTCGACCTTCCGGCTATCGAATGGTTGGAGAGTTATTTGCAGCAGTATGACGGGGCGATGTGCATCATTTCGCACGACCGGCTGTTCCTAGACCACATCGTGACAGATATTTATGATTTAGAGTCTGGTGATGTAGACGTCTATAAAGGGAACTACTCCTCGTTTGAGAAGCAAAAAGAAGAAAAATTGCTTGCGGAATTTCACCAGTATCAAGAGCAACAGAAGAAGATAAAGAAAATGAAAGAAGCGATCAAACGGCTCAGACAGTGGGCCAACGAAGCGAATCCTCCCAACCCGAAACTGTTCAAGAAAGCGAAAAGCATGGAGCGAGCGCTCGAGCGGATGGAAAAGCTAGACCGTCCTGTCCTCGATCCGAAGAAGATGAATTTATCGCTTGAGGCAGAAGGGCGGCTTGGCAAAGACATTCTAGTCGCAGACGACGTGAGGAAATCCTACGGTGGTAGACAGGTGCTTCAAGGTGTTGATCTACACGTCCGTAATCGAGAGAGGGTCGCAATAGTCGGAGGTAACGGAAGCGGCAAGTCGACGTTCCTGAAGATTGTACTAGGACAGGAAACGCAAGATGCGGGCCTTATTAAAATGGGGCCTTCCGTTGAAATCGGTTATTTGCCACAAAACCCTCTGCAAGATGCAGATCGCGATGTTCGTATGATCGATTATTTCCGCGAGTTCATACGCGTTACGGAAGGGCAGGCGCGCCACATCTTAGCTGGGTTCATGTTTTATGGATACGATGTTTTTCAGAGAATCCGACATCTCAGCGGCGGAGAACAGATGCGTCTAAAACTCGCCATCTTTATGCACCAAGGCATCAACGTACTGGTCCTTGATGAACCGACGAACCATTTAGATGTAGAGTCACAGCAAGTGTTGGAAGAAGCGGTGAATCGCTTCGAAGGCACCGTGATCGGCGTCTCACACGACCGTTACTTCTTGAACCAGTGTTTCACGGATACCGCTTATTTAGTAGACGGTGTCCTACATCGTTATATTGGTAACTATGATGAAACGCGTGAGCATTGGAAGGCACTCTCTAAAGAGAAAGAAACTGTTGAAGTAAAAACACCTACTCCTAAGCCTTCGTCTATGAAGAAGAAGGAAGGACCGGCGGTGGAAGAACAGATTGCCTCGCTTGAAGAGCAGAAAGAAGCTGTTATCAGTCAGATGGAACAAGAAATGGAATGGAGTCAGCTCTCAGAACTTGAGAAGGAAAGGGAGCAGCTTGATCAACAACTAGAAGCTCTGTATGCCGAGTGGATGGAATCATAACAGAAGGCAGCGGGATCACCGCTGCCTTTTTTGGGTCTTGAATGACACCTTTACAATTCTGTAGGTACAATTTAACATGGAATCGGACGTTTACAATTGTGTAATGTGGGTAACATATTAGTAAAATATAGAGATGTAATGGTAACAAAAAGGGGAGGGACAGCTATGATTGACTCTAAGGTTGTCGTTTACACAAGTCGTGATTGTGTGCATTGTGAGTCAGTGATAACCAAACTATCTGAATGGAATATAGATTTCGAGGAGCGCAATATTTCGGATAACCGTGAGTATTTTAAAGAGCTCCAGAAGCAAAAGGTATATGGAACACCAGCAACATTCGTGGATGGTGAAAAGGTTCTTGGTTTTCAGGAGAGAAAGCTGAAACGAATCCTAGGGATACCGTATGAAGCGAAACAATTCAATTAAGATGCCATGAATTTTTCTTAACCGTTCAAGTGATCATTGGATCACTTGTTTTTTTTTCACTTTTTTCGGTGGAGTACATAGGCTATTAGTAAATATGGTCAAAAGGTGGTCCATCATGTATCCGAATTATAACCAGTATCAGGACTGGGCACGATATCAAGCTGCTTATTTGTATGGAAGGAATATGTATCCGAACGGGTACCAGCAGAATATGCCCGTTCAATACCCGATGAATGGCTATCAAGGGTATCAGGTGCAGAATCCGTATAGTTACTATTATCCAGGATATACTGAAAATGTTCAGGGAACCGGAACCGAAGCCAAAGGTTTCAATGGTTTCAACGGAAGCGGTATTCAGAAATCCGTAATGAATTATTTCCAAGATGACCAAGGGCAGTTTGATTTTGATAAAATGATGTCAACGACAGGGTCAATGATGAAAACCTTTCAACAGGTGAGTCCGCTTGTAAAAGGAATCGGTACCTTTGTTAAAGGGATCAAGTAACACGCAGACTTCCTGCGTGTTACTTGGCAGTACATAGAGGCGGAGGGTTCAGTATGAGTGTTGGGTGTTTATGTATCCATGGCTACACCGGAAGTCCAGAAGAAGTGCAGCCTTTGGTGGATTATTTAAAGATTAGAACCGATTGGGAGATGGTCAACCCGACACTTCCTGGTCACGGTGAAGAACTCGACCTTGAAGGCCATTACTATCAAGAATGGGTGGCGACGGCTGAATTGGCATTACTGGACTTGCAGAAACGGAATGACACGATTGTCATCATCGGTTTTTCCATGGGTGGTATGATCGCTTCTTACTTAGCTGCAAAATACGATATCAAACGTCTCGTTCTATTATCAGCAGCAGGAAAGTACGTCAGTCTGCCGCAAATGTACAAAGACATCGTCGAAATGTGTATGGACGCCTGGAAAGGTCTATTATTATCGAATGAACTATTTCTTCGTTATCAGAAGAAACTAAAACAAACTTACTGGTTCTCCACTCTAGAATTCATGAAATGCGTACAATTTACGAAGCCTTACTTAGCGGACGTTCACTGTCCAGTGCTCATTATTCAAGGGGAGTTGGATGGAATGGTGCCTCGAAGTGCGGCGGATTTCCTCGATCAAGAGCTCGGAGCAGAAGATCGGGAAGTCGTGTACTTAAAGCATTCCAAGCATCTCATCTGTCACGGGGAAGACCGGGACGAGCTGTTCAACCGTGTGTTGGAGTTCCTGATCGATCTTGAGGGGGTAGAGGATGAGTCAACAAAACAGTAAAGCGCCGATCGAGACACCGTTTTACTATGGCTGGGTCGTCGTTTTCATTGCTGGGCTTGGGGTATTCTTCTCTGGGCCTGGGCAAACGTATTCCGTTTCCATTTTCATAGATTACTATATCGAGGACTTTGGTTACTCTAGGTCTCTCGTATCCGGTATTTACTCCGGTGCTACGTTGTGTGCAGGACTTGCGATGTTCATGGTGGGACGCTTCATCGACCACTTCGGTCAGCGGGCCATGATGGTCGGTGTCGGACTGTTGCTTGCAGTCGCATTGTTTTGGAATGCTTTTTTGATCGGCGCCGTCATGATGTTCTTCGGGTTCTTCATGATCCGTCTATTCGGACAAGGATCGATGACGTTGATTCCAAACACACTTGTACCGCAATGGTTCATTAAAAAAAGAGGACGAGCACTGAGTGTGATGGCGATCGGTGGTTTTGCAAGTTCCGCCCTACTACCGCCACTGAACACGTGGGCGATTGAAACCTTCGGCTGGAGGATGACGTGGGGCATGTGGGGAGTAGCACTACTTGTAATATTCGTACCACTTGCTTACTTTCTGGTGCGCAACAAGCCAGAGTCCATAGGGGAAATACCTGATGGGACCCCTAAGCCGGTAAAAGGGGAGCAGAATCCTGCGGAGACCGCGGAGGTAAATGAAAAAAGCTGGACGCTTAAAGAAGCGATGGCGACCAAAGCGTTCTGGTTCATTCTCTTCTGTGTCACGGTGCCGGCATTGGTCAACACGGCAATCACCTTCCATATCGTTTCGATCATGGACTTGAAAGGGCTTGGTACTGGTGTGGCCGCGTTCGTTCTTACTCTTATGGCGGTCATCGGATTTCCGGTCACCTTCATCAGCGGCTACTTAGTCGATCGTTTCTCTGTCCATTACATACTTGCCATCACATTCTTCGGTCACGTCATGACGCTTCTCCTGCTATTCTTTACGAACTCTTGGTGGATGGCGCTTGGTTTCGGCGTTTTCTGGGGATTTGTGAATGGCTTTGAACGGATTGTGTTATCGATTGTGTGGCCGAATTACTTCGGACGCGAGCATTTGGGGAGCATTAAGGGGCTTGCTCAAACCGTGATGGTCATCGGCTCAGCGCTTGGGCCGCTGCCGTTCGGTATTTTCTACGACTGGCTCGGTGGGTATCAGGAGGTCATCTTGTTGACGCTGTTGTTCCCGGTGACGGCAACGATTCTGGCGTTATCGTCGCCTCAGCCTAAGTATGAAGACTATCATGGGTGAGAGAACTTCGTGCTTTATAACAGGACCAGCTTCAAATAGACGAGTAAGTACTGTCGGTTCTATAAGGTATTGTGAGACGGTGTTGGAGAAACGACTCGCGTTCCACGGGCGTCCGCTGAGCCTCCTCTCTTCCTTCGGTCGTTGCGGGGTCTCAGACTGTACTATGCTCCCGTAGGAGTCTCATCGTTTCTCCAACACCTTTACCCTAAGTAGTTTGAACCTCCCTCATTACGCTACTTTCATGATAGGAGAAGGAAGTCCATTATTTATAGGTTCTGTTCCCACAAACTCTTGTCTAGTAGGGATGAAGTGCCTCCTGCGAAGAGCACGGACAAAGGATCAATGCATACTTTATCAACGACATAAAAAACCCCCGTCAGATAACTGACGGGGGTTTTCTATTAGTCTTTGAAAAAGGCGATGACAAGTCCGCCTTCTCCGGCGTATGTGGAAATGAGTGGGCCCATGTCCATGAATAAGCCTTGTTTGAAGTTGTAGCGATCTTTGATGGTTTCAAGTACGGAGCGGCCGCGCTCTTCGTCGTTTGTGTGGGAAAGAGCGATGACCTTGTCCTCAAAATTGTGTGCGTAATCTCCGATCTGCTCGATGAAGCGTCGTACGGATTTTTTATTGCCGCGTACTTTCTCCACTACATCGATCATGCCTTCATCCGTTGCCCTCATCAATAGCTTGATGTTCAAGGTTTTAGCAATCGTTCCTTTCACGCGATCCAAACGTCCACCTTTGATGACATTCTCCAATGTCTTCAATACGAACAATGTGGTCGTTTTTTCAATGCGTTCTTCCATGTGAGCGATCACGTCTTCGAATGAGGCCCCTTGATTGATTTTGGATGATGCTTCGTGTACGAGAAGGGCGACGCCGCAGCTTGCCGTTTTCGTATCCAGTACGACAATCTCACGTTCCGGTTCTTCTTCCAGTAGAAGGTTTTTACCCATTACAGCGCTTTCGAATGTGCTGCTGAGACCAGAACTCAAAGACAGAACAAGAATCTGATCATCGGGGTCGACTTGTTTATATTTTTCGTAAAAGTCATTGGGGCTCGGTGATGATGAACTAGGTAGCTCATCGGCTTCTCTTACTTTCTTATAAAAAGTAGGTAAATCAATAGTTTCCCCTGTCTTATAATGTTCCTCTCCAAAGTGAAGGTTCAGAGGTACTACTGTCAGTTGGTGGCGTTCGATCATGCCTTGTTCGAAGTCGGCACCGCCATCGACAAATAGTCGGATCGTCATATTCACACCTGCTCTCATGATTGTAGTTTTATTATAACGTAAATACGTGTTTTAGAGTAAGCACGCTAAGACTTCGTCGTATTATGGGTAAGTTTCGGTTTCACTTTCTTGGTTGTACTGAAAATGAACATCATCAGTCCGAACAGCACAATCGCTCCGCCAAGCCACTGAGACCAAGAGACGATTTCGCCGAATAGCCAGTAAGCAAGTAACGATGCACCGATTGGTTCGAGCAAGGAAGCCATCGAGATTGTTGAAGTACTCAACCATTTCAATGCCCAGTTGAACAGCGAATGTCCGAAGAACGTCGGAATGATCGCAAGGCAAAGAAAGATGCCCCACTGGCTTCCGTCGTATCCTGTAAAAGGCTGACTGGTCACTAGGTTATAAATCAGTAACGTGACAGCGGACATGCCGTAAGCGATGAAGGTGTAAGTCATAAGCGAAAGTCGACTACGCAAATTCTGTCCGACCAGGAAGTACCCAGTCACCATCATCGCACCTGCTATCGCTAAGATGTCCCCTAAAAGGGCCATTCCACTAACCTGGAAGTCTCCCCAGCCGATGATTGCACTACCTGTTACGGTAATGACGAGGCTAAGCAGTGCACCGACCGAGAACCGTTCCTGGAAGAAAAGGTACGTCCCGACAAAGGCGAATACTGGCTGCAGTGCAACGAGCACAACGGAGCTCGCGACTGAAGTGTACTGAAGGGATTGAAACCAGAAGATGAAATGAAAGGCGAGAAATACGCCCGAAACCATGGCAAGAACCCAATCTTTTTTCGTAACTTGTTTGAGTTCGTCTAAATGTTTCCATACTACATAAGGAAGCATGATCAACACAGCAAGGAGGAGTCGGTAAAAGGCGATCATGGAAGCAGGAGCATCTCCCGCTGCTTTCACGAAAATTGCTGACGTAGAAATCGCAAGAACTGGTATTATCAAAATGATATATGGGTGGATCGGAGGCTTATTCACAGGTACCCTCCCTCTAGTTAACAGCAGTTTTCCATTATTTTATCATTCTTCTGTTTGAAAAGCACAGTGAAAATGTGTAGAATGAACTATGTTATATGTGTTATGATGAATGAATCTATCAGGAAGATACCAGAGAAGCCTCTCCCGTGTCCTGTGGCAGAAGGCTTTTTTTACATGTATATAGGAATACAATAAGGTAGAAGAACTTATATTTAAAGGAGCATGAAATTAGTGACAACATTTAATTCACTCGGTTTGTCAGACCCGATTCTAAAATCTTTAGACACTATGGGGTTTGAAGAAACCACACCGATTCAAGAACAAACGATTCCACTTGGTTTAGCAGGTAAAGATGTAATTGGCCAGGCGCAGACAGGAACAGGGAAAACAGCGGCATTCGGTATTCCGATGCTTGAGAAAATTAACAAAGGTACAAAATCCGTTCAAGGACTGATTGTAGCTCCAACACGTGAGCTTGCGATCCAAGTAGCGGAAGAAATGAACCGTCTAGGTAAAGGGAAAGGCGTTCGCGCGCTTCCTATTTATGGTGGTTCGAACATGGAACGTCAAATCCGTTCACTAAAAACCAACCAAATAGTCGTTGCGACACCAGGACGTCTTTTAGACCACATTCGTCGTAAAACGATTAAACTATCCCACGTGCACACTGCTGTACTAGATGAAGCAGACGAAATGCTGAACATGGGCTTCATCGACGACATTCGTGATATTTTGAAAGCTCTACCTGAAGAGCGTCAAACGTTGCTATTCTCAGCAACTATGCCTAAAGCGATCCGCGACATCGCGACAACGCTTATGAACAGCCCGGAAGAAGTTAAAGTAAAAGCGAAAGAAATGACTGTTGAGAACATCGAACAGTATTACGTTGAAATTCCGGAGAAGCATAAATTCGATACACTGACACGTCTATTGGATATCCATGACCCAGCCCTAGCAATCGTCTTCGGTCGTACGAAGCGTCGTGTTGACGAAGTAGCTGACGGCCTCCAGGCTCGTGGCTTCTCTGCAGAAGGCATCCACGGTGACCTTACACAAGGAAAGCGTATGTCTACACTGAACAAGTTCAAGCAGGGACGTATTGAAATCCTTGTCGCAACAGACGTTGCAGCACGTGGTCTAGATATCTCTGATGTATCTCACGTGTACAATTTCGATATTCCACAAGACCCAGAAAGTTATGTACACCGTATCGGTCGTACAGGACGTGCCGGTCGTAAAGGGGAATCGATCTCATTTGTAACACCAAGAGAGAAAGATCAACTGAACTTGATCGAGAAAATCACGAAGAAACGCGTCGAGCGCCTGAAAGTTCCTTCTTCTGAAGAAGCAGCACGCGGCCAGCAAAAAGTAGCAGTAGACAAATTAGTGGATACGATCGGTAACACCGATTTGAAACACTATAGTCAATCTGCAAACGAACTGCTGGAGCAGTATGACGCTTCTGATCTTGTAGCGGCAGCGCTGAAAATGATGACAAAAGAACGCAGTGAAGTACCAGTGCGCCTGTCTCACGTTCAGCCGATCAGCGTGAAAAACGCTCAACGCGACAAGAACAAAGGTAAAGGCGGCAAGAAGAACTACCGCGGTGGCGGTAAGCGTAACTTCAACAGCAAGAACAAATCCCGTAACCGTAACTTCAACGGAAGCAAAGGGAAGCGCGGCAACTTCCAAAAGCGCAACTCTTCTAACTAATATAGTTTAAGCCAGACCCTAGTGGTCTGGCTTTTTTTTGTTTGTGTGGCGCTGGGTGGGCGTGTTCTGTGAGTTGCCGCGCACAAAGCGGGGAAGTCGCGCGCAAAGCAAGGAAGTCGCGCACAAAACAAGAAAGCCCTATCCCAATTCCGTCCATAAACTTGAAATTTTCTCAAAAAGATGCAACCTAGAGAGAGATAGTAGCGTCAGAAATAATAGGACGGCAAAAACAGGGAGCGGTTAAGCTTGGAGTTAGCGCAGCGATTAAAGAATAGAGAAGAGGCGGCATTTGCTGACGTCGTCGATACATATGGGGATGAGCTGAAGCGCGGATGCTTGTTGATGGTGCGCGACCGTTTGTTGGCAGAAGAGATCGTCCAAGATACATTTGTCCAGGCATTCCGGAAGATAGAGCAGCTAGAGGACGGCAGCAAATTGAAGAGTTGGCTGACATCCATTGCTTTCAACAAGTGTCGTAGTGAGTTGCGGAAGCGGAAGTGGAAGTTTTTTTCGTTCGATGAGTACGAGCATCATTTCGAAAATGTGCATTACGACGATCCGGAATCGTCCATCGATGCCTACAGCCGCCGCCAAACTTTATCCAGAGCGCTGATGGGGTTGAAGCAGAAGCATCGGGAAGTGCTCATCCTTTTTTATTATCAAGAGTATTCAATAGAAGAAATCGTACATATTCTAGATGCGAAGACTTCGACAATCAAGAGTCGTCTGCACCGTGGCAGGCAAGAGATGCAGAAGAAGTTGGAAGAGGGAGGGGATTTTCATGAATTCGAACGTTAAGAAAGAGCTGGACTACGAGCTTCGAGACGAGCATTTTGCGTCCAAAGAGATCGTACTTGAAAAAAACAGCCAGCCTGTCACGATAAAAGAAAGGGTTCGCGATTTATGGAATAAGGAAATAGAGATTCCGGTCGTTCCCCTCGCTACTTCCATCGTGATTGCTTTGACGATGACTGTCGTCCCTTATACGACGAAAACGCCGCAGCCGAAGTCAGGCATTGTAGAAATTGATGGTAGTTATTATTGGCAAGACCGGGTGGAGGAGCTGAGAGAAAATGCGGATTAAGTTGAAAGTGAAACACGTTTTCGGGCTGTTGATTGTGTTTGCGGCGGCGTTGTTTATGTTCGTTAACTGGATTTATCCACCTGTACGGTCCGATGCGAAGAGCCCTTATGAAGCGATTGAGCGTTTAAAGAGTGATCACATCTTTGTGAAGGGGCGCATGTCGTATATCGAAGAGAAGATTGTCATGCCTCAGGGTATACAGAGGTTTGATGTATTCAAGAGTACCACAGGCGCGGCATCCGCTGACTTTTTAGGGGAAGGGGAAATCCCGCTTGAGGTCAGGGCTCCTTTCTTGAAAGAATACTTAGAGGATGGTTATAAGCAAGGGGCTTATACAGAAGCTCTGCAACAATATAGTATGTCCTTTTTTAAAAAAGGGGATTTGCAGCAGGCGATTGACGTGGTGGAGAAATACTTAGCGAAATACCCTGGTAAGAATGAAGCGTATTGGGAGGCTTACTTCTTAAAGGTCGAGTTATCTTCCATCAAGGACATCGACAAAGCGCTCCAGCTCGTCGAGTCGCTAAGTTCAGCGGAGCGGGCTGTATTACCGGAACCGCTGAAGTCGGAAGCTTTGGAGGTGGAAGTACGTCACTTGCTCAGTCAGAAGAAGTACGACGAAGCATACCAAAAGGTCGAGAGCTACCTGACTCCAGACGGCTGGGGTCATTCCGGGGAGTATTTAGAGCAAACGAGACGGAATCTCAAGCGCTGGACAGAGGGCGAAACGGGGCTTCATACAATATCAGGGACGATTACTACCGATGACGGCGATCCCGTCGCGAACTCGATTGTTTATGCGAAACCGGAGGCAGATATCAACACGTTCCGTGGGGAGGAACACGAATTGCTACCGCATGCTTATACGGATGAGGATGGTAATTATACGATGTATGGAGTGCCTGATGGGGAATATGCATTCTTTTTCGGTACACAGTTCGAACAGGTGAAAGGCTATGCTTGGCCGGAAATCGACCGTATTTATAAAGTCGATCAGGATCTTACATGGAATGCTGAATTGAGAACCTTGATCCAAACCTATCAGCCGACGAACTTCGAAGTCGTGAAAGGAGACGAAATGACGTTTGATTGGGAGGGAGTGGACGGAGCCGCTTATTACCAAGTCCTTCTGGAAAAGCATGTAGACAGTGGTTCGACGACGAGTGCCTTTCAATCCACCGATCAAGACGAACTCACGGTGAGCCTGGAAGAGCTGTATGATTTCTTAGGTGGCGTGAGTCTTTACGACGAAGATGAGCACGGGGGTCGTCCGATACCAGAGAGTCTTCTTTCTCTTGCTTACCCCGACGCTGAGCGGTCCTGGAGTGTGATCGCTTTTGATAAGAATGGTGAATTTCTCTCATCCAGCCAAGGGTTCCGCTTATCGACGGAGCAGGAGGATAGCGTCCCGTTCTTTTCAGTGGAAGAGCGCGAGTTGACGGAAGCGGACCAGGCTTTATTGAATCATGAATACGAGCGTGCAGCCTCTCTTTATAAGGAAAAAGGGGATGCTCACTCACTCCGGATGTTCATCCGCCTGAAAGAACATGAAAAGAACTCTGGTGACTTACTTCCTCTGAAAAGGGAGTATGCAGAGGTCTCGGGCGTCCCTGGAGCATGGAGAGACCTCGCGAGTGAGGCAAGCAGGGAGCGGAAGTGGGAGATCTACTTCGAGGCGATGGACCATGTTCTGCAGCAGGATTCTTTTCTGGATGATTCCGTTCGTGCTACCTATGCGACGGCTCTAGCGAAGAACGGTCGCTATGAAGAAGCGGAAAATTGGTTCAAGAAAGCCTCGGAACTTGGATCGGATGAAGCGATTCGAACGTGGACAGCACTGAAGATTTACCAAGAAGGCACGGACGAAGCGTTGGCTATTGCTGATCAATATCCTTCCTATCACGGTCCATTCGATGAAATGGCATTCGGAGATTGGGAGAGTCTGTTAGAGGCTCTGAAACAAGAAGCGGTCGACGAGGGTGCTTCTGAACAGTTGAAGCAAGGGCTTGAGGTTTTCTTCAGTCCGGATCAAGATATCGAATCGTGGGTTGAAAGGAATAACCTGTCAGATGTACTAGAATCATTTTTCAAAGAGATTCAGTAAAGGTCGCCTCCCCAGGCGGCCATTTTTAAATAGACAAAAAAAGACTCCGCCCGAAGGCAGAGTCTTCTATTATAAGAACCGTCCAAACAACGAAAGCACTACGAGGAATATGATGACGCCCCACAAGATGTTCTTGCCGTTCACCCCACCGAAGCGTCGCCGCTTCTGCCAGCGGTTCGGATCAAACCGGACTTCATGATCGTCGTAACTTCGTGCGTATTTCGCCCGCACTTGCCATAGGGAAAAGGACCTCGCATTCCGCAGGACGACTGGCGCGATCGCAAATCCGCCGATCAGACCGAAGAGGTGAGCGTAAATGTTGATACCAGGGCGGAAGCTCATCACGAACCCGAGAATGAAGATGACCATGATGATCTGAGAATTGGCTGCATCGATCAAGTCTTTCCGGTTCATCACCATAAATACATAGACCCCGAAGATTCCGAAGATCGCACCGGATGCTCCTAAGTGCGGTTGGAAAGAATCCGGGTTGATCAGAAACGTACCGAGGTTGCCGATAATACCTGCGAATAAGTACATCATGCTGAATTTCACTTTTCCTAACATCTGTTCAAGTGCCGGCCCGAACAAAATGAGCGAGAATGAGTTGAAGAACGCGTGTCCGAGACCATTGTGTAAGAAGATTGGGGTCACGAGCCGCCAATACTCCCCGTTCAACACGAGGGCGTTCAAGCCGATGCCCCAGCGCTCAAGCCCGATGGCGAACCCAAGCTGCAGGAAATCCGTCAGAAACCATAATACAAGGTGGAGCGCAACGAGCCCCGAAACAATAGGATAGAAGCGCAAGAACTCTTTAAATGATTCATTTCGTAAAAACATAGATTCATACTCCTTTGAAAGTGCGATCCTCTATCATTCTTTTTACCCTCAAACCATTTCGGGTATACTACAACTAGTCTATGAATAAAAAGGAAGATGTATGTGATTAAAGGGATCGGAATCGATCTGATTGAATTAGATCGTATTAACCAAAGTATAAAGCGAAGTTCTCGTTTCGTTCAACGAATATTAACTCCACTCGAACAAGAGCGGTACAGACAATTGAATGAAAAGCGGCAGACGGAGTTCGTCGCAGGCCGTTTCGCAGCTAAAGAAGCGTTTGCGAAAGCTGTAGGAACGGGTATCGGTACATTAAGTTTTCAAGATATCGAGATTCTACCAAGTGAACTCGGCGCACCGATGATGCGTGTCAAAGGATATGAAGAATATAAGATCTGGGTGTCGATCAGCCATAGCACGACACAGGCAATCGCTCAGGTTGTCCTCGAAACAACCTGACATAAATACATAGGTTGTCTCATAACATTGTAATGCGGGTAGGAGGGAACGAATTGGATATTGTAACCGCACAAGAAATGTACGAATGGGATCGGGTTGCGATAGAGGAAGCGGGTATCACCGGTGCCATGCTCATGGAAAGCGCGGGGCGCGCTGTGACAGAAGATATGCTTCGTCATATTAAAGGAAGTGACCAAGTTGTCGTGCTCATCGGAGCTGGGAACAACGGGGGAGACGGATTTGTCATCGCTCGAACACTACTGAACCGCGGCTACAACGTGGAAACGTGGCAAGTCGTCTCGGATGATAAGGTCAGAGGAGACGCGAAGACTCACCGTGCTTTGTTCCAATCCTCCGGCTACACGTATCGCACCGACCTTGATGGACTCGAGCCTTCCTTAGAAAGGTGCGATGTCATCATTGATGCGATGCTTGGGATCGGAGTGAAAGGGAACTTGCGTGAACCGTTCTCGACGATTGTACGTCAAGCGAATGTACAAAGAGCGAGGCGATTGGCAGTCGATCTTCCGACGGGTGTCCCTGCAGATGAGAGTGACGATGACATCGATGCTTTCCGAGCAGACGCTACGACGGTCATTGCTGCGCCGAAAATGAGCGCCTTCTTAGAGCGGACGAGACCATTTTACGGAGAGTGGTCCGTCGTTGAAATCGGACTACCCGTGAATGAGCTTCCTAAGACCGACCGGAAAGTGTGGACTAGAGAAGATGTGAAGCGGGCGCTTCCGATTCGAGAGGCTAACTCGCACAAGGGCAGCCACGGAAAAGGAGTGGTGATCGGGGGATCCAAGCACATGCCGGGGTCCATCGCCATGTCAGCAAGAGCCGCCTTAAGGAGTGGTTCAGGGCTGATCACCATTGCTACTGTCGATTCAGCTATTCCCTCTGTCGCTCCGTTCATACAGGAAGCGACCTATATGGGTTTAGAGGAAAACGATGGTTTTGCGACCGGACAAGCGCCTGATTTATCAGGCTTTGATGGAGTCGCCTTCGGAATGGGAATCGGTAGGGACCCAGATACACGTGGTCTCCTTGAAGGCGTCTTGGAAAAAGTCGAAGCACCTCTCTTGATTGATGCAGATGGCTTATATGAATTGCCGCTCGATCAAGTCCGTGCCAGACGGAATCCAACTGTCCTCACGCCTCATCCAGGTGAGTTCGCAAGGCTTGCGGAGGTCTCGATATCAGACGTGATCGCGCATCCTTTTTCTCTTAGTCGTCAGTTCGCCAAGGAATACGGGGTGTATCTCGTATTGAAAGGACCATCGACCATCATTACATCTCCGGATGGTGAACAGCTTGTGGACACTTCTGGTAACGCCGGACTCGCGAAAGGCGGGAGCGGTGATGTGTTATCGGGTGTGCTGCTTGCGATGATGATGCAGACGGATTCTTTAATGGAGGCGCTGGCGAACGGTTGCTTCCTTCACGGGTCGACAGCTGAACATTTGACGGTTGAAAAACATTCGATGACGGATTTGCTTGCAAATGACGTCATCGAAGGCCTTCCCGTAACCTTTCGTACATTCTCTTGCTGATCCATATGAGTTACGTTCCCTTTGTCCATAAGTAGAGACAAAGGAGTGGAGTCTTATGCAAAGACGATTTCTGATCCTATTAGTAGCTTTGTTCACCATCAGTTTGCTAGCCGCTTGTGGCTCTCAGTCGAAAGAAGATGTTGTGAAGAAGCTTGAGAAGCAGGCAGAAGAAATGTCAGGATACAAAGCAGAGGCCAATATGAAGATGCGGACAGGAAAAGACGAACAGCAATACCAAATTCAAGTGTGGCATAAGAAAGACGATTACTATCGTGTGAAGCTTCAGAATGATCAAGACGAAAAAGGAAGTCAGATCATCTTGAAGAATGACAGTGGTGTGTACGTATTGACTCCTGCACTGAATAAGAGCTTCAAGTTCCAGAGTGAATGGCCGCAAAATACAAGCCAGCCGTACTTGTACACGTCTCTTCTGAAAGACATCAAGTCCGACTCGGAATCAGAGTTCACAGCGGATGAGAACTATTTCGTATTTAAAACTAAGACAAACTACCAGAACAATAAAACACTGCCTTACCAAGAGATCTATTTTGATAAGAAGTCTTACCAGCCAGTCATGGTCAAAGTATTCGACCAGGATATGAATGCATTGGTCGAAGTGCAGTTTGCGAACTTCGCAAAAGACGACAAGCTGAAGAAAGAAGACTTTGATGTCGATAAGAATATGGCGATGGCACCGACGGAAGCTCCTGTAGCGAATATGGAAGGGGAAGAACTCACGCAAGTTCTTTACCCGGAGGAGACGCTCGGAGCAGAACTTGCGGATGAAGTCGCGGTCAAAACAGATGACGGCCAGCGGATCATCATGAACTATTCCGGAGACAAAAGCTTTACACTAATTCAAGAGAAAGCCGAAGTCCAAGCGGCTAGTGCTCAGTATTCTGTTCCTGTAAATGGGGACCCTGTTCAACTTGATGACGGTGTGATTGGAGCAATGGAGCACAACCGTTTAGAGTGGAGCAGTAACGGTACAACCTATCAACTGGCTAGTGATGAACTGACAGAGGCAGAGATGGTCAACGTCGCGAGTTCGATCAATAATTCGGCAGCCAAATAACAGGAACACTTAGCAGGCTTAGCGGTCTGCTTTTATTTTCGTCTCCTGCCGGGGTGTCATTGACACTCGAAGCTCCCGCGTTCAATAATAGAGTTTAAACATATTTGTAACGGGAGGAGCGAGTGACTTTGTCTAATGAAACGTTTTACCGGGATTCTTGGGCGGAAGTAGAGCTTTCGGCCATTGAGAATAACATTAGATCCCTTCAGGAAAGGTTGAAACCGGGGACAGGCATATACGCGGTCGTCAAAGCGAATGCCTACGGCCACGGCGATGTGCAAGTTGCGAAAGAAGCCTTGCAAGCTGGGGCGAAAGGGTTAGCCGTCTCTTTATTAGATGAAGCGATACGGTTGAGAGAAGCGGGAATTGAAGCCCCGATCCTTGTCATGGGATGGACAAGACCTGAAGATGCACCTATTGCTGCAGAGAACGCAATCACGGTGACCGTTTTTCAAAGCGAGTGGTTGGGGGAAGTGTCAGCGCAAACCCTCTCTCACCCATTAAAGCTCCATATGAAGTGGGATACAGGGATGGGGAGGATCGGAATCCGCTCGACAGAAGAGATGGACCAGCTCCTTCAGCTCATCCGTCAGACAAACCATCTATCATTAGAAGGGGTTTTCACTCACTTTGCTACGGCGGATGAAGGAGATTCCACTTACCATTCGAAACAAGAAGCCCGTTTCGAAGAATTATTTTCACATTTTGAAAGGGTTTGGCCGGAGAATGTCGAATTTCATACAGGGAACAGTGCGGCCAGTATGAGGTTCCCGGAACGGATGAAACACATTGTCCGTTTTGGAATCAGCATGTATGGCTTGTACCCCTCCTCGGTCGTGAGGGAAGAACGCCCGATCGAACTGAGACCTGCTTTATCGTTGCAAAGTCGATTGATTCATGTGAAGAAGTTGGATCCTGGTGAATCCATCAGCTATGGCGCCACCTATCAAACCGAAGAGGAAGAGTGGATTGGAACGGTTCCACTTGGCTATGCCGATGGTTGGATTCGCAAATTGCAAGGGATGGACGTGCTGGTAGACGGAAAGCGCCACCCGATTGTCGGAAGGATTTGTATGGATCAATTCATGATTCGGCTCGATCAGGAATATCCTATAGGGACAAAGGTAACCTTAATAGGTAAACAAGACAGTGATGAAATTACGGCAGACGAAGTGGCTGATTACTTGGAGACGATCAATTATGAGATCCCTTGCATGATCAGTTACAGAGTGCCACGTATGTTTTTGAGAAATGGAAAGATGATAGAAGTAGACAATGCTTTGTAAGGAAGTTAGACAAATCTCCCTATCGGCTGATCGAAGAATACAGGAAACACGAAAAAATTCCAGCACTTCTTTGCAATAGACCTTGCCGTTTGATAAGATTAGAGTGGACTAATTGACTGGTTTTCTTTTGAGAGAAGATGGTGGAGGTGTATGGTTTTGTCCGACAGCATGCAGGAGATAGTCATCCGGATTCCGGATAACCTACTGAATGAAGTTGATGGCTTCATTCAACTCGATAATAGTGATCGGAGCGATTTCATGTGTCAAGCTACTAAAATGTATTTGCGTGAGAAGAAACAGCGCCATATCAGAGAATCTATGCGAAGAGGCTACATGGAGATGGCCAAAATCAATTTAAATATCGCTTCAGAAGCGTTTCAGGCTGAAGAGGAGGCAGAACACACCCTGGAGCAATTAGTGGGCGGGGTGTGAAGCCAGTGATAGTCAAACGAGGAGACGTTTATTTCGCTGATTTGTCCCCAGTTGTGGGCTCTGAGCAAGGCGGGGTGCGTCCCGTACTCATCCTGCAAAATGATATTGGTAATCGTTTCAGCCCAACCGTAATCGTCGCGGCGATTACAGCGCAAATACAAAAAGCCAAACTTCCTACTCACGTCGAAATTGATGCAAAAAAATACGGGTTCGAACGAAACTCTGTAATCTTATTGGAGCAAATCAGAACGATTGATAAACAACGTTTGACCGACAAGATCACTCAACTGGATGATCCAATGATGCAAGAAGTAAATAAGGCTCTACAGATCAGCCTTGGTTTGATCGATTTTTAAAACCTTTATAAAAAAAGAAAATCCACATCCTCTCAGATGAGAAAAGCTGCCTGACTACCAGGTAGCTTTTTTTAGACTCTGATCCGCAAAAAGACAGGGCACTTATTCCCTTCCCCAAAGCCCTGGCAATCAAAACATTTTGAATGGCAAAGAGTAAAAGGAACCTTTTTTGGACTATAATAGGATTTAGGGAGAATCATGTAGAAATAAATACATATAGTCATTTTGAGAAACGGGTTTATAATAGGAGTAGTAAGGGAATGGACATCGGTGCGTTTTTTTATCTAGCGCTGATAAAGTGAAATGGTATAAACTTTTCGGTTTTTTTGTTAAAATTATATTCAAATACTAATTGAACGAAGACGGAAATGGGATGAAGGCGGAGGGTCTGTTAATGGATAACAAGTTAAAGAACATCGTACTCGACCATAGCGATGCTATTGTAAAAATGTGGCTTGAAGAATTTAATACCCATAAAAAGCAAGACTACACTTCGAATATTTCTGCTGAAATGTTCGAGAACACAAATCGCGAGTTTGTAAATGTCATCTTTTCAAGCATTGAGAACCAAGGTCTATCGAGTGACTTGGACGATTTCTCAGAACGTTTGATCAACTTAGGGTGGCCACTTGGATATTTGACGGACGGGATGCAAGTTTTCCGTCGTGTCATCGTCGACTTTATTCTGAAACAATCAGAACAGGTGGATACGGATTATTTTTCTGAAGTACTTAAGAAGGTAGACGGCTGGGTCGATCCGATCATCAATCAACTGGTCAATGAATATTCCGGAAGTTGGGAACACATCGTGTCCTTACAGAGAGTAGCTTTACAAGAGCTTTCTGCACCACTGATCCCAGTTATGGAAAACATCACGATCATGCCGTTGATTGGAACGATCGACACAGAGCGGGCGAAGTTGATTATGGAGAACCTGCTGGATGGTGTCATTAAGCATAATGCAGAAGTTGTACTGATTGATATTACGGGAGTACCTGTCGTTGATACAATGGTCGCTCACCATATCATCCAAGCAGCAGAAGCGGTGCGTTTGATCGGATCTAGATGTATCTTGGTAGGCATACGGCCGGAGATTGCGCAAACGATTGTCAACTTGGGCATTGACCTTGGTAAGTTCCCGACGAAGAGTTCTTTACGGAAAGGGTTCGAAACAGCTCTAGAATTAACAAACCGGAAAATTGAAGATACACAAAACAGAGACGCAGATATCGAGAAGCTAATCGATTCGCTAGATGGGGAGTGAAGATCATGAGAATACCAATATTAAAGCTTCACAATTATTTATTGATTTCCATCCAAATCGACCTAGATGATCAAACAGCGATCCAATTCCAAGAGGACCTGCTCAGTAAAATACATGAAAACGGAGCCTCAGGTGTTGTCATAGATTTGACCTCTGTCGATATTATCGACTCTTTCATCGCTAAAGTATTAGGAGATGTCGTGACAATGTCCGATTTGATGGGCGCAAAAGTCGTCCTCACAGGAATTCAGCCTGCTGTCGCAATGACTTTGATTGATTTAGGCATTCATATGCAAGATGTCCCAACTGCATTAGATTTAGAACAAGGATTGATCAAACTTCGACAGGAACTGGAGGAGTAGCCTATGGAATTCCAATCCTGTGTGAACATTAAAAAGGAATGGGATATCGTAGGCGCGCGACAACTGGGAAGAGACATTGCTAGAAAAATAGGTTTCGGAACAGTTGATCAGGCACGGATCGCCACCGCGATATCGGAGTTAGCCAGGAATATTTATCTATATGCAGGGACAGGAAAAGTCTGCTTTGAAGCACTAGAAGAGATAGACCGGAAAGGTATTGCCATTATCGCTATGGATGATGGACCAGGAATTAAAGAGATTGGTCAAGTTATGGAAGATGGGTTCTCTACATCAGGGGGACTAGGGGCTGGTCTTCCCGGAGTGAAACGTTTGATGGATGAATTCGACATTCACTCAGAAGAAGGGAAAGGTACCGAGATCAGAGTAGTGAAGTGGCTCCGTTAGAGGAGGTATAAACGATGAGTACGTTGAAGCTAGATCTTGAGAATTATAAAGAATTGCTGCAAGAGTATATCCGTTCGAAAGATGAGCAAGCTCTATATCAAGCAGAGCAGTTCAGTAAACAATCGATGCAACAGAAGATATCGCCAGATGAAATCATAAATATCCATATTCAATCGCTACAAGAAATATACCCGGAAATGCCAGAGTATATTCAATCATCATTGAATTTCCTTTTGGAAACTATGATTTCGTACGGTCTAGCTTACCAAGAGCACCAGTCGTTGCGTGAGAAGCAGTTAGAATTGAAGTCCGAAATTTCCGTAGCAGCGAACATGCAGAAGACGCTTTTGTCTACAGTGAAACCGGAAATCGAAGAAGTGGAAGTTGGGGCACTGAGTGTACCTGCGAAGCAGATGAACGGGGATTACCATCATTTCGTTTATGACGAAAAAGGGACACTCGGGATTGCTGTCGCAGACGTAATCGGAAAAGGGGTCCCAGCTGCGTTATGCATGTCCATGATCAAATATTCCATGGACAGTTTCCCTGAGATGAGAATGGATCCAAGTGTCATACTCGGAAGCCTTAATCGTGTAGTGGAGCGGAATGTGGATTCCAGTATGTTTATCACGATGTTTTATGGATTATATGATTCCAGGGACCATACGTTCACATACTCATCCGCCGGACACGAACCCGGTTTCTATTATCACAAGGACCAAGGGGAATTCGAAGAGATCGATGTACCTGGTCTGGTTTTAGGGGTGTCCGCTGAGACGACATATACCCAGTACGTCAAAGAAGTGGAAAAAGGGGATATGATCGTGCTGTTGACAGACGGCGTTACCGAGTGTCGTCAAGGTGAACGGTTTATCGAGCAAGAAGAGGTGTTAGACGTCATCAAATCTTATGCCGACTTACCAGCTCAGGAAATAGTCGACCAAGTGTACAAGCACTTTGAACGACTTCAAGGGTTCCAACTGCGTGATGATTTTACGCTGATTATTTTGAGACGTAATGTTTAATGAAGGATGGCAAAGGGTAAAAGTAATTTGATTGACTTTTTTAGGAATACAGGAGGATTGTCTGATGAATTTGACTATAGATGTTTCCCACAAAGATAATAATGTTACTTATTTAACTCTAGCAGGAGAAGTAGACGCTTTTACGGCTCCGAAGCTTAAAGATACCATTCTTCCACTTACGAAAGAAGAGGGTCAGACGGTTGAAGTTGATTTTGAACAGGTGAACTATATGGATTCTACAGGACTCGGAGTTTTCATTAGTGCGCTCAAATCGACAAAGGAACACGGGACAGAACTTAGACTGTTGCATATGCAGGAACGTGTTTATCGGTTGTTTAAGATTACCGGCCTGACAGAAATTATGAACATCGATTCTACAGTACAAGGTGGAATGTAATAATGGAATCATTTGATTTTGTAGAAGTGAAAGTGCCGGCGAAAGCAGAGTATATTGGGGTTGTTCGTCTCAGTATATCTGGAATTGCGAATCGCATGGGTTTCACTTTCGAAGATATTGAGGACTTGAAAGTCGCGATTTCCGAGGCGATCACGAACGCAGTGAAGCACGCTTATAAGGAAACGGGTGAAGGGGAAATCACTATCGGGTTCGGCGTTTACGAAGACCGTTTGGAAGTAATGGTAGCCGACCACGGTGGAAGCTTTAACCTAGGTGAGATCAAAGAAGATATCGGCCCGTACAAGCAGGATGACGACATTGAGGAACTTCGTGAGGGTGGATTTGGACTATTCTTGATTGATGCACTTATGGATAAAGTGGAGATAAATAGTAAATATGGGGTGATTGTGTTGATGACAAAATATCTCCATGAAACTGAGGTGGGTCAAGATGGCGACCAAATCTCAACATCACAATGATGAAGTATATGAATGGATAGAACATTTACAAGAACATCCGAGAGACGAAGTCGTCCAGGAACAAATCGTCCTTGTTTACAAAGACTTAGTCGAATCGATTGCTCGTAAATATTCCAAGAATAGTACGATTCATGAAGACTTGGTACAAGTCGGGATGCTTGGGTTGCTTGCTGCCATACGCCGGTACGATCCAGATTTCGGTAAGTCATTCGAATCCTTTGCGATTCCTACGATTATTGGTGAAATTAAACGATTCATCCGTGATAAAACATGGAGCGTCCATGTACCAAGACGGATCAAAGAACTAGGACCGAAGATCAAGAAGACCTCAGAAGAATTGACGAGTATGCTTCAACGCTCTCCTTCCGTCCGTGAAATTGCGGACTACTTGGAGGTTTCAGAAGAAGATGTACTAGAGACGATGGAGATGGGCAAGAGTTACAAGGCTTTGTCTGTCGACCGTAAAATCGAAGCAGACTCCGATGGCAGTACCGTAACCATTTTGGACTTGATCGGGAATGCGGAGGATGGTTACTCACATATCGATCAGCGAATGCTGCTCGAAAAGATCCTTCCTATATTATCCGAGCGCGAGCAAGAGATTCTGCAATGTACTTACTTCGAGAATATGAGTCAAAAAGACACTGGTGAGCGGCTCGGTATTTCCCAAATGCATGTATCTCGTCTTCAACGACGTGCATTGAGGAAGCTCAGGGAAGCATTACAATCGGAATCCATAGAGGTCTTCTAGATGGACGAAGCGAATCACATTAGCCTTGATGTCTACCAAAAGGCGAAAAAAGGCAATTATTATTGCGGTGACAGTTACTTTTATAAAGAGACGGAAGAAGCATTTGTCTGTGCGATTGCTGATGGGCTAGGAAGTGGAGAGATGGCTCGGGAATCATCTCAAGCAGTGATGAACATTGTGGAAGATTATCCTCACCTTACGATCGAATCGTTGGTCAACAAGTGCAATGAAGCACTTGTTGGGAAACGTGGAGTGGTACTCGGAATTCTGAGGATCGACTTTCCAAGCCAGAGTTATTCTTACTCATCCATCGGCAATATAGGTGTCATTATGGTAAGCCCTGAAGGAAAGAAGAGTAGAAATATTCCGCTGGCTGGTTATTTAGCTGGCTTTCCACGGAAGTTGCGTGTCACTAGAGGAACAGTGGAGAAGGGAATGAAGTTTCTCATGTTTTCTGATGGTGTCAATGACAGGCGTTTCCCACTCAAACGTGTGCACACCGATGACGTTACATCTATTATCGAACAGTACAAAGAGCTCTACGGTCAAGTAAGAGATGACGATACGACGTTGATTGTGATGGAGTATCTATGATAAAGACCTTATTCTTAAGAATAGAATAGGGTCTTTTTTATGTTGTTATCTATCATACGTCTCGTCCCCTTGCCGAGTCATAGAGGTAAGAATTTGATACAATACAGAAAGAGTTATCCAAGGAGGTCTATGTATTGAGTGAATCAACATTAAACCCAGAATTGATCAAGCTGGTCGCTTCCCAGGCCAGTCTTAATGAAAAATCTGTAGAAAAAGTAATCACCTTATTAAATGAAGGAAATACTGTACCTTTCATTGCGCGCTATCGTAAAGAGTTGACAGGCGGCCTTGATGAAGTGCAGATCAAATCAATAGAAGACCAATGGAATTATGTGCAGAATGTTTCGCAACGAAAAGAAGAGGTCATTCGTTTAATCGACGAACAAGGCAAGCTGACCGATGAATTGAAGAAAGAAATCGAGTCAGCCACTCAGCTGCAAAAGGTAGAAGACCTCTACCGTCCATATAAACAAAAAAGAAGAACCCGTGCTACGATTGCTAAGGAGAAGGGGCTTGAACCCCTTGCTCAAAAGGTATGGAAGCAGGAGAACTTCGATTTTGCAAAGGAAGCAGCATCGTACTTCTCTGAGGAGCACGAGCTTCATTCCGTGGAAGAAGTACAATCCGGTGTAAATGATATTCTCGCTGAATGGATTTCGGACGACCCCGCTTACCGTGAGCAAATCAGAAAGCAAACCTTCCAAAAAGGTACCATTTCTTCTACTGATAAGAAGGCAGAGGATGACGAGAAGGGCATCTTTGAAATGTACTATGACTATCAGGAGCCCGTACGATCGATTGTTTCTCACCGTGTATTAGCTTTGAATCGTGGAGAGAAAGAGGGAGTGATCAAGGTATCTATCCATCCTCCAGAAGATTCGATCGTCCAGTATCTCGAGAAGCATGTCATTTTGCCGAAAACATCAGGACAACCCTATACGTTGTTAACGGAAGCAATTCGAGATGCCTACAAGCGACTGATCCAACCGTCTATCGAGAGAGAAATCCGTAATTCATTATCGGAACAGGCAGAAGAGCAGGCGATTGAAGTGTTCTCGAGTAATCTCAGAAGTTTACTCTTGCAGCCACCTTTAAAAGGAAAAGTCGTTCTCGGCATCGACCCAGCCTACCGTACAGGATGTAAGCTAGCGGCGGTCGATGAAACAGGGAAGGTACTCGACATTTCAGTCATGTTCCCGACAGCACCGAAGAATGATACGGCAGGAGCGGAGAAGATTATCCTGTCCTTTATGAAGAAGCACCCGATCGAATTGATGGCAATCGGGAACGGAACGGCTTCCCGTGAAACAGAGCAGTTCGTCGCTGATATGATTCAAAAGCATAACTTGGATGTTTCGTACATGATCGTCAATGAAGCGGGAGCGAGTGTCTACTCTGCTTCTGCACTGGCTCGTGACGAATTCCCAGATATGAAAGTTGAAGAGAGAAGTGCCGTCTCCATTGCCAGGCGTGTACAGGATCCATTGGCGGAGCTCGTCAAGATCGACCCTAAATCTATTGGTGTCGGACAGTACCAACACGACGTCAGTCAAAAGCAATTGAACGAATCGCTCCGCTTTGTCGTGGAAACCGTCGTTAACCAAGTAGGCGTAAACGTTAATACAGCATCTTCTTCGTTACTTCAATATGTATCAGGTTTGAGTAAGACGGTGGCGAACAATGTGGTGAAAAAGCGAGAGGAGCTCGGAAAATTCACGAAACGCTCCGAGCTGAAAGACATTCCAAGACTCGGTGCCAAGACTTATGAGCAAAGTATCGGGTTCTTGAGAATCCTTGACGGGGCTGAACCACTCGACCGTACGTCCATTCACCCAGAAAGCTATAAAGCAGCACGGTCCTTATTGAAGATGGTGGATGCTACGGCCGGAGACCTTGGTAAAGAAGAGGTGGCGGAGAAACTCAAAGCATTGGATTTGAATGAGACAGCAGAAAGTCTTGATGTAGGTAAGTTGACATTAGAAGATATCATGAAGTCTCTGATCCAACCAGGTCGTGATCCTCGTGATGACCTTCCGAAGCCGCTCTTAAAAACGAATGTGCTTTCTATGGAAGATTTAGAGCAGGGGATGGAGCTTGAAGGTACCGTTCGTAATGTTGTGGATTTCGGAGCATTTGTAGATGTAGGTGTTAAACAAGATGGGCTTGTTCATATATCCAAACTAGCAAATCGCTACGTCAAACACCCGATGGACGTCGTATCTGTAGGTGATGTCGTCACCGTCTGGGTCGATTCGGTAGATATTAAGAAACAACGAATAGCCTTAACCATGCTGCAAAAGTAAAATACAAAGAGAACCTGGGGGCACAAATGCTTCCGGGTTTCTTATTTATATAGATGCTTGTAGTAATACCAGCACTGATTCAACATCTTAATCTGATATTTGTCTTTGTCCAGGAAGGCTTTCGATATTTGTTTTCTTAACCATGAAGGCATTTCTATTCAAATCCTTTCTTAAAAATAATGAGTTATGATACAGTATGCAATGAAGTGGGGAGGCGTGAAGGAATGACAACCGAACAAATTGATTTACAAGCATGGACGAACAATCTATCAGAAACATATTTCCATAAACCATTTGTTGATCTTGTCACATTCAATCCTAGACTCCGCACAACTGGCGGCCGCTATATTCCGTCCCAGCGTGTTATTGAGCTGAATCCAAAGTATCTCCGCGAATTAGGGGAAGAAGAGTTTGCGGGCATCATCAAACATGAATTATGTCATTATCATTTGCATATAGAGGGGAAAGGATACGGACATGGCGATCCGGAATTCAAGTCTCTCCTTAAACAAACCAACTCACCAAGATACTGTCAGCCACTGCCATCAGAACATGAGAAAAGCGTCCATAAGTATACGTGTGCCGAGTGCGGTCATGTATATCACCGCAGAAGAAGAGTGAATATATCCAAGTATCAATGTGGGAAATGTAAAGGGAAGTTAAAAAAGATATAGAAAATCCATTGACGGATAGTATAGACCGTGTTAAATTTATAAAGGTCGATTGAGACAAGCCATCAACCGCAAAGAAACAACATTTTTTTTGCGAAAAAGGTTTGACTTTGTCCTTCAGATGTTATAAGATATAAATCGTCGCTGATGATAAAGCAATTCAAAAACGCATCAATCACGAGCGGCATTTACATTATTCCAACGTAGCTCAGTGGTAGAGCAATCGGCTGTTAACCGATCGGTCGTAGGTTCGAATCCTACCGTTGGAGCCATTACGGAGAAGTACTCAAGTGGCTGAAGAGGCGCCCCTGCTAAGGGTGTAGGTCGCGTAAGCGGCGCGAGGGTTCAAATCCCTCCTTCTCCGCCATTATTTTTTTCTCAAAATAATGGCCCGTTGGTCAAGTGGTTAAGACACCGCCCTTTCACGGCGGTAACACGGGTTCGAATCCCGTACGGGTCACTTTACAATTTAGGTCCGGTAGTTCAGTTGGTTAGAATGCCTGCCTGTCACGCAGGAGGTCGCGGGTTCGAGTCCCGTCCGGACCGCCATTAAGTATTGGGCCATAGCCAAGCGGTAAGGCAACGGTTTTTGGTACCGTCATGCGCTGGTTCGAATCCAGCTGGCCCAGCCATTTTTTCTTCGGAAAAAGGGTTGACAAATTTGAATAAACGTTATAAGATGTTCCTTGTGCTTTTAAAACAGGAATCATCGAAACTAGCGATTTGAAAAAGCCTTTCATTAATTATGAGCCATTAGCTCAGCTGGTAGAGCATCTGACTTTTAATCAGAGGGTCGAAGGTTCGAATCCTTCATGGCTCACCATTGTAACTTGCGGGTGTGGTGGAATTGGCAGACACGCTAGATTTAGGATCTAGTGCTTCACGGCGTGGGGGTTCAAGTCCCTCCACCCGCACTTTTCAATTTTACCATGATTAGCATTCATAGATTTGCGGTCGTGGCGGAATCGGCAGACGCGCTAGGTTGAGGGCCTAGTGGGGGTTCACCCCGTGGAGGTTCAAGTCCTCTCGGCCGCACCAAAAAAACTTTGAAAAAAGTTGTTGCGTCAAACCGAAACAAATGATATAATAGATTTTGTCGCTTCAAAAGGCGCCCGTAGCTCAATTGGATAGAGCGTCTGACTACGGATCAGAAGGTTAGGGGTTCGACTCCTCTCGGGCGCGCCATTTACTTACTACTTACGGGAAGTAGCTCAGCTTGGTAGAGCACTTGGTTTGGGACCAAGGGGTCGCAGGTTCGAATCCTGTCTTCCCGACCATCCGAGTTACTTACTCAATACAATGAAATATGCGGGTGTAGTTTAGTGGTAAAACCTCAGCCTTCCAAGCTGATGATGAGGGTTCGATTCCCTTCACCCGCTCCATTAAATGTTTTACCATTGGGGCCTGTAGCTCAGTTGGTCAGAGCGCACGCCTGATAAGCGTGAGGTCGGTGGTTCAAGTCCACTCAGGCCCACCATTGTAACATTTGATCTTTGAAAACTGAACGAACCAACCAGTACGTCAATATTTTTCTTCTTAGTGAAGAAAAGACAACAACGCACATTCGGTGTGCAAATGAGCAAGTCAAACTTAACTTTTATGGAGAGTTTGATCCTGGCTCAGGACGAACGCTGGCGGCGTGCCTAATACATGCAAGTCGAGCGCAGGAAGCGAGCTGATCCCCT
>NZ_SRJC01000003.1:363512-375037 GCF_004684905.1 Halobacillus salinus | reverse complement strand
AATCCAAATATCGTTATTTATGAGAGTATTATGGCGATTAATATTTTATGATAACTATCTATTTATTCTTTCAATTATAATGTCGGGGATTCATAATTTGTAATTGTTTCTACAGAATGAATAGTAACTAGAACCTAGAAAGAGCGGAATTCATAAAAAATAAGTGTTTTAAAATCATTGTATTAATGTTATTATTATTATCGTTAAAATAAATAGTGATTTAGTGACACTTCCTTTATAATAATTATTCCCAAACAACATGAAAGTGGTGAATGCTTTGATTGATATACATTGTCATATATTACCTGGTGTAGATGATGGGGCATTGTCGGTTCAGGACAGTATTGATATGGCGAGGGAAGCTGAAAAAGAAGGGATAGACATTATTGTTGCTACGCCACATCACATGAATGGTACATACGAAAATACGAAACAAGAAATATTGAAGAAAGTTGATTATTTGAATGAAGTATTTAAAGATGAGGGGATTGATATACACATTCTACCTGGGCAGGAGACGCGTATAAATGGGGAGATGTTGGAAGCGATAAAAGCTGGTGACGTCCTTCCACTAAACAACACGAGGTATGTTTTTGTGGAGCTTCCCTTCAGTAATATCCCACGTTATACAAGTAAGTTGCTATTTGACCTTCAAGTTTCAGGTTACTGTCCAATTATTGTTCACCCCGAGCGCAATAAGCGCATCCAGGAGGATCCCGACATCCTTTATTCTTTTGTAGAAAAAGGTTGTTATACTCAAATTACTGCTGCTAGCTTAATTGGAAAATTCGGAAAGAAAAACCAAAAAGTATCCAGACTACTTATTGAAGCAAACCTTGCTCACCTTATCTCGAGTGATGCTCATAATACTACAAGCCGAGGGTTTAAAATGCAAGAAGCATATAATGAAATTGAGAAGAGATACGGTTTCTCTATGGTCCGCTTTTTCCAGGAAAATGCAGATTATCTAATAGAAAATCACGTGCTAGCAGCGCAACCACCGCAGCAGGTTAAGAAAAAAATTTTTCTTGGATTGTTTTAATGTGAAAACTAATAGAGTTACAATTATTTTAAAATAATTGTAGTATTTCAATAGAATTTTAGGAGGAAATATTTATGAGGAAAGTTAAAAAAGCTATTATTCCAGCAGCAGGTTTAGGAACTCGATTCTTACCAGCCACCAAAGCAATGCCAAAAGAAATGCTGCCGATTGTTGATAAGCCAACTATTCAATATATAGTAGAAGAAGCAATTGAGTCAGGTATAGAAGACATCATCATTGTAACCGGTAAAGGTAAGCGCGCTATTGAAGACCATTTTGACAACAACTTCGAGCTTCAAGATAATTTAATGAAAAAAGAGAAGTTTGACCTATTAGACAAGGTAAAAGAAACTTCAAATGTCGATATCCACTACATAAGACAAAAAGAGCCTAAGGGACTTGGTCATGCTGTTTGGTCTGCGAGAAAGTTCATTGGGAATGACCCTTTTGCAGTTCTACTAGGAGATGACATTGTGGAGTCAGAAACCCCGTGTCTTAAACAATTAATAAGCCAACACGAGGAGACCGGCTCTTCAGTAATTGGGGTTCAACAAGTTGAAGATGATCAAACGCATCGTTATGGAATAGTTGATCCAAATTGGAGTGAAGGTCGTCGGTACCAAGTAAGTAGTTTTGTAGAAAAGCCGACTCAGGGAACTGCCCCTTCTAATTTGGCAATAATGGGAAGATATATATTGAAACCAGAAATCTTTGATTTTCTGGATCAACAAAAACTGGGGGCAGGCGGTGAGATTCAATTAACTGATGCTATTGAAGAGTTAAATAGTATTCAAGATGTATATGCGTATGATTTTGAAGGCAAACGCTACGACGTAGGTGAAAAGTTTGGTTTTATTCAGACCACTATTGAGTTTGCATTAAAAAACGAAGAAATTGGTCCCGATGTAAGAGATTTGATGCATTCACTTATACAAGATAAAGTAACCATTAAACAGTAGTTTTGGTACCTTATATTGTGATTAGGTGGATAATAGACCTTAATTATTAAAAGAGGTGAATAGTTTTTATGATTTTTCAACAAGAAAGAAGAGAGTTAGTTGAGGAATATTCTATAAATATGGATCAACATTTCCATGAAGAGCATTTGAATTCTGGATTAAAAACCTATCATTTCGTAAAAAGAATGATGGACATTATATTATCAATTGTCGGAATAATATTGACATTGCCTATAGTTTTTCTTACAGCGGTCGCTATAAAAATGGAGTCAGAAGGGCCTGTGTTTTTCACACAAGAAAGAGTTGGATTAAACGGAAAGTATTTCAGAATATTTAAGTTAAGATCAATGACAGTTGATGCTGAGAAAAATGGTGCACAATGGGCATTGAAAAATGATGTGAGAGTTACAAACATAGGTAAGTTTATACGTATGACACGAATTGATGAATTACCTCAGCTTTATAATGTTCTAAAAGGAGAAATGAGTCTTATTGGTCCACGTCCGGAGAGACCAGCCTTTACTGCTCAGTTTAATAATGACGTTCCTGGTTTTGTTAATAGACTATCTATAAAGCCCGGCTTAACTGGCTGGGCGCAAATAAATGGGGGGTACGATATTAGCCCTAGCGAAAAATTGCACCTGGATTTGTACTACATAAAGAATTTGAGTCTGCTGATGGATTTTAAGATTACTTTATCAACTTTGAAAGTTATAGTAACAGGTAACGGTGCAAGATGATAAAGGGCATCGGTAATTATTATTAGTGAAGGTATTGTAAATTGTTAGAAGTTGTATTGGATTATTCTTGTTCAATTTTTTGATGAATAGCCGTGTATAACAACCCCACACAAAATCTGAATTTGCAATATCCTAATGTTTTCAACTGAAAAGTAATTTTCAGTGAGGTTACAAGTTCTGCGCTTGAATTTTTCACCAGATTATTGGACGGAATTAACAAGGAAAGTCCAATATAAATATGCTATAAAGGTGCTTAATATGTTAATTAGACACATAATGGTTTATGTATTATCTAAGGGCTTACCAGGAATTCTTAATTTCGTAGCAATAGTTATTTTTACTAGATTACTTTCAACAGCCGATTATGGTGAGTATGCTATAGCTTTAGCTTCAATTGGATTTTTAAACTCTATCTTATTCCAATGGATTAGACTAGGGGTCCTTAGGTTTTTTCCACAACACAACAAGACAGAAAAATCCAAACATACTTTTCTAAGCACTGTGAAATTCCTTTTTTTGACCATTTCGGTGGTGGTTTTAGTAATCGGTCTTCCAGTTGTGAACTTCAATTCGCAATTTAATGATTTTCAAATTTTCGGGACGTTATGTATAGTACTTTTAATAACTCAGTCATTCTTTCAATTTAACTTAGAAATTGTAAGGTCAGAACTATCACCAATATTGTATGGCCTTTTCTCATTATCTAAAGCCTTGTTCTCTTTGGTGATAGGTATATTTCTTATTGAATTAGGTTACGGACCTATTTCACTAATTATAGGTTTAATTGTTGGTATGTTGATACCAATAATTTATAGCTGGTTTACAACATGGAAAGATACAAATATTTTAGAATACGATAAAGCAATAATAAAGATATTATTAAAATACGGATTACCACTGACAGTTACACTCTCAATGGGAATGGTATTAAATAGTTCTGATCGATTGTTAATAGGATGGATGTTAGGCTCCGAAGAAGCTGGTAGTTATTCAGTATCGTACGATTTAATTCAACAGTCACTTATTCTAATAATGATGATAATAAATTTAGCAGCTTATCCCTTAGCTGTTAAAAGTCTAGAAAATGGTAGCGTAAAACAAGCGCAAAAACAGATTATGGAAAATACCGGAATTTTACTCTTGGCTTCTATCCCTGCTACCGCAGGCATAATAATGTTAACTCCTAACATAACAGAATTAATGTTAGGAAGTGAGTTCCGCGATGTGGCAAATGCTATTATCCCCTTAATTTCTATAGCAGTATTATTACAAGGTCTAAAATCCTATCATTTTGATTTGTCCTTCCAATTAGGAGAGAAAACAAATTTACAAATGATACCTGTTTTGATTGCAGCTATAATAAATCTGATTTTTAATTTACTTTTAATCCCAAGAATAGGCATATTAGGTGCTGTTTATTCTACTTTAATATCATATATCTTTGCAATAGTAGCAAGTTTCATTATTGGAAATAAAGTCTTTAAATTGAAGTTTCCTTTGAAAGATTTTCTTAAAATAATTTTATCAACGTTTATTATGTTACTCCCCTTGTCACTTCTTAATAATTGGACAGGTCTAACAGCTCTATTTATGCAAGTGTTAAGTGGGGTATTAACATATCTGTTATCAATTTACTTATTCGACGTATTAAGTGTACGAAAAGTAGTGAGTTCAAAATTAAATAAGTTGAGTGATCTAAAATGACAATAAATAAAAAAATAAGCATGTTCTTACCATCTTTAAGAGGGGGTGGTGCAGAAAGAGTCATGTTGAATTTGGCGAATAATTTTTGTGAGAAAGGTTACGAAGTAGATCTAATTCTTGCTAAGGCTGAGGGTCCTTACTTAAAAGATCTACATAGAAGTATAAAAATTATTAATTTAGGTGCAAAGAAAGTTTCTAGGAGTTTAGTCCCTCTTATTAAGTATTTACAAAAAGAAAAGCCAGAATCTTTACTTTGTGCAATGAATTATGCAAATGTTATAGCTTTAGTAGCAGTGAAAATAGCAAGAGTAAGAACAGAGGTATCAGTAGCCATTCATAGTGTTTTGTCTAAAGGAGATAACTTCCAAGAGAAGGTTGTACTCAAACTTATGAAAGCTTTTTATAAAGATGCTAAAAACATTATAGCCGTTTCTAATGGAGTAGCAGATCAGGTAAGGAGATACTTATCTATAAAAGAAATTGTTGTAATTTACAACCCCGTCTTGACTGATAATACTCAAAAAAAAGCTAGTGAGTTCAATAATCACAAGTGGTTTAATAATAATCAAAAAGTAGTATTGTCCGCTGGACGAATGAACGATGATAAAAATTTTCAGTTACTCATTCGCGCTTTTAAATTAGTTCGTAATGAAATTGATTCGAAACTAATCATTCTTGGTGAAGGAACAAATAGGAATAAACTAACTTCTATAGTCAGGGATAATGGATTGCAGAGTGAAGTTGATATGCCAGGGTTTGTAAATAACCCATATTCTTATATGAGAAATTCTTCTTTATTTGTTCTTCCATCAAATTATGAATCATTCGGGAATGTAATTGTAGAGGCATTAACTTCGGGTACCAATGTAGTTTCAACAGATTGTCCTTATGGACCTAGGGAAATTCTTGAGGATGGTAAGTACGGAACACTAGTACCTGTGAATGATGTTGAGTTATTAGCTAATAGTATTCTGAACAACTTGAAGGAACCTAAACACCACCATGTAGAAGAGTTTGCGAAAAAAAGTAATAAGTATCATATTGATTTTGTAACTGAAAAGTACATTGATATCTTATTCTAATCTAAGTTAAAAACAATTAACATGAAAGAAGGGGAAAAATGAAACCGAACGTTAGCGTGGTTATGACAGTATTCAACGGTGAAAGCCATATTGATACTGCTATTCCTAGTATCTTAAACCAAACATACTCTGATTTTGAATTTATTATTGTTAATGATGGATCAACTGATAGTACATTCGAACTTCTGAAAGAGCAAGAAAAAAAAGATAGAAGAATTATTGTTTTAGATCCAGGTAGATTGGGGTTTGCAAAGGCATTAAATCATGGAATATCAAAAGCTAAAGGTAAGTACATTATGAGACAAGATATTGATGATATTAGCTATCCTGAACGCTTTGCTAAGCAAGTAAAGCACTTCGAAGAGAATCCAAATGTTGGTGTTATTGGAGGCTATTCGATTTTAGTAGATGAGAATAGAGGAGAAAGATACAACAGGATGCCTCCGACAAGTGATAATGACATTAAAAGAGCAATGGCAAAATACATACCTTTTGCACATACAATTGCTTCTTTCCGTAAAGAGGCATGGGATCAAGTTGGCGGTTATCCAGAAGCAGGGAACCTAGTTGATTTAAGGTTTTGGTTAAATATAGCAAAGAAAGATTGGGCATTTCATAATATACCTTCAATTTTGGGTGAACATTACGTGTATGGTGGCAGCTTTTGGCATAAGTCGTTTAAATATGCTGATCGGCAGAAAGACTTAGCAACTGTACAAAAAAGAGTTATTAAGGAGTTAGGTTTACCTTATTGGATGTATGTGTACCCAATAGGCAGGAGCATTTACAGATATATGCCGAAAAACATTAAGAAATTCACACGTAGATCTGTGGGTGGTTCTAGGGAGCGAGATTTGTGAGGATATTATTTCTTTCCACAAGCATGGGGCAGGGTGGTGCAGATAATCAAATATATTTGATTAGTAAAGAATTAGTCGCAAGAGGATACTATGTTAAAGTACTTTCTTTGACGCCTTTAGGACCAATGGGAGAGAAGACACTATCATCTGGTATCGAGGTGGAATATATTGGTGTTAGTAATAAAAAAATGACTTTCACCACTATTATGAATTTAAAGCGTTGTATTAAAGAATTTCGTCCGGATATTCTTTTAACTTTTATGTATCACGCAAATATAATCGGGAAACTATTTGGGAAACTATTCGGGGTACCAAAACTCATCACCTCAGTACGTAATGAGTATTTTGGTAATAGATTAAGAGAAAAATTAGAAAAATACACAGCTTCTCTAGCGAGTATTACTACGACTAACTCATTAGTGGCTTCTAAGAGTTTAATCTCGAGAAAAATATTTAAAGAGAATAAGTTAAAAGTAATCCCTAATGGTATCTCGTTTAATTATAATAAATTAAATACCACCGCAATAAATGACGGTATATTTCATTGGGTTGCTGTTGGGAGACTCAGACCACAAAAGGACTATGAAAACCTGATATTTGCTGCTAAGTCTCTTGTTTCCAAAGGTGAGTACAAGTTTAATATTGATGTAATTGGCAATGGTGATTCTAATACACTAAATAGATTAGTGGAATTGTGTAAGGTTCATAATGTAGATAATGTAATCAGGTTCGTTGGCCCATCAAATGATGTAGCTAGTGAATTAATTAAATATAACGGGTTTGTCCTCTCTTCTGCATGGGAAGGACTACCAAATGTAGTCATGGAAGCCCAGTTGTCGCAGCTGCCAGTCGTCTCGACTAAAGTAGGTGGAGTAGAAGAGTTGGTCAGCAGTGAAGAGGGAGGATATCTAGTAAAACCAAAAGATCCTGAATCTCTAGGGGAAGGCATGCTGAAGGTTATGAATAAAACACCTCAACAGAGAAAAGAAATGGGAGTTAAAGGGCAAAGACATTTACAAAAAAAATATGAAATTGGTTGTATAGTTGATAAGTGGGAAGATCTCTTTAAAGATGTTATTAAAAAGGGGTGAGAAATGTGATTGAGCTTATTGTATCTACTCTAGGTTTTTGGAATTTGAAAAAAAAGTGTTTGACTGAAAAAAAATATATACTTCAATTAGTGTACAAGAAAATTTATAATATTTACCTAAAAAAATACAGTAGCTATATAGGACATAATGCGAAAATTGCAAATCCGCCTTGCTTTCCTCATGATAAATTCGGTATTTTCATATCAGGAAATGCTTCCATAGGTAAAGACTGTATTATTTTTCAGCAAGTAACAATAGGTACAAACCACTTGCCTGATTCAAAAGGAATGGGAGCTCCTACTATAGGTAACAATTGTTACATCGGAGCTGGTGCAAAAATAATTGGTAAAGTTGTTGTTGGAAATAATGTAAGAATTGGAGCAAACTGTGTCGTATTTGAAGATGTACCTGATAATTCAGTAGTAGTTAATGAGAAGCCTAGGTATATACAAAAAAATGAAATTACTAATAAGCAATACAAAAGAATAGATGGTAAATGGAAGTTCTATAATAACGGTTTATGGGAAGAAGAGCTAGATGAAGAGGTACTGAATAAATTAAATGAGATTTAGAAAATGAGGTATACTATTATGAAGGTAGCAAATATTTGTACCACAAGCTTAAGTCATAAAATCCTTGTCGATAAATTATCAGTATTAGAGTCAAAAGGTTATGAGGTACACTTAATATCGGCAAAAGAGGGTTTCAATAATAATCTTTTTAAGCATAGGAATATCAATTTGCGTTTTGTAGAAATGAAGAGGGAGATAGCCCCACTCTCAGACTTGGTATCAATAATTCGTCTCGTAAGGCTGCTAAAAAAAGAGAGGTATGATATTGTCCATACCCACACTGCAAAAGCTGGTATTATTGGTAGAATTTCTGGTAAGTTAGCAGGTGTACCTATTGTAATTCATACAAGTCATGGGTTGCCTTACTATGAAGGACAAAGCAAAGTAAAATATAAGGTCTATGAGTTTTTTGAAAAAGTTGCGTCGATTTTTTGTGATGCAATTGGTTCTCAGAATACCGAAGATATTGAAAAAATTAAAAGAAATGCGGTAAATAAAGAAGTTTTTTACGAAGGCAATGGAGTAGATTTGGCACTATTAGATAACTATAAACAAAATATCACATTAGATAAAATTCAAAAAATGAAGAAAGAATTAGATATTCCTCCAGAAAAAATTGTCATATTAGTGGGTGCACGTTTTGAGCCCGTCAAAAATCACAAGTATCTAATAAGTTCTTTAAAAGAATTAAATAAAACAAATGACAATTTTATTTGCTTATTAGCTGGTCAAGGTGATTTAGAAAAGGAAATCAGAAAGCAAGTAGTTGAGGCGGGATTAAAGGATCAAGTCAGGTTTTTAGGGTATCAATCATATATATACCCCTTTATTAAAATGGCTGATATAATTGCACTTACTTCTGAAAAAGAGGGTCTACCAAGGATTATCATGGAAGCAATGGCTTTCAAGAAACCTGTTATTGGAAGTGACGTATTAGGTACGAGGGAATTAGTTAATAACGACGTAAATGGGTACCTTGTAGAGTACGAAAATGTAAATGAGATGGCTAAAAAACTTGACAATTTGCTTGAAGATGATTTACTAAGATCTAAATTTGGAGCAAATGGAAGAGAAATATTAGAAAAGCAGTTCACTGAACAAATAGTAGTTGATAGAATAGTAGATAAATATAAGCAATTAAGTAAAAAAGCCTAATAGTGATAATTGTTACATATTTTATCATTAATTTTATTTCTCAAAACAAACACTAGTTGTTACATTCAGTTTATATGTTGACCATAATAGTCATTATACAATAATGTGGTTTGCAAGATGGGTCTTCAAACTCAGGATTTTAAACATGAATCTTAAAACCTGTAAACTGGATGAGAACAGACAGAAAAATAACTCATGAGTAATATATAACTTTTCTTATAAGTTTAAAATACTTCACACCATCTTTGAGAGGTGATTCCTATATTAGGGATCATCTTATTTATGAGTTTTAATTGGCATGGGAAAGTTGCACAACATACTCCTGACTAGTTATCCTTCACTGATAACTAGTCATTATAAATTATTTTTAATACACGGACTTTTAATATATTTAAGTAGTTCTTTTACGAAAATAATTAGTTCCTCTAAGTTCCTAGGAAGGAAAATGAATAATTATATTTTATGCAATGTAGCTTTTTATACTTGATACAATTTGAGCTTGCCAAATACATACACAAATCATATTATATACAGAGGGATCGTGTGATCTTATCAGATTTTCAAACTATAAATAGCTTGCTATTTTATAGACAATCTATTTTTTAGAAGACTTCATGAATTAATCTATTAACTGGCTGGTTAGGTGGTATTATTTAATGACATTTTTTGCGAATCAAAATAAAGGGAATTTAGGGTTATTAAAAAATACTCTTCTTTTTATATCTTTAATTGTTACTATTATATTTTACCGAGTGATTAACGTTAGTGATGCAGTAATACCTCTTATTATTCTTTTCATTTTAATAACCATTATTACTGGTGTTTATTTTGTAACTAATAAAATGTTGAGTGTTTTTAATTTCACCTTCTGGATTTTATTATTTATAGTGAAAGTTATATTTGTATACACTTATTTTATTTGGGGAATGGTTCCATTTCCTGATTCTTTTTTCTATTTTGATACTCTAGAAAAAATTCGAATCTCCGGGAATTTAACATATGGAAGTATTACTGATATAGCTGGAACACCACAAATAGGTTATTCTTACTTCATATACTTCGTAACTGAATTATTTAAAAACGATTTTTCTTTGTATCTAATTAATATTTTTATGTTTAATGTGTCTCTAGTATTAATAAAAGAAGTGGTAAAACAAGACTTTGGGAGGAAAATAGCTAATACATTATTTTTTGTTAGTTTGTTAAGTGGTAATCTATTCATATTTACTAGTTTTGTACTTAAAGATTGTTTAGTGCTTTTTCTTACAACTTTAACAATATATTTGTATAAAAACAAAAAGAAGCCTTGGTTCTTACTTGTTATTCCGCTCTTAGTTTTGACACGTATATATGCCGGTTTTTCTATAATAGTGGCATTAGCTGTGGATGTTCTACTGAGAAGAAAAATAAATAGAAAAACAAAAGTTAGAGCTATTGTTGTAGGTGTGGCATTTGGTGTATTTTTCCTAAGTAATCCTATCTTATCTAGATACAAAGATCTGGTGATTCAATTCATAATGGAAATTGATGTTGCTAATGCTCTGATAGTAATACCACAAGCAATTGTAAAAATGTTTATTGCACCTTTACCATGGAATATTATCGGGGATAAAGACATATATTCTTTGGTATTATTTGATTCAATCATTTCCCTGTTATTTAGTGCTTTTTTAATCATGGCTGTCGTGAAAATGTTTAAATATAGTGACTTGAGAGTTAGAATGTATTTATATGTTATCCCCATACTAATACATGCAGCAGCTCTAGGTATAGAGTACGGAGGTGACTCCGCCAGGCAACGAACAGGAGTCATGTTCTTTATAATTCTAATTTTCATAGTTGGAGCGTTTAATACACAAAGTACTAAACTGGATGATAGATCAAGTGGGATCGAACGTGATCACAACAATTAAAATAGATGTTGTGAATGTCAAGGTCTCAGTATTGAAATTTTAGTTATAAAATCGGTTATCATAAGTGTATGTAAGGCGTTTAAGTAATGAGTACACACATAGATTTGAAATTTATTACATTGAGAAGTTTGACACATTGAAAAAATAGGTGTATAGTTAAAGTTAATTATTCTTGTTCGGTTATGAATAAAAGAAAAAGTTTAGCAACTTTCCCTTGAATTTCTAGAGCAATAATAGTAATACACATGTGGATTTCTAGTCCACGCAGGAGGTAACACTATGTTACAAGGTAACGTTAAATGGTTCAACGCAGAAAAAGGTTTCGGATTTATTGAAGTAGAAGGTCAAGACGATGTATTCGTTCATTTCTCTGCTATTCAAGGTGAAGGTTTCAAAACTCTAGAAGA
>NZ_SRJC01000003.1:0-363414 GCF_004684905.1 Halobacillus salinus | reverse complement strand
TATGTTACAAGGTAACGTTAAATGGTTCAACGCAGAAAAAGGTTTCGGATTTATTGAAGTAGAAGGTCAAGACGATGTATTCGTTCATTTCTCTGCTATTCAAGGTGAAGGTTTCAAAACTCTAGAAGAAAATGAAACTGTTTCTTTCGAAATCGTTGAAGGCGACCGTGGCCCACAAGCGGCTAACGTTCAAAAATAAGCTTTTGCTTGAAATGGGGACTTCCAATTGGAAGTCCCCATTTTTTGCATGAGCACAGTCTTAAAACGGGAAAAGATTCCCTTTAGTGATGTATAGAGGTGTCCTTAAATTATCGAAAGTGTTAATATAGTTACGGGGTATAGACTTTGAGGGTATAACTTTGAAAGTTTCAATCCCTTTAAAGTCTAGTCGAAAACATAGGTGTAATTCCGTCTACAGTTGTGATCGTAAACTGTGAAAATAATTCAGGATACTAACAAAATATTTTTTTATCAATTTGAAGGTTTGGGGGGTTTTTTTGGAAAGGAATTATGCAATAGACTACTTTAAATTTTGGGCAATTTTCTTTGTTGTTTGCATTCACACATCACCTTTTAGTGGAGTGAATATTTTAGGTGTTGAAGGTCACTACCTGAATTTGCTTATTAAGACTTTTGCAAGATTTGGAGTACCTTTCTTCTTTGTTGTTTCTGGTTTCCTATTTGGTCAGAAGATATTAACTTCAAATAACACTGGTGATTATTTCAATAAATATTTTTTACGTAGTTTATGGCTTGTTAGTAAGAATGTTAAAGGCTACTGTTAAAGGATTAGATATAAAACAAGAAGTAGTGAGTTACTTAGGTTCTTTTATTGAATTGAAAGAAAGTTTTCAATTCTTTCTTTATGGTGGTGCAGGTGGACCAGCATCCTATCATCTTTGGTATTTATTAGCTCTTATTTGGTGTATTCTGATAATATATTTCTTTATGAAATTCAATAGAATGAATTTATTGCTCTTTATAAGTTTTTTTCTAAACCTAATTGGTTTGTTCGGACAAACATACTCAGGAATCATTAATTTAGAATTCTTTAATTATAACTTAAAACAAGAGATGCTGTTTTCTTTGGTCTGTTTTACACTACACTAGGTAGTTATGTAGCGATTAACTATGATTGGATCAAGCAAAAAATTCATAAAATAAAATCGTACTTTTTAGTGGTGTTATTTTTTATTTTTTGATTAACACAACTGTGTGAAAGAGTAATTGCAAGAGTTTATTGGGGCGGAGAAATAGAAGCAGTAGATTATTATGTGTCAACAATTTTCCTAACGGTAAGTTTGTTCTTGTTCGTCTTGAAAAACAAGAATATAGGTGAAGGATCAGTTACAACAACTAAAAGGGATCTAATGGGAATTTTTCGCAGGAGAAACGTGTTTATTTAACATGGAGAGAAAACATAGGCCATTATTTATTATTGTTCATAGCTGTATTTTCTTTTGTCGTATTTAGTGCTTCTAAATTGATGAGAGCAAATGTATCTTATTTGTCTGTTGTGTAAAAGTTTGGTGGACTGAGTGTGGTTCCTGCTGTTTTGATATTAGTAGCGATAATATTCTCTATATTACCCTTGAATGTACTGAGTTTCTTATTCATGATAGCAGGCTTGCTTCTGTTCGGTGTATCTACTGTTGCACTAGTCTTTCTAATTCATGACTTGAAGAATGACGATAAGGGACTTGATGTCTTCTACGGTCTCGTGATTACGAATGTAAGTATGGCAATTATCTATGTCTTGGTTGGCATGAGCGCAATGGAGAATATAATTGAGCAATTCAGATATAGTCCATTTGGGACCTTCTTTTGATTTCTGGTGGGACGGTTCTGCTGTTTGATTGAGCAACAGAACCGTCCTTATTCAAATTTACATAGTTTTTAATTAAGCTTCTTACAAAATAAGGGGCTGTCTTTTTTGATATGAATTTTCTGGGTAATTGAATAAATATTGAGTGACTAGTTGACATGGGCAAGGAATGGGAGTATAGTGAGAATTAATTATTCTTGTTCGTTAATGAATAAAAGAAAAAAGTTTAGCAACTTTCCCTTGAATTTCTAGAGCAATAATAGTAATACACATGTGGATCCAGTCCACGCAGGAGGTAACATTATGTTACAAGGTAACGTTAAATGGTTCAACGCAGAAAAAGGTTTCGGATTTATTGAAGTAGAAGGTCAAGACGATGTATTCGTTCATTTCTCTGCTATTCAAGGTGAAGGTTTCAAAACTCTAGAAGAAAATGAAACTGTTTCTTTCGAAATCGTTGAAGGCGACCGTGGCCCACAAGCGGCTAACGTTCAAAAATAAGCATTTGCTTGAAAGAGGGACTTCCAACTTGGAAGTCTCTTTTTTATGCGCTTATAAGCAGGAAATGCTTGTGTAGATGTAGTATTTCAATAATATCCCCTCTATATTTTTTTACCACTCGTTCCTGCCTAATGAAGTCATCTTATGGTGTAGAGAGGGAAAATAATAGGTGAGGAACATACAGCGAATCAAGGAGGCATAAACATGGCAGAAGTATCTTCAATGAAAGAAGCAGTTGATGCATTACGGGCAAAGGGGCTTTCCAATCGGGACATCATCAGCAACGTAGATAGCAGCCATTTTCCGTTCGAGGATCAAGAGGTCGTCATGACGTTTATTGATCTGCAGGTTGAATGCTCCTCTGATGAAGATTTTGATGAAATGGTAGCTTACTTATATGGTTGGGACCAGAAGTCTTAAGAAGGCTTCCTGATTTCACTAGTTTTATCAATAGTAAAGCGCAGCCTCATTAGGAGCTGCGCTTCTTTTGATTTATTTTTGTGTAGAAATATACTGTTTCACGACTTCGTAGACATACTCTTGGTTGGCTGCTGCAGTGTCAGGGTTGTATTCGCCACTGTTCGTTTTGTTGTTCGAAAGTGTACGGATGCCGAGATAAGGAACCTCATAGGCTTTCGCGATTTGTGCGCCCGCTGCGCCTTCCATTTCTTCTACTGAAGTACCGAAGTTCTCGTGGAACCATTGAATGCGATCGACTTCGTTGTTCCATACGTCAGCCGATCCGATGGTGCCTTCGACGATTTTTCCTTCTTCGTGCGTGCCTTTTACAGCGTTCGCAGCTTCTAGTAACGCTTCGTCGCCTTCGAAGTAGCGGATGTTTTCTGCATCCTTATCTTCGCCGGCACTTCCTTCAGAAGCCATCAGGTCCATCGGAATCCATTCTTTAGGAGCGATGCCTTCCCCGTCTTCAAGGTGAGTCGTTTTCAAAGAACCGATATTGACCGTTCTTTTTCCTAAAACGATGTCATAGACGTTTAGGTCTGGATCGTGACCGCCGGATGTACCTTGGTTGATGATAGCGGCAGGATCGAATTTCTCAATAGCGATGGCCGTAGCGGCTGCTGTGTTTTCCATCCCTTTTCCTGTCTTCATCACAATAACTGGGTAATCGTTGACTTCCCCTTTATAAAATAGGAAATTCCCTGATTTTTCTTCTTCTACGTTTTCAAGTTTGGCTGCAAAGTTCTCTGCCTCGATCGGCATTGGTCCTTGGATGATGATTGGTTGTTGAGGGTTTTCTTCTGCTTTTGCTTCGGTCTGAGTGGATTCTTGGCAACCGACAAGTGCTGCTAAGCATAGACCTAAGATGAGTACGAATGAAATAGTGCGGATGTTCTTCATGTGATGTGCTCCTTTGATGTGGTATTCCCTTACGTAGAGGTACATCGTTGTTTGGAGTAATAAAAAAGTCTAAAAAGCAGATGTTCTACCTTTTAGACTACGAATGGTCAAAGCTCATCTAGCGGTATAGTGAAAATAGATGCACGTGTGTACAGCTTCAACTCGTAGTCTAGTTCTTTCAATGGGAACCAGGTAGAGACGCTCAGACCTTATTACTGAAAATATACGAGTACGATATGTAATTGGGTACGGGGATTACTATAGCACACGGTATTGAAGTGGGCAAGGGTAAAAGCGAATGTTTTTTGTTTACTGTTGTTTTATTGTTCGTTTTTTGGATTTGTGTTGTGGACGGTTCTCCCGTTTGAATGTATTGGAAGCTTTTTCTTCTCAGGTGAAGAGCGCAGTAGATTATGAGATAATGGACCAAGCATGTTTTGCAGCAACAACAATCTGATCGATTAAAGGAGCATTCAAATGACGAAGTATATTGGATATGTTGGAACCTATACGAAACAAGACAGTAAAGGCGTTTACCAGTTCACGCTCGATACAGACCAGAAAACGCTAAGCGATGTGAAACTGGCTGCGGAATTAGGCAACCCGACGTATGTAACGGTGAGTGAGGATAGCTATAACTTATATGCAGTATCGAAAGAAGGAGAGAACGGTGGCGTTACTTCTTTTTCTATTGAAGAGGGAACAGGATCTTTAACGAAATTGAATGTAGAGACTGCTGCAGGTTCGCCTCCGTGTCATGTCAGTGTTGATAAGGACAAGAATACGGTGGTAACGGCGAATTACCATACGAAGAACATCGTTTCTTACCGTACGAACGAAGATGGATCGTTGAATTCACCTACCTCTGTCATCGAACACGAAGGGACTGGCCCTCATGAGCGACAAGAGAAGCCACATATGCACTATGCAGGGTTCACGCCGGATGAGAAGTACGTTATCGCCATCGACCTTGGCAGTGACCGTGTAATTACTTACGCCGCGGAAGAGGGTGAGCTGACGGAAGTACAAGTGCTCAAGACAGCTCCTGGTAGCGGGCCGCGTCATATTACGTTCCATCCAAACGAGAAGTATGCGTATGTGATGACAGAATTGAGCTCAGAAGTTCTTGTCCTTCATTACGATGAGAAGGACGGAAGCTTTATACAACAGCAAGCGATCAAAACTATTCCAGAGACCTTCACAGAAACGAACGATGGAAGTGCTATCCATATTTCTTCGGATGGTCAATTTGTGTATGCGGGTAACCGTGGGCACAATTCGATTGCTATCTATCAAGTGGATCAGGCTTCAGGACAATTGACGTTTGTAGAGTGGACGTCTACAGAAGGAAACTGGCCACGTGACTTTGTTATGGATCCATCGGAGGACTTCCTGATTGCGACGAACCAGAAGTCGAACACGATGACGTTATTTGAACGGGATAAAGCGACAGGGAAGCTGTCTCTTGTTCAGTCGGATGTCCATGTTCCAGAGCCTGTTTGTGTGAAATTCCTTTGATTTATGGTGGGGACGGTTCTCCTGTTTGGTCAGGCAGAACCGTTCCTTTTTGTTATATGTGATAGAGGGTGCAACCGGAATTGGTTGCACCCTCTACTTTTTTCATTATTTGAAAGAAGCATATACTTCATCTACCAATACGACACTTAGTAGTTCGTTGCTCAACAATTTGGCTTTCATCGAATTAGAAGCTGCGATAACTCCATAAGTGACACAGTGTTGGCTGAATTTTATGATTTTGTGGTAAGTTATCCAAATCAGTTTGTACCATTCGATGACTCTTACACGAGGGGTGAGATGATCCGTGGTATAAGTGGTTGTCACTAGCAACTCGCCTATTTTCCGTTGGAGCTAGGGCAGTGTGAATGGAGTGTGGGAACGTTTTGTAGGACATTGAATGGTAACGTTCTGAATAATTACATCAGAAAAGGGAATACAGAGACAAAATAAACTATGGGAGGTTTACTCATGTATGAATCAAATGAACTCTCTGAGGATTTTGCAGCAATTGGTATAATAAATGGTTTGTTAATGTGTTTACCTTTTTGGATATTGATAGCATTCCTTTTGCTTTTATAAAGACATGTTGAAACATAATTATCACTAAAAAACGCTCAGAGCTGAACAGTTCTGAGCGTTTTTTAGTGATATTGTGATTTTAATTGACGAACCAAGTGTTTAGTCATAGAGTCGGTGTACTTTTGCTAAGTATAATTAAGACATTTTGGAAAGGGTCTTCAATTCAAAATGATCGGCTACCAAATCGAAATTCGTGACGACATTGAACAAGTGCCAATCCTCGAAGTTATTGACGCTTTCCCAAACATGAGGACCAATCGTGAACGTGTAGTATTCGCCTTTTGTAAAATAACAGTGATGGGGCTCGTCCAGAAGCTTCTTCATGGATTCTTCGTCTTTGGCGTCGTTCAATCTCAAGGGCTTTTGGCTAAGGATGCTCTTTTTACATTTCGCTTTGATTTGCATCGATACCACCGCTTTCTTCTGTAGGATTCTTTACTCTTAGTCTATCCATATAGTCAGAATATTATAACAATAATCTGTAGAATGTTTGTACTGAATTTTTGTTGGGGACGGTTCTGGTGTTTGGCCGTCTAGATTGGGCATTTAATTCAGGGACGGTTCTCACGTTAGGTCAATAAGCTAGATTTGATCGGGGGTTTACATAAGAGGCGGTTCTGGTGTGTGCGGGGAGAGGAATAAAGTACGTGGCGCTCTTGGGTATCTACCTAATACGACTCATTTTGCAGGAATTACTCTCGCAAACTACCACAATATGTTAAAATCATAGACGTCTCTTAATCTATGGATCATTAAATTTACATAAGGAAGTGTGTACATCATGAAGAAACTTTGGTTATTGGTATTGACCAGTGTAGTGTTGTTTACCTTGGCTGCATGCTCTGATACTGCCGCGTCAACGGACCAGGCGGATGAGGAGAAATCCGAGCAGCAGGATGAAGGTAAGAATGAGAAAGCGGAGAGTGAAGACGGCGAATCTACTGAAGAGAAGGAAGCGGACAAAGAAAAGGAAGAAGAGGAAGAGCCGGAACAGCCTTTCGAACCGCTGATGCCTTCTGAAGATGCGAAGCCGTTAGAGGAAACGATGACGAAAGAAGAGCTTGAGAAGATGCCTGTCGTGGAGGCTCACGGCGAAAATCGGACGCGAAATACTCCCGTTGGCGAGACGTTGATTGAAGGGAATGAGGACAAGTCAGATGGTCTTTTGAAGAACTATCGTCTAGTCGCTTACTATGGCCACCCTCAGTCGACACAGATGGGAATTCTCGGTGAGATGGAGCCAGAAGCGCTGATGGCTAAGCTGAAAGAACAGACGCAAGCTTATTCCGATGCTGATCCGTCCCATCCAGCGGTACCGATGATCGAATTGATCTCGACCGTTGCTCAGCGTGACCCGGGACCGGAGGGGCTCTATTTTCATAGAACGTCAGAAGAAGACATCGATAAATACGTGGAGCTTGCGAAGAAGCATGACGCGCTCATTATGCTAGACGTGCAGCTTGGCCGCGATACGCCGCTAAACCAGGTGAAGTCGCTTGAGAAATGGTTGAAGCTTCCGTACGTTCACGTGGCGATTGATACGGAATTCCACGTTTCAGAAGGAGAGACTCCAGGAATCAATCTTGGAAGCGTCAACGGAGCGGATATTCAGGAAGCGGTGGAGTATGTAGACAATCTAGTAGAGGAAGAGAACCTTCCGGATAAGATTGTTCTTGTCCACCAGTTTACTGATAAGGCGGTAACGAACAAGCAAGCGATCAAGCCTACGGAAAATGTCGAGGTTGCCTTGAACTTCGATGGCTACGGTGATGCTGCGACGAAGATGTCGTTGTACCGTAAGTTTGTACGAAATGACGCTGTTCAGTATGGCGGGTTCAAGATTTTCTATGATAAGGATCAGCCTGTAATGAGTCCGGCGGATGTGTTGAAGTTGGATCCGAATCCGGCGATTATTAATTATCAGTGATTTTTATGTTGGGGACGGTTCTGCTGTTTGGTTAAGCAGCGGAACCGTCCCTTTTTTATAATCGATAAACACGGTTTACTAGAGGAAGAATTGCAGCTTTATCCTTCTAATTTAATGATTCTTTATATTAAATTTATTTTTAGAATAGGAGAGTTGTGGATTGAATTGATTGGATTATAATTAGATATATACCAAATTCGAGAAAGAAGGGATTTCGATGAGCGAAGTTGGTTCGCGAATTCTGTCCAAAAGCTTTGGGAGGCGGCCGTAATGATTAGAGAGCAGGAAAGTGTCAGTCTTGAGAACCTTTCTGATCAAACGCTGTTAGATACCTACAGTCAGGCTATGAAATTAGGGTTAGATATGAACTTTATCGAAATCATTAAGAGGGAATTACGAAATAGAGGCTTATATTCTCGAAATGAACAAAATTAATCCTTTCTTAGAACACTCAAGTCAAACTGTGCTAGTAATCTGACTTCAATACCTATCCTCCATTCTTACCCGATCGTCTCTTCTAATGACAAAAGGTGACTCATCAGTGAGTCACCTTTTGTTAATGATTGATAGATAAAGACAGAGTCACGATGCCGTGGCTGCTTTACGCGTGTTTCTTCAACTCCTGGTACATCTTCTGACCTTCCGCATTCAACACACTACCATTTCCATGGCATTTGCCACACTCTTTTTCAAACTTTGTTTCTTCGACTGCCATTTCCCAAGCTGTGTTTCCTTGAGCGTAGTTCAGACGCTCGTAGTGATCGACAATCATATTTGCTTTGCTATCATCATACTCTTCATATTTTCCAGAACCGTGACATACAGGGCAGACGTTATATAATGTACTCATGTTAGACATGTCATCTCTCTCCCTTATAAATTGTATTACGAATGATTTTATGAAATATTCTGAACAATTACAATAGTTAAGTGTACAAATTTACAGTAAAAAAAAGAAAAAAATGCTTGGGGTTCTATTTTTGTATCATTTCGTATCACTAAATAAATAGTTCATAATAAATCTCTCCAAATTATTTTCTGTTGTTATATCAAAACGCTTCCAATTCGAGAAACTTATGAAAAATACACTTTAAATAGGAAATGTTTGATAATATGAAAGGAACGGAAGAGTAAATCTTCATTAATCGTTTACAAGTAAGCTCGGGAAGAAGAGGAGGAGAAGCAATGACGCTGACTTCATACAAGCATTTATTTCAGAAACTATGGGAGTGGAGCAAGGATCCGGTGCTTCTCTTAGAAGAGGACGGAACAATCATCAAGATCAATCTAGCCTCCGAAATGGTATTTGGCTATACGAGCAAAGAGCTTGCCGGACAGAGTTTGACTAAGCTGTTCTTAGTTAAGTCTGAGGAGCTTTTTGATTCTGCAGAGAAATGTTTGAGAAAGAAAGTGAAATACGTAACGAGCGAGGGAGTAGAATCGCTTGCTGTACTATCTTGTGAAAGTGTAGAACTAGGCGATCGCTTGGGTTGGATGCTGTATGTAGAAGGGGAAAAGGACCAACTAGTGCAGCAAGGGCTTGAGGAAACGGCTGATCCGGTCATCATCCACCACCAAGGAACCATTTTATTTGCTAATACGGCTTGTCTCGATTTATTGGAAATGGGTGCAGAAGAAATTCTCCACCGGAACGTTTTTGAATACATACATAAGGACCACCATACAGAAATGGAAGAGCGGGTCCGCGTCAGCAATCAATATCGCGGCATGGAACCTACGACGATTAAGTTGAAGCTACCGACGAAGGACATTCACGTATTCGTCGCGCCGAGTCCTGTCTTTTTCCATGGTAAGTCGTGCACGCAGGTGTATATGCGGAACTTGAGTGAGAACGGCATGCAAAACGACCTTATCTTCGGTGATATGCGGGTGGATATGGAGCATCAGACGGTGTACAAAGGTGAGCAGCAAATCCATCTGTCGTCGAAAGAGTTCTTGATCTTGTTGAAACTCGTACGTTCACCAGGGGAGCCTGTCACGGTACAGACGTTGTTCGAATCGATTTGGGGTACGGACAGTTTCGGTGACACAAGGACTGTGATGGTGCACCTCAGCAATCTACGTAAAAAAATCGAAGACGACCCTTCTCACCCTAAATTGATTCAGACGGTCCGTGGGGAAGGGTACATGTTTTCGTTTGATTGATGTCTCTATGCTTATCAACAAAACCGTGTTGGTAGGTTGACTACCTAGTACTACTGCTTAAGGAGTTTGTTGAATGGATTCACATATTAACCGGAAGATGTTCTATGATGAAATACCTTTTGTCCGGGCAATCGCCTGCCTGATGGTCGTGATGGTACATACGACAGCCAGGAACTATACAGGAGAAGGATTCACAGGTGACACGGCGATGCTCATGAACCAGTTCTCGCGACTCGGGACACCGGTGTTTGCGGTCGTGAGTGCTTTTCTGCTGACGAGTTCGGTCATCAAGCGGGGTTTTTCTTTGAAGCGGTTCGTGACATCTAGGGCTGTGAAAATCGTTTCTCCCTATATCATCTGGTCGCTCGTTTACCTGTTGTTCATCAAGTATTTCCACGAAGGATTGATCTTCCGAAATGCAAAACAGACATTTGATTATATCGTGCTCGGTGATGCAAAAACGCACCTGTGGTTCATAGCCGCTATCATTCAGTTTTATATCGTCTTTCCGCTGTTGCAGCTGATCCGGAAGCGGGAGTTGGTGCTGGCTCTGTTTATTGTAAGTCTGCCGATCAATTATTATTGGCTTGGTGATATGTATCCGGATCTTACACCGGTGTTCGGCAAGTTCACGTATATCATCACCGATCTGACCTTCTTCTTGAATTGGATATCGTATTTCTTATTCGGGTCTGTGCTTGCATACTACTGGGAGGAGGTTGTCCAGTTCGTGAAAAAGTATCAGTGGCTGGTCGTCGGGGTTACCATTGCTGTGTGGGCAGCTATTTATTACGAAATCAGCCCTGACGTAGTGCTCGGGTCAGCCCGTGTGCAAAACCTACTCTACATTCCTCTATGGGTGCTGTTTCTTATTCTTGTGTCAAAGTATGTTCTGAAGAGTGATGCGGTGTACAAGCCGTTTCGGGTCATCGGGGACTATTCGATGGGTATTTACCTATTGCACCCTCTGATTCTTGACTTGATACTAGAAGTCGTTCCGGGGTGGTTCACGAACGCTGGTGGGTTGGTTGCAGCGTATGTATTAGCTGTCGCTATCTGTACGGGTGTGATGAAGTTGATCTCATTAATGCCGATGTCGACGTTCATTGTACCGATTCCGAAACCGAAGAAGCCGGTATAACTAGGAAAAGCTCTGAGCAATAGCTCAGAGCTTTTTTTATTTCATCACATAGTCGCCATTTTCATAGACTTTGTACACGCCGACTGTACCTGATCCTCCGTCTTCCTGAAGGGATTTAGAGGATAGTTGGATAGTGTAGTAGGTTCCTTGCCGGTCGGTTTCGGTTGTACCTCCGAGGTCATCGAATACGATGTCTTCGTTGTCGGATTTGTCTAGTTCTTTTGCTAAGTAGTCGATGGCTTCTTGGCCGTTTGCAATAGTTTTCGACTCTTCTTCCGCTTGGGGTGTGTCTTCAACTGGTTCAGGAGTAGTTGCTGTGTCTAATTCTTCCTCTGCTTCATCTACAGAGCTTTGTGTCGGCTCATCGGCAGTATCCTCTTTTTCCATATCTGTCTCTTCGGTTGTAGGTGTTTGTTTTGCTGATGTTTCGTTCGTCTCGCTTTGACTACAAGCTGTCATAAAGGCCAAGAGTGCGAATAGAGTGATTGCTAGTTTCTTCATGATACTTTCCCCTTTTCTATGTATTCACTGAATATACGACACAGTAATGGAAAAAGTTTCATGTTAAGTGATGGACAGTCACAAACCGATGGAAGCGAACAAGTTATGGAACTGGTCTTGAATGGGTTGGTCGAATGCGATAAAAGGTCGTTCGTTGATGACCAGCAACCCGATTAACATAGGGGTCAGCACCAACAAGTAGATGGCAATACTTTTAGAAAGGAATCTATTCGTGTTATACACGATATGAAAAATGAATAAGGAAACTAAAATCCCGAGAGTAACGCCGATGATATTCGCCATGGCGTCGAGAAACTCTGCGCTCCGATCAGGAACGAAGTACTGCCGATATTCTTCTAGAATTCCTAGCGTGACGATCGTCATCCAGGTATATCGTAATCTAGTTTTCACAAGTTGTCGGTCAGACAAAAGGAGGACCATGATGCCTAAAGTGAAGGAAAGCATGCCGTAGCTTAGTAAATGGGTTTGTTTGTCTGTTCCTAGTAGAAGTTGATAATCTATTTCCATGTTCATCACCTCGTTTCCAGTGTCGCCAAATCATTTTTTTCCTAAACGGATAGGGGGATACCATGGAATACTAAAAAAGCCAGATTACGTGAAGTAATCTGGCTCTTTGCTATGGCATATGATGCCACAACGACTATTCAAATGTTCCGCAAACTATAGCAACCCCATCGTCCACCATTTTTCTTCCCATTGCATAGACGGAGTCAATTTCAAGGGATTCAGGGTTCAGCAGCACAAAGTCTGCATCTTTGCCTTCTTCGATTCTTCCCTTTTGAGGTAGCCCTAGGATAGACGCTGGGTTCTCCGTAACGGTTTGGAGTGCTTTTTCTAAAGGTACCTGATGGTCTTGAACGGCTTCAATAAAAGCTTCGTAAAGCGACCGTACCCGGCCGACCTTCATTCCCGCGTAGCGCCCCTGCTCATCAAATTCTGGTAGACTACCTTGGGCATCTGATGTCATTGTCATCTGTTCGACCGGAACACCGGCGTCTAGCATTTTTTTCACAGCAAGCGGAGCTTTCACTTCTCCGTCTTCTAAAAACTTAGGGATGGTACTTGTAGTGAAGTCTACATAGCCCCCATTCTTCGCGTATTCAATCCCGTCTTCGAAGAGCTGACTGTTGCGGTTGATGTGAGTCGGGTAGAATTGGGTGATCGGGATGTTCGTCGTGGCGACCACTTCTTCTATTAAGTGCAGCCGGTCGGGTCCATCTCCGACGTGGATATTGACGACCCCATTTTTCCCTGACAGCATTCCGCCGATTCTGGACTGTGAGGCAAGTTTAGCAAGCTCAACGACAGTAGGCTGAGAGGAGCGGTGGTCGGCGATGGCGATTTCGCCAGTTCCGATAATCAAGTCGATCAGCATCAGGTCGTCTTCAATTTTATCTGTAAGTGTGCGGACAGGGATCTGATAAGAACCTGTATGGATATAGCAAGTCACACCTTCTTCGTTTAGGGCTTTGGCTTTTGCGAGCAGGTTCGTCATCGTTCGGGTGGTCCCGTCGGTTCCGATGACGCCGACGAGAGTCGTCACACCGCTCATGGTAGCATCGGTAAGCATGAGTTCCGGTGTGCGGGAGCGGAAACCTCCTTCTCCACCTCCGCCTGTGATATGGACGTGGCCGTCGATCAAGCCTGGAATGAGAATTTTCCCTTTGGCATCTACCGTGTCCATCCATTCGGCAGGCTCGATATTGTCCGCTATTTTGGCGATCCGTTTATCCGCAATGAGCAGGTCTTTTTTTCCTAAGTGTTCTGGGGCATAGACTTCTACGTTTTGTATGAGTGTAACCATAGATGATTCCTCCAATTAGCTAAAGTTAATGAAGACAGCAAGGATGACGAACACCGAGGCAAGGGCGAATAGGACGAGCTGGAACTTGATGATGAAGCGGAACCAAGTACCCCAGTCGACGCGTGCAGCGCCAAGGCTTCCCATAAGTGCAGCGGACGTCGGGACGATGATGTTGGTCAAGCCGTCCCCGAGCTGAAAGGCAAGTACGGCTGTTTGTCGTGTGACACCTGCGATATCGGCAAGTGGTGCCATCAACGGCATCGTCAAGGCTGCCTGCCCAGAACCAGAGACAACGAAAAAGTTGAAGATGGACTGGAAGAGGAACATCAGCCAAGCAGAAATGACCTCCGGTACTCCGTTGAGCAACTGACCTCCAGCGTGAAGGATGGTGTTAAGTACAGATGGAGAAGATGGATCGTCGCCGCCTAAGATGATGACGATTCCTTGTGCCATTCCTACGACAAGTGCTGCTGGCAGTAAGTCTTTGGCACCTTGAGCGAATCCTTCTGCAATATCGTTGACTTTCATCTGGTTCAGTTTGAAAATGACGCCGATGATTCCGGATACGAGACCGATGGTGAAGAACTGACTGGCGATTTCCGGGATATAATAAGCGTGCTGAATGACTCCCCAGATGATCCAAGCGACACCTGCCACTACTGTCAAAATTACGAGAATATGACCTGTACGGAAGTTCACTTCTAGATCATTGTGTTTAAAGTCGTCTCTAAAATAGGCGTCCGATTCGTAGGAATAAGACTTCTCCGGATGTTTTCTGATTTTCTGTGCATATCTCCAAGTGAAATACGTACCGACTGCGGTAAAGACGAACCACATCACGATTCGGAAAGGTGTACCGGAGAGTACGGGAACGTCGGAGACACCTTGTGCGATAGCAACGCCGAACGGATTCATCCAAGAGGTTCCGAATCCAATCTGGGTCGCGACATAAGTGATCATGACTCCTGTAACGGCGTCATATCCGAGTGCTACAACTAGAGGCACGAGAATCATCGCAAAAGCGATCGCTTCTTCTCCCATACCGAAAACGGCGCCACCCAAGGAGAAGAGGAAGAACATGATCGGGATGATCAGCGCTTCTTTTCCTTTTGTTCTATCGATGACGGCTAATATACCTTCTTCTACGGCTCGCGTTCTCATGATGATTCCGAACGCTCCTCCGATGATGAGGATGAATGCGATGACTCCGACCGCAGATCCCCACTTGCTTCCGGAAACGAGCCCTTCGAATACATAGTTAAGGAAGCCGGCACCTCCTCCAGGCTCGAACAAGCTTGTCCCTTCCGTAGCTTCACTTTGGTTGGTGTAGCTTTCCGGAATAAGGACGGTTCGTGTTTCTTCTGCTCCTCCTTGTTCGTACGTGACGTCCTTCGTATCAAAGGATCCAGCAGGGATGAGGTAAGTAAGTACGGCTGCTAACAAAACGACAAAAAAGATGATGACGTATGTGTGCGGCATTTCGAACCGCGGTTTTTTCTTGTCTTCCATTAAAAATTCCTCCTATTAGTGTTCTTACCCTTAATAGATGCAAGAATCGTGCCAATAAAAAATATCTGAATTTTCTGGTGTTTTGTTTTCTTTTGGTTGTCATTGGTTGATATAATAAACCCAATAAACAATTAAAAGGATGACACGATGAACAATCAAGTGATTTTAATCGCAGGTACAGAGAAGACGAGGCAGGCTCTTCACAACCAGTTGAATGAGCTGCTGGGTGAGTACATAGAGATCTTGAGCTACGCTGTGGATGAACATCTGCCGCCGCGTCTTGAGGAAGGCTTGATTATTTATTCTTCCAAATTGATTGAGCTGGAAGCGTCCCACATAGTTACTGGTGAACGAAAGACGATAACCGCAGAGCGAACGATGAACTATGAGAAAATCGACCGTCTATTTGATCTTCCTAAAGGAACCGAAGTCCTTTGCGTCAATGATACGGTTCAAATGGCAGAAGAAACGATCGACACCTTGATAAAAAGCGGAATGGATCACTTATCTTATCGTAGCTACTATCCCGGTGCGAGAATCAGCGAAGCAGTGTCTACGGCGATCACACCGGGGGAAGTCGCGATCGTACCTTCTTTCGTATCGGAAGTCGTCGATATCGGGGTGCGGCTGATTGATATCAGTACGTTATTTGAAATCCTTGACCATTTTCAATTGAAGGGAAGGCTAGGAGGAATCATTTCTAAGAAGTACACAAGCAGAATCATTGAACTGAGTCAGAAGCTCGCGGAAGTGAATCGCCAGACCGCTTCCTTGAACAGACATCTGAAACAGATTGTCGACGGCGTGAACGAAGGGGTTATGGCCGTGGATGCTTCCGGAAAAGTGACTGTCTTCAACCCTTTTATGGAGACGTACACAGGAATGAGCACCTCTTTTGTTGTCGGAAAGACGCTAGGCGAAGTGTTCTCCGATCCGCAGTTAGTCCGTTTCTTGCAATCTTCCAGCGAAGAAGCGAAGTTGTTTTCCGTCCACTCTTATTCCTTGATGGTGTACCGGTTCCAGTGGGATAGGACAGACGATGTTTTGATCATTTTCAAAGATACGGATGAAACGATATCGATGGAAAAAGCTGCGCGTCGTAAGCTTCGGGAAACGGGCTATATCGCGAAACACCATTTTCGTGACATCGTTGGTGAAAGCTTTCAAATTGAGGAGGCGAAGAGGCTTGCTTCCAAATTAGCCAAAGCAGAACTTCCTCTCCTTATAGAAGGGGAAAATGGTACAGGTAAAGAACTATTCGCAAGCGCCGTCCACAATCATTCGAAGCGTAAGCACGAACCTTTTCTTGCAGTGAACTGTAGTGCCTTGCCGGAGGACTTGCTCGAGAGTGAACTGTTCGGGTATGAAGAGGGATCATTTACAGGGGCAAAAAAAGGTGGAAAGAAAGGGCTGTTCGAACAGGCGGATGGCGGCACGCTTTTTCTTGATGAGATTGGCGATATCAGCTTGAAGCTCCAAGCGCGCTTGCTCAGAGTTGTTCAGGAAATGGAAGTGCGGAAGATCGGCGGAACGAAAAATATTAATGTGGATGTGCGGATCATCGCCGCAACGAATAAACCGATACGGGAATTGATACAGTCCGGGGACTTCAGAGAAGATCTCTATCACCGGTTAAGTGTCCTTTTCTTGCATATTCCGCCGCTCAGAGAACGGATGGACGATTTGGAAGTGTTGATCCATCATTTCTTGAAAGAAACGGATCAAACGACTCGGAAAATGAGCCCGAAGCTCATGGAACAGCTCAAGACGCATTCGTGGACAGGGAATGTGAGAGAACTCCGGAATGTCGTCTCCTACTTGATTACCGTATCAGAGGAGGATTGGCTGACTCCTGAAGATTTGGCAGGCCAGCCGTTGTTTAAGAAAAAGGAGCCGTCTACCTTACCGGAGGAAGAGAAGCAGCGGGTTATTTTGACACTCATATACGACTTGCATAGGGAAGTGAACAGAGCCAGTCGGAAACTGATCAGCGAACGAAGTCAGCATAGTGACTACCCGATGACCGAGCAGCAAACGAGAAAAGTCATCAAGGAATTAGAGGGGCAGGGGCTCGTTCAAGTGAAGCGCGGAAAAACCGGAACAGAGCTGACGAAATCCGGGATGCATTATATAGAAAGGAACGGTCGACCGTGAAGCTTAGGCAGAATCAGACGACAAACCTCTCGATGACCCAGGAATTGAGTCAGGCGATTCAACTGTTGAAGTATCCGATTGATGAATTGATTGAATACGTCCAAGAACAAGCACTTGAGAATCCTCTCTTTGAGTTTCCGAAATTGTCTAGTCAGGATAGCGGGGCGTTTGACGTTCCGAGTCCGCAGAAGGATTGGCGTGAGTCAGCTAAGGAGCAAGTTCGTACTCTGAATGTGAACGAAGAGGTAGTGGGCATTATCCTTTACCTGGTTGATTTACTTAATGAGCGTGGTTTACTGCCAGAGAGAGAAGAGGAAGTAGCCTTATCTTTGGATAAAGACATGGAGTTAGTACGTCAGGCAAGAGGGCTATTACGGACTTTGGAACCTAGGGGGCTAGGGGCGCTTAGTCTTGAGGAATTCTTCTATCAGGAAGCAGACGGAGATTCGCTTTTACAAGAGCTGATCCAAAACCATCTGGAGAGTCTTGTAGAGGAAAAGTGGGATGAGATTCCGATTGATGTGCCGAAGGAAAGGTTACAGCAAGCAAGGAAGAAGCTGACCGGGTTCCGTCCTTTTCCAAGCTATGGACTGACGGTACGTACTCCGGAGTACTCAACGCCTGATGTTGTGTTGACCAAAGGCGAAGCAGGCTGGTCGTTTGCCGTCCAAAAAATAGGGCTGAAGCGCTCCAGTCACTATGATGGCTGGGATAGTCAGGAAGGACAGGACTTCTTGAAAGCCTGCGAGCGTCAATTCCGAGTGTTGCAGCGAGGAGTAGCGCAGCGGGAACAGACGCTATCTGAACTGGTGGCTTTCCTGGTTGAGTATCAACAACCTTTTCTTGATGAAGGGGGAGCTTACCTTAAACCGCTGACTTATAAAGAGGCAGCCGAGCAAATCGGAGTGCATGAATCCACGGTAAGTCGAACGGTGAAGGGGAAGACGGCTCAGACTCCATTCGGTCTAATTCCGTTAAAGCGCTTCTTTGCACAAGGGATTTTGAAGGCGGATGGAACGACTGTCTCGGATGTGTCTATTCAAGAGAGAATTAAGCGGTGGATCGAGGAGGAAGAAAAGGGAGAGCCTCTGTCGGATCAAGCTTTGAGTGATCGGTTGAAGGAGGAGGGTGTAAGGATTTCGAGAAGGACGGTGGCTAAGTATAGGGATAGGGTTGGGATGCCTTCTTCGAGGGGGAGGAAGAAGGGAAATGTTAACACGTCTAGAGCATAAATAATCTCCTTGCTAGAATAAAATGGCAACCGTGTCAGTGATTGATTTAGATATAGTCAATCATTCTTATTCTTTTTTGATGAAAACAAGAAGGAGGTTCTATCGTCTAATAAGTATAGAACCTCCTTTTCTAATCATTAGGATAATTATACGATCATTGTGCTTGATCCAAATCTTGCGGTTTCTTACTGCTTTGGGTAAAGAATATGATTCCTCCTACTAGTAAAGGCACAATCCCCCACCAAACCTTCGAAGTAAGGACCTCATCTTCCTCTTTATTCGTCACGATTTCACCAGCATTTGACTCGATGACAAACTCATTAATCTCCACCTTGTTGTACTCATCCTTCAAATTGAACCAGGTGAGGAAGTGGTCTTTCTCAAGTTCATTTACTACCTTCTCCAATCGATCCACACCCAAATAAGGGTGGAAGAACATACCGGAAATACTGTCTGAGAAGCGGGAGAAGTATTGGTAGTTTTTTGAGATTTTTTTGGAAGCTTTTTTATCCCCTTCTCTGACATAACCGAGCGTTTCCGGAATTAACGTCATGCCATCTAACATTGCCGCTTCACTTCGGTAAGAAGGTGAAAACGCGGAAATATGGGTGTTGTTCGAGGTTTGGACTTGTCCTACATAGGTCGAGAAATAGTCGGACAAAACCTCATATCCGCTCAATGACATCGCATAGTGGGGTGCTTCGAAGGCTAGGGGATAGAGTCCTTGTTCCACTAGTTCGTTGACCCCGTTCGAAATTGTGTTTTCAATATAGTTCCGTTCAAAGGCGTGGCCTTGTGCTACATAGTCATCATATTCCTCTTGAGTGGCGAAGTCATCGGGACCGAGCCTTGCTTCATTCGGTTTTTGATAGAGTGGACGGTCGTTCTGGACATCCCAATATTCGAATCCCTCCCCGGTCACTGTTTTCCGGTATTGGTGCTTGTATCCGTGGAGAACGATGCTTGCCCCTTGCTCCTGCATCTTCCGAAGTACGCGGACGAGCCTCGGGGCATCTTCTAAATGAAGTTCTTCTCCAGTTTTAGGATTGGTGTAGACCGGGATGACGGTAATCATATAAGGAATTTCTTTTTTGCGTAAGTAATCTCCTACCTCTTTTAATTTGGTCGGATCGTACATAGGATGTATGTCTTCTAGTCGAAGGGAAATCTTCGCTTCACCCTTCTTTTGATTGAAAAAAGAAAACAACGTCTCCCCGATATAGGCGCCCAATTGCTCGTCTATTTCTGAAATAGGGGCGAAGAAGTCTGTGTCCTGTTGAAATATTAGTGGAACAGCGCCATTGTGAGTGCTATACATGACATTGGTGGACGGAGGTATTTCATAATAATCAACGACTTTTTCTGATTGGAGAGTAATGGAGTCCTCTCCGTCATCTATTGTGTCGAAGATTATCTCCTCGATGCACTCTAAAGATTCTCCTGCTTTAAAGGCTTCCATCGCCTTTCCGATGAAGTAAGTCGGTCCTTCGTAGCGATTCAACAATTCTATGGTCTCCTGTTCCGGTTCACCTTTTGCTCGTCTCAAGTAGAGGACGCGGTCAAAGGTATCTATTTCCTCGCTGCTTTGAAGGAAGTCTTCTACAGAATAGAGGGAGATGTCGTTCGTGAAATGCCCGGTCAACAAGTCAAGGCGGTGCACCTCCTTCATTTGCTGCTCCTTATCGATAGAATAGAGAAGCAGAACTTCCGGGTCTGCCTCATCCGCCTGTAGAGGAATCGGGCAGATCGTGAAGATAAGTACACAGATAAAGGCGATACAGCATCGTTTTCTCATCATGGATTCCTCCTTTTGATGTATTCATTGGAAAGGTGGTAGTGAATGAAATCGAAGAAGTGGAGTTCCTCATCTCTCATCTCTCTATACAACGTTTCACTGTAGGTGATGATGTCCTCAGCTCGATCTTGTTCTCCGATTTGTTGATAATAAAAAGCTGCTAACGCATAGACGGCGACGGATTCATGAGAAGCGGTCGGTTCCAATCTCTTACGGTCATAGCGGCCATAAATTGTCCCTTGATTCCACTGGTCTGTCAGCCATTGGCGAAAAGCAGGCGAGGGGAGTCCTTGGTTCTCTCGGTTCAGTGCAATCAGCAATTGGTCTACCATATGGACTTCGGCATTTTTATTGTAGGCTTCGGTCGTGACATTGAAAGATTCCGGGAAAAATACGGTTCCCTCATCGAGAGAGGACAGTAGCCTCTCTGTTTTTTCGGAATCCGGCAGTATGTCGCAGAATGCGGGGGTGATATAGCTTAGCGTGATTTGGTCACCTGGGTCTTCGAAACTCCAATCATAGTAATCGACATAGTAGCCGTTTCTGGTTTGTGTCTGAGATATCGATTGTGTCAGCTTAACAGCGAGTTTTCTATATGCTTGCTGATCGAAGATTTCCGCAGCCTTTTTCAAAGAAGCGATGATTCGTACATCGTCTATGATTGCATTAGTCGTTTCGCCGTCTTTCAACCGCCATTTGATGTAAGTTCCGTCCTTGATAAAAGATGCCTTCAAATGATCGACCTGTTTCTCGAAGGCATCTTCTTGTTTCGTGTTCACCAGGTATTCCATATACAACCCGATACTCTCCGACAAGTATTCAGAATTCGTCTGATCCGGGTAGGCGTGTATGAGCCCTTGTTGATTTGTATATCGCTCTTTTATTATTTTCTTCACATCGGTTTGGCCATCGAACAGCATGATGACGATCACTCCTCCTATACAAAGGATGATCAGAAGCAAAGCGATCCTTTTCATCCTTCTTCCCCTTGATTCTTGAAACGTTTCGTCTTGTCCCAGGTTTGATGACGGTCAGTGATTCTGCCCAAGATATAGACAAAGGTACTCCTCATCAGAAGGACCAGGAAGATCTGGGCGTAGGTGAAATACATGAGTAAAACGAACAGCACATTCTTAATGGAGACATTCTCGTCCACAACAAGCGCACTGAAAAAGTGAGAAACGTACACGATATAGCTCATAAACCAGATCAACATGAGAGGTATATCGGCTGTTGGAAGAGAGTAACCGAGAACGCCGGTGACGAAAAAGAAATCCGAAAGAAGCAAAAGGACGATGAATACGAAGTAGGTAAGCACGTGTTGCAAGCTTAAGAAAAAAGTACGACCGCTCCAATGATCCGATTGATGGAGCGATTTTTCCATTATATAGAGGTTCCCTGACAACCACCGGGTTCGTTGTTTGATGAATGTTTTGATTCTTTCTGGCTCTTGTTCCCATGTCCGGGAAGCAGGCTCTACAGGCAGAAGGTACCCTGCGGAAGTAATGCGGACAGAAAGTTCTGCATCCTCCGCGAGTGCCTGTTCATCATACCCCCCTACCTCATCGATGACCTCTCGCTTCAACAGCATGTTTGTACCGGCAAGAGATCCTAATTTGAAAAGACCCCATCTTCCGCTTTGCATCAACAGCTGAAATACTTGGAACTCAAGACCAATCATTCGGGTCAAGATGTTTCGGCTCATGTTGATAGTCTTCACATACCCGACGGCTCCAGCCGCATTCTCTGTTTGTAAAGCACGTTCCATTAATCGTCGCACGGCATCGGGTTCCGGTTGGTTGTCTGCATCATAGACCACGAAGTAATCAGAGTCTGATATATGTAGTCCATAGTTCAAGACGCGTGATTTACCCTTCGGTTCCCCATCTGGAACCAGAATATGATGGATGGAAGAGAAGACGTGGGAAAAGCGTTGGACAACGGAAGCGGTATTATCTGTCGACCGATCGTCCAGTACGTAAATATCAAGTTGTCCTGGATAGTCTAATCGCTGCATCGCTCTCAGCGTAGCTCCGATTACGACGTCTTCGTTAAAAGCGGGAATGAGAACCGCAACGCTCGGATAATGGTCAATTTGTGCTTTTTCTGGTATATTCGTACGCTGCTTCACGCCTGCAATCGTAACGATGGAATAAAATAAAAGCAGGAACCAAAAGAGTGAGGCAGATACATAGAGTAAGATCGTCAAATTAATCCACTCCTATCTGTTCTAAAAACTCTTCATCCTTCACAATCGTTTTCTCGACGGTGAAGGGGGAGTCGAGCAGTTTGAACCTCTCACGAATGTGCTGGTTGATCCTCTCAATTACAATGTCTACTCCTTCTCCTTTAGTATCCTTCAGTAATAAGTAGACGTGGTTATTGGCCGAAGTGATCAGATCGAAATGGTGTCGGATTGAATTCTTGGAAGCCTCTTCTACTGTCATCTGAATATTTTTTTCCACGTATGGCTGATTTTCTTTCACCTTTAAGTCAACTAACCATGCTTCGGATTGGTTTCGTTTCACAGACGTCATCACCCACTTCGCCCGCTCTTGAAATTCCCTTTTTGTAAGTACATTCGTCTCTTTATCGTATCGTTGCAGCCACTTCACCTGAGCATGTAACACATCCATCTGGTTTCCTAGTTTTTTAATATAACTAAATAAAATCCAGCTTAAAATTAAAATCCCTGTGAAGAGAAGGTGGATGGATATTAAGGCCGCCTGAATGCTGTTGGAAGTGTAGTCGTTCAGAAAGGCATATACAATCAAGAACAGACCAAATCCTAGAATCATCGTGATGGCATACAAAAAGGTCAATGGCTTGCGAAGCGCGCTCATCACTACAACCGATACAGCGCTCATGACCAGTACTTCATTGGTGAAAGGCAGGTCGAGAAACGAAAGAGTCACAGCAATTCCTATTAACAGAAGAACAAGAATTCCCATCGTCAGATTTTCTCTCATACTAGTAGTCTCCTTATTTTATGTAGAATATTGTAGAATCCATTTAATTCCAAATTAGTTTACAAAAAAGGTATACCCACTATTTTTTACCTAAAACTATAGATTCATCTTTTTGTTTAATTTAACCAACAAATGAAGAGGTGACGAGAAGCTACAAGGGTACTATTTCTTCTACAGTGGAATTCGAAGGCAAACGAAAGCGTTCATAGTACATCCTCTGTCGCGGGTTACGTGGAAGGGCTTTAAATAGGAAAAACACCCCGAGAGTCCAATATTTTCCTCGAAGTCAGGTCATACTATAATGTCTGATTTTATAATTAGGAGTGTATTCTGTGAAAAACCATCACCTGACCAAACAAGCAATCGAACATAAAAAAGCGAAACAACACGCCAAAGGAAAAGAAGGCTTAATGTGGTGGCAGGTGTCCTTGATCGGAATCGGATCTATCATCGGCGCCGGCTTCTTCTTAGGGACAGGGCTGTCGATTCAATTAGCCGGACCATCGGTATTGATCGGCTACCTCATCGCGGGCGTTACCACCTATTTCGTCTTCAGTGCGCTGGCGGAAATGAGTGTGAACGATCCGGAATCTGGCTCATTCCGTGCCTACGCTAAAAAAGCATTCGGCCATTCCATGGGCTTCGTCGCGGGCTGGATGTATTGGTTGTCGGGGATCTTGATCATGTCGAGTGAAATCGTCGCCCTGTCGACATTCAGTCAGTTCTGGTTTCCGAATGTACCGCTTTGGATCTTCTCGGTCGTGTTTGCAGCGTTAGGGTTCGGAATTAATTTGTTCGGAGTGAAAAACTTTGGAAAGATTGAATCCCTCTTTGCTGTGGTCAAGCTGTCTACACTCGTGGCTTTTATTGTATTCGTGGCATTGTTTTTGTTCGGAATTGTCAGTCCGGCAGAATCCCGGGTCATGACGCAGACGGGTATCAGTGAATTTTTCCCGAATGGTGTTAGAGGCTTGTGGTCGGCGATGATCTTCATCTTCTTTTCGTTCGGTGGAATTGCTGTTGTCGGAGTGGCTTCTGCTGAATTGAAGAATAAAAAGGATATTCCGAAGGCGGGAACGTTGCTGCTTCTGATTCTCGTTTCGGTGTACGTTGCCGGGTTGTTCTTTGTGTTGTATATGGTGGACTGGAGTGTGATCAACGAATCGGAAAGTCCATTTGTTACATCGCTGTCCGCTTTTGCGATACCTTATTTGGATTCGGTGTTCAATGCGGTCATCATGAGTGCCGCTTTTTCTACAATGGTAGGGGCACTATTTTCTATTACTCATATCATGGTTTCGCTGGCGGAAGACGGGGATGCTCCTCATAAACTGAAACGGAAAAATGAACGTGGCGTAGCTCTTCGGTCTCTTTTTCTAACAGCAATTGGAGTGGGTGTGTCGATTCTGTTCTTGTTTCTACTGCCGGATACGATGTATGAATACGTGACGACGTCTGCCGGGGTTATGTTGATTCTGAACTGGGCGATCATACTTGTTTCGCATCTGAAATTACAGAAAACCTATAAAGGGAATGCGGACAGCTTCCATACATTCGGCTATCCTTTCACGTCTTACTTAGGAATTTTTCTGATAGGTGTTGCGATTACAGGGGCGCTGCTTCGTGAGACGGAGCGGATTGGGTTGTTTATCAGCCTTGGCATGATTGTGGTGATTTTTGTTTGCTATCGTTTTGTTGGGGACGGTTCTGGTGATTGAATTTGAAGTTTGGGATAGGTGCTTTTGAGTTTGCTTTAGAGTTGGGCTTTTGAATTGGGGACGGTTCTCGCGTTAGGGTCAGAACATTTAAGTTGGGGACGGTTCTCACGTTAGGATGAATCGCTCGTTTCCATTAAGGAGACGAGCGATTTGCTTTTTCTTGAAATAGGTAGAAAACTCCGAGTACAGCGACTACGATCAATGCGCTGACATTGTAGAGCACGGTGAAGCTCGATAAGGAAACTAAGATACCTAATACATATGAGCCGAGCGCAATCCCGGTGTCATAGAGAGTGAAGAAGGTAGCTGTGGCGTGCCCGCTTCGGTTGTCTGCCGTCGATTGGATGGCCATCGTCTGGAAGCTCGGAAGCAAAGAACCGTAGCCCAAACCGATGATTGCTCCGGCGATCAGCAGTCCCCAGATGGTCTGGATGAACCCTAAGGTGACGAGTCCGATGGCGAACACAATCAGGCTTGGTATGATGACGATATTCGGTCCTCGTGAATCGAAGGCGCGTCCGAGTGATGGACGGGATAGGATCATCACGATCGCAAACACGACAAAGAAATAGCTGGACACGGAAGCGAGGCCAAGCGAATTAGCGTAAACCGAAATGAATGAAATGATACTTGAATAGGAGAACGCGATCATGCTAGCGATGATGGCAATTGGCAATGCTTTCGTATCGAACAAGTCGTGGAAAGACAGCTTCTTCGGCGCTTCGGGCTGTTCTTCTTTTTCATTAGCCGGTAGCTGAATCAAGGTCGAGCTGATGACGCCGCAGACCATCACTCCGCTCAAGACGAGAAACAGATTCGTGAAATCCGTGATCTGTAGCATCGTCAGGCCAAGGAAGGGACCGACGACTACGGCAACATTCATCGCCATGGCAAAATAGCCAAGTCCTTCGCCGCGTCGCTCTGCCGGGACGACGTCTGCTGCGATTGCTCCAGTCGTGGTGGTGAGTATTGCGAAAGATAGGCCGTGAATGAACCGTAAACCGAGTAGTGCCTGATATTGTGTTGCAATTAGATAGAATCCTGTTGTGATGGTGAACAGGAGTATAGAAATTACGAGCGCCTTTTTCTTGCCGAGTTTCTCGAGAATTTTTCCTGAAAAAGGACGGACGAGAATAGCAGCAAGCAGCATAATCGTAACGACGAGTCCGCCTTGCGCTTCGTTGCCTCCGAGTTCGTCGATGACGTAGATCGGCAGGGTGGTTAGTAAGGCGTAGAAGGTGACAAATACAATAAAATGCGTCAGCGATATACTGACGAAACTCTTCGTCCAAATTGGCCGTTTCGTGTGTTCCATAGTGTGTACTCCTTCTATTTGTTAGATGTAATATGCTCGAGTAGTTGCCTCAGTTGGTTTTCCTCCTCGGTGGATAAGTGGAAAAGTTGTTCGTCCTCGTACGAGCGGATGATATCAGCTAAACGGCTGACTTCGTCTTTTGCGTTATCAGCAATATGGACGATACGCTGCCTTTTGTCTGTGCCAGGCTTGCGGCTGAGCCAGCCTTTTTCCTCCAGGCGCTTCACTGTGCGTGTCACCGTTGGCGCTTCGACGTTCATGTACTGCCAAATGTCGGTCAGGGTCATTGGACCGTTTTTGTGGAGGCAGTAGATGATTGCCCACTGGGAGGTGTATAGGTCGTATTCTTTGAGTTTTTCGTTCATGCGTTGATTCATCAGTCGAACGCTTTGGTTGAGTAAGTGTAATAAGTTGTGATTGGAATAGTTCACGTTATTCTCCTTTGTATATTATTTACTTAGGTAAATAAATAGCATGACTACTATTCTAAGTCGGAGGGTTGAATTTGTAAATGGCTTTTTGGCTGATTTTAATCGGGGACGGTTCTGATGTTTGGAGTACAGTTTGCTTTAGCTTAGTGATGGAAAAAGCAAAGTGAGTCATATGTGACTTACTCCAACCCTACATTGCTTTATATAAAATTCAGAAAATTTAGTAATATATGAATCAACGAGGGGAGGAGAGGATGATTCCAATTAACGAAGAAGTGAAATCATTCATCAATAACCAAAGAGAAGACTATGTAGATTTATTGAAACAAATGGTTCAGCGAGAGAGTTTAGCAGGTCATGAAGCTTCTGTACAAGATTTGGTTGAGGAGAGGCTGAATAGTAATGGTCTCATGGTAGACCGTTGGGAGCTTGATTATAAGCAATTATCCAAACACCCTGAATTCTGTGCATCCCGCACTGACTTCGAAGGAAGTGAGAATGTCGTTGGTGTATGGAAAGGAGAAGGAGGAGGAAAATCCCTAATTCTAAATGGTCACGTAGATGTGGTACCTGAAGGAGAACTTGATCAGTGGGACAAAGCTCCTTATTCAGGTGAAGTTAAAGGTGGAAGGTTATATGGTCGGGGATCGACTGATATGAAAGGTGGCAACCTCGCCTCTCTTATTGCTTTAGAAGCCTTAAAGAAAACTGGAGTTAGATTAAAGGGGGACGTAATCTTCCAAAGTGTCGTAGAGGAGGAAGCTGGTGGATCAGGTACGCTTTCTACGATTGAACGCGGTTATAAAGCTGATGCCGCGTTGATTCCAGAGCCGACAAATTTAGCAATTTTCCCTGTGCAACAAGGTTCAATGTGGTTTAAAGTTCATATCTATGGAAAATCAGCCCATGGTGGTACACGTTATGAGGGAATAAGTGCAATAGAGAAGGCGTTCAAGGTGAACGAAGCAATCTTGAGCTTAGAGCGAGAAAGGAACGAATTATTAAGTAGGGATTTATACGATGGTAACCCAATACCTGTTCCGATCAATATAGGAACAATTAATGGTGGAAACTGGCCATCATCGGTACCAGATCATCTAGAGATGGAAGGGCGTATGGGGGTCATTCCAGGAGAGATCCCGCAGCAAGCTAAAAGCGAAATGGAAGAAAGGCTGCGGAAGTTGAGTGAACAAGATGAGTGGTTTGCTGAACACCCGGTTAAGATTGAGTGGTTCGGGGCGAGGTGGCTGCCAGGAGAGATTGATGAGAATCATCCTTTTCTTGAAAGGTTAGAGGAATCTTATACATCTCATAAAGGACAAGCTCCTGTAATGAAAGCATCCCCTTGGGGTACTGACGGCGGTTTGTTATCAACAATAGGCAATATTCCGACTGTAGTATTCGGTCCTGGGACAACAAGTGAGGCCCATCAACCGAATGAATCAATCGAACTTGATGCAATTTTCGACTGTGCAACTATTATGGCAGATACCATTCTAGAGTGGTGTGAAGTGGCAGAGAGGAAGGAGGAGTAAATATGAATGTAGATGTTCTAATTCTATTTCTGAATTGTATTTTGACAACCGTCGTTTCGTCGGTCGTTGTGATCTATATTTTACGTAAGCAGTATAAACCAGCCATTAAGAAGCTTGAGGAAGAAGAGCAGGATTTCACGCAATTTAAGGACAATCAATCCGCTAATGGATGACTCAATTAAAAGGAGGTATGAGAAATGACAACGACTGTATTTTTTGTAGTATTAGCTCTTTATGTTGTAGTTGGTGCTGGTGTCACTAGATTTGTAAAAAGCAAAGATGACTTTTATGTTATGGGGCAAAAAGGAACTACCGTTCTGATTGTAGGGACGCTTTCCGCAACATATTTAAGCGCTGTTACACTACTAGGGATTTCAGGTACTTCGTATAAAGAAGGGCCGCTTGTCATTGCTGCTCTTGGTTCTTTTGGGGCATGGATCGGTACGCTTATTGCTGTAGTTTACATAGGTAGAAAAATGAAGGCGCTAGACTGTAAGACAATGCCTGACTTCTTTGAGAAGAGATTCAAAAGTAGAACAGTCAGTATCATCGCAGTACTAATTATGATTGTCGGTTTGCTAGGTTACGGAGTTATTCAATTGATTGGTGCTGGACTTGTTCTGAGTGAGATCACGAACATTTCCTTCCCGGTAATGATTGTACTGTTCACAGCAGCACTCCTAATTTTCTGTGCACTTGGTGGTATGTATGGTGTTGTTATTACGGATACGTTGATGTTCTTTACGATGTTAGCAATATCCGTAGTCATCGCTCCACTTATCATCGGGAAAGCTGGTTTGGAAGAGATGAAAGCTTTATCGGACACTATTCCATTCTACTGGACGATTGAAGGGGCTAATGAAAGACCTTTAGGTTGGTCTATTTCACAGTTCCTTGTGTGGATTCTTTTCTTCTCATGTACACCTGCTCTCGTGTCACGTGTATTTCCAGCAAAAAACGATTTTGTCATTTTGAAAGCGGCTATCATCGGTGTCTTCTTCGCCCCGTTTATGCAAGTCATTGTGTTCTTAGCGGCGGGTGGAATGCGTGTACTTCAGCCAGGAATTGAGAACACAGATAACGTTATGATTATTGGATTCCTTCAACATGTACCTAGTTTCTTAGGTGGAATAGGTCTAGCAGGATTGATGGCTTCCATCATGTCTACCGCTTCTACTTTGTTCGTCCTTGTCGGCTTCGCTCTTGCTAGGGATTTATTTGAGAATTTAAGAAAAGAACCATTGAGTGAGAAAAATTCGTTGAAGGTTGGAAGATGGGCACAAGTGCTTGTGGGTGTAGTTGTCTGTCTTATTGCCATCAGTAGACCTGCTGCGATTTACTGGATCTCAATCTATGCAGGCGCAATCTTCGGAGTGGGGTGGCTTCCAACTGTTATTGCAAGTCTTGAGTGGAAGCGCATGAATAGCAAAGCTGCAATAGCAAGTATGCTTTCAGGGGTTACTTCCTTCATCTTAGTATCTGAACTGGCAAGCCGTGGAATTATTTCGCTCCCTATCCATATCGACGCGTTGATGATTGCATTTGCCATTTCATCAATCATTTTGATAGTAGTTGGGCTCACGACTACAGCGAATTCTCATGAAAAGAGCTTCTTCAGTAAGATGAAGCAGGTTAATCCGGCTACTCAGACTATCAAGTCTTTTGCATCCGAAAAAAATGGCTTGATGAAATTGAAAAAGCAGTATGCACAGACAATGGTAATTGCAATCTCCTTCATCTTTATATCTGTTTTGATTTGGGGATTCTTCTTTATTCAACTTGGTCTATAAGGGGAGAAAGTTATGAACAGAGAAAGGTTAATGCAAAGGTTCAGCTCAATGGCTGAAATTGGTCAAACCGATCGGGGAGGTGTTAATCGACTAGCTCTCACGGAAATGGATAAACAAGCCCGGGACCTTCTCTGGAAGTGGTCTGAAGAAATAGGCTTATCGGTGAGGGTGGACGACTTTGGGAATATATACGCACGCCTCGAAGGAGAGAAAGTCGACTATAAACCTGTTGTGCTCGGGTCTCACTTGGATAGTGTTCCTTACGGAGGGAAATTTGATGGTACTTTAGGCGTTTTGGTAGGACTAGAGTTGATGGAAACTATCATTGAGGAAGGGAAAACACCTGAGAGACCTTTGGAGTTAGCGGTGTTTACAAATGAAGAAGGTGCACGATTCCCTACTCCAATGCTTGGGAGTGGTGCAGTCACCGGTGTATTTACGAAAGAGCACGTTTACAACATGAAAGATGATGACGGTGTAAGGTTTGAGGATGCTTTAGTCAAAATTGGTTACGTAGGGGATTCCTTCAACAGAGTGACTGAAGTTGAAGCATTTATAGAACTTCATATAGAACAAGGGCCTGTACTAGAGTCAAAGGGTGTACCTGTGGGCATTGTTAATGGAATTCAGGGTTTGTCCTGGCATAGTGTACAATTTTTCGGAGAAGCGGGACATGCTGGAACAACACCCCTTCATCATCGTAAAGACCCATTAATTAGTTCTGTAAAGGCTATACAAAGAATCCATGATTGGGTGATGAATTTAGAAGATGAAACAATTGTCACCTTCGGGAAAATCGGTACAGCTTCGAATACGATTAACGTTGTATCAAACAGTGCGACTTTCTCACTCGACATTCGCCATCCTGACCATTCAAAGCTACTGAGTAGAATTGAAAAAGTGAAACGACTTATCAGAGAAGTAGCACTGGAAGATGATACAGAAAGTCTATGTGAGGATCTTTCCTATATGACACCCGTATCTTTTGATCCGGGCTTAAGTGAATTACTTAGTAACGCATGCAGAAAGCACAACGTTGATTTCTCAGAAATCGTCAGTGGTGCAGGGCATGACGCAATGTATATGAATCGTATAGGTAAAACAGTCATGGTCTTTGCTCCGAGTCGCGCAGGCAAAAGTCACTGTGAAGAAGAGGATACTTCTTGGGAAGACATTGAAAAAGCTGGAAAGGTAATGGAAGACACGGTTAAACGTCTTGCTTTTTCCACAGAGTCGGTAAAATCCTAGATGTTCTTGTTTGATATACTTTTCCTATACGACTAAGACATAGGTGATGACAATGAAAGAGAATCATTTGTTTGAAGAGATTGTTGAACATTCAGTAGACGAGATTTTCGTAATTGATCGTAATGGGATAGTTTTATATGTTAACGAAGCGTGTGAAACGAACTATGGTGTCCAGGCGGATCGCCTGATTGGAGCTAGTATAAAAAATTTGGAAGATGACTTGTTCACCCCTTCCGCGACCTTAGAGGTACTTAAAAGGCAGCGGCCGGTTGAGATTATGCAGAGGACAACAAGAGGGAAAAGGCTTTTTGTTAAGTCACGTCCTGTATTCGATAAAGAGACCGGAGAGCTTACAAAAGTAATCAGCTACGCACGTGATTTGTCAGACCTTAATGAATTGAGAGAGCGAGTACAGAAGCTTGAGAAACAATTGGAGGATCAATCTAAGACGCAGGGAGCAGTGTTTGGCGATATCATTGCAGAAAGTGATGAAATACAACAGGTTTTAAAAGCTTCTTCCCGCATAGCACTAACGGATGTCCCAGTTCTTTTATCTGGTGAAACCGGCGTAGGAAAAACATTGCTTGCAAAGAAAATTCATTCACTCAGCAAGTATAGTGACGGCGTGTTCCAGGAGATTAATTGTGCAGAACTTCCAAAACAGAACCGCCAAATAGAACTATTCAAGTATTTAGAAGGTGGAGAGGGGCTTGTTGAATTGCCGGATAGATGTACATTATTGTTTGATGAGATTAGTGAGATGCCACTACATTTTCAAGCGAATCTGCTGAAAACTCTTGAAAACAGTGATAAGTCGGTACGTTTCATCTTCTCAACAAGTCATAATTTGGAGGAAAAGGTGCAGAACGGTGAATTCAGAGGCGACCTCTATTACCGGCTTAACATTCTTCCGGTTTACATCCCTCCTCTTAGAAATCGGAAGAATGATATCTATCCGCTAGCTAATCATTTTCTACAGACATTCAATGAAGAATACAACCAGCATAAGACCTTCTCACCAATTGCTTTAAATGCTCTTTATGAGTATGAATGGAGAGGGAATATCAGGGAGATGGAGAACTTGATCCAGCGACTAGTTATCATGTCCGAGACTACAGAGATCACAATAGATCAGTTACCTTCTATTATCAAAGCAGGATCAATCTCACATGCTGAAACACTCCCTGAAAAGCTTGAACAAATGGAGCGGTATTTGATTACGGAAGCTTATGATTTGTACGGATCAAGCTATAAAGTCGCAGATAGTTTAGGCATCAGCCAGTCATCTGCTATGCGAAAGATCAAAAAGTATATGAAGAGTTAGGAAGGAGATGGGCCGAATGAATACAGAACAGATGACCCAAATTCCAGGGGCAAAAGGTGAGAAATTGCTAAAGAGAAAAGACAATATAGTTCCTCGAGCTATCAGTTGTGGATCTTCGACATTCGCTGAAAGTGCAAATGGGACGACTATCAAAGATGTGGATGGAAATGAATTTCTAGATTTTGCTGGAGCTATTGGCACAATCAATGTTGGCCATTCCCACCCTAAGGTAGTAGAAGCCATTTCTGAACAAGCATCTCGCTTTGTTCATACTGGATTTAACGTCATGATGTATGAATCGTATATTGAACTCGCAGAGCGTATCGCCGAGTTGGCTCCCGGTGAACATGAAAAGAAAGTGGCCTTTTTTAATAGTGGTGCTGAAGCAGTTGAAAATGCTGTTAAAGTTGCTCGCAAGGCGACTGGGCGAAAAGGAATCATTACATTCAATCGTGGGTTCCACGGGCGTACCCTGATGACGATGAGCATGACGAGCAAAGTGAAACCGTACAAGTTTGAGTTCGGTCCTTTTGCTCCAGAGGTGTACCGTGGTCCCTATCCATACTTATATAGAAAGCCGGATGAAATAGATTCAACAACTTATTCTAAGATACTACTGTCTCAGTTGGATGAATTGATTACCACAGAAATTAGCGCAGACCAAGTAGCAGCGGTTGTATTAGAACCCGTACAAGGAGAAGGTGGTTTTATTGTACCTGATGCTACTTTCATACAAGGGGTAGCTGACATATGTAAGAAGCATGGTATTCTCCTCGTTGCAGATGAAATTCAAACTGGCTTTGCGAGGTGTGGGCGCTACTTCGCTATTGATCATTTTGACGTAGTACCAGATTTGATTACGATATCCAAATCAATGGGAGCTGGTGTGCCGATTAGTGGATTAATAGGTCGAAAGGATCTAATGGACGCTGCGGAACCTGGAGAACTAGGTGGAACGTATGCAGGAAGTCCACTCGGTTGTCAGGCGGCTTTAGCTGTCCTTGATATTATTGAAGAAGAGAACTTAAACGAACGCTCAGCAGAAATTGGTGACATCATTAGAGCAAGGATGGAACAGTTACAGGGAAAATATCCTCAAATTGGTGACATTCGTGGACTAGGGGCAATGTGTGCTGTGGAAATCGTCAAAGACCCAGAATTGAAAGAGCCGGATCCAGACTCTGTAGCACACATACTTAAGGAAGCGAATCGACTCGGATTGCTCCTTCTAAAGTCAGGTGTTTATTCAAATGTAATTCGGTTCTTGTCTCCGTTGACTTTGTCAGACGAAGAATTGGATAGAGGATTAAATATTGTAGAAGAAAGTATGAGCAAGGTCTGGGGATAATCCAATAACATTCCTCCTTCTGAAAAGTAGGAGGAAATTTTTATAAGGGAGAGTGTGAAATGGCATTAGTGAGCACATACATAGAGGACCTGCTGGAAGGTAGTGAAGGAAGCTATAAGTTGGTAAATCCACATACAAAAGAAGAGGTTGCTACCATTCCGGAGTGCTCAAATTCTCAGATGGAGCGTGCCATTCAAGAGGCAGAGTCTGTTACTGACGAATTAGCATCGATGAGCTTGGCGGAGCGCTCCGAGATTTTGATTAAAGTAGCCGGTATTATAGAAGAAGAAAAAGAAAGGTTTGCTTCCACCATTGTTAAAGAGTCTGCAAAGCCGATCAAATATGCTCGCGGCGAAGTGGACCGCACAATAGAAACGTTAAAGTTTTGTGCTGTAGAAGCAAGAAAGCTCGAGGGAGAATCCATCCGACTGGATGCTGCACCAAATGGCCAAGGAAGGGATGCCTACACTATTTATGAGCCACTCGGTGTGATAGGTGCTATTACGCCTTTCAATTTCCCTCTTAATCTAGTAGTCCACAAAGTAGGCCCGGCGATAGCGGCCGGAAATACCATCGTCGTCAAACCTGCTGAGAAAACACCGTTATCCTCCTTCTTACTAAAAGAAGCTTTTGAAAAAGCAGGTCTACCTTCGAAAGCGTTAGCGGTTGTAACGGGAGATGGACCTCGTCTTGGAAAGGTTTTGATCGATCACCCTGATGTGAAAAAGATTACTTTCACAGGTAGTCCAGAGGTTGGGGAAACAATCAAGTCTCAAGTCGGATTAAAAAAATTGACGCTTGAGCTTGGTAATAATTCAGCTCTTTACATCGATCGAACGGAAGAAGAGAATCTAAGTGAAATTGCTGGAAAGGTAGCCACTGGTGCCTTCTCTTATAGTGGTCAAGTGTGCATTAGTACTCAAAGGGTGTATGTGCACAATCAAATCTCAGAAAAGTTTATTACAGAACTAGTTCAAGCTACTTCCAAATTACAATATGGTGATCCATTTGATGAGGGGACCGACATAGCTTCTTTAATAGATGAATCCTCACAAGCGAGGCTGTTGGATTGGATTGAGGATGCTACTAAAAATGGTGCAGAAATCTTGTGTGGAGGAAAGTGTTTCGGATATGGTCTTGAGCCAACGATCATGCAAGGTGTGGATGCATCAGATAAACTTTCTTCAAGAGAAGTCTTCGGCCCTATTGTAAACGTAAATGTTGTAAATGACAGTGAAGAGGCACTAGAGGAAATGAATGATTCACGATACGGCTTGAATGCTGGTGTTTTCACTTCAGACATAAAGACAGGCTTACGCATGGCCCATGCCCTTGATGTAGGACAAGTTCTCGTGAATGATATTCCTACGTTACGTTTTGACCATATGCCATACGGTGGAAGAAAGGATTCAGGCTATGGTTATGAAGGGGTCAAGTATGCGATTAAAGAAATGACGAAGATGAAGATGATAAGCTTGAATTATACTTGAATGATAGAAATGTAAGTTAGACGGTAATGTGATTGTTTAATGAAAAAACCTGAATTTCACCGACAAATGGTGGAATTCAGGTTTTTTGAGTTGGGTTTTGTGTTGGGGACGGTTCTGGTGTTTTGTCATCGCATTGTAGGTAAGAAATTGCTGTTTTACTAGAGTAAGTTTTGAAATTAAGAGCATTGGATCCTGCGAAACGGTTTAAATGCTCGTTCGCTGGATGACTTGAGAAAGGATATGCTTACCTTAAGGAGGTGAGTGTATGCCAAGGCGATCGAGGAGGAAGAGTAGGAGCGGCATCTATCATGTCATTCTGCGAGGGGCGAACCGACAAGAAATCTTTCACCATGATAAAGACAGGCTCCGATTTCTAGCAAAGCTGAAGCAATTCTCCGGGAAGGAGTTTCAGGTGATGGGATGGTGCCTGATGAATAATCACGTTCATCTGATGATTAAAGAGGGAAGAGAAAGCATTTCTAGTTTGATGAAGCGCGTGGGAGTGAGTTACGCCCGATATTACAATTTCACGTATGCGACGAATGGGCACCTTTTTCAGGACCGCTTTATAAGTGAGGTGGTGGAATCCGAGATAGCTGTTCTGAGGGTGATCCGGTATATTCATATGAATCCGGTGAAGGCGGGAATGGTTGATCATCCTGAGGAATATGTTTGGAGCAGCTGTCGGCTCTATTTCGGACAAGTCAGCTACCCCGTGAATCTATTGAATACTTCTACTGTGTGCGGGTTGTTTTCTAGAGAAAAGGATACGGCTAAGGGAAAGCTTATTGACTATCATAGGTTGCAAGAAGAGTATGATGGGATCGATGCTTGGCCGGTAAGTCAGAAAAGGATGACGGATGAGGAGGCTCGAATCAAGGTAATAGAAGTGATCGGTAAAATGGAGATTCCGCAGGTTAAATCTCTGCCAAAAGTGGAGAGAGATGAGGTGTTGCGTAGAGGAAGGCGCTAGAGGGTGTTACAGTCCGGCAGCTTGCTAGAATTTTAGGTGTGTCGGTGTATTTGATTTGTAAAGCTTAGTCCTAACGTGAGAACCGTCCCCGACACAAATCAAGCCCACCGCAAATTTCCATACAAAGCTGCGCTGGAAACCAAACAGCAGAACCGTCCCCAACACAAAAGCCCCACACCAGACCCACATAAAAAGACGGTTCTCCCAAACGGGAGAACCGTCCCCAAATTAAATTATGCGTTGCTGCTGGATTGTCTGTTGTTGACGACTGGTTTTCCAATCATGTCGCGTTTTACTAGGAACTGAAGTCCGAGTAGGATGACGAAGACGGAAATACCGATGACGTCACTGATCGTGCTCGGGTAGATCAAGGTTAGTCCGCCTAGGACGGCTGGAATCCTTTCGTACCATTCGACTTTACGATACCAGTAGCCGACTAGTCCTGCACCGATTGCAATCATACCTGATACGGCGGTGAAGAGAATCCAGATCAGTTCGACGAAGGATGTGTCGATCATGAGTAGCTGGTTCTCCAGGACGAACATGTACGGGATGATAAAGGCAGCAATGGCGAGCTTGGCGGCATTGACGCCGGTTCGTATGGGTTCGGATGATGCGACACCGGACGCGGCGAAGGCTGCTAGGGCAACCGGCGGCGTGATGTCGGCGATGATACCGAAGTAGAATACGAACAAGTGAGCAGCTAGGTCTTCAATGCCGAGCAGGATGATGGCTGGCGCGGCAATTGTTGACGTGATGACGTAGTTGGCAGTCGTCGGTGATCCCATTCCAAGGACGATGGCTGCAAGCATCGTGAAGAATAGAGTGATCAAGACTTGTCCGTCTGCGATCGATACGAGACTGTTCGCAAGCTTCAGGCCGAGTCCTGTTTTCGTGACGACTCCGACGATGATACCTGCTGCAGCGGTTGCTGCGACTACGCCAAGAGCGGTGCGGGCACCGTCTACTAGGGCATCGATCATGTCTTTGAAGTTACCATCGAAGAACAGGCTGACTGCGATGGTTGCGATGGTCGCTGCAATGAGCGATGATACGATGCTGAAGCTGTCTGCCATCGCTACGCTGTAGATGGCGTGTGCGACGAAGCCTGCACCGAATACGATTGGATAGATTTTGCGGAATTTTTCTTCACGGATCAATCCGACTAAGATAACTGTGAAAATACCGTATAGCGCAGAGCGCATGACACTGACGCCTGTTGCTAGGAACAAGACAATCGCAAGGATTGGTAGGAGTAAATACAATTTCTTGAATACTTCTTTTTTATCCGGGATGTCTTCATCAGGAAGTCCGCTGAGTCCAGTACGTTTTGCTTCAAAGTGCGTCATGATCCAAATCCCTGTGAAGTACAGGATGGCTGGAATCGTCGCTGCTTTGGCAATCGTCCAGTAATCGATGCCGATGAATTCGATCATTAGGAAGGCTGCTGCACCCATGATCGGTGGCATCAGCTGTCCACCAGTTGAGGCAGCGGCTTCGACGCCTCCTGCGAACTCACGTCGGTAGCCGAGACGTTTCATCATCGGAATCGTGAAGGAACCGGACGTTACAACGTTGGCAACGGAACTACCGCTAATCGTACCTTGCAGGGCACTTGAGAAAATCGCTACTTTCGCAGGTCCTCCGGTTCTTTTTCCGGCAAGGGCTACGGCGAGGTCATTGAAATACTGTCCGACGCCTGTTTTTACAAGGAAGGATCCGAATAGTAGGAATAGGAATATGAAAGTGGACGATACCGCAATCGGTGTTCCGAGAATTCCTTCTGTTGTAAAGAACATTGCCTGAACCAACGTGTCGAGGTCGACTCCTCGGTGGATCAGGAATCCAGGCATCTGTCGTCCCCAATACGCGTACGCCAGGAATAGGATGGCGATGACGGTGATCGGGATTCCGACGGCTCTTCTAGTCGCCTCGAGGACGAGTAAGACAGCTAGTGCTCCGACGATGAAGTCGAGCTGCGTCATGTCACCTGCACGCATGACGATTTGATCGTAGAATAATGGCCAGTACAGTCCTACTCCGATACTTAAGGCTGATAGTACAAGGTCATACCAACCGATCTTCCCTTTGACGCGGTTCTTTTTCGTTGCTGGGAAGAGGAGGAAGATAAGCGTTAAACCGAACCCAACGTGAACCGAGCGCAGGATTTGCGCTGGAAGCGGATATACGGTGGAAGTGGTGAGCTGGAATACGGAGAAGGCGAGTAATAGAATGAAAGCAACCTTCGCAAGCCACCCCGACAATTGTCTGACTTGGGAGTCTGGGTCGTATTTTTCCATGATTTCTTTTTGTTTGTCTACAGATTCACTCATAAGAGCTTCACTCCTTTCAACCATTGCCAATTAGAGATGTGTAATGGTTTAATTTTGACCCACGAACCTGCCTCTAAGTAATCCTTGAGTGGATAGGTGTGATCATGATAGATGATAGTGTGGTTGGCTCTGACTTGGCCTAGCATCACATCGATCGATTCATAATCGCCCTGAAGATTCGTGATGTAGTATTTACCGTCCCGCATTTCGAATGTTTCTCCTTCACCTGCATTGGAAGGCATTCCGATGGCCGTGTCCTCATAGATGAGCTGGACCGGTTTCAGTTTGGTGTCTTGGACGGCATATTCTTCAAAAACATCGGACAAGTGCACCGAGTGGGTGAACTTCAACTGGAAATGATCACTTTCCGATACAGGTAAATACGCATTCGTTTCTTTTTCCGGCATCATTTGAAAAGCGACGACATAACGCTCGCCTAGAAAAAGCCAGGCTGTTGCCGACAGAAGGACGGCAATACATAGGACAATAGATGTCCAAATCCACTTACTTTTCATAAAAAAAGTCTCCTTTTTTCTATTATTGGAAAGGAGAAGGGACTGTCCTCAGGAAGGGCAGTCCCAGATAAGCGTAAGGTCTGAAATTACTCAGCACTTACACCAGCTTCATCAAAGTACTTTTTCGCACCAGGGTGAAGTTCAATCCCGACACCATCAAGCGCAGACTCAGCAGTGATCAATTCACCTTTGCTGTGCTGAACTTGATCTGTGTTTTCGAAGATCGCTTTCGTCATGTTATAAACAAGATCTTCGCTCAAGTCACTGTTTGCTACAAGCATCGCTTGAACAGCGACTGTCTTGACTGGTTCTTCAAGACCGTACGTTCCTTCAGCGATTTCATCCTCTGCATAGTAACCGAACTCATCGATCAATGCTTGGATCTTAGACTCTTCGAACTTAACGATGTTGACGTCAGCCGTAGCTGCAAGGCTTTCTACCGCACCTGTTGGTGTACCAGATGTGATGAACGCCGCGTCGATCGTTCCGTCTTGGATACCAGAAGTAGAGTCACCGAAAGCAAGGTTACGAGCTTCGATGTCTTCATCGATAGAAAGGTCGTGGATGCTAAGGATATTCTCAGCGTTAGCATACGTACCAGAACCAGGAGCTCCGACAGATACAACTTTTCCTTCAAGATCCGCTACTGTTTCAATACCGGAATCTTTCGTTGTTACGATTTGGATTGTTTCAGGGTAAAGGGTACCGACAGCTTGTACATTATCGATTTGATCCCCTTCGAACATAAGCTTTCCTTCTGCAGCATAAGAAGCAATGTCAGTTTGGACGAAAGCTAGTTCCCCGTCGCCATCGCGTAGTGATTTCATGTTTTCAACAGAAGCACCTGTTGAAGTTGCGTTTGCTTCGACACCATCTACGTTGTTGTTGATGATCGTCGCGAAAGCTCCACCAAGAGGGTAATATGTACCCTGTGGTCCACCAGTCAAAATGTTGACAAATTGTGTTTCGCCACTGTCGCCTTCTCCGCCAGAAGCGCTGTCTCCGCCTTCATCTGAGTCGGCTGTTCCACCGCCACAGGCAGCTAGGACCAATGCTAAGAACCCAAGAGCCAGCACGGACCAAAAACTTTTCTTCATCATAAGAAGTCCCTCCTTGAATAATTGTATGAATCAACTGATTGGAACCGCTTACACTATATCTGTTTCAGCGACATATGATTCCAAACAGTATGAAACCAATGGATTTCCAAAAATTATAACATTTAATATTTTAAACTATAAAAGCAAAATTGGGAAGGGGGAGAGGATGGATTGGTGGATTTGTGTAGGGTTTTGGAGGGTGGGCTTTTGATTTGGGGACGGTTCTGGTGTTTGGGTGCGGGGGCTTGATTTGGAATAAGGGTTGAGGTTGGGCGAATGTGTTGGGGGTGTGGCGCTAAATTTAGGTTGGGGATTTAGGTTGGGGACGGTTCTCGTGTTAGGAGTGACAGGTGAACTTGGTTTGGAAGGGTGGTGGAGGTAGGGCGGATTTAGGTTGGGGACGGTTCTCGCGTTAGGAGTGATAGGTGGACTTGGTTTGGAAGGGGGGTTAGAGGTTGGGCAGAATTAGATTGGGGACGGTTCTCACGTTATGAAGAACACATCCACCAAACACGAGAACCGTCCCCAATGGAAACCCCTAAACGAAACAGGTATAATGGTTGTGATTCTGTCCTTTTTTGAAAGGGAGAAGGTCTGTTAATACATAAGGGGGAAATTTGTTTTGATCATTGCGATCATCTTATTGTTATTTGTATCTCTATTTTTCTCAGGAAGTGAAACGGCTTTGACGGCGACGAACAGGATGAAGCTTCAGTCAAAGGCGAATAATCATGATAAAAAGGCAGAGAAGCTGTTGAATTTGGTTTCGAAGCCGAGTCAGTTCATTACGACGATTTTGATAGGAAATAATATTGCGAACATCCTGCTACCGACGCTAGTCACGACGCTTGCGATCCAGTATGACTTTAGCGTAGGGCTTGCTTCGGCTATTCTGACGGTCACGATCATCATTTTCTCCGAGGTCATTCCGAAGTCGGTCGCGGCAACTTTCCCGGACCGAATTGCGCTTGCGGTATCACCTGTGATTCGCTTCTTTGTCGTTTTGTTCAAGCCGATTACGGTCGCGTTAAACAAGATGACCGATGCAATCACCAAGGCGCTCTCGAAGGGGCAGGTGCAGGAAGCCTCGGTTTCGAAAGAGGAACTCAGGTTGATGGTCGATATCGCGGATTCTGAAGGGACGTTCCACCCAGTGGAGTCGGACCGAATCAAAGGTGTGCTCGATTTTTATAATTTGAATGTAAAAGACGTGTTGAAGACACCGCGCGTGGATTTGGTAGCGTTGCCGAGTGATGCAGTTTACGAAGATGTGCGGGAAGTCGCGCTTCAGAACCCGTTTACGAGGTACCCGGTGTATCATGACGACATCGACGACATCGTCGGGGTGCTGCACTCGAAGTATTTGATTGCCTGGTCGACGGAGCAGGATAAGCCATTGATGGAATTCTGTGACACAGATCCCATGATTGTGTATGAATTCCATCAGATCGAGCGAGTGTTCCGGAAGATGACTTCTGAGAAAAAGCATCTGGCGATTGTGCTGGATGAGTATGGCGGAACGGAAGGGATCTTGACGCACGAAGATATCATTGAAGCGATGCTCGGACTTGAGATTTCCGATGAAACTGACCTCGAAACGGATTCGCTTGTCGAGAAGGTCACGGATACTGAAATCATCTGTGACGGTAAAATTCCGCTTCGTCGCCTGAACTCGATTTTCGATACAGAGATTCCGGAGGATGAGGACGTTCTGGCTGGGTATATTTTGAGTGAGTTGAATTACTTTCCGGAAGTAGGACAGATCTTAGAGCGGAATAACCTTACGTTCAAAGTGCTGAAAGTGGAAGATCGTACGATTCGAAAAGTGCAGATTGTGAAATAGATTTTTGTTGGGGACGGTTCTGCTGTTTAATTAAACAGCAGAACCGTCCCCATTTTTACCTGTTTTTATATTATTGAAGAGAAAGCGGTTAGAAATTTGAATCTTCTATAAGAGAAAAAATAGAATCTAGAGTCAATTCCAGTATATAAAGCTGTTTTTAGTTGTTAGACCCTTATAACCATTTACTGTATTCTAAAGATGAATTAGGAAATAAGCGTTCGAAAAAGGCTATTTCTAAGGTTGGAGGAGAAACGGTTCATTCAAATTTAGTGGCTTATATGCTATCATTTTAATAAAGGGAGTAGGGTTTCTTAGTGGATATACCTTTTGAAATCGTTTATAGAGGAAATGTGGAGGATTTTGAAGGCCTAATATTATATAAAGCTGAACAAGAGGTTAGAATAGGGAAAATGGGGATTTGGCGACAATTAGCTGATAGATATACTCGTCAATTAACTATTATTCAATATGACCCTTATCCTGATGATGAAGGAGTAGAAGAAGTTGGTGGAGAGGTACCTCCATCCATTAAGCATCTAAATGCCAATACTGTTTTCTCTAATTTTTATCGATGGGGTATAAAGGGAAGAAAAACTGGCGATCACCGAATACTCTATGCAATCCACAACTATTCCAAAGTTATTTTGCTATTCTACTTTGATAAACAATATAATGGTTCAGTTAAGCGGGAGGACATAGTGCCGGCAGAGTCTATTTATGAAGAGTACTGTATAGGTGATCCTAACCTATATGGATGATGGAGGTGTTCAAAATGAGTGATTATATTAGAAAGTATGCGGACTTGACTGGAAAGGATCACGTCGAGAATCTTCAGTGGGAGGGTCGCGTTGCTGCACAGATTAAAAAACATCGAAAAAAAATAGGTTACTCTCAACAAGAGCTTGCTGATAAAGCAGGCATTCCTAAATCGACTATTGGCAGAATTGAAGCTGGCTTAACTAGTCCTAGAACAGAAACACTTTATAAGCTTTCTAGAGTACTTGGGATTCCTTTTGTCATTGATGGCACGGAGGGCACTCAAGAAGATGAGTATTCAAAAGCGTGAAGAACATAATTTAGTTCGAACCTTACATATGAGGTTCGAACTTTTTTGTGGAGATTTTTGAGTTGGGGACGGTTCTCGTGTTTGCACAAACACGAGAACCGTCCCCAACTCAAATGCCCAACTCCAAACTCTGAAACAAAATTACAGAATAATTCAAAATATATTGACATATAATTTCAACACCCGTAGAATAAAGTCAAATGGAGGGGATCACTTGAAAGAGTTTCGAGTCGGTATCGACGGAGGTGGAACGAAGACGAAGTGTTTATTCCTTGAATCCTCAAGAACCGAAATGCCCGAGCAACCTTTGAGTATCACCGGAGCAGGATCGAATCCTCATATCGTCGGCTTTGAGGAAGCGGCGAGACGGATTAAGGGGCTGGTACTGGAAGGGTGCACCCGGTACAACATATCCCCGGAACAAATCGCCTCGATCGGTATCGGCCTTGCAGGTCTCGGTCGTGCGAAAGACATCAAACGTATGGAAGAAGCGCTCGATGCTCTCTTTTTTTCACTTAATTTATCAGAAAATACTGAATACTACATAGGATCGGATAGTGAAATTGCGTTAGAGGGAGCGTTGGCACCGGAAGTGCGGAGTGGGATGTTGGTGATTGCGGGGACGGGATCGAATGCTGTGGCTCGTGATGAAGTAAGTGGATTTTATCGCTGCGGTGGTTGGGGACATCTGCTTGGAGATGAAGGTGGAGCATACTATCTTTCTTTGAAAGCGTTATCTAGTGTGGTGAAGGCGCATGATGGGCGTGGTCCTCGAACGATGCTCAGCGAACTCGTGCTGCAAGCGTTGAACTTAGAGCACGAACAAGATTTGATCCAGTACATGTACGAGAAGCCGCGCGAGAAGCAGGAAGTGGCGCAGCTCGCCTCCCTTGTCATCAAGGCTTGTGAAAAAGGGGATGAAGTCGCGACCCGCTTAATAGAAGAAGCAGCGGATGAACTAGTCTTGCACGTTGCGAGTCTAGCAAAGCAGTCGCCTTATTTTAACGAGAGAACGCCGATAACGGTGGCAGGGTCGATGTTCACTTTTTCTCCCACATTGAAGCGGGCATTTCAAAACAGGTTACTAGATAGGAAGTTAGGCGTTTTCCAAGAGCCGCATGCGCCTCCAGAGTTCGGGGCGGTCATGCTTGGGAAGAAGGCAGAGAACGTAAGGGAAGGTGGTGGAGTCCATGACTGATTCACTCGCTTCATTGACGACAGAAAAACGGAACCCGAGGACGCAGAATTTGGATCAGATGACGGTGGGCGAGATGTTGCAGGTGATGAATCAAGAGGATCGGCACGTCCTTGATGCGGTGTCGGAAGTGATTCCGCAGGTTGAGGAGACGGTCAATATCATTACCGAAGCGGTGAAAAAGGGTGGCAGACTCTTTTATGTCGGCGCCGGCACGAGTGGCAGGCTTGGCGTGATCGATGCGTCGGAATGCCCGCCGACGTTCATGGTGCCGCCTGACATGGTGCAGGCTGTCATGGCAGGTGGCGATCGGGCTTTTTTGAAAGCTAGGGAGAATGCCGAAGACAGTGAGGAAGAGGGAGCTCATGACCTTGAGCAAAAAGCGGTCACGGAAGCGGACGTGATCATTGGCATTACGGCGAGCGGCCGGACGCCGTATCCGATCGGGGCTTTAAAGTATGCAGGCAAAATAGGAGCGAAGACCATTTCGTTATCTTGCAATCCGTCCTCTGAGATCAGTGCTTTTGCTGATGTGCCGATCGAGGTTTTGGTCGGACCTGAGGTGCTGACGGGCTCGACCAGGTTGAAAGCTGCGACCGCGCACAAGATGATCCTCAATATGATCAGTACGACGGTCATGGTCCAGCTCGGCAAAGTTTATGAAAATCTGATGGTCGATGTTCATGCTAGCAATTATAAATTACGAGAGCGAGCGAAACGTATTTTGATGGAAGTGACGGACGCGGGTTATAAGGAAGCGGAGCAAGCGTTGGATGAAGCGAAGTATCAGGTGAAGCCGGCGATTGTGATGCTGGAGTCGTCTGTTTCGCTGGAAGAAGCGAATGCGCGTTTACGACAACACGATGGGCAGCTCAGACGTGCGATTGAAAGTCGATCGATTTGAATACCTTAGTGGTTTCAAATATATTTCACCATTAAAAAAGGGGGAGTTCACCTTGATGATGCGAAAGGGTATGTCTTGGTTCTTGCTTGTCGTGTTGATGGTTTTCGGGCTGCTCGTCGGCTGTGCGCCGGGTGCGAGTTCGGATGATGGCGGTGAGGATGCAGAGGGAGAAGAGCCGGCAACGGATGAAAATGCCGAAGACGGGGAGATTTCCGGAGAGCTTGAAATCCAATATTTCGTTGGAGGCTACGGGGATTCTTGGTGGAAAGAAGTGATTGGAGACTTCCAAGAGGAGTATCCGGATGTCACGATTACGGAACACGCCGGACCGAATATCAATGAAGAGATGCGTTCGCGCTGGGTATCGGACGATCCGCCTGATGTCGTCTACATCGACGGTGCCGGTTCTAGTGAAACGCAGATGGTGGAAGACGGTCAGCTGATGGACATGACGGAATGGCTGTCATCGGTTGAACTGGAGGACGGATCGAAGCTTGAAGAGAGCTTCATCGTGGATCCTGCTACATATGATGGCAGCATCTACAGCTTGCCGCTCGTTTTTGACACGTGGGGCACGTGGTATGACAATGCTTGGTTCGAGGAAAATGACTGGACGGTTCCTTCCGATTTTCCTAGTTTCATGGATACGATGGGACAGATCAAAGAAGACGAGGGCATCGCACCGTTCGTCACGACGGGGCAGTATCCTTACTACTTCTTGCGTGGTGTGTTGTACCCTGCCTTTGGTGCCGCGGGTGGCGACGAGCTGCTGACGGACGTTATCGAAGGAAAAGAGGGCGCATGGACGAGTGAGCCTGTCATGAACGTCATGAAGAAAGTCGAAGAGATGCAGAAAGCTGGCTACATCGACGATGGTTTCGGTGCGCTGAACCATACGCAGTCTCAGATGAACTTCCTGCTTCATGACAATGCGTTCATTCCAGTCGGATTCTGGCTGCCGAATGAGATGGCGAATGATACGCCGGATGACTTCGAGTACGGATTTATTCCGTCTCCAATGCAGGATGAAGGCGAGCCTGGAGCGATCGTTCCTGACTTGAGACCACTTGCCATTGCTGAAAAAGCGGAGAACCCGGAAGCGGCGAAAGCCTTTGTCGAGTTCGTGTTCACGAAAGAATATGCGAAATCGTTCTCTGAACATACTGGCGCAATCATGAACTTACAAGGTGTCGACCTTGCTTCAAGTGATGAAGTGCCTGAGTTCTTGAAGAAGGCGAATGAAATGATCAACGATCCAGAACAGGTGCAGATCTATCAGAAGCCGCACCCGATGAGTGCGAGCCTCGAAACACCGATCAGTAACTCGCTTGTATCGCTGATGCTCGGAAACATTTCTGCTGAAGAGTTTGCAGAAGAAGCGGAAAAAGCGGCGTCAGAATATCGTCAAAGCTTGGAGTAGATCACAGATGAATGTAGGGGCTTCCTAGTCTCTACATTCTCTTTTTACAGAAAAGGGGTGTACATACGTGGTCCAATCGAAAAAACAGTCGTATTTGTTCCTGGCCTTTTGTCTTGTCCCGACCTTTATCTTGTTTGCTGTCTTTACGCTGTATCCGCTTGTGAATGGTCTTTATTATTCGTTATTCGAGTGGTCCGGTGCCTCTTCTGTCGGAGAGTTCGTTGGGTTCGACAACTACAAGAGGTTGTTCAGCGATGAAATTATTCCACGCACGATTCTTCATGACTATTTTCTCGTTGTCGCCAAAGTGATCGGCATTATGATCCTATCCACGTTCTTCGCGGTGGCGCTCACTCAGATGAGAATCAAGGAAGCGCCTTTTTACCGGATTATCTTCTTCTTTCCTAATATTATGTCGGTCGTCGTCATCGGAATCTTGTGGACGTTCATCTATAACCCGAACCTCGGACTCGTCAACTCTGGGCTTGAATTCATCGGGCTCGAGGAATGGACGAAGCCGTGGCTCGGAAGTGAGACGTGGGCATTGCCGAGTCTTGTTCTACCTTCCGTGTGGGCCGGGATCGGGTTGTTCATGTTGATGCTGATGGGCGGAATTTCGAACATATCGAAAAGTTATTATGAAGCAGCGGAGATTGATGGAGCGACAGAATGGCAGCAGTTCTGGAAGGTGACGTTGCCGCTGATCTGGCCGCAGATCAAGATCTCGATTCTCTATATCATCATTACAACGCTGAACGGCTCGTTCATCATCGTCCAGGTCATGACGCGCGGGGGGCCGAACAACTCGACGCACGTGATGGGGTCGTACTTGTATGAGCAGGCTTTTGTAAAATATAACTTCGGTTATGGTGCGACAATCGGCGTCATGATTTTGATCTTGTCGTTGATCACCGTCGTGATTATGCAATTCATGATGAGACGCGAGAAAGTGGAGTATTAATGTGAAGGAGGGGAAGACATGAAACAAAGAAGATGGCTCTCGAGGTCCGTTGTGCGTATTCCGCTTGTGCTATGGGCACTCGCCGTCCTCTATCCGATCATTTGGATGATTCTCGGTGCGTTCAAGTCGAATGCGGAGATTTATGCGAACCCGTGGGGACTGCCAGAAGTGTTCAACTTTCAAAATTTTGCTGATGCCTGGAGCAACTACAACATCGACATCAGCGTGTTCAATAGTTTGATCGTAACAGGGCTCGGTGCCTTGCTGACATTGGCAATGGCGATTCCGACCTCTTATGCGCTCGAGCGGATTCGCTTCCGCGGCAACCGGCTCCTTTTCACGATATACATTTCTGCGATGATGATTCCGATGGTGCTGGGGTGGATTCCGCTTTTCTTCTTATTGATGCAGCTGAATCTGCTTGATAATATCTTCGGACTTGCGATCGTGTATGCGGTCAGTCAGCTTCCGTTCAGTATTTTCGTGCTGACGAGTTTCATGGCGACGATTCCGAAATCGCTTGAGGAAGCGGCGGCGATCGACGGGATGTCTCCGTACGGCATCCTTTGGAAAATCATTACGCCGCTGTCGACAACCGGGATCATTACGGTTACGATCATGAATATGATCCAATTTTGGAACGAATATTTCATGGCTTTGATTTTTCTACAAAGTGAAGAGAATTACACGCTCGCTTTGGCGATTGATTACATCAGTAATGAAACGCAGTACACAAACGCGTGGGGGACGTTGTTTGCGAGTCTCGTCATCGCGATTGTGCCGGTGATTGTGTTGTATGCGATCTTCCAGCGACGGATTGTCAAAGGTATGACAGAAGGTGCGATTAAAGGATAGGTGTGGTGTCGATGATGAAGAACGGATTAACGGGCGGATTGATGATGCTGACAGAGATGCAGGAGAAACTGCCGCCCTCTGAGAAGAAAATAGCGAAGTTCATCCTGGAGCATCCGCATGAAGCGATCCATTGCACAGCGGCTCAGCTCGGTGAACTGAGTTCGACGAGCAGCGCGGCGGTGATTCGCTTATGCAAGTCACTGGGGCTGAAGGGGCTTCAGGAGCTGAAACTACGGATCTCAGGCGACCTCCATAAACGACCGGAGTCCAAGTTTCGGGATATCCAGCCGGGGGAAGAGCCTTATGAAATAGTAGAAAAAGTGACCAATAACAATTTGCAGGCGATTAAGGAGACATCCGAGCTCGTCGATTACGAGACGTTATCAAAAGCGGTGCAGCTGTTGAAGGAAGCGAGGCGCATCCACTTCTTCGGGGTCGGAGCTTCCGGCATTATTGCGCAGGATGCCCAGCAGAAGTTCTTGCGCATGAACCGGGCGACGTCCGCTTTCACCGATTTGCATAACGCGGCGATGAACATCGCGAACGTAGACGAGTCGGATGTCGTGTTCGGGATCTCTTTTTCCGGTGAGACGTATGAAACGGCGAAAATCATGGAAATCGCCCAGTCGAAGGGTGCGAAAACCATCAGTTTGACGCGGTATGGAAATTCAAGAGTAACGTCGTTTGCCGATGTCTCGCTTTACATATCTGCCTCCAGAGAGATTCCGGCCCCGTTCCGGAGCGGTGCGACGTCGTCCCGCCTTGCCCAGCTGCATATGATCGATATCCTCTTCGTCCATCTGGTGACGGATCAGTGGGACGAGGCGTCGGTCTATTTTAACGAAATCAGTGATGTCATCAGTCAATTGAAAGGAGACGGTTGAGGTGAACAAGTGGCTCAAGCCCCTGGAAGATTGCTTGGAAAAAGGGCGCGTGTTGACGGAAGTTGCGGATCTGTACAGTTATAGTTTCGATGCGTCGTTCGGGGAGCATTTGCCGGAAGCGGTCGTGCAGGTGAAGGATAAGTATGAAGTTGCGAGGATCTTGAAGCTTGCCAATGAGTATGGTGTGCCTGTTTATCCGCGCGGGGCAGGGACGTGCTTGAGCGGCGGACCGCTCCCGGTGCACGGTGGAATCGTCCTCGACTTATCGAAGCTTCCTGCTCGGATTGAAGTCAGGCCAGACGATTTGACAGTGACCGTTTCGCCGAGTGTGCGGACAGGTGATATCAATAAAGAAGCGGAAAAATATGGCCTCATGTATGCGCCGGACCCGAGTAGTGCACACGTGGCGACGATCGGAGGCAATCTGGCGGAGAATTCTGGTGGGCCGCGTGGGTTGAAATACGGTGTGACGAAAGACCATGTGCTCGGTTTGGAAGTCGTCACCCCGGAAGGTGAATTGATCCGGACCGGCGGGCAAACGATCAAGAACGTGACCGGCTATGACCTGACGAAGTTGATCGTGGGCTCTGAAGGGACGCTTGCTGTCATTGTCGAAGCGACATTGAAGCTGATGCCGAAGCCGCCGGCTGTCAGGACGATGATGGTCGCGTTCAACGAAGTCCGGACAGCAGGTGAAGCGATATCGCGGACGTTGACGTCAGGGGTATTGCCTTCGAAGCTAGAGTTTATGGACCAGGCTTGTGTCGTTGCGGTCGAGCAGTTCCAACCGATTGGCCTTCCTGTTGATGCTGCTGCGATCATTCTCGTCGAACTGGACGGGCCGGAGGAAGCGCTAAGGGTCGAGCAGGAGAAGATCGAAGCGATCATGAAGGACATGAAGGCGAAGGATATCATCATTCCGGAAAGCGACGAGGAAGCGGCGAAGCTCTGGCATGCGAGGAAGCAAGTGTCACCTGCGATTGCGAAGATCAAGCCGACGAAGGTATCTGAGGATGCGACGGTGCCACGTAGTAAGATTCCGGACTTCATGGACCGGCTGCAAGTGATCAAAGAAAAGTATAACCTCGAAGTCGTTGCGTTCGGTCATGCCGGGGATGGCAATCTCCATCCTAATATTTTGTGCGACCAACGTGATGCTGATGAGATGAAGCGTGCTGAGCTCGCGGTCGAAGAGATGTTCGAAGCGGCAATCGAGCTTGGAGGCACGTTGTCGGGTGAGCACGGAATCGGGACGATGAAGGCTCCGTTCATGGAAATGGAGTTAGGGGACGTCGGCGTCGACATGATGAGGCGGATCAAACAAGTGTGGGACCCGAATAACATTTTGAACCCTGGGAAGATTTTTGCGGAAAAAGGCCAGAAGCTGGTGCTGCGCAATGACTGACGGATTGAAGCATGCCTATGATCTGACATTCGACTGTGTGCAGTGTGGCTATTGTCTTCCGGCTTGTCCGACGTATGAAACGATGGAGTCGGAAACCCATTCTCCCCGCGGGCGCATCAATTTGGTGAAAATGGTGGCGGAAGGGAAAGCGTCGGTGGAAGACATGGAAGAACCGATCGAGAAGTGTCTCGGCTGTATGGCTTGTACTTCCGTGTGTCCGACGAATGTTCAATACGGATCGATTTTGGAAAATGCCAAGGAAGTGTTGGACGAATCGAAACAGACAGGAGCGGTCGAATCGTTCCTTTTTGATGATTTCATTCCTTCTAGAAGGTGGATGGATCGACTCGGGGTTGCGACGTGGCTTTTCCAGAAGTCTGGTGCTGACCGGATTGCGGACCGACTGCCTTGGAAAATGCCGCTTCACTTGGAGGCGTTCGCTGGAATCTTACCTGAGATGCCTTCTCCCGCGAAACGGAACGAGCGCGCGACGAGGTATATGCGGAAGCGTCCGGCAGTGAAGAAGGTCGGCTTTTTCACAGGGTGTATCATGGATAGTGTCTTCTTCGGCAGCAATGAGTCGACGATTGAGTTACTGCTCCGGAGTGGGGCGGAAGTCGTTTTGCCGGAAAATCAGACGTGCTGCGGTGCGCTGCATGCGCATTCTGGTAAGAAGGAAAAGGCGATCGAGCTTGCGAAACAGAATATTGCCGCTTATGAAGAGGAGCAGTTCGATTATATTGTCGAGAATGCCGGTGGATGTGGTGCTCAAATGATCGATTATCCGTCTCTTTTTGAAGAGGGAACGGAATGGCATGAGCGAGCAGTGGCGTTTTCGAGTCGGGTGAAAGATATATCGGAAGTACTTGTTGAGATGGACGGGCTAGCGTTTTCTAAAGAGGTCGATCAGACGGTGACGTATCAGCCTTCCTGCCATATGACGTATGTGCAGAAAGTGGTCGAGCCGCCGCTTGAATTGCTTCGGAAAGTTCCGGGACTCCAATTGGAAGAGTTGGAGCGCCCTGGGTTCTGTTGTGGATCGGCGGGTGTTTACAATTTGGTCCAGCATGAAGATTCGATGGATGTGTTGGATGTGAAGATGGAAGACGTGTGCCGGACGGGAGCGGATCAAGTAGTAACATCCAATCCAGGGTGCTTGCTGCAAATGAAGCTCGGAATCAAGCGGGAAGGGATGGAGAGTGAAGCTGTCCATCTGGTCGATTTACTGATGGAAGCGGATCCGGAGTCTCGCTACTGACCGCGCGCGATAAGGAAGAGAAAGCAGATACTGAGTGCTTTCTCTTCCTTATTTTGTTCTATGCATGTCTTGGTAAGTGAAGGTATTTCTGAACGACTGGTTGTTCTTTAAGGTAAGGCATAACCCATCTGTCTAATCCGTATTTGCCTGCGTTCGCACCAGCTACAATCAAGAAGACGGTCAATACTACCATTTGCGGGTTGGTGCTGGTTGTGCCGCTGAATAGGAAGGCGAAGTTCATGAAAATGCCGGCTAGAGCTGCAAAGTTTGTGAATAAACCGAGTATGAGTGCGATCCCTACAAGAATTTCTCCCCACATGACAAGGAATGTGAATAGTTCATGATTTGGTAAAGCGACGTTTTCTAGGAATGCTGCCCACCATGGTTGCACCGCTGGGTGTGCGCCTTCTGCTTGAGCGATTGCCCCTTGTAAGAAACCACTTGTTTCGAATCCTCCAGTAAGTTTGCCGATGCCTGCTGTGAGCCAAGTGTACCCTAAGTAAATACGAATAACTGCTAATACCATTGCCACTTTGTCGTTGTTTCTGAGCCATTTGTTCATCTTTCTCAACTCCTTAAAAGTTTGTTCACCATTTCACATGATGTGATGTGTGGTGGTTTTCTTTACACTCTTAGTATATTCTGGTTAAGCATTTATTTCCATAGTTTGTGATGTATTTCACAATTTGTACATAGATTTGTGGCGGAATTGTGAAGTGCGATCTCAATGGTTGCTTAGCATATATGTTGGTAAAACTTGATAAACAATGATGGATATGAAAAGATATAATTGTTTAAATTTGCAACAAATAAGGAGTCTGCAATGATAAAAGTTCTGTTTATAGCCCCTTACCATGGGTTGGCTGAAATAGTTAGGAAATATCATGATTTTGATAAAGAGTTATTGATAGATACAAAAGTGGGGAATTTAGAAGAAGGAATACAAGCTGCCAGAGAGGCTGAGTCTGAAGGGTATGACTTAATTATCAGCCGTGGTGGAACTGCCAGGCAAATCGAGGATGAAGTAAGTATTCCGGTGGTGGATGTTAAGATCAGCGGTTATGACATGCTCCGGATATTCGCTCTATTGAAGAATATGGATGGGAAGTCCGCTTTAGTGGGCTTTCCTAACATATCTCAAGGTGCCTCTACAATTTGTAACATCTTAGATATGGATGTAAGGACCATTACAATTGAAAGTAGAAAAGAAGTGACAGAGCTTTTAGCTGACCTTAAAGAAGAAGGGTATTCTGTCATCATAGGAGATGTCGTTACAGTAAGGCAAGCAGAGCAACACGGCTTGCAAGGTATATTGATCACGTCTGGAAAAGAGGCTGTCATCGAATCTTTTCAAGAGGCGAAGCGGCTATATCAGATGAAGAGAAAAATTCAGGCTCAAAGCTTTTTATACAATGAGGTCTTCGAACATTTTCCATACCCAATAGTTACTCTCAATCAGGACCAACAGGTGATCCTGGCAAATGATCTTTTCCGTGAACTGGAAGGCTCTCTGGACAAGAAGGTTGTTTCTTCTATGATAGAGAAAGAGAAAGAGAAAGAGAAAGAGTCATGGGGAGTAATGCCCTTTGGAGACAAGACGTATTTCGTACTAGGATACCCTCATTTAGGCGGAGACAGTAAAATGACATTTGTCTTTCAGGAACGATGGTTAAAGGAGAGGGAAGGGATTGCTGTACTGACCAATTCTTTTCATATCCCGATTTCAGGGTCTAGTCATACAGCCAATACTTTAAGGGAGAATCTCAAAAGTTACTCGGAATTAGATCGCCCTATATGGATTGAAGGAAAGCCTGGTACGGGCAAGACTATGTACGCACGGAACCTTCACTTTGAGCGGTACGGTCAGATGGCACCATTATTAATGATTGATTTTGCCGAAGTGGAAACTGATGAGGCTACCCGGCTATTTCAAACGGAGGGCATGCTCCTCCCGAATGAAGCATCTATTGTGCTAAAGAATATTCACCGTGCTGACAAGAGTTCGCAGTTAAGATCTGTCGTACAAGAATTGAGTAAGAAATACAAAATCATTATACTCTCGGAACCTAGCATTCAAAAGATGGTGGAAGACGATGAATTTGATTTTGATTTATATTACAAGCTCCCTTCTATAAAGATCACTTTACCGGACTTATCTGAAAGGATTGAAGATATAAAAGAAATGGTTCAAGCCTTCATTTCTTGGAACCACATGAACTATGGTTATGAAGCCATAGGGATACGGGGTAGTGCACTAGCTGAATTAAGGAATCACTCTTGGCGGGGGAATATTGCAGAACTGAAGCAAGTAGTAGATCAATTAGCCATGGACACTTCAGAACCATATATCACAAAAGAAAACGTGGTCTCTGCGTTAGGTGAACTAGGCGAAGGGGCGGAAGGTACGGATGTATCTTCGACTATCGTCCTTCAAGGAACATTGAAAGAAATGGAGAAACAAATCATCAATAAAGTGATGGAAGAGGAAAACCACAACCAGTCCAAAGTAGCTCAAAGGCTCGGGATGAATAGAACAACATTATGGCGCAAACTCAATTCATGAGTTTGCGTCGTTTTGTTTCAAAATGAAACAAACACGTTAAAGGTTGTTGAAAAATTAAATAAAACATTCGAAAAAGTGTTGCTTTTTTAATTTGTAAGCGTTATTATTTTTATTGAAAGCGCTTATATAATTCTTTGTTGTTGCAATATTAAACGTTTTTGTTATTATGAAGGAGGAGACAAGATGAAAATTAAAGCAACGCTCGAGAGAATTCCTGGAGGTATGATGGTTGTCCCGTTACTTTTGGCTGCAATATTGAATACGGTAGCGCCAGATTTACTTCGAATCGGTAATTTTACTCAAGCACTATTCGTAGATGGAGCTGGCACATTAATTGCTTTGTTCTTACTTTGTACAGGAGCTCAGATTAATTTGAAAACTGTCGGAGTGAGCTTGGGTAAAGGGGCAACTTTACTTACCGTGAAGTGGGTTGTTGGTGCAGCGTTTGGACTACTTGCTTATTTCCTCGCTGGAGAGAATGGGCTTTGGCTAGGTCTAGCACCTATCGCCATCATAGCTGCAATGACTAATAGTAATGGTGGTTTATACATTGCGATTGTAGGACAGTACGGTAACAAAACAGACCGTGCGGCGTACTCTCTTCTAGCACTAAACGATGGTCCTTTCTTCACAATGGTCGCATTGTCGATTTTCGGTGCAATGGGCTTCGTTGATGGGCTGTTCTCTCTAACTTCTTTCATTGCGGTACTGCTACCGATTGCTGTGGGTATGGTACTGGGTAACCTGGATGAAGACATGAGAAGTTTCTTAGACCAAGGAAGTTCCATGCTAATTCCGTTCTTCGCTTTCGCGCTTGGAATGGGAATTGATTTCGGTAAAATCATCGAAGGTGGTTTGTCAGGTGTGTTGTTAGGGGTTGCTACGACGTTGATCACAGGTACAGCTGGGTACTATGCTTTCAAAGCCTTTAAATGGAATCCGATCGCAGGAGCGGCAGAAGGTTCAACTGCTGGTAACGCGGTTGCTACACCAGCTGCCATAGCAGCTGCCAATGCAAGCTTCGCTAGTGTGGCTGATTTAGCGACGGTCCAAGTAGCGGCATCAACAGTAACGACGGCTGTTCTACTGCCAATATTTGTCGGGTTTTTAGTGAAGCGTTTAGAGCGGAAAGGTGTTCAATTACCTGAAGATTATCAGGAGATAAATGAGAAGGTGACAGCCTAGATTTATATCGAATGGGGTATGAGTGATGAGTTTACGTTTTGGAATGATTGCTGACGATCTAACAGGAGCAAACGATAGTGGCATACAATTGAAAGAAAAAGGGCTGGATACGGCTGTCTATTTCGAATTACCCAATGAGTCATCAGCTGAAGCAATTGTAATAGACACTGATTCAAGGGCATTGCAAGAAAACGAAGCCTATCAAGAGACCTTCAAGGCGGCGGAGTTTTTAAAACAACATGGGTGTAAACACATATATAAGAAAATGGATTCCACACTGAGAGGATACATTGGTAAGGAATTGCAGGCGATGGAAAACGCATTGAACCCTGAGTTCATTGTAATAGCGCCAGCGCTTCCAGCCTATGGTCGGACTACTGTAAGGGGATCCCATCAATTGCATGGGGAACCCGTTTCAGATACAGAATTATCAATGGACCCAAAGCACCCTGTGAAGGAATCCCATCTACCGACGCTTCTGAAGAATGAAATTGGGGAAGAGGCGGCCTTAATCACTTCTGACTTTTTAAATGAAGGTGTGGATGTTCAGGAACAGAGCGTACGTAAGTGGAAAGAAAATCAAACGAAATACGTTGTCTGTGACGCTGTTACGACTAATGATCTGTATGAAATTGCGAAGAAGTTCCAACGTTTCTCAGAGAAGGTCGTCTGGGCTGGTTCGGCTGGACTGGCCGAGGTTCTTCCTGAAGTATTGGGAATTGAAAAAGAAGAAAGTGTTACAAATAAGCATTCTGAAAGAGGACCTGTTCTTACAGTGTGCGGGAGTTTATCCCAAATCACCCAAACTCAAGTCGGTTATGCCGTCGATCAACCGGGAATCCGTCCTCTACTGGTTCGTACTGAAGAAATTTTCTCAGGAGATTGGTCTATGAAAGAAGAAGGGTATATAGAGGATAGCGTACGCTCGTTGCGTAATGGAGAAGATGTGGTGCTCTATGTCCCTTCTAATATAGAAGTAAGAGAGAGAGTCCTAATGGAAGCGAGCTCCTTAGGATTGAGCAAATTAGAGATCGGCAAGAAGATATCGTCTGCCTTGGGGGCAATGACGAAAAAAATTGTTGAACAAGTAAAAGAACTGAATTCTTTGGTACTGACCGGAGGAGATACAGCTAAAGATGTAGCGAAAAGCTTGGGTGCAACAGGCATCAGTTTAAGTTATCAGATGGAAGCGGGGATCCCTTCTGGTCACTTATTGGGGATTGAGCGTCCTATTCAGGTTGTGACCAAAGCGGGCGCTTTCGGGAAAGAAAGCTCCATTTATTCGGCAATAGAAACATTGAGGGGAGTGGAACGAGTTGACCGAGAAACCAGTAATCGGTATCACTATGGGTGATGCTGCAGGCGTTGGCCCGGAGATTATTGTGAAAGCTTTACAACAGGAAGAAATTCTCGAACAGGCTATCCCGGTCGTAATCGGTGATGCCAAAGCACTGTATCGAGCTTCCGAACAATTGAATGCGAATCTCGAAGTTAGTGTGGTTTCGTTTGATGAGGAAATAGAAGAGCAAAAGGGTAAGGTCCTATGTTTAGACTTAGACTTGTTACCTGAAGATTTAGAGCAAGGTACTGTATCTGAACAGGCTGGGCATGCGGCATTTGAATATTTGAAAGCTGCAATTGATTTAGCGAAGCAGAATAAGATCGACGCCATATGTACAGCGCCTTTGAATAAGGAAGCTTTACACAAAGGTGGTCATCAGTATCCGGGGCATACAGAGATACTTGCTCAAATGACGGAAACAGAAGATTATGCCATGATGCTGTCTTCTCCGAAATTAAAAGTGATACACGTTACGACTCATATCGGACTACGTGATGCGATAGATCGTATTGAGCCGAATAGAGTGTATAACGTAATAAAGATGGCACACGACACGCTGAGTAAATCTGGAATTGACCAACCAAGAATCGCTGTTTGTGGAATCAATCCTCATGCTGGAGAAAATGGATTGTTCGGGTACGGAGAAGAAGAACAAAAAATCATTCCGGCAGTGGAACGAGCTCAGGCAGAGGATATTGAGGTTGTAGGTCCTTTACCGGCTGACACATTATTCTTTAGAGCAGTACGTGGTGATTTTGATATTGTGGTAGCCATGTATCATGATCAGGGGCACGGCCCAATCAAAGTATTGGGACTGGAAGCCGGTGTGAACATCACCGTCGGACTCCCGATCATTCGTACAAGTGTCGATCACGGTACAGCGTTTGATATTGCTGGTAAAGGCATTGCGGATGAAAAAAGCATGCTTGAAGCTATGAATCAGGCTATTGAACTGGCACCGCAGCGTGTTAGAAGATAAGATTCCTCCTAGGAGGAATCTTTTTTTTATTTCAAAAACCTATCATGATCAATAGTGGGACAAAGTCCCTGTCCCCATATATAATAAACGGAGAAGGGGAGAGAGCGGTATGCTTATTTCAAAAGAGGTGGCGCAGTCGATTGTAGAAGAGGCTGTGTCGATCATGAATCACAACGTCAACTTCATGGATGAAGAAGGATTGATCATTGCGAGCCTGGATGCTTCTAGAATAGGCGATTTCCATGAAGGGGCAGTAGAGGTGCTACGCCGGAAGAAGGAAGTCGTCATCGATTCCGGCCAGCAATACGAGGGCGCAAAGCCGGGAGTGAATTTGCCTGTTTCCCTCAACAATCAAGTGATCGGCGTCATCGGAATAACGGGGGCACCGGAGGAGGTCCAGCAGTTCGGTAAGTTACTGCAACGCATGACGGAGATTCTTGTAAAGGAAGCCTACTTGGACGAACAGGATGAACTGGAAGCGCAGGCGCGCGAGGCTTTTGTACAGGAGTGGATCCAACGGAACTATGAAGATGAGAAACTATTCGCCACTCGTGGTTGGATGTTCGGGATCAATATCCATAAGTCGAGGATTGCGGTGATCTTGGAGATGAAAGATTTCCAGAATGAGTGGTATGAACGGATCAAGAATGAAAAAGTCGGTGTGAAGGAAGAAGTGAACATGCAGCGTTACCGTAAATCGCTTGTCCGATTGATCGAACGTCATTTTCCGGAGAAACATGAACACATCCTTCTGCCGCGTGATAGCGCCCGATATATTTTGTTATTGTCGGTGAATGATCAACAATCACAGGAAGGCATCAGGAAGTCGGTCGTGCACCGGTTGGACGAGATTCAGCAAGCACTCTTACATATGTATCAACAGCAAAGCGTCGCCGGGATCGGGGACGTCTGCACGAGACCGGGTGAGATGCGGAAGTCGATCGAGAAAGCGGACAGGGCGCTGAGGTATGGTGTGGATAATGGGCACAGGCATTACTTTTACGATGATCTCGGAATTGAATCGTTTGTCTATGATGTGCCGCTAGCTGTCCGGGAGCGTTTCGTCGAGCAGAAGCTGAAACCGGATCAGTTCAAAAACTTGGACGAGTACTTGGGGTTGCTGCAAGTCTTTTATCAGCATAATGGTTCGATCACCAAAGCTTCCGACGCTTTGCATATTCATAAGAACACGTTGCAGTATCGACTGAACAAATTCACGGATATGACGGGGCTCGACCCGCGGAGTCATCGGGATTCCACGCTCATCCAAATTGCGATCGCTTTCTATCATTCTAGCTGAACGCACTCTTTCTTTAGAGTGCGTTTGTTTTATGTACTAAATTGAAGCGTTTGAAGTTCTTCTATTTTGTCTTGTGTACCATAGTATGGAAGCGTTTTATATTTTATGATAGCGTTACCATACTTTGGAGGGTGAAACGATGACACAAACTACAGCACAACGTATAGAAGATAATCTCGTTTTTGTCTACGGTGAAGAAAAAGGACGCCGCATTATGAAAGCGGTTCAAGACTTGAAAGAATCCTATCAACTATCTGCTCAGAAGAAAGATTGGGTCGATCAAGAAGATGTGATGTTGATTACGTACGGTGATTCGATTGTCGGGGACAAGCAGAATCCGCTTCAGACATTACGTTCGTTCTTGAATGAATATGTAGGACAGGTCATAAATTCTGTTCATATTCTTCCTTTCTATCCTTACACTTCGGATGACGGTTTTTCCGTTCAAGACTATGAAAAGGTTCGTGAGGATTTAGGAGATTGGGAGGATGTTCATGATCTGGCCGGACAGTACGACTTGATGTTCGATGCGGTCATCAACCACATTTCCCGGAAGAGTGACTGGTTCCAGAAGTACCTGGAGGGTGAGGAAGCGTACCAGAACTATTTTGTAGAAGCGGATCCGGATGCGGATTACAGTTCGATCGTACGCCCGAGAGCTCTTCCTCTTTTGACAAAAGTGGACCATAAGGACGGAGAGAAGCATGTTTGGACGACGTTCAGTGACGATCAGATCGATCTGAACTTTGAGAGTGAAGAACTATTCATCGCCATACTGGATATCCTGCTTCAATACGTGAAAAATGGAGCGCGTTATTTGCGCCTCGACGCAATCGGTTTTCTGTGGAAGCGGTTGAACACAACGAGTATCCACTTAGAAGAAACGCACCGGATCGTTCAAGTGATGCGCGATGTTCTGGAAGAGGTGTCGCCTGGAACGATCATCATCACCGAGACGAATGTGCCGCATAAAGAGAACATCAGCTATTTCGGAAACGGCTACAACGAAGCGCATATGGTCTATCAATTCCCGCTACCACCGCTTACGTTGCACACTTTCTTATCCGGTAACGCGCGTCACTTGTCGGAATGGGCGGATGCGTTAGAGCCGACAACGGAGCATACAAGCTTCTTTAACTTCCTCGCTTCTCACGACGGAATCGGCCTGCGACCTGTCGAAGGGATTCTTGATGAAGCGACGATTGAAGAGATGGTGGAGACGACGAAGGGACGGGGCGGCCGTGTTTCTTATAAGAACAACGGTGATGGAACGGAGAGTCCTTATGAGCTGAACATCAATTACTACAGTGCGTTAGAAAATGCCGATGATTCTGTGGAGAAGAACGTGGAACGCTTCCTTGCCGCTCAAACGATTCTATTATCGGTAAAAGGGGTGCCTGGGATCTATGTTCATAGTTTACTAGGTTCGCTCAATGACCAGGCAGGTGTCGAAGAGACAGGACGTGCCCGTTCGATCAATCGTGAATCACTTCAGGTAGAGGAGGTAGAGTCCGAGTTGGATCAAGAAGACAGCCGACGCGGTCGAGTCTTCCATGAGCTACTGTCCCGGATCGAGAAGCGCAAACAGGAGACAGCCTTTCATCCGAATGCTGAGCAGGACGTTCTTTTCTTGGATGAACGAGTCTTCGCTATCAAGCGTTCGTATCAAGGGGAGCAAGTGACGGTGCTCGTTAACGTATCTGGTCAATCCGTTGCGCTATCTGATTCGTTCAGCGGAGTGGATGTGATGAGTGGACAGCGTGTCGAGACGGATGAACTGGAGCTCGATCCGTACCAAGCGATTTGGCTGAAGGAGGAATAAGGCGATGAGATTTTTACTTGCACCGGATTCCTTCAAAGGCTCGATGACAAGTGCTGAAGCGTGTGCTGCTCTTAGGGAAGGTATCCATGCGTTCGATGCCTCATCTGAAGTCCAGGCTGTTCCGATTGCGGACGGAGGAGAAGGGACAGTCGATGCACTGGGCGAGATTTTGGATGGTGAGAAGATCACTGAAAGGGTTCGGGATCCGTTAGGACGAGAAGTGAATGCGTCATATGGATGGATTGAGTCGGACAAGCTGGCGGTCATTGAGGTGGCCGCAGCCTCCGGGCTTCCGCTCCTTCACGAAACGGAGCTTGACCCTCATCAAGCTTCCACATTTGGAACGGGACAGCTGATTAAGTCGGCTCTCGATAAAGGGGCACGAGAGATTATCCTCGGACTCGGCGGAAGCGCGACAGTGGATGCTGGTACCGGATGCTTTCAGGCGCTCGGTGTCCATTTTTTCAATGAAAAGAAACAGGAGCTGACGATGAACGGCGGGGCGCTGCGTCATGTGGACGCTATCAATTTAGCCGATATGGACTCTCGGGTTCAAGAGGTGAAGTGGACGATCGCTTCAGATGTGACGAATCCTCTGCTCGGTGTTTCGGGTGCTGTTCATGTTTTCGGTCCGCAAAAAGGGGTCCAGCCTGATCAGCTGGAAGCTTTCGAACGTGGGATGAGTCGCTATGCCGGAGCCTTGCAGAAAGCGAGCGGCGTCGATCGACGCGAAGCGGAAGGCAGTGGTGCTGCAGGTGGCATCGGATTTACGTTAAGTAGTTTGTTAGCGGATGCTTCTGTGAAAAGCGGATTTGACCTGATTGCGGAACTAGGGAAGTTAGAAGAAGTGGTTGCGTCATCGGACTTCGTTCTGACAGGTGAAGGCAAATTCGACCGCCAGACGCTATATGGAAAAGGGCCGAGTGGTGTTGCGACGTTGGCGAAACGATACGACGTTCCGTGTATTGCTTTTGCCGGTAAGATCGACGATGAAGCGGACATCCGCACGCAGTCTGATGTAACGGCTGTTCTGCCGATTGTCGATGAACCGATGACGCTTGAGGATGCGATGCGGAACGGACCGAGGTTGTTACAGAAAGCCGTGCAGCGTTTCTTGGATGTGTATATAGCAGGACAATATCATAAGGAGGTACAGAGATGAGCAGTTTTACATTTATCGATTACGCAATATTCATCGTCTATATTTTAGGTACAGCTCTTGTCGGGGCTTGGTTTGGGAAGAAACAGAAGTCGACGAAGGATTATTTCTTAGGTGGGCGTAGCATTCCGTGGTGGGCGATCGGCCTTTCCGTTATGGCGACACAAGCCAGTGCGATTACGTTCATCGGGGCGCCCGGTTGGGGGTACGACGGTGGACTGACACGTATGACGACGTTCATCAACGTTCCGTTAGCAATGGCATTCCTGATCGCGACGATTGTGCCATTTTTCTATAAGACAGAGGTTTACACGGCTTATGAGTATTTAGAACGTCGCTTTGACGTGAAAACGCGTACATTGACAGCGGGACTATTCTTAATTGCCCGTGGACTTGCGACAGGGGTTGTCTTGTATGCGCCGGCGCTAGTGTTGTCTGTAGTAACAGGGCTTGATGTAAACGTAACGATCATTCTGATGGCGATCATCGCTGTTTCTTACACGGTGCTTGGCGGAATCAGTGCTGTTATCTGGACGGACGTTATTCAAATGGTTGTGCTATGGATCGGTGCTGGACTCAGTGTTTTCGTCATCTTCCAGAACGTACCTGGTGGATGGGGCGAGGTCATGTCGACTGCATCTGATGCCGGCATGCTGCAGTCGCTCGACTTCTCGTTTGATTTGAGTGTCGAGTACAGCATTTGGGCCGGTGTGATCGGTGGTTTCTTCCTTCATGCTGCCTATTTCGGAACGGACCAAAGTCAGATCCAGCGTGTTCTGACAAGTAAGTCGATTCGTGAGAGTAAGCTTTCGCTTGTGTTGAGTGGTGTCTTGATGATCCCTCAAATGCTGTTGTTCTTGTTGATTGGTGTTCTTCTATACATTTTCTATCAATATGCAGGAGACCCGAATATCGACAACTTGAACGAGTTGTTCCCACGCTTCGTAGTAAATGAGCTGCCTGTCGGTATTTCCGGATTGATCATGGCAGGTGTGTTCGCTGCTGCGATGTCGAGCTTGGATTCGGCATTGAACTCGCTATCTGCCGTATCTGTTCGTGACTTTTACAGTAAGTTCTTTAAGAAAAATGCGTCAGAGGAGCACTATTTGAAAGCTTCCCGCTATGCAACGATTCTATGGGGAATTTATGCGACGGTGTTCGCTTTCTTCGCTTCCAACCTTGGACCTGTCATCGAAGCGGTGAACAAAGTCGGTTCCTATTTCTATGGTGCACTGCTTGGTGTGTTCATCCTTGCGATTTTCACAAGACGTGTAAATGGTTCTGGTGCGTTCGCTGGTGTAATCGCCGGCATGATTTCTGTTTGGATGGTCACGGCTTTCGGTAACGTTTCTTGGCTATGGAACAACTTCGTCGGAGCGGTTGTAGCCGTCGCTGTCGGTTATGCTGTCAGCCTTCTTTTCAAAGCTCCATCTGCTGAAAAAGTAGAAGGATTGACGATTAATATGCAAAATAAGAATGTACAACAGGCCGTGAAGAGCCGTTCGGAAGCGGCAAGTACTGTAGAAGAAGGGGAAGAAGTGAAAGATACGAAGAGATGGCCGATCTATCTAGTGATCTACTTCTTCATCGTGATTGCGTTCTTACTTTATCTTCAGAATCTATAGGAGGGATTGGATGAGCAACTATCTGAAAGGTTCTATTGAAGAACAAGAAGCGACGTCTTTGATGAATCAGCACCTTCAATCGAGTTGGTGGAAGCGGATCGCCTCTTCCAAGACACTCGTATCGATTGAGTTTACCTATATTCCGGTTTGGAGCTTTTCCTATCAAGCATCCAGTCACGCGGTGTCAGAGGGCATGGAAGGGAAAATCACGATTGAGCCGGTCAGTCAGATGAGTGCGATTTTACCTGTTGAGTGTGATGTTCATCAGGGAGAGGTGTCCCAGCGTCCCGTCCTTCATGATGTATCGATGGAAGAAGCGCAAAAAGTGATCTACTGGGAAATGTTCGCAAAGGAAAAGCGACGTGAGAAGATCAACGTGCAGATGTTGGATAAGCAATTGCTGTACCTTCCTTATTGGGTTGGATACACGAAGGATAAGAGTGGCGTGTTTGATGTGGTTGTGTTGGATGCGCTGAATGGAAAGATCGATATTCCGATGAAGGAAACGGTTATGCAGTATGTGTGGAAGGAAGCGCATAGTGTGTAAATGATGAATAAAGAGTGCCGCTGAGTTACATAACTCAGCGGGCTTTTTTTGTTTGGTGACATTTTATAAAACAATAGAAAAGTGTCTAAATATCTGTAAAAATTTTACGATATAACTATTAGGTCCAAAGGTGTGGTGAAAAAGAATTAAAAAAAGGAGGCGTTTATTTGACTTATGTATTAGATTTTTTTAGTAGACTCTGGAGTAAAAGAAACGTGGGTATTATCATATTTCTTATTCTTAATACTTTAATTGTAATGGGGATTTTTGGTGAGCCGCTTCTTGGTTTATTTATCTATGTATTATCTCTAGTCATTGCTCTATCGCCATTAGGTGAGAAAATATTAAGGTTCCAGCAGGGGTGTAAACCATTAGCAAGAAAGGAACACATCGAAAGACTTCAGCCTCTATTTGAGGAGGTTTATGAGAAGGCGAAGATGATGGACCCGTCACTTCCCGATGATATCAAGTTGTATATAAGCAAGGAACAAGAGCCAAATGCTTTTGCAACCGGTAGAAAAACAATTTGCCTTACAAAGGGTTTTCTTGATTTTAGTGATGATGAAATCAAAGCAACGTTAGCTCACGAATTTGGTCACCTATCCAATAAAGATACAGATCTAGTGCTCCTGGTATCTATTGGAAACTTAATTGTTACGACTGTATTTGTGTTTTATCGTTTCGTTATTTTGATAGTCGGTACAATGGCGAGTGCGGCCAACAGAAGCTTAAGTTCGTTAATTATGACTTTCTTTATAGATATTATTTTAGCAGGTATGATGTGGCTATGGACGAAGCTTGGTACAGCGTTGGTCATGCACTCGAGTAGAAATAATGAGTTTGAAGCAGATGCATTTGCTCACTCAGTAGGCTACGGAGCTAGTTTGATAAATGTTCTAGATAAAGTAAGTAATCGTGAACTTCCTACAAAAGGACTTTGGGCTAATTTAGCTGCAAGTCACCCAGATGCTGATTTACGAGTAGCTAAGTTACAAGAGTTACAGGATACTGAAGTTACTGCGTAATAATTCAATTTTTTACCACATCAGGCCGATATCTTTCGATTGAAAGAGAATTTTTTAATACTTAAGCCAACCCTCTTTTTGATAATAGGGTTGGCATTTTTTATTTAGGAACAGGTGGGACGAAGTGCCTGTCCCCAAATGGTTGAATCTTCAAATGAAGTACGTCTATCGGCGGGTTTTGAATTAATATTCTGTAAATGGAGCACGGGGGTGAGGTGGATGTGTTACGTTTTTAGGGACTACTTTTGGGAGGTAAGACAATGAAGAGATTTGGTTGGATGTTGGTTTTGGCTTTTGTAATTTCTTGTGTGGCGTTACCGATGCTGTCTTCACAGGCTGCAACGACGAAAAGTGTCGTGATCAGCGAGGTAGCTTGGATGGGAACGGACGTCAGTTATAACGACGAGTGGATGGAGCTTCACAATACGACTACTAGTGACATTTCGCTCGATGGGTGGACGTTGAATGCTCAAGACGGTACACCTGCAATTTCGTTATCCGGTACCATTCCTGCAGGCGGTTATTATCTTTTAGAGAGAACAGATGATACGACGGTATCTGGCGCGGAAGCGGACCTTATCTACGCTGGTTCTTTGAGCAATTCTGGTGAGAACTTGGAGCTTCGTCAAGATACACAGGTGATCGATTCTGTAGACCAGTGGTATGCGGGTGATAATACTACGAAGGCTACGATGGAGCGTATTGATGTAGAGGCTGATGGGACCCTTAGCTCGAGCTGGGCGACGGCTACTAGTACATATACAGGAGGTTTGGGAACTCCGGTCGCAAGTGCTTCTGCCGAAGGAGCGGGCTGCGCGGATACTACCGAACAACTGAATCAAGTTTCGAATGATCCGGGAAGCATCAATGTTTATTTTAACAAGTGCGCGGAAGACCAGTATGCGACGACTGGAAACGCAGCGAATTATAATGTGAATTTGGAAGATCGACTGATTCACCGTATTCAGAACGCGACGACTTCGATCGACCTTGCAACATATGAAATCAATCTACCAAATGTAATCGGTGCGCTGACGACGAAGGCTGCCGAAGGGGTAGATGTGCGTGTGATCGCGGATGCGAAAGACGGAAGCGACCCGCACTATGCTGAACGATACAAACTGATGAGAATTTATGTGGAAAAACTTGTCCGAGGTGAAGACATGACAATCGGAACAGCAGACGATTCTACCGTATTCTCTGATTCGATCATGTTTGCCGTCGAGGATCAGACGATGCGCGAGCAATATGGCTTACCTTCTAATCCTGTAGGAATGGAGCAGGTTACGGTCGAAGTCGGAAACGGTTCTGAGACCGGATACGAGCTCGTCGATGCGGAACAAAAGAGTGCAGACGCTTATTATTCACCTGGCAACCAGATGCACAATAAGTTCGCTGTCATCGATGGGGAGTGGGTGTTCACAGGAAGCTGGAACTTCACGGTTACAGGATTGTATGGTTCTGAGGAAAACATGCAGAATGATGTGCTCGGTGGTAACACACAGCACGTCGTCGAGATCAACTCTCAAGATTTAGCTGATGTCTTTAAAACCGAGTTCGATGAAATGTGGGGAAGCAGCACCCTTACTCCAGACCCTGTCGCTTCGAACTATCACGGAAGAAAGACCGACAACACGCTTCATACTGTACAAGTCGGAGACAAACAAGTCGACATCTACTTTTCAGCTGGAGATGACGCAATCGGTGAAATGACGTCTTATGTGAAAAATGAAGCAGACTACAGTACGTACTTTTCCATTTTTGCCTGGAGTGACCAAGCACTCGTCGATGAGTTGAAGTATAAGTGGGAAGGTTCTTATCAAGATGGGCAGGGGACGCTGACAGGGTTCGATGTGCGCGGAATCTTCGATCAGAGCTTCTGGAACCAATGGTGGTCCGCATCTGTCGACATGACGGGACGCACAGCCAGCCAGACGTCTACGAACAATCCGAATACGCGTTGGAACAACCCTGCTCCTGTGTATGAAGATCAAGAAGATAGAAAAATGCACGCCAAAACGATGTTAGTCGATGCAGCTAATCCGAACAGTGACCCGACTGTCATTGTAGGATCGACGAACTGGAGCAACAACGGAAACGACATCAATGATGAGAACATGTTGTTCATTCATGATGCTGATGTCGCCAATCAATTCCTTCAAGAATTCTACGCCCGCTATGAAGCGGCAGGTGGAATGACGCCATAAAAAAGAAAGCGCATGGTTCTCGGACCATGCGCTTTTTATTATGGTTAAAATTCTTCGTAAGTGGCTGGGTCTTGGTCGTTGATACGGCCATCCGGTCTCGTCATCTCATTGATCAATCCCATTTCGGAGTCGCTCAATTCGAAGTTGAAAATGGCCAGGTTCTCCCGCTGGCGATTGGCGGATGATGACTTCGGAATCGGCAGGGAACCGAGCTGGTAGTGCCAGCGCAGAATGATCTGTGTCACGGATTTTTCGTGCTGAGCAGCAATGTTTTGCAGCGTTTTGTTATCCATGATTGCTCCGATTCGGTAGAGCGGGCTCCATGCTTCCGTTTGGATGTTTTTTTCATGGTGGTAGGCTCGTTGTTGTTCTTGGTTGAAGAAAGGATGCAACTCCACTTGGTTGATGGTCGGAAGTTCTCCTGTTTCTTGTTCTAAGCGGTCTATATGCTCCGGCAAGAAATTCGATGTTCCAATCGAGCGGATCAATCCCCATCTCTTAGCATCGACTAAAGCCTGCCAAGCTTCTAAATAGTGATCTTGCTTCGGATTCGGCCAGTGGATCAAGTATAAATCGAAGTAATCCAAGCGCGAACGGTAGAGAGATTCCTGGATTGCCGTGACAGCTTTCTTGTATTCGTGATAACGTCCAGGCAGTTTGGAAGCGATTCTGAGCTCGTGACGTGGAACCGAACTTTGCTGAATCGCTTTTCCGACCGCTCCTTCATTTTCATAATTATAAGCTGTATCAATCAGTCGATAGCCGACATCAATTGCGCTTGTGATGGAGTGGACTCCCGGGGGGCCATCCAACTGGTAAGTACCGAACCCTAGGCTTGGAACCGTAAGTCCATCATGCAATGTCTTTTCTGGTATCAGATTGCTCATATTTTATATCCTCCTAATATGGAGACGGAGGGTCAGGTTATCTGTCCCTCCGTCTATTTCGCAATAGTATTTCGTCTGAATAGGGACAGATAACCTGACCCTATTTTAAGTTATTTTGTATATACTTCACGATTTTGCGTAATTCTTTCGGGTGCGGGCGGCCGAACGGACTTGTCTGTCTTTGTTGATAGAGCAGCTTTCCGTTATCGTCTACGAGGAAGTAGGCAGGCTCCCCATGCGCCCCGTGATCTTCGTATGGGGCATCTTCTGAATGATAGTGAACATCATAGGTTTCGAGAAACTCGAAATCCTTATCAATCAGTACAGGGAAAGAGAATCCGTGCTCTTTGACTACCTTCTCCAGTTCATCTTCATCGTCGTGGGTGATGGTTGCAAGCTTTATGTTCTGTTTCTCAAAATAGTCCTTGCTCTCCTCGAATTCGTCCAACTCTCCCATACAAGCCGGGCACCATGATCCTCTGAAGTAGATCAGCAGATGCCACTGATCGCTTTCGTCTATTGTTTTAGTGAAATTGAACGACTCTCCTGAAACAGTCAGAAGCTCAAAATGGGGCACTTGGTCATTTAATTTGAATCTAGGCACAAAAACACTCCTCTTTCTAAAGAATAGTCTTCCTATACCCTGTTCGGCGCTCGATTTAACAAAATTTGGGGACAGGGCATGTGTCCCAACTTGGATTATGTACTAGAAACGAACGGAGAGTGGGACAGATGCCCTGACCCCAAAACCCCACCAATGAATAAAAGAGTGCTTGGATTGAGATACTAGCTTAATAGTTGAAGGGGGAGTGGAATGGGTGCGGGATGTTTTCTGTTATTATAGAAAGTCTTTGAAGTTATCTGGGTATGACTCTCCGGTTGAGAGAGTGGTGCGGCAGGATCTGGTTCTTTCTGAGCTTTGCATGGAGAAAGAGTGGAAAGTGTATAGGCGGTTCAGTGATATCGGGTTCCTCGGTGATCCTATCCGGAGGGCAGAGCTGATCGAGATGCGTAATCTGGTAGAGTCGCCGACGTGTCCGGTGGATCTGATGGTGATGTACAGTGTCTTTGCGGTAAGAGGAGATTCAAAGATGAACGAGGATCTGTTTCTTGAGAATGTGAAGGGTATCGGGGAAATATATTTTCACAAGCAGAAGTTGTGGATGGACTATGATCGGCTGCGCTTTTTCTTGAGAGGTCCTCAGTTTGTGCGGATGCCTTTGAAGAAAGAGAAGCCAGTCAGGTTAATTAAAAGGGAAAGAGCATGAGGATGGGGTCCTGCATGCTCTTTTCTTTTTTTAGGTTTCTACTGTTGCTGGGACAGAGTGCCTGTCCCCAATGATCATCCCAATTACTGCGCCGGCTGCTGCTGGGAGAATCCAGCCGAGGCCGATGTCGTAGAGTGGGAGGTAGTTCAAGTATAGCGTTTGGACGGAATCAAGTGCGGACAGAGCCGTTCCTGGCAGGCTGTCTGTCAGGGCACTGTATCCGTCGATGATACTGACGAGCAGTGTTAATCCAATGGACGCTGCATACACGCTGCGTTTGTGTTGGAAGAGCGGGGAAGCTAGTCCAAGTAAGATGAGAACAATCGCCAGCGGATAAAGAAGCATCAATACAGGAATCGCGAACTGGATGATGTTCGTAAGTCCGAAGTTTGCAATCGTAAACGAAACGAGGCACAAGATCAGCGCGAACTGCTTGTAGCTGACTTTCGGGAACGTTTCGTGGAAGAATTCACTACAGGCTGTAATAAGTCCAATACTCGTTTTCAAACAGGCGAGTACGATGATGATGGCTAATAGCACAGACCCTGATGGACCGAAGTAGTACTGCGCCACTTCTGTGAAAATAAGTCCACCGTTATCGAAAGTACCGATGGCATTCACGCTGGACGCTCCCATGTACGTGATCAATCCGTAAATGAGCATCATCAGTCCCATGGCAAAAAGCCCGGACTTCCATGTAGCTTTGGCAATTTCTTTTTTATCATCTATACCTTGTCGACGGATTGCATTGATGACAACAATCCCGAAGGCTAAAGATGCCAAAGCATCCATCGTATTGTATCCTTCTGTGAAGCCAGTCATGAAAGCTAGATTCGTATAATCTCCGCTTGGCTCACCGAAGCTTCCCATAGGGTTGAAAATGGCAGTCATAATAAGAATGAATAAGAACACTAGAAAGGTAGGTGTTAAATATTTACCTACATAATCCATGATTTTGGCTGGATTCAAAGAAAAATAATAGACAAGTGCAAAAAAGATGAAACTGAATACGCCGAGCCACAAGGTGATTTGGCTTGGATTGATGAACGGCTCGAAACCAACGACGAACGGAACGGTTGCGGTACGCGGAATCGCGAAGAATGGACCGATCGTTAAATAGAGTGCTAGGGCGAACGTGATGCCGAAAGCTGGATGAACCCGACTGGCTAAGTCGCGAAGTCCATTACTCCCGGATAAACCGATGGCCAAGATACCTAGGAATGGAAGGCCGATCGCGGTAACCAAAAAGCCGATCAAGGCTGGCCAGAAATTGGTCCCTGCCATCTGTCCAAGTTGAATCGGGAATATCAAATTCCCTGCTCCGAAGAACATGCCGAATAGCATAGTTCCGATCAAAGCATACGTCGAAAACGAAATCTGCTGCTTCTTCATAAACTTTTCCCCTTCTACGATGTAAAGTGTTTTAGCGTTAATGTGATTAATCATACCAGTGTTGGAAGGGTGGGACAATAGGGGACAGGCACTTTGTCCCGTACCGGGACGAAGTGCCTGTCCCCATGTATTATCCCCATGTATTAAAAAAAGCGGGAGTCTGCTATAACAGACTCCCGCTTTTAATTATATTATGCTGCGTTTTGTGGTGTTTCTTCTGGTTTTCTACGTTTTGCAACGATACCGAAGATGATTCCTAGAATCGCTAGGATCAGTACGATCGATAGAACGTTAGATTGTACTAGAGAGATGACGTTTCCTAGGATGATTCCGACAACTCCGAAGTCAGCATCCCCGAATGTTGTTCCTTCGAATCCAAGGGATCCAAGTACCGGAAGCAACATCGCTGGAAGGAAGCTGATTAATGCACCGTTCGCCATTGAACCTAGTACGGCTCCGCGACGGCCGCCGGTTGCGTTTCCGAATACGCCGGCTGCTGCACCTGTGAAGAAGTGCGGTACAAGTCCTGGTACAATAACCTTCAGTCCGAACAGTGGAAGTAGGAACATGCTGACTAGTCCAGCAAGGAAACTGCACAAGAAGCCGATGATAACTGCGTTACTAGCAAATGGGAAGATCGCTGGTGCGTCCAATGCTGGCTTCGCGTTTGGTACGACTTTGTCTGCGAATCCTTTGAAGGCTGGTACGATTTCACCAAGAAGCATACGAACACCGGCAAGGATGATGTAAACTCCGGCTGCGAAAGTAAGACCTTGCATGAAGGCGAAGACTAGGAAGTTCTGTCCTTCACTCAGCTGTCCTTCGATGTAAGTCGGTCCTGCGAATAGAGCGACGACGAAGAACAATAGTACCATTGTAAGAGAGACGGATACGGATGTATCACGCAAGAATCCAAGAGATTTCGGTACTTTGATTTCTTCTGTAGACTTCGAGTTTTTACCGACTGCTTTACCTACTAGTGAGGAAACAAGGTAGCCGGCAGATCCGAAGTGACCGATTGCAAAGTCATCAGAGCCAGTCACTTTACGAGTGAACGGTTGAAGCAGTGCTGGGAACATTACCATCAGGGATCCTAGAATAAGGGAGCCGATGATGACCATTGGTACACCTGTGATTCCACCAGTCGTGAGGATGACGGCGATCAAGCAGGCCATGAACATCGTGTGGTGTCCCGTTAGAAAGATATATTTAAGTGGAGTGATGCGTGCCAGTATGATGTTAGCAACCATACCGAACAGCATGATCATTGCCGTTTCTGTACCGAACGACTGCTGCGCGAGTGCGACGATTGCTTCGTTGTTCGGGATGACACCCTGAACAGCGAAGGCTTCGTCGAACATGCTTGAGAATTTACCTAAGGATTGGACGAGAACGGTTGCCCCGGCACCAAGAATAACAAAGCCCATCACGGTTTTCAGTGTTCCAGAGATAACGTCCGCGACATTTTTTCGTTGGGCGATAAGACCGATGAGTGCGAAGAGACCGACTAGAATAGCCGGGGTCCCCAATATGTCCTTCATAATTAAGTCGACCATGTGAATTCCTCCTTATCTTGTTCGTGGCTTTCTTACAGTTGAGTTTCTAGAGCTTCACGTAGTTCGTTTTTGTCCATCAAGTTCTTAAGCTGTGCAACATTACGGCTTCCATCATCAAGAGAACCAACGATGTCTTCAGATCCTAGGAAAAGGTCCGCGCTTTCTGATTTCGCTGTTGTCAGGTCCGTGTGTGATACGTCTGCTTCTTTACCCATGTCTTGAAGGATCGCCTTCACGTTCATCTCTACAATCATGCTGCTTCCTAGACCATTTCCGCATACTACTAATACTTTTTTCATTTGTAATTCCTCCTTATTATTGTTCAACCAGTTGATTTTGGATTAAATCGACGATCTCTTGTTGATCATCGGATTCGATTAATTTGGTGATGCTTTCTTCACTTGATAGAATTTCTGTCAGCTGCGACAACGCTTTCAAATGTGTTTGATTGTCGATGGCAGCAAGTACGAAGATCAGCTGCGCTTTGTGCTTTTCTTTCTCGGAGAACCAGACTGGCTCTTTCAAGCGCAGTAGACTCATAGAAAGTTTGTTTACTCCTGCCTCTGGTCTTGCGTGTGGAATCGCGATTCTAGGTGCGATCACGATATACGGTCCTAGTTCTTTTACGCTTTGGATCATAGCTTCTACATACGATTCTTCGATGGCGTGTTGCTCGAGTAGTGGGGCAGATGCCAAGCGCACCGCTTCTTCCCAGTCAGACACGCTGTCTCTCACTGCTATATTTTCTGATACGAGTAAGTCTGTAAGCATTGGTTGATCAAGCTCCTTTCGAGTCGGCGTTTTTTGTTCGAAAAATAGATCCAGGTCTTCAAGAAGCGCGTCTTTGTTATGGATGGTGGCGTGTTTCTCCACCAGTGCGAGCAACTTCTCGTTCTTTGACATGGCATTCGACGGATTCTCGAACAGCTCGTTCATCTGTTTCAGTACGTGTTCCTTGTCGTGGTTTTTCATAATGACAGGAACGTGGATGACCGGCGTTTCTTTCGGCTTAATATAGTTGGTTGAAAAAATGACATCGACGGGTTCCTTGAATTCGTGGAACTCCCTGATCGACAGCGTGGCTGTAATTTCGAGCCCGATGACCATATTCTCGAGTTGCGTTTTTACCATATTAGATGTGCCGATTCCGTTTTCACATACGATGACGGCTTTGTAGCGCGTCTCGACCTGCTTCTTTTCCCTAGTCAGCCAACCGCCGAAGTGAATGGCGATGTAAGCGATTTCCTCTTCGGGAATAGAAGTTCCGACGAAATACTCTAAATGATAGATGGTCCGCTGGGTCAGTCGGTAGATCTCGCTGTACTTTTCCTTGATCTGACTTGACCATTCATTGGACGGTGTCACGTTGTATTTCAATCGGTAATACGTCGGCTTCAAGTGTGCCATCAAATTATTCTCAAGCTCTTTCACATTGTCGAATACGACGCAGGCATACGTTTGGAAGTCATGGATCATGCGTTGGATGACCTGACGCAATCCTTTCAATTCTTCTTCGGTTCGTTCTGGGAATTCATCATGGTGTACTTTCGAACCGAGAAGTGCCATCGTCAGGAAGTACGTTTCCTCTGTCGGTATTTCCATATCGAAATGTTCTTGTAAGCTTTTCGAAAGATGGACGGCTCCTTGATACGCCTTGGTCTGGCTCAGCACCTCTTTCTCCTCCGGGTTCACGGTCACAAGCTGCTGTTCCTTGATCCGGCTCAGCATAGTGACGACCTGGAGAGCGAGTGCTTCGACCATCGCATCGGTGAAGGTCATGCCCATATCTTTTTCTGTTTCGAACAAAAGCTGCTTGACGGTTTCTCTGTTTAAATCATCAGATTTGGATTCTGTGTTCCATACCATCTTCTGAATCTCAGATCGGATGGTGTCGGATTCGGACTGGCTCAGGACGGTGGAGAAGAGGTCGGATAAATATCTTCGCTTCGTTTCTTCCGGTCCTTCGAGCTGGTAGCCCGTATTCTTCTTATAAGACAAGTCGAGTCCTGAATTGGCAAACTCTTTCTTCACTTGCTTTACATCATTTGCCACGGTTCCGCGGCTGACCCACGTTATCTCCATCCAATGTTGCATGGATGCCTGCTCGGGCTGCATGAGCAGGGAGGCGGAAATGAGTAACCGCCGTTCCTCTGGTGAAAAGTGATAATGCCACTTTTGCTGAGGCGCTGGTTCATTTATGATTTCTTTCGACTCGGTCTGTAGAAAGAGCCCTTTGCCCCGATCTCGCTGTACCGGCGGGAGTGATTTCTCCTTGAGCCAGTCATTGATCCGTTCTAGGTCATAGTAGATGGTGCGCTGGGATACATTCATTTGTTCGACCAGTTGTTTCATCGAAAGAGGAGTGGATGAATGTTGCAAGATGGATAACAGATGCATGCTTCGATTATCCAACATCATCAGGAGGTCCTCCTTATTCGTTTTGCAAAACTGTACTTGAAAGCTTTTGTTTAACTTCTTGTCTATTACTATATCAGCTATTAGTGGTTAATGTAAGGGCTTTCTAAGTGCAGAGTCTTTCAAACTACTTTTTGCAAAATTATACTCTTGTGGATTGAAAGGGTTTTGGGGGACAGGGAATCTGTCCCCACAGTAGATGAGACTCTCTAAAAATAGACATGAAAAAGGGGACAGATTCCCTGTCCCCTCGTCCCTATCTCAATAGGAAGTTTTGTGTTTTGGTGTCGCGGCTGTTTGGTCCGATGAAGAGTTCGAACCTGCCTTTGTCACTCTTGTATTCTAGGTTTGCGTGGTGATAGCGTAACTTACTTTCGTCGATTTCGAAGGTGACTTCTTTCGTTTCGCCTGGATCGAGCGTTATCTTTTCGAAACCTTTGAGCTCTTTCATCGGGCGGACGACTTCTCCGGCAACGTCTCTGATGTACATCTGAACGACTTCTTCGCCAGCGACTTCACTCGTATTGGTGACGTGAACGGTTGCTGTTAGGGAGTCGGATGCGTCGATTTCGTTCTTAGACAGCACAGGTTCTGAGTATTCGAAAGTAGCGTAGCTCAGTCCGTATCCGAACGGGTAAAGCGGTTCGTTCGGGATGTCTAAGTATTGCGAGACGTAGCGTACTTGGGCATCTGGTGCATCTTTCGGACGTCCAGTATTGAAATGATTGTAATAGACTGGCACTTGACCGACAGAGTAAGGCATGGTCATTGCTAGTTTTCCAGATGGATTGACGTGTCCAAATAGAAGGTCAGCAAGGGCGTTTCCGCCTTCCGTCCCTGGATACCATGCTTCGACGACCGCGTCAGAATGCTCGGCGACTTCTCTTAAATCGAGTGGGCGGCCATTGAACAATACGGTGACGACAGGTTTGCCGAGTGCTTTCACTTCTTTAAGTAGCTGCAATTGTACCTCTGGTATACGGATGTCAGCGCGGCAGCCGGCTTCTCCGCTCATATCGGAATGTTCTCCGAGTGCGACGACGATAGTATCTGCCTTTTTCGCTTGCTCCAATGCTTCTTGTAGGTCGGATTCCGTTCCTTCTTGAATGCCGCAGCCTTCTGCAATCGACAAGCCTTCGCCGGCGTAACGCTTCATGCCTTTATCCAATGTGATCGTATCTTCTGCTGAGCCGCCCCACGACCACGGGCCAAGGATGTCGGTGCTGTTAGCAAAAGGACCGACGAGCGCGATGCTGCTTGTGCTGTTCAGTGGCAGCGTCTTTTGTTTGTTTTCTAATAGAACGATCGATTTGTGTGCTAATGATCGAGCGGAATCTCGGTTCTCTTTTGTTAGAATCGATTTCTCTTCCGCTTCTTTACTAGCGCCGCGGTAAGGATTTTCAAAGAGTCCTAGTTTTTCTTTTAATGTAAGAATGCGGAGGACGGCTTCGTCGAGTATCCCTTCCTCAAGCGCTCCTTCTTCAATGAGTTCTTCGACGTGATTGGTGTAGCAGGACGTCATCATTTCAATATCGACTCCGGCTTTCATCGCTTTTTCCGCAGCTTGTTTCGCGTCCTCGGCAACACCGTGCGGGATCAATTCTTTCACAGCTCCCCAGTCGGAAATCAATGGTCCGTCAAAGCCCCATTCTTCACGGAGGAGCCCGCGCATCAATTGTTCATTTCCTGTGGAAGGGATGCCGTTCAGAATATTGAAGGCGGTCATCACCATTTCGCATCCTTCATCCAGTGCCGCTTTATAAGCAGGAAGGTATTGTTCGCGCAACATCCATTCGGACATATCAACGGTGTTGTAATCGCGGCCGCCTTCTGGTGCCCCATAAGCAGCAAAGTGTTTCACGCAGGATGCGACTTTCGTATTGTCGTTCTCCAAATCCCCTTGGAAACCTCGAACGAAAGAGCGTGCGAACTCGCTATTCAAAAATGGATCTTCGCCCGTTGATTCCATCACACGTCCCCATCTCGGTTCGCGTGACAGGTCGACCATCGGAGCGAAGGTGACGTGAACACCGGATGCGGCAGCTTCTTTCGCCGCAATTGAAGCGCTTTCTTCTGCGAGCTGCAAATCCCAAGAACATCCGATCGCTAATGGTACGGGGAAAATCGTCCGGAACCCGTGCACGATATCAGACATGAATAGAAGAGGGATGCCTAGGCGGTTTTCTTCTAAGTGTACTTTTTGGATGTTACGTGTTTCTTCCGCTCCGGAAGCTCCTAGTACGGATCCGGTGTTCTGGATATCTTTTTCTTCTATATTCATCTGCACCATCGGGCCAGTGATTTCGCCGCGATCGGTAGCCCCTTTGAAAAATGGAGTCGCTAGTTGGACGAGCTGTCCGACTTTTTCTTCTAAGGTCATTTTATTAAGTAAAGCGTCCAAGTCTTTCTTTGTGATTGGTGTGGTCATAGTAGATCCTCCTATCGATATTGGTGAAACGTTTCAATAACGGTTTAATAGAAGTATAAGGTTCGATATTTCTCTAGTCAATCATAATTAACTAGTTATTTTAGACGTTTTTCATTTTTTTGAAAAAAGTTATTGAAAGCGGATTCATAATAAACTATAATGCAGTTATCGAAACGTTTCAATAAAATTTTTGATTCAAAGGAGTGTACGTCATGAAATGGAAGTGGATGGCTTTAGGGGCTGTACTGTTTGTGTCCTTAGTACTTGTAGGGTGTTCTGAAAGTTCTTCATCAAAAGAATCAAGCGAAGATACCGTAACCGTATGGGCAATGGGAGAAGAAGGGAAAATGCTTCAGGACTTCAGTAAGGATTTCGAAGAAGAGTCTGGCCTTACAGTAGATGTTCAAGCAATTCCGTGGGGACAGGCGCACGATAAATTACTGACGGCTGTCGCATCAGGAGACGGACCGGATGTTGTGCAACTTGGTACGACATGGGTGCCGGAATTCGCGGAAGCGGGTGCACTCAAGGACTTGTCCGAGTATATGGAAGACTACCCGAACTTCGATAAAGGGAACTATTTTGACGGATCGGTCACTACGATGGAGTTTGAAGATCAAGTTGTAGGGGTTCCTTGGTATGTGGATACTCGTGTCATTTATTATCGTACGGACTTATTAGAAGAAGTCGGTTATCCAGAAGCACCGAAAACGTGGGATGAACTGAAAGACGCAGCGAAACAATTGGCTGATCGTGGTGAGGACATGTATGGACTCGACATCGACCGTAATGACCAGATCACTCCGTTCATTTTCGCGTGGCAAAATGGTTATGAAGCGAACGTGGAAGAAGGGGAATTGAACTTCACTTCTCCAGAGTTCAAGGAAGCATTCGAGTATTATACGAGTTTCTTTGAAGAAGGTATCAGTCAGAAGCAACAAGGTAAAGATATCGTCGAAGCGTTCAAAGACGGCTCGAAACCGATGTTCTTCAGTGGACCTTGGATGATCAACATCATCAACGATCAAGCGCCGGATCTGGAAGGTAAATGGGCGACTGCTGTCATGCCGACGAAGGAAAAGAACACGTCCAGCATGGGTGGGTCGAACCTATCAGTCTTTGAAAGCTCTGATAATGTCGAAGGCGCATTGGAGTACATCTCTTACATGACAGATGTGGACACGCAGCTAGATTGGTTGGAAGAGTCCAACACGCTTCCGTCCCGTACAGAAGCATGGGAAGAGCCGATCATGCAAGAGGATCCGATGTACGCAACGTTCGGGGAGCAGCTTGAAGATACGAAGCCAGGTTTGCAAACGCCTCAATTCGAACGTATAGCGCAGGAATTGCTGAGTTCCATTGAACGGATCACACAAGGTGGAGCGGATCTTGATAAAGAGCTCGAAGCCTTCAATGAAGAAGCGAAAAGCCTTTTAGAAAAATAAATCCTGAGATGATGGGGTGAAGATTCATTCCATCATCTTTTATACATGTCACGTCGAGATAGGTGGGAATCCATGAAACCATTTAAAAAACGTCATCCTTTTCTGTTTATCGGACCAGCCGTTGCATTGCTTACACTTTTCAGTTTGATCCCGATTGTCGTGGCTTTTGTGATCAGTTTTACCGACATGAACTTGAAGGGGCTAGCTGATTGGTCTGCAATCGGATTTGTCGGGCTTGAGAATTATAAGGAACTCTTTTCTGATTCAACGTTTTTGAAATCGATATTTAACACGTTTTTCTATGTCATCATCGGTGTGCCGTTAGTGATCATTTGCTCCTTATCGGTCGCGTTGTTGTTGAACTATGGCACAGGGAAGATCTTCAATACGTTCCGTGCTGTCTACTACATGCCGTCGATTACGAACATTATCGCAGTGGCGGTCATTTGGGGCTACTTATACAATACGGAATACGGCCTGTTCAACTATTTGCTCTCTTTCCTTTCTGTTGAAAATATTCCGTGGCTGGAAGAGCCGACGATCGCCAAGATCTCCTTGATCATATTGGCGGTATGGAAAGGAATCGGAATAAATATGATCATCTTCCTTGCAGCGCTGCAAGGTATTCCGAAGTCGTATTATGAAGCTGCTGAAATGGACGGGGCGAACCGTTTTCAAGTATTGTTCCAGATTACGTTGCCGCTTCTCCGTTATGCGACCTTCTTTGTCACTGTGACGACGTTGATCGGGTGGATGCAATTCTTTGAAGAACCGTTCGTCATGACGGACGGTGGTCCTTTAGATGGGACGATTTCCGTTGCGCTATTCATCTACGAGGAAGGTTTCCGCTTCAGTGAATTCGGTTATGCGGCAGCCGGTTCGTTCGTGTTGTTTGCGATGATTATTTTAGTGACGATGATTCAGTTCAAGTTTAGAAAAACGGACACGGAATACTAAGGAATAGGTGATATCCATATGGCTGCGACAAAGAATAAGAGTAAAGTAGAAAAAACGATTGTCCTATCCATTATGTTGATTGGTGGAATACTCGTCTCCATCCCGTTCATTTGGATGATTTCTAGTTCGTTCAAACCGGAAAGTGAAGTACTTGCCATTCCGCCGACGATCATTCCGGACAATCCGACGATCGAAAACTATATCAATCTGTTTACGAATATGAACTTTGCTGTGTACTTGAGAAATACGATTATCATCGTTTTGTTCTCCTTCCTTGGCTTGCTGTTCAATGCAATGGCTGGCTACGGATTTGCAAAGTATGATTTTAATGGGAAAGAGAAGCTATTCTACGTTGTGTTAGCGACGATGATGATTCCAGGGCAAGTTACGATGATTCCGGTATATTTGATTTTGAATTACATGGGGCTGACCAATACAATGGCAGGTATCATTTTGCCGGGCCTTGCGGTTGCCTTCAGTATTTTCTTGTTCCGGCAGTTCATGACGACGATCCCGAACGATTTGCTTGAAGCGGCGCGGCTCGACGGAGCGGGAGAATTTTTCATCTTCTTCCGATTGGTGATGCCGATTGCTAAACCGATTTTCGCCGTACAGGGGATTCTGACGTTCATTGCAGGATGGAACAGCTTCTTATGGCCTTTAATCATTGCGAATGATGAGAGTCTGTATACGTTATCCGTCGGGTTGTCACTGCTCCAAGGGCAATATGCAAATAACTACGCCTTGCAAATGGCGGGGGCTGCCTTCATGGTAGTGCCGATCATCATTATTTTCGCCTTCTTCCAAAAGTACATTGTGGAAGGGTTTACGATGTCAGGGCTGAAATAAGCAATACGAAAAACGACCTGTTACAATAGAAGTAGGAAACGGAGGACGAATATGGCTACGATCAAAGATGTGGCCAAAAGAGCTGGAGTAGCCATATCGACGGCTTCTTATGCGTTGAACGGAAGTACGAAAGTTAGTGAGGCTACGATTGAACGAGTTCTGAAGGCTGCGAAAGAATTGAACTATCAAAAGAATGGATTCGCTTCGGATTTGAAGCGGACGAAAACCAATACGATTGCGCTGATTTTGAGTGATATGTCTGGTCCATATTTCTCCGAGCTCATTAAAGGAGTGCAAGAAGGGGCGTCTGGTAATCAGTATGACCTGATTGCGTGCAGTTCCTTAGGCGGAGAGCGATCGACAGCTACGAAATTCTTGCGGGAGAAGCGAGCGGACGGGGCGATTATCCTAGCGAACAATATTTCCACTTCCATCATTGAAGAGTCGGCGCGCTCGGACATGCCAATTGTGGTGTTGGATAGGGATGTGGAGAATCCATTTGCGATTCATATTGAAGTTGATAACAAGAAAGGCGCCTATGAAGTGACGGAATACCTGATTCAGAACGGTCATGAAACAATCGGGTATATCAGTGGACCTCCAGAATCGCACGATAACGAAGAACGTTTCAAGGGGTTTTCGGATGCATTGAAAGACAATAACCTTCCGTTTCAGTCCCGTTTGAAAATTACCGGGGACTTTACTCGAGAAGGTGGATACAGGGCGACGAAGCTGCTCATTGCACAACAGAAATTGCCGGATGCACTGTTTTATGCAAACGATGAAATGGCGATTGGTGGTTTGCAAGCATTCGATGAAAAAGGAATCCGTGTGCCAGAGGACATATCGATCGTCGGATTCGATGATATTCAGTTAGCAGAATACGTCTCGCCTCCTCTGACGACAGTAAGGCAGCCGAAGTATGAAGCGGGTGCGTTGTCTGTCCACATGATTTTTCAAATGCTTGCGGGGGAAGAAGTGGATCGATCTTTTCACCTGCCAACCGAAATGATTGTCAGGCAATCCGTCAAAAACAAAAAGCTCAGCGATTAAAAGTCGCTGAGCTTTTTATTGTTTTGGGACTGGGGGTGCGCTTGGGGACAGGGACCTTGTCCCAGATGAGGATTTTCGTGATGAAGGAACGAGGAAATGGGACAAATGCCCTGACCCCAGGAAGAATATTGGTAGAAATGGTATTTGTATCTCATTTTCATAGAGAAATATGGTAAAATATGAGGAAGTTAAAGGGAAAATGACGAATGTATAAATAGAGGAGGACGAGGATAGATGAACGTTTTAGTTACAGGCGGAGCTGGATATATCGGTTCCCATACTTGCGTTTCCTTGCTTAAAGCGGGACATGACGTGGTGGTCGTTGACAACTTGAGCAATAGTAAGCGGGAAACGGTCGATCAAGTCGAAAGTATAGCAGGTAAAAATGTCACCTTTTATGAAGGAGACGTAACCGAAGCTGGTTTTTTAGTTGAGATTTTCGCTGCTCATTCTTTTGATGGTGTTATCCACTTTGCTGGTTATAAGGCAGTCGGCGAGTCGGTGGATCTCCCTTCTAAATACTATCGCAACAACCTGCTTAGTACGATTACGTTAGCGGAACTTTGCCAAGAGTATGACGTTCCAAAATTCGTATTCAGTTCTTCGGCGACGGTTTATGGAGAAAACGCTTCTCCGATGATCGAGAGTATGGATCTTTTACCAACAACGAATCCTTATGGGGAGACGAAGGCGATGAGTGAGCGGATCTTGATCGACATCGCTAAAGCGAACCCTGGTTTCGAAGTGTCGATTCTGCGTTACTTCAATCCGGTTGGTGCTCATGAGAGTGGTTTGATCGGGGAGTCTCCAAACGGTATTCCGAATAACTTGATGCCTTATGTGACGCAGGTGGCGAAGGGTATTCGCGAGAAGTTGAATGTATTCGGTGACGATTACGATACGTTGGATGGATCAGGTGTCAGAGACTACATCCATGTGATGGATTTGGCAGATGGTCATATTGCAGCACTTGAAAACCTTAGTGATGGGGTACATATTTACAATTTGGGTACAGGTCGAGGAACCAGCGTTTTGCAGCTGGTCGAGGCCTTCCAACAAGTGAATGATGTCCCGGTACCGTATGAAGTGGTCGGGCGACGTGCAGGGGATATTGCTGTATGTTACGCAGATGCAACCAAGGCTGAACAGGAGCTTGGTTGGGTTGCGAAACGCGGTATTCAGGACATGTGTCGCGATGCTTGGAACTATGAAAATAGCGTAGGGGCTGAATCGATGTCCCAAAACCGCAAATAATAATAGAATCCCGCTTTTCGTTCTTAATTAGAACGGAAGGCGGGATTTTTTTGTTTTTTTTGGGGACAGGGAGCTTGTCCCATTAAGTGGGACGAGGTCCCTGTCCCTCCCAGTCCATCTAATATATGTAAATAATCGTTACATGGAATGTTATGGAAACGAACTTATTTTGTCAGAAAATATTGAAATTTATAATTATTCGTGTAAACTAATAAACATCACATTTTTTTCAGAAAAAAAGGAGATGGATTCATGGAAGGTTTTTTGTCAGGGATTATTGATTCAGCTAATGGTGTGTTGTGGGGTTACGTACTGATTGCGGGACTATTAGGTTTAGGCATTTATTTTACAATCGCGTCCCGGTTCGTACAATTCCGCTTTATCGGAGAAATGTTTCGAGTTCTAACAGAGAAACCTGAATACAAAGAGGGAGAAAAGAATATATCCCCTTTTAAATCTTTTTGTATCGGAGCCGCGACGAGAATCGGGACAGGGAACCTTGCCGGGGTAGCTGTAGCGATCACGTTGGGTGGACCTGGTGCGGTATTCTGGATGTGGATTGTTGCGCTGCTTGGTGGAGCGACCGCTTTTATCGAGAGTACGCTTGCGCAGGTGTATAAGGTACGAGATTCTAAATCTTTCCGTGGTGGGCCAGCCTATTACATTGAAAAAGGATTGAATTCGAGAGCATGGGGCATTGTATTTGCGATCCTGATCGCTGTTACATTCGGACTTATTTTTAATTCGGTTCAGGCAAATACGATTGCGTTAGCGTTCGAAAACTCATTCGGAATCAACCGTTTGACGGTCGGACTTATTATTACAGCTGTTACCGGCTTGGTTATTTTCGGTGGAGTTCATAGAATCGCGAACTTATCCAGTATCATTGTGCCAGTGATGGCGATCTTGTACATTGCAATTGCACTTGTGGTACTTGTGATGAACTTCAGTGAATTGCCTTCTGTTCTAGGCGTTATTGTAGGAAGTGCATTCGGCTTAGAGCAAGCTTTCGGCGGTGCAATCGGTGCAGCTATTATGAACGGTGTGAAGCGTGGACTATTCTCAAACGAAGCAGGTATGGGTAGTGCGCCGAACGCAGCTGCAACCTCTACTACGTCTCACCCAGCTAAACAAGGATTGATTCAATCTTTGGGTGTATTCGTTGATACCATCCTTGTATGTTCCTCTACTGCATTCATCATCCTTTTGGCTCCTGTATTCCAATCGGGAGACGTATCCGGTATCGAGTTGCTACAAAACTCACTGGATTCACACATTGGTGGATGGGCAGGAATCTTCATTTCATTGGCGATCTTCTTATTCGCCTTCAGTTCGATCATCGGGTCTTACTATTACGGAGAAACGAATATTGAATTCATCAAACAGAGTAAAGCTGGTATTCTAGCATTCCGTTTTGCAACAATGGCGTTTGTATTGATTGGATCTGTTTCAAGCTTGAGCTTAGTTTGGAAAATGGCCGACTTGTTCATGGCATTGATGACAGTAATCAACTTGGTTGCAATCGGGTTGTTAGCAAAAGTCGCCTTCCGTGTCTTGAAAGACTATGAAGTGCAGCGAAAAGCAGGGAAGAACCCTGAATTCTCTCCTTCTAAACTAGGAATTGATAATGCAGAAGCTTGGGAGGAAGAAACGGAAGAAAAACAAGAAGCAGCAGGATAAAGAAAAAGAGCTTGGCTTAGCGGCCAAGCTCTTTCTTTGTGTGGGAGTTGTGGGGGACAGGGACCTCGTCCCATTCGGTGGGACAAGGTCCCTGTCCCCTATAAAAATTTCAAGGTGAATCCGCCGGTCTCTACTATGTGTTGTACGCCGTCGACGTAAACGACGTAGACGTCTTCTTGTTCTGTTGGAGTGATGGAATCTACGCTTTTGTTTCTTTCGTGGAAGTATTGATTAATTTCGGCTTGATCTTCTTTCTGAATCGGGAGGGTAGGAGCGAGTTGCACTTCGTCTTGTGCTTCTTCCGTTCGGTTCTGATTGCGGATGGATTCCAAGAGACGCAAGCCTTCTGCCAGACCGTAACACATCAAGGCAGCGAAAATCCCGCCAATCATCATCAAGGTTCCAATAATCCACTTGAAAGCACCTAACTCATATGTAAACTCAGGCATAATCCATATAACGAACCCCAGGATAAATCCAAACAACATCAACACAAGCCCGCTCCGCTTCACTATACCACCAACTGTATTTTCCTCTCCCATCAACCTCAACTCCTTCTTCCTTTTTTATACATTGTAACGTACTTGGGACGTTGGGGACAGGCACTTTGTCCCGATTTATGTATATGTAAATTTGATTTTCTAAGGTGTGTAGAGGCTCTATTTTTCTTAATTTCCTAGTGGGAAAAGAGTGTTTGTAGAGGGGATGTGGGAGGAAACTGCTCCTTTCATCAATGGAACGCTTCATGAACCTCTATTAAACTATTGGAAAAGGGACAAACGCCCGGTCCCCAAGGAGGTAGGAGTATGGCAAGAAGACCGAGAAGAAAGAGCAGCGAGGGATTGTATCATGTTATGATGCGCGGAGTTAATCATTTAGTGATTTTCGAAGATGATGAGGATCGTTTACGATTCTTGAGTACATTGGCAAGGGGGAAGAGAGCTGGACACTTCCAGTTGTACGGCTACTGTTTGATGGACAATCATGTACATTTGCTGATGGAAGAGCGGGATAAGGATATTTCCAACTGCATTATGCGGATGTGTGCGAGTTACGTTTATTGGTACAATGCCAAGCACGAGCGATGTGGTCATCTGTTTCAAGACCGGTTCAAGAGTGAACCAGTAGAAAGCGTGACTTCTTTTCTGAAAGTACTTCGTTATATTCATCAAAACCCTTTGAATGCGGGGCTCGTTCAGCGTGTCGATGTTCCGCAGTGGACGAGTTACCAAGATTACTTCCGTACTGCGGGATTGATCAATACGGAAAAAGCCCTCACCTTATTTTCTCCAAATATGTCTACTGCACGAAAGTTATTCGCCGTACACATGGCCGAATCGGATAAAGAGGAATACCTCGACTTGCCTGTACGTATCAAAGATTCGGATGTTATGGACTTTTTGAAAGACAAGGGAATCGAACACAACAGCCAGCTTCAGCACATGAACAAACAAGAGCGTGAATCCATACTAATAGAGCTGAAGAACCGAAAGGGAGTATCGATCAGACAACTCTCCAGAGTTACCGGCATCTCCAAAAGCGTAATCGGACGGTTGGGACGTTTGGGGACAGGGACCTCGTCCCAACTCAGAACAGTCAAAACTTTGTCAAAATGGTGAAATAGGGACAGAGAGCCTGTCCCCATGGAAGCGTTTGTGTTATCTTAGTAAACGAGAGAATTGTTGAATGGTGTCGATGTTCAATAGATTCTCTCTTTTTGTTATCCATCTAGAAAGAGGTGCATCCGTGTTAGAATATAGAGTCTTTGGTGAAGATCCTGCCAAAGAGAATGTTGTTTTGCTGCATGGTATTGGTGGAAGTGCCAGTATCTTTTTCCCTCAGATTAAAGCCTACAAGGAACAGTTCAATGTAATTGTTGTCCATTTGCGTGGACATAAAAACTCCCCGAGTGTCGAAGAAGTAGAGGATTTCTCGTTCCGTCGCGCGGCGAAGGACGTAATCGATGTGCTTGATGAGGTTGGAGTGTATAAAGCTCACTTTGTCGGTATTTCTCTCGGCTCTGTTTTGACCCACCAGATCATGTCGATGGCCCCTGAACGGGTCGAAAAGGCAGTACTCGGTGGTGCGATCACGAAAATGAGTCTTTCTTCGAAGTTTTTCTTCCTGATCGGTAAATGGATTAAAAACTTTACGCCTCATATTTGGTTATATGCCTTGTTTGCGATGATATTGATGCCAAGGCAGAACCATAAAGAATCTAGAAATGCTTTCATTAAAGAAGCCTCTAGAATGAAGAGAAAAGAATTCCTGGGATGGTATGGCATTGCTCATAATGTAAAAGTAACCTTTGCGAAGGTTCCGAGCGTCGCGAATTCTATCCCGAAGCTCTATATCATGGGAGAAGGCGACCATATGTTCAAACGTGACGTCATCCGTGATACCACAGGTTTAGCCAACGCCCAGTTGCACATCGTGCCCCACGCCGGCCACGTCGTCAATTTAGATGACTCCGATACTTTTAATCAAGTATCGATGGCGTTTATGAATGGGGACAAAGGGACGGAGTATTTGTCCCAAGATGAAAGAATGAAAGAATCGTAATAGGAATAAAAGAAGCCAGGCTCTGATCGGAGAGCCTGGCTTTCGTTTTGTTTGGCGGGACGAGGTGCCTGTCCCTATTGTCCCCGGTGCAAGGGGAGGGAGCAGCAACGGAAGGAGCCGCCGGATTTGATGATTTCACTGAAATCGATTCCAATCACATGGAAGCCTTGATTGGCAAGCTCTTGGTTGATCCGTTTGTTTTGCTTTAGACTGATGACGGTTTGATTTCCGATCGATAAAACATTCGGGCCGAGGTTGAAATATTCAGCTCTCGTCATAGGAATCAAGTTGAAACGAGATTGTATCCGTTTAATATCGGCTGTTGAAAACGCAGGTGGATAAATGAGCGCCCATGAATCACTCAGTATATTCAGTGCGCAGTCCAAGTGGAGAACGCCATCCCTCAAGCTGATTCCTTCGATTTGCTTATCAGGAAGCTCGCTTCGAAGGGCGTCAATCGCTTGTTCCGTAGTCCTGCTGCTTACCCCGATCCACACTCTCTCACCATCTAGAAGCACGTCCCCGCCCTCGATAGAACCGTTCTCAGATTCGTGAAAAGGAATTCCGTAGTCTTCACACCAAGCTTTTAATAACAAAGGTTCTTGTTTGCGTAATGGTTCGTCCATCGCTCCGATGAATAACAGGTCGTCAATCGTGAAACCGATATCTCGCGTGAAGACCTGCTCATTCAATTCCGGATTAGCGGGTAGCTCAATGACTTCTGCTCCGTTTTTCTGTAGTGTTTCTGTGAAGATATTGTGCTGTTCGGTTGCTCGCTGTTGGTCGATGTTCTCGTTTTTGAAATGTTTCTGGGTTTCATTCATGATGCTTTCAATCCGCATAAAAGTTGGAGGGGCTACGATCACACTCTTTAGCGTGCCATATTCTGACGTACAGTGAATCGTCTTCCGTTCGATCGCATCTTTCAAAATGAAACCCTCCTGTATAGTGGATAAGAGTTAGATAATGTTTTAATATTCCCCGTTTGTTGTGAGTTTAAACTAAGAGGGGACAGGGACCTTGTCCCTCTCGCGGGACAAAGTCCCTGTCCCCTAACTGCCTTTATAGCCTTGGCGGAAGATTTCTTGGACGCGGTGGGTGGTGATGTAGGTGTCTGGATCGATGTCTTCGATATATTTCTTCAGTTGTACGATCTCTCGTTTATGGATGACGAGGTATAGTACGTTTTTGTCTTCGTGCGTGTAGCCGCCTTTTGCTTCCAGCACCGTGACGCCTCGGTACATTTTCCGGGTGACGGTTTCAAGGATTTTCTCGTGTTGGTCGGAGATAATCATGACCGCACTTCTTTCTTCGGCGCCTTCGATGATGGCGTCGATTACCTTCGCCCCGATATAAATGGCAACGAGCGTGTACATCGCTCTTTCTTTTCCGATGACAAATGCAGAACCGGCGATGACGATGATGTCCATGATGAGCATCGCTTTTCCGACACTCCAGCCAAGGAATTGGTTCAGCAATCTAGCGATAATCGTGCTGCCGCCTGATGTTCCCCCTGCTTTGAAAATCAGCCCGATGCCGGCACCGACAGATAGACCTGCAAAGAGGGCAGCGAGCAACGAATCGCCATTCAAATTCTCTCCCCATCCGACGGAAATATGAAGGAAGAGGGAAGAAAGGAAAATCGAAATAATCGTATAGATTGTCATGCGTTTTGTGAAAAATTTATACCCGATCGCTAAGAGTGTTGAGTTCAAGATGAAGTTGACGACACCAGGTGACCATTCGAACAGGTAGTAGGTGACGATGGTAATTCCGATGATGCCACCTTCTGAAAGGCGGTTAGGAATGGCGAAGTAGTTCACTCCCATTGCGAAGATGAACGATCCGAGAACGAGCCAAATCAGATCGATCCAGGTTCTCTTATTCATAAACCGACCTCCTCTCTGGGGACAGGGACCTCGTCCCATCAGTGGGACAGTGTCCCTGTCCCCATCATGTCTTTATAGGTACTCACTTTGTGTTTTAGCATGATTTCTGTTTCTTGGAGTTCTTCGATTTGTTTGTGGATGGCGGTTAGATGCTCTTCGATGAGTTTTAGTCGCTCGGGGGCTGTGTGGTCCCCTTGTTTGTAATAGTCGACGTATTGTTTGATGACGGAGACGGGCATGTGTGTTTCCCGCAGTTTTACGACGAACCGGAGCCACTGGATGTGTTGTTCGGTGTAGCGGCGGACACCGGAATCTGTTCGTTCAGACTCTATGATGCCTTCTCTCTCATAGTAGCGGAGCGTATGTGGCTTGATTCCAAGCTTTCTTGCAACTTCGGTAATGGTGTACATAATCGGCTCTCCTTACTTATAATCGCTTGACTTGAAGTGCACTTTAACAAGTATGCTTGTATCGTAACATATAACAAGGAGGAGAAGCATTCATGGGTTATACAGTCATTACAGGAGCAAGTTCAGGAATCGGATATGAAGCGGCGATCGCTTTTGCATCAAGAGGAAAGGACTTGATTCTTGTAGCGCGACGCGAGGAGCAATTGAACGATCTGAAAAGTACCATTCAAAAAGATCACGACGTGGATGTTGTCGTTCGTCCGACTGATTTGACGGTCAGTGAGAACGTACAAGCGCTATACGATGATCTAAGTTCGTATGAATTAGAGACGTTCGTCAATAATGCCGGGTTCGGAAACTTCGACCCTGTCGCTGAGCAGGATCTTGGTAAAATCCAGAAGATGCTTCGCTTGAATGTGGAAGCACTGACGGTCCTCTCCACTCTATTCGTTCGCGATTATGAAAAGAAAGAGGGCACGCAGCTGTTGAATATCTCATCAGCAGGAGGTTACAACATCGTCGGTGGAGCGGTCACTTACTGCTCGACGAAGTTTTACGTAAGTGCCTTTACGGAGGGACTTGCCCAAGAGCTGCAAAACAAAGGGGCTCAAATGAGAGCGAAAGTCTTGGCGCCAGCTGCGACCGAAACAGAATTCATGAAGCGCTCACTTGATGTCGAAGACGTAGAATATGAAGGAAACGTAGCAAAATACCATACAGCAAAAGAAATGGCGCATTTCTTGTTGGATTTGTATGATAGCGAGAAAGTGCTTGGTATCGTGGATGGAGAGACATATGAATTCCATCTGAAAGACCCGGTTTATCCGTATGTAGAGCGTTCGTTCAGCGAAGATTAAAATATACAACAAAGCCCAGACCACTTAGTAGGTCTGGGCTTTCTTATGGTGGAAGAATTATTTTGTGTTCGCACCCGGTCCTTGATGAGGACGGTTCTTATTCGTACGCTTCCCGGTATCGTTTTGATGCGGTAGGCTTTCTGTCGGAGTGTTATTGCTTGTTAACGCCGCATCGCGTTGAGCTTTACGCTTCGTCATGATGCTCACCATCCTTTCCTCATTAGTGTGCTATAGTTTGAAGAAATTCATCCGTGGGGACAGGCACCTCGTCCCAAGTGGGACGAGGTGCCTGTCCCTGGTCTATCCATCCATCATTCCACGTCCGATGGAGATTGGAGGTTGTCTTTGTATTGGTCGATGAACAGGGTACCGGAGCTATTGATGACGGCATAGAAGACGTCTTTGATTTCTAGATTCCGTGACCGGCATTGCTGGGTGATCCAAGCTTTCGTATAGGTTTCATTCACATTTTTCTCAACGATCCGCCCATCCATGATCAGTTCACGTGGGATGCTGATGTTTTTCGATGGAAGGTGAAGATCTTGTTTGGTAACGGGTTGAAAGCGGTCTTTCTTCTGGATGGATAATTGTCCGCTTACTTCCAATAATACATAGTCGAGTTCGTTGAAATCGAACTCTCCAAGCTCGCGCAAGTGTTGATCCAAATCGTCTAGCGAAAACTTCAGCTTTTTCATATTGTGCTCGAGGATTTTTCCGTCTTCAATCAAAACAGTAGGGCGCCCTGAGAACCATTTACGAATCTTTCTACTCTTGGCCGATAGAAATAAGAATAAATAAAACATAAGGACAATCGTCAGGAATGATACCAATATTTGAATAAATGGAATCGCTGAATCGAAGGCCATATTGGCAATGATCGACCCGATAGTGATGGAGAGGGCGAAGCTGTAGTGCGTTTTATGAGAATTGATGTGTTTACCAATGATCAAAGTCACAATCAGCAAAATAATAAAACTCGAAATCGTCCGCAAAACAGGAAAAAGAAATGTTTCGATCCCACTCACCCCTTTCCCCGTTAGTATGTACAGAGCACCTGAAAAGCTTGCAGGGGACAGGGAGTTTGTCCCACTCTTCTATGCGTTTGCCCATGAAAAAAAGGGACAGATTCCCTGTCCCCACTTAATCAATTAAAATCCGCCTGCTCCACCGCCGCCTCCGCCGACACCGCCTGCGCTGTTTCCCGAAGAGGTAATGCCAGCTCCTGCGACAGCTGCCGAGGTATTGGCTGTTTCAAAGTCTTCCTGTAATAAAGAAGCTAGTGCCAAGTAGACGATCCAGTCACTTTGGCTCGTAGCAGGTCTCCATGAGTTTGGCATTTGTTCTTTCAACATGTTGTCCCGTCGTCCCATCGCAACCTGAAATAGCATGGCAGGAATTTGGTCGTCATGCTCCCAATCTTTCCATTTCTCACTCCACTTCAATGGCGCTAGTTGATTATGAATCCTCAACCCTTCCACAGAAAGTGGACGATAAAAGATGCTGAACAAGAGGAAGAAGACCAGTAACGCAATAGAAGCGAACATCCAGCCGAATAGATCACTTATAGGAAAAATGATCGCAAATGGTACCATTGCAAAAGCTGCAATCCCGGAAACGGTTCTCCACACTTTCCCGCCTTCGTCTCTTAAAGGCATGCGGCGCACCTCTTCCTGCACCGCGTATTTCCACCGCTCATAAAATCGTTGGTATACGTCTCGTTTTTTCTTATTCGCCGCGTAGTCTTTAAGGTCTTCGAGATCGAGCTCGCGACCGTCCGCAATTTCGTCAAAAAGCCACTCGATCAAAATGTCTTCGTGCTTATAGTCCGTTCTCCGGTGCAGCAGCCGGAACTCTTTTTCCGACACTTGTTCGACCAGCCCTTTTCGTACCAAATCAAGCAAGCTCGCCGTCATGGCATTGGTCGAAAGGACGCCGTGATTCATGAACGAGACCATCCCCGGAAGACTCATTGCATCCTTTGGAAAAGGGGAGGTGCTGGCAGCTTGGCGATCCAGTTCGTGCTCTGTCTCGCGCCGTTTACGGAGCCTGTGGATCATCAAACCTACCCCAACAACCAAGAAAGCGCCGAGTACGTAAGGCGCGATGGTATTCATAAACTTCTTCCGTTTCGCCAAAGCGGTCGCCTCGTTTTCCAATGATTGCTTCGCTTCTAGAATGTCTTGGCGCATGTCCTTGTCCGCTGCCACATCCGCAGCTGGGAAAAGAGAGGCGTCATAAGCGACTCTGACATCACCGTTGCTGCCACCTGATACTTCTCCCAAGGAAAAAGTGACCGATCCCTGATCATTGATCGACTCTGTCCCATATGCCTGATCGTACCCGAAAGCGATGGGATCAGTCGCCGGTTCAGGTGGTGTGACCGTAATCGTCAAATCCTCGAACGTCGACTCATTACGTTGATCGAAAAACGGCCAGTAAAATTCAGCGACATCGTTGTACACATCGGCCCCGTTCTCAATCGTGTAGGTCAATGTGATGGTGAACGTCTCATCCTCACCTGGGCGGTACACTTTATACGTATTGTCATCCTGTCCTATCTCAAGATTCTTGCCGTTCTCCGTAGCATGAACGTCCTGAATCGAGGTTCCTTCTTTCGGGAAAAGTGCCCGTGTGATGCCGTTGAATTCTCCTTCGAATGTGTATGTATGCTGTTCGGTCACTTCTACAGCTGCGTTTTCTTGAAGGTTCGCTTCTATTGTCGACTTTTCAATATCGAATTCGACGGCAAACACTTGGGTAGGAAAAAGTATTACAGCAAGAACCATTATAATAGCTGAAACTTGTCGTTTGATCATAGGTATCTCCCTTCTTTCTAACTACATATACGGTTGAAAAAGGAAAATCGTTTCAAAAAAAAGCAGGGACAGATGCCCTGTCCCCGCTTTGCATTAGTTCGTTTGAAGTTGGCTTTCGGTTGTTGGTTGTTGTGTTTTTTTCTTTCCTTTGACGAAGAAGGAAAGGATTAATCCGACGATGGCGATGATGGTAGCTGCAAAGAATGCTTTGTTGATACCGTGGATCATCGCGTTGGACATGATTTGTTGTTGTGTTTCTCCTGCACTTGGCGTGTAGGACTTGGATGCATTCGTCATGATCGTGACTAGGAATGCTGTCCCGATTGACCCAGCGACGGTACGCATCGTGTTGTTCATCGCTGTACCGTGCGGGATCCATTCTTGGGAAAGCTGGTTCAGGCCTGAAGTGGAAACAGGCATCATAACCATGGAAACCCCAGCCATCCGGATCGCATAGATGATCATGATGAACGTGTAAGTCGTGGACGCCGTTAGTGTGGACAGTTCGAATGTCGTTACGGCGATGATGGTCAAACCTGTGATAGCAAGCCACCTTGCCCCGACTTTGTCAAAAATACGTCCCGTGATCGGCGACATGACACCCATCACAATCGCTCCTGGTAAGAGGAGAAGACCGGACTCTAAGGCTGTGAATCCACGCATCGTCTGCATGTAAATCGGGATCAGCAGTTCTGCGCCGATCATGGACATCATAACGATCATCGTGATGACAGCAGCAAGTGCGAAAATCTTATTCTTAAAGACACGGAATTCGAGAATCGGTTTTTCCAGACGGAACTGGCGGATGATGAAGGCTGCCAAGGAAACCGCTCCGACTAGGATAGAACCGTAGACTTCGATGTCCCCCCAGCTTCCGTTACCTGCGCTACTGAACCCGTATAGCAGTCCCCCGAAACCGAACGTGGATAGGATGATCGATAGTACGTCGATGTTCGGATTGGTCTGTTTGGTAACGTTCTTCATCGCAAAGGCACCGAACACAATAGATAATAGTGCGATTGGGATAATGACGATGAATGGTGTTCTCCAGGAATACTCTTCAACTAGATACCCGGAAAGCGTCGGTCCGATTGCCGGTCCGAAGGCGATGACGAGTCCTGCCATTCCCATTACTGTCCCGCGCTTTTCAATCGGGAAGATGGTCAGCATGACGGTTTGCATCAGCGGCATCATGATTCCGGCACCACTCGCTTGGATCAAGCGGCTGATCAGTAAGACGGTGAAGTTCGGTGATAGCGCCGCAACGACCGTACCGATGGTGAATAGAGTCATCGCCGTGAAAAACAACCGTCTTGTTGTGAATTTTTCAATTAAAAAGGCTGTGACTGGAATCATGACACCGTTCACGAGCATGAAGCCTGTCATTAACCACTGGGACGTGCTCGCGGTGACATTCAACGATTCCATGATGTTAGGTAAAGCTGTATTGAGTAACGTCTGGTTTAAAATAGCGACGAAAGCACTGACTAATAATACTGAGACAATGGCAATACGGTTGATCGGTTTTTCTTCTGTGCTGTTTACATGTTGCGTTTGTTCAGCCATTTGTTTCACTCCTTCATTTCTAATCCTTTTCGCATCAAGTTCAGTTCTAACGTGAACGTCTCGAATGCTTCTTCTTTTGTCCATCCTTTGGAAAAGTGACGGACGAGGGTATGGAACATGAGTAAACGGACGAGATGGATCGTGTGACGAATCTCCTTCTCGCTATCTGCTTGAAGTAGATCAGCGTCTACATGTTCTTGGATGACGGATAGATGATCGGGAAAGTCTTTTTCCTTCTCGCCAGACGCCATCGTGTTCTGGATCTTATGGTTCATATTCAAGAACACATGCTTGAAATAGGAACGGTTCTCTTCTTTCTCGAAACGATCGAGCGTCTGTTGGAACATGATCGTCATCGCCTCGAACAGATTACCGTTGTGCTCATCTAATAAGAGCATCAATCGTTCCTGGCGTTCATTCGTGTATTGCTTCAGCAAGTAATAGAACGCGTCATCCTTATCTTCGAAATATTGATAAAAGCTGCCGCGGGAAACGCCGCATTTCTTGATGATATTAGAGATCGACGCCTCATGAAGAGGAGCTCTTGAGAATTCGACACGCGCTGCTTCCATCAACTTCTTTTGTTTGTCTTCTGGTAAATTGAAAAACGTTTGCTTCGGCATTGTATGCCATTCTCCTTCCGTGTGACACGGTGTCACTTTGTTCGGATACTATGCTATCTTAAGGCACGTAGAAGGGAAAGTCAACAGAAAAGTGACACCGTGTCATGTTCTTTTTTTATAAGGGCAACCTTGTCCGTTTCGTAGGAGATTGGTACGATAAGTGAAAATGAACGTGAAAATGAGGGGACGCTTTATATGCCAAGACAATCGAAACGACAATTGATATTAGAAGCAGCGGCTAAAATCGTGAAAGAAAAGGGGAGTGACGCCTTGACGCTGGATGCTGTCGCCAAACGCGCGGAGATCAGCAAAGGCGGGTTGCTGTACCATTTCTCATCAAAAGAAGCCCTGGTTAAAGGACTAGTCCAACATATGAACGATATGTACCGGGAGAATGTCGAAGCATTCGTTGAAAAAGACGGAGAGGATACCGGGAAGTGGGCGAGGTCGTTTATTAACGTTATGCATGATAAAGGCGTTGAGAACCGGACGTTATCTTCCGGCATGTTAGCTGCCCAGGGGATCAATCCGGAATTGCTCGAGCCACTTCAGAATACGTATGCCTCGTGGCAGGAAAACATGGAGAGAGATGGACTGGATGAAGTGGATGCGACGATATTACGGCTTGCAGTAGATGGACTTTGGCTGTCTGAAATCTTCGGTCTTGGGCCGCTCTCGGATGATTTACGAACAAAAGTATTGGAACGCCTGACGGAACGGACGTACCGAAAAGAAGAAACCGACTCCTGAAAAATAGGAGTCGGTTTTTTTGTGAGCTTTTATTTAGTGGAAGGTGTTGAAACTAAACCGACCAGATGGTATAGTTTCAACTAGTTAAAAAATCCGAGGAGGTTATCGATATGAACAAAGTATTGTTAACAGCGGCTGTGACAGGTGCAGGAGCGACTACAGAAAAGAATCCTCATGTACCTGTAACGCCAAAAGAAATTGCAGAATCAGCGATTGAATCAGCTAAAGCAGGAGCGACGGTTGCGCACGTTCATGCCCGTGATCCGAAGACAGGTGGCATCAGCCATAATGTCGAGCATTACCGTGAGATTGTCGACCGCATCCGTGAATCAGAGACAGATGTCATTATCAACATCACATCAGGCGGAGGCGGAGATTTCATCCCGAGTCTTGCTACACCAGCAGCTGGTGGGGACGGAACGGACATGCAGACACCAACTGAACGTCACGCACCGGTCGGAGAACTTTTACCAGAGATGTGTACACTTGATTGCGGAAGCACGAACTTCGGCAATATGGTTTACCTAAGCCCGACAGACTGGTTGCGTGAACAGGCGGCGCTCGTTCAACAAAGCGGCGTAAAGCCGGAACTTGAGTGCTTTGACACTGGTCACATCCGTTTTGCGAATCAGCTTGTAAAAGAAGGGTTGATCGATGGCGATCCGATGTACCAATTCTGCCTAGGAATTCCTTGGGGAGCGGCTGCGGATGCTGAGACGATGCAGTATATGAAAGGCCGTATTCCTGAAAATGCGCAATGGTCTGCATTCGGAATCGGACGTATGCAAATGCCGATGGCGGCTCAAACAGCAATGCTCGGCGGAAACATCCGAGTTGGTCTAGAAGATAATATTTATCTATCCAAAGGCGTTCCTGCTCGTAACGAACAGCTCGTGGACAAAGCGGTCACGATGCTGAACGGATTGGACATGGAACCGATGACTCCTCAAGAAGCAAGAGAACAATTCAACTTGCTTAATCCGAAGGGAGGAAAATAATCATGGCCAACCAAACCGTAGCTGTCGTAGGGACAGGCGTAATCGGAAACGGGTGGATCGCCCGGATGCTTGCGAGTGGATATGACGTTGTCGCAACCGACCCAGCGGAAGGAGCAGAGGGACGCATGCGCCATGCGGTTGAACAGTCCTGGGCATATGTGGAGGAGCTTGGTCTTGCAGATGGAGCTTCGAAAGACCGTTTGACGTTTGCAGGTAGCATTGAAGAGGCGGTTCGAGACGCTGATTTCATTCAGGAAAATGTACCAGAACGCGAAGATCTGAAGCAGATGGTGCTTAAGGAAATCGATCAGTACGCGAAGCCTGATGCGCTGATCGGCTCTAGTACGTCTGGAATTATGCCGACAGAATTGCAGGAGAACCTGCAGCATCCAGAACGCATTGTCGTCGCGCATCCATTCCACCCTGTTTATATTTTGCCACTTGTGGAAGTGGTCGGTGGTAAGCAGACGACGAAAGAGAATATTGCGAACGCGAAGAACTTCTATGAAGGGATGGGCATGAGTGTCCTGCATGTTCGGAATGAAATTGAAGGACACATTGCCGACCGTCTGATCGAGGCGATCTGGCGCGAATCGCTTCACATCGTAAATGAAGGAATCGCAACCACCGAGGAAGTCGACAAAGCCTTCACTCACGGTGCCGGTATGCGCTATGCCCAGTATGGTCCGTTCCTAACGTTCCACTTGGCTGGAGGAGAAGGCGGCATGCGTCATATGCTCAAGCAGTTCGGTCCGGCGCTTAAGAAGCCATGGACGAAGCTTGAAGCACCGGAACTTACGGATGAGCTTTATGAAAAAGTGGTCGAAGGCTGTGAGCAGCAGTCGAACGGCATGACGATGTCAGAACTCGATCAAAACCGTAATGAATTCTTGGTCAAACTGTATGAACTTGTACAAGAGTATTGGCCGCAAGAGAAGAATAAAACGCAAGTATAAGGAGGAGAATTGGATGACTTCCTATGAATTTACGCACCAAGTGCCTAGTGAATGGGTCGACTACAACGGGCACATGAACGATGCAGAATACAATCGTGCTTTCAGTCTTGCTACTGACGCTTTCATCGACTTCATCGGCCTAGATGAAGCGGCGCGTGAGAAGTACGGTTACACGATGTTCACGCTCGAGACGCACACATGCTATTTGAAAGAAATGCATGAAGGGGACACGTTCCATATCACTGCTCGTGTATTGAATTATGATGCCAAACGTGTGCACCTGTTTCTCAGCATGTTTAATGAAGAAGGGAAGCTTGTTTCCACACAAGAGGAGATGTTGATGGGAATCGATCAGAACGAAGGGCGTCCAGCACCATTCCCTGCTTCCATCACCCAATCGATCCAAACCATGTACGAACAAACCAAAACAGAAGAACAACCCAAACAAGTCGGAAGACAAATCGGGTTATAGGGGGACAGGGCATCTGTCCCTCCTTTTTTATGTCGCATAGTTTCTGTTCTTATAGGTAGATCCGAGGTTCATGAAAGAAGACATAACAAAAGGGACAGATTCCCTGTCCCCAATGTCCCGGCTGGGACGATTAACCTGTCCCTTCGCCGCGTAAGTCGTTTTCGATTTGTTCTAGGCTTCGTCCTTTGGTTTCTGGTACGAATTTCAGGACGAATAGGAAGGCGAGCACGCCGATGACGGAGAAGATGACGAATACCATAGCGGTTCCGATCGCTCCGAGTAGAATCGGGAAGAACAACGATACGATCAAGTTCGCTAGTGATAATAGTAAGGTTGTGAAACCAGTTGCTGCACCACGCGCTTTCAGTGGGAAGAGCTCAGGTAACATCACCCATACGACCGGTCCCCAAGTTGCGGAGAAGAATATGATGAACAATCCTAGGAAGACAACGGTTAGCCATGCAATGCTGGTCGTCAGTTCTTGAGTAAATAAGATCGTAGCAAGTATAGCTAAGCTCAATGTCATACCGACGTTTCCGATCAGCAGCAATTTCTTCCGTCCGACTTTATCGATTGTCGCAATGGCCACGAGTGTCATCAATACGTTCAGAATTCCGATCCCGACGGTTCCAAGAATCGATGCGGAATTCTCAAGACCTGCCTCTGTGAAAATGGTTGGCGCATAGTAAATGACCGCGTTGATTCCGATGAATTGCTGGAGCACGGCGATACCGCCACCGACTAGCAACATCGGGCGAACCCATTTGGAAGTTAGTACGTCCCATGTGCTCTCTTTTTGAGCTTCGATTTTCTTCATTTGCTTGATTTCGTCATCAATCTCACTCTGGTCCCGTGTCATCCCCATCACTTTACGGGCTTCTTTCTCCCTGTTCTGTTTAAGAAGCCATTTCGGGCTTTCCGGCATGAACATGACACCGATCATCAAGACGAGTGCAGGGACAGCTGCTAAGCCGAGCATCCAGCGCCATCCTTCAATCGGAGTGAACGCATAGTTGACGAAGTAGGCGAGCACGATACCGATGGTGATCATCAGTTGGTTTAAAGAAGCGAGCGCCCCACGCTGTTCCGTTGGAGCCATTTCAGATAAGTACACCGGTACGATGGCGGTCGAACCTCCGACTCCGAGACCGAGTATGACTCGCCCTGTTACGAGAATGGCAACGTTCGGAGCGAACGCCAGCACAAGTGATCCTATGATATAAATGAGCGCAATGACAAACACGACTCGTCTCCGTCCGAATCTGTCCGACACGTAACCACTCATGCCGGCTCCGGCAATTGCCCCGACAAGCAGGGAGCTTACGACGAGCCCCTCGAGAAAGTTCGTTAATGGAATATCGTCCGAAATGAACAGAAGCGCCCCTGAAATGACGCCTGTATCATATCCATATAGCAAACCACCCAAGGCACCGAAGAAGAATATCCATCCTTTACTTAAGTTCTTATTCATTTCAAGTCCACCTTTTCAATAAGCTGCATCCAACTTCCTAATTCCACCAATTCATGGATTGGAAACGTCATTCGGGGGTTTTGTTGGGGACAGGGCATCTGTCCCGGCACACTTCCTGTACTGGAAATGGGAGCAGAACAAGGATCAGCAGAGGTATGGAGCAAGTGGGACAGATGCCCTGTCCCCTTGTCAAAGAGGAGGGGGAGGGGGTAAAGTGGGTACGGAAGGAGTTGAGAGGTATGGATGGTAGATTCAAAATCGCCAATCGGGAGGCGCTGATCGGTGTGGCGCTTGCGTTGTTTAATTTCGGCTGGTGGTTTTTCTTTGCCTATGGCCTCGGTGACGCGTCACCAGAGGACTATTCTTATGTATTCGGTTTTCCGGCGTGGTTCTTTTACAGTTGCATTGTCGGGTTTTTAGTAATGGTCGCACTTGTCATCATCGTCGTCAGATGGTGGTTTGTCGAGGTTCCTTTTGATGAGGAGGAATCGTCGTGAACGCGGTTGTCGTGTCTTTATTCATTTTTTTAATCATCATTTTCATTATCGGATTCTGGTCCAGCCGTTCACTGAATCAGGTTCCGGAAGATTCATTCTTGCAAGAGTACTTCCTCGGAGGGCGTAAGCTTGGCGGCTTCATACTCGCCATGACGATGATCGCTACATATGGAAGTGCCAGTAGTTTCATCGGCGGACCTGGTGTCGCCTATACAGAAGGGCTCGGCTGGGTGCTCCTGTCGATGTCTCAAGTTGTGACGGGTTATTTCGTCCTGATGATCCTTGGGAAGAAGTTTGCGATCATGGCCCGAAAATACAAAGCGGTCACGTTGATCGATTTTCTGAAAGGGAGATATGAGAGTAAGGCGGTTGTATTACTTGCTGCATTCAGTATCATCATTTTCTTATTCTCGGCTATGGCAGCCCAGTGGGTCGGTGGAGCAAGGTTGATCGAATCACTAACGGGTCTCAACTATACGACTGCCCTGTTCATCTTCGCTGTTTCGGTTCTCGTCTACGTCATCGTCGGTGGTTTTCGCGCCGTCGCCCTGACGGATACGGTTCAAGGCGTCATTATGCTCGTCGGGACGCTGCTGCTACTGATTGCGACTATTATAGCCGGTGGCGGTGTCCAAACCATTATGAGCGATCTCGTAGCGGAGAATCCGAACTTAGTCACTCCTTATGGTGCAGAAGGGAACCTCACGCCTGCTTATGTGTCGTCCTTCTGGATTCTTGTCGGCGTCGCGGTCGTCGGTCTTCCACAAGTCACCGTCCGGGCGATGTCGTACCGGAGTTCGAAAGCCATGCACCGGGCGCTTATCATCGGGACTATTGTCGTCGGCTTCATCATGCTGAACATGCACTTGATCGGCGTCTTCGCCCGCCCAATTTTGCCTGGGATTGAAGTGGGTGACAAAGTGATGCCGATGATTGCGCAGGAAGTGTTGCCGCCGTGGCTTGCCGGATTCGTACTGGCCGCTCCGATGGCTGCCATCATGTCGACAGTCGATTCGCTCCTGCTACTCGTCAGTTCGGCAGTAGTGAAAGATGTGTACTTGAACTACGTAAATCCTAGTGCGACGAATGCTACAGTGAAAAAATGGAGCTTCACGGTTACGGCGGTGCTCGGTATCTTCGTATTCCTGATGGCTCTGAACCCGCCTGACTTGCTGATCTGGCTGAACTTGTTTGCATTCGGCGGCTTGGAAGCGACGTTCATCTGGCCGGTTGTGCTCGGGCTATATTGGAAGAAAGGCAACAAATACGGAGCGCTTGCTTCCATGGTCGTCGGAATCGCTTCGTACATCATCATCGATCAATTTTTCCCGAGCCTGCTCGGCGTTCACAACGTTGTCTTTCCGATCATTTTATCCTTGATCGCTTATATTTTGGGAAGTATGATGACGCAGGTTTCGCATAATCCTTTGACGGATCAACCACATTAAGAAAAAGGAGGATGATCCGTCATGCCGAAGGATTCAGAAAACACCCACGTCAACCCATCTCCGCATCGCGATGGCCGAAGAGATCGTGTCATCGAGGATGAGGAAGGGAGAACTTTTGGAGTAGTGGAGCGGAAGAAGGAACAGATTGAGTTGAAGCCTGATGAAGATATGCGGGAGTTTTCGGAGAATATGAAGAAATATTGACCAAAGGGCCCTAGCTTTGCTAGGGCTTTTTTTAATTTTAGAAGAAGGTTCTGTTATAAAAGAGTGGACCGTGGGGTGGAAAATAACTCGCTTTCCGGCCCAACATGACGTTGGGTCGTTCGACGTTGCCACGTGATGTGGCGGCCTTAGCTCGAACCTCCTTTAATAAAGGAGTCTCCTCGCTCCCTCCGGTCACTGTGGGGTCTCACGCTGTACTTCGACCCTACAGGAGTCTACTCGTTTCTCCAACACCTCTACTAAGATATAGAGGAACCTCTTTATCTCTCGGTCCATTTAAAAGCCAATAGTGACTAATGCTTTGTATAACTGCTACCAAAAACATTTGGTTTTGGTAGCACTGTATATTTCCGGCCCGCTGCACGCTACATATAATTAAGAACGGTTAAACTAACTTAAGATGATTCCTTCTGCATGATACAAACACACTCTTCGATATGCATCATACATTACATCGAGGAGTGTGAATCATGAGCAACGATTATCTTGATTTATTAGCACAGTTCGGAATTGGCGGTGCTCATCCTGGGGGGCTTCCGCTCACGAAAAAACTTTTTCAGGAACTTGAGCTTCCCGATGTGAAAGACATGTTGGAAGTCGGTTGTGGTACAGGGCAGACGGCTGTTTATTTGCATGAGAAGTTCGGGTGGAACGTTACGGGGATCGACCGTCATCCGGTGATGGTTGAAAAAGCGAATTCGAGATTGCAGGACCCGTCCGCACCTGTCCAGTTTCTCGAGAGTGATGCCGAGAACCTGGATTTTTCTGATGAATGCTTTGACTTCATTTTGTCTGAGTCCGTCCTCGCCTTTACCGACATAACGAAATCGTTAGTGGAACTGTCCCGCGTATTGAAGGACGATGGTTATCTGCTTGCAATCGAAATGACAGCGGACCGTGCTTTGAGTGAGGAAGCGTTCGATGAAATCAGCAAGCTTTATGGAGTGGCGAAGGTGCTGCATGAAGATGGGTGGGAGGATTATTTCAAGAAGGCAGGCTTCTCGACGGTTGAAGTGTATTATACGCCGACTGGTCTTGAAGAAACGGCTGTGTCTGACTTGAACCCTTCCAAGCAGCTGGATGAGAAGCTTTTCGACCTATGGGACCAGCACACGGCTTGGATTCTGCAAGATGACCGGCCGATCAGTTATCGCGTCTATCTCTGCCAAAAGTGATTATGTAATGCAAAACGCCCCACATCGAGTGGGGCGTTTTTAAATAGATTAGTTGTAGAAGCTAGCTCCAACGATGACAAGAAGGATGAAAAGCACTACGATAAGAACGAATGTGCTTCCTCCACCATATCCACCGCCGTAACCGCCGCCGTATCCGCCGCAGCCGTAACCCATGGAAATCTCTCCTTTCGTACCTTTATGACTAGCTTATGAAAAAGCAACCATTCTGGCAGTACAAACGCCTATTCTTACCAGAAAAAGGCGGATGCCAGAACGAGCCCTGTGACTGCACCTAAAGCAAACGGAACGCCGAATCCACCGTAAAAGTATCCATATCCACCTGGACCTCTACGAGGACGGAGCCAGACGTAGTTAGGGTCCACTCGGGTAATCGTACCGTAGTGAACGCGTCCGTCGCGATCCGTCAAAGCCACTTCTCTTCCCTGAAATCGGCAGCAACGATGATACATAGCTTGAGACATTATTAGAAGACCTCCTTTTCTTTACTAAATAAAGATCTTTCATCATAGATTATGAGAGGGAAGCGACTTTTGTTTAGACGCAAGTCCGAATTCCACGAATAACTAGAGAGGAAGTTATGTATGCCAGTCATCGACACCCGTAAACCTTTGCGCCTTTTCATAGAAAAGTGTAAGCAATCCCGCTTTTCATCTTCTACTAGGCTGCAGAAAGAAGTATTATGCGATCCAAGCGCTCATCCGTTTTCAGACAAAAGTTCAGAGGAGATTCAAGAGTTCATGATGGTGTATGGTCTTTTCCACGGCGATCAGTGGAAGAGGGTCGAGAAATTACTGAAAGATTGGGAGAAAGAAGAATTTTACAAGAAAGTAAATAAAGAGTTTCGTAGGCTTAGAAAAGAATGGAACGGTCCAGATGTGCCGTTGTACGTTTATCCTATTCATCAAGCGTTCATGGGAGAGCGGGAAAATAAGGGCGGCGTCGCTTTCAAAGAAGGATGTTATCTATTTTATGATCGGCCGGAGAAAAAGGAAGATTGGCGTTCTATTCTGGCCCATGAATACCATCACGTCTGCCGGTTGAGAGCACAAAGAGTGGATGTTGAAACGGTTCCTTTGATGGAGTCCGTCGTACTGGAGGGGATGGCAGAGTATGCTGTTTATGATCAGTATGGGGAGGATTACACAGCGGACTGGGTTGATCATCACAAGGAGGAAGACTTGAAGAAGATTTGGGGAAAACATTTCCTGCCTAATCTGAAGTTGAAAGGGCAAGAGAATCATACCGATTATTTATATGGAAACCGCCGCAAACGTCTCCCGCAGTGGATCGGCTATGAAATGGGCTACCGGATTGTGAAGAGCTACCACGAAGCCCATCCTAACGAGAAAATCGGGACGATGACGAAGCGAAGTGCGAAAGAAATCATCAAAGGTTCTGCCTTTTCCTAAAACCCACCCATAGCGGTGGGTTTTCCCATGAGAAAGTAAGTTTGAGGTTGGAAGATAGGCGGGAAGAAATGCCCTTGGATGGAGCGTTGAAAATGGATGAAATTGTCAGAGTTTCATCGATTGACGAGTGCCGTTTTCAACTAATATAATTCCCCGAGAAAAATAGTTAGGTAAGGCGTGGTCCATTACGATCTACCGCTTATCCGTCTATTTCTCGTTGTGTCGTCCACTTTTTGGGATGGCCTATTCAGAGGGCCGATGAATCTGTATGTATATCAACTTCAAGAAAAGGTTGACCCCTTCAACCAGGGGAAGGAAAGCGAGGGATCTAGATGGCTTATCGTCTATCCATTTATATATTCGGTATGTTTGTAAATTTCTTTGGTGTCGCACTTATCATTAATGCTACTTTAGGCGCAGGATTCTGGACAGCTATGTTCGTCGGACTCTCCGACCAATTCGGTTTGACGGTCGGATTCTGGTACGCAGCCGCACAGCTTCTGTTCATTTTCGTGAACGGATGGCTCATGAAACAGGCTCCGGAATGGAGAGCTCTACTGCCCTTAGTATTAGAAAGTCTGATCTTGGACTTTTGGCTTGAGGTCGTGTTCCGAAATCTCGACATGAGTACCGCACCATTCATGAGTCAAGGTGTCATGCTGCTCTTCGGCGTTGCGTTCACTGCACTGGGTGTTGCTATTTACATTTTACCTCAGTTGCCACGTGCGCCAGTCGATCAGCTATTCCTTGTCGTCGCGGAGAAATTCAACTTGAGCCTACGTGTCAGCCAGACGCTCATCGCTATATCCACCTCCACCGTCGCGCTGATCATCGGTGGTCCGGTCGGCCTCGGAACGCTTGCTGGTGTGCTGTTTCTCGGAACGTTCATCCAGTTTTTCTACGGCTACACGTATCGACTCTATTATCAAGTTCACCCACAATATAAAGAGAGATTTGAACCATACTATTATTAGGAAAAAAGGGCGGCTTTGTTTCGACAAAGTCGTTCTTTTTTCCTCTTTTTTCTAATTTACATAGAGTACACAGTAGATTTACAATAATGCGTTACTTTAATAGGGAATCAAATTTTTGGGAGGTTGTACGATGTTTAACAACGACAAAATTAAAAAGCTGTGCAAAGTGGCACTAGCTTCTACCTTAGCGGCGACTGGTTTTTTGAGCGTGAAGCCTGCTGTTACGAACGCGGAGGAACATAACGAGATCGAAAACGTCATTTTCATGATCGGGGATGGAATGGGACCGGCATACACGACGGGATACCGTCATATGGCAGATTCTGATCAATCTAATACTCTATTAGATCCGACTGTTTTTGACGAATACTTAGTAGGGATGCAGACGACGCATCCTGATGACCCAGTAGAAGACATAACAGACTCTGCAGCAGCGGCGACCGCTATGGCTTCCGGAATCAAGACGTATAACGGTGCAATCGGTGTCGATAACGATGAATCAGAAGCAGAGACGATCATCGAACGCGCGGTGAAGTCGAACAAATCAACTGGTATTGTTGCGACGAGCCAGATCAACCACGCGACTCCTGCAGCGTACGGTTCTCATGATGCCAGCCGTAAAAACTACGACGCGATTGCCAATGATTACTTCGACAATATGATTGATGGTGAGCACGTATTCGATGTCATGCTTGGTGGCGGAACAAATTATTACGATCGTGACGACCGTAACCTGACGGAAGAATTCCAAAACGATGGTTATGACTACGTGACGAGTCGTGAAGAAATGATGGCATCTGACGCAGACCAAGTGCTTGGATTGTTTGCACCTGTCGGCCTACCGAAAATGATCGACCGCACAGACGAAACACCGTCCCTTGAAGAAATGACAACGACTGCAATTGAAAAATTGGAACGGGATGAAGACGGCTTCTTCCTTATGGTAGAAGGGAGCCAAATCGACTGGGCCGGCCACGATAACGATGTCGTAGGCGCGATGAGTGAGATGGAAGACTTTGCTCAAGCATTCGAGGCGGTGATGGAATATGCTCGCAAGGACGAACATACTCTAGTGATCACTACAGCTGACCACTCTACTGGTGGTCTATCAATCGGAGCTCGTGGTCCATACGAATTCGATCCTGCTCCAATTAAAGCAGCAAAGCGTACGCCAGACTGGATGTCCGAACAGATTGCGAGTGGAGAAGATGCTCAATCCATCCTTGAACAGTACATTGATTTCGATCTGACGGAAGATGAACTTCAATCTGTTCTCGACGCAGAGAAGAATGCTAAAGAAGGCGAAGTACAAGGTGACGTGGACGCTGCCATCGAGCGCATTTTCGATGTTCGAAGCGGTACTGGCTGGACGTCCAGCGGCCACACAGCAGTGGACGTACCTGTCTACGCATTCGGCCCAGGGTCTGATCAGTTTGCTGGATTGATCGATAACACGGATCAAGCGAACAAATTATTCGAAATTCTGAAGAACAATGCTGGTGACGATGATGATCAAGGGGAGAACGAAGGATCTGAGTTTGAAGACGTGAAAGAAGGCGACTTCGGCTATGAAGAGATTATGAAACTTTATCGCGACGGCATCATCAAAGGGTACAGCAAGACAGAGTTCAAGCCGGATCTTGACCTTAACCGCGGACAAGCAGCACTTCTGTTTATGCGAGCTCTAGATCTTGAGGCGACGAACACGGAAGAAACGCCGTTCTCTGACATGGACGAATCGAGCCCTTATTATGAAGCGGCTGTTGCAGCGAAAGAAGCTGGCATTTTCGAAGGAAATGGCAAAGGGGAATTCAACGGGAAAGATTCTCTGACTCGTGAGCAGATGGCAAGTGTCCTTGTCCGTGCTTTTGACCTTGAAGGTGACTCTTCCGACGTTGAAATCAAAGATGAAGAGAAGATTGCTGGTTATCACAAGGAAGATGTTGTGACACTTTACCAGAACGGAATTACGACAGGACATACAGATGGCACGTTCGCACCGAAAGATGAAGTAAGCCGTGCGCAGTTCTCTGTATTCTTGTACCGAGCAACTAAATAAGTCTTGTGCCTGTCTCCTTGGGAGGCAGGCTTTTTCTATAAATCTATCAAACTGTTGAGTTTATAAATAAAACGGAAGGGGCTCACATTTATCATTTTATCCACCTCCAAGATGCTATATAATAGGGCAATACCTACAGAAAGGTGGATCTTATGAAGAATCAAGACAGAGCCAGGCTTTTAGTCAGCTGCGTCGATCAGCCCGGCATCGTATCAGCTATATCAACCCTACTCTATGAAAACGGAGCCAACATCGTAGAGTCGAATCAATACACAACCGACCCGTCAGAAGGACGCTTTTTCCTGCGTCTTGTCATCGAAGGGGATCAACTGCAAGCGAAAGAGAGCAAACTGAAAGCGGCTTTCGAGCCCGTGGCAGAGAAGTTCGGAATGACGTGGAAGTGGTCGTTCTTACATCACCGCAAGCGGACGGCGATTTTCGCATCAAAGGACGTCACGTGTCTTCGTGAACTGCTTTATCAGTGGGAAGGCGGTAATCTCGATACAGATATTCCACTCGTGATCAGCAACCATGAAACAGGTAGGGACATCGTCGAGTCGTTCGGCATTCCGTATTTTTATATTCCAGCCAATAAAGAGATCCGGAAAGAAGTCGAAGCGAGACAGATCGAGCTGCTGAAGGAGTATGACATCGACCTTGTCGTGCTCGCTCGTTATATGCAGATTCTGACTCCGGAGTTTGTGTCCGAGTACCCGGCGGAAATCATCAACATCCACCATTCCTTCTTGCCTGCTTTCATCGGAGCTAACCCGCACAGGAAAGCTTATGACCGGGGTGTGAAACTGATCGGAGCGACATCTCACTACGTCACTAACGACTTGGACGAAGGGCCGATCATTGAACAGGATGTGGGGCGTGTCGATCACCGTGATCAAGTGGAAGACTTGAAGAAACAAGGTAGCTTGATTGAGCGTACCGTTCTAACGCGTGGAGTGAAATGGCACTTGGAAGACCGCATTCTCGTCCACGATAACAAAACGATTGTATTCAACTGATGACTCGTCCTCGGACGGGTCTTTTTTTGGTTCAGTTGTTGGGAAAAAGGGGATGGTAGAACAGAGGTGATCGAATTGAGTACAAGATGGATTTTCGGCAATCAGTTGTGCATGGATCTTCCTATTATAAAAGAAGCGGATAAGGAGAGCGACGTAATCTTAATGGTCGAGGCCAAGTCACGTGCGCTGTGGCAGTCGTATCATAAGCAGAAGCTGACGTTTATTTTCTCTAGCATGCGTCATTTTGCAGAGGAACTGAAAGATAAAGGATACACTGTCGATTATAGAAAAGCAGATTCGTTCCGTGATGGGTGGGAGGAACATAAGAAGGCGTACGATTCTAGAGAAGTTCACCTGACACATGTGACGGACGATCGGATGAGGAGAGCGATTGAGAAATGGGCACAAGAAGTTCCTAAGGAAATCACTGTCCATTATGAAGAGGAGCGTCCGCTCTTTTTGTTATCAAAAGAGGAAGTGAAGGATCGTCTTCCTGGAGATGGTCCGTGGCAGGCAGATGCGTTCTATCGCAAGATGAGGAAGGATTTCGATATCTTGATGGAGGACGACTCTCCGATTGGCGGGAAGTGGTCCTTCGATCAGGAAAACCGGAAGCCTGCCAAAAGCGATATGGAATTTCCGAAGAAGCGGACCTTCCGACCAGACGAAATGACGAAACAGGTGATGGAGGAAGTAGAAGAAAACTACGGGGACCACCCTGGTTCACTCGATTCGTTCATATGGCCGGTGACGAGGCAAGAGGCGCTTAAGGCATTGAACCAATTCATCTCTGACAGGCTGCCGCTGTTCGGAACGTATCAAGACGCAATGCTGACGGATGAGCCGTTCATGTCCCATGCTGTGCTGTCTTCCGCCATCAACATCGGTTTCCTGAAGCCATCAGAAGTTATAGAAAAGGCGGAACAAGCCTATTATGATGGGGAAGCCCCGCTCAATGCAGTCGAGGGGTTCATACGTCAGGTGGTCGGATGGAGAGAGTATATGCGCGGCATTTACTTGAAGAAGATGCCCGCGTATAAAAAGGTGAATGTGTTCGATCACGATACGGATTTGCCTTCCTTTTTCTATACAGGCGAAACGAAAATGAAGTGTATGGAGCAGTCGATCAAGCCAGTTGTCGATGTCGGGTACAATCATCACATCCAACGTTTGATGGTGCTCGGTAATTTCGCGAACCTGTTCGGGATATCCCCTCAGCAGACTTCGGATTGGTTCAATGAAATGTACGTCGATGCGTATGACTGGGTCGTTCTGCCGAATGTGCTCGGTATGGCGCTCTATGCAGATGGCGGCGTGTTGTCGACGAAACCGTATGTGTCATCGGCGAACTATATTAATAAGATGAGTGATTACTGTGAGGAGTGTCCGTTCAACCCGAAACATAAGACGGAGGAGGATGCTTGTCCGTTCAATGCTCTCTATTGGGACTTCCTCGACCGGCATGAGGATAAGCTCGGTGATAACCCACGCATGAAACTCATTTACAGCCAGTGGAATAAACGCAAGGAAGAAGATAAAGAAGCACTGAGAAGCAAATCACGCTCGCTCAAACAACAGCTCGCAAAAGGCGGACTCCATTAGGGGGACAGGGCATTTGTCCCACTCCTTTATTTCTTATTGCTTCGCGTTATAATTTGGTAAGGGACAAATGACCTGTCCCCTTTGTCCATTTGGCGATATTGCTTTATAATGATGTACGGACAACTAGGAGAACGAGAGGAGTTACACCATGCAAAAAGTTGGTAGAAATGACCCGTGTCCATGTGGAAGCGGGAAAAAATATAAGAAATGTTGTATTAATGAAAATGTAGTGGAGTTCCCGGGTAAAGCGGTGAAAGATGAACTGGACCAAGCGTTCCAGCGTTATCAAGATTATTTAGTGAACGTTTATCCAGATTATTTGCCTAAGGAAGCGCCAAATACTCAGGAAGAACGGATCGGACAGTTTTTCCAATTACTTCAGGATAGTGTGTTCACTGCTCGTAAGGGTGGAACGTCTATCATGGAGGAGTTTGCAAACGAAGAAATGAAGACGGCCAAACGACCGCTTACGAAAGAATCGCTTCAAGCCTGGACGAAACCGGCTGCTGGCGTGTTTGCGCTAGATTCTAAAGAAAAGGGCGTACAGATCAAGAGTATGTTCAATGACGCCACTTATATGGTAGAAAAAGAATCGATTCCTCTAGAAGACATCGAAACTGCGCCGTACTACTTCGGTGTCCTTATGAAGTGGGGGAACGTCCATCAATTCATGCCGATTGCCATTCCGAAAGATGAGAAGCAATTCGAGCTTTATTGGACGCTGCTGACAGAAAATCAGAAGAGCCACGATTACTTTGAGAAAAACTTGGCCGATCAGTTCAAAGTATGGCTGAAAGGAAAAGAGGAAGCTCAGGCGAAAACCGAAGAAAGTACAGAAGAAGACTCAGTTCTCGCGCTTCTGGATGAATCTACTTCAAGAGAAGTGAAAGACACTTGGAAATCCTATCGTGATGCGGAAACGCCAAACATCCGTAAGCCTGAAGTCTTTGCAGCAGCGCTTGATTTCATAGCGGCTGAAGGCGTAACGAAAAAAGCGACAGCGGAGAAGTTCGGCGTTAGCCCGTCCAGCATGTCGCGTCGTATCAAGGAACTTGAGAACTACCGTTAAAAGATGAATAGCGTCAGCCAGTAACCGGATAGTTTCAAATATTCGCTGACGGCTGTGAAGTGATCGGATCTAGACATGGGACCGTCTTCTGAGAAGTGAGATGGTGCAGCGGCATAACTCAGTTCGATGCCGGAAGAGTCATAGATTTTGTTGAAGGTCATCTTCGTCCTTCTGGTATGATAATCGCTTGTCACCACGAGGGCAGAGTTGAATCCTTTTTCTTGCATGATGGCTCTGCTTAGTGTTGCATTCGTATAAGTATCTTCCGCTTCCGGTTCTTCAATGATGTCTGAAGAGTCGATGCCGAGCTCGAGGGCGTGTTCTCTGGTCGTCGCATATTTAGTGGAATTGGTCAGGATGACAGGTGTGCCTGGCTCATACCATTGCATCGCATAGCTGAGTCTTCCTGCACCTCCGCTCAAGACAATGATAGCATCTGCATTCTCTTCGGGATTGTCATCGATGACCAAAAAGGAACGCCCGAGAAGAAAGAAGGTCAGAATTGTCCCGAGAACCATCAAGACTAGACATATGATACTGGTTAAGAGTACTTTTTTTAATTTAGTCATGTTGGTAATGTTCCTTTTCTATTATTTGTTAATTGGAGTATAACACGGATGAAAGAGTTGCAAACCTTCTTTCGGAAGATATTTAAAATGCCTCCCCTTCATATAGGGGAGGCATTTTCAGATTGTTGACTAAGTGTAGAGTACTGTTTTGTTATGGAATATAGTGTTTCGCGGGCTGGAAAACAACTCGCTTTCCGTGGGCGAGTGCCGAGCTTCCTCGTTCGCTTTGCTCACTGCGGGATCTCGCCTATCCCGTACCTCCCACAGGAGTCTCGTCGTTTTCAAGCCCACTTTGCCATAATTCGTGCGAACAAAACCTCACTTAATGAGCAAATCCCTCAAAGTATGGGCCACAATATAAAGCTATTCTTTGCCTGAATTACAAGAGAGAGGCATTTTTAGTGGGTACCTGCAAGTTCAGCGTCCAATATATTCACAAGATCTGTCGTTTCTTCCTCCGTCAAAGGCAAAAGAGGAAGGCGTACACTACCGACCTCGACACCACGCTGGTTCAGGGCAGCTTTGACAGGCGCTGGACTTGGCGCAGAGAAGATCGCCTGCATTTTCGGCAGGAGTCTGCGGTGAATTCGCGCCGCATACCCGATATCGCCTGAACGATAGGCTTCGACCAAGCGCTGCATGTCGTCACCAAGCACGTGAGCAGAGACGGATACGATTCCGTTTGCACCGACGGCAAGGGAAGGCAGTGTTAGTCCGTCTTCGCCGCTATATACGGAGAAATCTTCAGGTGTTCTGGCAATGATTTCTGTCATCGCATCGAGGTCACCACTTGCATCTTTGATCGATACGATATTGTCAATCCGAGACAGGCGTACCACGGTATCCGGTTCCATGTTGATGACACTTCGGCCCGGGATGTTATAAAGCATGACAGGTAGATTCGTAGCTTCTGCTATCGTCTTGAAGTGTTGGAACAAGCCTTCTTGTGTAGGTTTATTGTAGTAGGGTACCACCAGCATGACGGCGTCGACACCTGCTGCTTCTGCTTGTTTTGTCAGTTCAATAGAAGCGTGGGTGTTGTTCGATCCGGTCCCTGCGATAATCGGAACTCGCCCGTTCGCTTTCGCAACCGTACGCTGGAAGAGGCTCACTTTTTCATTGGTTGATAAAGTTGGGGACTCACCTGTCGTTCCACCGACTACTAGTGCATCCGATCCGTGGCTGATTAAATAATCGATGAGTTGGTCCGTTCTGTCAAAATCCACCGCTCCGCTTTGATTGAATGGGGTCACCATAGCTGTTAATACATGACCAAAATTCATCATTTCACACCCTTTTTTAATATTAGTTTCGGGTGGAGGGGTCCTAGAAAAGCAAAAAGGCAACAACGAGGGCTCGTTGTTGCCGTAGAAACAAAATTCGTTCCTGCGTAAGATAGCCCTCCATATAGTTTCCTATATGACAGTCCCCGATCTGTTCAATCGAAGAACCAGCTTTCGGAACATGAGATTCCGTCCACTTCGGCGACTTCCCCTTTCCACATGAATCCAAGGATCTCATTCTCCTCCTCATGCTTACTGATGGTTGTCGCACCTCTATCCTTACTTCAAGGTTATTTGAAATAAGAAAAGTATTTAATTAGTTCAAATATAGCAAAAATTCCATTCGAGAACAAGATTTATTTTTGGAAATGTTGTATCATTTCATCGATGGCATCTTGAGAGGACAATTCCTCGTCCGTTTCCGAAAGTTGAATGATATGTTCGAACAAGTCTTTGAGATTATCCATTTGCATCCCCTTTTTTTATGTAAATATTCACGATTGTTGTCGCACATAAACGTCTAATATTGTCGAACAGGTAATTATTTACATAAAAAGGAAGTTGAGGGGTCAGTTCATTGTCAAATCAAAGCCGATCCGTTCAAGAGCGGATTCAAGGTCAACGACAGTTCTGACGTTGATATTATGAAAAGCTTCACTAGCTACTTCAAGTTTGGCAATTTCGGGGGTCATTCCTGTGACCATCGTCTCGATTCCCATCAACTGCAGGGACTGGACAAGCTGTTTCAAAACGGTCGGGAAATGGTTGTCTAAGATGACGAGTCCGGATAAGTCGATAATGAAGTACGACATTTGATGTTTCGCTCCATGGTTCAACACCGTCTCCATGATGATTCCTGACCTCGTGTCATCGATGACACCTTGAAGAGGCAGGACAGAGACGCCTTTCGTAATCGGGATGATCGGAACATTCAAGAATCCCATATGGTAATGCGTTTGATCCAGTTCAATCAAATAGGAAAGGACTTCGGACATTGATTTCAGAAAGTCCACATCTTCATCGGAAAATTCCTTCTCTTCCTTGTCTAGTGCGCAAAGAGTACCGAACACTTCCCCCTTCGAATCCAGAAGGGAAACACCGAGGAACCCTTTCACTTCCAACTCGGCCGTCGCTTCTAGTTCCTTAGCGAATTCGTCCTTCTGCAGGTTGATCGCATTGAGAGCGGAATCTTTATTGTTTATAATAAGCCTGCAAAACGTGTCGCTGTATTCTACGGATAATCCTTCTTCGACTATTTCCTCTTTTTCATTAAAAGAGCTGAGAACGGTCATGGCCGTTTGGCCTTTATGGGTTACATAGGCTGTATTGACCCCTAAATGACTAGTGATCGCTCGGAACATTTTTTGTGATGCCTTTCGGAGTGAACCAAATTCGGAAGATGTAAATTGTTGCTGTTCAGACATCCTATTGGCCCCCTTTCTAAGTGAAATCTATCACTATTCTAGCATAACGACGTGAGGGCGTAGAGTGAAAGGGATGTTTAAAAGGGAAATAGTTCGATAATTTTCTACTCATTTCCCGGGAAATGTCGCTTTCACACGAAAGGATTTCTTAAAAAGAGTGATCCAAATCGGATTTTTTTACGATAGCTATGTAAAGCCCCCTAAGGATATTGTGTGCTATGATGGCGTTAATCACAGAGAAAAAGGGGTGTGTTATGAGTAATCGTGATCTTGAGTATTATCAGAAGATGATAGAAGGCGATAAACAATCGTTAGAAGCGATTTATGATAAATATGAGAAACTCCTCTATTCGTTCGTCATCAAATTATCCTCTGATCATTCATTAGCAGAAGAAGTGTTACAGGAAGTGTTCATCAAATTATGGACGCAAAAAGCCAAGTACGATAATACGAAAGGGAAATTTTCTTCTTGGATTGTAACCATCACAAGGTACACAGCAATCGATATCATTCGTTCTAAGAAAGAATCTGTTTCATTGGAAGAGGAAACGGACGTTCCAGAGGAGCAGAGTGAGTCAGTAGAAGACCTCGTCGAGTGGAAGGAGAAAAGCTCTACTATTAGAAAAGCCCTCGACCAATTATCAGATGAGCAACGTAAGATCGTCGATTTATTCTATTTCAAGGGGTGCAGTCAAAGCGTGATTGCAAAAGAATGCGACTTGCCGCTAGGCACAGTAAAAGGCAGGCTAAGGCTTGCTTTGAAACATCTGAGAAAAAACTTAGCTACTGTGAAAGGAGGTATTCGTGATGCGTGAATGCGAGAAAGTCTTAGATTATTTTAATGATGAGTTGTCCGAAGGGGAAAAGGAACAATTCGAACGTCATTTAGAGTCATGTGAAGATTGTAGAGAAGAAATAGAAGAACTCCGATCTTTAACTGATGACCTGCCATTCAGCTCGGAACCGGTCGATCCTCCAGAAGGAATGAAAGACCGAGTGTTGGGAGCAGTTTTTGCAGAGGAAGAGACAGAAGAGAAATCACAGGAAGAAGAGAATGTCGTTCCGTTGGAGCAACATCTCGAACAAGATTCCAGCAGGGAAGTAGATAGACCGACACGATCGAATCGCCAAGCGTGGTTAATGCGCGGATTGGCCGCTGCACTGGTCGCGTCTTTGGTCGGAAATGTGTTCGCATTAACAGGGGGAGAAGAGACGGTCTCGGAGCCACCAGCAGTAGAAAGTACGGATCAAGTGAATCAGCGGGTGAGTCTTGAAGGGGAGTCCACTCCTGCGAGAGCATCGGCTGCGATGATTCGTCAAAATGGTAGCCAGCTACTCACGTTACAAGCCGAGCAACTGGAACCTCTACAAGGTGATGAGGTTTATCAAGTATGGTTGCTGAACGGGGATGAGCCATACAGAGCCGGAACATTTGTCGCCAATCAGAATGGAGAAGGAGCTGTTGCCTTTTCTATGGATCAGTTACCCTCCGAATTGGATTGGGATGCTGTAGCTATTTCGAAAGAACCTAATGCACAAAGTCAGACACCACAAGGGGAAGTCATTTTGAGTTCCAGCTTGTAATAGAAAAGCCTGAAACCACTCGTCGGTTTCAGGCTTTTTTTCATGATAAATAGAGTGGATCAGTTTTTTTGAAACTTTTTATTTCATCGATAGAATCCCTTCGTGAAGGTGTTTATAGGAGATGTGTCGACCAATTTAAACAACTTTCTATAAATTTTTTCAGAGAAAAGTGATCCAATTCGATTTCTCTCCCGATAGCTTAGTGAATAAACAAAAAACAAAGGAGAGATTTTCAATGAACAAGAACGTACGTAATGCTTTTCTAGCTGTACCTTTGAGTGTATCTCTACTGATTCCGACGACGTTGACAGTGAGCGCGCAAGATCATGCGAAACCTTCCGTAACGACAGAAGCGGTGGAACTTCGATCTACATTAGATAACCTACTAAGTGAGCACGCTTACCTTGCAGTGGAAACGATGAGAAAAGGTGCTGAAGGTGCAGAAGACTTTAAAGCATCTGCACAAGCACTATCCGCTAACACAGAAGACTTGTCCGGAGCGATTGCTTCTGTTTACGGCGAAGAAGCAGGCCAACAGTTCAGTCAAATGTGGACGGATCATATCGGCTTCTTCGTGGACTATGTTAACGGAACAGCTAATGATGATGAAGAAATGAAGCAGATGGCTTTAGACGAATTGAATCAATACCGTCAAGACTTCTCCCAATTCCTTGAGTCTGCTACAGATGAACGCCTAGAAGCAGACGCACTAGCGGAAGGACTTCAAATGCACGTCAAACAATTGATCGGAGCATTTGATAGCTACGTAGCAGGAGACTACGAGAAAGCTTATGAGTATGAGCGTGAAGCGATCAACCACATGTATGGGGTAAGTAAAGGTCTATCCAGTGCGATCGTGAACCAATTCCCAGATAAATTCAATAACACGAAAGCGGTTACGCCAGCTGCTGACCTTCGTTCCAACCTGAACCACCTACTAAGTGAACACGCTGGTCTTGCTGCAATGGCAATGCAGAATGGAATCGATGGATCTGAAGACTTTGATGCTTCTGTACAAGCTCTATCCAACAACACAGATGACCTAGCAGCAGCGATCTCTTCCATTTACGGAGAAGAAGCTGGAGCTCAGTTTAAAGAAATGTGGTCTGGACATATCGGTAACTTCGTTTCTTATGTAGAAGGTACAGGCGCAGATGATGCAGAGAAGAAAGAAGAAGCGATGCAGGCTCTGACACAGTATCGTGCGGACTTCTCCCAGTTCCTTGAAACAGCAACGGAAGGCGAATTGGATGCAGATGTACTTGCTGGTAACCTTCAAGAGCATGTCGATCAACTAATCGGTACTTTTGACAGCTATGTAGACGAAGATTACACAGCGACGTATGAGAACTTGCGTAATGCTTATGCACATATGTTCGGTGCATCCAAGGCATTGTCTTCTGGTTTCGTAGCACAATTCCCAGACAAGTTCGCATCTGACATGCCTTCTGAGATGCCGGATACAGGAATGGGCGGAACAGCTGATTCCAACAACATTTGGATCTTCGCTTCTATCTTGGCATTGCTAGCGACAACTACTCTATTCATCCGTAAATCAGAACAATAAGAAGGAGAGAGGGATCCCCTCTCTTTTTCTATCTAGGAGCTATTCACTATGAGACGAATCCTTTTCTTTCTTATCATTCTGTTAGCCGCTTGCAGCACGAATGAATCGCCGTCCTCCGCAACGAAAGAACCACCTGCGGATGAACAGTCCCAAGAGGAAGCGACCCAAGGTTTACAGAAGAAAAAACAAGGCATGTATGCAGATCCCATTCTGAAAGAAGAAGATGTCAGCGTGACACCGGTCCGCTTGGAGATCCCTTCTATTGGAGTAGATACCTCAATTGAAAAAGTAGGGACTTTAGCAAACGGACAAATGGGTGTACCAGAAGACGTTCAGAATGTTGCCTGGTTTGAACCAGGTGCAAAACCTGGAGCCAAGGGAAGTTCCGTCCTTGCTGGGCATGTCGGACAAACCGAGGGGGCGGCTGTCTTCTATCATCTTCAGAATATGGAAGAAGGGGATGAAGTGAAGATAACCGGGGAAAGCGGAAAAGAGCTGACCTTTGTTGTTACTGGTCGGGAGGTTTTCCCTCAGAATGATGCTCCTGTTGAAGATATTTTTGGTTATACGGCGAGGAAGACGTTGAAGTTGATTACTTGCACAGGGGAGTATATACGGAATAATGGTGGTCATCAGGACCGACTTGTTGTTTATACGGAGTTAAAAGAGAGTTCATAAGAGGTTGAGGAAAAAATATAATTACGAAGAAACCCGAATTAATAATTCGGGTTTTCTTTATGCCGTGATACATGCGTGCGCCACTCTGGCAACATACTTTGCTTGATGGTGGCAGGCTCGGTTTTAAGAGGTTCACACTAAACTTTCATAAGGTTTTGGAGAAACGGGTAGACTCCTGCAGGACCGATGTACAGCGTGAGACCCCACAGATAACGTAGTGCTCGCGGAGGATAACCGGACGCCTGCGGAAAGCGGACCGTTTCTCCAAAACCGTTCTTCAACATAGAAAAGAATCGAGGGGACTTACTCGCTCAAATCTCTATAATGACAAAACCTTCCGCTGCAACCTGTAGCTCCTGATCTCCAACATTAGACTTCTGATCCTGATAAACCACTCGCTCGATTTTGTCATTTAAACGAACACTGTGATCACAGTCCGTTGTGTTCACTACAAAACGCAACGTTTGGTTGTCTGATTTCTTTTCATAGATCAATAGATCGTCATCGTCCAGGAACGTCATTCGGCCTCCGTTATCGAAGGCGGGTTCTGTTTTTCTCCGTTCGATCAGACCTTGTACGAAAGAGAATAGATCGTGGTCCTGTTCGTCTTCCTCCCAGACCATGCACTTCCGGCAACCTGGGTCATCTCCTCCGGTCATACCGATTTCATCTCCGTAATAGATACAAGGAGATCCTCCATAGGAAAGCTGGAACAGATACATAAGTTTTACGGCTTCTTTATTTTCTTCCGTGTAGGTCAGAATCCTCTTCGTATCGTGGCTGTCGAGCAAGTTGAAGGAGACTTCGTTTACGTTCTCTGGATACATATGCTCGACGTGCATGATCTCGTTTCGGAATGCCTCGAGCGGAATTTCCCCGTTGAAGAATTTAAGGACCGCATTCGTGAACGGGTAGTTCATGACAGCGTCGAACTGATCTCCTTGTAGCCAAGGCATGGAATCGTGCCAAATTTCCCCTAGAATATAAACTTCCGGTTTGACTGATTTCACCGTACGACGGAAATCTCTCCAAAAGGCATGGTCGACTTCGTTTGCAACATCGAGTCGCCATCCATCGATATCAAACTCTTCAATCCAATACTTCGCAACATCCAACAAGTACTGCTTCACTTCAGGGTGCTCCGTGTTAAGCTTCGGCATTTCCGGTACGAAAGCGAAGGTGTCATAGTTCGGCTGAGGAGTCGTCTTGACTTCTTGGTCCCACATGTGGAACCAAGAGAAGTACTTCGAGTCGGTGCCTTTTTCTAATACGTCCTGGAATGGCTCGAAGTAATAACCGCTATGGTTGAAGACCGCATCGAGCATTACTTTGATTCCGCGTTTGTGACACTCCTGCACGAGCTTCTTGAACGTTTCTTTATCCCCGAATTGCGGATCGATTTCCATGTAATCGATCGTGTCGTACTTATGGTTGGAGTACGCTTTGAAGATCGGAGTGAAATAAAGTCCGTTGATCCCGAGTGATGTCAGATGGTCCAAGTGATCGATCACGCCTTGGAAGTCTCCACCGAAGAAGTTGTCAGGTTGCGGTTCGGCACTGCCCCAAGGGAGTATTCCTTCCGGGTTCAAAGACGGATCCCCATTGGCAAACCGTTCCGGGAAAATCTGATACCAGACCGTTTCTTTTACCCATTGAGGTGGAGTGAAGACATCGACTTCATTCAAGAATGGGAAACAGAAGTGATAAGCTGTGTCATCCGCTGGAACATGGTCGTAGAAACCTTTTTCTGTGTAAACGGTCTGTTCTTGATTATCCGTCAGTAAAAAGGAATAACGCAGTCTGCGGTAGGGAGGCTTGATGGCAACGAACCAATAGTCGAACAAGTCGTCGCTTCCACTTTTCGTCATGGGTGCCCGGTCATATTGCCAAGCGTCCTCTTTCCATACATAAGGATCGCCGTGAATGAGCGTAACTTCTTCCACATCATGACGCTTCGTTCGTAGGCGAATGTGAATCGTTTCTTTGTCATAGGCGTAAGCAAAATTATGCTTCGGTCTATGGTATATGGCTTCCTTTATCATCCATCTCCATCCTTTCTGAACAATCGCTTGCACAAGCATATCGTTTTCACTATTAAAGCTATAGAAAAGATAGATTGAAGTCAACGGAAACAATGAAAGCGGTTTAGATATTATAATGATGCTATAAAACTACTGAAAATATTTTCTATCGAATTTTGCGAAAACGCTTGCAATAATAATAGGTGTTTGTATAATAGAAATCAAGAGTTGTGCAATCGTTTTCACTAACGCTTGTCACCTTCACGTTTTACGTGAGCTATTATTCTAAGGGGGAAATATCATGAAGAGATGGTTAAGTGTTTTGCTTATTGCTTTTCTTGCGGTTGGTTTACTAGCTGCTTGTGCACCAGAGCGTGAACAAGAAGCAGAAGGATCAGGAACAGACGGAGAATCATCTGAAGAAGGCTCGACAGATGAAACTGCTGAGAAACCTGACAAACTAGTCGTTTGGGAAGACAAAGATAAAGGGGTTGGACTTGAGCCAGCCATTGAAAGTTTCGAAGAAGAATACGGAATTGAAGTAGAATATAAAGAATTGAACATGTCTGATAAAATGCGTGAACAGCTTCGTCTTGATGGCCCGGCTGGTACAGGCCCAGACGTACTGACACTTCCTCATGACCAAATCGGTCAGCTTGCAATCGAAGGATTGATTTCTCCGATCGAAGTGGACAGTTCTGTAACAGAGAAGTTCACGGAATCTTCTATTCAAGCACAAACATATGATGGACAACTTTATGGCCTTCCAAAAGCAACAGAAACACCAGTGTTCATCTATAACAAAGAGCACATGGACAAAGCTCCTGAATCATTCGACGAGCTTTATGAATTCTCTCAAAACTTCGGTGGCGACAAAGAGTACGGTTTCCTAGCACTTTGGGACAACTTCTACTTTGGTAATGCGATCATGGCTGGATACGGCGGATACGTATTCGGTGATGACAACGGAGCGGCTAACCCACAAGATCTTGGCTTGAACAACGAAGGTGCAATCGAAGGTGCTAAGTACATCCAGAAATGGTATGAGGACGTCTTCCCTGCAGGTATCGTAGGCGAGAGCGGTGGCTCTGCTAAAGACGGTCTATTCCAAGACGGAGACGTTGCTTCTATGATGGACGGTCCTTGGGCTTATCAAGCATTGAACGAAGCAGGTATCGATTATGGTGTATCCCCACTTCCAGAGCTTCCAAACGGTGAATATCCACAAACATTCATCGGTGTGAAAGGCTGGCACGTGTCTGCTCAATCTGAAAACCAAGAATGGTCTACTAAACTTGTAGAACACTTAACGAATGCTGAAAATGCGAAGATCCGCTACGAAAAAACAGACGAAATTCCACCGGTTAAATCTCTGATGGAAGATCCGATCATTGCGGACAACGAAAAAGCGAACGCAGTTGCAGTTCAATCTCAACGTGGTACTCCAATGCCGAACATCCCTGAGATGGGTGAAGTATGGGAGCCGATGGCACAAGCGCTTCAAGTTATTGCAACAGGAAAAGCTAGTCCTGAAGAAGCTCTGAACGAAGCACAAGACACGGTTAAAACAAACATTGAATTGAACCACTCTGGTAATTAATTAGGCGGAGCAGCACCCGGCCTAAGGGTGCTGCTCCTCTTTTAAAAAAGAGAGATGTTTCAAGGGAAAGGAGATTGAAAATGGGGGAACAGGAAAGTACTTATACATCCAATCACCGGACGAAGGCTCTTGCTCTATCGATCATTCCTGGACTCGGTCAGGTCTATAACAGGCAGTGGATTAAAGGAATCGTCTTTTTCATTTTGACAGCATCTTTTTTCATTGCTTTCTCAGATTTGCTTCAGTACGGCTTTTGGGGACTATTCACTCTTGGAATCGATCCCAAATTCGACCACTCGATCACATTACTAGTTGAGGGGATCTTGGCTGTCATTGTCACCGTACTTGGATTCGGAATCTATGCACTTAATTTAAGAGATGCTTTCAAAGTGGGAAAACAGCGGGATGCGAATGAAACACCGAACTCCGTCCGCCAACAGTATCAGAACTTAGTCGGCGGCGGCTTCCCGTACCTGATGATGACGCCTGGATTCTTACTATTGATATTCGTCGTCATTTTCCCGATTTTGTTCGTCATCTTGCTGTCGTTTACGAACTACGACCTATACCATTCACCTCCAGCGAACCTGGTGGACTGGATCGGCTTCCAGAACTTCATCGATATCTTCCGGATTCCGATTTGGCGTGAAACGTTCTTCAGCGTACTAGCTTGGACGGTCATCTGGACATTCGGTGCAACGACACTACAGATAGGACTAGGGATTTTCCTTGCCGTGTTGATGAACCAGAAAGAAATCAAATTCCAGAAACTCATCCGTACGATTTTCATTCTGCCTTGGGCGGTTCCAGCGTTCGTATCGATCCTTGTTTTTGCCGGAATGTTCAACGAAACGTTCGGTACCATCAACAACGATATTCTATCGATCTTCGGACTTGGCAACATTCCGTGGTTAACAAACCCAACGTATACGAAAATCGCTTTGATCATGATCCAGACTTGGCTTGGCTTCCCGTTCATTTTCGCAATGGTGACGGGTGTATTGCAGTCGATTCCTAGTGAATTGTATGAAGCGGCAGAAGTCGATGGTGCGACGATTATGCAGAAGTTCCGTTCCATCACGCTCCCGCTAGTGCTTTATGCAACAGCACCGATCTTGATCACGCAATACACGTTCAACTTCAACAACTTCAACGTCATCTTCCTTTTCAACGGGGGAGGACCTGCCGTTGCTGGACAGAACGCCGGCGGTACAGATATTTTGATCTCTTGGATCTACTCGTTGACCGTAAGCTCCGCTCAGTACGGTAAAGCGGCCGCGATTACGATGATCCTATCGTTAATTGTAATTGTCGTAGCTCTATGGCAGTTCAAGAAGACGAAATCATTCCAAGAAGAGGATATGATGTAATATGAAAGGAAAAACACTACAACTTACACTGTCGTATATCGTCATTATCATCGTGTCAGCGATTATCCTGTATCCGATCCTTTGGGTTATCGGTTCTTCCTTCAACCCAGGGAACAGCTTGTCCGGGTCGTCGATCTTCCCGGCTGATGCAACGCTTAAGCACTACAAGGATTTGTTTGACTTAGAGAACAGCAACTATTTGATCTGGTACTGGAACACGCTGAAAGTCTGTATCATCACGATGGTTCTCTCCGTCATCATGGTTTGCCTGACAGCATACTCGTTCTCAAGGTTCCGCTTCGTCGGTCGTAAAAACGGCCTGATGACGTTCTTGATCCTGCAGATGATACCGAACTTCGCAGCCTTGATTGCAATCTATGCACTTGCTAACCTGACTGGACTATTGGATACGCACCTTGCGTTGATTCTTGTTTACACAGGTGGAGCGATTCCGATGAACACGTATTTAATGAAGGGATACCTCGATACCATTCCGAAAGAGCTGGATGAATCCGCTCGTATGGATGGTGCCGGCAACTTCCGTATCTTCTGGCAGATCGTCATGCCACTTGCAAAACCGATGATTGCTGTTGTATCTCTATTTACGTTCATCATTCCTTTCACAGACTTCATCTTAGCCCGTGTACTTCTTCGTACAGAAGAGAAGTTCACGTTGGCGGTTGGTCTGTATGAACTGATTGCCGATCAGTTCGGTAACGAATTCACCAAGTTCGCAGCAGGGTCCGTTATGATTGCGATCCCGATTGCGATTATGTTCTTATCTCTACAAAAGTACTTCGTATCTGGTCTTACAGCTGGAGGCACGAAGGGATAAAAGGGAAGAAGCGGATTGCAAATCAATCCGCTTCTCTTCATTTACAGCCGATCATCTGCAATTTTCGACAGAATCGGTTACAATAAAGATAACGTTTTCATAACAGAGGGTGATAGAAATGGGAGTCACAATTAAAGACGTAGCCAAAGCAGCAGGCGTAGCCCCTTCGACGGTATCCCGCGTCATCGCGGATCATCCGCGAATCAGCGCTTCCACGAAGAAGCGGGTGAAGAAAGCGATGAAGGAAATGGGCTATCATCCGAACGCGAATGCGCGCAGTCTAGCCAACAAGTCGAGCCAGTCTATTGGTGTCGTGATGCCGGCTGGAGCGGATAAGGCTTTGCAGAACCCGTTCTTTCCAGAAGTTCTGCGTGGTATCAGCAGCATCGCACATAAAATGGACTACTCTCTTCTATTAAATACAGGAGAATCGACGGAAGAGATATTAGAAGGGGTACAGCGTATGGTGAACTCCAACCGTACGGATGGCATCATCCTTCTGTATTCGCAGTTGAACGACCCGGTCGTCAACTTCTTGCTGGAGCACGATTTTCCATTCGTCGTCATCGGTAAGCCGTACGAGCGGATTGATGAAATTACGCATGTCGACAATGATAACGTCCGTGGTGGTAAAGAAATCACTGAACACCTGATCAAGCAAGGGCATGAACGGATTGCTTTCATCGGTGGCTCGACAGATCTAGTCGTGACGGTCGATCGGATGAAAGGGTATCAACTAGCTCTGGAAGAAGCTGGCCTTCCGTTTCTAGATGAGTACCGGATCCATGAAGAGTTTCTGGAGTCAGGTGGCCAACAAGCCGTGAACGAATTGTTCGCCCTACCGGAACCTCCGACAGGACTCGTCGTGACCGATGATTTGATGAGTATCGGTGTTGTCAGCATGCTAGAGAAGTGTGGCAAGCTTGTGCCGGAGGATATATCGCTTGTCAGCTTCAATAACGTCTACTTATCGGAGATAACACGTCCGCCATTGACGACGGTCGACATCAAGATTTATGAGCTCGGCCTTCAGGGTGCGAAGTGTCTGATTGAAAAAGTGAAAAATAAATCGGAGCCGGCGAAGAGGATCATCATTCCTTATCAAATCGAGTATCGTGCCTCCACAAAGGAAAGAGAAGTACCCTTTTATAAATAAAAGGGGTGCTTACTCTTTTTCTTTGGTTTGGGCTGACTAGAGCATGAACGCATAATAGAAAGCTTGAATAAGCTGGGGGATGAAGGCTCGGATTTTATAGTTCTTTCAGGGTTTTTGTCATGAAAAGTTTTCACTTGAAATTTTTTGTCAAATAAAGTAATATATCCTGTAAATCTTTTTTATTTGAATTGTCAGTAAAATTTAGAGACAAAAAAATAATTAAACCATTATTAGACAGGGGAAGGGTAGGAAGTTATGATACAACCAGATGATCGTATTGCTGAAGTGGGTCAAGTCGTAAGCTTTGAGAGAAACGATATTACATTTACAGGTCGAGTTATTCCGAGTCAATGTCAGCGTTCCGTTATTGTTGATTTGACGATTATGGATAACTTGGATGAAATTGATTTCGAATATGAGAGAACAGTTGTGGCTCATACCAACTACCGTGTTATAGAAGAGTAATAGCAACCTCCATGTATTATTTGTACATGGAGGTTTTCGTTTGAGTGGAGAAAGGTTCTGTTTAGAGGAAGTGGACCGTGGGGTGGAAAACAGCTCGCGTTCCGCGGCGGACGCCGAGCCTCCTCGGGCTTTGCGCCCTGTGGGGTCTCGCCGTTGTCCGTGCATCCCGCTGGAGTCTCCCTGTTTTCCACCCCACTTTATGACAAAAGCATAAACAGAACCTTACGAAAATAGAAGGTACTACATGTGTTTTTCTTTGATGAGGAGTAATAGAGGTTCAACCTATTACGGTAAAGGTGTTGGAGAAACGAGTAGACTCCTGCGGGATCAAAGTACAGGGTGAGACCCCACAAAGACCGTAGGAATCGAGGAGGCTCACCGGACGCCCGCGGAAAGCGAATCGTTTCTCCAACACCGACACTCTTCATCCGAGAACCGACAGAGAATGAATTAGAAAAACAAAAAAAGAGGAAGGGGGATGCCCTTCCTCTTTTTGGTGCTATTTTTAGTATGATGGTGTATATTCTAAGCGGTTTTGTAGTTCAGTTTTGACTTCATCGAGACTTTCTTCGTCAGGTACGAAGTAGAATAGCCCGTCTTCGAGTCTTTCGTTTACTCCGTCGATCTTAATTGTTTCTGTCGTCAGCTCTTCTGAAGAGAAGGCTTTTTGAAAGGAATAAATTTCTCTTAGGGACATGTTTGTGGAGATGTTGTCTCCGACGATGTCAGATAGCTGATTCATCTTGAAGATGGTACCAGCTGAGATTGCTTGATCTACGGTAGCTTTGATGAATTGACGTTGTCTTTCATCTCTTGGGTATTCGACAGCGACATCACGTTTTCTCATTCGGACAAAGGCGAGAGCTTCTTCGCCGTCCATTTCCGTCGGTCCTTCTTCGAATTCGATGATGTTACTACGGTCGACAGTACTTCGCTCCCAGAACGGCTTCTTCACGTCGATCGTTACGCCTCCGAAGAGATCGACGACTTCCATGAACCCTTCAAAGTTGATGGTGGCATACTTGTCGATTGGGATGTTCAAGTAGTCCTCCACGGTCTCGACAGCAAGCTTCTCTGCTCCATAACCTGTTAGGGCACCTAAAGAATAGGTGGCATTGAGTTTATGCTTTCCTGCATACTCTTCGCCAACTTTTTCAGCAGGGATCTCGACACGTGTGTCCCTCGGGATACTTGTCATCGTCATTTCTTCCGTTTTCGGATTAAGGGTCAGCACAATTTGGGTGTCCGCCCGGCCATTTTCCCCATTAGAAGAGTAATCTTCTACACCTAATAGTAAAAGAGAGATAGGATCCTCTCCTATATCAACCGCTTCTTCCCGGACGGCGGATTTTTCTCCTCTGTCCAAATCTTTATAAGAAGCACTATATATTTGAGAAGTGTAATAGATGGCGATACCGACTCCAAGACCAAGCACGAGCAAAATGACTGCTGCGATTCTTCTTCTACGCTTTTTAATATTCTTTCTTCGACGAATTCTTTTCTTCATTGACAAAACACCTCAATTTCTGAGTAGTTCACAAAATATTGTACCACACTCGAAAAGGACCGAAAGTAGGAAGCCATATTGAACGTGTTTCTGTAAATTATGGATATAACAAGTCTTAGTTCCTGGTCATTCTCTTTTATTATTCGTGAAAACAGAAGGAATTCATACGTAAAACAAAGCACCTTGCTCTATCACAGAACAAGGTGCTTAAACATTTACTGAATTTCTTCTTTTTCTAGAATAAGGTAGTTCATATCTTTTCTTGAGATCTGGTTGTATCGTTTCGCATTCAATAGATAGAACACGATACCGATCACGATCCAAATTCCTAAGGCAATATACGATTCTTTACCTAGGGAAGCCGGGGACCATGGTAGCAATAACAGAACCAAGAAGCCGATCGCACTGATCATTCCGATTAGAGATAATAATTTTCTCCCAGGAGCAACGGCTTTGTGGAAATCTCCGTCTGGTTGATTCCGAGACCAGCGGAAGAACTTATAGGCGGTCGCTGTACAGAAGAAGTACGCGATTGCGACACCAGTTGACGACATGTCTACGACCCATAATAGTGCCTCTCGTCCGAACCACGGAGCAATCAAGCATAGCGCCATCGTGAACAAGATTCCTACATATGGTGTGTGGTGCTCAGGGTGCAGCTTCCGGAAGATTTCCGGCAGGATGCGTGCACGACCCATCGCGAACGTCAGGCGGCTTGCTGATAGATAGAAACCGTTCAATCCTGTGAAGATTCCCATCGTGACAGCGGCGGCGATGACGAATACACCGATACGTCCCATATAACTTTCTATCGCATCACCTGTTCCCCAGACCGATCCGGTTTCCTGGATCTGAACGAGCAGGGACTGCCAAGGCATAGAGCTTGCGGTAATGATGATCATTGCACTGTAAGCTAATCCTGCAGCTACTAGTGACCAAATGATAAGACCAAATGCTTTCTTCGCTTCGAATTGGAATTCTTCCGCCGCCTGCGGGATGTTGTCGAATCCTACATAGGCGAAAGGTGCAATCGCAAGGATTGTCAAGATCGATGCGATGACCGATTGATCAGGGCTGAACATCGGTTGGACGTTGCTGATCGAAGGTCCTTCCGAGAATATAGCTCCAACCGCTAACAGCACGATCCCGATAATTAGAATGATACTGAATACAAATTGTGTCTGACCAGAAAAACTAGCTCCTCTGATGTTCAGAAAAGCGAATAATATAAGAGCGATACTCGCTATTGCGATTTGAATAATAGAAACCTCGTAACCGGCAACCGTATAAAGGTTACCTGTGCGTACGAAATCAGGGAATAAGAACTTCGCAAGTAGAGCTAAGGCGGAAGCGTTCAGCGCCACGATACAAGTGTAGCCTAACGTCAGGAACCATCCCGCTATGAATGCAAATATCCTTCCGAATCCGATGTATGCATAAGCGAATTCTCCCCCTGTGACCGGGAATTTCTCGATTAAAAATCCATAACTGACCCCGATAATCATCATGAGGGCTGCGCCAAGTAAAATGCCGATTACAACGCCGACGGGTCCGGCTTGACTGATCCAATCTGTCGGTAGTACGAAAGCTCCCCAGCCGATCGCTGATCCGAAGGCAATAGCCCAAACCCAATGGGGCTTCAGTGATTTCTCGAGTTTTTTCCTCTCTGTGTCCATACAGTAAAATCCTCCTAAAGGTAGATAGAGTGCGTTACCCATTCTAATGTTTTTGAGTAGAAGGAAGCAACAATTTTGTGATGTCAAAAACATCTAGCTTCCCATAAAAGGTTCAACGATTGAGAAAAGGGTATAAGGGTTAAGTAGATTTTTCACACTCGGTGTCCTATCTGTAGAGTACCCAAAAAAATTGTCGATTTAACTTCCAAGGGTTTACAGCTAAGACGTCGAATACTTCGTAGTAGATAAACCATTCCCGTAAGTCTATATACCTGTACAATTTTCAGACTTTAGAATGAAAAACAGTGGATTATGTTTGAAAATGTTGATTTGGGGATAGCAGAAAATAAACAAGAAGGGGTATTATCTTATATAAGGGGATGTGCTATAATTCATTAGAAATTAGCTTGCGTTAAGCGTCACGGAATATTCGCGTGGACTTGGAAATAACTGATTTACTTACGATATACAGAGAAGGATATACTATATTCGAGGAGGGTCTTTATGGAATATAAGGCCTTGTTATTTTGCTTGATCGCTTCTATTCTCATAACACCGCTTGTTAAGAAATTAGCGGTCAAAATAGGTGCAACAGACCAACCAAATCATCGGAAGGTTCACCAGATCGTCATGCCACGTTTAGGTGGACTGGCCATATTTTTAAGTTTTGCAACAGGAATGCTGTTCTTTTTCCCGGAAAGTGAATTGACCTGGCCGATCTTGATCGGTGCGACCATCATCGTCATTACCGGTGTGTTGGATGACATCATGGAATTGTCACCGAAGCTGAAACTATTGGGGCAGCTAGTTGCGACAGGTGTTGTCGTAAGTGGCGGGGTGGTTGTTGAATTCATCAACTTACCATTCGGCGGTCAAATCGAATTCGGTATCCTCAGTATTCCGATTACCGTATTATGGATTGTCGGCATCACCAACGCGATCAACTTGATCGACGGGCTGGACGGTCTTGCAGCAGGCGTCTCCTCGATTGCCTTGCTGACGATTTCCGGTATGGCGATTACGATGGGCAACGTATTTGTTGTCTTCGCCGGTTTTATGATGCTCGGAGCAACGGTCGGATTCCTTGTGTACAACTTCTATCCTGCCAAGATCTTCATGGGGGATACAGGAGCTCTGTTCTTAGGGTTCATGATCAGTGTGCTGTCCTTATTAGGATTTAAAAATGTTACCTTGTTTTCCTTTATCATTCCCGTCATCATTCTCGGTGTACCGATTTCGGACACGCTGTTTGCGATCGTCCGTCGTGTCCTTCAGAAGAAGCCATTATCTGCACCAGATAAATCGCACTTGCACCATTGCTTGATCAATCTTGGATACAGTCATCCCGAAACGGTCTTGATCATATACGCTGTAGCGTCCTTGTTCAGTTTAGCGGCTGTCATCTTCACGAAAACGACGATGTTCGGCGCAGCCATTGTCTTGTTCTGCTTAGTGCTCATGATCGAAATGATCGTGGAAATGACCGGCTTGATCGGCAAAAATTACAGACCGATCCTCAATTTGATCAGAGATTATCGGACAAAACGATAAACGGATTTATATTTATCTCTAGAGCAGCCTTCCTTGGCTGCTCTAGAGTTTTTTTATGGATTGGGAAAATAAAAAACGCCCTGTAGAAGGAAGACCTTCTGAAGGGCGTTTTAAACTATATTCGATGAAAGGCAGGGATCAGCTCGATTCCTCGTTATCCGGATCATCATCGGTAGCTGTTTCCGTGACAGAGCCGCCGAGTTCTAAGTGACTCTGCAGTGTAGCTGTTTTTTCCTGAAGGTTCTGTTCGTTCACATCAAAGTACCAAATGCCTTCTTTGTACATGCCTTCTCCTGTCAGCTGCATCGTATCAAAAGCGAGATTGTCTTTCTGAGTGAAATACTTGTTGAACTGAATAATTTGGCTGAAGGACAAGTTAGTACTCATGTTGTCTTCTATCGACTGAAGAATGTCGTCCAGGTTGCGCACCGTATTCGTCGAGATGGACTGTTTGACGATTTCCTGGACCAGCTCCATTTGTCTTTGTCCACGCTTGAGGTCGTTATCGTATTTCCTTGTCCGGGCTAAGGCGAGTGCTTCTTCACCGTTCAAGGTTTGTTCTCCTTCTTCCAATTCGATCGCCCCGTTGTTGTCCCGACTGTTTTGTTCAGTCAAAGCAAATGGGACATCGTACTCGACTCCGCCGATCGAATTGACGAAATCTACGAATGAATTGAAGTTGAGTCGTACATAATAGTCGACGGGAACATTCAAGAGGCCTTCCACGGCTTCTACCGTAGCGTCGATGCCGCCGAATGCATGGGCGTGTGTGATTTTGTCTTTGTAGCCGATTTCTGGGATGTACGTGTAAGAGTCGCGGGGGATGCTGAGCATTTTGACGGACTGGTCGTCATTATTGAACGTCGCTAATATGAGGGCGTCGGATAACGCGCTGCGATCACCGCCTGAGGAGCGCTTCTCGCTGTCATCGACGCCGACAAACAAGACGGAAGTGTGGTCGGCTACGGGGTTGACGGTCTCGACACGCATCTTGGATTTTTCACCACGGTCGAGCTCTACGTGTGAGGCGGTCACCGTCTCCTTGACCTCCTGCGTCACATACGCAATATATCCCGCAGCCGCACCAATACCTAGTAATAGAACGGCTGGAATCGTCCATAATAGAATTTTGAACTTCCTATTTTTCATTTACTTTCCTTCTCCTTCACTCAGAGGTGACATCGAATTCAACGTAAGTTGGTTCACCATGCGCAAGTTCGGCATGATTACTCGTCAAGTTCACCATCCAATCTTCGAAAGCTTGTTCTTGTCCACTTTCTACATATATTACTAATTCCACATTTTCCAAATAGTTAATCGTATCCAATGTGTACGAAGAGTTGCGGACTTCGTTTTCGACTTTACCGAGTAGGTGATAAGGAAGGGTGACTTTTACTTGTTTCATCAGTTGGCGACGGACCACTCCTGTCGTTTCGATCGCTTGAGAAGCGGTTCCTCCGTACGCGCGAATCAGACCGCCAGCTCCTAGCTTAATGCCACCGAAGTAGCGGGTCACGACGATGGCGGTGTCTTTCAAGCCCCTTTTCTTCAGGACTTCAAGAATAGGCACGCCGGCCGTTCCGCTCGGTTCACCGTCATCATTGGCCTTTTGGATCAGGTCATGTTCGCCGATCATATAGGCAGAGCAATTATGGGTCGCATCGCTATGTTTCTGTTTGATCTCTTGTATGAATGCTTGCGCTTCTTCTTCGGTCTCGCAGCGTTTCACGTAGCCGATGAAGCGGGATTTCTGGATGGTTACTTCATCCGAACCTTCTGGTTTTACGGTATAATAACTTTCTAGCATAGTTTCAGACCTCCTAGAAGATAATTATATAATTGCCTTCACAAGTTAGGCAAACAAGTCGAAATTAAGAAAATAATAGACAAAATGATAAGTAACACCCCCATAAAACGACTTAGGTCAATCGAATGAGTGTGTGAATATTGATGGAGGGACTTGTGATGACTGAACAAAAACTTGGTGATAAAGCCCTTGATACGATTATCAATGAAATGGTGGATACCGTCACCAACAGCAAAGATGAGATCTTCCAAATCAGCGAAGACTCACGTAATGAATTTGAAAAACTGAGTCAAGAATTGATTGACACGAAGCGACAAGTCCACACATTGATTGATGATGGCGACAAGTTGCAGCAGAAAGTGAAATTCTCACGTATGCGGTTATCGGAAGTGAGCAAACAATTCCAGGAATATTCAGAAGAAGATATCCGGCAGGTGTATGAACAAACACATGCCCTACAAATGGATTTATCGATGACACGTGAAAAAGAAAAGCAGATGCGCGAACGACGAGATGATTTAGAGTTTCGTTTGCGTAATCTTGAAGACACCATTGAACGAGCAGAAGGCCTTGGTGGGAAAATTTCTGTCGTGCTCAACTATTTAACAGAAGACTTCAAACACGTTTCAGATGCGCTTGAAGATGCGAAAGAAAAGCAGCAGTTCGGCTTGAAAATCATTGAAGCCCAGGAAGAAGAGCGGAGACGCCTGTCCCGGGAGATTCATGATGGACCGGCTCAGATGCTTGCGAACGTGATGCTACGGTCTGATCTTGTCGACCGTACATACCGCGAACGTGGCATCGACCAAGCGATGGCGGAGATGAAGAGCCTGAAGAAAATGGTACGCTCGGCACTTTATGAAGTGCGACGTATTATTTATGACCTGCGTCCTATGGCGCTGGATGATCTTGGTCTCATTCCGACGCTTAAGAAATACATCGCGACGATGGAAGACTACAACAACGTACGCATTACGTTCCAACCATTCGGGAAAGAGCGTCGCTTTGAAACGAAGTACGAAGTCGCGTTGTTCCGCCTTTTACAAGAAGCGGTACAGAACGCATTGAAGCACGCAGAAGCAACAGAAATCAAAGTGAAGGTCGAAATGACCCACAATGCAACCACCATTATCGTCAAGGATGACGGCAAAGGGTTCGACCCCTCAGAGAAGAAAGAGCAATCGTTCGGTCTAGTAGGTATGCGCGAACGCGTCGACATGCTGGACGGAGAAATGAAGATTGACTCTAGCCCAGGTAAAGGGACCATGGTAACGATTCTTATTCCAATAAATGGTTAATTGCATAAAAACTATGTAATTTGGCGTGAATCGTTTATAATATGGTCATAGGATTAGGATTAGGATTAGGACGTATGGAGTGACTTCCATACAAAAAGAACCAGAGACAGAAAAAAATAGAGTATAGGTGAGGGGACAAAAAACCCTAAGGCAAAGAAAATAGGAGGAAGAGATCATGACGACAAGAATAGTTCTGATTGATGACCATAAATTATTCCGCGAAGGCGTTAAAAGAATATTAGACTTTGAATCTAGTTTTGAAGTAGTAGCAGAAGGGGACGACGGTTCATCCGCCGTTCATCTGATTGAACAATATATGCCGGATGTTGTGTTGATGGATATCAACATGCCTTCTACCAACGGTGTAGAAGCAACAGCCGAAGTGACGAAACGATTCCCGGACATGAAAGTAATCATTCTGTCCATCCATGATGACGAAAACTATGTAACACACGCATTGAAAACAGGTGCACAAGGTTACCTGCTGAAAGAAATGGACTCTGACGCATTGATCGATGCAATCAAAGTCGTTTCAGAAGGTGGATCGTACCTGCACCCGAAAGTGACGCACAACCTCGTACAGGAATACCGCCGCTTGTCTGAAACGAACGGCAGCAACGCGTACCGTACGATCGAATACCGCAAACCGCTCCACTTGCTAACTCGTCGTGAATGCGAAGTACTTCAGCTTTTGGCTGACGGTAACAGCAACCGCGGAGTAGCAGAATCCCTGTATATCAGTGAGAAGACGGTCAAGAACCACGTCAGCAACATTTTACAGAAGATGAATGTAAACGACCGTACCCAAGCTGTTGTAACAGCAATCAAGAACGGCTGGGTGGAAGTCATTTAAGTTATTAATAAGGGCCTGAAGAGCACACCTCTTCAGGCCTTTTCTATTAATCTACGAATGTGGGAATATCAGATGCAAAAAGACCGGGCTTCATGTAAAATGATAGGAAACGAATAGCAATAGAACTTATACATACATTGAAAGAAAAGCATATAGGGAGTGGAAAAGCATGAAAACGGCGGTAATCACAGATAGCACGGCCTACTTGCCTAAACAGATCCGCAACGAGAAGCAAATACATATGGTGCCCCTGAACGTCATCTTCGGGCACGAATCCTATCAAGAGGAAGTAGACATCCAAGCTGATGACTTCTACGACATGGTCAAAGAAAACGGCGACCTGCCGAAAACATCCCAGCCGTCGATCGGCATGATGACGGAAAAGTTAGAAGAGCTCGCTAAAGAATACGACGCGGTCGTAGCGATCCACCTCTCAAGCGGCATCAGCGGCACGTACCAGGGGATGATGACAGCTGGGGACATGGTGGAGGACATCGATGTCCACGTCTTCGATTCCGAAATCAGCTGCATGATGCAAGGTTTCTATGCCATCGAAGCCGCCGACTTGGCACAGAACGGCGCGACACCTAAACAAATCATGGAACGGATGAACGAAATGAAGACGACGATGAGCGCATACTTCATGGCGGACGACCTCTCCCACCTGCACCGCGGAGGGCGACTGAACGGAGCACAGGCTTTCGTAGGAGGCTTACTCCAAGTGAAGCCGGTCCTACACTTCGTCGATACGAAGATCGTTCCATTTGAAAAAATCCGCACACGTAAAAAAGCCTTGAAGCGAATCCTCTCCTTGTTTGAGGAAGATGTCCAAGGTGGCGGCGAGTTCAAGGCGTGTATGATTCACGCCAACCGCGAAGAAGAAGCGGCGCAGATCAAAGCAGAAATCGAGAACCAGTTCGATAACGTAGAAGTTGAACTGAGCTACTTCGGCCCGGTCATCGGTACGCACCTCGGCGAAGGCGCGATGGGACTCGGCTGGTACCGCAAATCCTAATGACGATAGAGCCTGTTTGTGAGACTCAAGCAGGCTCTATTTTTATAAATAGGATGTGATTCTTTGAAACACGCTGGTAAACTCCTTCTTCCTCACGACATCACCCCAGAAGACCTCTCTCATTACACTCCTGTCCCTTCGATTATCAAGCGTCGCTTCGGCTACCAATGCAAGCGCTGTGGCAACAGCCAATCTCACCTCTTCGGGCACATGCCCCACGACGCCTGCCAGAAAACCTGTCGATACTGCCGGAACTGCATCCAAATGGGACGCGTGATGGAATGCGAGCCTCTTTATCAAGGAAGTACTTCTTTCAAGTGGCCAAGCTTTGAGCAACCTTTGCAATGGAAAGGGGAGCTGACGCCTTGGCAGCAAACAGGCGCGGATGCGATAAAGGACGTAGTCATCAGCGGTGGGGAAGTGTTGATATGGGCCGTCTGCGGAGCTGGTAAGACGGAAATGTTGTTCCCAGGCATAGAAGCTGCTCTGCAACATGGGAAGCGGATTTGTCTCGCTACGCCTCGTGCCGATGTGGTCCGCGAGCTGTTGCCTCGTTTGCGGTCTGCCTTTCCTGACGTGCCGATCCAAGGCTTGTATGGAGGCAGTCCGGACCGCGAAGCCGACGCAAGCTTCATCATCGCTACCACTCACCAACTTCTTCGTTTTTCTAAAGCGTTCGATGTCATGATTATTGATGAAATCGATGCTTTTCCTTTTCACCATGATGACTCCTTGAAGTTTGCAGCACAGCGTGCCAAAAAAGACAATGCCTCGTCTATTTACTTAACAGCGACTCCGAGGAAGTGGGAGAAGTGGCGTGTCCGGACGAAGAAACTTCCCGCTGTATTTATACCGAAAAGGTTTCACGGTCATCCCCTTCCTGAGCCTAAACTTCAACTGATTCCTTCCCTTCCAAGAAACTTAAAACGAAAGCAACTGCCAGCCTCCGTCTTATCCAAAATACTCGATCAACAGAATTCGGAACGCCAGCTGATGGTCTTTCTGCCTTCGGTCGCGATGACGGAATGGGTATTAGAGCTGTTGAGAGAGGAGGGGTTAGCCGGACAGTGCGTTTTCGCCGAGGATTCAGATCGCGTTGATAAGGTACAGGCGTTCCGTGACAAGAAGTTCCGACTGATGTTGACGACGACGATTTTGGAACGAGGCGTAACGTTTCCGTCGGTTGATGTGTTTGTAATCGATGCGGGTCATGTGGTCTTCGATGAAGCGGCGCTCGTGCAGATTGCCGGTAGGGCTGGTCGCAGTCCGGATGATCCTGACGGTGATGTGCGGTTTTTCCACGGTGGGAAAACGAATGCGATGTTGGATGCGGTCGAAGCCATCTCTCGGATGAACAAGCTCGGGAAGCGCTGATGAGATGTTATATTTGCTTCAATGAAATCATCCCTACGATTACGTGGGTCAATGTGTTCAAACCACCTGAGCAGCAGAGGTGCTGTGCAGATTGTTTGGCACAATTCGAGCCTGTTACGCCGACTTGTCCGAAATGCGGACGCGGGGACAGTGACGGGATTTGTTTTGACTGCGAGCGTTGGGGTATGGGACAAGAAGACCCGCTTAAGAAGAATGTGGCTTCGTTCTCTTATAATGCTTTCGCGAAGGATTGGGTAGCGAAGTGGAAGTATCGGGGCGATTATGAACTGCTTTTTTCTCTGCAAGGCAAGCTGGATGTGCCGGTGGGCTATGCGATGGTACCTATTCCGCTGAGTGAAGAACGACTGAAGGAGCGAGGGTTCAATCAGTCCGAAGCGATTATTCACATGTTGGGTAAACAGCCGGTTTCTTTACTTGGGCGCCAGGGAACGACCAAGCAGTCGAAGAAGCAGCGTCAGGAACGGGTTGACTCGGAAAATCCCTTTCAGCTGTTAGATCCGATTAATCAGCCGGTTCTACTGGTAGATGATATTTACACAACGGGGACGACCCTCCGTCATGCCGCGTCTTTATTGAAAGAAGGCGGGTGTCCGGAAGTCTATTCGTACACACTTTTCCGATAAATTCTTCTGAAGGGCTTTGGCTTCTATTAGTTTAGCCGATATAATAGAAAAAGAGGTTTATAGGAGGCGACGACATGGGGGAAGTAGCGAATTGTCCGCGATGTAACGCAATCTTTATGAAAGGTGCCGCAACCGTTTGTCCGGAATGTCAGAAGCAAGAAGAGAAAGACTTCCAGACGGTGTATGTATTTTTGAGAAAGAAACAGAACCGCACAGCGAACGTGAAGGAGATCGAATACCACACAGGTGTCGAGGAGAAGCTGATCCGTAAGTTTGTGGCAGAGAAGCGGCTGCACCCGGCCCAATTCCCTAACTTGATGTACCACTGTGATCGCTGCGGAGCAGGGATTCAAGAAGGTAGATTGTGTGATAGTTGTACAGAAGAGATCGAAGGCGGTCTCGAGAAGGTCGAGCGCGATAAAGAGTTCGAAAAGAGGAAAGAAGACCTAGAGAGATTGAAGAGTAATAAAACCTATTACTCCGTACGAAATAATCGATAAGTTGCATTTAATATCTTCTGGTTACCACCGATATAAACGGTAAATCAGGAAACGTAAAGAAGCGAGGTGAACGCTGTGAGAATTCATGGACCTAATCAGACGAATTTCAACCCATATAATAAATCCATCAACAAGCAGACGGACATGAAGCAGCAGGGAAACCGACAAGATAAATTAGAAATTTCAGATGAGGCGAAGAAAATGCATGGAAGCGAACAACCGAATCCAGCTCGCCAAAAACGCATCAACCAGATCAAGCAGGATATCGAATCTGGTACCTATCAAGTAGATCCGAAAGTGACAGCGAAGAAAATGATCGATTTTTGGACGAAGTAATAAAGAAGCAAGGCCATACCCGTATGGCTTTGCTTTTGCATGTCGTAAGTCATTCGATGGAGTGGAATCCTCCACTGTAACGACTGACTTATGACAACCCAAGATTTTAACTAAAGGAGAATCGGTGTGACCGTTAAACCTATTGTACATACGATGACGCAAATGAAGCAGCTGCACGAAAGTCTTTTGGCCTTGTCACAAAAGAAAACCGACGCCTTGAAGTCTAATGATACGACCGGACTGCAGAAGTTGTTAACGACAGAAAGAAAGCACGTGCAGGCAATCGATAAGTTGGAAAAAGCTCGGATGGACGCTGTGAACCAGTGGTACGAAGCAAGAGGGTTATCCTATACGGAACCGACCATTTCGGAAATGCTCGAGCACATGGAAGGAAGCGAGCAAGAAGCACTCCAAGCCGCTTATAATGAATTGATTATCGTCCTTGCCGATTTGAAGCAGCAAGAACAACTGAACGCAGAGCTGACAAAGCAATCTCTTCAGTTCGTCAATTTGTCACTAGACATGCTCCAGCCTTCCTTGGACAACGTGAACTATGGAGGCAACGAAGAGCAATCAACGCAACCGAAGCGATCGGTATTTGATTCGAAAGCGTAATAGTAAAGGAGAGAAATCATGGTTTCTACTTTCAACGGATTAGAAATAGCCAAACGCGGACTGTTCACCCAACAATCCGCTCTCTATACAACCGGCCATAACATTTCCAATGCTAACACCGAAGGTTACACAAGGCAGCGGGTGAACTTTGAACAGACCGCTCCTTTCCCACCTGCATCAAGAAACCGTCCTGAGATTCCTGGGCAAGTTGGTAGTGGGGTGCAAGCGGGATCGGTCGAGCGTGTTAGGGAATCGTTCTTGGACATCCAGTTCCGGAATGAGAATAAAAAGACGGGGTACTACGAGTCGATGTCCAAAGCATTGACGAAGATGGAAGAAATCATGAACGAACCGTCAGACCAAGGGTTGTCTAAGACGATGGACCGATTCTGGCAGTCGCTTCAGGATATGTCGGTGAACCCGGAGGATGCAGGAGCGAGATCGGTTGTAAGGCAGCGTGGGGTTGCAGTTGCGGAAACTTTTAATTATCTGTCTACTTCCATTCAAGGACTTCGTAACGATACTAAAAATGAGATTAACGTAGTGTCGAAAGAGATTAACAGCCTGGCAAACCAGATTAATAGTTTGAATAAACAAATTGGGGAAGTAGAACCGCACGGCATGCTACCGAATGACCTGTACGATGAACGAGACCGGCTTGTTGATCAACTCTCTAGTCTAGTGGACATTAAGGTAACTAAGGAAAAGAGCTCTTCTTCCTCATTAGATGTTGCAGAGGGAATTTACAACATCGAGGTTGTAGGAAATGATCAAAAGTCCTTATTTGTTAATAACAATGGGAACAGTGTTGCTTTAGTTGATGGTGAGAACCTTACATACAATGAACTGCAAATCAATTACGATGGTGCGGATCAATCCGCAAAGACTATTAAACTAGGAAGAGGAGAGGTTATTGAGGGGGAAGATAGTGAAGAAGATTTCCTATCTACTGTTCAGGCAAGTGCTTTCTCTTCCACTGGAAAATTAAGAGGGTTAGTTGACGCGTACGGTTATGACAATGGTGAAATTCCAAAGAGTGGAGTAGTTGGTGTGTATCCAGGTATGTTAGAAGAATTGGATAACATGGCTTTCGCTTTTGCAAGTGAATTCAACAAAGTTCATGAAGATGGGAACAGCTTAAGTGAAATTGACAGCTCTCCTTCTGATATTCCTTTCTTTGCTGATCGCTCAAAGGAAACTCAAAGCGCTTTGCCTAAGCGAGCGGACGTGGTGTTTGTGCTTGATAACAGTGGCAGCATGAACGGTAGTCAAGACGCGATTGCTGCAAAGTTAGAAGAATTTGCTCAAAGCATTCAAGGTGAGGGTGTCGACAATGTCCGTTTCGGGCTAACCAGCTATGATGGTGGTAGTACAACATATGCTTTGGATGGAGACAATTGGTCAGAAGATTTTAGTATTATCAAAGAAGAAATTGAAAATTTGAATGCTACGGGCGGAGGAACAGAGAATCTGATGGGGGCACTATCAACTGTTTCTGGTTCTTATGACTTTTCACAAGCAGGAGATGGTGGAGGGTTCAAGCATGTAGTATTCGTTACTGATGAAGATGCAGACGATGAAGCTGCATTAGCAAATCTGATCAATAATGATTTAAAGCCTAATGGAGTAAAAGTACATGGTGTTTTTAATACGGAATATACAGATGTTGCTGAACTTAACCAGCTTGTAAGTGAGACAGGTGGACAGAAGGTAAATCTAAGGGATTCAGATTGGCAGAGTCAACTGCAAATTATCGGTTCCTCTATAGGGCAGACAGTTGTCCAGTCAGATGATGGAGCGATAGAGAGAAAAGGGTTCGCAAGTAGAATCAAAGTTGCACAGGATATTCTTGATAGCGTCAGTAATATTGCAGCGTCAACCACGAATGGAAAAGGAAATGGTCAGAACGCTCTTGATTTATCAGAAGTAGGTAATAGCTCGCTTAACTATGACCCTGAAGGCGGATTGTCTGATTTTAATAGTTATTACCAAGGGGTAATTGGTGAGATGGCTGTTGATACGCAAGAAGCCAATCGAATGGTGAATAACACAAATATCTTAAAGCAATCAGTCGTCGAGCAAAGACAATCGATTAGTGCTGTATCGCTTGATGAAGAGATGACCAATATGATCAAGTTTCAACATGCTTATAATGCAGCCGCTAGGAACATGACAGTCGTCGATGAGATGATTGATCGGATCATCAATCAAATGGGGCGAGTAGGGAGGTAAGTAATCGCTAATGAGAGTTACACAAGGAATGTTATCGAACAATATGCTTCGTAATTTAAGTAATAGTTATGCAAACATGGGAAAATATCAGGAGCAGTTAACAACTGGTAAGAAAATTAGTCGCCCCTCACAAGACCCAGTTGTCGCGATGAAAGGCATCAACTATCGTAGTCAATTGACAAGGACCCAACAGTTCCAACGAAACATCAATGAAGTAAACAATTGGATGGATAACAGCGATGCTTCCTTAGATAAGGCCACAAAGGCGTTGCAGCGAATCCGTGAATTGACTGTCCAAGCAAGTAATGACACGTATGAAGGCAGTCAAAGAGAAAACATTGCCAAAGAGATAAGGCAGTTAAAAGAACACATCGGTACGATTGCCAATACGAAAGTGAACGATAAATATATTTTCAATGGTGCGAACACGACTGAACAGCCTGTCGACTTGGAAACGTTCACGGTCAACCAGAGCGATACGCCTGTAAATATTGAAGTGTCGGAGGGTGTCCAATTAAAAGCGAATGTTACTCCCTCCAATGTATTCGGCGAAGAAGTATTCACATCGATTGAGAACTTCGCTTCATCTCTCGAAGATGCTTCTGTAATGGGAGACTCGGTTCCACAAGAAGAGTTGAGTGACTTTGTTAAGGCGTTTGACGGTCACATTAATGATATTATCAACGAGCGGGCAGACCTTGGTTCAAGAATGAACCGTGTTGAGCTGGTGACAGATCGTTTATCTAGTCAGGAAGTATCGATGACGAAAATGATGTCAGAGAACGAAGATGCGGATATTGAGAAGGTCATTACGGACTTGAAAGCACAGGAGAGTATTCATAGAGCGGCGTTGGGGGTTGGTTCTCGAATAATCCAACCGACGTTGATGGACTTTTTAAGATAAGCGGCCTTACTAGGTCGCTTATTATCTTATAAAGAGGTGAAACTGATGACGATTCCTCAATTACAGGTTCGGACGCAACCAGCCAAATTGAACTTAGAGAGTGTCGCGGTGAAACACGAGTATAAACAGTTCAAAGCGGATCAATCGATTGAGCAGCCGCAAGCGGATCTTTCGTTATCTCAACGTCCGGGAAAACTGACGATTGATCAGTCGAGTGCGTGGAGTAACCTGCACTTAAAATCCATTTTCGAACGAACGCGTGATATTGCTGACTTTGCGGAGCAAACGTGGCTAGAGGGAATCGGAAAGGCAGCTCAAGAAGGCGATGAATTGATGCGGATCGAGAATAAAAGTAATGCGATCGCAAATATTGCAGGAAGATACACAGGATTTGAGCATACCTACGTTCCAGGCAATACGCCAGTGCATGACTTGGTGAACATTTCTTATCAGGCCAATGAAGCGGATATAGATGTGAAGCGGAACGAACCAATAATTGATACGACACCTGTTTATCCGAAGTTCCAGTATCAAAAAGGCGCTGTTAATGTGACAATGGGACAAATGCCATCGATCAGCATTGATTGGAAAGTATAAGGAGGATATATGAAACCATGCAGATCAGCACTAAGTATTTCGGTTCGATCGAAGTAGACGAGAAAGAACTCATTCAATTTAAACATGGCTTACCTGGATTTGGGGACTACCGCTCCTTCGTTCATTTGCCACTAGAAGAAGCACCGCTCTATTCGGTTTTACAATCTGTAGATGAACACGGATTAGCGTTTGTCGTGGTTAATCCATATGTTTTCTATAAAGATTACGAGTTTGTAATTGATGAACAGACAAAGAAAGAACTCGACTTACAGTCACCGGAGGAGGTCGACTTGTATTGCGTCATGACATTACAAGACCCATTCGACCGTTCGACAATGAACCTTCAGGCGCCGATTATTGTCAATAAAACGAATCACCGAGCGAAGCAAATGATTCTAAACGATCCTAAGTACCATACCAAGCATTCCCTGCAGCTCCATAAGGAAGAAGGTGGCACGCATGCTCATCCTTAATCGGAAAGCAGATGAATCGATTCAGATCGGAGAAGATATCGAAATCAAGGTTCTGTCTATTGAAGGAAACCAAGTTCGGTTGGGGGTGGATGCACCGAGTAACATCGATGTACACCGTAAGGAAATCTACATATCTATACAAGAAGAGAATAAAGAGGCTGCCTCGATGAATGAAGGGTTGCTAGATTTATTAAAAAACAGCAAAAAAAGCTAAACTATTGAAGAGAGTCGTCCGATTATAAAGGTGTAACGCCAAACCTTTAAGTCGGCCGACTTTTTCTTTGGCATAAATTCACTAACCCCCACAAGGATGTGCGGGTCAAAATCAGGGAGGATTATTTAATTATGCGTATTAATCACAACATTGCTGCGTTAAATACTTATCGTCAGCTTGGACAAGCGAACAATTCTCAACAAAATTCAATGGAAAAACTATCTTCAGGTCTTCGTATTAACAAGGCTGGAGATGACGCAGCTGGGCTTGCGATTTCCGAAAAAATGAGAGGGCAGATCCGTGGTTTAGACCAAGCATCTCGTAACTCTCAGGATGGTATTTCCATGATTCAAACTGCTGAAGGTGCTTTGAACGAAACTCATTCTATTTTACAGCGTATGAGAGAACTATCTGTTCAATCAGCAAACGATACAAACACTAATGAAGATCGTGCAAACATTCAAGACGAAATCAACCAGTTGGGTGAAGAAGTACAGCGTATTTCTGAGCAAACTGAATTCAACAGCAAAAAACTTATCAATGGTGACATGAGCGCCGCAACTACTGCTCAAGCACACGAAGTTACAAATACAATGGAATCAAGTATGGCCGATGCTACTACACTTGATAGTGTAGTAGATGCTGATGGTAACAATGTCGGGATTGCTAATGGAGATACAATTACAGCAACCTGGTCTGTGAATGGTTCACAAAAAACAGCAACAGTAGATGTAACGGATATTTCTAGTGATGCACTTAGTGATATAACTGGAGCAATTGCTGGTGATGGAAGTGTTACTTCTGCAGCAACAACAGCTGGAGAAATGGTAGTAACTTCTGCTAACACTGGCTCCAACGCTACAATCAATGGACTTTCTATTGAAGTAACAAGTTCAACCGGTGTTCGTAAGGAAGCAGCTTCAAACGCCCTTTCCGGATTCTCAACTACTGCAGAAGGTTTAGATACAACTTCTGATGGTTCAGCTGACTTCCAAATCGGTGCTAATGCTGGGCAATCTCTAAACTTAGCTCTAAATGACATGAGTGCAGATCGCCTAGGCGTTCGTAACCTTCAAATTGGAAGTAAGAGTGAGGCTGATACGGCTATTAATGTATTGGATGAAGCAATTAAGACAGTTTCTTCTGAGCGTTCTAAACTCGGTGCGAACCAGAATCGCCTAGAACATACAATCAACAACTTGAGCACATCATCTGAAAACCTAACAGCGGCGGAATCTCGTATCAGAGATGTCGACATGGCAAAAGAAATGATGAACCAAACGAAGTCTTCTATTCTCTCTCAAGCTTCTCAAGCAATGCTTGCGAAAGCGAACCAACAGCCACAGGGAGTACTTCAACTTCTACGTTAATTATAGTAAAGACCTACCAACTATTTGGTGGGTCTTTTTTGTTATTTATATGTTGAATTAAACAGATAAGGGTAATTGAATACTTATATTCTTACTTTTCTATGAAAATGACTATTTTTGTATAAATTATTATGGAAAAAAATAAAAAAATCGGTTAACATATCTAACAGTCATCCGATATAAAGAGTAAGATGAAACACGATTTACATTATAGTAATGATTGAAGACAAAAACACTTATTCAAGGATGAATGAGTACATAAAGAGATCTACTCAAGGATGAGTTAAAAACCTAGATAGTTATTTAGGTTTATTAACTCATCCTTATTTCGTATTAAGTTAGGATAAAGAATAAAGGGGTTGCTTAAATGTTAGTGTTAGGAAGAAAGCCAGGCGAATATGTCATGCTTGATGATGACATTATGGTGAAAGTAGTAAAAAGCGAAGATGGTCACCTTCGTTTAGCGATAGAGGCGCCGAAAGAAGTTAAAATTACTCGGGGTGAACTCTATGAAGAGCAAAATAAAAAAGCCCAATAACTGAATAACTTACATAAACTCATGGACGAGTTTGGAATAGAGAAGCATGGATGGCTGTATCCATTTCTCTACACCAAACTCGTCTTTTTTTATTTTTGTTTGTTTCTGCTCAGATAACAAGGGCCCGTTGTCTGTTGTGGATCAATATATATGGGGTGAAAAAGGATGTTCACCCACCAACAATTCTAGGGAGGAATTAAGAAATGAGAATTAATCACAATATTGCTGCGCTGAATACTTATCGTCAGTTAGGGCAAGCGAATAACATGCAGTCTAAGTCCATGGAGAAGCTTTCTTCTGGTCTTCGTATCAACCGCGCCGGGGATGACGCTGCTGGTCTCGCGATTTCGGAGAAAATGCGTGGGCAAATTCGAGGGTTGGACCAAGCTCAGCGTAATGCACAGGATGGAATTTCGATGATACAAACAGCTGAGGGAGCGTTAAACGAAACACATTCTATTCTTCAGAGAATGAGAGAACTGGGAGTACAAGCTTCCAACGATACGAATACGGGTGACGATCGGAAAGAGATTCAAAAAGAGATGAACCAATTAACCGAAGAAATAAATAGAATTGGAAATACCACAGAATTTAATACAAAGAGCTTAATCAATGGGGATTTAGCGGAGGGGTCCTCTTCTTCCGTAGAGGATGTATCCTTCGATTTCTCATCTATCGGTATGGGAGATGGTGGTTCTACCGTTCTATCAATTGGTGGAGAGGACTATACAATAGAATACGATAATACAACAGACAACGCAGATGATGGCACTAGCGATTCTTTTGATACAGGTACTAAAACTGTAACATTGGCAACGAACACTACTGATCCGTCAAATCTAGGAAAACGCATAAGTGACCAATTAATTAGCATGCGAGGTGAAGATACTTCTTTATCAATTTCAGAATTTGATTTTGATCAAACAAGTACTACTGGAGAAGTTTTAAGAATTGATGCATCTGCTAATGGTCTTTATGATGGAGTTGCAGGAAAAGATTCAATTCAATTTAAGAGCGGAACTTCTCCGGCAATAGCAACGAACACAACTGGAGCAGACGGTTCTGGAGGTGCAACATTCCAAATAGGAGCAAACTCGGATCAACAGTTTACAGCCGCTATTGAAGACATGAGGTCAGTAGCTCTTGGTATTTCAAGTACAACAGCAAGCGGTGATGCAGATAGCGGTCTTAATACAGATAGAGATGCAGTTTTTGCTTCCGGTACTGAAAATCAAATTACAGGCGACGTTACTTCTGGTACAGAATATGCTTTAGACGTTTCGACTGCAGATAAAGCTAGTGATGCAGTGTCGGTAATTGATAATGCAATTAAAACAGTATCTCAAGAAAGGTCTAAAATAGGCGCATCGCAAAATAGGTTGGAACACACAATAAATAACCTAGGAACTTCTGCAGAAAACCTAACAGCAGCTGAATCACGTATAAGAGATGTTGATATGGCTGCTGAAATGATGAAGCAGACGAAATCCTCCATTCTGTCCCAAGCTTCACAAGCAATGCTTGCAAAAGCAAATCAACAGCCACAAGGAGTATTACAACTTCTTCGTTAATTAATAAAAAGGATCCCGTCCAGGGATCCTTTTTTAATGATATATGTAACATGTAAACTCAAGATACCTAAACAACTACCGATAATAAAAGTATCAAAGTTATAGGGAGTTGCTGAAGGTGGATGTACAGAACAAGTTTATCCAAACCCAGTTGCTGCAGAGAACAACCCAACAACTTAGTACACATACACCTGTTCAGTCAGAAGCTAAAAATCAAAGTGATGACACTAACCCTCTTACTCAAGCTGAAGAAAAGGAAAAGGTAAAGGAAGTAACAGATAGCATGAACGAATTTTTAAAACCTGTTCACACAACTTTGAAATTCCAATTTCATGATAAGCTAGAAGAATACTATGTCTCAATTATTGATGAAGAAACAGATGAGGTTATTCGAGAAATTCCTCCTAGAAAAATGCTCGATTTGTATGCTTCAATAGCTGAATCGTTAGGTATAATTGTCGATCATAAAATTTGAAGTAAGAAGGTGAGAAAATGAGTGATATGCGTATAGGGGGCTTAGCCTCTGGTATGGATATTGACAAGCTCGTCAGCGATCTGATGAGAGCGGAACGTCAACCTATGAATAAGATGGAACAGGACAAACAATGGCTTGAATGGAAGAGAGACTCCTATCGAGACGTCAATAAACAATTAGCGGAACTTGATGATATGGCTTTCGAAATGAAACTTGAAAGGTCCTACAATTCCAAAAATACATCATCTTCTGACCCGGCTGTTTCTGCAACAGCAACAGCTAGTGCCGGAAATGGTACTTATACTCTTGATGTAAAAGAAGTAGCAACAGCTGCTTATAATTATAGTGAAAATACCATTACGAAATCTGGAGATACGTTTGATCCGGATGCAGCATTAAGCAGTCAACAAGGAAAATTCAAGAATGGGATTAACCTAACAGAAACCTTTTCGTTAACGACTTACAATCAAGATGGGTCGAAAAACCAGCAATTTTTTGAGGTCCAAGGTGATAAGTCACTTAACGAGATTTTGAAAGAAATAAGCGAATCCGACCTAGGCATTAGAGCTTTCTATGATAAGAGTGCCGATAAAGTCATGATGGAGCGCACGGAAACAGGGAACTTTAATCAAGATGACACAGAGTTCTTAGGCGCAGAGATTGGTTTTGATGGTTCCAACAATTTCATTACATCCACATTAGACATCAAGAACGGTGATAATTCCTCAGGTAGCTGGAAGTTGAATGAAAAAGGTGGTTCAGATGCAAAGTTTACTTACAACAATGGCTTAAATATTACCTCCCATTCTAATAGCTATACTCTCAATGGAGTTAACTTTGAGTTTAATGACGTAACGGACGGTAACATAACTGTCGATGTATCTAATAATGTTGATGAAGCTATTGACAATATTGTAGAGTTTGTAGATAAGTACAATGAGGTTATTGAGAGTTTAGGAGATAAGACTGACGAAAAGAGATATAGAGACTTTCCACCTCTTACTGAGAAGCAGAGAGAAGATATGGAAGAAAGAGAAATTGAGCTTTGGGAAGAAAAAGCAAAAAGCGGTATGCTAAAAAGTGATTCTACAATTGAATCTGCTCTGAATAGTCTGCGAAGAGATTGGTACACACCAGTAGAGAATAGTGGAAAGTATTCTTCTATGTCTGAAATTGGAATAAGTACGACTTCTAACTATCTTGATGGAGGGAAGCTAATCATTGACCCAGATGAGCTTCGAGCCGCATTGAATGAAGATGCCGATTCGGTACATGATCTGTTTGCCGGTACGGATGCTAACCCTGGGGTGGCTCGTAGGATGGAGGAGAGCATTCAAACAGCTGTAACCTCTATTGAGAAAAAGGCGGGTAAATCCACTACTGTAGATAATAACTTTATGTTAGGTCGTCGGATAGAAGATTTGGATAAAGAAATGGATGATTTCCAAAATCGTTTGAATATGATTGAAGACCGCTACTGGAGCGAGTTCGGAGCAATGGAAAAAGCCATTTCCCAAATGAACCAACAATCTGCATACATCATGCAGAACTTCGGATAAAGGAGAGTGGACCCATGTCCATCCAAGCTTATCAAAATAATTCAGTCGAAACCGCCTCACCAGGCGAATTGACACTAATGCTTTACAACGGCTGCATCAAATTCATCAAAGCGAGCCGTAAAGCGATGGAGAACAACGAAATCGAGAAAAAGAATACGAATATCCAAAAGGCGCAGAACATTATCCAGGAACTGATGGTGACGATGAACCAAGATTACGCCATCAGCCAGGAGATTCTGCCGCTGTATGATTATATGAATCGTCGTTTGATCGAAGCGAATACAAAGAACGACGTCGAGATCCTGGATGAAGTGCAAGGGCTTGTAACAGAGTTCCGCGATACGTGGAAGCAAGTAATTCTGCAGACGCGCAAAGCACAGCAGGCGCAAGGTGGCAGTGCATAGTGGCAACGTGGCAGCAATTTTTACACATCACGAAGAAACTGGATGATCTTGTTCATTCTCATACAGAAAAGCGGGCAGAGATTGTGAGCAAGCTGGAACATTTACTTAATCAAAGACAAGTCATGATGCACGAACTCAAGCAGCCGACGGAGGAAGAGAAGCCGCTCCTCGAAGAAGTGAAGAAGCGCGATCTCAAGATCAATCAGAAGCTTGAGTTTCTTTTCCATGACTTGAAGCGCGATATGCGTAATAATAAGAAACAGAAAGCGAGCAAGAAGCAGTATACGAATCCTTATCAAAACGTGTCCAGTTATGATGGGATGTTCTTAGACTCTAAAAAGTAGGATTGGTGATTTTTTGACAGAACTAACCGCGGATATGCATCATATGCTGACTCAGTACGACGAGCTCTTGAACACGGTGAGTGAAGGGCTTGGGTACTTGGAGAAAAATATTACAGAAGAGGCGCCGCCGGAAGCGCAGCGTGTGTTCGAGGACATGTTGCTTGCGCTTGAGCAGATCAGTGTGAGCCATGAACAGATGATGGTCATTTTCGAAGAGGATCCGAAGCTTCGGACGATGGTCGAAGATTTCCACGACGTCGTGAAGCTGTTGCAAGGCTGGTTCTCACTTGGTTCCAATCAGGAGAAACAGCAGCTGATCACAGAGAAAGTGCTTCCTGCCTATGAAGCGTGGAGAACACGCATGCAGGCGTATGTGAAGCCTCATATCGCTCATTAAAAAAGTACCTGAAGGGGTGCTTTTTTTGTGTGAAGATAGCTGGAATAGGGGTATAATAGAAGTAGGGCAGGATATGTTGGTTTTCTACATAGTCCGTGCCCTTCATACGCTCGGGTCCTGCACAAACCACCATATTCCAACAATTACCGACACAAAAATGACAAAATATTTAGAAAGTTTGTGCAGGAATCGCTCGTGGTATGATAGAATATATATCACATAAGGATGAAAGGAGGACACTTCTTATGCTACAGTACACCATTCGCGGTGAGAACTTAGAAGTGACAGATTCTATTAAAGAATACGTGGAGAAAAAGGTAGGTAAACTGGAACGCTACTTTGATACTCCACCTTCTTCTGAGGTACATGTTAACTTAAGTGTCTATAATGATGAGCAGACGATCGAGGTCACCATCCCAATGAAGAACCTGCTTCTTCGTGCGGAGGAACACAACGCCGATCTATACGCTGCCATTGACCTTGTGGTTGATAAATTGGAACGTCAGATTCGTAAGCATAAGACGAAAGTGAATCGCAAGTTCCGTCAAGAAGGTGCTCCAAAGTATGTATTTGCCGAGTTGGAGCGTGAAGCTCAACAGGCGGTTGAAACCGAAGACAGTGATTTCGATGTCGAAATCGTAAAAACGAAACGCTTTGACCTGAAACCGATGGATAGTGAAGAAGCGGCATTGCAGATGGATATGCTAGGCCACAACTTCTTCGTATTCACAAACGCGAATACGGACGAAACGAACATTGTTTACAAACGTCGTGACGGCCGTTATGGTTTAATCGAAACTTGATAGAATAAGGATGCCACCTCTACTTCGGTAGAGGTGGTTTTTTGATGTGAAAAAACGAAATGTAAGTCTACTGCATTCCAAAATTCATTTTTCTCCTAGCGAAGCTTCGATTTCTGATGTTCTCATAGTATGAAAAGCCAAGTTTAGCGTTTTGCCTCTTTTTGACGATTCATGGTACAAAAGAGGAGAAGGAGGCGATTATATGAAAGAAAACTGTCAAGATTGCCAATACGTGTATGAACGGCTGAAACAGCAGGAAGAGACGATTGCACAGCTCGTACAGATCATTGCGACGACCAATCAGAAAGTGATCGATTTACATAAGCGGCAGATGGGTGTCGAACATCAGATTATCCGCGAACAGCCCCAGCTATTTATGACTTCAAGATAACCCCCACATTCCACCAGTTTCAATTGCGAGAGCACTTCTCTTAGTGTTATGATAAGTAATGGATTAACCAGCATTCATCCGTGATTTTGAAATCAACAGAGGAGATGTTTCGATGCTTGGAACGTTAAAGAAAATATTTGGCGACGGTAACTCTCGTCAGCTAAAACGATTGGAAAAAATGGCAGAAGACATCGATGGGCTTGAATCAGAATATGAGAAGCTCTCAGACGATGAACTGCGCAATAAAACGGAAGAATTCAAAGAACGCTATCAAAATGGCGAAGACTTAGATAAAATGCTGCCCGAAGCTTTCGCGGTTGTACGTGAAGGCTCTAAGCGTGTGCTTGGCATGCGCCCGTTCAAAGTGCAGCTACTTGGTGCAATTGCCCTGCATGAGGGTAACATTGCCGAGATGAAAACAGGTGAAGGTAAAACCCTTGCCTCTACTATGCCGGCATACTTGAATGCCATCACAGGAAAAGGTGTCCACATCATCACCGTCAACGACTACTTGGCTAGCCGTGACGCAACAGAGATGGGAGAGCTATACCAATTCCTTGGCCTGACAGTCGGTTTGAACTCCAACGGTATGTCGAAGGATGAGAAGCGTGAAGCGTACAATGCAGATATCACGTACGGTACGAACAACGAATTCGGTTTCGACTACCTGCGTGACAACATGGTGTTATATAAAGAGCAGATGGTACAACGTCCGCTCCACTATGCCATCATTGACGAGGTCGACTCGATCTTGATCGATGAAGCACGTACGCCGCTTATCATTTCCGGTACGGCTTCGAAGTCCGCGGATCTCTATCAATCCGCAAACGCGTTTGTCCGCCTTCTGGAAAATGAAGAGGACTATACGTACGATGAGAAGACGAAGAACGTCCAGCTTACAGAAGAAGGAATCAACAAGGCAGAGCGATTCTTCAAAATCGAGAACTTGTTCGATCTTTCCAACGTATCGCTGATCCACCACATCAACCAGGGCTTGAAGGCTCATACGTCGATGCACCGTGATACGGATTACGTAGTGGAAGATGGAGAAGTAGTCATCGTCGACCAGTTCACAGGTCGTTTGATGAAAGGGCGTCGCTATAGTGATGGACTACACCAGGCTATCGAAGCGAAAGAAGGCTTGGAGATCCAGAACGAAAGCATGACGCTTGCTTCAATCACGTTCCAGAACTTGTTCCGTATGTACGAGAAGCTGTCTGGTATGACAGGTACAGCGAAGACCGAGGAAGAAGAATTCCTCAATATCTATAACATGCGCGTTGTCGTTATTCCGACGAACCGTGACATCGTCCGTGACGACAAGGCTGACCTTGTCTACAAGACGATGGACGGTAAGTTCCGTGCGGTAGTCGAGGACATCAAAGAACGCCACGACAAAGGGCAGCCTGTGCTTGTCGGTACGGTAGCGGTTGAAACGTCTGAAATCATTTCACGCTACTTGAACAAAGCCGGCGTGCCGCATAACGTCTTGAACGCGAAGAACCACTTCCGCGAGGCGGAAATCATCGAGAACGCGGGTCAAAAAGGCTCTGTCACGATTGCGACCAACATGGCCGGTCGTGGTACCGACATCAAACTCGGCGATGGCGTCAAGGAAGTCGGTGGACTTGCGGTCATCGGTACCGAGCGTCACGAATCCCGTCGTATCGATAACCAGCTCCGTGGTCGTTCCGGACGTCAAGGTGACCCTGGTATGTCTCAATTTTATCTGGCGACAGAGGACGAATTGATGCGCCGCTTCGCTTCTGACAACATCCGTAGCATGATGGATCGGCTCGGCATGGATGACTCGCAGCCGATTGAAAGTAAAATGATCTCTCGTGCTGTTGAGTCGGCCCAGAAGCGTGTAGAAGGTAACAACTTCGATGCGCGTAAGACGATTCTTTCCTATGACGATGTACTTCGTCAGCAGCGTGAGGTTATCTACAAGCAGCGTTATGACGTGCTGACGTCTGAGAATCTTCGTGAAATCATTGAACAGATGATCGAGCGTGCCGTTCAGACGACGGTTGAAGCCCACACGGCTGAAGAAGAGGACGAGAACTGGGATCTTAAAGCGATCGTCGACTACGTGCGCGCGAACCTTTTACAAGAAGGAGACGTCACGGAAGCTGACCTGAAGGGTAAAGACCCTGAAGAGATGCAAGAGCTAATCTTGGGTAAAGTTAAGGCGCGTTACGACGAGAAGGAAGAAGAATTGACTCCAGAGCAAATGCGTGAATTCGAGAAAGTCATCCTGCTTCGTACGGTCGACCAGAAGTGGATGGATCACATCGACCAGATGGACCAGCTGCGTCAGGGTATCCACCTGCGTGCTTATGGTCAGAACGATCCGCTTCGTGAGTACAACTTCGAAGGCTTCCGCATGTTCGAGCAGATGATTGCGAACATCGATGAGGAAGTAGCTCGCTACGTCATGAAAGCACAGATCCGCAACAACCTGCAGCGTCAAGAAGTCGCGCAAGGTGCGAAGGCTGTGTCCGGCGGCAGCGAGAGCAAAGAAGAGAAGAAGAAATCCCCTTACGTGAAGAAGGATAACGTCGGTCGTAATGATCCATGTCCTTGCGGAAGCGGGAAGAAATATAAAAACTGTCACGGCAAATAAGGTGTTAAGACACTCTCATCTAGAGAGTGTCTTCCCTTGTGTATAGAACAATAATTAGGAGTGATCGATATGGATATGGCAGAAATTCGCCATGAACTCGACAATACAGCTAATCGTTTAGCGGACTTCAGGGGGTCTCTTTGACGTAGATGTCAAGAAGACTCGTATCGCTGAACTTGAAGAAGAGATGACAATGCCAGGTTTCTGGGATGACCAGCAGACCGCGCAGAAAGTCATCGACGAAGTGAACGCACTGAAAGGGCTTGTGCACACACTTGAAGAGCACGAAGAGACGCACGAGAACTTGGAAGTGTCTTATGAGCTCGTTAAAGAAGAAGACGATGAAGAGCTTCGCGAAGAGCTCGTCGAACAAGTCGGAGAGCTTCGTAAAGCCTTGAACCAATATGAACTCAACATACTGCTAAGCGAACCGTACGACAAGAACAATGCGATTCTTGAACTGCACCCTGGTGCCGGCGGAACGGAATCCCAGGACTGGGCGAGCATGCTGCTACGTATGTACACGCGCTGGGCTGAGGGCAAAGGTTTCAAAGTCGAAACGATGGACTACCTGCCAGGTGATGAAGCCGGCGTGAAGAGCGTGACGCTTTTGATCAAGGGTCACAATGCTTACGGTTACTTAAAAGCGGAAAAAGGCGTACACCGCCTCGTCCGTATCTCGCCGTTCGACTCATCAGGCCGTCGTCACACGTCTTTCGTATCGTGTGAAGTAATGCCGGAATTCAACGACGAAATCGAAATCGATGTTCGTTCTGAAGACTTGAAGATCGACACGTACCGCTCCAGTGGTGCCGGTGGACAACACGTCAACACGACCGACTCCGCTGTACGTATTACGCACGTACCGACGAACACGGTCGTGACGTGTCAGTCTGAGCGTTCTCAGATTAAGAACCGCGAACAAGCGATGAAGATGTTGAAGTCGAAGTTGTATCAGCTCGAGATCGAGCGCCAGCAACAGCAACTTGACGACATCCGTGGCGAACAGAAGGAAATCGGCTGGGGTAGCCAGATCCGCTCCTACGTGTTCCACCCGTACTCCATGGTCAAAGACCACCGTACGAATACGGAAATCGGAAATACGCAAGCCGTCATGGACGGAGAGCTCGATCGATTCATCGATGCGTACCTTCGTTCTCAGATGGATGTTTAATAGGAACCGCCATACAACGCGTATGGCGGTTTTTCTTTTGGTACAACTTTTTATGAAGTTGGTACAATTCGGACCTAACTTGGTACAAACTACGGAAGACTTGGTACAAAAACCGCTCTACTTGGTACATATCAGCGAAAACTTGGTACATTCACGCCAACCTGTCGCTTTTCTCGGATTTTTGCTAATATATAATTAGTTACATAATTTCCAAAAGGCGGTGGATGCGTTGAAGAAAGTGAAAAAGGCGATTATTCCGGCAGCAGGACTTGGAACCCGTTTCCTCCCTGCCACAAAAGCCATGCCGAAAGAAATGCTCCCGATCGTCGATAAGCCGACGATCCAATATATCGTAGAAGAGGCGATTGCGTCCGGGATCGAGGACATCATCATCGTGACAGGTAAAGGAAAGCGTGCAATCGAGGACCACTTCGACCATGCGTTTGAACTAGAGGACAACCTTTATAAGAAAGGGAAATTCGAGCTGCTTGATCAGGTGAAAGAATCCGCGCAGGTCGACATTCACTATATCCGTCAAAAAGAACCACGCGGGCTTGGACATGCCGTCTGGTGCGCTCGTAAGTTCATCGGCAACGAACCGTTTGCTGTTCTGCTCGGCGACGATATCGTTCGTTCCGATGAGCCGTGCTTGAAGCAGCTGATCGATCAGTACGATGAAACGGAGTCTTCTGTCATCGGAGTGAAGCAAGTACCAGAAGAGGAGACGGACCGCTACGGAATCATAGCGCCGAAGAACCAATCGGGACGCCGCTATGAAGTCGAGCAGTTTGTCGAGAAGCCGCCGGTAGAAGAAGCGCCGTCGAACCTTGCGATCATTGGCCGCTACGTTTTCACACCGGAGATCATGGATCTGCTCGGCACGCAGGATATCGGTGCCGGCGGGGAAATCCAACTGACAGATGCGATTGAACGGTTGAACAGAACGCAGCCAGTATTCGGATATGAGTTCGAAGGAGAGCGTTATGACGTCGGCGACCAGCTCGGGTTCATCAAAACGACGATTGCGCTCGCACTGGAGCGTGACTCGATGCGCTCTGAGGTGCTCGGGTTGATGGATGAAATGATACAGGATGCGAAGAAGAAGCAGTGGTAATCTACCACTGCTTTTTTACGTCCTATGAATGCATACGTAACAGTATTTGACACAAGCTATGCTAAAGGGCGTTCTTTAGCTCATTAATGCGTTATTTCACTCTTATTTACACAATCAGCCCCTAGTGTTATACTCCTATCGGTTTACTAACAGTGTAGGGAGAGAGCACCATGATGATGATGGCAAAAAAATATCGGAGAGAACCGATGCCACCGCTGCTCAGACATGCGATCGAGTATGCGCTGGTTATTTTAGGTTCTTTTTTCGTAGCGTTAGCATTTAATGTATTTTTATTACCGAATAACATAGCATCCGGCGGAGTGGCCGGAATCAGTACGATCACAAAAGGGGTGTTCGGATGGGAGCCTGGAATCGTGCAGTGGATCCTCAACATTCCTTTGTTTATCACAGGGGTTGTCATCCTCGGGAAGAACTTCGGCTTCAAGTCGCTCGTCGGTACGTTGGTGCTGCCGCTCTTCGTCTTGCTGACGAGCAACCTCGAACCTGCGACACCGGACCCTCTACTTGGGGCGATCTTCGGTGGTATGGGTGTCGGGCTTGGTCTCGGAATCGTGTTCCGTGGACGAGCTTCCACAGGTGGCATCGACCTTGCAGCACAGGTCGTCCATAAGTTCACGCATTTGCCGCTCGGCATTTGTGTCGCGATGCTCGACGGGATGATCGTGTTGACGTCCGCACTTGTCTTCTCGGTTGAAGAAGGCCTGTATGCGTTGATCGGATTGTTCGCAACGAGCCGGACAATTGATATCGTCCAAGTCGGATTGAACACGTCGAAAAACGTGATGATCGTGACCGATGAGATCGATGAAGTGCGCGAGGCGATTTTCAAAGAAATCGACCGCGGTGTGACGGTGCTGAATGGTTCTGGTGGCTATACCGATCAAGAAAGACGGATCGTAATGTGCGTCGTCCAGCAGAATGAATTCACAAAATTGTCTCAAACAGTGAAAAGAGTTGACCCAGGGGCATTCGTCGTCGCGATGAATGCGACAGAGGTACTTGGCGAGGGTTTTAAGACTAGTTGATTGGGTATAATACCTCTATAATATCCTCTGGGGGGTAGTGAAATGAAGAAATGGTTAACGTCCGTGTTTTTCGTACTTATTCTCGTCTTGGGTGCCTGCGGAGGCGGCGGTAACGAGGAAGAGCCGTCCGATGGTGGAACCACTGATGAGAACACAGAACAAGACTCTGGTGACAGCATGGATGAAGGCACAGATGAAGGAATGGAAGAAGGTTCTGAAGACAGTTCAGGAGAAGAAGGCGGCGACATGGTCGATGCAGAAGCTGCTGAATCTGTATTCCAGAATAACTGTGCAAGCTGTCACGGTGGCGACCTTGGCGGTGGCGTAGGTCCTTCTTTACAAGAAGTAGGATCGAAGTATTCTGCTGATGAAATCGTCGATATCATTAAGAATGGTAAAGGACAGATGCCGAAACAAGGTGCTGTATCTGACGATGACGCTCAACTAGTCGCAAGCTGGTTGGAAACAATGAAATAATCGAAAATGAGGTAGTCCAGCTTACATAAGCTGGACTTTTTTAATGTCGAATTAATCGAACTGTAATATTTTTTGTCTAAAAAAGGCGACTCGTCAATGTTATAATAAAGATGTTTGCATATTAACTATTAAACGATAAGGTGAGATATACATGATTGATATGAAAGGTGTCTACAAGACGTATCCGAATGGCGTCACCGCTTTGAACGGGTTGGATGTTGCGATCAACCAAGGGGAATTCGTTTACATCGTCGGGCCAAGTGGTGCTGGTAAATCGACATTCACGAAGCTGATCTACCGCGAAGAGAAGCCGACGAAAGGAACCGTGAACGTTGTCGATACGGATCTTGCGACGATTAAAGAACGCATGGTGCCGAAGCTTCGCCGCCAGATCGGTGTCGTTTATCAGGATTTCCGTCTACTTCCGACGCTTACGGTTTATGAAAATGTTGCATTCGCTTTGGAAGTGATCGAGGAAGACCCGAAGAATATCCGACGCCGCGTCATGGACGTACTCGACCAGGTCCGTTTGAAAAATAAAGCGCGCTTCTTACCAGATGAGTTATCCGGCGGGGAGCAGCAACGTGTCTCGATTGCGCGTGCGATCGTCAACCATCCGAAAATTCTGATCGCCGATGAGCCGACCGGAAACTTGGACCCGGATACATCATGGGAGATCATGCACATTTTAGAAGAGATCAATGAGCTAGGTACTACGGTATTGATGGCGACACACAGCCAGGAAATCGTCAACACGATCCGTAAGCGAGTGATTGCGATCGAGGATGGCATGGTAGTACGTGATGAATCTCGCGGGGAATATGGATACGAACATTAATAGAGAAGAAGGCTGCCTTATATGATGAGGCAGTCTATTTTTTGTGTGGATGATTCCAAAGTTCTATATCCAATTAGTGGATGAAACAATCCCTCTGTTATACGGTTATACGTGTTAAGATAGGGAGAGAGAAGTTGTATGGTAGAATGTTTGAGAATCTGTTGTCATACATTTACGGTGGAGGCGCTTTTTTGCTAGTATAGAGGCAATGAGGAAATTCAAATTAGAAGGGTGAATGCGATGAATATAAAACCGCGTTATATGGCGTTATTATTGGCGCTTGCGGTCCTATTAGGGGCAGGAGGCTCTTACATAGGCATCGAGTATTTTGCTAATGCGACAGGCAATTCCAATACCGACCAGCTGGCAACAGCCAACCCGGACGGTGAGAACTTCGGCAGCTTGACCGAAGAAGAGCAAAAGCAGTTTATTCAAGACATGACAGGCGACGCCGATTTAAAGAAGGTAGAGCAAGCTTATAGTTTAATCAAAGATAATTACGTTCAAAAAGTAGAGAAGAACCAATTGGTAGAAGGCGCGATCCAGGGGATGCTGGATACGCTCGAAGACCCATACAGTGTTTATATGGACAAGGAAACGATGAAACAATTCAATCAGACCATCGAATCTTCCTTCCAAGGTATCGGAGCGGAAGTGAGCATGGTCAATGATAAAGTGACAATCGTCGCTCCAATCAAAGGTTCGCCTGCGGAAGAAGCTGGTCTGAAACCGAACGATCAGATTTTGAAAGTGGACGGGGATAGCGTAGAAGGTCTCGACCTATATGAAGCGGTCCTTAAGATCCGCGGGGAAAAAGGAACGGAAGTCACCCTTCAAGTGAGCCGTCCTGGCGTAAGTGAACCGCTATCGATTGATATCGTCCGTGATGATATCCCGCTCGAGACGGTCTATACGGATACGAAAGAAGTGAACGGCAAGACAGCTGGCGTCATCGAAATTACATCCTTCTCAGAAAAGACGGCGGATGAATTCAAGGAAGCGTTGTCGAAGCTTGAGAACGACGGCATGGATGGACTGATCATTGACGTACGAGGCAACCCAGGCGGATTGTTCACAGACGTCCAAGAGATCCTGAAAGAGTTCATTCCTGATGACAAGCCGATTGTTCAAGTAGAAGACCGCAACGGAGAGAAATCCCGTTACTTCTCAAGCATCAAGGAGAAGAAGGATTATCCGATTACGGTGTTGATGGACGAAGGAAGTGCCTCCGCTTCTGAAATCCTTGCCGCTACGATGAACGAAGCAGGCGGTTACGACCTAGTAGGGACGAAGAGCTTCGGAAAAGGAACGGTCCAACAGGCGATGCCGATGGGCGATGGCAGTACGATCAAGCTGACGCTCTACAAATGGTTGACCCCGGACGGCAACTGGATTCATGAAAAAGGAATCGAGCCGACGGTGGAAGTAAAGCAGCCGGAGTACTTCTATACGAACCCTGTCGATATTGAAGAATCCCTTCAGTTCAACGATAACGGGGACAAAGTGAAGAACGTACAGAAAATGCTAGACGGCCTTGGATACGATCCTGGCCGTACAGATGGATTCTATAGTGAAGAAACGGTTTCTGCTGTAGAAGCCTTCCAAAAAGAAGCTGGTCTTGATGTGACTGGAGAAGTTGATGAGAAGACTGGTGGGAAGCTTGAGGAGCTGATCATCGAAGAGGTCCGCTCGGAAGAGAATGATAAACAGATGGAGAAAGCTGTAGAGGTTCTCTTTCAATAGGCAGGAATTCGAAAAGGAATGACGAAATAAAATCCGTAGTCGTGGACTGCGGATTTTTTTCTGAGAGGAGTTAACAACGTTGGACGTTTGGATGTTAGAACTGTTGAAAGGAATAGGGCGTGCGTTCATGCAGCCCTATTTATACATAGCGATCATCGTGGGATGGATACTTGCGAACAAACGAATTAAGAAAGAACGCCAAGACTTCGGGACAAGAGTATTTCCGATCTTTTCAGAAATGAAAGGGACGTGGGGGGTGGCACTTGGCGCGGGTCTGGTGATATCGATTATTTTTCTGGCACTAGGATTAGTGGTCCCGTTGCCGTTTCTTTTCTTGGTTAGTGCCGTTTTTCTATTAGTAAGCTTACCGATGAAGTTTACATGGTACTCGGCTGCTTATACGCTTGGTCTCGCATATATCCTTATGCTCGTGCTTCCGTTTGTGCCGGATGCCCCGGATTGGTTAGCGGCACTGGAAGAGACTCCGCTTCTATCAATCACCGCGATACTGGCGGCTCTCTTGTTAGTAGAAGCGATCCTGCTATTGAAAACGACGCCGAAAGAGACGTTCCCTGAGAGGGAAAAAGGTAAGCGCGGCCTTTCGATTGGTCAGCATCGTGCCCGTAAAATAGCAGTCGTGCCTTTTCTTGCGTTATTCCCTGCTGGGGACATCACCTCTTTCGCGGAGTGGTGGCCGCTCCTTTCCATCGGAGGAGAATCATATGGCTTGATATTGATTCCATTCCTGACAGGGTTTGAATGGGTCGCGAGGGGACAGGCACCTGAAATCGCGACTAAGACGGTGGGAAGGCACATTTTCTTGCTGGCTGTGGTAGTGCTTGCTTTGACGATTGGTAGTTACTTTCTTCCTATTCTCTCGTTTGCGGCGATTGCCGTTGGTTTGCTTGGACGAGAGTGGATTACGATCCGTCACCGCATTCGGGAAGATCAGTCTCCATTTTTCTACCCTCATCCGAGAGGCGTACACATTCTCGGAATCATTCCCGGAAGCCCGGCAGATCAAATGGGGCTTGTGCCAGGTGAAGTCATCGAACGCGTGAATCAAGTTCCAGTCCGGACAGAAAGCCAGTTCTACGAAGCGCTTCAGATCAATGGCGCGTTCAACAAGCTGGAAGTCCGGGATCAGTGGGGCGAGAACCGTTACGTGCAGCGGGCGATGTATGAAGGGGAGCACTTTGAACTTGGTGTGCTGTTTGTGGAGCCTCCGACGCACGAGGAGTCGGTCGGATTTTTCTAATTAAGAAGTTTGATAATAATTCAGCTTAAATCCTTTAATGATTTCTAATTGTCTCAGTTCCTTTTGGGCATTAATTTAAAAGACAATAGGTTCTGGAACGAAGAAGATATTTTAGATAGTGAGAGGTTTCCTATGATAAGAGAGTATCAGGAAAATGATGAGAAAAGAATAAATGGACTTTTTGAAGAAGTTTTTGGGAAAGAAAGATCGATTGAGGAATGGAATTGGAAATTTCATCAATACTTGGTTGAAAAACAAAACATTCTACTCTTTGAAGAAGATAATAAAATATTAGGGCATTTAGCTTCTTTACCTTTGATTACAAAATATTTCGAGGAAGAACTTCTAGTTGGAGAACGAGTGGATGCAATGGTTTCTCCCAAAGCCCGTGGGAAGAATATATATAAGAAACTAGTGACTAGTATGGTGGATACTTGTGCAGAGAAGGACATTAAACTTCTATATGGGTATCCGGCACCGAAAGCGAAAGAAATATTCATTCGTTATACCGGTGCTCAAGAAATCGCTAAAGTCCCTGAGTTAGTTTATATTAATAATCTTCCAAGGGTTATGGCTTACTACTTTCCCTCACTTAGCAATCTAGTGAGCAATCTTCCTAGAGAAAAAAAGAGGCACAGGTCTGCATACAAAAACACTGAATATGAAATAGAAGAACAGTTTGAAGCCAGTAAAGAGTTTGATGAATTGTGGAAGGTTGCCAATCCTTCTTATGACATTTTAATGAAGCGTGATGCACAATTTCTCGAATGGCGTTATTTCAAACACCCTACAAAAAAGTATCGTGTGTTTTCCTTGAAAAATACTTCAGGGAAGATGGTAGGTTATGTAGTTATTCACCTTTCTAAAGAAAAGCTAAAGAAGGGTGAATTGACTTTAGGAAGGCTTGTCGATATCTTCGCAGTGGATGATAAGCGTGTGTATGCTCAACTCATACAAATTGCTTTGGATGAATTGGGCACGGCTGACTTAATCACCACTTGGTCTCTAAAACATTTAACTGTCTATGAAGCATTAAAGCAAAAACGTTTTTTCACAATGAAGCGAAGTATGCCGTTAGTAGCAAAAGACTTAACCTCTAAGTTAGATAAGGTGTACGATATACGCCACTGGTACATTACTCCAGGAGATGTGGATTCATTCTAACGATCCTGGTATAGGTTTCCGTTCATTATGACGAAGCATATCTATTAAAGTGCTTTGATTACAAGCCGTATTCGCTTCTGAAAGAAGAGGGTACGGCTTTTTGTTTTCGAAAAATAGAATCCCCACAAGGTATTTTTTCTTATTTTTTCACAAAGCGATTCGTTTCTTTTTTCAAAGGGTAGGATTAAGGAAAGATAATGAATAGATTGGTGATCATATGGGATTCTTTCAGATAATAAAGAGATATTTCAAGATGTCTAGAAGAAGGCGGAAAAGTGAGCTGAAATCAACGCTCTGGTTCATGCCTTTCTGGTACATCGTCGGGGCTGTTGCCTTATCAATTTTCACCTTTTACTTGGATTATGGGGTGAATGTCAGCTTATACTTGCCTGCAGCGATCGGGTTCAGTGGCCAAACCTTGCAGGTGCTGTTAAGTGCGCTCGTCGGCGGGGTGCTGACGCTGAGCGCATTTACGATCAACTCCCTTCTCGTTGCGTTGACGACGTTCAGCGGACAGTTTTCTTCCAAGATGCTCGTCAACTTTGTTAGTGACCGGGCGACTCAGCATGTACTCGGGATCTTCAACGGTAGTTTCATCTATGTGCTGTTGAACTTCTTCTATGTCACACATGAGGAAGAGGAATATGTAGTTGCGACCCCTGTCTTGTCGATCTTGACGGCTGTGGTTGCGGCGATTACGTTCATTTATTTTATCAACCATACGGCTACTTGGATGCAGGTCCATAACATCAGCTTCAATATGAATACCAAATCGAAGTCGGTTCAGGCTGCTTTGGAAAAGGAGTTAAGGCCGTACCATTTGGAAAAGGAAGTCGATACAGATTCGCTGCCTCCTGAAGAGGATGGCAAGGTGATTAAAAGTTTAGAATCCGGTTACCTCCAAGTAGCTGATTTCTCAAGGTTGGTCAAGCAAGCGAGGAAAGATGATGCACTTCTCCGGTTCTATGTCCGGATCGGCGAATTCGTCGTCGAAGGCACACCGCTTTTGACATATTGGGAGTCAGGCGAGCCTCTTCCTATCGATCGTTACTTCAAGTCGATCGAGGTCGGGGTGAAGCAAACAGAAATTCAGGACTTGGAATACGGTTTGATCAAGCTTGCCGAAGTAGCCATTAAGGCGCTAGGTCACAACGATCCTCTGACGGTCACAAACACGATCCACCAAATTACGGATCTGTTGAAAAGTATCGGCCAATCCACGAACTTCTCTCCTTACCTCTTCGATGAGGAACAAGAGCTGCGGATCATTTTGAATCAAAAAGACTTCCGCTATTATCTTCATAAAGGTTTCGCTTCGATCCGAGAATACTCGGGTCAGAACTCGACGGTTATGACGGAACTGATTACGATGGTTTCCTTGTTGAGTAAAACGATGGACGAAGAGGTACACAAAGACTTGTGGGAGTTTGCCCGTCAGACGATACTAGGATTCGATAAAAATAGTCTCTATGAAAATGACTGCTTGTACATTTTAGAGCAATTATCCGAGCTTGCTAATAATACAGGATACCAGAAAGATTACCTGTTCCTGCTTGAGTATATGTTGGAGCGAGTCAGTTCGAAAGGCGCCTTTGAGAGGCGTTCATGATTGCTAGAGGGAAAAGTCAGCATACGATGTTGGCTTTTCTTTTATAGGGAAGATGGAACGTATTGGGGTAGTGATTCGTATAGAAAGGAACAACACACTGAGGAGGCGAAGCTATGGGGTTCTGGGTTTCCTTATTGGTAGGATTCCTAACGATTGTTGGATGGTTGAGCATTTCCTACTTTCAGTCGAAGGGCGAAGAATATGAAGATAAGTTCGGTGGGAAGGGACGTTAACCTTCCAGGTAAAAAGGGAGTGGTGATAGGATGCTGAACGTTCAACCGAATCTAGAGGTGAAGTTGGACACGATTTTGAAGAGCCAAAGCCCCCGGTACTCTGTCCGGGCTGAGGGGAAATTAGTAGCGATGGTGGAAGAGGTAGCGGATACAGCGACTAATGATTGGAAGAACCAGCTGCTAAACACCGTACGGTTACATACAGTCAGTAGTAAGAAATTCCAAGTGACGACGCCGAAATCGAAAGTGATTGCGACAATTGAAAAGGCCAGGGGATTCAGCGAGAATTTCGACGTGTTCATTGCTGGAAATCAGGTAGCGACACTGGAGCAAGTCTTTCACGTAAGATCGCAGACAGTCACCGCCTTGTCTCCGGAAGGGGAGATTCTACTTACCGCAGAAGGAAGAAACGGTGCTTCTGATTTTAAGATTCAGCAAGAAGATGATCGAACGATATCCAGCATCAGCAAGCGGTCGATTCCGAATCCTTCCGTGAAAGAGGCGCTTGTTGCAGGGGAAATCTACCACGTACGTCACCATGAAGAGGTGACGGAGCTTGAGCAATTGATCATTCTGGCGATGACAGTGATGACAGTTGAACAATTACATAATGCGTAACCATTGCCATGAGGGGGAGACAGATGAAGAACATTGTCGTCCTGATTGTTATGTTGGTTTCGGTTGCAGGGTGCAATCAGAGTCCTTCTGAATTTGAGGATGAAGAGCCTATCAAGAATTCTGAGGAGCCAGACTATACTGGTGTTTATGTTGAAGATATCCAAGAAGATAGGCTGATCGTCCAGCCTCTTGCTACAGATCCGGAAGCATCTTATCCTGTCTATGAAATCTATGTGGATGAACATACGGAATTAGTAGGAGAGGCAGCTCGTTTAGACGAAATAGAAGTAGAGGACGAAGTTGAAATTTGGGTGCATGATAAGGGCGCCGAAAAGGAAATAGCCGAGAAAATTTTCGTCCAGTAAGGGGTGTAGTCAAATGATTAACATCAGAGTAGCAGAGGATAGAGACGAGTCTTTCCTTCGACAGATGTTGTATGAAGCAATCCATATCCCGGAAGATAAACCGCCGCAAGAGGAGTTGTTGAATGCGCCTCATCTAAGAAGGTATAACAAGGACTGGGGAAGAAGTGGGGACTTTGCTTTGGTTGCTTATACAGACGAGAAGCCGGCTGGAGCTGCGTGGTACCGTCTTTTTCCTGAAGACGAGAAAGGGTATGGATTTGTCGATGAACGGACGCCAGAGATTGGAATCGCGTTAACTTCTGAGGTCCGAGGGAAAGGGATTGGGAAACGATTGTTAAGTGAATTGATCCGATCGGCTTCGGATTTCGGCTATCCCGCATTATCCTTGAGCGTCGATCCGAAGAATGAACGAGCGGTCCAACTGTATCAGAGGATAGGTTTTAAGAGGATAGATAATGTTTCCGGTTCTTATACCATGGTGTATAGAATCGATAATGGCGACTCAGTAGAATACTGAGTCGTCTTTTTTTGTGAAATAAAAGGGGGACAAGGTCCCTGTCCCCGTTTACCCAGGCTATCTTTCGGTTAAATATAGAAAATGGTACTTTTGACATGGTGATTGGAGAGGGAGAATTATGGTTACAGTGTTGATTATGATTACGGTTTTGTTAATTGCGTCGAGTCTTTATTATTTCTTTCAAAATAAAACGTTTCAGCAGTCGTATTTCAATGTAGGACTATTTGTGAAGTTGTTTATGGTGATGACGGTGGTGTTGCTCGGTTTCTCGTTGGTCTATTATCTACTTTCGCTGCGTGGAGTGGTACTTGTTCAGTCGCTGTCTTCCATGAAGGCGATCGAGCCTACTGCTTTAAACCTGCTGTACTTCAGCAGTGAAACGATTCTGTCGGTCGGTTACGGGGACATGCTACCGGTAGGTCCCGCGCGGTTCTTTGCGATGATCGAATCGATGGTGGGGATTCTGTTGCCGACAGCATATTTCGCCCGCACGTTCAGTGAAGCGCGGAAAAGAGAGTGAGCGAATGTTACTAATTCTGGAAAAGTCTCAAATCTTATCTATAGAAACCCTAAAAATGTTACTATCATAGTAATATAAACGTTTCTTCATCTTAATTGTCATTTTAGATCGGATTCGAAAGGGGATACATAGTCGTGAATAAAAAATACTTAGATTTAGTAGCTCAAAAATATGATAGTGAAGAGAAAGTGATTACGGAGATTATCAACCTTGAAGCGATTCTGAACTTACCGAAAGGAACCGAGCATTTCGTGAGTGACCTTCACGGAGAGTATCAAGCCTTTCAGCATGTATTGAGAAACGGTTCAGGAAGAGTGAAAGAGAAGATCCGTGATTTGTTCAACGGCAGTATTTACGAGAGGGAAATAGACGAACTAGCGACGCTTGTATATTATCCGGAGGAAAAGTTGAAGTTGATCAAGAGCCGCTTCGACAATGTACAGGATTTGGGCGATTGGTACAAGGTGACAATCGAACGGATGATCAAGCTGGTCTCGTATGCTTCCTCCAAATACACTCGTTCCAAATTGCGTAAGGCACTGCCTGAGCAGTTCGCCTACGTGATCGAAGAGCTTTTGTACAAAACAGAAGACGCCGCCAATAAGGAAGAATATTATACGAAAATCGTTCAGCAGATCATTTCACTTAATCAAGCGGACAAGCTGATTTCTGGTCTTGCTTATAGTACGCAGCGTCTCGTCGTGGATCACCTCCATGTCGTCGGCGATATTTATGATCGTGGACCGGAACCGGACAAAATCATGGAAGCTTTGATCAACTATCACTCTGTCGATATCCAGTGGGGGAATCACGACGCTTTGTGGATCGGTGCCTTTGCTGGGTCCAAGGTCTGTCTAGCGAACATCATCCGCATTTGTGCCCGCTATGACAACTTGGATATCATCGAAGACGTTTATGGCATCAACCTTCGTCCTCTATTGAATCTGGCCGAGAAATACTATCAGGATAACCCAGCCTTCCAACCGAAAGTACATTCGGACAAAAAGACATCTGAACGGGAACGATTGCAAATTACAAAAATCCATCAGGCGATTGCGATGATCCAATTCAAGTTAGAGAGCCCGATCATCAAGCGACGTCCGAATTTCAATATGTCAGAGAGACTCCTACTTGAACAAGTTGACTTCGACAATCAAGAGATTACGCTTCAAGGGGGAACGTACCCGCTTGAAAACACGTGCTTTGCGACAGTCGATCCAGAACAGCCGGACCGGTTATTGGAAGAAGAGCAGCAAGTGATCGATAAGCTGTTATTCTCTATTCAGCACTCGGAGAAGCTTGCCCGTCATATGAAGTTCCTTATGAAGAAGGGTAGTCTCTATCTGAAATATAACGGGAACCTGTTGATCCACGGCTGTATTCCCCTTAATGAAAACGAAGAGATGGAAGAAATGGAAATCGAGGGTGAAACATACGGTGGTCGTGACTTGCTTGATATCTTCGAACATTACTTGCGCCACGCTTTTTCCCATCCGGAGGAGACGGATGATCTTGCGACCGACATGGTCTGGTATTTATGGACAGGTGAATACTCTTCCTTGTTCGGGAAACGCGCAATGACAACGTTCGAACGCTATTTCATCGAAGACAAATCGACGCACAAAGAAGTGAAGAATCCGTATTACTACGTTCGTGAAAACGAAGCAACGTGCCGCGAAATACTGAAAGAATTCGATCTCGATCCGGACCAAGGTCATATCATCAATGGTCATACACCGGTTAAGGAAATCGAAGGGGAAACACCGATCAAAGCCAACGGAAAGATGATCGTCATCGACGGAGGATTCTCGAAAGCCTATCAGTCGAAAACGGGGATTGCTGGCTATACATTACTCTATAATTCTTACGGCATGCAGCTTGTCGCCCATACACACTTCCATTCAAGGAAAGATGTCCTCGAGAATGGGACGGATGTGTTATCTGTGAAACGATTGGTGGATAAGGAGCTTGAAAGGAAGACAGTTCGGGAAACGAATGTAGGAAGAGAATTGTATGAAGAGCTGTCTATTCTCAATCAATTAAGGGAATATAGGTATATGAATTGAGAATAATGTCGCACGCTTTTGATAGAATAGTTTCCTCGATTCTCTTATAATAAATTTAAAAATGAGAGGGGGTAATTAGATTGAGAGGAACGGCATTGTCAGGGACGATCTTTTTGTCTAAGCTAATTACTCAGTACGCTCATTTACACGAACGTACCGTCGGACCAAAAGCAGGCGAGTATATCCGTCAGATCGGAATACGGACAGGAGAGTGGCTGGAATCCTTTTATGATGGCAAGGGAAGCGGTTGGACGCCTGATCAGTACGCTCACGTCATCGTTGATTTGAAGAATTCTATCGGTGGACATTTTGAAATCTCTGAGGTGCACGAGGACCGGGTGATCGTGAAAGCATCTGCCTGTCCTTTCGGTGAAATCGTCAAAGATTCCCCTCACCTTTGTAACATGACATCAAGCGTCTTCGGAGGGATTGCTTCTAGAAGGTTGGGGTACGGTAAAGTGTCGCTTAGAAAGCGGATCGCCCTTGGAGATGAAGGGTGTGAAGTGGCCATTTACTTCCGTCCCACAGACGAAGAGGACGGTAAAGTATATGAGAACATTCCGATCACACCAGAGCATGGAGACCCTTTCGACTGGGAAGAAGAAACCATCCGTGGCTTGAATGAAGAGTTGCGTAAGAGTGATAACATGGTGATGGAACTGTTAGATGAGCTGGAACGCCTCCAGACCGAAGTGGACGAACTGAAAGGTAGTCACCACTCAGATAAACAGTAGATTCGACTTAGAATAAAAAGTGTCCTAAAGGGAATAGCATTAGTGTAAGTCAATAAATTCCCAGGAGGGATCTTTATGGTTTGGCTGCTATTCACCATTCTCTTGACGTTGATCGTCTTTTCGATTTATTTCGAACGCCATGGTAGAAGAGAGGCAGAAGCTACAGCGACCGTAAAAGACCACAAGCAGTTGGAGCAGGAATTTATGTCACGTGGAGCAGGCAACGAATCAGTCAAACATGAACATTTTTAGAACATAAAGGTGAAAAACCTCCTTGCGCGGGAGGTTTTTTATTGTGGGGAAATAGGGCAATAGCAGGCTTTATTGTACATACTTTTTTAAAAGTTCGCATATCTTCCTCGTATGCGATCATTCGTCACGGCACATGGACTGATGAAAATGATTCTCAAATTCATTGACAGACAGCGTCCGAGCCCATAAACTTATTAATATGGACATAAATAGAACGTTTAGATATAACGTGATGCGCTAGATATAAAGGAGAGGTCAAGAAATGGATACATTGCTTGCAAATGACCTGACACTAGGCTATGGCGATTCAATCATAATCGATTCACTAGATATAACAATTCCAAAAGGCAAAGTCACCGTACTTATCGGTGGAAACGGTTGCGGTAAATCGACGCTGCTACGTTCGATGGCGCGCCTCTTGAAACCGAAATCTGGAGAAGTTGTGCTCGACAGCCAAGACATCTCTAAGATGAAGACGAAAGATGTTGCGAAGAAAATGGCTATCCTTCCGCAAAGCCCGACCACACCAGAGGGCTTGACGGTTCAGCAACTTGTGAAGCAAGGTCGCTATCCGTACCAAGGGTTGACGAAACGTTGGTCGAATGAGGACGAGAATGCTGTCATGAAGGCGTTGGAAGACACGAATCTAGTTGAATTAAAGGATCGTGCTGTCGATTCTTTATCCGGTGGTCAACGACAGCGTGCCTGGATTGCTATGACGCTTGCACAGGATACGGATACGCTGCTTCTGGATGAGCCGACGACGTACTTGGATATGACGCACCAAATCGAGATTCTGGATTTATTATTCGATCTGAACCAAGATCATGGGAGAACCGTGGTCATGGTGCTGCACGATATAAACTTGGCTTGTCGTTATGCCGACCACTTGATTGCTGTCAAAGATAAGACGGTTTACGATCAAGGGAAGCCTGAAGAAGTCATTACATGTGACTTGATGCAACATGTATTTGATATGACCTGTGACGTAAGAGAGGACCCACTATTCGGAACGCCGATGTGTATCCCTCACGGTAAAGGGCGTTGCTTGATCAAACAGGCCCAAGCGGAAGCAAGGGCTGCTCAACAAACCGTATAATAGACTAAAGAGCAATGCGAGGCTGATTCGCATTGCTTTTTTTTATACACAAAATTCCACGAATTCAAGATAATGAGTAGTGTGGAATGGGAGTTAGAATGTTATGATAAGTAGGGATTGTATTTACATTTGTTAAGGTTCACGAAGAGATTCTGATTAGACGAGGGGTTGCATGATGGATCGCGTGAAAGAGTTTTTTGAAAAAGGAATGTTCGATTCTTCGGAGTACTTATTGCCGCTTGTGGATATGCTCATGGATGGAATCTCTGATTATATATTTTTGATGGAAGTCGTCGCTCCTAGACGTTTTAAATATGCACTAGTCAACCAGTCTGCCAAAACGAGCCACCCGATGACAGGTGTTCAATGGGAAGGTGCATACATAGAAGACCTGCTCTCAGAGGATAAAGCCGGATCTTTGATTGATCGGTATCAACAGGTAGTGGAACGGGAATGTCCTCTTACTTATGAAGATGAGATGGATTTGGATGATACCTTGTTCTGTGGACACACGTCGCTCACACCGCTCAAAAACCAAGATGGCCTCGTTACATATATTTTAGGCATTACCCGTGATATCACAGAAGCGGTTCAGAGAGAGCGTGATTTGAACCGAGTCAATGCAGTGTACCGCTCGTTGATGGAAAATACGGCAGATGCGATTCTGATCATCGATCGTAACCGCAATATCATGGAGTCGAATTCTGCACTTAAAGAATTGTATGGATTTTCGAAAGAGGACTTGAGCCTGCGTCCATTTCCTTTTGTTCCCGACGATAGGCACGAGGAAGCAGATCGACTCATTTCAGATGCCCTTGAAGACAAAGGGGTTTCCGGTTTCCAAACGAAAAGAAAACGAAAAGATGGAAGCCTGATTGATGTTTCGATGACCGTATCGCCCATCCATAATGCACAAGGGGACACGATTGGCATCAGCTCTATCATTCGTGATATATCTGTCGTCAAAGAGGACGAGCGTAAGTTGGAAGCAAGTAGGGCGCGGTACCAATCTTTGTTTGAACATAACCCGCACCCGATTCTGACGCTTAATCTAGATGGCACCGTCCAGTATGCGAACCCGGCCAGCCTGCGCATGATGAAAACGTCGTTGGCAGAGTTATCCGGGTCGAGTTTACTTGACTGGCTTCCTCGGGATAAAGCGGTTTGGATGGAGGAAAACGGACTGAGGACTGAATCGATGGAGGATGTCTGTTTCCAAACGGCCCTGCGTGTAGGTGGCGAGCAGCGCATCGCAAAAGTGTATCTCGTTCCAATCGTTAATCAGACGGAGCGGGTAGGGCTTTATGCAATATTGGATGATATAACGGAGAAAGAGCGTGCCGTAGAGGCTCTCAGGCAAAGTGAAGCCAAGTTCCGGTTAATTGCGGATAACTCGAACGATCTCATTTCCGTATTTTCCCCTTATGGAAAGCTTGTATATGCTTCGCCATCGATTATCAATTTCTTAGGCTTCGACCCTTCTAAACTGGGAGAAGAGGAACTGAAAGACGTGCTTACAATCGAGGATGCGAAGAAAGTGGCGTCCGCTTTCAAACAATGCCAGGTTGATGGCCGCTCCTTTACCGTGAAGCTGAAATTGAAGCGTGATTCTGGTGAATTGGTCTGGTTCGAGTGCAAGGGCACGCCGGTCCTTTCCGAAGAGTACGAAGTGAACCGGATCGTCATCGTCGCCCGTGATATATCGGAACAAAAGAAGTACGAAGCGAAGCTGAAGCGGATTGCTTTTTATGACTATTTGACAGGCTTACCGAACCGCCGCCTATTTGAAGACCGATTAAATCAAGCCATTCTGGATGCGGACCGCAGGCAAAAGCAGTTTGCCTTGCTTTATTTGGACGGTGACGGATTCAAGCGGATCAACGATGAATACGGACACGATATGGGTGATGATTTCCTGAAGCTTGTAGGCGACAGGATGAAGGATTGTCTCCGCGACAGTGATTCGATCGGGCGGATCGGTGGTGATGAGTTTGCTATCTTGCTGAGAGACGTTGATAGTGAACAGAAGACACGCGAAATTGCGCAGCGCATATTAAACAAACTGCGCCGCCCCTATGATTTGAACGGTCTCCATATTCAGTCCTCCTTCTCAATCGGGGTATCCTTTTACCCTGATAACGCGAAGAGTCTGGATGATTTGTTCCGAACAGCGGACAGAGCGCTTTATAGCGGAAAACGAAAAGGGAAAGACCAAGTTTCCTTGTATGATGATTTATTTAAAGACGTAAAAGGTGAAAGTTCTGATTAAAAAGAGTCGTGTTGGAAGTTAACCTCCCAACACGACCCTTTTTTTATCCTTGTTCGAGAATATTATGGTTGAAACTTAATCATGTTTAAAGTCTTTAGAGCGAATGAGCAGGAAGCTCAAGACCGCTCCTAAAGATAAGATAATCCCGGAAGCGATGAACACGTGGTCTAGGCTATTGACGAAGGCTGTTCTTGCTATACTTTGAATCTCTGAAAAACCGGGCATATTCTGATAGCCTTCTGCATTAGCGCCACTTAGTCCTTGGCTCCCCGCAATCGGTCCTGCGGCAGCGATGCCATCGATAATATCGCCTTTGGCTTGATCTGGAACACTACTAAGATCCATTATTTTACTTTCGATTGTATGGACATATTGATTCGATAACAGTGCTCCGAGAAAAGCGGTTCCGAAAGCGATACCTATTTGTCTCGATACATTGTTAACTCCGGATGCCATTCCTACGATACGGTTTGGTACTGTATCGACAGCTGTTGTGGAGATCGGAGGATTGACGATTCCATTTCCAATTCCGGCAACAAGAAATGCTGGAATCAGAGCCACCCATGTAGTTGTTTCACTAGAAACGACGGTCATCATGAAGACAGAGATTGCTAACAGGCTAAGCGCCGGTCCAATTAATAGCTTTGTTCCGATTTTGCTTGTCAGTATGCCAGAGACAGGTCCAAGGAAAAGTGCAAATCCACTAATTGTAACGAAACGCACACCTGTTTCCAGTGCCGAGTATCCGTAGTAATTTTGTAAAAGCAACGTGAGGTAGAAGAATAAGGCGTACACTCCAGAACTTAATGAAAATGCCGCTATACATGCACCTGTGTAGCTCCAGTTCTTAAAGATTCTTGGATTGACCATCGGCACTTCGAGTTTCAACTCGACGATAACGAAGACGATGAAGCTGACTAGCGAACCTCCGAGGAGAGCCAAGATTCTTGGTGAGCTCCAGTCCAGTTCAGGCTGGTTAACTTCGATCAACCCGAAGACGAGACAGAATACAGCAGCGGTAATCAGCAACAGTCCCCACACGTCTATCGATTTCGAAGTCTGTTCATCTTTCGATTCCTTAATAAAATAAAAGGCCATAACGAGTGCGACCAATCCAATTGGTACGTTGATCAGGAAAATCGATTCCCAATTGATTTTTTCAACAAGTAAGCCACCTACTAACGGACCTATCGCTGTTGCAAGACCACTGACACTGCCCCAAACACCGAAAGCGATGCCCCGATCTTTCCCAAAGAACGTAGTAGATATGATTGCCATCGATAGAGACATCATGGCTGATGCGCCCAGTCCTTGAATTCCTCTGGAAATGTTCAAAAACGTGATGCTAGGAGCAATTGCACATAGGAGTGATCCTAATGTGAAGACGATCAGTCCTATCATAAAGAGTCTCTTTCTCCCAAATAAATCTCCTAATCTTGCAACTGTAATTAAAGCTACTGCAAAGATTAAAGTGTAGGCATTCAATACCCACTCAAGTTCACTGAAGCCGGTATTGAATTCTTCCTGAATAGTCGGTAGTGCAACGTTTACAATCGTCACATCAAGTAAAGCCATAAACAGTCCGAAACAGACCGCCACTAAAGCAAACCACCGTTTTGGTGATGGGTTTCCTGGAACTTGATTCATATCTGATCCCTCTCTTCCTTTTCTTCTTTCACCCAATTCAACTGCACTTCTATTTTTGCTTTGCGGAGTTGTAAAACACGCAGGATACTCGCCTTCTCGGTAGTCGAAATCTGCTCTTGATCCTCCACATTACGAGAGTTATGTAGGAGGTAGTCGAGCAGGTAATGTAAATATTCTTCGTATTGATGAAGCACCTTGACCTGCATTTGTTCAGAAACATGATGGAAGTTACTCAGTTTTATATCGAATAAGTCCTCGGTTGTCTGGTCATAGGGCATTTTCTCCTCCATCAATTCAACAAAACGCTCTTTCCCTTTCGACGTGATGTGAAGGTTTTTCTTGGGACGCCCGCGGCCCCCTTCTTCCTGGATATGCTGTTCTATAAGCTCTTCCTTTGTCATCCTTTGAATGAGCGGGTACAACACTCCCCAGCTGATTTTTCGGTTCGGTCCTACCACCTTATCTAAAACATGCTGCAGCAAATAGCCGTGCATGGGCTTATCCATCAGTTCGCCTAAAATAAATAATTCGTACATAAAATCCTCCTTTTTATATCTTCAAGATATAATTTAATGCTGTATCATTATATATCGAAAAGATATAAAGGGCAATTTATATTGTTTCAATATGGAAAAAATCGAGAGGAGGCATATTAAATTACAAACAAAAAAGCCAGCCAAGTGGCTGACTTCATACTGCGGAAGGCGTTCAATTGATTATTATTTAGGAATGTCCGTTAAATCGTTGAGGATGTGTGTCGGTTCCATCCCGAGTTCAGGCCACTTTTGTTCCTTTCGGTTGACCCAGGCCGTGTGGAAGCCGTACGATGCTGCTCCCGTAATGTCCCAAGGATTGCTTGAGAAGAAGAGGATCTCTTCTTTTTCTAACCCTAACTGTTCTTGCGCATAGTGGTACGCATCAGGGTGCGGTTTGTAGACTTTCGGTGCGTCGGCACTCAATAATCCGAACGTATCCGTAAGGTCATTGTGCTCAAGTAATGGCTCGAGCATCGCGTTTGTCCCGTTTGAAAAAATGGTCAGCGTACGATCGGGGAATCGTTGCTTTAGGGAGTTTACCTCTTCATACGGCGTCAATTGCTCATACTCCCGCATAAGGTCTGCCACCATATCAGGCTTAGCGTTCACACCACTATAGAGTAAGGCATCTTTCAGCGCCCACTCGGTGATTTCGCTGAACGGTCGGTAAGCATCGATCAGTTGACGCACGAGGAAGTAATGCACTTGCCGTGACCGCCACTCCTTGCTGATTTCGTCCCCCTGGTCGGGAAAGAATTCATGTATTTTTTCCATGACGGAATGCACATCGAAGAGCGTTCCGTACGCATCAAAAACGTATGCTTTATATGTCATAATACAGCCTCCTTCTGAAAAGAATAGTTTCCCTTTTTTAAATTGGGATAAACAATAGGAGAGAAAGTGAGGGGTGAGCATGAATACGCTGCATCATGGTTATTGGACGTTTTTTGCTACGAGAAAACAGAAATATGTAGGTTGGTTCATCTTTGGCAGTATTCTGCCTGATATCATTTATTATGTCATGTTCTTATATTTGGCGGTGGAGAGGAACGCCCTTCAAGTGCTGGACGACCCGAACCCGCTCCGGTCGCTATTCTACATGTCCTTCGACCTGTTCGATTACCCAGTTGTCATCATTCTTCGGCAAGTGGGGCATTCTTTATTTGTATGGGGAATGTTTTTCCTGATCATTTTTGTTTGGAAAGGAAGAGGGCTATCGAAGTGGACGGCGCTTGCCTATGGCTGGCTCGGCCACGTCGTGATTGATATCCTGACTCATGCGAACGATGCCGTCCCTATGTTCTATCCGATCAGTGCCTACACATTCCACAGCCCAATATCGTATTGGGATGACGATCACTACGCAGGAATCTTCAACCTGATCAACACGACACTGATCCTCTTGTCCTTGCTTTACCTATTCTTGAGATGGTCTTATAAAAAATGGAAAAAGAAGCGTCCGTTCACAAAAAGTTCATGACATCACAGGTCTTACTCGTTCTCTAACCTTTGTGATTCGTGATATGATTTACTATGTACTACTTCTGTTTAAAAAGATTTTATATAGAGAAAGGGTAAGAAGATGAAGAAATTCTCCATTCTTACAACGGCTGTTACATTCCTTGCTCTCATTCTCGGTAATCTGGTCGTCGCGACTGATTCCGGAGATGCATGTGGAACGTCCTGGCCGTTTTGTAACGGTAATGTTATCCCTGATTTTACAAACTATCATGTTCTTATTGAATATTCCCACCGGTTAATGGTCCCATTACTCATCATGTTGACGGGGATCAACGCAATCGGAGCTTTGTACAAGCATAGAAAGCGCCGCTCTGTATTTACTCTGGCGATTCTGAGTCTCGTCGTACTGGTCCTTCAGTCCTTGATCGGAGGATTCAACGTACTACTTGGTACACCGCCAGGATTCACAACATTCGATGTGACATTCAGTCAGTTGCTGCTCATCATTCTCGTCTTGTTGAGTTACAGCCTGCACGCAGAGAGTGTGGAGCTGTCTAGAACAAGCAGAGAGTCGATTTCGATGAGCTACCGGGCATTCATGCTCGGATTCGGCGTTTATGTAGCCCAAGTCATTCTTGGAGCATTCTTCAAACACAGTCGCGCTAGTAATGTCCTGCTCGATGTGCCGGCGATCGAATACTTGATTACGAGCGAATACTTAGCCAAAATCATCTATTCCTTGCACTGGGTGGCGACATTCGTGGTTATAGTAGCCGCGATTTGGTTTGTGATTTATGCGACACGATTCAAGTATCACGTCACGCTATCCTGGCTATACTTGATCTCGCTTCTGCTGAATGCGGTAGTCGGATTCGTTATTGTCGTGACGGGAAACCTTGTGGAAGCTTCTTCGATCCACATGTTGCTGTCGACGGTGACGATGACGATCGGTGCGAGTATTCTTGGTGGTTATTGGTTCAAATTGAGGCGGAAGCCCGCTTAAAGGGAACAGGCTGGAATCTGTATGGATTCCAGCCTGTTTTTTTGTATGGGGGCTCTAGGTGCTAGGGGAAGAGAGAGGGCGTCTAACTTCCTTTTTGGGAGACTGAGGCTGTTGAAAGGGAAGGTAGAGGCTCTCTAGGTGCCAAAAGGGTGGATGGAGTTAGATGAAAGGGAAGAGAGCGCTCTTCTAACTGCCCGTTTGGAGGGATGGGGCTGTTGAAAAGGAAGCTAGAGCTCGTCTAGGTGACAAAATGGAAGGTGAAGCTTCATGAAAAGGAAGAGAGCCTGCCTAGCTGACCATTTGGAAGGCGCAAGATGATAAAAGGGAAGCTAGATACTGTCTAAGTGACAAAAAGAGTGGTGGAAGTGCGTGAAAAGGAAGCAAGAAGCTGTCTAGCTGCCAAACTGCTCGTTGAAACACCCAAAAAGGTAAGCTAGAGCCATTCTATCTGCCCTTATAAACATTGAATCATCATGAAATGGCAGCTAGGAGACCAACCCTCCCAAACCGTCATACATAACAAAAAGACCGGCCGATAGAATCCCATCTATCGGCCGGTTTCCTTTTTAAAAACATCATTCAAATAGATTGCGGATCTCTTCCTCACTCAGCGACGTAATCATCGATTCACCAGGCTTAATAACTTGGTCGACGAGGTCGCGCTTTTTCTGTTGAAGTTGATAAATCCGTTCTTCGATAGTACCTTGCGAAATCATCCGGATGACTTGGACGACGCGCTCCTGTCCGATCCGGTGGGCACGGCCGGCTGCTTGTTCTTCGATGGCCGGGTTCCACCATAGGTCGTATAGGATGACGGTGTCGGCGCCGGTCAAGTTCAGGCCGGTTCCGCCAGCTTTCAAGGAGATGAAGAAGGCGTCTTTTTCTCCTTCGTTGAATCGTTCAACCATGTTCATGCGCTGCTCGGACTTGGTGCTGCCGTCTAGATAGAAGGCGTCCAGTCCTGCTTTCGATAGCTCATCGTGAAGCATGGTAAGCATGCTGGAGAACTGGGAGAAGATAAGCAGGCGGTGCCCGCTGTCTTTCAACTCTTGTGCCAGTTCTTTCAGCTGCTCGAGTTTGCCGGATTGTCCTTCATAATTCTCAAGGAACAAGGCCGGGTGGCAACAGATTTGGCGGAGGCGTGTCAGCCCAGCAAGGATCTCGAGCTTGCCTCGCTGAACACCTTTCGTTGCGATTGTTTCCTCGATGTCGTTTTGAATGCGCTCGAGGTAAGCTAGATACACTTCTTTCTGTTCGCGAGTAAGCTCGGAATATTGGACTGTATCGATCTTATCCGGCAGCTCATCAAGCACTTCCGTTTTCATACGGCGCAGGATGAACGGACGAGTCATGCGTGCGACTTTTTCCGGCTTCATTTGCAGGAACTTTTTCTTGCTTGTGTAGAAGCCTGGCATGAGCGTGCGGAAGATCGACCAAAGTTCTGTTAACGAGTTCTCGATTGGTGTACCACTCAAGGCAAAGCGGTGCTTCGCGCGAATCGTGCGGACGGCTGACGCTGTCTTGGTTGTTTCGTTCTTGATGGCTTGAGACTCATCAAGTACCATCGCGTGGAACTTCATGTCCTTGTAAAAATCAGCATCTTGACGGATGAGTGGGTAGGACGTGATGCAGATGTCCGCTTTCTTTGCTCCATCAATCGCTTCCTGTCTCGTTGTAGGGTCACCTGAAACGACTTCTACAGACAAACCTGGAGCGAACTTCTCGACTTCTTTTTTCCAATTATAGATAAGCGATGCAGGCGTCACGATCAGGGCTGGGTGCTCCATAACACCGGTTTCCTTTTCATAGAGTAAAAAGGAGATCGTCTGAAGCGTCTTACCGAGTCCCATGTCGTCCGCTAGAATGCCGCCTAATCCGTAAGTCGCGAGCGTCTTCATCCACCGGAATCCGGTCAGCTGGTACGGACGGAGATCTGCCTCGAGTCCTTCTGGTGGTTGGACATCGAGTGTCTGCGGATTCTTCAACCGTTCGACGAGTTGAGAAAAGCGCTCATCGCGCTCTTTTTCCTCTGGATGAAGAACATTGTCCACTTGTAAACTTCTCGCTTGGGAAACTTGAATGCCGTTGTGGTCGACGTCTTTAGCGGATAAGTCGAGCTCATCGGCAAGGCGTTGGAACCGTTCGAATGATTCTGTCGTCAGCGACAACAAGGCGCCATCTGAAAGTCGGTAGTATTTCCGTCTCTCAATAGCGGCACGAAGGGCTTCGGTAATATCATCTTCTCTGATTCCGTCAATGGTGAAGCTGATATCTAGCCAGCTTCCGTCACTCTCCATCTGAATCGATGGCTGCAGCTCTTGGTTCGATTGTTCCAGTAAAGAACGTACAGACGAGGAAAGGAAGACCTCGGCCTTCTCTTTCAACTTCGGTAAAAATTCATACAGAAACGCTTCGAGTTCTTCTTCGTCTTCGATATAGACCATGTCGCCGTCGAACTTGAACTCTGCCGCTTCGATGATCTGCATGATCTCCTGCTCGGTCTGACTGTCGCGGCGGATGATCGTTTGGGTCTGGTTTTCCTCAGCTTTGAACGGATCCATTTCCACGTCGCCATAACGGAACTTCACGCGGATCGTAAGCGTCCAGCTTTGGAAGTCCAAGTACACTTCCGCTTTCAAGTCCTCTTGCACGATTTTCTCAGAAGCGGAGCGGTCGAGCTGGACATCTGCGATGCGCTCGAGCTCAGGGAGGACGTGGGACACGATGCCTTCCATATCGAAATGACTGATGGAATGGTTTCCATTCGAATTATAAGGAAGCAGGCTGTACAATGTGCCGAGTACGTCCTCCTTATCTGGATCGATTTGATAGAAGGTAGCGTCTTTATACAGTAAATGATAGTCGGAAAAATACTCGAAGTTCTTCAAGTTGTTCATATGCATATGGAACAAACCGCGCTCTTCTGAAATATAAAAGGAGAAGTCGGGCGTTTCGGTTTCATAAGACAGCACGCCTGCATTCTCGCCGCGTTCAACGACGTGTGCCTCTTTTTCAGCTAAGAGTGGCAGCAGTTGCTGAGCGAGAAGTGGAGAAAGCATCAGGCGCTTCTTATCCGAATGCGTCCATTGCTGGTCGTAAAAATGTTCCTGCTCAAACGCATCATGCAAAAGCTTCATGATTTGCTGGTCCTGTTCATCCAATGTGTGATCGGATGGGTCATACGTGAACTTTTTCGTGATGCGGTAGGCCTGCTTTTTCTGCATATATTCGAGTAGTTCGCGAATATCCTTGATAACGTACAGGTAGCTTTCGCCCATTTTCAGTTCGACACTCAGGCTTTTTTGCCCGAGCAGCGACTGGACGTGCAGCTGGTATTGGATCGTGAGCGGCTTCTTCAAATCGTCGGACTGGCGCAGTTCTCTGCGCTCTCGGAACGTTTCGTACAAACGCATAGCGAATAAGCGGTCGTGGTTGGACGTTTTCTGACGGTCGCGGATGCTTCGTTCAGCGAGCTTCGGCGACAGTTCCTCCAACGCTTTCTCCCGAATCGCGATCAATACAGCGGCGATGTGCTTACACGTGTAGTACGAATGGTAAGCGGGGCATTCACAGGTGGCTTCGACATCGTCGTCTTCAAAAAAGAAAACACGAACTTCATAGTCGTGTGTCCCTGCCACGACAGCACGCCATGAACGGATCGCGCTGTTGTGTGACAATCCATATACATTGCCTCTGTCGAAATATTCCTTACCTCTTGTGTAGAAAGAGGCGCCGGTTATCTTTTTTATATCTTGTGGTTGTAATAAGTATGTCTGCATCGTAAGCATCCTTACTTGAATTTTTTAAAAGATCATCTATCCATTATAACTCAACTTATCATGGAGGAAAATGCCTTTTGGCTAGGTCCATGGATGGTTTCGTTGTTGATTTTAGAGGGCGGGTATGCTATTTTTCAAAGTAGATATAAATCCGCTTGCCATAGGGGAGCGGTTTTTTTGTGAGTACAAATCAGCACTAATCATCAAAGGTGAATCAAGTCGGGCTTGCTACGTCCGTGAGTGCGCTCCGCCTTTGTTCTGGAAGGAATTTGATAATGACGATACATGATGAAATGAAAAAACGCCGGACATTTGCTATTATTTCCCACCCCGATGCGGGTAAAACAACGATGACGGAAAAAATGCTCCTACTCGGAAACTTGATCCGCTCCGCCGGAACAGTTAAAGGGAAGAAATCAGGAAAATTCGCCACTTCCGACTGGATGGAGATCGAGAAGCAGCGTGGAATCTCCGTTACATCCAGTGTAATGAACTTTCCTTATAAAGATTACCAAGTCAACATTCTCGATACACCTGGACACGAAGATTTCAGTGAAGATACGTACCGTACACTGACAGCCGTGGACAGTGTTGTCATGGTCATCGATGGAACGAAGGGTATCGAGGCGCAGACCCTTAAGTTGTTCAAAGTTTGTAAAATGCGCGGTATTCCTATTTTCACTTTCATTAACAAAATGGACCGTGAAGGACGCGAGCCGTTTGAATTAATGGAAGAAATCGAAGAGACGTTGAATATTGAAACATACCCGATGACATGGCCAGCAGGAATGGGTAAACGTTTCTTAGGCGTATTCGATCGTAACAACGAAGAATTCGTCCGTTTCACTGGTAATGAAGAAGAGACGTACATCCCATATGACGAGTTGGACCAACATCCTGACTTGACGGAACAGGCAACGTATCAGGAAGCCAAAGACGAGATGGCCTTGCTGGATGAGGCAGGAGACGAGTTCGATATGGAAAAAGTGTTGAAAGGCGACCAGACACCTGTCTTCTTCGGTAGTGCGTTGGCGCCGTTCGGTGTCGAAACGTTCTTCAACTCGTTCATCGATATGGCACCAGAGCCAGCTCCAAGAAAATCGACAGAAGGCATTGTATCTCCGGATAATGAAGAGTTCTCTGGCTTCATTTTCAAGATCCAAGCGAATATGAACCCGCAGCACCGTGACCGTATCGCATTCGTGCGTATTTGCTCCGGTAAATTCGAGCGTGGCATGAATGTGACACTATCGCGGACAGGAAAGACCTTTAAGCTCGCTCAGTCTACCCAATTCGTTGCTTCCTCACGCGGAACCGTCGAAGAAGGTTATGCTGGGGATATTATCGGAATCTATGACCCGAACGTCTACCGGATCGGCGATACGATTGTAACGGGCAAGTCGAAATACGAATACGACGAATTGCCACAGTTCCCGCCAGAACTATTCAAGAAGGTAACGGCGAAGAACGTCATGAAGTCGAAGCAGTTCCGAAAAGGGTTGGAGCAGCTCGTTCAAGAAGGAGCGATCCAGCTGTTCAAGCGCTATCGTTTTGAAGATTATATCATCGGCGCGGTCGGTGAACTGCAGTACGAAGTATTCGAATACCGCATGAAGAATGAATATAACGTGGATGTCGAACTTACTCCGATGGGAGAACGTATTCCTCGTTGGTTGAGAGAAGACCAAGTCGATGAGTCGCTGTTTGATGAGCGGAATATGTTAGCGCAAGACAGGGAAGGCAATCCGCTTGTGCTGTTCAAGAATGATTTCTCGCTTCGTTGGTTCGAAGATAAACATCCGGATATTGAATTGACCGACTTGTTTGAAGTGAATCAGTATAATCAAGCTTTTGAATAAGCAGGAAACCACTACGTTTGAGCGTAGTGGTTTTTCTTTTGCGGTTGATGAGCAATTCGTGGGGTGGAAAATAGCTCGCTTTCCGCGGCGGACGCCGAGCCTCCTCAGGCTTTGCCTTCCGGGGTCTCGCCGTTGTCCGTGCATCCCGCAGGAGTCGACCTATTTTCCACCCCACTAAGAAGGTTGAGTGGAACAGAATCCAGGGATAGTAACTGGTTTCTATGGCAACTGGTATAATCGCGATTTTGTAGTAAGTATATGCTTCTTGTAGATGACTAAGTTGAGTTTACTGTGAAGAGGCTTGTACAAACAAATCCTATCCAGAAAAACGATTTTTAAAGTACAGCCCACTAAATCAAGCGAAGTATGTTGCCGGAGCGGTGCAAATTCGCTGGTTCTATTCCTAAGGAAAAATAAACATCTTACCTATTTTTTCTAATATTAATTATTCGAATCATGCATTTTTTAGTATAATAGAACTAATAGTTTCAACATGGTATAGGAGTGAAAGCGTGCAGGCATTCGAGAAGTATCAACAATTATTTTTGAAAAATCTATCGAGTCGATTAGCACAGTGGCATGATGAATCATCTGTCACAGAAAAAGAGATTTATAAGCTATTACATACAATCAAAGGTACCGGAGCTTCGATCGGATTGGAGCGTTTGGCTGAAGCGGCGGAGAGCGTGCGGAAGGCGTTGGATCCGGAATCGGAGCGAAAGTGGCAGGAGCATGAATGGGCGGAGCTGTTTCAGCCTATTTTTTTGCATGTCGATTTTACGGAGCATGACTTCCACCCGATTTCTCCTAGTGAAACGGAAGCGCGGGCAGCGTCATTACCAGATCAACCGACAATCCTGATTCTGGAGGACGATCTGGAATTTCTGCATTACTTTAGAGAGACGATGGAGGGGTATGGATATAACGTCCTGATGGCGACCACGGAAGATCGGGCATTGAAGACGTTTTATGATGAGAAGCCTGACCTCCTGATCGTGGATTATTATCTACAAGGTAAGAATGGCCTTGAGATCATCAAAGAAATCGGGTCTCAGACGAACAGCACGTTAACGCCTGTTATGGTCATTAGTGCCGACCATTCGAAAGAACTTGCGATGCGGGTGTATGAAACGACGGCGCTTGATTTTTTCACAAAACCGCTTGATTTCGATTTATTAAACACGATCATCAGAAACCGTTTAGTGCATGTTCATTCTTTAAGAAAACAGATCACTACCGATAAATTAACCAAGGCTTATAACCGCAGTTATTTATATGAGCTATTGGATAAGAAGAAGCAGACGTTCAAGAGAGATCGAGTTCCTTTCTGCTTAGTAGTGCTTGATTTGGATAATTTCAAACGGGTGAACGATACGTACGGTCATATCGTAGGAGATCAGGTATTGAAGAAACTGTCCGAAGTGCTCAGGACCCAGACGAGGGCGGAAGACGTTGTTGTCCGTTACGGTGGGGAAGAATTCATCATCGTCATGCCTGAGATCAATCAATTGGATGCCCAGAAGCGGATCCACGATGTTCTCAAGTTTTTCAAAGAGGTGGTTCATCATGCCTCAGGAGAAACATTCCGCTTAAGCTTTACTGCCGGAGTGGCCGAGATGGACGAAGGAATCAAGAAGATGGAGGATCTCATCGTACAAGCAGACACGGCCCTTTATAAAGGGAAACAGTCTGGTAAAGGCATCGTCGTCAACTACCAGGAAGGGTTGGAAATGATTCAGATGGTCCAAGAAAGCAAGAGTTTACATATTTCTATCGTCGATGATGATGCGGTGATCCGCAATATGCTCGAAGATCGACTATCAGAACTAACTTTCTACGATGCTCCGACCGAAGTGTGGACATATGAAACGGGAGAAGATTTCTTGCGTGAATCCCCTTCAGACAGCTATAAGCATGTCGTACTATTAGACGGGATTTTACCGGAGAAGGATGGGCTTGATGTACTGAAGGATTTCCGTGAGTATGATCAGGATTCGATTGTGATGATGCTGACGGCAAGGCAGAGAGGAGACGACATCATTCAAGCGCTCGACTTGGGAGCGGATGATTACATGACCAAACCTTTCAGTATGGATGAGTTGGTCGCTAGAATCAGAAGAATCGTCAGTCGTCATAAAGGAGGAAAAAGTCATGAAACGAATATTAGTCGCTGATGATGAGGAAGTGCTTCGCATGCTCATCACCGATACATTAGAAGATGAAGGATATGAAGTGATCGAAGCAAGTGACGGAGCAGAAGCGTTATCGATTATGGGACAAGAGTCGCTTGATCTTGTCATATTGGATTATATGATGCCGGAGTACACAGGGATAGAAGTCGCTTCTCAACTGAGTGAGGAGTGGAAACAGCAGACTCCTCTTGTCATGTTGACGGCCAAAACACAGGATTCGGATATCCAGCAATCAAAGGATGTCGGCATTCGTTATTTTATGGCAAAGCCCTTCAGTCCGCTTGAGTTGATTCAGATGGTAGAGGAAATCTTGACATGATCGAGTATTTCCAAAGGTCGATCAGAAGAAAGTTTTTATTGGCCATGATTACGGTCGTGGTCATTACGTGTGTGGCGACTTCTGTCCTTTTCTTCGTTCAATACACGAATAAAACGCAGCAGCAAAATGAATCTCAGCAGCTGACACAGAAGATGAATATACTTGAAAACATTACAGATACATACGAGTCGATGGTGTTTCGTGTCAGGGGCTATGTCGCTTTTTCCAACGAGGATGAACTACAGCAGGCTAGGCAGGACCGTCTTCGATTATTGTCGCAGATTGAGGAAGCGAAGCAGCTGTCTTTGAGCGCAGAAGAGTATCAGTTGATCCATACGCTCGGACAGTTTGTAAGGACATATTGGGAGGACCGGTTCCCTCCGGTACAGCAGCTGGTAGAAACAGAGAATTACGAAGCGATACATGAAGCGGGATTGAATAATACAACGCTTGAGGTCAACAACTTGATCAGCCAGCTCCATACTATTTCAGAAGAAGCCCAGTCTCATATAAACGAAGAAAGTAATGAATTTCTTACTCGTGTAGAGCGGATTTCTTACTTGATGTTCGGGCTGTTAGTAGTCGTGATTGCTATACTTTCACTCGCCTTCCGAAATTTGAGCAGAGGGGTCGGGCAGCCGTTGACGGAACTTGCAGAAGCATCAGAAGCGATTGCTGCGGGCCACTATCATGAACTCCCATCCTCTAAAAGGCAGGATGAGATCGGAAAACTGACTCGCTCCTTCCGTCATATGACCGAACAAATCACGGAAAGAGAAGAGAATCAATCCGCTCAAAATGAAGAGCTGGTCGCTCAACAAGAGATGTTGGAGGCGTACGTGAATGATTTGAGGAACAAGGACTTAGCGCTGAACGCTTCGTCTATGGTAGCTCGCCTCGACAAAGGCGGGTGGATTGAATCTAGTAATAGTCTGTTAGCGGACGCATCGATGTACAGGGAAAGAGAGTTGGAAGGGCGTCATTTCCTTAGTTTAATAGAGGGACAGGAGGGACAACGCAATACAGATATTCAAAAAGCTTTCCACGGACTCGAACACGGTCGGGTGTGGAAAGGAGAATTGACGTGTGTGCGGAAAGACGGAGAACACTTCTATGCGGACACGGCGATTGTTCCGAATATCAATGAGCAAGGTGATATTGAACAATATATTGTCATTCAACAGGATATCACCGAGCGCAGGAAGACTTCTGAACAATTAAAGCAAGCTCTAACAGAAACAGAGGCAGCAAAGAGTACGGTCGAGAAGATGAATACGCTGAACCAAGACCTGTCCGCTACTATGGACACCCGTCAATTACTTGATGTCGTCATCCATCGTCTATCTCACCTCTACCCATTCGACTACGGCATGTTTCTCCTTCTTGATTCCGGAGAAGCTGCGACAGTTGGAATGGGGGAATGGAATCGGAATGAATATTCGAGGGAAGCTTTTGCCCATGTGATTGATCGTATACATCACAACGAGACGTATTTCTTAAGAGAACGAGAAGTAGGTGGGGAAGAGCAAGGGTACTTATTGGACAATACCCCTGCTTATGATCTTCATGTTCCTTTGTATGATTCAAAGAACACTTTGATTGCGCTATTAGCAGTCACAAGAGTAGGGAAAGAGTATGACAGACAAGAGATAGATGAAATGTTTTCTATTTTGCAGAGAGTGTCCTTATATATTGAGAGGATCGACTCCTATGAACAAACGGAAATCAATCGCCAGTTGAACCAAGACATCATCGACAATATCAATGAAGGTATTCTATTCGTAGATGATGAGGGGGGCATTGCTCAGTACAATCAGAACTGGCTGCGTTTCTTGAATTTAGCTCATTATCAACATGAGTCTCTCGTTGACTTCACGATCCATCAATGGTTGCAGAAAGTTTGCCACCATATCGTCGATTGCGAAAGGTTCGTATCCTTCTTCAAAGGGATGGTCTTCTCTGAATCCATCCCATCCAATACCCACCGCTTCGAAGTAGACCTGGGGAAAGAAAAGCGGGTAGTCGAATTGTATGGGGAGCCGATTTATCACCATGAAGATAAAGAAGGTACGTTATTCGTATTCCGTGATATAACGAGTGAGTACGAAGTAAATGAAATGAAAACGAACTTAGTCAGCACGGTCAGCCACGAACTTAGGACCCCGCTCGCTAGTGTGCTCGGGTACACAGAGTTGATGATCCACCGTGATTTACCAGAAGAGCGTCAGAAGAAATATTTGAACACGATTCACCGTGAGGCGAAGAGACTGACGAACTTGATCAATGACTTCCTGGATTTGCAGCGGATGGAAACCGGAAGGGAAACCTTCAAGAAAGAGCGGGTGGACTTGGCGGAAGTGGTGCAGGAAGTCACGGACAACTTGCAAGTGAGCAACCCGGATCATGCCATTCGGTTATGCGATCAAACTTCCAACGCGCTTGTCCATGCAGATCGTGGCAAGATGACTCAGCTATTCACCAACCTGATCGGCAACGCAGTCAAATTTTCTCCAGATGGAGGAGAAGTAGTGGTGGCGATGAATCAAGATGAAGAACAATTGGTCTTGCACATTTCTGATGAAGGAATCGGAATCCCAGAGCACGAACTTCCGAAACTCTTCACGAAGTTTCACCGGATCGATAACTCCAGTCAGAGAAAAATTGGCGGAACGGGGCTCGGGCTTGCAATCAGTAAAGAGATTGTGGAATCGCATCAAGGCAGAATTACTGTCCACTCAGAGCCAGGTGTCGGTAGTGTGTTCTCTGTTATCCTCCCACTCTATGAACCGAGAAAAGGAGATACAAAAAAATCGGACCACTTACCTCAAGTAGTCCTAATCGAGGATGACCGGACGCTTTCCAACCTGATTGAAGATGAACTGGAAGACGTCGCGATCAAGGTTTCCCAGTATAATGAAGGGGCATCTGTTCTGCAGTCCCTTCCTGATATGAAACCGGATGCGTTTATCGTTGATTTGACGCTTGCGGACCAAGTGAGTGGATGGGATATTATCGAGGCTATTAAAAAACAGAATCATTTGAAGGATGTTCCGATTTTCATTTCCAGTGCTTTAAGTGAATCTGAACGTGCGACGGATCTCGAAGTGGAGGGCTATCTCGTGAAACCCTATCCTCTGAAGAAATTGTCCACCGTCATCCTGCAGACGATTTTCCATAATAAGAAAAACGGTCAGATATTAATTGCTGACACCGATCTAACTAGTTAATATACCCACGAACTACCTTGTGTGAATGTAGACATAAGGTGGTTCGTTTTTGTTTCATGAAAAAATTTTACATATCCAAAACCGAATGTTTGTTCGTAGAAGGTTAGAATGGTAGTATAGTGTGGTAAACTATTGATGAAAAGTCTGAACGGAGGTTTTCGTCGTGGATCATAAATTCGAATTAGTCTCTCAATACTCGCCTCAAGGCGATCAGCCGAAAGCCATCAAAGAACTCGTCGATGGAATTAATCGAGGGGAAAAACACCAAACCTTGCTTGGCGCAACAGGTACAGGTAAGACCTTTACGATGTCCAATGTCATCCAGGAAGTAAACAAACCGACATTGATCATTGCTCATAACAAGACGCTTGCAGGACAACTTTATAGTGAATTCAAAGAATTCTTCCCTAACAATTCCGTTGAGTATTTTGTTAGTTATTATGATTACTATCAGCCTGAAGCTTATGTGCCTTCATCGGATACCTTCATTGAAAAGGATGCCAGTATCAACGATGAAATCGATAAATTGAGGCACTCTGCTACATCTGCCTTATTCGAACGGAACGACGTCATCATTGTAGCCAGTGTATCCTGCATTTACGGTTTAGGTTCACCGGAAGAATACCGCAGTCAAGTGTTGTCTATCCGCATGGGTATGGAAAAGGATCGTGATCAGTTGCTTCGTGATCTCGTCGATATCCAGTATGCGCGTAATGATATCGACTTCCAGCGCGGAACATTCCGTGTTCGTGGTGACTCTGTGGAAATTATCCCGGCTTCTCGTGAAGAGCATGCCATGCGTGTAGAATTCTTCGGTGACGAAATAGACAGGATACGTGAGATTGATGTACTGACAGGGGAAGTAGTCGGAGACCGGGAACACGTAGCGATTTTCCCTGCTTCCCACTTCGTAACCCGAGAAGAAAAACTGAAAAAAGCGATTGAAAATATTGAGAAAGAAAAAGAAGAACGTGTCGCAGAGCTTCGTGAGAATGACAAACTTCTGGAAGCGCAGCGATTAGAACAGCGTACAAACTATGATTTAGAAATGATGAGGGAAATGGGCTTCTGTTCAGGAATCGAGAATTATTCCAGACACCTGACTTTCCGCGAAGCCGGAGCGACACCTTATACGCTTCTGGACTATTTTCCTGATGATTTCTTAATTATGATCGACGAATCGCACGTGACACTGCCTCAGATCAGAGGAATGTATAACGGAGACCGAGCGAGGAAGCAAGTACTTGTCGATCACGGATTCCGTCTTCCTTCTGCCATGGACAACCGGCCACTGCAGTTCCCGGAATTCGAAGAACATATCAATCAGATCACATATGTATCAGCAACACCAGGTCCATATGAAATCGAACATACACCGGAGATGACCGAGCAGATCATCCGGCCGACGGGGCTGCTTGATCCAGAAATCGACGTGCGTCCGATTCACGGCCAGATCGATGACCTGATTGGCGAAATAAACAAACGCAAAGAGAAAAATGAACGTATCCTTGTGACGACGCTAACGAAGAAAATGTCGGAAGACCTTACCGATTATCTGAAGGACTTGGGTATCAAGGTCGCCTACTTGCATTCGGAAATCAAAACGCTTGAGCGTATCGAGATCATCCGAGATCTCCGAGTCGGGAAATATGATGTATTGATTGGAATCAACTTGTTACGGGAAGGACTGGATATACCGGAAGTATCCTTAGTCACGATTTTGGATGCAGACAAAGAAGGGTTCCTGCGTTCGGACCGTTCGCTGATCCAGACGATTGGACGTGCCGCTCGTAACGAGAACGGACGCGTCATCATGTATGCCGATAAGATGACGAAATCGATGCAATTTGCAATAGATGAAACGTACCGCAGGCGTGAAGCTCAAATCGCCTATAACGAAGAACATGGCATCACACCGAAGACTATCAAGAAAGAAGTGCGTGATGTCATTAAAGCGACAGCGGTATCAGAGGGCGAAGAATCCTATGAAACAGAAGGCAAACGCCCATCAGAGATGACGAAGAAAGAACGTCAGGAAGTAATCGACAACCTAGAAACCGAGATGAAGCAGGCTGCAAAAGACCTCGACTTCGAGCGTGCAGCAGAACTGCGTGATGCATTACTTGAGCTGAAAGCGGAGGGATGATGGTACTATGGCCAGTAAATATATCAGTATTAGAGGCGCACGTGCCCACAATCTGAAAAATGTTGATATCGATATTCCCAAAAATAAACTTGTTGTCATGACGGGACTTTCCGGATCCGGAAAGTCCTCCTTGGCATTCGATACGATTTATGCGGAAGGGCAGAGGCGTTATGTGGAATCGCTGAGTGCATATGCCCGTCAGTTCTTAGGGCAGATGGACAAGCCGGATGTGGATGCGATCGAAGGGCTGTCCCCGGCAATTTCAATTGACCAGAAAACAACGAGTCGTAACCCAAGGTCGACTGTCGGGACCGTGACAGAGATTTACGATTACCTGCGACTTCTTTTCGCAAGAATCGGCCGACCGACGTGCCCGAAGCACGGAGTTGAAATCAGTTCTCAAACCGTTCAGCAAATGGTGGACCGCGTCATGGAATATCCAGAGCGGACAAAACTGCAGATTCTCGCTCCGGTCGTTTCAGGACGAAAAGGAGAGCACGTGAAAGTCTTCCAACAGCTGCAGAAAGAGGGCTACATTCGTCTAAGAGTCGACGGAGAAATGCGCGAAATTTCCGAGGAAATAAAACTCGATAAAAATAAAAAACACTCGATTGAAGTCGTCGTCGACCGTATCGTTGTCAAAGACAGCGTCGAAGGCAGGTTGTCAGACTCGCTGGAAACAGCTCTTAATTTAGGCGGTGGTCACACGATTGTAGATGTCATCGGGGAAGAAGAGTTGATGTTCAGTGAGCACCACGCTTGCCCGATTTGTGGCTTCTCTGTAAGTGAATTGGAGCCCCGCATGTTCTCCTTCAACAGCCCATACGGAGCATGTAGCCGTTGTGATGGTCTAGGCACACAGCTTGAGGTGGATATCGATTTAGTCATACCAGACTGGTCGAGAACACTTCGAGACCACGCGATAGCACCATGGGAACCGCAAAGTTCTCAGTACTATCCTTCTTTATTGAAGAGCGTTGCCGATCACTACGGCATCGATATGGATACTCCTGTCAATGAACTTCCCGAAGAACAGATGGAGCGGGTGTTGTATGGCAGTGGAGATGAGAAAATCTATTTCCGCTATGAGAATGACTTCGGAAAGGTACGGGAGAACGAGATTTTCTTCGAAGGGGTCATCCCGAACATCTCTCGCCGCTACCACGAAACAAGCTCAGATTATATTCGCGAACAGATGGAAAAGTATATGGCACAGAAACCTTGCCCGAAATGTAAAGGGAATCGTCTGAATGAAGAAGCACTTGCTGTCTTGATCAATGGAAAGCATATCGGACAAACGACGGATTATTCGGTTACAGAGGCGAAGGAGTTCTTTGAAGGCGTCGACCTTACAGAGAAAGAAAAAGCGATCGCGCACATGATTTTGAAGGAGATCTGTGAGCGCCTATCGTTCTTGGCGAACGTGGGACTAGACTATCTTACATTATCGCGTTCTGCAGGTACGCTCTCTGGTGGGGAAGCCCAGCGTATACGTTTGGCAACGCAGATCGGTTCTGCTTTAACCGGTGTACTTTACGTGCTGGATGAACCGTCCATCGGTCTTCACCAGCGAGACAATGACCGTCTGATCGATACATTGAAAAACATGCGCGACCTCGATAATACGTTGATTGTTGTCGAGCACGACGAAGACACGATGCTTGCTGCAGACTACCTTATCGATATCGGACCGGGAGCTGGAGCTCATGGAGGTCAAATCGTAACGCAGGGAACACCGAAGCAAGTCATGAAGAGCGGAAAGTCTTTAACCGGCCAGTACTTGTCTGGTAAGAAGTTCATCCCTCTTCCGGCAGAACGTCGCAAGCCAGATGGCCGCTACTTGGAAATCAAGAAAGCGGAAGAGAACAACCTGAAAAAAGTAAATGCAGACATTCCATTAGGAGTATTCACAGCGGTGACAGGCGTTTCCGGTTCAGGGAAAAGTACACTGATCAATGAAATTTTGTATAAATCTCTTTCTATGAAATTGCATAACGGGAAGCAGAAGCCTGGTAAACACAAAGCGGTGGAAGGCATAAATCAGCTTGAAAAAGTCATCGACATCGACCAGTCTCCGATCGGTCGAACGCCTCGTTCCAACCCAGCGACTTATACCGGTGTGTTTGATAACATCCGTGACGTATTTGCTCAAACGAACGAAGCGAAGATCCGTGGCTATAAGAAGGGACGTTTCAGTTTCAACGTAAAAGGCGGACGTTGTGAAGCATGTCGTGGAGATGGAATCATCAAAATCGAGATGCACTTCCTACCAGATGTGTATGTACCTTGTGAAGTATGTAATGGCAAACGTTACAACCGAGAAACGTTGGAAGTGAAATATAAAAATAAGAGTATCTCCGATGTGCTACAGATGACGATTGAAGAAGCGCTAGATTTCTTCGCCAATATCCCGAAAATCAAACGGAAGCTGCAAACCGTTGCTGATGTAGGGCTTGAGTACATCAAACTCGGACAGCCGGCGACGACACTGTCAGGCGGAGAGGCGCAGCGCGTTAAGCTTGCGAGTGAACTTCATCGCCGTTCGAACGGGAAGTCCTTCTACATCTTGGATGAGCCGACGACTGGACTGCATGTCGACGATATATCCCGTCTTCTCAAAGTCTTGCAGCGCCTAGTGGATAACGGGGATTCCGTATTGATCATCGAGCACAACCTCGATGTCATCAAAGAAGCGGACCATATTATCGACCTCGGGCCTGAAGGGGGAGAAAAAGGCGGTCAAATCATCGCAAGTGGCACTCCTGAACAAGTGGCCGAGCAGTCGGGCTCTTATACCGGGAAGTACTTGAAGCCGGTATTGGAACGTGACCGAAAGCGGATGGAAGACAAGCTGAATACGAAAGAAAAGGTGTCGAGTAAGTAAATGCTTTGACACCTCTCCCAGCATTCCGTAATGTTTACGTTGAAGCCAACATGGTACAAAGGGGGAAGTAAAGTAATGGAAACAATCGAACAACAATCCGTTCAAAATAAAATTAATGAACTTGCTAACAAAGAAGTATATATTCACCTTGAAACAACGAATGGTGCTTATGCCAGTCACTTTGATGAAGCTGCTTACAACGTAGGGGCGTTCATCCGCAACGCAAAAGTCCGTTATCAACACGGGAAAATCATCAGTACTGGTGGGTCGTACCGAGTAGGGCTGAAGCTTGATATCGGTTGGGTTTATGCAGAAGGTGTCACCGATTATGAAATCGATGAAAAGAACCGTCTTCTTATGGCGGGGCACGACCGCGAAGGGCGATTGATGGTTGCTTTAGAGATCAGTGAAACACCATTCTCAAGCGAGGCTGATCTGGATGAGTAAAGAGCACGTAGTCGTCATTTTCCCTCATCCAGATGATGAATCATTTGGTGCTTCGGGGACGATTTCAGAATTCAGAAGCAAAGGGGTACCTGTGACGTACCTTTGCGGAACACTTGGTGAAATGGGAAGGAACATGGGGAATCCTCCTTTTGCCAACCGTGAAACACTTGCGCAGTTCAGACGTAAAGAGCTGAAGGAAGCTGCGAGAGAATTAGATATCGATGTCGAGTATCTTGGCTACCGTGATAAAACACTCGAATTCGAACAGCGTGAACAAATAGCGAACCATCTCAAAGAGCGGATCGAAGCGCTTGAAGCGAGTGTCATCATCACTCACTATCCCGGCTATGCGGTCCACCCCGACCATGATGCATTAGGTGCAGCCGTAGTAGAAGCAGTTCGGCTGATGAAGCCAGATGAGCGTCCTGAAATTTGGATGCATGCCATTTCCAATGATCATGAAGCGGATTTAGGCAAACCGGATATCGTACATGATATCTCGCCTTACTGGGACCGGAAACTCGCTGCGATCAAGGCGCACTTATCACAAGCTGACGGCATGATGAGTCTGATCAAGAGCCAAGACCAGCAGTCTGAGCAGCTCCAACGGTTGAAGACGGAGCGCTTTTACAAATATAATTTTTCTTAACCCAAAGTAGTTCAGTGGAAGGGCCGTAGCTCATATCCTTTCATTGAACTACTTTTTTAATGTCTAAGGCTGTTTTTTCTTAAATGACAAAGGGAATGCTTGTACATAGGAGAAGGAGGAGGAAGCAATGGACCAAGAACGCATGAAGATATTGAAAATGATAGAAGAAGGGATTATAACCGCAGAAGAAGGAGCGGAATTGTTAAAGGCGAATTCGGAAGCGCAATCCCACACCAAAACATCCTCAACATACGGACTCCGTAACTTTTTTGATGACGCAGTCGAAAAAATCAAAAACGTCGACCTGGATTTCAAGTTCGGCGAATTCGTAGAGTTTGATGAACAGATAAGTTTAGACGCTGGTGAGTTGAAAGACATGGATCTGTGGATAGCCAATGGTTCTATGAAAGTGCGATCAACAGAAAAAGACTACGTCTATGCCAACTACCATGTGAAAGTCTATCAAGTTCAAACGGAAAAAGAAGCGAGAGACCGGTTCCGAGATGACGGGCAGTTCACGTTAGAGTCAGGGCTACTACGTGTCGCAAGTCCTTCGAAACAGGTGAAAGTTGACGTAGAACTCTTCGTTCCAGATCAGTCCTATGAATTCATCAAGGCTCAGCTTACGAATGGTCATTTCGATCTTTCCTCGATGCGAAGCGACCACCTCCAAGTCAAAACGTCAAATGGCAAAGTCCAACTGGACGATATTCGTGGGGAAAGCTGCAAGGTGGAAACGGGGCATGGGGCCGTCTCCCTTCTGAAAGCTGATTTCGAAACATGTAAAGTAGAGACCGTGCACGGGGAAATTACCATCGAAGGTTCTATTGGAAAGAGTGAAGCGAACGCCATCAGCGGTTTAGTGACCGTTCGACATATCGGTGACCGTGCTTATCAAGGTACTTACAAAACATCCACCGGACAGGTGCAAGTGACGGTTCCGAAGAATAAACGACTTTCCGGAATACTCCGTTCTCACTTAGGGCAAATCAATTGCCGTGTACCAGACAAGACGATTATAAGAAGAAGAGATGAATTCATGAATAAAGTCATCGAGTTCGAAGCGAATACCGAGCTTTCGTCCCGCTTCAGTTTGGAAGCGGAAGCGAAAACGGGAGCCGTGACCGTACAAACAGGTGAAAAACATTTTGATTAAGGAAGTAGGTGCATCAGGATGAAAAGTTGGTTTTTACACATAATCGTAAACGCGGTTGCCATTATTGCAGTTGGAGCACTGTTAGATGGTGTCAGTATTTCAGGAGTTGGAGGCGCGTTGCTTGCAGCTTTTATTCTCTCTATATTGAACGCCATTGTCCGCCCGATTCTCGTTGTGCTGACATTGCCGATCACGATTCTCTCTTTAGGGCTGTTCTTGTTCGTCATTAATGCGATCACTTTAGGACTGACGGATTGGCTGCTTGGAAGCACGTTTGAAATGGCTGGTTTCGGAATTGCAATTGTTGCTGCAATCATCATTTCCCTTATCAACTTAGTGTTGAACAGCTTTATCAAAGATTAGTAATTTCTATCTGCCCTTTTGCGAAGAGATTATAAATATAATGGCAGCTAGGGAGTCGCTCTCTGCCTTTTCTCGAATGGTTTCCCTTCATCAGGGCAGAGAGAGCCTTGCTCTTGGCCATTTCACTGGCGCGTCTCGTCCAAAAGGGCAGCTAAACGACCTCTCTCTGCCATTTTGAGTAGGGATGTACGTGAAAAAGGAAGATATAATTGATTACCCAAGGTCGAGTAAACATTGTTTATTCGACCTTTTTTGCATTCCAGAAGATTTTTGAATTTTACAAGCGAGTTCGATTTGGAAAATGTGCTACAATAGGGGCTAGTGATTGACGAATATCAAGGAGGCAAACAGGATGAGTAAGGTCCGAACGGAAGATTTACTTGAACAATTCGCATTAGAACTAGTAGCTGGTGAGGATGGTATTCACCGTGAAATACATACAAGTGATATTTCAAGACCAGGTGTAGAAATGACCGGTTACTTCAAGTTTTACCCGAAGGAGCGCTTGCAGCTGCTTGGGAAAACGGAGATGTCTTATTTCAATGAGCTTGGGAAGGAAGATCGGGAAGATCGCGCGGCTAAGTTGTGTACAGATGTGACGCCGGGCATTGTGATTACCCGTGGCATGGATATTCCTACTGAATTGCGGGAAGCAGCAAGAGATGCCGGTGTGCCGTTGATGTTGTCGCCTTATAAGACGACGCGCGTCATCAGCCGTCTGACGAACTTTTTAGAGACGAAATTCGCACCTTTCACAGCGATTCACGGTGTACTTGTCGATATATACGGTATCGGTGTGTTGATCACCGGTCAAAGTGGCGTCGGTAAGAGTGAAACGGCGCTTGAACTTGTGAAGCGTGGTCACCGTCTCGTAGCGGATGACAGTGTTGAAATCCGCCAAGAGGATTATGATACATTGATCGGGAACAGCCCGCCTTTAATCGAGCACTTGCTTGAGATTCGTGGACTAGGGATCATCAATGTGATGACGCTGTTCGGTGCTGGAGCGGTTCGTAGTTATAAACGGATTACGCTTGTCATCAACCTTGAACTGTGGGAGAAAAACAAGCAGTATGACCGCTTAGGACTTGAAGAAGAAACGATGAAGATCATGGATGTAGATGTTCCTCAAGCTACGATTCCAGTACGACCAGGACGTAACCTAGCTGTCATCATCGAAGTGGCGGCGATGAACTTCCGTCTGAAGCGTATGGGAGTAAATGCTGCAGAAGAATTCTCAGAACGACTAACGAAAGTGATCGATCAAGATCAACAGAACACGTAAAGGAGGGACAAATCGATGTCCTGTTCAACGGAAGCCTTAGACCGGGTATTCCTACAGTTAGGTCCCATATCTATCTATTGGTATGGACTGATCATTGCGACTGGTGCTTTTCTCGGGTTGCTGATTGCAACGAAGGAAACGGAAAGACTCGGGCTGAAAAAGGATTATATGATAGATATCGTAGTTTACGCGATTCCTGCTGCAATCATTTGCGCACGCTTGTACTACGTCATTTTCGAGTGGGATCGTTACATTGGAGAAGGTCCATGGTGGGATGTGTTTGCTGTATGGCAAGGAGGTATCGCCATTCATGGTGCCTTGATCGGATCCGTATTGACGGCCTACATTTATACAAAAGTCCGCAACATCTCCTTCTGGCAGATCGCCGATATCGCGGCGCCAAGTATCATTCTTGGTCAAGCCATCGGACGCTGGGGGAACTTCATGAACCAGGAAGCGCATGGTGGTCCTGTTTCGGAAGCATTCTATAACAACTACATGCAATACTTACCGGAATTCATCAACCGACAAATGTGTATCGGTGGGACGATGTACCATCCGACCTTCCTATATGAATCGGTGTGGAACATCTTAGGATTTGTACTATTGCTAGTATTGCGTCACAAGTTCAATCCTCGTCGAGGCGATGTATTCTTAAGCTATGTCATCTGGTATTCTGTCGGACGCTTCTTCATTGAAGGCATGCGTACAGACAGCCTGTACTTGTTCGGTGAAATCCGTACAGCGCAGTTCATTTCAATCATACTCGTCGTACTGTCATTAGCTGTGATGTACTATCGTCGTAAGGCAGGATATGCGGATCGTTACTATAACGGGAAGAAAGTGAAATAGAGGAGAATATCATCATGAAAGGGATCATACTAAGAGGAGGGAAGAAGGGACTTGATTTGACATGGACGTTAGGGAAAGTGATCTTCCCTGTCACACTGATCGTGACGATCCTTCAATTCACCCCTTTTCTATCTTTTGTAATGGAATGGTTGGAACCTGTGATGAGCTGGATCGGTCTTTCCGGTGAAGCTACCGTTCCGCTCGTTATCGGGAATTTTCTCAACTTATATGCCGGGATTGCAGCCATTCTCACGTTCGACTTTACCGTCAAAGAGGTATTTATTTTGGCCATCATGATGTCGTTCTCCCACAACTTGTTGATTGAATCGACCGTCGCGAAACGGGTGGGAGTGAGTTGGTGGTTTGTAGCTGGAGTGCGATTGACTCTCGCCTTAGTTTCGGCGTTTCTTATTAATTTGTTCTGGAAAGGCGGTAATGAAATTGCCCAATACGGGTTTGCACCAGAGAAGGTCGCAAATCCAAACGGGTGGTTCGATATCATTACACATGCCCTTCAGACAGCACTTATGGCGGTCATCCAACTCGCTCTGATTGTCATACCATTGATGATCGTAATGCAATATCTTCGTGAAAAAGGCTGGTTGGACCTTTTCTCTAAGTGGGTGGCACCGGCGACGAGGTTCCTCGGAATGGAGCGGAACACATCGATGACGTTGGTAGCTGGTCTCACGATCGGCTTAGCGTATGGTGCCGGTCTCATGATCCAGGCTGTAGAAGAGGACGGAGTATCGAGAAAAGATATGTACTTGGCGATTCTCTTTCTCGTTTCCTGCCACGCAGTCGTGGAAGATACACTGATTTTCATTCCGCTTGGCATACCTGTTTGGCCATTGTTAGCGATCCGTTTGGTGACGGCCATCGTCTTAACTGCCACTGTCGGATTCATATGGAACAAATTTCAACATAGAAAGGAAGTCACCAATGAGCATTCGTACCATTCTCTTTGATTTAGACGGAACATTAATTGATACAAACGAATTAATCATCGCTTCATTTCAACATACAATCGAGCAGTATAGCGATCGAGATTACACGCGCGAAGAGATTCTCGACTTTATCGGGCCTCCGCTTAAAGAGAGTTTGAGCAAGATCAACAAAGACCATGTGGAAGAAATGGTGGAGACCTACCGGAAGCATAATGTCGAACACCATAACGAGTATGTCAAAGCGTATGATGGTGTGGTGGATACCATTCGTCAGTTGAAGTCTGATGGTTACAAGCTTGGAATCGTCACGACGAAGATGCGCCACACGGTCAATATGGGACTTGAATGGACCGATTTGGACGGGATGTTTGAAACAGTTGTCACGTTAGATGATGTCACTCATGCAAAACCTCATCCTGAACCGATCCAGACGGCCCTTTCTTTGTTGGACTCGACACCTGAAGAGGCGATGATGGTGGGAGATAACACTCATGATATCGAAGCAGGAGAAAACGCGGGAACAGAAACCGCTGGCGTTGCTTGGACGGTGAAAGGCCGAGAAGTGCTGGAGCGTCTGCAACCGGATTATATGCTTGAGCACATGAGCGATCTTCTCAAAATCACAGGGAGATGAGACCATGAGAAATACGGAGCGTTATCCCGTCAAAGGGGCCAATTCGCTCTGGCACATTTATAAGACTGTGCCTTTTGTGAAAGTGATGAAGAACTTCCTTGTCATCCAACTTGCCCGCTATACTCCTTTTTTGAAAATGAAAAATTGGATGTACCGTACGTTTTTGCGGATGAAGGTCGGGGACCAAACGGCATTCGCCTTGATGGTCATGCTCGATATTATGTTCCCGGAACGCATTCAGGTGGGGCGCAACACAGTAATCGGATACAATACCACGATCCTCGCCCACGAGTACTTGATCAAAGAATACCGATTAGGGGATGTCTCGATCGGGGATGAAGTGATGATCGGTGCGAACACGACGATTCTGCCTGGTGTGAACATCGGGGATGGTGCCATTGTTTCTGCTGGAACGCTTGTTCATAAAGACGTTCCTCCTGGCGTTTTTGCTGGTGGGAATCCGATGAAGATCATCTACACGAAAGAGGAGATGGAACAGCGGTCTAAACAAGAGGAGGGCGATGTATGGAGCTGAACCAAACCATATTACCTGCTGTCAAATCAGTGAAAGACTTTGAAACGCTTCTTGATAGAGATACAGAATATATCATCCTTCTAGAAAGCCGTTTAGGTCTGATTCGGAAGTTAGTGAAAGTCGGGCAGAAGGCAGGAAAGAAAGTATGGATCCATATCGACCTGGTTCAAGGGCTTAAGGCCGATGAGTACGGGATGGAATATATCGGTCAGGAAGTGAAGCCGGACGGTATCATTTCGACTCGAGCCCATGTGATCAAGCGCGCGAAGAAACACCAAATCCTATCTATTCAACGTCTTTTTCTAATCGACAGCCAAGCCGTAGAACACAACGTGAGCATTATTCAGAAGACCCAACCGGACTTTGTGGAAGTTTTGCCAGGCGTATTGCCGGGTATGATAACTGAGATTAAGGATCGAGTTGGCGTCCCTGTCATTGCAGGTGGCTTAGTCAGAAAACCAGAAGAGGTGTCTCAGGCACTAGATTCCGGGGCTTCTGCCATTACCACTTCACGTTCAGAATTATGGCCATTCTAAAGCCGATGCTACATACACGGTTTTCGTGAAGGGAAGCAGAAGCCACACAGCTTAAGACTGTGTGGCTTTTTTCGTACTACTCGATCCGGATAGGAAAGGGGTTCCTCACCACATGAGTGAGTTCATGGGGGAATTAATAGGTACGATGATCTTGATCATCCTCGGTGGAGGCGTTATCGCCGGGGCGAACTTGAAAAATACGAAGGCAGAGGGAAGCTGGGTATTGATCACGATTGCCTGGGGACTTGCTGTTGCAATGGGGGTCTATGCGGTTAAAGGTGTGACAGGTGCTCATATCAACCCGGCTGTTACACTCGGCCTTGCTACAGTCGGTGACTTCCCATGGGCTGATGTACCATTGTATATCACTGCTCAAATGATTGGAGCGTTCGTCGGTGCAACAATCGTCTACTTTCATTATCTACCTCACTGGAAAGACACAGAGGATCAATTGGCAATCAAATCGATTTTCTGTACAGATCCAGCCATCCGAAGCCCGGTTTCAAACCTTGTCAGCGAAATGATCGGCACGTTCGTTCTAGTTATGGGCATACTGTTTATCGGGGCGAATGAGTTTACGGAAGGACTCAATCCATTGATTGTCGGCTTATTGATCGTCGCGATCGGGATGTCACTCGGTTCTACTACAGGTTATGCTATCAACCCTGCTCGGGATCTTGGACCGAGAATAGCTCATGCTGTTCTGCCTATTCCGGGAAAAGGGGGATCTGACTGGGGTTATTCTTGGATTCCTGTATTAGGTCCTGCTATCGGAGGCATTTACGGTGGGCTGTTTTATCAAGCTATATTTGAAGCAAGCCCGAATGTCTGGTTCTGGCTAGGAACAATTGTTGTTCTTGCCATACTATTGTCTTCATTGCGAAAAGAGCTTAGAAAAGCAAGTATACCAACATAAAGGAGTGGAAATGATGGGAAAATACATTCTATCGATTGACCAAGGAACGACGAGTTCAAGAGCGATTTTGTTTGATCATGACGGTGAGATTATAGAAACAGGACAAAAAGAATTCGAACAATACTTTCCTAAACCAGGCTGGGTCGAACACGATGCCAATGAGATTTGGACTTCTGTTCTAGCTTGTATTGCAGATGTGCTGAGAAAAGCGGATGTAGAAGCCAAACAAGTGGACGGAATCGGGATAACGAACCAGCGCGAGACGACAGTCGTATGGGACCGTAATACCGGAAAGCCGATTTACAAAGCGATCGTATGGCAATCCCGCCAAACGCAATCTATTTGTAATGAACTGAAGGAGCAAGGACTTGAGGATACCTTCCGCGATAAAACGGGCTTATTACTGGATCCGTATTTCGCCGGAACAAAGGTGAAATGGATTCTCGACAATGTAGATGGAGCTCGTGAAAAAGCGGAAAACGGCGACTTGATGTTCGGTACGATCGATACTTGGCTGATTTACAAATTGTCTGGTAAACAAGCACATGTAACGGACTATTCCAATGCTTCCCGTACCTTGATGTATAACATTTTCGATCTGAAATGGGACGATGAGCTGTTAGATCACCTTGGCGTGCCTAAGAGTATGCTTCCAGAAGTGAAACCGTCGTCGGAAGTGTATGCGCATACAGTCGACTACCACTTCTTCGGTCAGGAAGTACCGATTGCAGGAATCGCTGGAGATCAGCAGGCGGCATTGTTCGGACAAGCCTGCTTTGAAAAAGGAATGGCGAAGAACACATATGGCACCGGTGGCTTCATGCTGATGAATACAGGTGAGGAAGCCGTTAAGTCTGATAACGGGCTGCTGACAACGATTGCCTGGGGAATAGACGGCAAAGTGGAGTATGCGCTGGAAGGAAGTATCTTTGTGTCAGGTTCCGCGATCCAATGGCTTCGCGATGGACTGGAAATGATTCAAAGTGCACCAGAGAGTGAAGAAATAGCAGGAGAAGTGACGACTACAGATGGCGTGTACGTCGTACCAGCTTTCGTTGGTCTTGGAACTCCTTATTGGGACAGCGAAGCACGAGGAGCAGTATTCGGCATCACTAGAGGCACGAAAAAGGCACACTTCGTCCGTGCGACATTGGAGTCCCTCGCTTACCAAACGAAAGATGTTGTCGATTCTATGGTCGAGGATTCCGGTATCGAGCTGAAGACACTGAGGGTCGACGGTGGTGCTGTGAAGAACAACTTGCTGATGCAATTCCAAAGTGACCTGCTCGATGTAACGGTAGAAAGACCACAAGTAAACGAGACAACGGCATTAGGTGCAGCTTATTTAGCCGGTCTTGCGGTCGGATTCTGGGAAGACAGAGAAGCGATCAGCAATCAATGGATGCTGGAAAGAGAATTTGAACCGGTTATGAATGAAGAAAAGAGCAAAGACTTATATAAAGGCTGGCAGAAAGCCGTTGAAGCCGCTAGAGTGTTTAAGCTCTCCTAACCTTTTGACATTCAACCAAAGAGTGATATAATGAACTCAAGTTAATATTTGGTCGGAGATAAGGAGAGACTGCGAACCTTTATGCTTTCACGCATGAAGTGTATCGTAGTCTCTTTTTTTTATTTCTCCATGAAAAAACATTTGGGCACATACTTGTGCGGAATAATGGGAATAAACGTATTAGACCATCGGAAATTACGAAGGAGAGATATAAGATGAAACAATTTTCTAGCTACGATCGCAAACAACATTTTGAAAAGCTCACTCAAGAAGAGTGGGACGTGTTGGTAATCGGTGGAGGTATCACTGGTTCCGGTATTGCATTGGATGCAGCGAGCCGAGGAATGAAGACGGCAGTTGTGGAAATGCAGGATTACGCAGCTGGTACATCTAGTCGTTCCACCAAGCTTGTTCACGGTGGACTGCGTTACTTGAAACAATTCGAAGTGAAAATGGTAGCAGAAGTAGGGAAAGAGCGTGAAATCGTATATGAGAACGGTCCTCACGTTACAACACCTGAATGGATGATGCTTCCGTTCCACGAAGGCGGTAACTTCGGCCCTCTTTCTACAAACGTCGGTTTGCGCGTCTATGACTATCTGGCTGGTGTCAAGAAATCAGAAAGAAGAACGATGTTTTCTCCAGAAGAGGCAATTGAGCGTGAACCGCTTGTGAAGCGTGACGGCTTGAAAGGTGCCGGTTTCTATGTGGAGTATAAGACTGATGATGCGCGCCTTACTCTAGACGTTATGAAAAAGGCAGTAGAATACGGTGCTCTATCCACTAACTATGCAAAAGTGGTCGACTTCATCTACAACGACCACGGTAAATTGGTCGGTGCAAAAGTAGAAGACACCGTATCTGGTGAACAGTATCATGTGAAAGCGAAGAAAATTGTCAACGCCGGCGGACCATGGGTAGACGATTTAAGAGAAATCGACGGATCCAAAAAAGGTAAGACACTTCAACTGACAAAAGGTGTTCACCTTGTATTCGACCAAAGTGTGTTCCCGCTTAAACAGGCTATCTATTTCGACAGTCCAGACGGCCGTATGATCTTCGCTATCCCGCGTGATGGCAAGACGTATGTCGGTACAACGGATACGAAATACGAAAGTGAAATCGCACACCCTACAATGACGGAAGAAGACCGCGACTATATCCTTGGTGCGATTCATATGATGTTCCCAACTGTCGAAGTGACAGCTGACGAGGTGGAATCCAGCTGGGCTGGCGTCCGTCCATTGATCCATGAAGAAGGAAAAGACCCTTCTGAAATCTCAAGAAAAGACGAGATTTTCGTATCTGATTCCGGCCTTATCTCCATGGCAGGCGGTAAGCTGACAGGTTACCGCAAAATGTCCCAGCATGCAGTGAATTTAGTGCGAGATCAAATCATGGAAGAGTACGGTATTCGTTATTCTGACTCAGAAACGAAGAACATGCCGATCTCTGGCGGGGAAGTAGGCGGATCGAAAGGATTCGAGAAATTCAAACTTGAACGCGTTCAGATCGGAACAGCGATGGGAATGGATGAAGCTAAGGCTACTCAACTCGTGCAACTTTATGGTGCGAACGTCGATAAAGTGTTCGATATCTATAAGAACCGTCAAGACGACGCGAAGGAAGCTGGCATCGATCCGGTAGTATTCGCTCAGCTCGTTTACGGACTTGAGCATGAACTTACGTATAAGCCGGTAGATTTCTTCATCCGTCGTACAGCTGCACTATTCTTCAATATCCAGTACGTTCGTGATCACAAAGAAGCAGTCATCGATTATATGGCGAAAGAATTGAACTATAGTGATGAGCAAAAGCGTGAGTACACGGAAGAATTAGAAAGACTGATGAAGGAAGCAGTGAATCCAATCGAATACGTTTAATTCGGTAAAAGGACCCTCTAGTTAAGAGGGTCCTTTTCTTGTTGACTGAATTTCCCTGTCGGTTCTTCATTGTAGAGAGTTCCGGTGTTGGAGAAACGACTCGCTTTCCACGGGCGTCCGCTGAGCCTCCTCTCTCCCTTTCGGTCGTTGCGGGGTCTCAGACTGTACTACTATCCCGTAGGAGTCTCATCGTTTCTCCAACCCCTTCACTATAAAAAGTATGAACCTCTTATACTCCCAGATACTATTGTTTGACCTTTAGAAAGAGCTGCAAAAACATTTTACTCCTCTCTGCAATAGAGGAGTAGGCTTGGAAAAAGGAAGATCACAGAATCAATCTTTGTGTAAAGTTCTACATTTTTGAAGACTTTCTAGAATAAGAGGTCTTTTTTATTTTTTGGTGTTGGTAAAATTTGAAACATCTTTCGTGTAGTGTACGTATAGAGAGTAGGAGGTGAGAGGGAAGATGGAAAGTGTTCAAGCGATGAAACAGGATGATGGAAAGAAGCAAGTGATTACGGGGATTTGTTTGATATTGGGTTCGGCAATTTTTCTTACTGCCATGATTATGAAGTTTTCCATCCATTCCATTTTCGATTTTATATTCTTTGTCACGCTGGCTGGAACGGGAATGTCTTTGATAGGGGCAGGGTACTCGGACTGGCTGAAGGGGAAGGGCCCGGTTGAGCTGGGAGTCGACCAAGAGAGTGGGTTTATAGAATCATTACCACGCAAGATGTACTTGCAGATGAAGACGACAAGCGAATTTGAAGCGGATTTATATGATTTTTCTGAGCAGAGCTATTCTCATGTTTCTGAACAGTTGAACGCTTCACACAAAGTATTAACGAAGCTGAGCCAATGGACTTCGAACAGTGCGTTACGTCCGGCCCATTTCACGGTGTACGACCAATCGGAGAAGCCGGTCTATTTAATCGAGAAAAAAGGTGGCTTTGGGTGGAGGAGCTATGTGAAGCGTGCGTCAGGTGAATATGTTGCCTATACGACACGTACAAAAAATAGGACGACTGGACAAACGATTTATAAATACATCGAACACAGTCAAGAGAAGTGGGTGGCAGAAGGCGATCACTTCATTGGTCATATGACACTGAAGGACGCAGACGGCAACGCTTGGGCTGTCATGAAGCGAGGGGCCATTAATACAGAGGTGCCAGAGTCATTTCAAAGTAAACCTGGCTCTTTAATGGAGTGGAACCGGAACGAACAGGTGCCACACTCGCTGCTCGCATTTATGTTTATCATTCAGTTTCATGACTCGATGTAATGGATAGATTCGATGATTTCCTGTAGAATGTAAGTTAGAATTTTCTAACATATTCACTTATAAGGAGTGGAGAAATGAATTTTTTCTCTCATGATACGAACCTGCAGGCGTTGTTGAAGGAGAAGCTCACTCCAAGATTTTGGGCATGGGCAGGTCATGAGTTAGAGGAGTTCGGGGGCTTATGTGCAACGGACATTGATGAACGGGCGGCTCACACAGACCGTGAGGGACAGCCGAAATTGATCAAGTATGACCGGATGGGGGAAGATATTTCTCATGTCTGGCTGAATGAAGGGTACAAGAAGACGGTCGCAGATACCTATCAAAGAGGGATTGTCGGCTATATACATAAAGACATTCCCACACTTGGTGAACGAGGGAATTATGTGTACTCCTTTGCGCAAGGTTATCTTCTCTCACAAGCAGAGCCGGGATTCTACTGCCCGGTGACGTTGACGATGGCTACCGCTTACTTGATCGATCATTACGCTGACGAGGCACTAAGGGATAACTATTTACCTCACGTCCTTTCCACAGGAGATGTGGAGTTGTATGAAGGGGCTACCTTTCTAACAGAACGTCAGGGAGGGTCAGATGTCGGAGCGAACGAGGTCACCGCAGTTCGTGAAGGCGATCATTATCGTATATTTGGAGAAAAATATTTCGCGAGTAATGCCGGAGCATGTGGTGTCGCGATGGTACTTGCGAGAATGGAAGAGGCAGCACCTGGAACAAAGGGGCTCAGTCTATTCCTAGTTCCTTGGCGTCAGGAAAATCAGTCGTTGAACGGAATACGTATCCGTAGACTGAAGGATAAGTTGGGAGTACGTGCGGTTCCGTCTGCTGAAGTGGAATTCGACGGTGCCAAGGCATTTTTGGTAGGGGAACCTGATCAGGGGTTCTATTACATGATGGAAGCTTTGAACTTATCAAGAATATGTAATGCCGTCGCCTCAATAGGCATCATGCGCAGAGCCTTTTCCGAAGCATTAGACTATGCAAGAGGCCGTGAAGCGTTTGGGAAGCCTCTCATTGATTACCCGATGATCAAAGAGACTCTAGTTCATATGAAGGTCAAGCAGGAGCTTGAAACGCGTGCAGTATTTGAAGTGGTCGAACAATTCGATTCGCTGACGAAGGCAGAGCAACACCGTCAGTCGAATGAGTTTATGCTGTTACGCTTACAAATTGCTCTGATCAAAAAAGAAACCGCTGAACAAGCTGTCCATTTCACGCACGAAGCAATCGAGATGCACGGTGGTAACGGGTATATCGAAGACTTCGTGACTCCTCGCTTATTGAGGGATGCCCAGGTGCTTACCGTCTGGGAAGGTACGGCGAACATATTAGGGTTAGAAGTGCTACGGTTGTTGAACAAATCAAAGGCACATCATAGTTTTTTTGAAGACCTTCGGAGGAGGATCTCTCAAGCATCTGTACTAGAAGAGGAGAAGCGGTTGGTGCATCAGTCGCTTGAAGAAGCAGAAGCATGGGTCGAATCCATTTTGCAGCAACCTTCTGGGGCGCAGACCTATTACAGTAAGAAGATAGCGGAACGACTCGTGCTATTATTCGAAGCCTCTGTTGCTTTAGAGAAAGCTTCAGAAAGCTTGGAGGAGGAACAGAAAGCCCGGTTATATATCCAGCATCACTATGGTAATGATAAGGTCCAAGAGGTTCCACTTGTTCTTCAATTGGCTGATGATTTGTTGGGGGTTTCGGTGAAGTGAAGATAGCAGTTAGCGGCCTCTTTCTAAGAAAGGAGAGCCGCTTTTTTATGCTGTTTTTGAGAATGAAAAGAAGGGAAACATAGAAAAGAATGACGATTGACGGCATAACTTTATTTTGTTAGCATATTAGCAAGCTAAAGGATTAACGGGAGGTCGATGGGAATGGCGAAACGATTGATGTTCGAAAAACCATTAGGAATGCGCGATACGCTTCCTTTTTTCTATAATCAGAAACAAAAGGCGAGGCAGCGGTTGTCCGATTCGATTCTGTCCTACGGGTATTCGTTTATGGACACGCCTTTGATGGAATACCACGAAACGGTCGGGAAAGTGAGTGCGACACTTGATCAACAGTTGTTCAAGCTGTTGGATCAGCAAGGGCATACGCTCGTTCTTCGTCCAGATATGACGGCACCGATTGCTCGAGTTGCCGCTTCGCAATTGAAGCAGTCTGAATTTCCGCTGCGGCTCGCTTACGGAGGTCCTGTCTTTCGCGCGCAGCAAGCAGAAGGAGGTAAGCCTGCTCAATTTGAACAAGTCGGAACGGAATTGATCGGAGACCATTCCTCCTACGGCGATGCAGAAGTCATCGCATTGCTCGTCGAATCATTACAGGATGCGGGTCTTGAGAACTTCGTCATCACCATCGGCCATATCGGTTTTGTGAAGGCATTTTTCAGTGATGTGTTAGGCGAAGACGAAGAAACGACGGAAACGTTATTACAGTACTTATATCGCAAAAATTATGTTGGATACCGGGAAGCGGTGAAAACTCTACCGGTCTCAGAAGATAAGAAGCAAGCTCTATTGCAGCTGTTGACGCTGCGAGGAGGAGAAGAGATCTTCGGCTCGAGTCGTTCGCTTGCCCGCAATCAAACGTGTATGCAGGCTGTGAACGAATTGAAGCAGCTCTTCCGACTTCTGAAAGACTACGGTGTGGAACAATTCGTACAGTTCGACTTGAACTTGATCAGCCACATGGATTATTACACCGGCATCCTCTTCGAAGGCTATGCGCCAAATATTGGAGCTCTGTTATGTAATGGTGGGCGTTACGATGCGCTACTACCTTCTTTCCAATTGAACGCATCAGCTACCGGGTTCGCCATTCATCTGGAACGACTTGTCGAAGCGTTAAGTGAACAAGCGGATGAAGATGATCGTATCGGCATCATTGTAGACGATGATACGTACACGAACGGGATTCAGAAAGCCAAAGAGTGGAGGCTTCAAGGGCACTCTGTCTTGTTACAGCACCGTGATCAAATCCCGGATGTTTCAGCTTTTAAAGACCAACTATCTAAAACCATCGACTTAACAGCGGAAGGAGGAGCGGATGATGAGTGAACGATTGACCATTGCCATGCCCAAAGGACGGATTTATGAAGAAGCAGCTGAGTTAATGCAGAAAGCAGGTTACGAACTCGGTGCAGATCTTGATGAATCTCGCAAGCTGATTTTGGATTTTCCTGAGCAGAACATACGCGTCATGATGGCAAAGCCGATGGACGTTGTCACATATGTGGAGTACGGTGCAGCAGATATCGGAATAGCAGGAAAAGATGTGTTGCTCGAACAGGACCGCGATGTATATGAAGTGCTCGATTTGAAGATCAGCCCTTGTTATGTAGCGGTTGCTGGACTGCCAGATCAACCGCTAAGTCGTATCGCTCCGAAGATCGCGACTAAATATCCGAAGGTCGCTTCCGACTACTTCAGGGAGCAAGGGGAACAGATTGAAATTATCCCGCTTAACGGATCGATTGAGCTTGCACCACTGATCGGTCTTGCCGACCGGATTGTAGATATTGTATCCAGTGGTCGTACGTTGAAAGAAAACGGACTGGTCGAATACGAAAAAATCGAGGATATCACATCACGCTTGATTGTGAACCCAGTAAGTTATCGTGTGAAGAGCACAGAAATCGAAGAGATGGTGTCGAAATTAAGTGAAGTGATGGAGGAGGTCAACGCATGAAAATCATAAATAAAGCGGATCGTCCTTCACTAAGGCGTAGTGTGGATCAAGGAACAGTAGAACAACGTAAATCCGTTCAGTCTATCATTCAGGAAGTGAAAGAGAACGGGGATGAAGCAGTTCGTAGGTTTACGGAACAGTTCGACGGGGTTCTCCTTGAAAGCCCTAGGGTGACGAAAGAGGAGTTTGATGAAGCTTACGATTCGATGGATGGAGAATTCATTACAATCTTGGAAGAAGCAGCGGCAAACATCCGCAGTTTCCACGAAAAACAGCTACCGACTTCTTGGTTTGATACCTCATCGGATGGAACGATGCTAGGACAGAAGATTACGCCGATTGATGCAGCGGGTGTGTATGTGCCCGGAGGAACGGCAGCATATCCCTCTTCGGTGTTCATGAATATCATTCCGGCCCAAGTTGCAGGTGTCGAGCGGATCGTTATGGTCACTCCCCCAGGGGAAGACGGGAAAGTCCCGGCTGGAGTTCTTGTATCGGCAAGGATTCTCGGTGTCTCGGATGTTTTTAAAATCGGCGGAGCCCAAGCCGTAGCTGCTCTTGCTTATGGTACAGAAAGCATCTCTCCTGTCGATAAAATCACGGGTCCTGGGAACGTATATGTAGCGCTTGCGAAGCGGGAAGTGTTCGGGGATGTGGATATCGATATGATTGCCGGACCAAGTGAAATTGCGGTGTTGGCTGATGACACAGCACGTCCGCGAGAAATCGCAAGTGACCTTTTATCCCAAGCGGAACACGATGCGCGTTCATCAAGTGTGCTTGTTACGACAAGCGAGCATCTTGCCGAACAGGTTCAAGAGGAAGTGGAATCCCAGCTTCAACAGCTGCCGCGCGAACGAATCGCAAGGCAGAGTGTGGAAGATTACGGAATGATTCTGTTGTGCGATACGTGGCAAGAAGCCATTGATGCAATCAATGAAATTGCGCCAGAACACTTGGAAGTCATCTGTGAAGGTCCATTTCAAAGCTTGGCGAAGATCAAGCATGCAGGTGCGATTTTCTTAGGTCCTTACAGTAGTGAGCCGGTTGGGGACTACTTCGCAGGCCCTAACCATGTCCTTCCGACGAATGGAACAGCCCGGTTCTCGAGCCCGTTGAATGTAGATGATTTCTTGAAAAAATCAAGCGTGATTTCCTATAGCGGAGAAGCGCTTCAACAAAACGTGGATAAGATTGCCCGGTTTGCCAGGTTAGAAGGCTTAGAAGGTCACGCAAGAGCAGTCGAATCACGTAAGGAGCGATGGACATGACGAAAGAACGTAAAGCAGAACTGAAAAGGAAAACAAGAGAAACCGATATTGAGCTCGCTTTCTCCGTTGATGGGCAAGGCAAAGCAGATTTGGATGTACAAACCCCATTCTTAAGCCACATGCTCGAGCTGTTTACAAAGCATGGCTTATTCGATCTCACTTTAAAAGGACACGGTGATGTCGAAGTGGATGATCACCACTTGACCGAAGATATCGGGATTGTCCTCGGCCAGGCTTTTCGTGAAGCAATCGGAGATAAATACGGAATGAAGCGATATGGGGCGATGACGCTTCCGATGGATGAAACGCTCGTGACAGTAGCGGTAGACTTAAGCGACAGGCCGCACCTGGAGTGGCGGGCAGAGTTGCCTAAAGACCGCGTCGGAACGTTCGATACGGAGAATGTCCATGAGTTTTTCTGGAAGTTTGCGCTTGAGGCACGGATGAATTTACATATCGTTCTGCATCATGGCCACAACACACACCACATTATCGAAGCGATGTTTAAGGCGCTTGCTCGTGCCTTGGACGAAGCTACACAGATCGACCCACGCGTCCAAGGGGTGCCGAGTACGAAGGGGAGTTTATAACATGATTGGAATCATCGATTATGGCATGGGGAATTTATTCAGCGTCTCTAAAGCACTCGAACGTCTGGAAGTAACGTATAAGTTAGGAGATCGACCGAGTGATCTGGAAGGGTGTGATGGATACATCCTCCCAGGTGTAGGAGCATTTCCGGATGCGATGCGTGCACTAGACGAACACGGCTTGATTCCTTTCATCAAACAAAAAGTAGCAGAAGGTATCCCCCTTTACGGGATCTGTCTCGGTATGCAGCTATTATTTGAGTCGTCCGAAGAAGGCGGGGAAACCGAAGGGCTCGGATTGTTCCCGGGTCGGATCGTCCGTTTCCCTGGAGTCGATAACCAAGGCCGCTCTTACAAAGTGCCGCATATGGGATGGAACCAATTGAACATAAAACAACAAGCTCAGCCTCTTCTTCAAGGAGTGGGAGAGGACTACGTTTATTTCGTCCACTCGTTTGTTGCCAAGACTGAAGAGGAGCGTATTCTGTACGCAACGGCAGACTATCATTTGGACGTACCGGCGATTGTCGGACAGGATAACGTGGTCGCAAGCCAGTTCCACCCTGAGAAAAGTGGAGAACCTGGTATGCAGCTGCTCGAGAATTTTTGCAAAGTAATGGTCAAACAGTGAGGAGCCGATAATCATGTCTTTTACGATTTATCCAGCGATTGATATGTTAGGCGGAAAATGTGTCCGTCTGGAACAAGGTGATTTTGAAAAGGAAACGGTCTACGGTGAGAACCCGTTTGAAGTGGCGAAAGGGTTTGCGGAAGCAGGCGCCTCTTGGATTCATATGGTCGACCTCGATGGTGCTAAGCAAGGAGCGAAACAGAACGCAGAGCACGTGCTACGAGTAGCGCAGGAGCTTGAGTGCCAAGTCCAAATCGGCGGAGGGATTCGTACGGAGGAGGATGTCCGCTTTTATTTGGATCAAGGAGTGGATCGTGTCATCATCGGTTCGCTAGCGGTCCGAGACCCGGAGCGAACGAAATCTCTACTAGCAAAATACGGGGAGAAGATTGCGATCGGACTCGATGCACGTGATGGTTATGTTTCTACAGAAGGGTGGCTGGAATCCTCTACAGTAACAGCGGTCGACCTTGGTAAGGAGCTTGCAGATGCCGGTGCATCTACATTTATTTATACTGATATTGCGAAGGATGGGATGCTCGAGGGCCCTAACGTGAAAGAGATTGTCCGGTTAGCGGAACAAACGAAGGTCAACGTCATCGCCTCCGGAGGAATTCAAGGTTTGGAGGATTTGCATGAGTTGAAGAAATACCAGACAGAGCATGTCATCGGCTCAATCGTTGGGAAAGCCTTATATGCTAATCGCTTCACCTTGAAAGAAGCGCTCGAATTGGAGGAATCGTAATGTTATCGAAACGGATCATTCCTTGTTTAGACGTAAAAGAAGGACGTGTGGTCAAAGGCATTCAGTTTGTAGAAATAAGGGATGCAGGAGACCCTGTAGAACTTGCGAAAATCTATGATGAGCAAGGGGCAGACGAGCTCGTCTTTCTGGATATCTCTGCAACGCACGAAGGGAACAAAACGATGATCGATGTCGTCCGTAAGGTCGCTTCTGAATTGGCGATTCCTTTTACTGTTGGTGGAGGCATCCGTACTTTAGAAGACATGAAGGTGACGCTTCGGAACGGTGCCGATAAGGTTTCCCTCAACTCGGCAGCCGTGAACAGACCAGAGCTTATTACAGAAGGAGCAGATTACTTCGGAAGTCAATGTATCGTAGTAGCCATCGATGCAAGGTACGATGAAGAAAAAGGGACATGGGTCGTCTATACGCACGGGGGCCGCAAACCTACAGAGTGGACAGTCGTAGAATGGGCGCAGGAAGCACAGCGACTAGGTGCTGGAGAGATCCTGCTTACGTCCATGAACCAAGACGGGGAGAAAACGGGGTTCGATCTACCGCTGCTCGAAGCAGTGCAAGAAGTCGTGTCTGTTCCGGTCATCGCTTCTGGAGGAGCGGGATCGAGTGAACATTTCTATGACGTCTTTACGAAGGTAGATGCAGATGCTGCCCTAGCCGCTTCCATCTTCCATTATAAAGAGACATCCGTTGAGAACGTGAAAAACTATTTGAAAGAGAAGGGAGTTGTTGTTCGATGAACATAGAATCGATTCAATTTGATGAAAAAGGTCTCGTTCCTGCTATCGTGCAGGACGCTCGTTCCAAAGCAGTGCTGACCTTAGCGTATATGAACGAAGAGTCTTTGCGACAGACTTTGGATAAAAGGGAGACGGTATTCTACAGCCGCTCCAGACAAGAGCTTTGGCACAAAGGGGAAACTTCCGGCAATACTCAGAAAGTGACCGATATCCACTATGATTGTGATCAAGATGCTCTCTTAGTTCAAGTCATTCCGCAAGGTCCAGCCTGCCACAAAGGGGACTACAGTTGCTTCTCTCATTCCTTACTAGAAGGTGGACAAGAACCGAAAGATCATCGTTATGCGATTCTCGATGAACTACAGGAGGTTCTGTCCGAAAGGAAGGCGACGCTGCCGGAAGGGTCCTATACTTCTACGCTTTTCCAAGAAGGTGTCGACCGGATTGCGAAGAAAATTGGAGAAGAAGCTGGGGAAGTCATTATCGCCGCGAAAAATGACGATCCAGAAGAAATGGCGCTCGAGTCGGCAGATTTGCTATTCCACTTACTCCTCCTCCTGACAGACCGCCAAGTGCCGCTAGATGACGTGCTTGCTGTATTGGAAAAACGTCATTCCTGAGTCTACCGTTTGTCTAGAGTATCGCCTGGCGATACTCTTTATTTTTGCGCAACTTTGAATCGGTATAGACGAGAGTGGGCGGGTTAGTCAAATATCTACAATAAACTTTATCTTTCGTCAAAGCCTTAGGGCAAGTTTTCCTTTAAAATGTCGTCACGTAATAATTAATTTTTCCTATTTTATCAAGGTTTTTTATGTTATACTCCTTTATTAGTGAGATTTGTAACGGAATTAGGGGGACCGTCATGACGACATCATTAGACAGCCCGAACCAACAATCGAACATCATACCTTTCGTGCCGACCGGTCATTTTTACTTCACCCGTGGAATCCAAGCTTTCAAGAAGCGCCGTTTTGATTCCGCAGTCAAGTGGCTGAAGAAAGCAGTAGAAGTAGATCCCGATGAGCCTTTGTATGCTTGTCAGTTATCCGTGATCTACACAGAGCTCGGGTCGTATCACGCTGCTAACCAGGTTTTATCTGATGTCTTAACGAAGTTCGGCGATGATTATATTGATTGTTATTATTTAATGGCTAACAACTATGCCCATCTTGGCCTTTTGAACGATGCAAAAAAATACGCTCAAATCTATCTCGATCACCAAGAGGATGGAGAGTTTCATGAAGCTGCAGAACAGCTCATCAGCATGCTCGATTCTCTTGATGAAGGGGAAGACGCGGAAGATGAGTGGGCCTTTGACGACGAGGATGACCTTTTGATCTATCAAGAAACGTCTTTCTACCACCTTGAACACGAAGAGTGGGAAGAAGCTTTGGCCGTGTTGCAAGAAATGATGCAGATGTTCCCAGACTTTCTTCTGACGAAGCATAAGTATGCTTATGCTTTGTTTATGTATGGGAAAGAACAGGAAGCGATTGAGTATGAGCAGGCTTCTCTAGAACAAGATCCTGCTAATATTCACTCCCATGTGAACTTAGCTACCTTTTACCTGGAACAGGAGCGCGAAGAGTCTGCAATGCCACACATTGATCGCCTGCGCAATGTATTTCCGATGCATGATCAGCAAAAGCTATCTGTAGCGGAAACATTAGCTAGAGCAGGACACTACACAGAAGCTGTAGAACGGTTCCGGATGCTGAAAGGCAATCAGGTAACCAAAAGACGTGTTTATTATAAATGGTACAGTATTGCTTCTTACCATACGGGGAACCCGTCAAAAGCCTTAAACTTATGGGAACAAGGGGTCCAAAGTTTTCCGAAATTAGGCCGAGAAGGCGGACCTTGGAATATCAAATAAATTATAATAAGCACATTTATGGACGGTTTTGGATTGATTTACTATTATAATTACAGAAACATTTAGTGAACTGGATTCACAAGGAGTGATAAACGATGACAGAAGATCGTATTTATGACGTGATTATCGCAGGTGCAGGTCCTGCAGGTATGACTGCTGCTGTTTATACGTCTCGTGCGAACCTTGATACACTCATGCTTGAGCGTGGTGTGCCAGGTGGGCAGATGGCGAATACAGAAGACGTAGAGAACTATCCTGGATTTGAAAGCATCCTAGGTCCTGACCTTTCTAATAAAATGTTTGAACATGCCAAGAAATTTGGTGCGGAGTATGCTTATGGAGACATCAAAGAAGTCACAGATGGCAAAGAATATAAGACGGTCCGTGCTGGTAATAAAGAATACAAGGCTCGTGCAGTCATCATTACGACTGGAGCACAGTATAAAGAACTTGGCGTACCTGGCGAGAAAGAACTAGGTGGCCGTGGCGTATCTTACTGTGCTGTATGTGACGGAGCTTTCTTCCGTGATAAAGAGCTTGTTGTAGTAGGCGGCGGAGATTCTGCTGTTGAAGAAGGTGTGTATCTAACACGCTTTGCAAGCAAAGTGACAATCGTTCACCGTCGTGACGAGCTTCGTGCTCAGAAGATCCTTCAAGACCGTGCCTTCGATAATGATAAGATTGATTTCATTTGGGACACTGTCGTGAAGTCGATCAATGACAAAGACGGTAAAGTCGGAAGTGTAACCCTTTATAACAATAAAACAGATGAAGAGTACGACTTTGACACAAACGGTACGTTCATCTATATCGGTATGATTCCATTGAGTACTCCATTCGAAAGCCTTGGTATCACAAATGAGCAAGGTTATATCGAAACGGATGAAAACATGGAAACGAAAGTACCAGGCGTCTTCGCTGCAGGAGATATCCGCGAGAAAGAATTGCGTCAGATCGTAACTGCAACTGGGGACGGAAGTATTGCTGCTCAGTCTGCTCAGCATTATATTGAGAATCTAATCGAAGAATTAAAAGCGGTCGAAAAGTAATTCGTTTTTAACGCTGTTGTAACACACATGAAACAAAGTTTCGTTATAATGGTGTTGATTAATTGACCCCCTTTTAATTGATAGATCTCTACTTGAGCACAGGTGCCGAAACCTGTGCTTTTTTTTGTGTAGATCTACTACGGAACGATTGGGAATTCCATCTAACGAATTCAGTCATATTATTGTAGCCCCTTGCATATTCATTGTATAATGGAGTGAGGTGCCCTCTAGACAAAAAATGAGGTGACAACGATTGCAACGTGTAGCAAATTGTATTTTAAAAGTTGATGATAAAGTTTTATTATTGAAGAAACCGAGACGTGGTTGGTATGTAGCTCCTGGAGGCAAAATGGAGGCCGGCGAAAACGTCAAAGATTCTGTAGTACGGGAATTCAAAGAAGAGACAGGCTTGAGCATTCAAAATCCGGAACTTAGAGGTTCTTTCACCTTCATTATGAGAGAAGACGAGAAAACGGTACAAGAATGGATGATGTTCACCTTCTATACGACAAGCTTCTCCGGCACTCTTCTGGATGAAAGTGAAGAGGGCGAACTGGAATGGGTACCGGTTGACGAAGTGTTGGATAAACCGATGGCAGAGGGAGATCGGTTTATTTTTGACCACCTTTTAAACAGTGATGGACAGTTGTATGGAACGTTCGTCTATACGACGGATTTCACTCTGATCGACCAAGATTTAAATCCATCCAATTGACCAAACGGGGAGCGATCGATGATGTCTGAAACAAATTCGAATACACAGTTAGTCATTATTACAGGAATGAGTGGGGCAGGTAAAACAGTCGCTGTGCAAAGCTTTGAAGATCTCGGCTTTTTCTGTGTCGATAACCTTCCACCAGCTTTGCTACCTAAATTTCTGGAACTGATGAAGGACTCTCGTAACAATATCGAGAATGTTGCGCTTGTGATGGACTTGCGTGGCCGCGAATTCTTTGATTCACTGTTTGATTCTCTCGATAAGCTCGGGAAAGAAAACTGGATTCAAGAGCACATCCTTTTCCTTGATGCAGAAGATCAGTCGCTTGTATCGCGCTATAAGGAGACAAGACGTTCTCATCCACTTGCTAAAGACGGACTTCCTCTTGAGGGAATCCGGAAGGAACGAAAAATGTTGGACGAGCTCCGCGGTCGCGCCCAGGCGATCATCAATACGACAACATTGAAACCGAAGCAGTTACGCGAACAAATCATTGAGCGCTACCGTGAACAAGAACAACAGGTGTTTTCTGTACAAGTTGTGTCATTTGGATTTAAATACGGTGTACCGATTGATGCGGATCTAATGTTTGACGTGAGATTCTTACCGAACCCCCACTATGTCGAGCACATGAGGCCACTAACGGGGCTTAATACAGAAGTTTCGTCTTACGTGTTCAAATGGACAGACACTCAGAAGTTTCTCGAAAAGCTGAAAGACCTTCTGGAGTTCATGCTTCCTCAATACAAGAGGGAAGGCAAGAGCCAGCTTGTTATCGCGATTGGATGTACAGGAGGCCAACACCGTTCTGTAGCTCTTGCTGAGTATTTGTCCAATCATTTTTCAGGTGATTTTTATACACACGTAACACATAGGGACATCGATAAAAGAAAGGGATTGTAATGGATGGGGAATACAACTGAACCACGTGTCGTTGTCATTGGCGGCGGCACCGGGATGCCAGTATTATTGCGTGGCTTGAAGCACTTACCGATCCATTTATCAGCAATTGTGACGGTTGCAGATGATGGCGGGAGCTCTGGTCGATTACGGGACGAATTGAGGATCCCAGCACCTGGAGATATCCGTAATGTCGTCGCCGCACTGTCTGATGCTGAGCCTATGCTACTCGAACTGTTCCAACACCGATTCGCTGAAGGAAATGGATTGTCTGGCCACTCCATGGGAAACCTTCTACTAGCAGCCATGTCGTCCATGACCGGTGATTTTTATCGTGGAATCAAAGAAATTTCACACGTGCTGAACGTTCGGGGGTCGATCTACCCGATTGCGAACCACTCCATGAACCTTCATGCAGAGATGGAAGATGGTACGATCGTGACAGGAGAATCATCTATTCCGAAACAGAACAAAAAGATCAAGAGAGTATTTGTAAGTCCGACTCCTGTGCAACCTTTGCCAGAAGCCGTTGACGCAATCAAGTCAGCGGACTTGATCGTGATTTCCCCAGGCAGCCTTTATACGAGTATTTTACCGAATATCATTATACCGGAGATCGGTCAGGCTTTGCGGGAAACGAGCGCCAACGTCACTTATATTTGCAATGTCATGACACAAAACGGTGAGACATCAGGCTATACCGCTGCTGATCACCTGCAGGCGCTATTCGACCATATCGGCAATGACGTCATTCAGTCTGTTGTCGTGCACAATCAACCAATTGAACAGAAGTATAAAAATGCTTACGCTAAAGAACAAGCAGAGCCTGTCGTTTATGATATGGACCGATTGAGATCCATGGGGGTCCAAGTCATAGAAGAAGACATCGTCGATCACAGTCAGGCGATGCTCCGCCATGATACGACGAAACTCGCTCGGCTGCTTCACTCCATGCTTTAGCAGCTATGAAAAGACAAAAGGGGGGTGTACATCTATGTCCTTTGCATCAGAGATAAAGAAAGAATTAACGAACGTTGAGGCTGATACGTGCTGTATGGAATCTGAACTAGCCGCATTGATCCGTATGAATGGAACGTTTTCCTTATCAAACAGGGAATACATTCTGGATGTGCAAACCGAAAATGCAGCCATCGCCAGACGTATTTACATGCTTATCAAGAAACTTTACCCGTACCCTGTTGAGTTACTTGTCCGCAAAAAAATGCGCTTGAAAAAGAATAATGTCTATATCGTTCGGATGTCCGAACAAGCCAAGGTGGTACTTGAAGACCTTGAGATCTTAAAGGGCCCATTATCCATCAATCCGAACATTCCAGAGAAGTATCAGCAAGAAACCTGCTGTAAACGAGCCTATTTACGTGGTGCGTTCCTTGCAGGCGGATCGGTAAACAACCCGGAGACTTCTTCTTACCACTTGGAGATTTATTCTTCTGATAAGGAACACAACGATGCGTTGTGTACGCTTATGAATGAATTCGGTCTCCATGCTAGAACTCTCGAACGTAAGAAAGGGTTCATCACGTATTTGAAGGAAGCGGATAAAATTACGGAACTGATCAGTAATATAGGAGCTCACCAAGCGTTGTTCAAATTCGAGGATGTACGGATTGTCCGTGACATGCGTAATTCCGTCAACCGGCTTGTCAACTGTGAAACCGCGAATTTGAATAAGACGATCGGAGCGGCTTTTCGTCAAGTGGAGAACATCAAATTTATTAGTCGTACAGTCGGCTTAGAGGCCCTTCCAGATAAGCTGAGGGAGATAGCTTCCCTTAGGTTGCAGCATCAGGATGTCTCGCTGAAAGAACTAGGCGAATATGTATCAGGAGCAACCATCAGTAAATCTGGAATCAATCACAGATTACGTAAAATTGATGAATTTGCTGACAAAGTACGTAAAGGTGAAGTTACAGAAAACACTAGAAATTAATGTTCTAACATGTATATTCATGCTATAATGAATTCAATTCAACGCTTTCTTAATCGAAAGCGTTTTTTCTTAAAATTCATTGAATGCGCTTTCGGATAGGGAGTGCTGATACGGAAAGGAGAATGATAGGTGATAGAACGTTCGATTATCGTAGAATTAGAAACCGGGTTGCAAGCTAGACCAGCTGCCCAATTCGTTCAGCAAGCAAACAAATTTTCAGCGGATATTTTTATTGAAAAAGAACAAAAACGTGTCAATGCCAAGAGCATTATGGGGTTGATGAGTCTTGCAATCGGAACAGATGAGGAAATCAAATTGATTGCAGACGGAACGGATGAAGAAGAGGCGCTTCAGTTTTTGAGTGATTATGTAAAAAACTGAATCTATATATGTGAATAAATGAACGTACCGTATAGTCGGTTGTTCTCAAACAATAGCAACCGCTGCCTCGCAGCGGTTTTCTCATGGGATCAGCCGAAAAGGCAAAAGAAAAAACCGCTGCAAGGCAGCGGTTCATCATTGTGCTTATTTATCCGTGTTCTTCTCCATGACTTTGTCGATCAGGCCGTATTCAACAGCTTCATGTGCAGACATGAAATTGTCACGGTCTGTGTCACGCTCGATTACTTCGATCGGTTGACCAGTACGTTCTGAAAGAATCTGATTCAGTTTCTCGCGCATCTGGATGATACGCTTAGCGTGAATTTCAATATCAGAAGCCTGACCTTGTGTACCTCCAAGAGGTTGGTGGATCATAACTTCACTGTTCGGCAGGGCAAAACGTTTGCCTTTCGTACCAGCGTTAAGTAGGAATGCTCCCATAGATGCTGCCATACCTGTGCAGATAGTAGAAACATCTGGCTTAATGAATTGCATTGTATCGAAGATGGCCATTCCTGCTGTGATAGAACCACCTGGTGAGTTGATGTACAAGGAAATGTCTTTCTCCGGATCGTCAGCAGCTAAGAAAAGAAGCTGTGCGACAACGGAGTTTGCAATGTTGTCATCAATCGGACTGCCGAGCATGATGATACGGTCTTTAAGTAGGCGGGAGTAAATATCATAGGCGCGCTCTCCGCGGTTCGTCTGTTCAATTACTGTAGGAACTAAGTTCATAGTTTTTCCTCCTTATCATCAATTGTTATGATGGAATACATTCATCATACAATTATGGTCAGAAAAGGTCAAACAAAAACGGTCGACCCTTTCTTTCATTTTTCCTTATACCATCTTTCCCTTATTTATTTTCGATAAACGTCTCGTTTTGAATTTTTCATTGAAGATCCTATTGCGTTTTTTTGGGGGATTCCGTATAATATGTTGTGCATGTCACTTTGCGCCCGTAGCTCAGTTGGATAGAGCGGTAGATTCCGGTTCTACGTCTGTCGGAGGTTCGAATCCTCTCGGGCGCGCTAAATTAATGGAAAGGCACCCTAACTTGGGTGCCTTTTCTTTTACTTCTTAAAATTATTCTAATATAATGAAAAGTAGGCGTTTCGGTACGATCTTTGCATGTATTACCTCTTATAAATTGAGGAATTACAAAAAGAATCTCCATAAAGTGGTGAAATATTCCGAATATATTGTTACTTGCGAGAAATGTTTATGATATAATGAAGCAAGATGTCTTGTACTTTTCGCTTCTTATGAAAGAAAAGGGGTAATTATGACGAACCTAATCCGATACAAAATGTTGTCGACCGAACAGGTTTCTGAAGACAGAAGGATTCATGTGTTCGATATGCAAGAGCAGCAAAAGCTTTCTTTCAACTATGAATCGTTGAAGCGAACACCGAAAGACTATGCCGGTGAAGAATTAGCAGATTTTCTACAGAAAAGAAAACTCAAGATTGATAACGGTTTCTATGATAATAAAGGGCATGCATCCTGAAGCGTGCTCTTTTTTTGTGTACAATAATACGGAATGGAACTGAAGGAGGGGTTATGTGAATCACGTGACTATATTTTTGAAGAATAATTGTCCACTTTGTGATGAAGTGAAAAGTCTGCTCGATCTATTTATGAAGGATTACGCAATAGTCATGGAAGAAATCGATATCGAGAAGGATGAAAAACTGCTTGAAAAATACTTTCTTGAGGTTCCAGTGATCCGGATTAATGGAGAAGAACTGGATTATCGGTCGATTGATTACTTCTCTATAGAAAACCGTTTACATTAAAAAACAGTAGCATTTGACTTGCGCCGCTTAACCCTCACTGTTAATATTAAAGCTGAAAAAGATATTTTTTTGCTCCAAGCGGGACAGAATATGACTAGCTGGGACATAATCATCCCGGGTAGTTGAAATTCAAATGGAGGAGCTTTTCTCATGCGAGCTTTCATCGACCTACAAAAAAAGTTATTCCCTGATGTGCTAGACGTTATGCAAAGACGTTATCAGCTGCTGTATCACATTTCGATCATGCAGCCAGTCGGACGCAGAGCACTAGCGGAAAATATTGAACTAGCTGAGCGGACGGTCCGCAGTGAAGTTGATTTCCTCAACAAACAAGGAGCCGTCGACGTTACATCAAGAGGCATGCATTTGACCTATGAAGGGCAAAACATACTAGAGCAGTTAGCTGAGTTCATTAAAGAAGTGACAGGGATTAAGGTTTTAGAACAACAATTAAAGGATACATTAAACTTAGACTATGTCGTTGTTGTTCCAGGAGATAGTGATGAACTCCATTGGGTTAAGCAGGAAATGGGACGAGCATGTGTCCAATACTTGAAACAGCATATCTTACCGGATCAGGCCATTGCCATTACAGGCGGAACCACGATGGCAGCCGTCGCCGAGATGATGAGCCCTTTTTCAAACGCTGAACAATGTCTGTTTGTGCCTGCACGTGGCGGACTAGGCGAACGGGTAGAGAATCAGGCGAATACGATTTGTGCCGAAATGGCCAAAAAAGCCCGTGGCGATTACCGTCTATTATATGTACCCGATCCACTCAGTGAAGAATCCTACCAGACGATCATTGAAGAGCCTTCTATCAAAGAAGTGCTCGACATCATTCGCAGCGCCGAAACAGTCATCCATGGTGTCGGAGATGCTATGACGATGGCGGAGCGCCGCAAAACGTCTCAAGAACAGCTTGATGTCATTAAGAATCAAAATGCTGTCGGCGAAGCCTTCGGTTATTATTTTAACCGGGAAGGCGAAGTGGTTCATAAAGTGAGGACGGTAGGACTACAGCTGGAAGATTTGAAGCATGCCAACCATGTCATTGCCGTAGCGGGTGGGAAGTCGAAGGCAGAAGCCATCACTTCTTACTTTCAACCAGGGCAAAGCAATGTCTTAATCACCGATGAAGGTGCAGCACAAGAGTTAATAAAGGGAATTTCCCTTTAAATATATTAAGCCATTCACTCAAGGAGGAATTTTAGCATGACAGTAAGAATTGGAATTAACGGTTTCGGACGTATCGGACGTAATGTGTTCCGTGCTGCTCTGAAAAATGACGAAGTAGAAGTTGTAGCGGTTAACGACCTTACAGACGCAAATATGCTTGCACACCTACTACAATATGACTCTGTACACGGTACTCTTGATGAAGAAGTAACAACAAACGGAGACAACTTGATCGTAGGCGGAAAAGAAATCAAAGTACTTTCTGAAAAAGATCCTGCACAACTAGGCTGGGGAGACCTTGGCGTAGAAATCGTTGTAGAATCTACAGGTCGCTTCACACAACGTGACGATGCGAAGAAACACTTGGATGCAGGCGCTAAGAAAGTTGTTATCTCTGCACCAGCTAAACAAGAAGATCTTACTGTCGTTATGGGTGTTAACGAAGACCAATACGACAAAGATTCTCACCACGTAATCTCTAACGCATCTTGCACAACGAACTGTCTTTCACCTTACGCTAAGGTACTTAACGACAAGTTCGGTCTTAAGCGCGGTATGATGACTACAGTTCACTCTTACACGAACGACCAACAAATCCTTGACCTTCCACACAAGGACTACCGTCGTGCGCGTGCAGCTGCACAAAACATCATCCCAACAACAACTGGTGCTGCACAAGCAGTAGCGAAAGTTCTTCCAGAGCTTGATGGTAAGCTTTCTGGTATGGCTATGCGTGTACCAACAGCAAACGTATCAATCGTTGACCTAGTTGCTGAACTTGATCAAGATGTTACAGCTGAAGAAGTGAACGAAGCACTTCGCGAAGCTGCTGAAGGCGAGCTTAAAGGTATCCTAGGATACAGCGACGAGCCACTTGTATCTACTGACTACAATGGCGATACTCGTTCTTCCATCATCGATGGTCTTTCTACTCTTGCTCTTGAGAAGAACATGGTTAAGATCGTTTCTTGGTATGACAACGAAACTGGTTACTCCAACCGTTGTGTAGACCTTGCTGTTTACCTTAAAAACCAAGGCTTGTAAGAAATAGCTACCAATAATATAAGAAACATGAAGTAAAGGAGGAGGTCTCATGTCCTCCTCCTTTATCCATGTTTTCCGCAATCCTGTGTTTCTTAAGAACGCCTATGTGGAAACGTACATAGGGGCAGGAATTCCTGAACAAATTAAGGAGGTTGCATCCATGAATAAAAAGACAATTCGTGATGTAGAGGTACAAGGGAAAACCGTTTTTTGTCGTGTAGACTTCAACGTCCCAATGAGCGGTGAAGAAGTAACAGATGACACGAGAATTAAAGCAGCCCTACCAACAATTCAACATTTGACTGGTAACGGAGCAAAAGTGATTTTGGCGAGCCACCTGGGCCGTCCTAAAGGGGAAGTTGTCGAAGAGCTACGCCTTGATCCTGTTGCAAACCGTTTAAGTGACCTTCTTGGCCAAACCGTTACGAAGACGGACCAAGTACATGGTTCTGAAGTAGACAAAGCGATTTCTGAAATGGAGAATGGCGATGTTCTACTTATCGAAAACGTTCGTTTCCACCCTGGTGAAGAGAAGAACGATGCAGATCTTGCTAAAGCATTCGCTGATATGGCTGATATGTACGTCAATGATGCTTTCGGTGCTGCACACCGTGCCCATGCATCAACAGCTGGTGTAGCAGAGCATCTTCCTGCTGTAGCCGGGTTCTTGATGGAGAAAGAAATCAATGTACTAAGCAAAGCCCTTAAAGATCCGGAACGCCCGTTCACTGCTATTATCGGTGGAGCGAAAGTTAAGGATAAAATCGGTGTCATTGATAACTTGATCGATAAAGTGGATCACTTGATCATCGGTGGTGGACTTGCTTACACATTCGTAAAAGCACAAGGCCATGAAATCGGTAAATCTTTACTAGAAGAAGACAAGATCGACTTGGCGAAAGAATATATGAAAAAAGCAGAAGACAAAGGCGTGAACTTCCACATGCCGGAAGACGTCATTGTAGCCGATGACTTCTCTGATTCTGCTAATACGCAAGAAGTTGCGATTGACAGCATCCCAGCAGATTGGGAAGCACTTGATATCGGACCGAAAACGCGTGAGAAATACGCACAAATCATCAAGGATTCTAAACTTGTAATCTGGAATGGTCCTATGGGCGTATTTGAGCTTGAGACATTTGCAAACGGAACGAAAGCCGTCGCAAATGCACTATCTGAAACCGAAGGATATACTGTGATCGGTGGAGGGGACTCCGCTGCAGCTGTCGAGAAATTCGGCTACGCAGAAGACATGGATCACGTATCTACAGGTGGAGGTGCTTCACTTGAATTCATGGAAGGTAAAGAACTTCCTGGTGTAGCACTATTGAACGACAAATAAAAAGGAGAGGTGATGAACAATGCGTAAACAAGTAATCGCAGGTAACTGGAAAATGAACAAAAATCATCGTGAAGCAGAAGACTTCATCCAAACAGCTAAAAATGAAGTGCCATCTTCTGATCAAGTGGAATCGGTTATTTGTGCACCGTTCCCGTTTCTACAGAAGCTTGTAGAAGAAACAAAAGGAACTTCGTTGAAAATCGGTGCTCAGAACATGCACTTTGAAGAGAGCGGTGCGTTCACTGGTGAAGTGAGCCCTGTAATGCTGAAAGAGCTTGGCGTTGAGTATGTTGTTCTTGGCCACTCCGAGCGTCGTGAAATCTTCAAAGAGACTGATGAAGAAGTGAACAAGAAAGTCCATGCTGCATTCAAACATGGTTTGACTCCAATCGTTTGTGTAGGTGAATCGCTAGAGCAGCGTGAAGCAAACGAAACGATGACAGTCGTTGAGAACCAAGTGAAAAAAGCGTTTGAAGGCTTAACTGACGAGCAGAGCCAGCAAGTAATCATCGCTTATGAGCCGATCTGGGCGATTGGTACAGGCCGTACGGCTACAGCAGAGCAAGCGAATGAAGTATGCTCTCATATCCGTAAAGCCGTAGCTGACTTTGTTAGTGCTGGAGTAGCGGAAGCTGTACGTATTCAATACGGTGGCTCTGTGAAACCTGCTAACGTAGAAGAGATCGTTGGTCAATCTGACATTGACGGCGCTCTTGTCGGTGGTGCAAGTCTTGAAGCGGATTCTTTCTTAAAACTAGTGGAGGCAGGTAAGCATGAGTAATCAAAACTTAGCTGCACTCATCATCCTTGATGGGTTCGCATTGCGCGATGAAGAGAAAGGGAACGCTGTGAAGCAGGCGAATACGCCGAACTTCGACCGTTACTGGAACCAATTTCCTCACTCCCAGCTTCAAGCTTGTGGAGAGGCTGTCGGACTTCCAGAGGGCCAAATGGGTAACTCGGAAGTAGGGCACTTGAACATTGGTGCAGGTCGTGTCGTTTACCAAAGCTTGACTCGTATCAACCTTTCTGTCCGTGAAGGAGACTTCTTTGAGAACGAAACGTTATTGAACGCAGTCAAAGAAGCGAAAAACAATAATAAAGCACTTCATGTTTTCGGTCTATTATCTGATGGTGGTATTCACAGTCACATTAATCATATGTTTGCCACATTGGAACTAGCGAAAAAAGAAGGACTTGAGGATGTATATATCCACGCCTTCCTAGATGGACGTGACGTTGGCCAACAGTCAGCAAAGACGTACATCAAACAAACGCAAGAGAAAGTGGAAGAGCTTGGTGTAGGTAAGCTAGCTACCTTATCCGGCCGCTTTTATGCGATGGACCGTGACAATCGTTGGGAACGTGTCAAGAAGGCATACGATGCGATTGCACATGGTGAAGGTGTGAAGTACGAAGATCCGATCAAAGCCATCGACGATTCTTACGCTGAGGAAGTGTATGATGAGTTTGTTGAGCCGGTCGTATTGACAGACGACTCCGGTGAGCCGGTCGGTACAGTCAATGATGAGGATTCCGTTATCTTCTTCAACTTCCGTCCAGACCGTGCCATCCAAATGTCTAAAACATTCGCCAATGACGACTTTAATGAATTCGACTTAGGAGATGCTCCTAAGAACCTTCATTTCGTCGGCATGACGCAATACAGTGATGCAGTAAATGCAAGGATTGCTTTCCCACCAAACGACTTGAAGAACACAGTCGGAGAGGTGCTTTCCGATGAAGGAATGAAGCAGCTTCGCATTGCAGAAACTGAAAAGTATCCACACGTTACCTTCTTCATGAGTGGTGGCCGTGAGGATGAATTCGATGGGGAAGAGCGCATCCTGATCGATTCTCCTAAAGTGTCCACTTATGATCAAAAGCCCGAAATGAGTGCTTATGAAGTGACAGATGCTCTTCTAGATGAGCTGGATGCAGATAAACACAATGCGATTATCCTGAACTTCGCTAACCCTGACATGGTCGGTCACTCCGGTATGTTAGAGCCTACGGTCAAAGCGATCGAAGCGGTGGACGAATGCTTAGGAAAAATCGTTGATAAGATTCTAGAAAAAGGCGGCAATGCCATCATTACTGCTGATCACGGAAACTCTGATGAAGTGATCACAGAAGATGGAGATGCGATGACCGCTCACACGACTAATCCAGTTCCCGTTATCGTAACGAAAGAAGGATTAGAGCTACGTGATGGAGGAATCCTTGGAGATCTATCTCCAACATTGCTCGAATTACTAGACGTGAAACAACCGGAAGAAATGACAGGACAGTCATTAATCAAAAAATAAGGGAGAGATATTAATGCCATATATTACTGACGTTTACGCACGTGAAGTCCTTGACTCTCGTGGTAACCCAACAGTTGAAGTTGAAGTTTATACAGAATCTGGAGCATTCGGTACAGCACTTGTACCAAGTGGTGCTTCTACAGGTGAATACGAAGCGGTTGAGCTTCGTGACGGCGACAAAGAACGTTACCTTGGAAAAGGTGTTCAAAACGCTGTAGATAACGTAAATGAAAAAATCGCTCCAAACCTTCTAGGAATGGACGTAACACAGCAAGTAATCATCGACCAAATGATGAGAGAACTTGATGGTACTGAAAACAAAGGTAACCTAGGTGCCAATGCTATCCTTGGTGTATCCATGGCCGTTGCTCACGCAGCAGCAGACGTTGTTGGACAACCACTTTACAAATACCTTGGTGGATTCACAGCAGCGACACTTCCAACACCAATGATGAACATCCTAAACGGTGGAGAGCACGCTGACAACAACGTGGACATTCAAGAATTCATGATCATGCCTGTTGGTGCTCCGACATTCAAAGAAGCACTTCGTATGGGTGCTGAGATCTTCCACTCTCTTAAGAAAGTACTTGGAAACAAAGGCTACAACACTGGTGTAGGTGATGAAGGTGGATTCGCTCCTGACCTTGGTTCAAACGAAGAAGCTCTATCTACAATCATCGAAGCAATCGAAGCAGCTGGTTATAAGCCAGATGAAGAAGTGAAGCTTGCGATGGACGTTGCCTCTTCTGAAATCTATGAAGACGGCAAGTACAACCTTAAAGGTGAAGGCGTAGTCCGTACTTCTGAAGAAATGGTTGACTGGTACGAAGAGCTTGTTAACAAGTACCCAATCATCTCTATTGAAGATGGTCTTGACGAAAACGACTGGGAAGGTACGAAACTTCTTACAGACCGTATCGGCGACCGTGTTCAGCTTGTTGGTGACGACCTATTCGTTACAAACACAGAGAAACTATCCCGCGCAATCGAGCAAGGCGTAGGAAACTCTATCTTGATCAAAGTTAACCAAATCGGTACGCTTACGGAAACATTCGAAGCGATCGAAATGGCGAAGCGCGCTGGTTACACAGCCGTTATCTCTCACCGTTCTGGTGAAACAGAAGACGCTACAATCGCGGACATCGCTGTAGCGACAAACTCTGGTCAAATCAAGACAGGTGCTCCTTCCCGTACAGACCGTGTAGCGAAGTACAACCAGCTTCTTCGTATCGAAGATCAGCTGCTTGGTACAGCGACATACGCTGGCGAGAAAGCATTCTACAACTTGAACAAATAATTCGAAATCTGAGCCTCTCTGATTATTCAGGGAGGCTTTTTTCTATGGTATGATATGGAGTAGAGTTGAGAACAACAGGAGAGAAACTATAGATGAAATCATTGGTTCGACTTATCATTTTGGTAGGCTTTGTCTATGCGTTTTATACTGGGTATAGCATATGGACGTATGGAAATGGCGAAGCTGTACCGGAAGCGGATGCGGCAATTGTATTAGGAGCAGCGCAGTGGAACGGACATCCAAGCCCTGTATTCGAAGGGCGGCTGAAACAAGGGATTGAACTTTATAAAGAGGATATGGTGGACTACCTTGTTTTCACTGGTGGAGCTAGTGAGAATGCCGTATCCTCAGAAGCGAATGTAGGAATGAAATACGCTATTGATAATGGGGTACCTAAAGACGATATCTTAATTGAGGACAAGTCACTCGTAACAAGGGACAACGTCATCAATGCAAAAGAGATTGCAGATGACAGAGGGATTGAATCCTATTTACTTGTAAGTGATCAATTCCATTTGAAGCGAGCAGTGTACCTCGCCAAAAGCCAAGGGATGAGCGTTGAGGGCGTGCCGACGGATTATTCGGCCTATGAGTCTCTAGAGACGAAAATCCCTTTCTTCCTACGCGAATGGGCTGTATTGATGGGACAGCAAGTAACAGATGTTTTTTCTAATTGAGGTGGAATAATGGATCTAGTGCATGCTATTACGAATCGCCGTTCCATACACGAGTTCACAGAGGACGAAGTGCCAAAGGATGTATTGCGGGAGATTTTCTCAAAGGCAGCCTGGGCACCTACTCACCGGATGAAAGAGCCTTGGTTGTTGAATATCTATCAAGGTGAGGGAATAGAACCGTATGTTTCTGCTGTATTATCCAGCTATGAGCGACAGGGATTCTTCGATAATTATAACGAGGAGAAGCAGGAGCGAATGAAAGAGGGCATCAGACAGTTCCTAAAAAACATTCCTCATCATGCTCTGGTTTATATGGAGCGTGATTCCGATCTGATCAAATATGAAGAAGATTATGCGTCTGTCTGTGCCTTTATTCAAAATGCACAGCTCCTATCATGGGAGCGTGGCATTGGAGTTTTGTGGACAACGAGCCCTTATCTTCATGACCCTCAATTTGCAGAGGATATTGGAATAGGTCCTGATACTTATAAGTTGGTTGCAGTTTTACAAATGGGGTATCCGAACCGTGTACCTAAAGCTAAACCAAGAACACCAATCGAAGAGAAAATGACTTTTATTCAAAGTTAGTATTAACAAAAGAAAGAGCCGTGCGTAACGCACGGCTCTTTTCCTATTAGTAAACCTATTTCAACTCATGTTTAGTTTCAACGTCTTGTTCGTGTGCATCTTCCGGTAACGGATCGACCTTGTGTTTATAATCGTATCCTTTCGAAACCGCTGCACCGAACATAGCGGCAATTCCGAGCACAATGGCGACACATACAATCATGATCAGTGTGAACGTCATAAGAACACTTCACTTTCTTGAAAGTATTTCTCCTCACACCATTTATTGTGCCACAATCGTAAAAGGATTACTACTAGGCTTGTGTTTTTTCTTTTACGAATTCTACTACTTCTTCGGAAGTTCCCATAGCTAGGATCTCTTCTTTATATGAAGCCATCTCTTTCTTAGAAAGGTCACGGATCTGCGTACGTGCTGGCAAGATAGAAGTGGCGCTCATGCTGAATTCATCGAGTCCAAGTCCAAGAAGGATAGGGATTGCGATTTCATCTCCTGCCATTTCACCACACATTCCTGCCCATTTACCTTCTGCATGAGCAGCTTCAATGACGTTGTTGATCAAGTTCAGGATAGCTGGGCTGTACGGTTGGTACAAGTATGAAACGCGCTCGTTCATACGGTCAGCAGCCATAGTGTACTGGATCAAGTCGTTCGTACCGATACTGAAGAAGTCGACTTCTTTAGCGAATTGACGGGCGATTACAGCTGTTGCTGGAATTTCCACCATCATACCGACTTCGATATCACCGGATACTTCTTGGCCTTCGCTTACTAGGTTCTCACGCTCTTCATCTAGAATTGCTTTTGCCTGACGGAATTCCTCCAGAGTAGCAATCATTGGGAACATGATCTTCAAGTTGCCGTGTACGCTTGCACGTAGTAGGGCTCGAAGTTGTACGCGGAAGATATCGTCACGCTCTAGGCATAGACGAATTGCACGGTAGCCTAGGAATGGGTTCATCTCATCCGGAAGGTCCAGATAATCCAATTCCTTATCGCCACCGATGTCGAGAGTACGAACAACAACAGGCTTATCACCCATCTGCTTCAGAACAGAAGAGTATGCATCGTACTGTTCTTCTTCTGTCGGAAGCTGGCTTTTACCCATGTACAAGAATTCTGTACGGTATAGGCCGACACCTTCGCCACCGTTGTTCAATACACCTTCTACGTCATCCGGTGTACCGATGTTGGCTACAAGCTCAACGTGTTCGCCTTCAGAAGTTACAGTAGGCTCGTCTTTAAGCTTTGCCCATTCTTTCTTCTGCTCTTCGAACTGAGCTTGTTTTTCTTTGTATTCGTTGATTTGTTCCTCTGTTGGGTTCACAATCACGTCACCGCTGATTCCGTCCACAATGATCATGGAATCCTTCTCAGCTTGGGAAGTGATATTTTTCGTTCCGACCACAGCAGGGATCTCAAGGGAACGAGCCATGATAGCGGAGTGAGAGGTACGTCCACCGATATCTGTCGTAAACCCTTTAACGAACTGCTTGTTCAACTGAGCAGTGTCAGAAGGTGTAAGGTCGTCTGCTACAATTACGACTTCTTCCTGGATCAACGCTGGATCTGGGAACGTGACTTGTAGTAGGTGAGCCATTACACGCTTTGTCACATCTTGGATGTCTGCTGCACGTTCGCGCATGTATTCATTGTCCATGTTTTTGAACATGTTGATGAACATATTCGCTGTCTCGTCAAGAGCCGCTTCAGCATTTACATTCTCCGATTTGATCTTATCTTCGATCGGTTGAATAAGTTCAGGGTCACTCAGTACAAGTAAGTGGGCAGAGAAGATCTCTGCATGCTCATCACCTAGAGATTTCTTCGTATGTTCCTTGATTTTCTCAAGTTCAGACTTAGAAGTGTCCAAAGCTTCATGCAGGCGCTTCACTTCTTCTTCTGGTTGTTGGATGTCTTGTTTGCTGAAAGAAAGATCTGGCGCCTCCAGCGGATAAACTTTCGCAATCGCGATTCCGCTGGAAGCTGCAATACCTTGAAGGTGTGTCATTCGATTATTCCCCCAGGCCTTCGTTCTTCATAGTAGTAGACATGTGATCGATCGCTTCTTGCTCATCGTCACCTTCTGCTGTAATTTTAATCTCTGCGCCTGCTGGGATGCCTAGACTCATGATTCCCATGATGGATTTCAAGTTTACAGCTTTCTCCTTGTAGTGAAGGTTGATATCAGACTGATACTTTCCTGCGTTTTGTACAAGGACAGTCGCTGGACGTGCGTGCACGCCATCAGATGAAGTAATAGTAAATGTTTGTTCTTTCATTGTATATTCCTCCTTAAAAAAGTACTTATTTTGAGAGATACCCTAACTTTCTTATTTTAAGCCTTTCTAAGGTCTTTTTTCAAGAATCCTACAACAATTGCGCTAAGAATTGTTCCGGCAAGAATTGCCACAATATATAGAAGGATCTGAGTAATGCCACCTTCGATCAGCGGAATGATGATTGCGCCGCCGTGAGGGGCTGGTAGGCTGATGCCGAACAGCATGACGAGCATACCTGTAAATGCACTACCTGCAACCATAGATGGAATGACACGAACAGGGTCTGCCGCTGCGAATGGGATCGCACCTTCTGTAATGAAGAAAGCCCCAAGCGGCAATGCTGCTTTACCAGTTTCTCTCTCTTGTGCTGTGAATTTGTTTCTGAAAATAAGAGATGCAAGACCTAATGCTAGTGGCGGCACCATACCGCCTGCCATGGCAGCTGCAATAAACGTATAGTTCCCTGCATCAAGAGCCGCGATACCGAATGTGTAGGCCGCTTTGTTGACAGGACCACCCATATCAACTGCCATCATACCTCCGACAATCAGTCCGAGAAGGGCAAGGTTCGAACCGCTCATGTTCTCTAAGAATGAAAACAATCCACTGTAAATGCTAGTCAACGGTGCGTTGATTAAGAGCATGATCATACCTGTTGCAAAAATCGATAGTACCGGATAGAAGAGTACAGTCTTTAATCCGTCTAAAACTGCTGGTAATCCTTCAAGAGCCTTCTTGATCAATAGTGTCAAATAACCGGCAAGGAAACCTGCAATCAAACCGCCTAAGAAACCGGAGCCATTACCGCCACTTGCTTCAGAGGTTTGGGTAACAGCAATCAAACCACCGATCATACCAGGAGCGAAGCCAGGCTTATCGGCAATACTGGATGCAATGAAACCAGCTAGTACAGGAACAAGTAAGAAGAATGCATTTCCACCACCGATAATGCTTAGCATTTCCGCAAAGCGGTTATAATCTGCATTATCAGGGTTTGCAGAGTTAATTCCCCAGAAGAAGGAGATCGCAATCAGGATACCGCCGCCAACGACGAATGGAAGCATGTTGGATACACCATTCATCAAGTGTTTATAGAAACCGGAACGTTGGTTCTTGTCGCTTGATTCAGAAGAGGAAGACTTTCCGCCACCTTCATAGATCGGTGCATCTTTCTTAGTAGCTCTCGTAATCAGGGCTTCCGGCTCATGAATAGCTTTCGCAACTGGAACTTCAATGACCGGCTTGCCTTGGAACGGACTCATATCAACATTGACATCTGCAGCAATGATAATAGCGTCTGCCTCTCTAATATCCTCATCTGTCAAACGGTTCTTCACACCACTTGAACCGTTCGTTTGTACTTTGATTGGTACGTTCATTTCTTTAGCCGTCGCTTTCAATTTGTCTGCTGCCATGAATGTGTGTGCAATTCCGGTCGGGCAAGCAGTGACTGCAAGAATTTTTCCAGCGCTCGATGTTTCTTGTTCTTCTTCGCCTTCTTCCTCTGCTTCTTTCGCGTTGATCGCTTCGATTACATCCGCTTCTGTTTTAGCAGATTCGAGCTTCTCACGGAAGGATGTGTCCATTAGGAAAGAAGAAAGACGGGATAGCGTTTCTAAGTGTGTGTTATTCGCACCTTCAGAAGCAGCAATCATGAAGAACAAATTCGTCGGCTGACCGTCTAAAGATTCGTAATCCAACCCTTCAGAAGAGCGACCGAATGCAATGGCAGGGTCTTTAACGGCGTTCGTTTTCGCGTGTGGAATCGCAATTCCTTCGCCGATTCCCGTTGTACTTTGGTCTTCTCTCGCTTGGATAGCTTCTTTGAATCCATCGCGATCGCTTAATTTGCCAGCAGAATCTAACTTTCCTACAAGTTCATCAATCGCTTCTGGTTTAGAGCTTGCGGTCATGTTCAACAAAATCGTTTCTTTTGTCAACAAATCCGTAATTCTCATTTTGTTTCCTCCTTAATAGTAGAGATTTCTATATCATTTAATAATTGCTCAACATCTTCTTTGTTGCACAAATCATCTTGGAACGCTGTGGCGCTGCCAGAGGCAACCGCTTGGCGGAAAGCTTCTTCCACCGGTTTTGCTTGGCTGATCGCTGCGGTGAAGCCTGCGACCATCGAATCTCCAGCTCCTACAGAGTTTTTCACTGTTCCTTTAGGGACTTCGGCGAATAGCTGTTGGTCTTCCCCGATATACACAGCACCCTCTCCACCCATCGAGACGATGACGTGAGATACTCCTTGGTCGAACAACTTTCTACCATAATAAGCAGCTTGTTCTTTGGTTTCCACTTCAGCATTAAACAAGTCAGCTAGTTCGTGATGATTGGGTTTAATAAGGAAGAGGGAAGAACCGATCAGTTGCTGCAGAGCTTTACCGGAAGTATCGGCAACTAATTTCGTTCCTTGCTTCTGACAGATTTCCGCAATCTCGACGTAGAAGTCATCGGGTAGGGAAGATGGGACGCTTCCTGCGATGACGAGCGTATCGTCATCTGTCATCTCTTTCACTTGTTGGAGCAACTCTTGTTGCTTGGCTTCACTGATAAGAGGTCCTGGTCCGTTGATTTCTGTTTCATCAGAGCTCTTCAGCTTCACATTCACTCTCGTTTTTCCATCTGTTTCGATGAACTGGTTTTGAATGTGTTCTTGCTTGAGAGAATCCTTGATGAACGCTCCTGTGAAACCAGCGGTATAGCCGAGTGCGATTGTTTCTACGCCTAGCCTGGCCATTACTCTCGATACATTGATTCCCTTACCACCAGGATAGAAGAATGTTTGTTTCGCCCTGTTCAAGTCGCCTGACTTAAACTCATCGACATGCATGATGTAGTCGATGGAAGGGTTCAGTGTGCATGTGTAAATCATGTTGTCACAACCTTTACTATCGTTTTTTCCTTATATAGATCAACGTTCAAATCGTGTTGATTTGTAATGATTTCAGCTTCTTCGAGCTCAGCAAACTTTGAAAAAGCGACTTGTTCAAATTTAGTGTGATCAGCTAAGATATAGCGCTGTCTGGAGTGTTGGAGAACTGCTCGTTTGATAGCTGCTTCTTCCGGATCAGGTGTCGTATAACCGTCTTCCATATGGATGCCGTTAGTACCGACAAAACATTTATCGAATCGGTATTGATTCAATGTCTGCAAGGCACCTGTTCCGACAACTGCGCGTGTCCGGTGTTTCACCAGTCCACCGAGAACGTATGTCTTAATTTGGTGATCACTTAACAAATCTAGGTGATTCAAACCGTTGGTTACGACAATGATGTCCTTTTGCTGTAAGTGAGAGATCATTGCGTACGTAGTAGAACCTGCGTCAAGAAAAAGACAGTCTCCGTCTTTGACGAGAGAGGCAGCGTAAGAAGCGATTTTCTCCTTCTCCGATGCGTTCTTCGTTGATTTCTCTCCCATACTCGGCTCTTCACTAGCTGCCTGTAGCATGGAAGCACCGCCGTGAACCCTTTGAAGTAAACCTTTCTCTTCTAATTGGTCCAAGTCTCTTCGAATCGTCGATTCGGACGAGCCGGTTTCATCGACTAAGTCTTTGATTTTGACTGTATGATGCTTTTTGACAGATTGAAGGATTCGTTGTTGCCTTTCTGGAGTGAGCATCAGAGAGCCTCCTTTACTGTTTCTATGTACATCATACAAGAAAGCCTTTTCATTTTCAATCAAAAACAATCAAATTCATTCAAATTCGAGCAAGTTTTTATATTCGGAAAAATAAAAACAGCCACAGCATATGCTGTGGCTGGAAAGGTCAGGAAGGGATGGAAGTGTTGCTCCATTCTGTGTGGAACTGTCCTGATAATAAATGAAAGGTTTCAATTCGGTCTGGTGGAGATTGAAACATGTGATAGGAGCATTGTATCGCTGACTTGCAATAGTAGTTGATTGCCGTTTCATCTCGTTGTAAAACAAACTTCTTGAAGGTCCTTTGATTATCTTTTTCTTCAATAATGACGTTATTCAGCGTTAACTTGTTTTCTTTATCAAACGTCTCCCAATACTTACAGAACCATGAAAGGTCAGCACTCTGATCAAGCGCAGCATGAAGGAAGTGATCGATGATCTGAGCGAGCTGTAAAAAATAACATCCGTAGTCCGGAAAATGTGAGCGATCGATCTGTCGCTGTTTTCGTTCTATTAATTGAAGAATGCGTATAGTGGAACGTTCGTGTACGGGCCATTGATAGACGTGCTCCATAAGCTCATCAACGAACGTCTGCAATTCATGTTTCCAAGATGGATTCATATGTAATCACCTCATCAACATCATAATTGAAAATGATTATCAATGTCAATAGACGTGAGATTGTTGTTGATGAACATCCCCTTTTGTGCTACATTTAAACTAGTCATTTGTACGTCTTTAGGAGGTGTGGCACATCATGGAAACACTTGCAATTACTTTATTAGTGATCGATACAATTGCTCTTATCGTTCTTGTCTTGCTTCAATCAGGTAAAAGTGCCGGTCTTTCAGGAGCTATTTCTGGTGGAGCGGAGCAATTGTTTGGGAAACAAAAAGCACGCGGAATAGATGCCGTATTGCATAAAGCGACGATTATCACAGGTGTCCTTTTCTTCGTATTGGCTTTCTTGTCCGCTTATATCCTAGGTTAATATAGGAAAGCAAACCGCGCTTATTGAACAAGCGCGGTTTTTCTATATGCAGACATTCTTCCATTTTAATGCAAGATGTGCATTCATTTACGCTACCTGGATAGTGGGATATTATAGAAAGCGCGAGGAAGAAGAATGAAATATACAAATAAGGAAATAGATGAAGTAAGGAGAATCAAAATATGAAAATTAAACAACCGAAGCCCTTTACGTTTGAGGAAGGCGAACGTGCGGTATTATTACTACATGGATTTACAGGTCATTCAGCAGATGTGAGGATGCTTGGACGTTTCTTGCAGAAGCATGGCTATACATCTCATGCTCCTATTTACAGAGGACATGGACAAGAACTGGAAGCATTGATTGATGCACGGCCTGAACAGTGGTGGGAAGATGTGAGAGAAGCATTGAACCACCTGAAGGAACTGGGATACGAAAAGATTGCCGTTGCCGGCTTGTCCCTTGGTGGCGTGCTTGGCTTGAAACTTGCTTATTCCGAACCGTTGAAAGGAGTCATCACGATGTGTTCTCCGATGTTTTTCGATAACGAGAAGCAGCTTACCCAAGGGTTCGAATTCAAAGCAAGACAGTACAAGCAGTTGGAAGGGAAAGACCAAGAAACGATCGATCAAGAAGTAGAAGACATGTTAGAGAAGTCCGAACCGATGTTCCAAGAGCTCGGAAAGCTTATCGAGAGTGTACATGATGATGTGGACCAGATCTACACACCGACATTCGTAGTGCAAGCGGAACAGGATGACATGATCAACACGGAAAGTGCGAACTACATCTATGAACAAGTAGAAGCAGATCAAAAAGATATTAAATGGTACAAAAACTCAGGACATGTTATCACCATGGATAAGGAAAAGGAACAGCTGTACGAAGATGTGCTTGCCTTCCTGGAGTCCCTAGACTGGTCATAATACAGTGTCCCTATACCGAAGGAGGTATGGAGAAATGAATGAAGAGTTAAAGCAGCAGATATTAGACTATTTCAAAGAAACAGCATCGAAGCCATTATCCGTCCAAGAACTTGAAGATGAACTCCAACTGGAAGACGCCGGTGGTTTCCGAGAATTGATGAAGACGTTGAATGCTCTTGAAGAAGAAGGGGAATTAGTCCGGACAAGAAAGAACCGCTTCGGTCTCCCGGAGAAAATGAATTTGATTCGCGGTCGCATCCAAATGCACGCTAAAGGATTCGCTTTCTTGATACCAGATGAAGAAGACAAAGATGATGTCTACATTCACCATTCCGATTTGCATTCTGCCATGAACAACGACAAAGTCCTTGTCCGGATCGAGAAGCGTGATGATGAAGGGCAACGCCCGGAAGGTACCGTCATCCGTATCGTAGAACGTGCCACGACTCGCATCGTTGGTACGTACGAATCAAGTCGTAACTTTGGCTTCGTCATTGCAGATGACAAGCGGATTCCGAACGATATTTTCATTCCAAAAGGGCAAACGAACGGAGCAGTCGACGGGCATAAAGTCATTGTCGAAATTACGAAATTCCCAGAGGATAGAATGAGTGCAGAAGGGGAGATCACGGAAATACTTGGGCATAAGAACGACCCAGGTATTGATATTATCTCCATCATCCATAAACACGGTATCAAAGTGGAGTTTCCAGATGAAGTACTTGAGCAAGCGGCAGAAACCCCTGATCAAATTTCCGAGGACGAAATAAAGAACCGAAGAGACTTGCGTGATGAAACCATCGTTACCATCGATGGGGCGGATGCTAAAGACTTAGATGATGCCGTAACCGTTAAGAAATTGGAGAATGGCAACTTTAAGCTTGGTGTTCACATTGCCGATGTTACCTACTACGTAGGGGAAGGCTCTCCGATAGATCAGGAGGCAAGGGAACGAGCGACAAGTGTGTACTTAGTCGATCGAGTCATTCCGATGATTCCGCACCGTTTATCAAACGGGATATGTTCCTTGAATCCTCAAGTCGATCGTCTCACATTATCTTGTGAAATGGAGATTGACGCGAGTGGAGACGTCGTCGGTCATGAAATTTTCCAAAGTGTTATCAAAACGAATGAGCGGATGACATATAAGGACGTAAACAGCATTCTTGAAGACGATGATGAGGAATTGATCGAAAAATATAAAAGCCTCGTCCCAATGTTCCGTGATATGGCAGGACTTGCGAAGACACTTCGTGAAAAGCGAATGCGTCGCGGTGCGATTGACTTCGACTTTAAGGAAGCGGGCGTCGTAGTTGATGAGGAAGGGAAAGCAGTCGATGTACGCTTGCGTGAGCGTTCCGTCGCTGAACGCCTCATCGAAGAATTCATGCTTGCAGCGAACGAAACGATTGCAGAACACTTCCATTGGATGGAAGTGCCGTTCATCCACCGTGTCCACCAAGACCCGGACGAAGGCAAATTGCAGAACTTCTTCGAGTTTGTAGCGAATATGGGCTACGTCGTGAAAGGGACTGCGGATAATGTTCATCCACAAGCGTTACAGAAAGTCCTGGAGGAAGTGAAGGGTACACAAGAGGATATGATCATTTCGAAATTGATGCTTCGTTCGATGCAGCAGGCGAAGTATGATCCTCAAAGCCTGGGCCACTTCGGTCTGGCGACAGATTTCTATACCCACTTCACATCGCCGATCCGTCGTTATCCGGACTTGATCGTACACCGTCTCATCCGAACGTATTTAGTAGAAGAGAAGTTGGATCAAAAAACTCAGAAGCACTGGAAAGACCAGCTTCCTGAAATTGCTCGCCATTCATCTGAAATGGAGCGAGCAGCTGTTGATGCAGAGCGGGAAACAGACGATCTGAAGAAAGCAGAATACATGCAAGATAAAATCGGGGAAGAGTATGAGGGTGTAATCAGCTCTGTCACAAGCTTCGGTATGTTCGTCGAATTGCCGAATACCGTGGAAGGTCTGGTCCACGTTAGTACCCTGACAGATGATTATTATCAATTCCACGAAAAACAGTTCGCTATGATTGGGGAACGGACCGGTAACGTCTTCCGTATTGGGGATGAAGTGACCATCCGTGTCACAAACGTCAACTTGGACGAGCGTGTCGTAGATTTCGAAATCGATGGGATGAAGCCACGGAAGGAACGCCCTAAACGTCCAGAGCGACCGAAGAAAATCGATTCCAAATCACCGGATCGCAAAGTCCGTGACCGTAAGAAAAAGAAGAAACAAAAAGGTAATAAACCGTTTTACAAAAACAAAGGTGTCCCGAAAAAGGGACGTAAGAAGAAAAAGTAATGAAAAAAAGCGTAAGAGGGATGTCTCCCTCTTACGCTTTTTTATATCTTTATGCACTCACAGCGCTTCTCACTTGAGCGATATCTTGTTCATTCAAATGGGTGGCCGTTTGGTCCAAGTCGAACTCGACACAGCGTGCCCAAGTCGAAAGCTCCACTTCATCGATCTGGTGGTTGTTTTTCACAACCCCGTCTTCTTTGGAGCAGATCTGATAAGAAACGAACAGCTTGTCTTTTACAAGCTCCGCTTCATGAGCGACAGAAACGAACGTCCAACTGTCTTTAGCAGTTTCTACCCAGTCATCCGCGAGCGTGTCTTCCACATTCGGCTGATAGACATGTGGTTCGTTGTGGTCGAAAAACTGCATGCGTCCTCTATCGTCTTTGAAAATATAGCCTTGATTGTTCCATGATTTACGTGACAGTGCGTGTCCCTCATCTAGCAGGCGAGCTGCAAATAAAAAGTTCATTTCCATGTTCCTTTCTACGCATTTTAAATTATCCTTAGAGGATTTTAATGACGACGCCAAGCGATGTCAACGGTTGTCACAGAACCATCACAATGAAAAGGCTTTAACAATGTTAAGAGGGATTTTGGTTCAATAAAAGCCCCTCGAAATCTTCAAGAGGGGCTTCAGGTAGTTAGAATGTGTACGTGATTCAGGAGTGCTGCCAGTTTCCATATAAGATCCATGGTTCTTGTACATCATATGCGGACAAATCCGGGATATTCTTAAAGCCTTGAGCGGAAAAATCTATCCAGCAGCCTGCGTTATCAGGGTTTTGATTCCAGTGATCTTGTAACGTCTCAAAGAAGCCGGGTTGGTCGTAATGATCGTCCCAGAAATACTTCACATGCGAGTAATCGTATTTCTTCGTATCATTCCGTATGATGACAAACCGTTGTTGGTCAGGACTTAAGTAGAAGCTGGATTCCTCGAGGTAGTCGTCTGTGAATAAGGATTTGTCATAAGGGAAGGGATAATAACATTCATATGGGAACATATCGAGTGCATTGCTTTCCAAACTGTCCAACAAACGATATTTCTCATTCAAATCTTCCACTCGGTTCCATACGGGACCTTTTGTATGGCCGGAAAGTTTTTCAGGCTCTTTCAGCGTTAGGTAATGGATGACGGGTCCTTGCTCGATGCCGAGCTTTTGCAGTACTCGGCGGGCGGGGATATTTCCTAGGTGTGTATTCGCACCTACCCACTCGACATCCGGGACACGCTTCAAGTGATCTACGATTGGTTCAAGCAGTCTTGTAGCATTTCCTTTCTGCTGGAAGCGACGATCGCTCCGCAACCGGCCGAGCATGGCGAATTTATTCTGACCGAACAAGCTGTACCCTGCAACGGCAAGCATCTGTTCCTCTTGGAATAGACCAAATAGTTGATGACTGTCCGATTCGATCAACCGGTCAAATATGCGAACAACATAATCGTCTTCGATTCCTGTTTCCATTGCCATTAAGGCGGGAAGGTCATCTATAGTGAGCATCTTAACATGCGCAACTTGTTCCATCTTTATCGCTCTCCTCTTACTCGAACTTTCTAAAATTATAGTCTCATATATGGAAGAAAAAAGTCCATTCATAATGTTTGGAGGGAAAAGAGGGGATTCGTTGGAAATCAGGGGGACTTTTGATAAAATGAAGGGTACGCAATAGAGGAGGAAAGCCGTTATGCCAAGAGGAAATGGAAAAACAATCGCTCAAAATAAAAAAGCCAGACATGACTTTACGATTGAAGAGACGTTTGAAGCTGGTATCGTGCTTCAAGGTACGGAGATCAAGTCGATCCGTAATGGACGAATCAACTTGAAAGACAGCTTCGCACGCGTGAACAATGGGGAAGTCTTCCTTCACAATATGCATATCTCGCCGTATGAGCAAGGAAACATCTACAATCACGAACCGACAAGAGCAAGGAAGCTCTTACTGCATCGTAAAGAAATTAATCAATTGATCGGCCAAACCCAGCAAAAAGGCTATTCGCTCGTGCCGTTAAAGGTATATATCAAGAATGGCGTAGCGAAAGTACTGATCGGTCTTGGACGAGGCAAGAAGAAATACGATAAGCGTGAAGACCTGAAACGCAAGCAGCAGAATCGCGAAATCGACCGTGCTATCAAGGACAGCTTGAAGTAGACTTGATATTTATTGTGATTGTGCTATAATATTAATTGTCGCTTGAGGCGACAAACGCACAAGAGCTTGACGCTCTGTTTTAATCCTAACGGGGACGTTACGGATTCGACGGGGATAGGTCGAGCTCGGGTCGCAAGTCGAGGCGACGACTCGTAAAACGTCATTTGCCTAAATATAACTGGCGAATCTAACGAAAACCTAGCTGTAGCTGCGTAAGTAGTCTATAGCTGATCCTTCCTGGCATCGCCCATGTGCTAGATCGAAGGGTCCCAAACTGAAGTGGGCTACGCGTTCTTCCACCGCCTGAGGAAGGACGAAGAGACTAATCAGGCTAGCACCTCGGAAGCCTGTCGGTAGGTCGAAGAGGATGCGAAATATAATATATCGACTACGCTTGTAGAAGCCCGAGTGCCGATATCTCCGGACGTGGGTTCGACTCCCACCGTCTCCACCAATACATATATTGGTGGTTTTTTTATGGTCAAAAATCGTACCTAACATAAAGGACATGCCTATGAAAGGGCATGTCCTTTTGCATTAGGAAATGAACTGCAGGATCGATTTAGCTTGTGATGATACCAAATCGTAGTGCTCCCCAGTTAAGGAAGGCGATGAATTCTCGTGGCTGAATAAGGATACGTTCATAAAACTATTCACATCTTTCACCTGAGAGGACAACGCATGAATCGTCTGGGAGTGAGCAGGAGTTCCTGAGACAATCAAGTTCTTTACAGACGACTTTGATATGTACTGCAGAAAATCCTCCAGAGGCAGGTCAGTGTTCAAGTCCTCGACCTCTAATAACTCGAGCTTATAACCCGTGGAAACTAAGAGGTCTGCTAGAATTTGATTTCGTATATGCCCTTTCTCTCCTACGGTAATGAATACGACCGGCTCTTGTTCCATGATGGTGGCATTGGCGTATTCGTTGCTCTTGATACCCATGATCCTTCTTAACTTTGGCAGAGCGATGAGGAGTTCAGAGCGCTTGATCTGTTGTTGGCGATCTTTCTGCTCCATTTCATTCATCGCTTTTTCAAATAGTTGAATGAAAACATCCTCTATTTTGTATCCGTCTTCTAATTCGGAAATATACTCAAGCACTTTCTGGTCTTCTTCGTGAAGAAGAGAGTGGATGAATTTCCTCCAAACTTTTTGATAGCGTTCTTCTTTCCTTTCACGCCAGCTGATGATTCTTTCAATATAAACCGATTTGTCAGAGGGGAGCATGAAAGCTTTCCCATTTACATTTACTTTGCATATGGTCGGCAGTGATTCTAGCATTTCCACGACTTCCGCTTCTGAACCATCATTTAATTGTACGGTTGTTTTTGGTGGATAGATATTGAGCGTATCAATGAAATGATACAGCATCTTCTGATCATAATCTTCCTGCTCAGAGAGGAGGATCATCAGAGCCTTCGGAGCGCTGAAAGCTTTTCTGTAGGAGCGGTCCAATGTCAAAGCGGAATATACATCGATAACCCTAAGGAGACGTAACTCATCCGAGAAATAGTCATATGCCTCGTTGAGTTGGTCTGGATATCCCGTCCCCTTCAGTTTCTCATGGTGAGACCTCGCAAGCTCAACTTTTTCCTGTTCGTAATCTTTTTCTAGTAAGATGGCTTGGCCTTTTTTTGTGTGGTTTTGGATCATTTCATATTCGTATCCTGTAAGCTTTGTCTGTTTTTTTAAGATGTGATGGGGGATTTGCAGTTTGCCTATGTCATGCAGCAAACATCCGATGGCAAAGGCTTCTACATCTCCCTTCAGCACTTTCTTACCCGTGAAATAGCCAAGGATGAAGGCATCGATCGAATGTGTGAAGGTGTGTTCATCATGGTGATAAAGCTTCATCAACAACTTCTTGGTTTGAGGGTTCTGTAACACTCTAATGAACAGCTCTCGTGCCTCTGCTAATGTTTGAGAAGGGTTTAGAAGCTCTCCGTACCTCGTCTCTTTCACAAGCTTTACGATCTGTTGGTGAAATAGTTTATGAAGGAATTGCTGTTGCTTCTTTTCATTCTTTGTATCTTCCTCTACGGTGACTGTCTCGCTTTCTCCGCCGACGACTTGGATTCTATCTAACCCCCACTTTATAAACCGTTTAATATGGTTGTCCGAAATCTTTGTCCCTTTGGGAAGCACCAGAGTATCGTTTTTATAGATGTCTTCTGCAAGTATGTGCTCGGTTGTAAGTTCTTTTGGATGGTACGTGATACTCATCATGATCCCCCTTTTATTCGTCACTTTTCCTTATCTTATGACAAAAATTGGAGAGAATCTAGTTGGAAGGGTCAAAAAAATGTGGCATCGAGCAACATCGGATCTGATCAGGAAGATTCGCGGATCAAAGGTAGCGTCATGCACCGGATTCCCCCTCCGCCTTTCTCGAGTTCATCCACTTCCACTTCAATGACATTATGGTACTTTAGAACGTCATGGTGATGGAGCACACGCTTATTTCTCTTGGAACTTGCAAGAATCGTTTCCGGGTTCAAGTTCAGGAAATTGATATCAGGGAGCGTACTCTTGATGTCATTCGTCCAGACCGGCTCGATTCCATGTCGGTGCAGAAAATCTCCCAGCATGAAATACGCACCACCCGCTTGAGTCAGAACGCGGACAGGGAAGAACCGCATATAACTTTTGGCAAGAAAATGTCTTGGCCCGACCATATTAGCGTTCATATCTAGGTGCATCGTATCTGCTCTACGGGGTAGGTCGATTGCGGCGACTTCGGAGAAACCGGCAGCAAACATCTTCTCGCGGACCGCTTCGACGCTCTCCATACTGCTTCTCACGCCGACATTGATTAAAACAGCATCGCGATTCAACACGTACACATCCCCGAACTCTAGTGCTTTCCATTTCTCGTCTCGGATCATCTCAAATTGATTAGATGGAATCCACTGAGAAAGTAATTGGTGGGACAAAATGTACTCCGGCCGTCTCATGGAAGTAGCTGCTTCTCCACCGATGACGGTCTTTCCGCAAACGCCTGCTAAGTCTCTAGTGAATAGTCGGTTAATCAACTGGTCATGAAAAGGCTTGTCTTGTTCCGCGATATAGACAGAGTAATCGATCACCATCGCACCAGAATCCTTTATAGCTTCTACCATGGCTGCATGTTGATGTTCCGCCTTCTTATAGTCAAAAGGGCTTTCCCACTGGACATCGGTTGCAGTTTGTTGATCAGGCACGTCCAATGGCGCAGGGGAACAAACAAGTACCGCTTTCAATAAATCGTGTTCACTGTAACAGCTTGGATAAAGTTCCATTCGCATTCACTCCTTGTCCTTTTACTATCTCCTTAGCGACATCACATATTCTCGTGCTTTCTTCTAACAATAGAAGGAAAGGAGAGGTGGCGATGAATAAAGGACTGACGTGGTGGAAGCTATCGTTAATAGGAGTCGGATGCATGATCGGAACGGGGTACTTCCTAGGTTCGAGTCTTGCTGTCCAGCAAGCAGGAGCATCTGTGCTGTTTGTCTTTCTTGCTGCTGGGATTGTAACTTGGTTCGTGTATCAATCGTTAGCGAAAATGACAGCAGATCATCCGGAAAAAGGTTCATTTCGCACGTATTCCAAGCAGGCATTCGGGGACTGGGCAGGGTTCAGTAATGGTTGGGTGTACTGGTCGTCAGAGGTACTCATTATGGGGAGTCAGTTGACCGCCCTTGCCATCTTTGCCCGCTTTTGGTTTCCTCAAGTTCCCGTTTGGGTGTGTGCAGGGGTTTTTTCCGTGTTGGGGCTAGCCGTATTATATCTCGGTGTTCAAAAAGTAGAGGACTTGGAGAATGTGTTTGGTGTGATGAAAGCAGCGGCTATATTTATGTTCGTGCTTTTGGCAGGGGCCGCTTTGTTTGGAATGTTCGAAACGGAGGGAAGCGGGATTCAAGAGCAACCACTCGAATTCTTGCCAGAAGGGATTACAGGGGTAGGAGTCGCTCTGTTGTATGCCTTCTATGCATTCGGTGGGGTAGAGGTGATGGGGTTGATGGCAAGCGAGCTGAAAGACCCGAAAGAAGCAGAGAAATCAGGAAGGTTGATGCTGCTCCTTTTGACAACGCTCTATCTGCTTTCGTTTTATTTTGTTGTAAAGCTTGCTCCGCTAAATCAGATCGATACGGAGGAGAGCCCCTTCTTAACAGCACTAAAACCCCTCGATTGGAACTGGATCGCTCACGTGTTCAACAGCATTCTGATCATTGCAGGTTTTTCAACGATGGTCGCCTCTTTGTATGCCATTACGGTTATGCTGACTACGCTTGCAGAAGAGGGAGATGCTCCTAAGCTTTTCCGTAAAAAAGGGAAGGAGAGCATCCCGCTGCCTGCATTTTTATTAACAACAGCAACAGTAATCGGCTCTGTTGTACTTGCCTTACTACTTCCTGAAAATATTTTCACCTATATCACGACAGCTGCAGGGTTGATGTTGTTATACAATTGGATGTTCATTCTGATTACTTATCGTAAATTAATGCATGTCGGGGAGATGCGCCAATGGAAAGTATGGGGCGGGGTATTTGGCATCATGCTTGCTGTAATTGGTACATGTTTCAATCCTGCCAGTCGCACGGGATTGTGGGTAAGTTTTCTTTTTCTAGGGGTTATTGCGATCGCAACGGTTGTAAAACATAAAACAGCTCATCATTGATTCTGCTTCGTCATAGCTTTGAAAGGACATTGAAGGGGGATGTTGTTATCGTCGTGTAGGAAGTATTGTTGCCATTCCAAATTTCCATCTTGACCGTACCATTTCAGAGAAGGGTGTGCCGGTACTTGATCAAACGCTTCAAGGCGGTTGCGGATGGCTGCTTTCAATTTCCTCCCATATGTCGTTCCGTCATGGATATCTTCAAAAACCCATCTCGGTTGCAGAGCGATGAGAAAAGTCGGGAAGTGCCGGCTCTTCCTATTTAGATGGGTGGGAGTTGCGCAGAAGGCGAAGTATGGCTGGCCGTTGAAGCAGAACTCCCAGCCAGGGTCTGATGGATTTGTTGGGATATGCTCCGGCCATGGTTCTTCATCCATTTGGTGGACACGTGTGAGAAGTGTCCAAAATAGCTCTTCATACTCGCTGGTGGATATATCTTTAGGAATATGAGTTGTATCAAAGAAGATTACAATAGAAGCATAAGGTCCCGTCTCTCTCGAAATGTTGCCGTACTGGATTAACTGGCAGGCAAATTGTTCAGCTGCCTTAGGAGTGCGAGGGTCTCCAGCGAATCCGAAACGGAGCGAATCTTGTAAGAAACCTTGCACGCCTGGCACGCAAGGATACGGGTGTTCTCGGTCGGTCATCATCCGAGAGAAGTCGTCATAGACCGAACGCTTCCAAGGTTCCAGTGATTCTTTATCGGTTTCGATCATGGATTTGGACAGTAGTTTCATAAAGTTCTCCCTCCTGAAGGTGATTCACACCTTATCGTATGAATGGAAGAACTATAGGTGTATGTCTAAGCCAATAACAACTGGGCTGCCTGGAATCCGAAATATAGACCAAACAAGATGAGGATGAGTCCGGAAAGCACAGAGATGCTTTGGAGGACCTTTGGACGTACCACTCGCTTTGCACCAGATGACAGAGCCGCCATGCTCGCATCCCAAATTAATATTCCAACAAATATTCCGCTACTGTATAGAAGCAGCTGAAGGTTCTCATATTGTTGAGAGACTTGAGCAAGCATCGAGCCGTAAATACCTAGCCAAAAAAGGATGTTCAGGGGATTAGAAATAGCTAGCAGGAAACCAGAGAGCAGAGATCTATTAGGTGATTCTCTTCGTGTCAATTCGGATGAAGCGGGTGGGGGAGAGGACTTCAAAATGCTTTCCACCCCTGTGTAACATAGGACAAAAAAGCCGAATGACCAAAGAAACGTCTGTACGAGTGGAGTGTCCACCCAGTTCGCAATACCAAAAAATATCATTAACATGAATACCATATCAGCAAGCATGGCTCCGACACCGAGCAACCACGCATTCATAAAGCCAAACCGGATCCCCTTATCGATTTGCGCAGCGTTGATAGGTCCGACCGGAGCAGATAGTGAGATTCCCAACAGGATGTAAGTTAAAAATACGGACAAAGCACTCCCTCCTTTATCTCTTACTACTATATCGTGAATGGGACAAGGATATGAGGGGCGTTTTCTTAAGTTTTTTCACTATTTTGATAACGAAACCAAAAGCCAAAAGGAGCCATTAGGCTCCTTTTGGTGTTAGTGCATGTTAGTATTCGGGTTTCCTTGCACGGGTGCTTCTGCGTAGCTTTGAAGCATAGTGTTCATATCTTGGGCATTCAGTTGCGGCACTTGATAGTACCCATGTTTGTTTTGATACAAAAATGTCTCGTAACTCATTTCAATGAAGTTCGGAACACTATCAGCAATCACTCGGCGAAGGACTGGATTCGTCATCTCAAGGGACGTCATAGTCAAAAGAGACGCGAGTGATTTTGTCTGACCAAGCATGTATGCGGACAATCCTTGGTCCGATAAGTCATTGATTGACTGGTTCGGCTTTTTCGGCTGACCTGCTTTGACCCCATATACCGCATCGTTAGGCTGAGTCATTTGATATTGCTGTGTTGGAACTTGTGGATCTTGTCCTGTCGAAAAGCTGTGCACAACGCTGTTGTACGTTTGCTGTACGAATTCAGATTGGCGCTTTAAGATGTCTTTCAGCTCCGGATCCTGAATGTGTTGATCATACATTTGATACTGATCGAGCATGCTGATCATTCCGGCAATAACTTCGTGCGCATCAAAAAGTTCGTGTCCACCATGGTTTTGGTTCATCATCGGTTGCTGACCGGTTTGGTTTTGATTTACAGATTGTGGATTGTTTTGCATTATAGAACCTCCTCAAAGTTGTACTTCTTCAGCTTTCCCAGTAAAGGAAGTTTCATGTGGGTGTAAGCGTTCTAATTTCAGGGGTACATAACTTGTCGTTTCATGTTAAACTTATGAATATGAGTGAATGTTCAAACAATTTCGTAGGAGGCGAATGAGTGAAAATTATTAGTTATCAACACGTCTCAACAGTGTACTCGAATGAGAATGGAGAGAGTAGTCGAAAAGTCTTGCGGGTCATAGTCGATGATGCAGATGAGTTCGCAAACATGGCCAGATCAACCGGCATCCTGTTGGAAGGTCCGGTAATCCAGGAAGACAAGCGCGTCTACACTTTGTTAGCCAACCAACATGTACCGGTAACAATACAGTCAGAAAAATGACACTTTTGATACATAAATAGAGATGAAAAACATGTTAAAATAATGGAAAAGAGGATCGAAAAGGGAGATCTGAATATGACAACTTGGGGAAGAAAGTTATTTGTTGTACTCGTATCCGTACTTACACTAGGCTTATACATTCCTCCTGCCTATGCTGCTGATACAGCTGAGAAAGAGGTAGCACCGCAGGAACCGGAAGAACAAGAAAGTCATTTTTTAAACACGATTGAAGAAGTCCAAGATACACCAGAAGACTTACCACTTACAGCCGATGATTATGTGAATCAAATGAAAGAACAAGCCAAAGAGCAGACCATGATGAAAATGGGGCCTCGTATTATCCAGAAAGTGGACGAGGATATGACAGAAGATATTCTACCGAAAATCGAGGAGATTGTAGACTCCATACTAGAAGATATGGATGAGGACGAACTTCCTCATTATGAAATAACGGAAGAGTTGACTCCTGGTTATGGGGAGAAAATCTTCACATTAATAAACAAAGAGAGCGGAGAGGAACTAGCCCGCTTTGATGTCAGACGTGATAAACGGCCGGGAGAAGGCTACTGGTTCAATTTTCATTATCACTTGAAAGATGATAATTTCGCTAAACACCATACTATCGGAGAAGTGTACTGGGAGAAAAATACACCACCAAAATGGATGTCATAATGAGAAGGAGAGGACGAGCATTTCGTCCTCTTTTCTTATGGAGAAGAATTCATGAAATCCTGCTGGGTCCAGCATTGATTCATGCTAATCTTGTTCGCTTCCGTATACTCATCTCCCCATTTACACATCTCAAATAGAACGGGTTGAAGCTTTTTTCCTAACTCGGTGGTTTCATATTCCACTCGAGGTGGTAATTCTTCGAAGACAGTGCGCTGCACCAAACCGTGGTGCTCTAATTCACGAAGTTGCTGAGTTAACATCTTCTTTGTTATGCCAGGGATAGATCGCTCAAGCTCTTTGAACCGTTTATTCCCTTCATTCAAGTTCCACATAATAAAGACTTTCCATTTACCGCCGATTACATCGACGACAAGGTTAATGGCGCATTGATATTCCGACTGAAGTTGTTTCATCTATCTTACTCCATACAGGTTACGATTCGGTAACCTTGGTTACTAAAAAGTGCCTACTTGTATAGTCAACTCGATGCGTTTAGTATAAGGCATATTCCGTGAAATGATAAAAAATAGAGCTCGAAAGGGAGTTGTTTATATGAAAGCATTACTGTTACACGAACCGAACCAATGGAAGTCTATGAAATTGGAAGAGGTGGAGGCGCCTGATCCGGCTGTGGGAGAAGTACTCGTAGAGGTTCATGCCGTGGGATTGAATCCGGTCGACTATAAGATAGCGACGAATGGACATCCGGCCTGGACATACCCTCATATACTAGGATTAGATGTAGCGGGAGTCGTCCAAGCGCTCGGAGAAGGAGTAGAAGATTTGCACGTAGGTGATAGAGTTGTCTACCATGGTGACTTGCAGAAGAAAGGCGGTTATGCGGAATATGACGTAACCACAGCTCATACGGTTTCCGTCATTCCAGATGCTGTTTCCTTTGAAGAAGCGGCAGCACTACCGACGGCAGGATACACAGCCTATCAAGCGATTCACAGGAAGCTACCTTTAGAAAATATTAACACGATCCTCATCCATGCAGGAGCAGGTGGAGTGGGTGGGTTCGCAATCCAGTTAGCAAAAGCAGCAGGAAAGACCGTTCTCACTACTGCTTCTTCAAAAAAACATGATCACGTTCGTTCTCTGGGCGCCGATTATGCTATTGATTACCGTAACGAAGATGTCGGTCAAAAGGTGGACGAAATCACAAACGGACGAGGAGTGGATGCCGTCATCGACGCTGTCAGCAGAGAAAATGCTACCGCTTCTCTCGACTATTTAGCTCATTTGGGCCACATCGTTTATATTGCCGGAAAACCGGATTTTGACAAGGTGAAGCCTTTTACTAAAGTTGTCTCCTATCATGAGATAGCACTAGGTGCCATCCATCAGGCAGATATCGAATCTCAAAAAGATTTAGCTGTCATGGGAGATGATATGCTCCACCGCGTTGCGGAAGGGACGTTATGGTCTCTGTTATCCGAAACCATTGCGTTTGAGGAAGTGCCACAAGCACTCGAGCGCTTATCTGAACGTCACGTCCAAGGGAAAATCGTAACAAAAGTGAAAGCTTAAACATAGAGTCCAGGGATGCCCTGGACTCTTTTATTGATTATGTTCGGATCCCCATTTATGCATTTCCTGCAGGATAGGCAGGAGTGTTTTTCCTTTTTCCGTCATAGAGTACTCCACTTTCGGAGGAATCTCATCGTATTGTTTACGATTGATGAAGCCGTCCTCCTCGAGCTCCTTCAATTGCTGGCTAAGAACTTTGTGCGCAACCCCTGGCAGGAGGCGGCGTAATTCATTATAGCGGTGCGTGCCTTCCACTCCGAGGTGCCATAAGATGACGGTCTTCCATTTGCCGCCGATTTTTCTTAATGTATATTCAATCGAGCACTTAAGCTTTCCGTTCTCATCAAGCGTCGGTTGTGTCATGTTTTGCCCTCCTTACTTACCTGTAGGTTAGTTTCTCACAAAAAAGTGCATTCTTCCGCTATTTATCGTAAGGGTGTACGATAATAGCGTCAAATCATTTCAATGGAGGTAATTAATTATGCAACCTTATCCTAGAAGTTTTTCTCATATCGGGCTATCCGTACCAGACGTTGAACAAGCGGTGAAATTTTATACAGAAGTGTTCGGTTGGTACACCATCATGGAACCATCTCCGGTTTACAACGATGACACACCAGTCGGTCAAATGTGCCGTGATGTATTCGGTAACGACTGGGAGAGTATGAAAATCGCACACTTATCTACAGGTGATCGCATCGGAGTCGAATTGTTCGAATTCGGTCATAACGAACAGCCTGAAAACAACTTCGAATATTGGAAAACAGGTATCTTCCACTATTGTATCCAAGATCCTGATATTGAAGGAATTGTTGAGAAAATCAAGGCACACGGTGGAAAACAACGTATGCCAATCCGTGAGTATTATCCAGGAGAGAAGCCATACAAAATGGTTTATGTGGAAGATCCGTTCGGTAACGTATTCGAGATTTACACGCATAGTTATGAGCTGACTTATTCTAAAGGGGCTTATTAATAGCAAGGAGCCCGAGCGTTATGCTCGGGCTTTTTTAACTTGTACGATTTTTTAATCTTTTTCTTGCACTGGAGGTCGCAACTGTTATTGATTTGTGTCCAGCTGCTTTCGATAGACCGAAAGGAGGCATGTTGGCATAAATACATTCGTAGTTCTCATTCGGAACGATGTACGTTTCATGATAGATTCCAACGGACCCATCCGTGCCGATCTTCTTATTGAAATTCTTCCAAGCTTTCAAATGCTTCATTCCTCTTGCATAAGCCATCAGTTCTGCTGAAGAGCGCCAATATTGGACCGACATGGTTGTTCTGCCGAAGTAAAGTTCGGTTGACAGGAATCCGAGGTCTTTATTGCTGTAGAGTTCTTGGACCATCCTCGGAAATGCAATGAACACCGGGATCCATTTATGCACTGCCCACCATTTGTTGATGCGCATTCCAATGATAAACAAGACTACATCGTCCTCGTGAGCAGCGGTGAAACGTTCAGATATCACCTTCGCCATTTTTACTCCTCCTCTTGAATAGCCTCTATTGTGTCTTCGCACCAGTCCAAAGCGGCAACTGTCGTTCTTTTGCCGTAATCCAAGGTGAATAGCCAATACTTCGCATCCACGTCCTCTGGGTTATTATCCCTAATCATGTATTCGATGGACTCATATGTGGCATAGACTTCCTTTAACTGTTTCTTGTACTGTTCTAATAAATGAAGTGTCGTGGACAGACTCTGGTGTCGGCTGAAAAACAACTTGAGCAGTAGTTCGTTTTTTTCTTTTGGAACGCTCTCGAGAGGTTCTGCAAGCCAGTCACGAAGAGCTTTTTCCCCGTCCGATGTCAGGGAATATTCTTTCTTGTCTGGCTTATCTTCCTGCGTTTGTTCCTTTACAGACGCCAATCCTTCTTCGACTAGTTTTTTCAGAGTGGGATAAATTTGTCCGTAGCTGATTTTCCAAAAGTGATTCAAACTTCCATCTATCATCTGTTTAATGGAATAGCCTGTCCGACAGCCTATTGTCAAAACACCTAATATTGCGTATTTCGTATGGTTAGTAGCCATCTCTCAAAACTCCTATATCAATTTGATATATATCAATTAGTTATATTATAGAACTACCTCCCTGAATAGACAAGTGAAAACCGATTGAGAACGTATCCGAAAGTGTCGAGAGCAAGAAAAGGGGAATAAAAATCTGAAAAGACGTAGGAGGGGATTGCCTTATGAAGAACGCACTCGTGACAGGTGCAAATCGTGGGATAGGGTTTGAGGCGAGCAGACAGTTAGCGAAGACTGGATACAAAGTTTGGTTAGGTGCTCGAAGAGAGGAAAAAGGGAAAAAAGCGGAGGCGATTTTAAAGGAAGAAGGATTCGATGTACAATATGTATTTTGTGATGTGGCTCAACCGGATCGTATGGAAGAATTGCGTGACCGTATTTTAGAGGAAGATGGAAAGCTAGATGTACTCATCAATAATGCGGGAATTTTCCCTGACAAGAAGGAATCTATTCTGGATGTTGATTCCGTAACTTTTGAAGATGTACAGTTGGTCAACTATTTCGGTCCCTACTTCTTAATGAGAACATTTATTCCTGTCATGATTGATAATAATTACGGAAGGGTCGTCAACTTAGCTGCCGAAATGGGAGTCTCATCCGCTATGGATGAACCGATGGCAGGGGCTTATAAAGCATCGAAATACAGTCTGAATGCATTGACTAGACTTTTCGCAGGATCTACACGTCGCAAGAACGTCAAAGTAAATTCCGTTAGTCCAGGTTGGGTGAAAACGGACCTTGGTGGAGATAAAGCGAAGCGAGAACCAGAAGAAGCGATGGAAGGCATTCTCTGGCTGGCTCAATTGGAGGAGGACGGACCGAATGGGAAATTCTTCAGAGACAAAGAAGAACTGGATTTTTAAAGAAAAAAAGTTCAGCCAAGGTGGCTGAACTTTACTTATGGTCTTCCCCGATGATCCGAACTTCGCGCTCTAGTTCTACGCCGAACTTATCTTTAACCGTCTTCTGAACGTGTTCGATGAGCGAAATGTAATCAGAAGTAGACGCATCGTCTTTATTGACGATAAAGCCAGCGTGCTTCGTCGACACTTCTGCACCGCCGATGCTAGTTCCTTGAAGATCGCTGTCTTGGATCAGCTTCCCAGCGAAGTATCCTGGTGGGCGCTTGAATACACTACCACAAGATGGATATTCAAGCGGCTGCTTCGATTCCCGTTTGAATGTCAAATCATCCATCACGTGCTTGATCTCGTCATAAGTGGAGGGAGTTAGTTTGAACGCTGCCTCAACAACGATATCACCACGCTGTGGGATGTTACTTGTACGATAATCCAGGCCTAATTCAGAAGCATCACGCTTGAGTAGATTTCCGTGCCGGTCTACTACCATAGCGTAATCCAAAACATCTTTTATCTCCCCGCCGTAAGCACCTGCATTCATATACAATGCACCACCTACCGTACCAGGGATACCGCAAGCGAATTCAAGGCCGGACAGTTCTTGTTCTAACGCAAAGCGAGAGGCGTCAATAATCCTTGCTCCGCTCTGAACAATGACAGAATCACCTTCTGTGGAAATACGGTCCAAGTGCTTCAAGTTGATAACCATCCCCCGGATACCACCATCGCGAATGATCAGGTTAGAACCATTGCCGAGGAGAGTGAAAGGAATCTTATCTTCTTTCGCAAGCTTGACTACATTTTGTACTTCTTCAAAAGAAGTCGGAGTAATAAAGAAGTCCGCTTTTCCACCTAATTTCGTATAAAGGTGGTTCTTCAACAATTCATCCACCTTCACATTTTCTTCTTTCACAAGTTCCATTAATTTATGGTAAATCGCTTCTTTTATATTCATGAACACCAATCCTATTTGATTTGTTTTGTTACGTAGCTGTCGATTAACATGGGAGGTCGTATCCCAAAACTAAGCAAAAGGATATTCGTCTTTTTTATGCTTAGTATATGTTTCTTATAAGAAAAGGTTACGTGTACGTTTTTCGCACGTACTATATTTTATCATAATTCACAACACCATGATGGGGCAAATCGGTGGATATCTTTTCTCTCATTGCAAATAGTAAGAGGGAGGGAGGTGTGTGATGATGGCAAAGGATGTCCTTTGTGAAGTATCCAACTGTGTTCACAACATCAACGGGAAAAGTTGTGGCGCAGATGAAATTTTTGTCGTTAGTCACAGTGGCCGACAAGCGCACAACAGTCAAGAAACCGATTGTCGTACGTTTGAACCTGCCCGATCATAATTGATTATTAAGAGGCTTGCTCGATTTTGAGTAAGCCTTTTTCTGTAAGCGCTTAAATAAAAAGAATCTTTATTATTTTCAGAAAAATGATTGCCAAGCCCTGCAACAGTTAGTATCATCATTATAAACAACACGGAAAAAGGGGTGGAAAGAATGAAGGAAACAAAGAAAGATCTACGAATCAGAAGTAAAGTCATCAGCGAAGGGGTGAACCGCGTTCCCAACCGTTCCATGCTGCGAGCTGTCGGTTTTACAGACGAAGACTTTAAAAAGCCGATGATTGGTGTTGCGAGTACTTGGAGCGAAGTGACGCCTTGTAACGTACATATTGACCGCTTAGCTCGTGAAGCTAAAGATGGTGCAAAAGAAAGTGGCGGCGCACCGATGATCTTCAATACGATCACAGTAGCGGACGGAATTGCGATGGGGCATGAAGGGATGAATTACTCCTTGCCAAGTCGTGAAGTGATCGCAGACTCTATTGAGACAGTAATGAATGCGGAAAGGCTTGATGGTGTCGTTGCAATCGGAGGGTGTGATAAGACGACACCAGGTTGTTTGATTTCGATCGGTCGCATGAATTTACCTGCTGTCTATGTGTACGGTGGCACAATTCAACCAGGAAAACTGAATGGAGAAGATATCGATATTGTCTCGTCTTTCGAAGCAGTCGGTCAGTATCATGAGGGAGAAATCAATGACGAACAGCTGCATAAAGTAGAATGTTCTGCTTGTCCTGGTGCTGGAGCATGTGGCGGTATGTACACGGCAAACACGATGGCATCTGCTGTAGAAGCATTAGGAATGAGCATTCCTGGATCTTCTTCCACCCCTGCTATCGCGGATTATAAAGAGCAGGAATGTCATCAAGCTGGTGAAATGATTCTTGACTTGCTCGAGCGTGAAATTTACCCAAGAGATATCATGACTAAAGAAGCGTTTGAAAATGCGATAACGGTCGTGATGGCATTGGGAGGTTCGACGAATGCTTTCCTTCACTTATTAGCGATTGCTCGCTCTGCAGGAGTCGATTTGACATTAGACGACTTCGAACGCGTCCGTCAAAACGTCCCACATATCGCGGACATGAAACCGAGCGGAAAATATGTCATGCAGGATTTATATGAAAGCGGTGGTGTACCAGCCGTTATGAAGCTTTTGCATGAGCACGGTCTCTTGCACGGAGATTGCCTGACGGTGACAGGAAAAACCGTTGCAGAAAACTTGGCAGAGGCTGAACCATTGAAAGAAGGGCAAAAAGTCATCTTGCCGCTTGAAGAGCCGATCAAACCTAATGGTCCGCTCGTTGTTTTGAAAGGGAACCTGGCACCGGATGGGGCGGTTGCGAAAATGTCCGGTCAGAAGATTTCCAGGTTCGAAGGGACCGCACGTGTGTATGACAGTGAAGCAGCAGCGACAGAAGCGATTGAAGACAATGTTATCCAAGCTGGCGATGTACTTGTCATACGAAATGTAGGTCCAAAAGGTGGACCGGGAATGCCAGAGATGCTCTCCATCACAGCCATGATTGTCGGTAAAGGACTCGGCGGAAAAGTCGCGTTGATTACAGACGGACGTTTCTCCGGTGGTTCTCACGGCTTCGTCATCGGTCACGTTGCCCCAGAAGCAGCCGTCGGAGGGCCAATCGGAATCTTAGAGACCGGCGATACCGTCATTATCGACAGCGATACGCAACAGATCAACATGCAAGTTTCAGAAGAAGAGTTAGACAGACGGAAGCAGGAATGGAAACGTCCTGAACCGAAGTTTAAAACAGGAGTGTTAGCGAAGTACGCGAAGTTGGTTTCCTCTTCTGCGAATGGAGCCGTTACAGATTTAGATTTAGACTAAGAAATGCAGAGGTCGCTTTAAGCGGCCTCTGTTATTTGTGTGAAAGGAAGTGGGTGGATGATTCGACGAGTGAACGAAGAGGAGAGGGAGAAGGAAGAGTATGTCAGAATGAGGAAGACACTCTGGCCTCATGCTTCGGACTCAGAGCACCGACAAGACATTGAACACACCACAAAGGGGCTTCCCTTTTATAAAAACGAATGGAAATGGCAGGTGTTTGTAATCGAAAGGCCGAACCGGTCTTTAGGAGGCTTCATCGAATTATCACTCTACCCTGAACTCCCCTTTGTGGACTCTAAGCCTGTTGCTTATATAGAAGGTTGGTATGTGGATGCTGATTTGCAAAGGCAAGGATTTGGCCGGAAACTGGTTCATGCAGGAGAGTATTGGGCACTGGAACAAGGCTGCCTTGAAATCGCTTCGGATGTAGAATGTGATAATGTTGGAAGTCAAGAGGCGCATATGTCACTTGGATTCAGAGAGAGTCATCGAAGTAATGAGGGAGTCTATTACAAGAAATACATTGGAAAAGAGGGGCCATTATGATCAGAGTTGGAATCATCAGACATGGGAGTACTCCGTGGAATAAACAACGACGCGCGCAAGGGTCATCTAATATCCCTTTAGATGATGAAGGTAGGAACGAAGCAGAAAAGCTAGCTTTAAGGTTAGAGAAAGAAGACTGGAGCTACATTTATGCAAGTCCGCTGGCACGGGCATCCGAAACAGCTGAGATTATTCAGAAACGATTGCAGATTCCTTTGATAAAAGATGACCGGTTACGAGAAGTCGGAGGCGGGCAGATTGAAGGAACGACAGAACAAGAGCGAATAGACAAGTGGGGCCAAGAGTGGAGAACACTTGAATTAGGAATGGAGAAAAAAGAAGACGCGCTACATAGAGTACTTTCTCTTCTGGAAGAAATAGAAGAGAAGCATGAGGAAGAGCGGGTGTTGGTAGTAAGTCATGGATCTTTAATCAGTCATCTCGTACGCGAGATCGTTTCCGGACAATCGGTTGATGGACATATCAATAACACCTCGATTACAGAAGTAATAAGAGACGTAGGAGATTGGGAGTTGGAGCTCTTTAATTGCACCCGTCATTTAGATGAGAACTAGAGCAGCTTGATCCCAAGCCGCTCTAGTTTTCTTTATGCTTTCTCGAAGTTTAAATCCCAAGTGATGTCATAAGCATCGCGCACTTTGGCGTAAGTAGCACCCCAGAACGTATCCTGAAGCTCCATTAACACAGTTCCGTTCTCTTTCAAGCGCTGGTAGTAAGTTTCAATCTCTTCAGGGCTGTCCAACTCAAGCGCGAGTGAAATGGTTGTACCAGGGTGTATGTCCTGATTAAGAAACGAGTCGGAAACCATGAAAAGAAAGTCACCTTTTTGAAAACGGGCGTGCATGATCCGGTCGTCCATTTCCGGAGGTGTTTCAAAATCAGCATCTCCGAACGTTTGCAAGTTTGTAATTTCGCCTTCAAAGATGTCCTTGTAGTAATTCAATGCCTCTCGTGCTGAACCGTTAAATGTAAAATAGGAGGTTGCTTGATGTTTCATGATCACCACTCCTTGGATTTTATTTACATAATTAGTATAGCGGACTCGCGGGATAAAAACAAGAACATTTGTTCTGTTTGTGTAGGTTTTATTTTTATCAAAAGTGGTATGTTTAATAGGGATAAGAAAGGAAGGATAGATAATGAAAGATCGTATTCAATTAGGTCAATCAGAGTTAAAGATAAACCCGATTGGTTTGGGGACTAATGCAGTAGGCGGTCACAACATATATCCGAATCTAGATGAAGAAGCCGGCAAAGACGTGGTGCGTACGGCATTGAATCATGGCATGAACTTTTTAGACACAGCTTTCATTTATGGACCGGAGCGGTCAGAAGAGCTTGTTGGACAGGTAGTGAAAGAACACGGTAAACGTGACGAGATCGTGTTAGCCACGAAAGGTGCTCACCAGTTCAAGGGGGACGATGTCGTATTCAACAACCGACCTGACTTCCTCAAGGAACAAGTGGAGGCAAGTTTGAAAAGGTTGCAAACCGATTATATCGACTTGTATTACATTCACTTCCCGGATGATGACACACCGAAATATGAAGCGGTGGGAGCTCTAAAAGAGTTGAAAGACCAAGGAAAGATCCGTTCCATTGGCGTTTCGAACTTCTCTGTAGAGCAGTTGAAGGAAGCCGATCAGGACGGTTACGTCGATGTAATTCAATCGGAATATAACCTTTTCAAGCGGGATGCAGAGAAAGAAATGCTGCCATACACAGCAGATAACCACATATCGTTCGTTCCATACTTCCCGTTTGCTTCTGGCTTGCTAGCAGGAAAATATGATGAAAACACGACGTTTGATGACTTCAGAGCGAAGAATCCTCTTTTCCAAGGGGAGGCATTCAAGGAGAATCTAGCGAAAGTCGATAAGCTGAGACCGATCGCGGAGCGTAATGAGGTCGATGTTCCTCACGTAGTGCTCGCCTGGTATTTAAACCAACCATCTATTGATGCCGTCATCCCAGGAGCAAAACGTAAAGATCAAGTTGTTGATAACTTGAACACGCTGAAGGTGGATTTGACGGATGGTGAAATACAAATGATTGATGAGATATTCTCATAAAATGGAAAACCTGTCCTTCGGGGCAGGTTTTTTTGGTAGGATATAAAGGAAAGGAGGTTTATTCTTGTCTATTTCAATAGAACGGCTCCGATCGTTGCTAGATCGTTTGTCTCCTGACCATCACTTGCTTCCCGCAGTTGAACAAGCCTACGGAATCAAAAAGTCAGGGATGAATGGGGAAGCTTCTCTCGATTATCACCTGCACTTTATTGACGGAGATTTTCAAGTATTGAACGGCATTCGTCTACAAGGGGATTTATATATTTTCCAGATGGATGTAGTCCTTGTAACACGCTCTCGTATCTTCCTGATTGAAGTAAAGAACTATGCGGGAGAGTTGATTTATGATGGAGATAACCACCAAATGCTGCAAATTGTAGACGGACAGCAGAAAGCTTACGCTGATCCGATCCTACAGGCGAAACGCCAGACTGTCCAACTCCGCAAATGGATTTCTCAACAAACTCTTCCTTCTATTCCGATCTCCGCGCTTGTCGTCTTCACCAATTCTTACGCTTCCTTAGATTCTCCTCATCCAGATGTCATTAAGTCCAGCTACCTTCCATTCAAGGTATCGAATCAGCAACTTTGTGATTTTTTACGAATCAATGATAGGCAGGTGGCTAATCGCATTCTAAAATCTCTCGGCTACAAAAAAGTTGGAAGCACCTCCAACTCCTATTACCTTATTCCAACAGATTGAAAGAACTTTCGCTTCATTTGAAAGAAGATTCACCTTTTTTGAAAGAAGATGAGGCTGAATTGAAAGAAGTTGCGCCCTTTTTGAAAGAACATTCCCATCAATTGATACAACCCCTCTAAATCTTGACCATGCACACATACCAAACCCGCCCAATACAATAACCCATCAGCTTTAATTGAGGAGTGATGAAGGTGATCGATGGAGCGGAGTACAAAAGACGCATCGCGGCACTAAAAAGCTCAGTTTGGTATGACGGAAAACTAGTAGAAGATATAACGGACCACCCAGCATTTCGTGGAGGCATTCAAAGTCAGGCTGAACTGTATGATCTACAGAATGAAGAAGAACATCAGTCCATCACCATGTCATCCAGTCAATTCGGCACCTCTTACTTAATTCCACGGACGAAAGCAGACCTCGAAAAACGAAGAAAGTTAGTTCAGTTGTGGGCTCGGCATACGGCCGGCATGATGGGGCGTAGTCCGGATTATATGAACACGGTCTTGGCATCCTTTGCCGCATCAAAGAACCTCCTTGAAAACGAGGAAAATTGTTTCCCTGACAGGCTTCAAGCTTTTTATGAGAAAGCTAAAGGAGAGGATTTGTCTTTTACTCATACGTTCATCAATCCACAAAACAATCGTGCAAGCTTGTCTTTTCTAGATGAAGATGATCAGAATGCCCGAATTGTCGATAAGACAGAAGAAGGACTTATCATTCGCGGGGCAAAGCTCTTGGCTACGCAAGGCGGAATGACGGATGAGGTTATCGTTTATTCAGCGCCTGGAGCTTCTAAGAAAGAGTATGCATACTTATTTTCCATTCCGACAGATACTGCCGGCTTGAAGTTTGTCTGCCGATCATCCTTTGGGGTGGATTCAAGCCGCTTCAACTCTCCATTGTCTTCTCGGTTTGAGGAGATGGACTCTCTTGTCTTGTTTGATGATGTTCTTGTACCTTGGGAGCGGGTGTTCCTTTATGAAAATATCCGGGCTGCCGATCAGCTCTATGTCAAAGGGAAGTTCACGCCGATGACCCTTCATCAGATTGTCTCCAGGCAGGTTATAAAAACCGAGTTCGTGCTAGGGCTAGCGATAAAGATCGTAGAGGAAATTCAAATCGAAGAATACCACCATGTGCAAAGTAAAGTAGCAGAAATGATCAAGGCGAGAGAATCGTTGAAGGCGCTCCTCCTCTTATCAGAAAACGACTCACTAGAGGACGAGGCGGGAGTAATGGTTCCAGCCAGGTTGCCTTTATACACTGCGATAAACGAATTCCAACGCTTTTATCCGAGATTTACGGAGATCCTCCAATTACTAGGGGCGAGTGGTCTAGTAACCCTTCCTTCAGAAGATGCCTTTCAGTCTGATTTACGTGAGGATTTGAACTTTTACTTACGGACGGGGGTTTCCAATGGAGAAGACAAAGTGAGGTTGTACCGCCTGGCATGGGATGTAGCGATGAGCTCGTTCGGATCAAGACAGACGCTTTATGAGCGTTTCTTTTTCGGGGATCCGGTCCGTATTGAGCAAGTCATTTACCAATCGTGCAACAAGGAGAGCTACTCTCAATTTGCAGAGGAATTTCTTCATAAAAAGAGCTGACGTCATAACGTCAGCCTTTTCTGTTTGTATGCTTTGCTCGTTGTTCAAGCTGTGATTTTGGTTGTTGTTCCGCTACGTCTTCCGTCAACCCTTGAGGATTAACGCTTTTTTCGCGCTTTCCTTTTTGGGCATTGCTTTTCTTACTCATCTGCGATCACCTCCACTTTTAGTTTGGACTAGGAGGTGTTTTTTACTATATCTTTTTCTGGAATTTCAAGATGAGCCAAGCTAAGAAGTTCGCGAGGAAGAACATAGGATTAAGCTGCGTGTTACCGTGGAGCACTTCTTCTTGGATTGGCATTTGTTCGTAATATTCTCTCGTTGATTGGTTGTTCTTGTCCTGCTCTTCTTTTATACCAATTAAGTAACGGTATTGAATGGGAAGCATGACGAACGTGATTACTAAATAGATGCTTACTATAATGATGATCGCTTTCAATAACATCCAAAAACTCCCTTCTCTTCCTAGTACGAATATCCCCTCTGATAAGTTTCAGTCGAATGATTCTATTCTTTTCGCAAAACCTAAACCAAAGGAGGAATAAATGATGCCAAAACAAGACAAAGGCCAGCGTATCACTGAAGAACAAGCGTCTGACTCATACATGGAGGGAACAATCGACGGCAAGATCGATCAAGTGGGAGAAGACGGGGAATTGATCAGTCATGATGGAGAAGAGCTTTCACGTCAACGGTTCCCGAAAGGAAAAAGACAGAATGAGCAGAAGAAATAAAATCCTTGTTCCGGAAGCACGTCAAGGTTTGGACCAATTGAAGGCAGAGATTGCCAATACAAATTCGCCGGAAGAAGCTAAGTATGAAATGGCGAGGGAGCAGGGGATTCCGTTTCGAAAAGGGTATAACGGTGACTTGACGACGAAAGAAGCTGGTAAAGTCGGGGGTTCCCTTGGTGGACAAATGGTGAAGGAACTCGTGAAGCGGGCTACCCAACAATTGAATCAGAATCAATAGAAAATCGGAGGCTGTGTGAAGCCTCCGTTTTATTTTGTTGTAAGGAAATTTTGGATCTCCTGCATGGTGGAACGAATAGCAAAAAGGGAAGCTTCTTCGTCAAAGCCGACATCGAGCGAATGATTTCCGCCTGGGACCAATATTTTGGAGAAGGGAATAGAGTCCCATGTCTGTTGTATGAAGTGATGGTCGCTGTCACCGATCACTGCAAGAGCAGGTGTTTCAATGTTTGTAATGGCTTCTCGTATGTCGTCATCTTTTAAAAGAGGTGTAAGTAAAATCAGTGTTGAGGCAGGCAGGGAACTTAAGACAAGTGGAACGGTACCAAGCGACTTGCCTAAGAATATGTAATCCCGATAGCTCTTCTCAAGGTCGACCACTTCGATGATGTCCTTGTACATAACCTCTGCCACTTTTCGTTTCGACTGCTCGAGAATAGATTCCGGGTAAGAATAGTGCAGGTGAATAACATCGATTTTGTTTTTCAGCATGGTCATTGTTGCGTAGTAGAATAGCGGGTGGTCGTAATTGTAGCTAGCTCCAGACAGCATGATGCAGACATCCGATCCGCCGTTCTGAATATGTGTATAAGTAAAAGTTTGACTTCTTTTTTCTTCTACTATCATAATCTGGTCTCCTTTTTCGAATAGTTTACCAAACAGAAGAGCAAATCGAGCATAAATTCAGAAAAATTCTGCTATAATGTTCAAAATGACAAATGCAATCATGAGGGAGATAAAGATGAAAGCATTAGTTGAACAAGTTCACTTTCATAACGAGAAGGTGATCCATTATCCAGATTCATTGGAATGGATTGGTCAGGGGAGAAGTGCTGTGGCGTTTCGTCATTACGAAACAGGCAGAGTCGTGAAAGTGTTTTATCCTTCTTATCGTACGGTCGCTACAGTGGAAGCGGATGTTTACACCCGCCTATCCACACATGAGTTATTTCCGGAAGTGTATGAAGCTGGGGATGGCTACATTGTGCTGGAGTATGTGACTGGCAGGACGTTGTATGACTGTCTAGTGGAAGGTGTTCCGATCACAGAAGAGATGATACACGAAGTGGACCGTGCGCTTGGGTTTGCCCGTTCGCAAGGGCTGAACCCTTCTGATACCCACTTGAAAAATATCATGTTGACCGAAGATGGTCGCATTAAGGTTATTGATGTAGCTCGTTTTTTCCAAGAAGAGGAATGTCCGCATTGGGATGACTTGAAAAAAGCCTACTACACGTACTATCAGAGGCCTTATTTTCCAAAGAAATACCCGAGGCTCTTCATAGAGTGCGTCATCCAACTTTACAGAAGGCGATTGCTACCGATCTAGTTTAATAAAAAGCGCACCTGGGAATGGAATGGAAAAAGAAAGGTGGGCTTACAGATGGCAGAGTATCGCTTAAGTGAGGTTGAAGTTGGTCAGAATTATAAAGCGAAGGAACTCGACAGTTTTGTTTCAACTTCGGAAGTGGTGTTAATGTCGAACAATGAGAACCAGTTGTTTACAGAACCCGAGCGAGAATACAAAGTTGTCAATGAATTCAACGGTTTCTTTGAACATGACGATCATGAAGGGGAAAAGTATTTCCGTGAGAAAAAGGTATATATCGTAGAAAAAATATAATCCCGGCCTTTGCCGGGATTTTTTTAATACCTCAATTTCATGAGAATGGATTGTAGTTGGTCATCTTCTTTAAGCGTTTCTTCGTATTTTTTCGTGATTTCTGTCAGAGCGACGTCATGATAGAAGAACTCCGTAAAGAATTTCACAAGTGGGCTGGACTGCGTTTGAATCCCTTGCCATTCATCGTGTTCCACTCCAGCGAGCACGATTTCTTTTTCATCGATGATGAGAAGCTGGTGGCGCTCCAGTGCTTGGTGGTTTCGGTCGGGCACTAGAATATGTGCTTCATTCAGCTTCGTGTGCATGTCTCCGACAGACAATAGTTCTACCGTCACCCCTTCCTCTTGCTTCTTTTCGAGTAGCGGCAAGTGATCCGCTAAGTCGTCGCTCCAGCCTGAAATGTAAATGCTTGACTGAGCACTCTTCAGCAACTCGGCAGAAACAGAAGAAATGGTAGTAGCATCTTGGATCGTCCATACGCGATCATCATTTTGAGTCAACGTGTATTCCTTGTTCTTCAACTCCTCTACATTCGCTTCGAATTCGGTAGTGAGTTTCTGGATTGTCGCATCCAGCGGAAGTGCCGTATATAGTTTTCTCCGGTTTGTAAAGGAACTCTTCAACAGCCCTTTATCTATCAAGCGATTGAGCACTTCGTAAACCTTTGATTTCGGCACTTGAGAATATTTCCCTACAGTTGTGGCGTCCAATGGTTCAACGCTTGCTGTAAGCACTTCGAACACTTGGCTTTCGTATTGAGTAAAGCCGAACTTCTGCAGCATATAACCCCTCTTCTCCGGTTGATTCTGTTCTAAGAATACACGGTTCTTGATCATCCGTAAAATTTCCTCTTGTATTGCTGATGAGTTGTGGTTACCATTGTAGTGGTAACTAAATGAAAAGGGGATTCATTATGAATAAAAAAGTCTATTTATTAGCCATTGTTTCCTTTGTTGTTGGTACAGTCGAGCTGATTATTGGAGGGCTCCTTGATCTAGTCGCAGAAGATCTCGGTGTCAGCCTTGGTCAAGCTGGCTTGTTGATTACCATTTTCTCTGTCGTGTTTGCAATTGCATCCCCAATCCTGCTTACGGTGACAGCCAAATACGAACGTAAGAAGCTTACACTAACGACACTGTTGATCTTCTTTGTCGGAAATTTACTGGCATTTTGGAGCCCTACTTACAGTGTCATCATGGCAGCACGTATCATGACTGCGGCAAGCGGTTCTTTATTAGTCGTATTAGCTGTGACGATTGCTTCGCAGATTGTGAAAGCAGACTACCGAGGTCGTGCAATTGGAACGATATTCATGGGCATTAGTGGGTCACTTGTTCTTGGAGTACCGATCGGTCTAACGATTGGGAATGCTTTCGGATGGAGAGCACCGTTCTTGTTCATCGCAGTCTTAACACTAGCTTCGATGGTGGCCGTGCATCTGTCCCTTGGAAACATCCAGCCGAAACCGATTATTCCAATCAAGAAACAGATTCAAACGTTGAAGGATCAGAAGATATTCTCAGCTCAATTAACTTCCTTCATCTTCCTTACTGGCCATCTAACGTTATACGCGTACTTGACTCCTTTCCTCAAATCGGAAATGGGGCTTAGTGCGACTTGGGTGAGCATTGTCTACTTCATTTTCGGAGTAGCTGCTGTCCTTGGCGGCGGAATAGGTGGAACATTATCTGACCGCTTCGGTTCGGAACGGAGCATAATCGGAATCATTATCGCGTTCGCTGTAGCGATTTTCTTAATTCCGCACGTAACGTTCTCTCTCCCTATTTTCCTAGCGGTCATGATCATTTGGAGCGCACTAAGCTGGGCGATTACACCTGCGCAGCAAAATTATCTGATTTCATCTGCTCCAGAAACATCTGATATCCAGCAAAGTCTGAATAACTCCGCTTTACACTTCGGAATTGCAGCAGGCTCATCGATCGGTGGAATCGTCATTGAGCAAACTTCTGTCATTCATAATGCAACAGTCGGAGGCTTTTTCATCCTACTCGCATTAGCCACTGCAGCATATTCCATTACACGAGGGAAAGAGAAGTTGGTCGCCCAACAATCTTAAGTAGCAAAAGCGCCTGTTCCTAATTAGGAGACAGGCGCTTTTTTTCTAAGAGGGCGCTCAAAAAGGAATAAGTCGCCTGGAAAGGGAGATAACTAAGTGTGTTCCAAAGAGGAGGGAATGCGAAATGGGTAGAGATGAACATCACCATTCAAAGGGGAAGAAAAAATATAAACTTCCTCAAACTCCAGAACACCAAAAACATCCTGGTATTGATGTAGAGTTCTCCGAACAAATAGCTGACCAAGATGATTTTGAAGCGTTAGAAAGAAGCAAGGAAGCAGATGAACGTGCGCACAAGCGTGAGCAAGAACAAATGCGTAGAAATAGATAACTCAGCGGAGTCATGCCCAGTTATTGGGTATGGCTCCATTCGTAAAATGTAAAAAGGTTATACAGTTTGAACTAAATAAAACATATGCTATACTATTGAATTGTGAGTCAAACGAAAACTATATAGAGGAGGACGTAATGTGAAGCACTTGCGAAAATGGCTACCTGCGATAGTACTAGGAGCCCTATTAGTTATCCTGGCAGCTTGTGGAGGAAATGAAGAACCGGACGAATCCACGGGTGAAACAGGAGAAGATACAGAAACAACGGAAACGTCAGATGAAAAAGGTACGATCAGCATCGGTATGAACAACTGGGCTGAGAACGTAGCCGTCTCGAATATGTGGAAATTGATCTTAGAGGATAAAGGGTACGAAGTAGAATTGAACAGTGTTGAGAAAGGGTTCTTGTATGAAGCATTAGCTTCTGGAGACTTGGATATCGGTACAGAAATTTGGTTACCGAACACGGACGCTCCTTTCTACGATAAATACAAAGATGAAATCGACTGGCGTGAAAACTGGTATGAAGGTACACAGTTAGGGCTGGTTGTTCCAAAATACATGGAAGATGTTAATACGATTGAAGATTTGAAAACTACAGATGCTTTCGAAGAGAAACAGATTGTTGGTATTGATGCAGGTGCCAGTCTGATGGGTCTTACGGAAGACGCGCTGAAGGAGTATGACTTGGATTGGACGCTTGCGGCTTCTTCAGGTCCGACGATGACGGCAGAACTTCAAAATGCAATCGAAGATGAAGAGCCGATTGTTGTAACGCTATGGAAACCACACTGGGCGTTTGCAGAAATGGATCTGAAGTTCTTGGAAGATACGAAGCAGGTTTATGGAGAATCTGAAAACATCTCCTATGCAGCTCGTAAAGGACTGAAAGAAGACCATCCAGAACTTGTGAAATGGTGGGACAACTTCGAGTTGAACGACCAGCAACTAGGTAGTCTGATGGCAGATCTGAATGAAGCAGATTCCCCTGAAGAAGGAGCTCAGAAATGGATCGATGAGCACCAAGATCTAATTGATGAGTGGACAGCTGAATAATCTTTCGACCTCTCTATTCTATTTGAATAGAGAGGTTTTTTTGTCGTTTTTTGAAGGGTTCGTAGTGAGATTTTACATTTACTTCATGTTACACTTGAAAAGTCAGATTTTTTACATAATAAGGAGAGGTCAATCTATGTCCATGCATGAAGAGGTTAAACGTGCTCAAGAATCAATTAACAGCGTCATATTAGGTAAAGGGGATATTGTAGAACTGTTGTTTACAGCGCTCCTTGCAGATGGTCATGTTCTGCTCGAAAGTGTACCAGGTTCAGGAAAGACAAAACTTGCCAAAAGCTTTGCAAAAGTGATGAACGGTAAATTCAGTCGTGTACAGTTCACTCCAGATGTACTTCCGAGTGATGTGACCGGAATCCAGTTCTTCAACCCGAAAACTCAAGAGTTCGAGTTGCGAAAAGGACCAGTCATGACCAACATTCTGCTCGCAGATGAAATAAACCGTGCGACTCCTAAAACACAGTCCAGTCTACTAGAAGTGATGGAAGAAAAGCAGACCACCGTTGATGGAGAAACACTAAAGATCGATGCCCCTCTATTTGTCGTAGCAACTCAGAACCCTGTCGAAAGTAACCAGGGAACTTTCCCGCTTCCGGAAGCCCAATTGGACCGTTTCTTATTCAAAATCGATATGGGATACCCGACAGATGAAGAGGAAAAGAACATCCTGCGAACGTACCAAAAGGACGAACCGATGGATGCTTTGATGGAGGGCATCACCTTAGAAACGATTCTATCGTTACGTGAACAAGTGAAAGAAGTCACGCTTGCGGATGATACGTTGAATTATTTGCTTGATTTGGTCCGTGTCACCCGTCGAACTGATGACGTGGAACTTGGGGTAAGTACTCGTGGAGCCCTAGCTTTCATGAGAGCTTCTCAAGCAAGAGCGCTTCTTCATGGGAGACAATATGTCACTCCGGAAGACGTGAAAACACTCGCTCCATACTTGTTTGAGCACCGGATTGTATTATCCATGGAAGGGGCAATTCGAAAATCCAATGAACAAGTGGTGAAAGAAATCATCGATCAAGTACCTGTCCCAGTTGAGGTAGGGACGTCGAAGTGAAGGAGTGGCACAGAGAACTAGGTACAGAAGACGATCGATACTTTGATATGTTAACTTCCCTTATTCTCCTCACCGGTCTAACAGGGATTATCCTAAATAAAGGTTTTTTGATGGTGCCTGCAGCTCTGATCGGGGCTATTTGGCTGTTGAGTAAATGGTATGACCGTCATGGCGGCACAAAACTTTCTTTATTAAACGAGAGAAAGTCCGTCCGATTGTTTCCGGGGGAAGAGACGAATATCTCGTTTTGGATGAGGAATGCATCCAAAGCCCCGATCATGAACGGGGTTTTGTCGTTCAAGACGGATACGACCTTAAAGGGAAGGGAGTCTTTCACAAGGGAAACACAGAAAGGGTATCACTATCAGCTTCCCCTTTCCCTCATTCAACATGGGGATTCTTCTGTCACTCTTCCCGTAACAGCTGTCCAAAGGGGTGTGACGAGGTTCAGTGAAGTTCAGTTCAAGTTCCCTCATTTGATCAAATTCCGGCCTGTTCACTTGAAGTACCAGCGGAAATACGAAACAGAAATTATTGTGTACCCGGAACAAAAGCCTGTTTACGGGATAGATAATGTCTTTCATGTTTCCATCGGGGAGCAGACAGCATCTATTTCTCCTTTTGAAGATTTACTTACTCCTGTTGGTACAAGGGACTATGTTACATCGGATCCATTTCACCGTATTCACTGGAAAGCAAGTGCTAAAACCCAACAATTGCAGACAAAAGTTTATGAGAGGCAAGTGGATAGAAGTTGGACGATCATTGTGAACATGGCCCAATATACACACATGGGGAATGCTCACCCCTCCCATCATTTCGAAGAACTGCTTTCTTATACGAGTTACCTCAGTCATGAAGCCGCAAAGCGAGGTCTGACTTTTGATATGGCGTTGAATATGAGGAGGCCGCACTACCGCCCGTATTTTTATCAAGAAGAAGGGCAAGGCGCTGGTCACCTGAAAGAGACATTAGAACTTCTTGCTCGAATGAACAAGGAACGGTTACTGATGCCGATGGAAGAGTTGATGTATAGAATGGACCAACAAATGTACAAAAGGAAGACGGTTCTTCTTTTAGGAGAAGTTCCTGAAAGTTGTTTCCGGTACATCAAGAAATGGCAGGCGCAGGGAATTACAGTCTTCGTCCTAGACGTAGAACAAGAAGAACCCGTTTTAGTTCAGGCTACAAAAAGGGGGAATACGGCATGATTGCAGGCAAGAAGTGGGTAACGATGGGTTACCAATTGCTTGGGCAAGCATTATTCGCCTACTTCCTTCTTTATTTACTTTCCGATTGGCTGTCCTTTTCCTTTGAGTTATGGTCTTATGCTTTGGTCATTTCAGGAGGTTTGCTGGCTTTACTAGTCACCACGTATTACAGAGCTTATCAACTACGGCTCGTGATCGTGCCTATCTTCATTATCGGATTGAGTTTCCTCACTGGTCTGTATTGGCTTTTAGGAATCGCATTGGCGGGTGCAGTGGTTTGGAGGTACCAGTCCCTTGAGGTAGAACCGGATTATGGTAATGAACATGCCTTATTGATGGCAACGACTATCCTTGCATTTGTGGAGCTTATCTTCTACCAAGACTTACAGCTTCTTGCTGCTCTGATCCTGCAATACGCTGTGTTACTTGGAGGGTACAATCTCTCTCACTACTTCGAGGTCTCGAAAGAGGATCGTTCAAAAGGAAAGCAGAACCTATCCTTATATGCCTTGGCCATTCCTGTTACTGTCCTCGTGCTAGTACTTGTTTTACCAGGGGCACGTACTGTACTCGGTTTTGCCTGGAGAATTGTCAGTTTCGTCTTCCTGAAAGGGTTCATGGTACTCCTTAGTGGTTTATCTCTAATAGGGCTGGATGTATCGAAAATAAGACCACTGAATAATGAAGAGGGAAACGAAACGAATCTATTTGAGGAATTTAATGACATGAATAACGAACAGCAAGAGGCAGGTTCTTATGACCCGAGTGTAGTGAATGCTATAGGCAACGCCACCCACTGGGGCACCATCATCGGTGTCATCATTGCTGTAGTCATTGCACTAGCCGTTCTTTATCGTTTCAACAAAAATAGATCATCAGATGAATTGGAAGCGGAAGATCTGTCGTATCAGAATGTTCATTGGGCAAGTGACGGCACACAATCTTTTCATACTGGTCTGGCTTTCTCGAGGTCTAAAGCTGATAACGCTGTCCGACAACAATTCCAGCAATTTGAGAAAGAGGCAGCCAAACGAGGTGTAGGGCGTCATTACAATGAGTCCATCAGCGATTGGTTTAGTCGCATAGGTGTAAAAGCCAATCACACAAATTTATATCAGAAAGTACGTTACGGTAATGAAGAGTTGTCCCCTGAAGAAAAAGAGGATTTCGCGAGAGAAATGGATCTGCTGACTCAGGAGGTTCGGAGGGTAGCGGAAGACAAAGATTAAGGTCGAGAGAGAAAATTAGTTTAACATCTCCTTTTTTAGGAAACATATTTGTAAGTTAAATAAAGATGTTGAAAGGAGTCTCTCGAAATGAATATGAACAAAGAAATTAAAAAGCTAGAACAAGTACATCTACAAAAACCAGAAAAAGTGTTTACTATGTATCTGAATACAGATCCCTCCGACCCTGATCAACAAGGGGGAGAGTGGAAGATTCACTTGAAGAACGGATTGAACAACTTCGAATCTTATCTTCAAGAAGAGGATGACTCTGATGAGAAACGTAACTATTGGGCAGTTAAAGAGAAAGTGGAACAATTCATAGAGGAGAATGAACAACACTTTGCAAAAAGTGTCGTCATTATCGCGACAGCCGATGATACCATTTGGTTTGCTGAACGCTTCCAGATGCCTGTCAAGACGGAGTTCTATTGGGAAGAAACCCCTAAGTTGGACCAATTGAAAGAAATGCAGCAACAATTTCCTAAGACAGGAATCGTTCTGACGCAAAAAGAACAAGTGAAAGTTATTGATGCAGAGTTAGGACGCTTGAATGATACTCAACTATTTGAGCTTGATCTTAATACAGATGACTGGCGTCAACACCAAGGACCTCATAGAGCTCAAGCTTCCATGGGATCCGGTGGCGCGAAGAACACGAAAGAAGACCAGTTCCAGGAACGTTTCGAAGCAAACCGTTATCGCTGGTATAAGAGCCTTGCTCCAAAACTAGATAAGCTAGCCAAGGAATATGGTTGGGAGCAGTTTTATCTAGTCGGTGATAAAGAAGAGTTGAAAGACTTGCAGGATAATATGAATAAAGAAGCAAAAGAAATGGTTAATAAGAACCTGTTGGATCATGAAGAAATGCACGTAATTGAAGAAGTAGTGCAATAATTTAAAGGGGACGTCGGCTAAAGCCGGCGTCTTTTTATATCTATTATTCTGTAAAAGTAATCAACAGACCTATACGTATGCAATAGGAAATGACCTGTGATAAAATAATATATACATAAACTATTTCAATGTAGAATGGAGCATATACATGTTTGTCGTAGATTCCACCGTAGTCGTCCCTGATCATAAGGCAGAAGATTTGATACATATCTATCAAAACCGGTCTAGATTGGTCGATCAGGCGGATGGGTTTTTATCGTTTCAACTGCTTCAGAATGATCGTAAACCTGGTGAGTTAACTGTTCATTTGGAATGGGAGTCCAAACAGGCTTATTTAAACTGGGCAAGAAGTGAACAATTCAAGAAGATTCATGAGTTGGAGAAAGAGTATCCAGATCAAGAATTACAAGGGATCGTTCCTAAGGTTACGAAATATGAGGTAGTTGCCACATGAACAACAAAGAACGAGAGCTGATTGTTCATAATGTCGTAGAAGAAATATATGATCATTATCCCCATCTATGGGATAAATTCGGTCAAAACGGCCGCGACCGGACCGAAGAAGATAATTATCACCATCTTGATCATCTGAAAGCCGCTTTCGATATGGATAGTGCAGATTTTTTTATGGATTATACCGATTGGCTCAACAATGTTCTTACATCTCGAGGAGTGGGAACATTTCTGATCATTGATAATTTCGAGCGATTGATCCGCCAGTTCAAAACGCTCAAACTCGAGGACGAAAAAGAACAAAGAGTATATGTAGAATACCTGCAGCAAGCTCTGCAACGCTTACAAACTCTTTCAAGTAAGAGGTGAAACAAGTTGACCCAACACCATGAGACACTAGCTCATCTATTTTTGGATGGAGACGAAGAAGAAGCGCTTTTCTATATAAATGAATTGTTAAATCAGTATTCCCGGGCCTACTTGTTTGAAAAGGTCATAACCCCTTCTATGTACTATATCGGTCAACTTTGGGAGCAGAATAAGATTTCCGTAGCGGATGAGCATTTGGCAACGGCTGTATGTGACTTTGTGTTGTCTTCCTTGAAGGAAAACAAAGAAAGAAGGAAAGAATATCAACACAAAGCCCTGTTGTTCGGAGTTGAGAAGGAACAGCACTATTTAGGTATGAAAATAGTAGCTGAAACGTTCAAGGAGCAAGGGTGGAAGGTTCGGTACCTAGGGCCAGATCTTGCCTTGGAACACTCATTGACCCAAATCGAGAAGTTTAAACCGGACGTCATCGGTCTCTCTGCTGCATTGTCCTATCGTTTACCCACGATTAAAACGCTGATTGAGCGATTCAAGAGATTGGAGTGGAAACCGTTGATTATGGTTGGCGGTCGTATGGCTACCAAATTTGACCTTGATGAATTCGAATCAGATCGTGTGATGGTCATCAAAGGTCTACCACATCTGCGTCAATGGTTTAAAGAAGGAAGGGCAGGGGTTATCAATGAAACAAGTTGACCGATCATTTCCTCTTCCATTCTTTGTCATCAATAAAAACTTTACCATTCAATCTTTCTCAAAAGAGGCGGCAACCCTAATAGGGGAAAGAGAAAACCTATTAGATGTATTCGATGAAGAAAGTATTATGAAAGTAAAAGATTGGGTGACACCTGAGATTCAAAAAGCGGCTATAGAAGTTCACCTGAAGGCTTTGGATGAAGAGGAAGATCTTCTTACCGCTGATTTATACGTGAAGTGGAACAATGACATGTACGCTGAAGTCATTGTAATGGTAAAAGATCATAAGTTGACGAAGATTACACGTACGTTGAATCAACTTCGCTCCCGATTGAACCATACCAATTTCGAGCTGCTGGAAGAGAAAGAGAAGCTAGAAGAAGCAGTAGAGCAGAATAATCAGTTGTCTGCTCCGTTTATCGTGCTTAATGAGGAGACTGCTCTCGTCCCTTTGTTTGGGGATATTACAGAGGAAAAAATGTACACGATAGAATCGCAATTACTGAAGAGTTCCCAGCAGTCTGAAGTGGATCAATTGCTGTTCGATTTTACCGCGGTGGGTGAATTGCATCGTTCTGGTGTATCTGTCTTGTTGGATGTTATCACTTCCTTGTTTTATATGGGGGCTGACATCATCTTCATCGGGGTACAACCTGCACAGGCAAAGCAGTTGAAAGAGATGAACTTACCGTCAGAAATCAAGTTTTTGAGTTCATTGCAAATGGCAATTCAAAAATATTGCACCTGAAAAAGCATAAGCAAAAAGATTTTCACTACCACAAAACCCGAACAATTTGTTCGGGTTTTTTTAAAATGAAATAATATATGCATTTGCACCGCTCCGGCAACATACTCCGTATACTTCCCTCATCAGTTTATAGAACACACTTTCTAGCTTCATTAACAGACTGAAAATACAAGTCCATATTGGAGAGGGTTCTTAAGTGATATTTTTGAAATGTTTAAATCCACCAGATGATTCCGATCCCTACTAAGGTTGCGAGAATGGAGAGGAGTAGGTAGAAGAATCCTTTTCCACGTTTTCCATCTTCAAACATTTGGAATATTTCATAACTGAATGTGGAATAGGTCGTATACCCACCGCAGAACCCCGTTGCTGCGAGGTACCATAACCAGTCTGGCATGATCATGACGTCATGCATACGAAGCAAGCTTCCAAGGAGGAGCCCTCCCGAAATATTAGCGATCAATGTCCCAAGAGGAAGGGAACGGTCATTGAGCGATTTGCTTAATTGGAACCTTAATAAGGCCCCGATCATTCCACCGATAAACACAAATACAATCATATCAAGGACGCCCCCCTGTTTTTACACCTAACCAGGTCATCAGGAGTCCCCCTGCAACCGTGCTCAATATGTACAGGATACCTAAGCCGACGGAACTAGAAAATAACTGAAAAGTCTCTGTTGCAAACGCCGAAAAGGTTGTAAAGGACCCGATAACGCCTGTTGTCAAAGCTTTTTTGAATGCTGGGTCGATGGTCTTATGTTTAACTAAAATCAAAGAGAGGTAGCTTAGTAGGAAGCAGCCTAATAGATTAGCGGTCAGTGTGCCGAAAGGAAACCCATCGACCTGCGGTATGGCATTTGAGAGCAGAAAACGCAACGAAGAGCCGATACCACCCCCAAGCGCGATGGCTACATATATACGATTCATGATATACTTTTCTCCTTTTCTACACGGATTCCTCGTGAACTTAGTAGTCTGATGGTCTTGCTATAATACGATTACGAGCGAGAGCCTGTTCGTAAATAAATAAATAAATAAATAAATAAAATATTGAATTGCCGGAGATGAAGCTATGACCACTATAACAAAAAAACTGCTTCTGTTTTTAGTATTAACAGCTGCAAGTTATCTATTGAATACAGTACATTTAAGTTTGTACTATGGCGTTCATTTCCTATTCGGTTCCATTCCGCTTGTCATGCTACTAAAAAAGTTGGGTGCGTGGCCAGCATTTATCGGAGCTATCATTGCTCAATCCTACACCCTATTTCTATGGAATCACCCATACGCTTTAATTATTTTTTCCTTAGAAATCCTCTTTTTAGGGTTCTTTTTCACTCGGAAACTAAAGAACATCATCTTAAGAGACGCGTTATACTGGCTGCTACTCGGTATTCCTCTTGTGTTCCTCTTCTATGGTGAATTCCTTCAATTCGGATTAGAAGCTACGATGATGGTAGCTTTAAAAGATATGATGAACGGGCTTGTTAACGTTTGGGGTGCTGTATTCTTATTATTCGTTTTTTCTTTACTATCAACCTTGTGGAAGAAAGAGGTTAAGTCCTATTATACGATGCATGAAATTCTATCGTATTTGAGCAGTGGTGTTTTGCTCGTATTAAGCTTCACGTTAGTTATGTTGATCGGTTACTACGAGCAGGATAAAGGTCGTTCTCAGCTTTCCATCACAGCCGAGGAAAGAATGAGCGAGGCAGAGCGGTATTATGATGCCTGGGTTCGGGACAAAGTTTTGGAACACCAATACTGGATGGGCCAGCTTAGAAACCAAGACGTAGATACTATACAGTCCCAAATAAGACAGTTATCAATCAATGGTACCGCAACGGATATCGAATTACAGACGAGCACTATTCAGGATACGAATTCGATGGAGTATCGGATTGAACAGGATGAACCTTATCTCATCATTCACTCCCCCTTGGACATAGGCCAAGCAAAATCCATGTCCGTTGAAACTAAATTCTCCATAGAGAATGTTGAATCGTATGTTCTTTCTCCTGTTTCAACAAATGAGGTAGATATTAGCATGGTGAACAAGGAAGGCATTCTATTGTTCTCTAATTTGCCTGATGTGAAAGTTGGAGGAAGGTTTCAAGGAGAGGGAAGTTCGAAAGTCTTAGAGAGAATGCAAGATGGGAATGTTGTTGTAAAGGAGTCAGAACTCCCTGCTATGCTGCAATGGAAACGGTCGACTTATACAGTTGTAAGTGATCCTCAGCCTGATACGGGAGTATCTTTTGTCGTAGCAACTTCCTTTAGACCTTTTATTGATTACCGGTTAATGAATGAAGCGTTACTTGTCATCTTGTTCGTACTGATTGTAACGTTGGTTATCGGAGAGTTGATATCCGACCGGCTCCTTTTCAAGTTCGAATCTTTGTCTAGAGTAACGACTGAAGTAGTAGAAGATCTACCTGAAATAAAAAAGGAAAAAGACTTTCCGAGAAGTATGATTTATGAATTCGAAACCCTTTCTCATAACTTCCAAATCCTTATAAAAGAATGGCAGGACAAATATAGCGCTTCACAAAAGGTGAATGAGGAGTTACAACAGAAGAAGGTGCTCCTAGAGCAATCCCAAGAGAAAATGGAATATATGGCCCATTACGATGATCTGACGAAATTACCGAACCGCCGACATTTCAATAAGAAAATGGATCAACTGATAGTGGAAGGTGATCGATTCGGTCTTTTATTTATCGATTTGGACCGCTTTAAAACAATTAACGATGAATATGGGCATGATGTCGGAGACAAGGTATTGATCGAGGTAGCAAGACGGTTGTCGAATGCGGTGCAAGAAAGACGGTGCTTCCGCTTGAGTGGCGACGAATTCACGGTCCTCATCACACCACTTGAGGAAGATTTGAAATTGGTCCTTCAACGGATCTTAAAGCAGTTTGAAACACCACTGTTGATTGAGGGGCACAGTATTGACATCGCGTTGAGTATCGGCCATGCGGTATACCCTGATCATGAAACAACGAAAAACAATTTGATCAAACGAGCAGACGACACGATGTACGAATGCAAGAATCGTGGAAGAAACGAATTGAGCTGGTAAAGAATGTTATAACTAAGGCCGAATGTGGAATAGTACTTCAAAAGATGAAAGAAAGGATGAATATAGATTATGCAAATGACACTAGAAGTAAATGGAATGACATGTGAACATTGCGAAAAAGCTGTCAAAGGATCCCTAGAAGAGTTAGAGGGTGTTCATGGCGTTGAAGTTCACCTTAGCAGCGGAAAAGTAGATGTGGCTTACGATGAAGCGTATGCGACCAAAGGGTTGATGAAAGAAGCTATAGAGGCTCAAGGTTATGAAGTAGTGGGGTAAAAAAGGGGAAGCTCAGAGTTACGGGAACTCTGAGCTTTTTCTCATCTCTTATTGAACGGTATATGGTAATTGAGATTTGTATCCATTGAATTGCTGATACGTTTGCTGAACTTTCTGTTGCTGGGCCTGTTCAACAGCATACCATCCATTCTGGAACATAAGGTTGTAAAGGTTACGTTGACAGTCTTGTGTTTCTTTAAATATCGTCGCAAGGTCCTGATATAACGCTTGATTACTCGCTTCGTTTAGCGCAGTGCTATAGGAAGCAGTCATATATTTTTCCGTTGCCAATTGGTCGTTGAGAAAATCACGTTCATTCATTTGTGGTGTCTTAGGTACATTGGTTTCGGGGTTTTGAATCTTATTAGATCCTGAATTCATCAGGCGCCCTCCTTATTAATTTGGTTTTTGTCCGTTCAAATGATTTAAGATTTTATCATAGTGACGTTGATGCATTTGTCCAGCTTCTTCAAGTGCTGCTTGAATCTCTGGAGTTTGACAATTTTGCGCAAAAAAGTGAGCTTTTTTACAAGCATTCAAGTTCCAAGAAAGCATATCAGCAATATAAAGCTGATCCTTCGTACTTACTATTTCAGGAACTTGGGTCATAGGCTGCGCTTGGGAAATGTTTGATTGGTTTTGCTGTTGTTGCATACGCTCATCCTCCTTTATTCAATCAACTTTAGTATGACCAAGACGGAGGGCGTTATGAAGTAGGTGTTCTGGGAAATTTTTCTTATAAGTAGGTCGAGAATGAAGGAAACGATACCTAAATTGTAGAAAAAATGATAAAATAGACATATGATAGCGGTTACAAATGGTGAAACCTTGGTAAGTGGGAGGATTATTAGCATGGAGCAGTTGTTACGAAATTTCTTTTTGTTTTTATCCAAAAACCGTTTCTTCACAAGACTGGCCAAAAGGTATGGATTGAGGTTCGGAGCTGGTCGATTCGTAGCCGGGGAAACTGTCCCTGCAGCAGTGGAGACGATCAAAGATCTCAATCAGCAAGACATGTCCGTTACCATTGATCATTTAGGGGAATTCATTGATAGCGAAGCAGAAGCAAGAGAGGCGGCGGATGGGTGTATTGAAGCTATTAAGGCGATAGCTGAGCATGAGCTTGATTCCCAGCTTTCTCTAAAATTGACATCCATGGGCCTCGATATTTCTGATGATCTGGTGTTGGAGAATATGCGTCGCATACTCGACGTAGCAGAAGAGAAGAACGTGTTTGTGACGCTTGATATGGAAGACCACGAGCGCTGCGAGAAAACGTTGACTATCTTCAAAAAGTTACGGTCTGAATATGAACATATCGGCACGGTGCTCCAATCTTATCTGTACCGTACGGTAGACGATATAAAAGAGCTTGATCAATACAACCCCAATTTGCGCCTAGTGAAGGGAGCATACAAAGAATCTCCAAAAGTAGCTTTTCCTGATAAGAAAGACGTGGATGAGAACTTGAAGAAAATAATCAAGATTCACTTGCTTAATGGAAATTACACAGCTGTTGCCAGTCACGACGATCAAATAATCGAATATACGAAACAACTCGTCGAAGAGCATCAAATTTCGAAAGATCAATTCGAGTTCCAAATGCTCTACGGTATCCGTGTAGATCGGCAGAGAGAGCTGGTGGAGGAAGGCTATAAGATGAGGGTCTATGTTCCATACGGGAAAGACTGGTACGGCTATTTCATGCGCAGATTAGCAGAACGTCCAGCGAACGTCGCATTTGTTCTAAAAGGGGTCTTTGGGAAATAGTCACTGGGCAGGTGGCTATTTTTTCAAATCCTAACCAAAAAAGGATTGCGAAATATCTGAAAATATCTTATATTATAAGTAGATCAGAATTTTGGTAAAGCATAGCTTATTTTTTTGGCTATAAAATGAATGAGCATTCATTCAAAGTGATAGGGGGACCCATGATGAATCGAAAAATCAAGCGGGCAGCCGTATTAGGCTCCGGTGTGATGGGAGCCGGCATTGCTGCTCATTTAGCTAACGTTGGTATTCCGACACTGATGCTCGATGTCGTGCCGAACGAATTAACGGATAAGGAAAAGAAACAAGGATTGACGCTAGAGGATCCTCGAGTAAGAAACCGAATTGCTGCTTCAAATAAGCAGGCGTTGAAAAAACAGAAACCATCTCCTTTGGCGAGTCAGTCTAACTTAGACTTAATTGAGGTAGGAAACTTCTCAGATGATATGAAGAAACTCGGTGACGTGGATTGGGTAATCGAAGTTGTAGTAGAGAACTTGGACATCAAGAAGAAAGTATTCGCTCAAGTGGATGAGCATCGCAAAGAAGGAGCTATTATCAGTTCTAACACCTCTGGAATTTCGATTGAAGCGATGTCAGCGGAATGCAGTGAAGATTTCAGAAAGCATTTCTTAGGCACACACTTCTTTAACCCGCCTAGATACTTAAAGCTATTAGAAGTGATTCCGACAAAAGACACGGATCCAGATGTACTTAGTTATATGAAAGCTTTCGGGGAAGACGTTCTCGGTAAAGGTGTTGTCGAGGCTAAGGATACACCGAACTTTATTGCGAACAGAATCGGAACGTACGGGTTGCTCGTAACTGTCCAACAAATGTTGAAAGATGGTTACAGCGTCGGGGAAGTGGATTCGGTAACAGGACCGATGATCGGTCGCCCGAAGAGTGCTACATTCAGAACCCTTGATGTTGTTGGACTAGATACGTTCATTCATGTTGCAAACAATGTTTATGACCAAGTAGACGGCGAAGAGAAGAAAGTGTTCGAAGTACCGACCTTCATGAAGTCGATGCTTGAGAAAGGTTGGCTTGGTTCGAAGAGTGGTCAAGGCTTTTTCCTGAAGAAAAGAGGAGAAAAAGGAAGCGAAATCCTTCAATTGAACCCTGAGACGCTAGAGTACGAACAGCGAGGTAAATTGAAGACGAAAGCGACCGAAATGGCTAAGCAAGAAAAAGGATCAAAACGAAAGCTTAAGGCGCTAGTGTCTGCACAAGGTGATCGTGCTGGAGACCTGGTGTGGTCTGTTGTGAAGCCTGTGTTAATCTACTCCGCTGAATTGCTGGGAGAAATTGCAGACGACATTCCATCTATCGATGACGCAATGCGATGGGGCTTCGGTTGGGAGCTCGGGCCGTTTGAGATGTGGGATGCAATCGGACTAAGATCTTCTGTCGAGCGTATGAAGAGTGAGGGAGAGACCGTTCCAGCTTGGATTGAGCAGATGCTCGAGAATGGAGATGAAGCTTTTTATAAGAAGGAAAATGGAAACGTTTACTTTTATCACCAAGGAAGCTATCAACAGCAGACATTCAATCCTAAAAATATTAATCTAAAGCGTCTAAAAGAATCAACAGAAGTGATTAAGAAGAACGCAGGTGCTAGCTTGATTGACTTAGGAGATGGTGTCGCTGGGCTTGAATTCCACTCCCAAAGCAATGCAATCGGACTCGATATCATTCAGATGATCAATTTCGCAGTAGACCATGTGGATGACCATTATAAAGGGCTTGTGATCGGGAACCAAGGTAAGAACTTCTGTGTAGGTGCAAACCTTGGCATGATCCTGATGGAAGCACAGGACTTCAACTTCTTTGAAATAGAAATGGTTGTGAAGAACTTCCAGGATGCAATGCTGAAAATGAAGTATTCTGACAAGCCTGTTGTGGCGGCACCGTTCGGCATGACGTTAGGTGGAGGCGCAGAGGTCTGTCTTCCAGCTGATGCTATTCAAGCTTCTCAAGAGACGTATATGGGCTTGGTCGAAGCAGGTGTCGGCCTGATTCCTGGCGGTGGAGGAAACAAAGAGCTTTACATGAAACACTTGAGAAATATGCCTAAAGGAGTCGATTTTGACCTACAGAAGGTAGCGAACGCCGTATTTGAAAAAATCGCTATGGCGAAAGTTTCTACTTCTGGGGAAGAAGCGAGAGAGAATGGCTTCCTTGATCAAATGGATCAAATCAGTATGAATGGTGATCACCTCCTTTATGATGCCAAGCAGAAGGTGATTGGTCTTCATGATTCCGGATACCAAGCTCCGAAACGCACGAAAGTGCCAGTAGTCGGAGAACAAGGCTACGCAACGATGATGCTTGGAGCCAAATCACTCGCACTAAGTGGATATGCGAGCGAACACGACTTGAAGATAGCGGAGAAGTTGGCATATGTCTTAGCTGGTGGCCGTGTGAAAGAGGGCACACTCGTTGATGAACAATATTTACTTGATTTAGAAAGAGAGGCTTTCCTGAGTCTTGTGGGAGAACCGAAGTCACAAGCAAGAATGCAGCACATGCTGATGAAAGGGAAACCACTTCGTAACTAAGTAAAGGGGGAAGAAACGTGAGAGAAGCAGTTATCGTAGCAGGGGCACGTACCCCTGTAGGAAGAGCTAAAAAAGGATCACTTGCCCATACAAGGCCTGATGACCTCGCCGCTCTTACTATAAAAGAAACATTGAAGCGCGCAAATCATTATGAAGGAAATATAGATGACGTCATTATCGGATGTGCGATGCCAGAGGCAGAACAAGGCATGAACATGGCCCGTAATATTGCAGGACTTGCAGGCTTACACCACAAAGTCCCGGCGATTACAATCAACCGTTACTGTTCTTCTGGGCTCCAAAGTATTGCCTATGCTGCTGAAAAAATCATGCTAGGTCACAGTGACACTGCTATCGCTGGTGGAGCCGAATCGATGAGTATGATCCCGATGGGAGGGCACGTAATCAAGCCCAACGTTCAACTTGTGGAAAACGCTCCAGAGTATTACATGTCGATGGGGCATACGGCAGAAGAAGTAGCAAATCGCTTCGGTATCTCCAGAGAAGAACAAGATGCATTCGCTGTTCAGAGTCACGAACGTGCAGCGAAAGCTATTGCAGAAGGTAAATTTGATGAAGAGATTGTACCTGTAAATGTTACTGATCGTACTGTTGGTTCGGATAACAAACTGAAGGAATTGCAATCTACCTTCTCGATGGATGAAGGAGTACGTCAAGGAACGACAACGGACGTATTAGGTAAGCTGAGACCTGCATTTTCAACAAAGGGTTCTGTAACAGCTGGAAACTCCTCGCAAATGAGTGATGGAGCCGCTTCTGTACTTGTTATGGATAGAGAGAAAGCAGAGTCAGAAGGCCTTCAGCCTCTTGTCAAATTCAGATCATTCGCCGTTGCTGGTGTAGAGCCCGACATAATGGGGGTTGGTCCAATCGAAGCGGTACCGAAAGCGTTGAAGTTGGCAGGGCTAGAGCTATCGGATATCGGGTTGTTTGAACTGAATGAGGCTTTTGCTTCTCAGTCTCTGCAAGTTATTCGTCAACTAGGCTTGGACCAAGAGAAAGTCAACGTGAACGGTGGAGCGATTGCTCTCGGACACCCATTAGGGTGTACAGGAACGAAACTGACACTGAGCTTGATCCATGAAATGAAACGCAGAAATGAACAGTTTGGCGTTGTCACGATGTGTATTGGCGGCGGAATGGGTGCAGCCGGCGTATTCGAGCTACTTTAAGAGGAGGAACTAAGATGAGTGAAGTAAAAGATATGATCAAAGGCGGCGGGTTTATCGTCGAGGATTTAGAGGCGAAGGACGTCATTACTCCTGAGGACTTTACAGATGAACATTTGATGATTGCCAAAACGGCAGAAGACTTTGTGTTAGGAGAAGTCGTTCCAAAGATTGAAAACCTTGAAAACCATGAGTTCGAACATTCTGTAGCCCTTTTGAAAAAAGCTGGTGAACTAGGCTTGCTCGGCGCTGACGTGCCTGAAGAGTATGGTGGGCTGCAATTAGATAAGATTTCTTCTTCTTTAATTACAGAGAAATTCTCAAGAGCCGGTGGTTTCTCTGTTACGCACGGTGCACACGTGGGAATTGGTTCCTTGCCAATCGTCTTCTTCGGAAACGATGATCAGAAGAAAAAATACCTTCCTGCCCTAGCGACAGGTGAGAAGCTTGCTGCTTATGCTCTGACAGAACCAGGTTCCGGTTCAGATGCACTTGGCGCAAAAACTACAGCTAAACTTAATGAAGCTGGTACCCATTATGTGTTAAACGGAGAGAAGCAGTGGATTACGAACTCAGCGTTTGCTGATGTGTTCGTCGTTTACGCTAAGATCGATGGAGATAAATTCACTGCGTTCATTGTAGAACGCGACTACCCAGGGGTTTCTACTGGTCCTGAAGAGAAGAAAATGGGAATCAAGAGTTCCTCTACTAGAACGTTAATCTTGGAAGATGCGGAAGTTCCAGTTGAAAACGTACTAGGGGAAATCGGCCGTGGTCACGTCATTGCATTCAACATCTTAAACGTGGGACGTTATAAGTTGGCAATTGGTGGCGTAGGTGGAGCGAAACGCGCAGTTGAACTTTCTGTTAAATACGCTAAAGAGCGTAAACAGTTCAAGACTCCAATCGCTAGCTTCCCGCTCATTCAAGAGAAAATCGCCTCTGTCGCGGCTAACACTTACGCCAATGAGAGTGCCGTTTATCGTACGGTCGGGCTGTTTGAACAAAGCATGGGCAAACTTACGGATGAACAGTTGAAAGATGGAGCGGCTGTTGCCAAAGTAATTGCTGAGTACGCTATTGAATGTTCTTTGAATAAAGTATTCGGAACAGAATTACTTGATTTTGCTGCCGATGAAGCGGTCCAAATCCATGGTGGTTATGGTTTCATGGCCGAGTACGAAGTGGAGCGGATGTACCGTGACTCTCGTATCAACCGTATTTTTGAAGGAACAAATGAAATTAACCGAATGATTGTTCCAGGAACACTTCTTAAGAAAGCGATGAAAGGTGAACTGCCTCTACTTCAAAAAGCACAAGCTTTACAAGAAGAGATCATGACAATGATGCCGGAAGAACCAGGAATTGAAGCGCTTGAACAAGAGAAGTATTTGTTGAAGAATGCGAAGAAAATCGGTTTACTAGCTGCAGGACTCGCTGCTCAAAAATTCGGTGAGAAATTAGAAAGTGAACAAGAGATTCTCGTGAATATCGCAGACATCGTAGGTGAAATCTACAATATGGAATCTGCAGTTCTTCGTACTGAAAAAGCGATGAATGCTAAAGGTGAGGAAAAGAACCAGCAGAAGCTTCTGTATACACAAGTATATGTTCAAGAAGCATTCAACCGTATCGAGGCACACGCGAAAGAAACGTTGATTGCGGCTGAATCTGGTGATTCATTACGTATGATGCTAGGGGCGTTAAGAAAATTGACGCGTCATACTCCAATCAATGTTATTACGAAGAAACGTGAAATTGCCGCTAACCTCATTGAAGCAGAAAAATATATCGTCTAACGATACTATCCCCTTCATCCTTATCGGGTGGAGGGGATTTACTTTGGGAAAAGGATCCGAAAGCGGAGATAGTTATGCTATATTTGTGTAAAAGTTCCTGCATTTTAAGAAAAGTGATAGATGTAACTTTATTTCATGAATTCATCCCCTTTGATATGGTAAAATATAAATCAACAACGAAGAGAGGGGTTGAATCATGCCTTTAACCTTCTATTGGTATCCCAATTGTGGGACATGTAAAAAAGCGAAGAAATGGCTGGATGAAGCAGGAGTCGACTATCAATCTGTACATATTGTCGAGGAGACACCTTCAGAGAGCCAATTGAAAGAATTGATCGATCAAAGTGGTCTTCCTGCACGTAAGTTCTTTAATACGAGTGGTAAGAAATACAGAGAGCTCAATATGAAAGAAAAACTGAATGATGCATCTGAACAAGAGATGATTCAGTGGCTCGCTTCTGATGGCATGTTGATCAAACGGCCTATCGTAACAGATGGAGAGAAAACAACTGTCGGCTTCAAGGAAGAACGTTTTCAGGAAGTTTGGAGCAGTTAGACCTTAGAAATAAAAGCGAATTGCTTTTATCTTTATATTGTAGATTAAATATTTTGTGGAGGGATTTTTGATGAGTTTACCAAAAGACATGCGTTATTCTGAAGAACACGAATGGGTGAAAGAAGAAGGCGGCAAGGTGCGCATTGGCATCACAGATTTCGCCCAATCTGAGCTTGGAGATATCGTTTTCGTTGAACTTCCAGAAGTAGGAGAAGAACTGGAAGCAGACGAGCCGTTTGGTTCCGTTGAGTCCGTGAAAACAGTTTCGGAACTTTACGCTCCTGTAAGCGGAAAAGTAGTTGAGATTAATGAAGAGTTAGAAGACAGCCCGGAATTCGTTAACGAATCACCATATGAAAAAGCATGGATGGTAGTAGTTGAACCGAAAGATGCTTCTGAAATGGACAAGTTGATGACACCGGAACAATACGAAGAAATGATCGACGCTGATTAATTGGTAAGCATTTTAACCAGACAGGGCAGACCGAGCCCCTTTGTCTGACATGATCTTGTCCATTATTAATCATGTTCAGACCATGTCACAGGGCATGGTCTGTTTCTATATAGTAGGTGATAAGAATGGAAATAGGACGAATTGTCATTGTTGAGGGAATAACAGATAAGAAGAAATTGAATAAAGTGTTGGATGAAGAGGTAGAAATCATCTGTACGTATGGAACTCTAGGGATTGAACGTATGGAAGAAATGATTTTCGATTATAACTTGGATGACCGATCTGTGTATATTTTAGTGGATGAGGATGATTCAGGATATAAGTTGAGGAAGCAGCTGACGGAAGAACTGCCTCACGCCTCACACATCTATATTGATAAAGCATTCAGGGAAGTGGCAGCCACACCAGAACCGGAATTGGCAAGAGCTTTACTCAATCATCACTTTACTGTCAAACCTATTTATCTGATATAGGAGGACTAAATGTGCAAGATCTAGGTACACAGGCTGAGGTGACCATAGGGGCGGAAGAGCAGAGCTTGATATTTGTTCACAGTCCATTTTGTGGAACCTGCCATCTTGCGGAGCGAATGCTCGTCACATTAGAAGAGACATTTCAGGAAGAATTATTCAGGAAATGTAATGCCTCTTTGAATCCGAACTTCATGGAAAAACATAAGGTGCAAAGTGTTCCTTGTCTACTTATTGCAACTGGCGGAGAAGTAGTGGATAGGATCTATGCCTTTCATTCCGTACCCTATCTGTACGAATGTCTGTCAGGATATGTAAGGAAATAGCGATATTCCCCGGGAAATGACGAGCGAATTAGAAGGAATAACACAGGAAAAACTCCTCCTTGAAGAGAAATTCTTCAGTACAGAGAGGAGTTTTTTTATGGTTGATTTCTTGAATCTGTGGGTAGGAAAAGTAAACAGGAGAAGAGAGCTTATTCCCTTGCTGAAGAAGTTCAAGGTATCTGTTTTAAACGAAAATGATGAGATCACCTATTCCTTTACCATTACCGAAAAAGGCATTCATAAAGTTTCCACCGATATAAAGGGTCAGAAGGAAGTTATATTGCAAGGATCTGCCGATAGAGTTAAGGAGGTATTCTTAGGCAACTTATTATTAAGCTCTCAAGAAATAGATGTAAATGGAGATCGAGAGCACGTTCTAGCTCTCGAGTCCTTGCTGTTCTTGTCTAAATGAGACTTCCTAGAGCGTCTACTACTTCCAAGAAGGAAGCTTGATCTCCGAATTGAGCATGAATGTCACCATCCTGATTTATGATGACCGTAGTCGGAACACCGTCGCTTTCGTACAGATCATATACTTCCCTTCCGTTATCTGTAAGTGTTGGTTGTGTTAAAAATTGTTCCGCATACTTCCTTGCTTCTTCTTCGCTTCTTTCACGACCCGTGACATTGATGGTGACCATTTGAACTTTATCGTGGTCCATCGTTTGAAAGAGTTGCTCTTTCTTCGGTAGATCTCGGCTCGAGTCCGGACACCACGAAGCCCAGAATGTAAGAATAACCACTTTTCCATGGTTTTTTTCCAACTCGAATAGTTGGTCGTTGAACATATATGGTAGTTTGAAGTTAGGAGCTTGCTTCATATTAAAATTCTCCCTTTCTTTAGATTGACTAGGATTCTTTCTCATGCTAACATAATCTATAATTTCATATCGATTCTTACACTTATCCAGAGAGGTGGAGGGACTGGCCCTTTGACACCCAGCAACCGGCATGTTTATGTACGGTGCTAATTCCAGCAAAGCTTAAGCTTTGAAAGATGAGACACGATAGTAGACCACGATCTCTTCTTTTAAAGAAGGGATTTTTTTATTGGCTCGTTATATATAGCAATATTCAGATTGTTAGAATATTTTGTTGACAGCACTAAATCCCGGTGCTACAATCTTCTTTGTAACACTAAACCGCATTAAAGTAATAATAATTTAATATAATAAAATCTCTTATCAAGAGAGGCGGAGGGACTGGCCCTTTGATGCCCGGCAACCGACGAACTGATCATTCGTTACGGTGCCAATTCCTACAAAGTTTGAAAACAACTTTGATAGATGAGAGAACAGATTTGACTTGTAAGTGCGCCTTTCTGTTCTCGGAACAGAAAGGCGTTTTTTATTTAGGTATCTTATCAGAAGAGGCTCAATCGCTTAAAGCCCAAAGGGCAGGCGTATGCACCTTTGTTCATTGGAGGGAAGAACATGATTTCAATTAAGGACTTATCAAAAGTCTTCCAGACAAAAGATCAGGAAGTCCGTGCTGTGGACGATCTTAGTTTGGAAATAAAGAAGGGAGAGATCTTCGGAGTTATTGGCTATAGTGGGGCAGGAAAAAGTACATTCATCCGGATGTTGAACAGGTTAGAAGACCCGTCAAGTGGTCAAATAACAATGGATGATCAAGACCTCACATCCATGTCGAAGAAAAAGCTAAGAGTCGCAAGGCAAGATATTGGGATGATTTTCCAACACTTCAACCTACTGTGGTCTCGTACGGTGTTTGACAACATCGCTTTTCCGCTTGAAATTGCAGGAATTTCAAAAGAAGAGAAAACTCAGAGAGTAAACGAGTTGATAGAGTTGGTCGGTTTATCTGGACGCGGGAATTCTTACCCTTCTCAATTAAGCGGTGGACAGAAACAAAGAGTGGGGATAGCACGAGCATTAGCGAATAATCCTAAAGTTCTGCTGTGTGATGAAGCAACTTCCGCTCTTGATCCAGAGACAACGGATTCCATCCTTGATTTGCTTGTGGACATCAACGAAAAGCTGGGACTTACAATAGTGCTGATCACGCACGAGATGCATGTTATCAGAAAGATTTGCCATCAAGTTGCAGTAATGGAGGCAGGGAAGATTGTCGAGCAAGGAGACGTATTAGACGTATTCCTTAGGCCGAAACAAAAAGTGACCAAGCGATTTGTAGACCAAGTAATGGGCGACCCAGAGCAAGAAAATTCGTTGGAGTTAATAAACGAACAGTACCAAAAAGGACGTATTCTAAGACTCCATTTTGTTGGGGATAGCGCAAATCAAGCGGTCATCAGCGATGTATCAAGGAAATTCGAGGTGGACATCAACATCCTCCACGGTAAAATCACCCAAACCCAAAAAGGAGCATATGGCACTATGTTTGTACAATTCGTCGGTGAAAAGGACGAGATAGACCGTGCCATCGAGTTTATAGAATCAACGTCTGTAGAGGTAGAGGTGAATCCTAGTGTTTGAGCAGTTGTTTCCGAATGTGAGATTAGAGGACATTGTTACAGCAACAAATGAAACGTTATTTATGACATTAGTATCCGTAGCCGGTACATTCATCATCGGTTTAGCGCTAGGGTTGCTATTATATTTATCAGCACCAGGAGGACTATGGCAGAACAAAGTGTTGAACTGGATCACATCATCCGTCGTCAACGTTTTCAGAGCTATTCCTTTCATTATATTGATCCTATTATTATTCCCACTGACAGATTTCCTGGTAGGCACAATCCGAGGTCCGAAGGCAGCACTGCCAGCTTTGATCGTAGGGGGCGCACCATTCTATGCAAGATTGGTCGAAATTGCTTTGAAAGAGGTAGACCATGGAGTGGTCGAGGCAGCCAAATCGATGGGAGCGAAATATTCCACCATTATCTTTAAAGTGCTCTTGCCTGAATCGATGCCGGCTTTGGTATCTGGAATTACTGTGACTGCTATTGCGCTTATTGGCTACACAGCGGTGGCTGGAGCAATCGGCGCAGGTGGACTTGGGGACTTTGCTTATTTCTATGGATTCCAACGAAGTAATATGGATGTTCTATTTCTTTCAACAATATTAATCATTCTTATTGTGTTCCTATTTCAATTCATCGGGGACTTGGTCACCCGTAAATTGGATAAAAGATAAAATAGATAAAAGGAGAGAGGAAAATGAAAAAAATTCTTACAGGGGCTGCTGTCCTGTTACTTGTACTAGTACTAGCTGCGTGTGGATCTTCGGAGAATGAGTCTGATGCATCCGGTTCTGAAGGAGAAGAAAGTGAAACAACAGAAATCAAAGTAGGAGCTTCAAGCGTGCCGCACGCAGAAGTTCTCGAACAAGCAAAACCCATTCTTGCTGAAGAAGGCATTGAGCTGACAATTGAAGAATACCAAGACTATATTTTGCCGAACCAGGACTTGGATGAAGGAAGAATTGATGCAAACTACTTCCAGACGATTCCTTACCTTGATCAACAATCTGAAGCTAAAGGATACGATTTCGTAAACCTTGGCGGTATTCACATCGAACCTATCGGGGTTTATTCCCAGAAATACGATAGCTTAGATAATGTGGAAGATGGTACAACACTTGTGATGAGCCGTTCTGTATCCACTCATGGTAGAGTTCTTTCCTTATTAGAGAAGCACGACCTCATCAAGCTTGATGAAGATGTAGAAAAAGTTAATGCAACGGTTCAGGATGTTGTAGAAAATCCTAAAAATATTGAATTCGACACAGGTGTAGACCCTGCAAACTTACCTGAAGTTTACGACCGCGAAGAAGAAGTGCTTGTAGCGATCAATACGAACTATGCGATCGAAGCGGGTCTTGTACCAAGTGAAGATGCCATCATATTAGAATCATCTGAATCACCTTATGTGAACGTTGTGGCAGCTCAAAGCAAAGATGAAGACAACGAAGCGCTGCAAACATTAGTGGAAGTGTTGCGTTCTGAAGAAATCCAGAACTTCATTAAAGAAGAATACGATGGAGCTGTTGTGCCTGTAGGAGGAGCTTCCGAATAATCTTAGTGACTGCGGTGGATACTAACCGCAGTCACTTTATTATTATGGGAGGTTTTTTCTGATGCAGGAACAGAACATGAATTGGACTGAAACGTATTTACACGATTACAAAGAAGGAATGGGTGACTTCTCTAAACACATGCCTGAGGTAGCACACCAGTTCAGTGAGTTCTCTGATGCTTGTTTTAAAGAAGGAGAACTGTCTAAAAAGCATAAACAGCTGATGGCGCTTGGAATCAGTATTGTAGCACAAGATGAATACTGCATGATCTATCATACAAAAGGGTGTATTGACCAGGGGGCAACGGAGAAAGAAGTTTTAGAAGCGTGCGGCGTAGCGGCTGCTTTCGGAGGGGGAGCTGCATTAAGCCAAGCAGCGACGCTCGTCCAACATGCCTACCGGGACTTGACGACACCGCTCAATTGATTGAATTATTAGAAAAATGAAGGAAATCCGATTAATTCGACCTGCGGATTAACTTTAAGCGCTTACATTGATAATTAACACTCTATACCCTTTCAAGTGAAGTTTATTTGCAGTTTAGCATGGGTATTGTCCTGTGATATTCTAAATTGTGTAAATAATCTGAAAGGGTTGATTTCCTATTACTGACGATCTGAAGTTGAATTACACTGCTGAGATGGAGAAGGCCATGCACGGAGCTCATCATATGGGGTATGCTGAGTATAGCAGGAGACTGGAATCCCGATTGGAAGTGGAACAAAAACGTCAGCAAGACTTTGAGCAAAGTCGTAAAATGATCGCCCAGGTTGACCGTCAATTGCATAGATAAATGATAAAAATAAAGAATCAGGTGAGATTTCTTCACCTGATTTTTTCATGTTATACTATAGTAGAAAAGTGGATTTTGCCGTCAGAAATTGTAGCTTTTTCAAGCTTTTTGACCGATGGCAAAAAGTTGATAACCATTTCTAAATGATATAAGATTGTAATGAGAATAAATTGAGAATGGTTCTTTGATCCATATCAACCCAGCACATTCAATATTAATAGATACTGGAGGTATTTTTTTATGGCAGGATCAACATTAGAAATCAAAGATCTTCACGTTGAAATCGAAGGTCAGGAAATTCTTAAAGGTGTAAATCTAACAATCAACGGCGGTGAATTCCACGCTGTTATGGGACCAAACGGTACTGGTAAGTCAACATTGGCATCAGCTGTTATGGGACACCCTAAATATGAAGTAACAAAAGGTGAAATTTTACTAGACGGTGAGAACGTTCTAGAAATGGAAGTGGACGAGCGTGCTCAAGCTGGTCTATTCCTTGCTATGCAATACCCTAGTGAAATCAGCGGTGTAACAAACTCTGACTTCCTTCGCTCTGCGATTAACGCGCACCGTGAAGAAGGCGACGAGATTTCTCTAATGAAATTCATCAAGGAAATGGATTCCAAAATGGATACATTAGAAATGGATAAAAACATGGCACAGCGTTATCTGAACGAAGGGTTCTCCGGCGGTGAGAAGAAGCGTAACGAAATCCTTCAACTGATGATGGTTCAACCTGCTATCGCTATCCTTGACGAAATCGACTCCGGTCTTGATATCGACGCACTTAAAGTCGTTTCCAAAGGCATTAATGAAATGCGCAATGATGCATTCGGTTGCCTGATCATCACTCACTATCAGCGCTTGTTGAACTATATCACTCCAGATAAGGTTCACGTCATGATGCAAGGCCGTGTTGTGAAGTCTGGTGGACCTGAGCTTGCTCAACGCCTTGAAGAAGAAGGGTACGAGTGGATTAAAGAAGAGCTAGGTATCGAAGACGAGACAGTCGGTCAAAAAGCGTAATTTAGATAGGAGGGTAAACATGACAGTAGAAGTATCATTACCATACGATAAGGAATACGTCACCCAATTCTCAAATGGGCTGAATGAGCCTGATTGGATGCAGAGCCTTCGTTTGAAAGCTTTGGAAAAATCAGAGTCTCTTTCACTTCCGAAACCAGATAAGACGAACATCCAAGGTTGGAACTTCACAGAATTCAAGCATTACGTTGAGGGAGAAACAATTGATTCTCTTGACCGCTTGCCGGAAGAAATCCAAGACTTCTTAGACCAAGAAGAAAATAAAAACCTTGTGATTCAACGAAACCACACACCTGCTTTCGGTGCTCTTAATGAGCAACTGAAAGAACAAGGCGTGGTGTTCACAGATATTCATACAGCTCTTCGTGAGCACGGAGAACTTGTAGAGAAGTATTATATGAACGACGCGGTTCATATGGACGAGCACCGTTTGACTGCACTTCATGCAGCGCTTATGAACGGAGGAATCTTCCTATACGTACCGAAAAACGTTCAAATTGAAGAACCACTTCAGGCAATCTTCTGGCAGGAAGATCCAGAAGCATCTCTGATCAATCACATTTTGGTTGTAGCGGAAGAGAACAGTTCTGTCACATATGTCGAGAACTATGTTTCTAACAACAAAGAAGAAAAAACGTCTGCTAACATCGTAGCGGAAGTCATCGCAAAGGATGGTGCGAAAGTATCATTCGGAGCGGTTGATAACTTCGAAGTTGGTACGACTGTTTATGCCAACCGCCGTGGTGTTGCTTACCGCGACGCTGTCATTGAGTGGGCTCTTGGCCAAATGAACGAAGGAAACACGGTTTCTGAGAATATCACGCACTTGATCGGTGACAACTCTCACTCTAATGCGAAAACCGTAGCAATCGGTCGTGGACAGCAGAAGCAGAACTTCACTGCTAACATCACCCACTTCGGGAAAGGTTCAGACGGCTATATTCTGCAACATGGTGTTATGAAAGATAAAGCTTCAGCAATCTTCAACGGAATCGGCAAAATCGAACACGGTGCTTCAAAATCGAACGCAGAGCAAGAGTCCCGCGTATTGATGCTTAGTAAAGATGCTCGTGGGGACGCAAACCCGATCCTTCTCATTGATGAAGATGATGTAACAGCTGGTCACGCTGCTTCTGTCGGTCGTGTTGATCCAATCCAGTTGTACTATCTAATGAGTCGCGGTATCTCCCGTTTCGAAGCAGAGCGGTTGATCATTCACGGCTTCCTTGCTCCTGTAGTTAATCAATTACCTGTAGAAGCGGTGAAACGCCAGCTAACGCAAGTGATTGAAAGGAAAGTATATTAATGGATGTAAAAGCCGTTCGTAATGAGTTCCCGATCTTACATCAGGAAGTCAACGGCCATCCGCTCGTGTACTTGGATTCATCAGCGACTTCTCAAAAACCTAGAAAAGTGATTGAGAAGCTTGATGAATACTATCGTGGTTATAATTCAAACGTTCACCGTGGCGTTCACACGCTTGGTACTAAAGCGACGGATGAGTATGAAGGCGCACGTGAGAAAGTTAGACGCTTTATCAATGCGTCCAGCATCCAGGAAGTCATTTTTACAAGAGGTACGACTACTGCGATCAATACGGTTGCCTCAAGCTACGGCCGAGCAAACTTCCAGCCGGGAGATGAAATTGTCATCACTCCGATGGAACACCACAGTAACATTATTCCTTGGCAGCAAATCGCTAAGGAGACGGGTGCTACCCTTAAATATATGCCACTTCAACCAGACGGGACAATCCGTCTGGAAGATGCAAAAGAGACCATAACGTCCAACACGAAGATGGTTGCGATCATGCAAGTATCCAACGTGCTTGGAACAATCAACCCTGTAAAAGAAATCGCTCGAATCGCTCATGAACAAAATGCTGTCATCTTGGTGGATGGAGCTCAGAGTGCTCCACACATGAAAATAGATGTACAGGATTTAGATGCCGATTTCTTTGCTTTCTCGGGTCATAAAATGTGTGGTCCGACTGGTATAGGGGTACTTTATGGGAAGAAGGCATTATTAAATGATATGGAGCCGGTTGAGTTCGGCGGGGAAATGATTGACTTTGTTAACCTTTACGACTCAACATGGAAAGAGCTTCCTTGGAAATTCGAAGGGGGCACTCCGATTATTGCTGGTGCCGTAGGTCTTGGTGCAGCGATTGATTTCCTTAATGATATTGGCCTCGACCAGATTCAAGAACACGAACACAAGCTTGCTCAATATGCAATGGATCGAATGCAAACCGTAGAAGGCATGCAGATATACGGACCAGAGGAACGTGCTGGTCTCGTTACGTTCAATTTAGCTGACGTGCACCCGCACGACTTAGCGACTGTCCTTGATGCAGAAGGTATTGCGGTAAGAGCCGGACACCACTGTGCTCAACCGTTAATGCGCTGGTTGGACGTATCTGCTACTGCGAGAGCAAGCTTCTATCTTTATAATACTGAAGAAGAAATCGACCGACTTGTTGAAGGATTACAAACAACAAAGGAGTATTTTGGCGATGTCTTTTAATAACTTAGATACACTGTATCGCCAAGTCATCATGGACCACTACAAAAACCCTCGTAATCGTGGAGCGATTGAAGGCGATCATATGACGGTTGATATGAACAACCCGACTTGCGGAGATCGCATCCAGCTTCAATTACAAGTGGAAGACGGCGTTGTAAAAGACGCAAAATTTGATGGAGAAGGCTGTTCAATCAGCTTATCCTCCGCATCTATGATGACGCAGGCAATTAAAGGTAAGCCCGTAGACGACGCGTTGAAAATGTCCGAAATCTTTTCTGAATTGATGCAAGGCAATGATGTCGAAGATGACAACATTGACCTCGGGGATATTGAAGCCCTACAAGGAGTTTCTAAATTCCCTGCCCGCATTAAATGTGCGACTCTAGCTTGGAAAGCGATGGAGAAAGGCGTAGACGAAGAAAAGCAGGATTAAGCGTTTGTTCATACCAAAAGGAGGTATATAAACATGGCTAAAAAAGCCCCTGAAGTTGGAGAGTATCAATACGGATTTCACGAGAAAGACGTTTCGATCTTCCGTACTCAAAAAGGTTTGACGAAAGAAGTCGTTGAGCAAATCTCCAACTACAAAGAAGAACCACAATGGATGCTTGACTTCCGTTTGAAGTCTCTAGAGCAATTCTATAAAATGCCGATGCCACAATGGGGTGGCGACCTATCCGAGCTTAATTTCGATGACATTACGTATTACGTAAAGCCATCTGAACGTTCTGAACGTTCTTGGGATGAAGTGCCGGAAGAAATCAAAAACACGTTCGATCGACTTGGTATCCCGGAAGCAGAACAGAAGTATCTTTCCGGTGTGTCCGCTCAGTACGAATCTGAAGTGGTTTATCACAACATGGAAAAAGATTTAGAAGATCTAGGCGTAATCTTTAAGGATACGGATTCTGCCCTGAAGGAAGACGAGGAGCTATTCCGTGAGTATTTTGGTAAAGTGATTCCTCCGTCTGATAACAAGTTCGCAGCACTGAACTCGGCGGTATGGTCTGGTGGTTCCTTCATCTACGTACCGAAAGATACGAAAGTGGAGACGCCACTTCAAGCGTACTTCCGTATTAACTCTGAGAACATGGGTCAGTTCGAGCGTACGTTGATCATCGCGGATGAAGGTTCTTCTGTACACTATGTTGAAGGTTGTACAGCACCAACGTACTCTTCCAGCTCTCTTCACAGTGCGGTAGTTGAAATTTTCGTTAAAGACAATGCATACTGCCGTTATACGACGATTCAGAACTGGGCGAACAATGTGTATAACCTAGTAACGAAACGTGCGGTAGCAGAGTCTAATGCCACTATGGAATGGGTTGACGGTAACCTTGGTTCTAAGCTGACGATGAAGTACCCTGCTGTCCTTCTTAAAGGAGAGGGAGCACGTGGTATGACGCTTTCCATCGCGCTTGCTGGTAAAGGACAACACCAAGATGCTGGTGCGAAGATGCACCACTTGGCTCCGAATACGTCATCCACAATCGTTTCTAAATCCATCTCTAAACACGGTGGTAAAGTAACGTACCGTGGTATCGTCCAGTTTGGACGTAAAGCAGAAGGTGCTCGCTCAAACGTAGAGTGTGACACATTGATTATGGATAATCAGTCAACATCTGATACGATCCCATATAACGAAATCATGAACGAGAATATCTCTCTTGAGCACGAGGCGAAAGTCTCTAAAGTGTCTGAAGAGCAGCTGTTCTACTTGATGAGCCGCGGTATTTCTGAAGAAGAAGCAACAGAAATGATCGTAATGGGCTTCATTGAGCCGTTCACGAAAGAACTTCCTATGGAATATGCAGTAGAAATGAACCGTCTGATCAAATTCGAAATGGAAGGTTCTATCGGCTAATTTCTTACTATTTAAGTAAAGAGTAACAAGATCGCACTAGCGACCTTGTTACTCTTTTTTTGGCGAATAAGAGACCTTTACTTTGGGTTGATGTTTTATGAATAGGAATCATGATAATATAGTATTATCTATAAAAGAGTAAAAGGGTTGTTCTGTATGGCTATATTGATGTTTTTAATAGGTGTTCTTACAGCATTCGTAGGCAGCATTGCCGGTTTAGGCGGCGGAGTGATCCTGGTCCCTGTGTTGCTCTTTTTGGGAGAGCGGTTCCCTCAGTTTGATTGGGTCAATCCACAATCTATTGTCGGCATTTCGCTTGTCGTCATGATATTTACCGGCCTCTCTTCAGCATTATCATACTTGAAACATGACCGCGTCGATAAAAAGATCGGGTATCTTTTTCTAGTGGGTAGTGTCCCTGGCGGAGTAGTAGGGGCATGGTTAAATCAGTTTTTCAAAACGGACGGGTACTCCTTGGTATTCGGAATCATTATGATTTTCGTATCTGCTTTATTCTTTTTACCGAGACGAGAAGCCGGTTCTCCTTTGTTCAAGAGTGGAATCAAAAGGGAAAAGGAACTGAACGGAGAGATCTACACTTATCACATGCCGATTGTCGTCGGCTTTTTGCTTTCCTTTGTCGTCGGGTTGCTCTCTGGTCTTCTAGGAATTGGAGGAGGTTCACTACTGACACCTGCAATGATTTTGTTGTTCAGTATACCGCCTCATATTGCTACGGCTACCTCTATGTTCATGATATTCTTTGCGAGTATTTCAAGCTCCGGTATGCATATCCTATTAGGGCATGTAGAGTGGGCACATACACTCTACTTCATCCCAGGAGCTTATGTTGGAGGAATGCTCGGGGCGAAAGTGAATCGTAAACTGAATGGTCATCTGGTCGAGTGGGTGTTACGAGTTCTACTCATTTTAATTGGTATTCGTTTAATCTGGCAAGGAATAGGATGAGGAGAATGATGATGAACGAGAAATTGTTTTTCTACTATACAAGTGACTTACATAGCCATTTTGAAAATTGGCCTCAAATGATTGGGTTTTTCAATCAGCAGAAAAGAAAACACGACCTTAAGGAAGAAGACTATTGGTTGATGGACAATGGCGATCATGTAGATCGCTTCCATCCCATTGCAGAAGGCCTGATGGGAAAAGGGAACGTAGAACTGATGAACGCCGCCGGTTATGACATTGCGAACTTAGGTAATAATGAAGGAATTACCTTGTCAGGAGACGACTTGTACCACCTCTATGATGATGCAAAGTTTGGTATAGCTTGTGCGAATTTAAACAGGATGGAAGACCCACAGCCTGAGTGGCTAAAGCCTTATCAAGTTCTTACATCGAAGAAAGGGACGCGAATCGGTGTGCTTGGATTGACTGCGCCTTTTGAAACTTTCTACAGACAGATTGGTTGGGGCGTCCAATCCCCTTACGATATTATTGATACCTATTTGGCACCTTTGAGGGAGCAAGTGGATATCGTCATCCTTCTTTCTCACCTCGGAATCAACGATGATGAAGAAATTGCGCGCCGGTATAAAGGCATAGACGTCATAGTCGGCGGGCATACTCATCACTTGTTCCAAAACGGAGAATTGGTTGAAGATACACTTTTAACTGCATCAGGCAAACACGGTACACACGTAGGAGAGGTCATTCTGGAATGGAATCCAGAAGACCGTGTTTTAGAGAACAAACAGGCTTATGCGATTTCTACAGAACATATGAAGAAGGATGATGAGGTCATCCAGCATGTGCAAGAAATGAGGTCTGTAGCAGCAGCCAATCTTAGAACTCCAGTGGTAACCCTCTCTAAGAAGATGAAGATTGGTTGGTTTCAAGAAACTGAATTGATGCAATGGCTGACGGATGAGTTGAAAACGTGGACGGAAGCGGACATATCGATGTTGAATGCAGGCGTGTTATTGGACCACCTTTCAGAGGGACCGATTACGTATGAAGATGTCCATCGTATTTGTCCTCATCCGATGAATCCGTGTAAAGTCGAACTGAAAGGCGACGAAATCATGGAGGTAATACGAGTAGCACATACGAAAGAACTGACCGAAATCAAGCTGAAAGGCTTTGGTTTCAGGGGAGAAGTCATCGGGAAGATGGTCTTTAGTGGTATAGAGATCATGGGAAGTACAGGAGCTGACGGTGCGTTTCACGTTCAGCGCGTGAATATCGGTGGAAGACCATTGCAAATGGATGAAACGTATTCTTTTGCGACTGCCGATACCTTTACGTTCGGAAGACTGTTTCCTGAGATTGCTTATGCCAAAAATAAAGCCTACTATATGCCTGAATTGCTCAGGGACCTCCTTACGAATGCGCTGCAAAAATTCTGCTAAACAGACAGGCGAACGAAATCGACTAAGAGATGTAGGAGAATGTTATGAGATTAACACTGACTAGTTCATTACAAGCAGGAAACCGGCTGGGTAAGACAATATATAATGATAACGGAAAGATTCTCTTATCCAGTGGTGTTCATCTGACAGAACGAATGATCGAGCGGTTAGCTGACTTTCATATTACTTATGTGTATATTGAAGATGCAGATACGGCGGATATCGAAAGTCACTATCCGATACCGGAAGAACTTCGGGTAGAGGCAGTCAAGTCCATTAAAAAGTCATTCCGAGATGCGCAAGATTCCGAAACACTCAAGAAGGGTTTTGTTTTTGAGAAATCGGCTCAAGAAATGAATGGTATCGTCCGGAGCATCATGATGGAGCTTCAGCAACATAAAGAAGCCATCACTTTGTTATCGGACGTCTTTACTTATGATGATTACATATTCACACATTCTCTCAATGTGACCATGTACGCCTTAACCCTAGGCAAACAGCTCCAATTACCATACAACAAACTCGAAAAGCTGGGGATGGGTGCCATCCTGCATGATGTCGGGAAAATGATGGTGCCGAGAGAAGTGTTGTTAAAACCGGGCAAGTTGACCAATAGTGAATTCGAATTGATTAAGACGCATGCTGAAGCCGGGTTCGACTTGCTGCGCAGCTCTCGTGAAATCCCTCTGGTTGCGGCTCATTGTGCATTTCAACACCATGAAAGATTAGATGGTTCCGGTTATCCGAGAGGGTTAGTAGGAGACGATATCCATGATTTCGGGAAAATACTAGCCATTGCTGATGTGTTTGATGCAATTACTAGTAATCGTGTGTATCGGAATGCAATGCTTCCACACGAGGGACTCGAAATCATATATTCTGGAGCAGGAACATTATTCGATCAGCATATGGTAGAAGCATTCCGTAAATGCATAGCGATTTACCCGAATGGGTTGTCGATTGAATTGAACGATGGTCGTAAAGGAATAGTTGTCAGACAGAATCCTTCCTTGTGCGATCGGCCGATTGTGCGCATTTTCGAAGATAACGGTTTAGAGCTTAAGGATAAGTATGATATAGATTTAGCCAAAGAACTGAACGTGGTTGTGAAAAATTGTGATACAATCTCGGTCGGTTAAGGCGTAAACCCCCTCCCGACATCATATAGTTAGGTCAGGAGGGGTTGTTTTATGCCAAAAAAGAGAATGATGAATGGTCCCTCAACAGGGCAGAAGATATTTATCAGCTTTCTATGTTTCATGGTACTCACTGGGCTTAGTCTGTGGTATATCAACCGTGGTATTACACCCGCACTTGTCAGCATAGCGGAAACGAAAACGCAGCAGTTTGCGAGGGATGCCATCAACGAAGCTGTAAGTAAGCATATTTCAGAAGATCTTCAGTTTAAAGATCTTGTGAATATCGAGAAGGATGATGAAGGGAACATCGTCTACATGGGCTGGAACTCGATTGTTGTAAACCGTGTATTACGAAACACCACGCTTCGTGTCCAAACGTACTTGAAGCGGATGGAATTGAATGAATTGCCTATGGAAGACACGTCAATGGAACCGGATCTCGACCCGGACATGACCCAGGAGCAAATGGGCGAGCAACCTGCTACACTCATTGAAATTCCGATTGGTCAGGCGACAAATAATGCTCTACTAGCGAACTTAGGACCCAAGGTCCCTGTACAATTACGAGTAATCGGGGACGTGCAGTCCAACTTTGAAAATGAACTGACCGAATATGGAATCAATGCTGCTTTGTTTGAGCTGTCGATTCATATTGAAGTGAACGTACGAATCGTAATCCCTTTCTCAACCGAAACGACTACTGTTGCGACAGATATTCCAATTGATACCGCTACCATTCTAGGTGAGGTGCCGAACTTCTATGGAGGCACAGGGAACAGTTCTGAGTCACCATCCTTCTCTTATCCAATGGACCCCTTGCAATAATCAACATGTATTGATAGAATGGCAAAGAACTGAATATGCGTGACCTTATCAGATCGGTGAGGTAGAGGCGCAGACGTCATGAGTCATTCACCTGAGCACGGCAAGCTACGAAGGTGAATAAAAGGGATGGTCTGCCGAAGGAGCAGAATGTGATGTCGTACATTCTTCTTCTGGTGTGTATTTGAAGAAAGTCCACACTGTCATGCATGCTTTTTTGGGTGCATGGGGCGCTACTGATCGAAATGGAGGATAATCAATTGCCACACTAGGCAATGGTAGATTATTTTCTATCATTGTCTTTTTTTATTCCTCATTTTACCCGCAGTAGCCTTCCAAATCCCGTATTACATCAAAAGAATTTTACGGAGGGAACATCATGGAAGGAACATTTTACTCATTAATTCCAGCACTCTTGATGCTGGTCCTTGTACTCCTTACAAGGAAAGTCATTTTATCACTCGGAATAGGTATTATCGTCGGTGCATTCATGCTGACACAAATGGATATCGTAGAGACCCTGTCTCTTATTTGGTCGATCTTCGCCCAAATCTTCTACGATGGCGGTTTAAATATGGGTAACCTGTATTTGCTATCCTTTTTATTCTTATTAGGTATTACAACCGCGTTTATGACTGCCTCTGGTGGAAGCCAGGCATTCGGGCAATGGGCCGTTGACCGTATTCGTACGCGTCGCGGTGCGAAACTGATTCCTGCTGTGTTAGGAATTATTATCTTTATTGATGATTACTTTAACGCGTTAGCTGTCGGACAAGTGGCACGTCCGGTAACAGACCGTTATAACGTATCGAGGGCGAAGCTTGCGTATTTTATCGACTCTACATCAGCACCGATTACGGTTATCTCGCCAATCTCAAGTTGGGGAGCTTACATCATCGGAACGATTGCAAGTATCCTAGCAGCTAATGAAATTACGGACTTCGGTGGTTTTGAAGCCTTCGTTCGTATGATCCCTGCAAACTTCTACGTATTTGCGGCGCTGCTTCTTGTCTTCCTGACGATTTTCATGAAGCTTGATATCGGGCCGATGAAGAAGCATGAACAGCGTGCAATCGAAACTGGTCAGCTTACAAACCCAGATCAAGGTGACGTACCAGGGGACTTGAATGATGAGTTCAAGAAACATGGTAAAGGAAAAATCTATCATTTGATTCTACCGATCGTTGCTTTGATAGTCGGAACCGTCACATCTATGGTCGTGACAGGAATTCGGAATACGACAGAAGGACCTGTAGATATTCTAGCCATCTTTGCCAATACGAATGTGAATATTTCGTTGTTTGTGGGTGGACTTGTAGCGGTTGTATTGGCTGCTATTCTCTACGTACTTCAATCAGGGGAAAAGTCTTCCATGGGGCATGTTTTTGCTGAAGGCTTGAAGGCGATGCTTCCTGCCATTTATATTCTTATTTTTGCTTGGATGATCGGAAGCGTCATCGGTCAGCTGGAAACGGGTGAATACCTTGCCCAAGTCTTTACGGAAGCGAACATCAGTGTCGCTTACCTACCAGTGATCATTTTCTTAATTTCTGGTTTCATGGCCCTGTCTACTGGAACCTCCTGGGGAACATTCGGGATCATGCTTCCGATTGCAGGAGAAATCGCTGCTGTGACGGATGTTACCTTAGTATTACCAGCGTTATCTGCTGTACTTGCAGGATCCGTTTTCGGTGACCACTGTTCGCCGATTTCCGACACAACGATTCTGTCTTCTACAGGAGCAGGGTCCAACCATATCGATCACGTTATGACCCAATTACCATACGCGTTGATTGCTGCTGTAGCGGCGTCCATCGGGTATGTGGTACTTGGACTTACAGGATCTGTTTGGGTGCCTCTAGCGCTTACGTTAGTAATTGTTGTCGTTGTTGCGCTATTATTACGTGTCACACAGAAAACAACTAAATCAGAAGAAAACACTGCTGTTTAATAGGAAGAATCTCGCTAAGTTCATTACTTAGCGAGATTTTTTTATGTAGATCTTGTTAGTAGGTAAAGTAGGATAGGACTTTTATATGAAATCGATCCCTTCAAGTAATTTGTCGAAGTTTCTAATATTATCTCGTAATATTGAAAAAAATAACTTTGACAAGCCTGAACTCCATGGTTATAATTTAAACTGAAATAATCAGAAAAAAGAAAAAATTATGAACATCCTGACATTTGTTTCGAAGGTCGGGTTGGAATAACAAAGGGAGGTCTTTTCATGGAAAATCGTGCACAATGGGGAACGAGGGCCGGATTTATTCTGGCTGCTGTAGGATCAGCCATAGGTTTGGGTAACATTTGGCGTTTCCCAGCAGTAGCTTATGAGAACGGCGGAGGAGCATTCTTTATACCTTATCTATTCGCCCTTCTAACCGCTGGTATTCCGTTACTAGTTATGGAATTCACGCTTGGTCACAAATATCGTGGCTCTGCACCGCTATCATTCTTTCGTATGAACCGTAAAACGGAATGGCTTGGTTGGTGGGCTGTACTTGTATCGTTCGTCATTTCGACGTACTATGCAGTTATTATTGCCTGGGCAATCCGCTATAGTATCTTCTCGATTAATTTATCTTGGGGAGAAGATACGGAGAGCTTTTTGTTCAATGACTTTTTGCAACTAACGGCTACACCAGGTGAAGCTGGCGGTATGGTTATGGGTATTCTTATACCGCTTATCGTAGTATGGGCAATTACATTAGGTGTACTATTTGCAGGTGTTAAAAAAGGAATTGAGGCGGCGAACAAAATCTTCATTCCTACACTTGTTGTCTTATTCATTATTATCGTAATCCGTGCCATTACGTTGCCTGGAGCTGCAGAAGGACTGCAGACGTTCTTTGCACCTGATTTCAGTCAAATTATGAACCCTAGTGTATGGGTGGCAGCATATGGTCAAATTTTCTTCAGTTTATCCATTGCATTCGCCATCATGATCACGTACTCCAGCTACTTACCGAAAAAATCTGACATTACGAACAACGCTTTCATCACTGGTTTCAGTAACTCCAGTTTCGAATTGTTAGCAGGTATCGGTGTCTTTGGTGCCCTAGGTTTCATGGCACAACAAAGTGGAGTAGGAGTAGAAGAAGTTGTATCTGGTGGAGTAGGACTTGCGTTCGTGGTCTTCCCGCAGATCATCAATGAATTCCCGGCACTAAGTGGACTATTCGGATTCCTATTCTTCTTGTCCCTTGTGTTAGCAGGACTTTCTTCTTTGATCTCTATTTCTGAAACATATGTTGCAGGTATTAAAGAGAAGTTCGGTATTTCGCGTAACACTGCTGTTGCAGTAGGTGGTGGCCTTGCTGCTGTTATTTCCTTGTTGTTTGCAACGCAAGGTGGATTGTACTTCTTGGACGCAGCAGATTACTTCATCAACCAGTTCGGTGTCGCGTTCGTCGGTTTAGTAGAAGTTGTTGTCATTGCTTGGTTCCTTCGCAAGCTGAACGACTTCCAAACACATGCCAATGAAGTTTCGGACTTGCACCTTGGTGGATGGTGGAAAGCATGCCTAGGCGTCATTACACCAGTCGTGCTTGGTATCATGATGTTCCAGTTGTTCACGAAGAACTTGTTCAGACAGTTCGATACGGAAACAGGAAACTATGAAGGATATTCCGATATGTTCATCCTCTTCAGCGGATGGTCAGTCGCCATTTTCGCGATCGTAGTCGGTTTCTTAATGACAGCTAGACGCTGGCATACAAGTTCACTCGAAGAGCAAAAAAAGGAGGTAAGCTAATATGACAGCTAGTGCTATTATTATTATGATCCTTGGGATCGTCATTATTTGGGGTGGCTTAGCTGCTAGTATTGGTAACGCAGTGAAAAAGTCGAAATCACAATAAAAGAAAGCGTCGCTCTTATCGAGCGACGCTTTCTCTTAGTTACTCTGTTCCATTCGTTCCCATCTCTTGAGATAAGGGTATGGGTCAAACGACCATTCATTCTTACCATTATCCTGATACATACCATAATGCAAGTGAGGAGGGAATTTACCGGATGTTCCAGGAGGTCCGTATCCGGTTGCTCCTACTCCACCTACGACATCACCTGGCTTTACAACATCTCCTACTTCCAGGTCCTCAGAAAAACTTTGCAAGTGAGCGTAGTAATGATAAATGTTGTAAATATCCCGGATTCCTATACGCCACCCACCATAACGGTTCCAGCCTTTCATCTCAATGACCCCATAGGTCGTGGATTTTACTGGTACACCGTAGTTTGCAAAAATATCCGTTCCTTCGTGAATACGTCTTCCACCGAATCCTCTTGCATCGCCCCAAGTGGAGCGATAACTGTAGTTTGTGTTCAAGGGGAGTGGGAAGGAGCGTTTTGTAAGAGAAACGGTGCCGAATTCTTCAAACACTTTAGCATTGTTCATAATGGTCTGAACGGTTAAGTCTCGCTTATAATAATTCCATAAAGCAATCTTAATGTCTTCCTTGGTCGTTCCAAAGGATTTGATGTAATTTCCTAATGACCATAAGACATCTTCATCATTTTCGATATCAATGGACTTGTCTCCATTTCCATCTTCTCCCCATCCATCTGGAAAGAGGGCAGAGGGCATTTCGCCAGCGCTTCCTGTCCAGAATAGCGGGTCTGTTTCTATAGCTGTCACGCGTCCTTCTTTGGGGTTGTCGTGGACTTGTCTTTCGTATTGATCGATAGCCGCAATATACTCCCAAGGGATATCGGTTAAAGCTTCGGTTTTTTTGTAAAGAGCCATTCTTGCTTCGCCGTCGTCTTTCTCTTCAGCGTGAACGACATGACTAGAGCCGATTCCGATGATCAACGACGTGACAATCAGCATCACGCGAATCCATTTCATCTTATCACCTTCAAGGGTTTAATACCTTTAGTTTAAGCAACGGGCATGTTGTTATGATTGGGAAAGTAAGGCAATTAGCCTCGGTTTGTCATTTTACCGTGTGTTCCCATCTGATCGTCGTTCTGCTTGACTTTGCCTTGAGGGGCTTTTTTCATCTTGTTGATGATGCTGTCGATTACTTCACGGTACTGCTCATCATAAACAGTCGATGTGCTGACACTTTGAATATCTCCGAATGCACTCTGTTTATCTGAGGTATAAACACGGTAGAAGGATGGTACCATCGAATAAGCTGTCTTCTGCACCATGTCTGCCGCTAGTTTCGGATCCATATCCGTAGGTTTTTGATAAGCGACAAGTACTTCGTAATCTGTTACAAGAGTTGCTACATCCTCGAACCCATCATATCTTAGGATCATTCGTGAGATCATATCGGACATCTGCTCTCGGTTGATTTGAATGTTCCGTTTCTTCTCTACGTCTTGGTCAAGTTGATCTTTCTTATAACGCACATATCCGACTTGCCCTTCTAGTGGTTTCTCATTGTAACTATCCATCGTATTACCGTTCAGCGTATCTTCGTTATGGCTTGTTTCTTCATTGTCATTAACATCCATACATCCTGTCATCATAAGTAAGACAGCAAGTAATGGAAGTGCCAATAATTTACCCATTTCTTATTTCCTCCTTTTTATTTAGCGATTTCTTTTTTAGTTTTTGCTTCTTCTTCAGAAACATTCGACATCTAAACACTTGCCATTCATTGTCAGTAGGTAAATATGGTACACTTAGAGAAGAGTAGAGGTGATGTTGGTGATTGAACTTTTCGGAAAAACATATGAGATCATCGAAGATTATCGGGAAGGCTTTCAGTCAGAAGATGTCGAGGGCAGGTTCAGCGACATCCTAAGTAAATATGATTTTATTGTAGGAGACTGGGGGTATGGTCAACTCCGATTAAAAGGATTTTATGATGACCAAAACCCGAAGTCGAGCTTTGATACGAAGATAAGCACCTTAGAAGACTATCTGTATGAATACTGTAATTTTGGTTGCGCGTATTTCGTAATGAAACGTGTGACGAAATAAATGAACGTTTGAGCTCAGATTGAGCTCAAACGTTTTTTCATTGCTCCATTTGTTCTTCGTTCGGTTTGATATCCTTACCTGGTTCGTCGTGCGTCGGGTGAGCTCCATCCTCTTGACGCGGCAAGTCTTGGTGGAGTGCTTTATATTCATAGTTGAAGGCACTGTAATATCGTTGCTGCTTCGTCCATGGAGAGCTTTTTTCATTGGAAACGGGTTTATCTTTGTTTCTAGGTGCCCCGTAAGGACCTTCAGGAAGTTGTTCCGGCGTCAGATAGTTTCTCTGCGCCTCTACATTTGCAAAGTCGGAATAATATTTCTTATCTTTTGATCCCATAATAAGCAAACCTCCTTTCATGTTAGTTTCTGTGAAAGGAGGTTTGTTTATGCTATAGAAGGTCTGGCAAATAATTGCGGAGTTCTTCCGCCTCGACCGCACTCAATTGAAACAAATGCTCTAAATGTCCATCTACCTTGATCGAATCCTGATCCAACAAGGCTTGGCGATTTTTGTGCAAGTTGATGACCATCGTCTGATTTGGAAAGCGTTCGGCTTTCATGAGAGCGAGCTCAAATCGGTGACTGCCTGCTGTGAATGATACAAAGCGGGTCCTTGTATCTTGAGTCAAGTCTTCTAAGAATGCGTGCTGTTCCATGTACTACATCATCTCCTCCCGTAAATTCTTCTGCTATCCAATTACACGTTCTCAAGCAGTCCATATACAGCCTTATTATGTCCGGTTTGGTTTCTTTTAGTCGGGAAAGAAAGGTGTAATGTGTTATCATATGGGGTGATTATAGATGCTTATGGGAGGTAATCACTTGTATTTCGTAGACCGTGAAAAAATCGAACAAATTTTACAATATATGGAACGTGTTATGACTGAAATGAATAGTGCTGCGCCACGTACTTTTTCTGAGCAGTTGGTACTGGAACGGATGGTGCACGTCACGATAGAGGGTATTCTTGACGTTGGCAATATGATGATTGATGGTTTCATTATGCGTGACCCAGGCAGCTATGAAGACATCATCGACATTTTGACAGATGAGCGCGTGATTCCTGAAGCAGAACAAGATGGTTACAAGGCGTTCATCCGTCTGCGTAAAGAAGTGGTTCAGAATTATACAGAAATCGAACATGAAGGTTTGCTTACTGTGTGGGAAAATGAGAAGCCTGCCATCCAGCAGTTCCCGGGCAGGGTCCGTACTTATTTAGAACAAGAACTAGGACCTGTGTCAGCTTTTTCAAGGAAAGATGAATAGGTGAGTACGATGAAACAGTATAAGGGATATTTGATTGATTTAGATGGAACGATGTACCGCGGGGTTACAAAGATCGAAGGAGCTGATACTTTCGTAAAGCATTTGAAAGAGCAGCAGATCCCCTATTTGTTCCTAACCAATAATTCTTCGAAGACAGCTGATCAAGTTGTAGAGAAGCTTACAGGGTTAGGGATTCCTGCAGCTGAGCAAGATGTTTTTACAAGCAGTTTAGCTACCGCTTCTTATATTACCTCTTTGAAGAAGCAAGCACGTGTTTATGTCATAGGCGAAAAGGGACTAGTAGATGCTCTAACGAACGAGGGGCATCAAATTGTAGAAGAAAATGCGGATTACGTCATTATCGGGCTTGATCGTGAAATTTCGTATGAGAAATTCACGAAGGCCTGTTTGCAAGTTCGGGCAGGTGCGGAGCTAATCAGTACAAACGGTGATGTGGCTATTCCAACAGAAAGAGGGATGGTACCTGGTAATGGTGCACTGACGTCTGTCATCTCCGTCAGCACTGGGAAAGAAGCTACATTTGTCGGGAAGCCCACTTCGATCATCACCCAACAAGCGTTAGAACGAATTGGCCTTTCTAAAGAAGAGGTTGTTATGGTCGGAGACAATTATCAGACGGACATAATGACCGGAATCAATGCTGGAATGGACACCATTATGGTGGAGACTGGCGTCAGTACGTTTGATGGGATCAAAGGGGAAGATCAGCAACCGACTTATAAGTATGCCGATTTGATAGAAGTTTTGAAAGAACTAAAGGGCTCCTGATTCAGGAGCCCTTTTTGATTATAGTAGGTATGGTCCAAAGAACATGGTGATACAAATGACGTGGATAGCGATAAAGTAACTCAGTTCTACGGCAGGGGACCATTTCCTGATCGATGTTCCTGCTTGGAGGATGGCGAAAGATAAGATTGCGAACCCGATCAAATAGATATACGAACTTCCGGGAAAGACCAGATAGTCAGGCGCGCTTGCCATGCCATTTGTTCCGAACATGAAGTCATTGAAAATAGTTGCTGCTCCGAGATAGATGAAAGCACCAGCATAGAAGACCCATGGTCGGTCGTTATCCATCGCCTTACTGTTGGTGAACATTACGACACAAAGGAAGAGCAGTGGCCAAATGAACCAAATCATCGAAACGACAATAGCGAATAGTCCTGTCGAGAACATACCCATTGTTTTTCCTAATGCTTGGAGGAAGACGGGCATCGTCATCGTCGCTGCTTTATCGATAATTTCCGGGCGGCTTGAGGACGCTAAAATGTTGTTTTCTCCATCGGAAGCACGATCGACCCATATCACGGTATCTTTGGTAAGCCATGCCGGTTCTAGGGAAGATTTCGGTGTATTACTAAGCCTTCTGACATCCGGTTCTGTACCTTCTGTAAGTTTTGCCTCATAAACGTTGAATTGAGCACTTTCTTGGAACATAGATTTTGTTGAGCCGAAAGCTTTGAAGAGAAGCTCTCCCCCTTGTGGGGTGTAATTCATCTCCACATCGGAAATTTCTTTTAGTTCCATGGAGCTCGCAGGGTCCATAAATTCAACACGGCCAAGTTCTAATGCTTCATTGAAGTTGGACTCATCGTAATAATAGTAGTTCTGAATTTTGCCGGCCATGCTCTGTTTCTGGAATGTCTGAACTAATAAAGCATATTCAGAACCGTTCAAGGCGAACTGGATGTCTTTAATTTCTTCAATGGCATTTATGGTGAAGTCTGTTGTTCCCATTTCAGAAACGCTGCCATCCTTCACTTTGTAAAATGTCAGATGGTTCCCTGATTGGTCAATGTTATTGGTCGCAATGTGTGTTTGGTCTTCGGTTTGTTGGATCAGGACCTCGGTCTTTTCATTTTCTACATTAATTATTTCTTCTGATTCCATGGTATCTGTATGTAGTTGGTAAATGCGATTATCTTGACGGTAAAAGACTTGATCCTTTAGTGGGTAAAAATCTTGGATGTCTGTGATCTTCTCGCCGGTATTCCCGTTGTACATGGCATAATAGTCACTATAAAGGAATACATCCCCGTTTAAGTAAATCTCGGTGAACTTATCGACCTTAATATCGAAGCTTTCGTCACTTACTATTTCAAATGTCGGGTCAAAAATTAACTGTTTCGCCCCATCGTTTGTAATGAAAGAAACCGAGTAGTCGCCATCCTCTGTTGTAGAAAGAGACGGTTCGCTCGCGTTCGGTGTTGTTCCAAGTTGAATCTCCCGGCTCCAGCCCTCTGACGGTGCTTCCGTAACCTCTTGATAATTCTCATTGAATAAGATAACGATTCCTATGATGACAATGAGGATAGGAGCGATCCAAGTCATACTTTTCTTCAATTTATTCATAATATCCATCTCCTTCCATGTTGATATTACATGAAATACGAACGGATGAGAAGAAAAGTTTCAAAAAATTTGAAAAATAACCAGGGTCTTTCGAATCAAGTAGGATAGTATTAGGGTGGAGGAAATAAGGACAAACAAAAAAAGCCACATTCGTGGCTTTTTCATTAGAATCAGTCTTCAGTATCTCCTGCGGCACTGTGAGCCAGTCGACTCGATGCAGCAGCGGCGATAGCTCCAACAATATCATCGAGAAACGTATGACAGGCTCCAGAGGATTTATCGTTTAGCTTCTCCAAGATTCCTGGCTTTTGTTTGTCGATGTAACCATAGTTGGTAAAGCCGATCGATCCGTACACATTGACGATGGAGAAAGCGATGATTTCATCTACACCATATAAACTTTCATCCACTTCAATAGTGGACTGCAGAGGTTCGGCTAGTTTCTTTTCCTCTGCCAGTTTATCTAACTGGATGCCTGTAAGGATCGCGTTTTGCACTTCTCGTTTCTGTAGTACTTTATTCACGTTATGCTTACATTTCTCCATTGTTAGGTTCTCGTGGTACTTCGATTGTAAGTAGTAGACCAGCTCGGCCATATCTTCCACGGTCACACCGCGATCGATCAACCATTCCCTTGCTGTCTTTTCGAGTTCTGTTACGTTATGTTCTTTTGCCATCTACAAAACCTCCTTCACCTTCCATACCATTCCCGTATCTATTCTTTCACAAACGAGGTGGCTTACTCTCATTATACCAGAATGATATCTCATCATGACAAAATCATCCTGTGATACACTGAAAAAAAGGAGGAAGTTGTATGTCGAAACCATCCGTATATATTACGCGCAAGTTACCTGAAGATCTAGTTGAGTCCTATAGAGAAGTACTCGACATAGAAATGTGGGACAGGGAGGAAGAACCTGTAGAACGTTCCCATTTGCTTAAAAAAAGTAGAACAGCAGACGCTTTACTCACGATGTTATCCGATAAGGTAGATAATGAGTTATTGGATGGAGCGGACCGTCTGAAAATGGTGGCGAACTTAGCGGTTGGCTACGATAACATAGATGTAGAAGCAGCCACGGATCACGGAGTACAAGTGACGAATACACCAGATGTACTGACTGACACGACGGCCGATTTGGTATTCGGACTCCTGATGGCTACGGCTAGACGATTGATGGAAGCCGAGCAGTTTGTAAAAGAAGGGAATTGGACAAACTGGTCCCCTTTGTTGTTAGCGGGGACGGATATCCATCATAAGAAGATTGGTATTGTCGGGATGGGCCGGATCGGGCAATCGATCGCTAAGCGTGCGAAGGGATTCGATATGGATGTGCTGTATCATAACCGGTCACGCCATCGTGAAGCGGAGGAGCAGTTGGGGGCGGTTTACACAGAGTTTGAGGACCTCCTCGAATCAGCTGATTATGTCGTTTGTATGGCTCCGCTTACCGAAGAAACGAACGGAATGTTCCGTGTCGAACAATTCAAGAAGATGAAGAAGGAAGCGATTTTCATCAATGGTTCAAGAGGGCAGCTTGTGGATGAAAAGGATTTGTACGATGCGTTAGTGGAAGGGGAAATCGCTGGAGCAGGACTGGATGTTTTTGAAGAGGAACCCATTTCTGCTGATCATCTCCTATTACAATTGGAACAGGTAGTTGCTTTACCTCATATCGGCTCGGCAACGAAAGAGACAAGATACAAAATGATGGAGTTATGTCTAGAAAATATCAAACATTATTTTGAGGAAGGTCGGGTTCAAACACCTGTGAACGATATATGAAAAAAGCTGGCAGTTCGCTTCGTAGAACGAGCGCGCTGCCAGCTTTTATTAGTTGAATTTAGAATACTTGTTCTACTTCGTAAATGCCAGGAATCTCTTGAGAAAGCGCGCGTTCAATACCAGCTTTTAGCGTGATCGTTGAACTTGGGCAGTTTCCGCAAGCTCCCATTAATCGAAGTCGTACAATACCGTCTTCTACATCGACGAGTTCAACGTCTCCTCCGTCGCGTAGTAAAAATGGGCGAAGTTTATTAAGTACTTCTTGAACTTGTTCATGCATGTTCAATCTTCCCCTTTCTATATGTTCCATTATAAATCGAAAATAGTAAAAAATCTATCCAATATGTCTGACGATCTGGTGTCAAAGTAGTTCACCATAATTGCGTGATTGAGAACTATTTTCATTTTATCTTTTTTCGCTTCTTTTGTAAAATGTTATTAAGGTTTTTTCATTTAGTATAGGGGGACTTTGTATGAGCGGAAAGACAATCCACATAACTATATATGGTGCAGATGTGAAGTGTGCCAGCTGTGTCAATGCACCGAGTTCAAAAGAAACATACGAGTGGCTGCAGGCTGCGATTGCCAGAAAGTATGAAGGCGATCGTATCCGATACCAGTATATAGATATTGAGACAGAAGACCACCCGGATGCGGATCCAGATATCATTCAGCAAATAGCAGAAGATGAGTTGTTCTATCCCCTAGTGCTAGTAGAGGGGGAAGTAGTGGCAGAAGGAAACGTACGGTTGAAGTCTGTTTATAAAGCGCTGGATGAAGAAGGGGTCCCTCTAGCAGAAGAGGCCTAGACATATCGTATGATTGTTTCTTATGATAAAATGAACTTGTTTAGGGTTTCATCCAATAAATGAGGTGAAGCGGATGAATCCATTAATTGAGTTTTGTGTAAATAATATAATCAGCGGTTCCCAGGAAGCGTTTGAAATTCTTGATAAAGATCCAGATCTTGATGTTGTAGATTACGGCTGCCTGAGAAATTGCGGACTTTGCTCCCAAATGCTATATGCAGTAGTTGAGGGGGAACGTATCATGGCAGATACCCCAGAAGAACTTGTGAGCAATATTTATAAACATCTGGACGAAACCCTATAAGAAAAGACTTCACGACACGGTGAAGTCTTTTTTCATTTCTCTTCTTGTCAGCTGCCACTGATCTCGAGCCATTTCGACAACTTTCGGGTCGATGAACAGTTTCTTCTTCTCGATCACTTTGGAAAAGTTTTTGATCGCTTCTTTTTCATGTCCTAATCTTCGGTGTATCTCACCAATTAGATACAGTACTTTCAGTGGAGTCATTTTAGGATCGTCAAGGTCATCTACTACATAGGACTTTTCATACATATTCAATGCAAGTCTCATAAAACGCTCCACCTGCCGTGGCTCTTCCAAGTAACGATACAGCCATGCTGTTCTCAAATATAAACCGGCAAGCACTACAGGCTTCTCCTCTTTCAACAGTGCGGTTACGATGCACAGTTTGAACGTTCTGATGGCCACCTCATATGATCTTTTGCCTGAATAATCCTGATTCGTCCATTTATTCGTTATATTATGTTCAATTGTCTTTCTGGTATGGCTTGGAATGGTCTTTGAAAACTGGTCGTTCGCAGCGTATCCGCAAGCTGGACACACATGAACATGATATAAAATTGGGTTAATCTCTGCTTGTTCGTAAACAGTGAAAAATAAGGTGTCTGTGGACACGGGTCGGATGAAGCGAGAACGGACCTTCGTAGTGGTGTAGTGGTACTTACAGTAGGCACATTGTATGTGTCTTTCAAATGTTGGACTCATATCCATCGTCATGTCGCTTCAACACCTCCTAATGTACTAATACTATTATCCTGCACTGTGGTGTCGGTTTCAAGTTTGAATCACTTTTTTGCGGCTAGAAATTTGATAAACAATACTGTGGAGATTATACTTAAATTAGGAATAAGAAAGGAGAGGCTCGGGATGATTCTGAATATTACAGAAGCGGCCAGTCGCCAGATCAAAGAAATGATGAAAGAAGAAGACTCTGAGAATATTCGCCTGCGCTTCGGTGTAAAAGGCGGAGGCTGTAGCGGTTTATCGTATGCTATGGGCTTTGAAGAGGATATTAATGAAGAATTAGACTTATTGGAAGAGTCCAATGGTATTCCAGTGGTTATTCATAGACAAGATGCACCGATCATCGAAGGAACGAAGATCGATTTCAAAGAAAACATGATGGGTGGCGGGTTCACGATCGATAACCCGAACGCGATTGTATCCTGCGGTTGCGGTTCATCCTTTAAGACAGCGACGAATGCAGGGACACCTGATCCGAACTGTTAATCGTTTAATGGAGAAGAAGTCTAAACTAGGCTTCTTCTTTTTTGTGTGAAAAAAGAGTGATTAATGGAGGCGGCGAAAGCAGGCTCACTACCTTTTTGGAAGCTAAACGGCCTTGAAATGTCACATAGAGCGCTTCTCTCTGTCGTTTCGTGATACAAATCAGGCGAAAAGGTAAAAGAGACAGCCTCTCTCTGCCATTTTGACCTCATCAAGGTTAGAAAAGGGTACGGATGATGCTCCTCTCTACCTTTTTAAGCAACAGGCTCATCCAAAACGTCAAATAGAACAGCTTTCCACAAAAAAAGAAGGAGCCCTCTGGCTCCTTCTTATTATTGATCGAACATGCTCGTTGAGTGTTTCGGTTGTACACGGGCACTAGGATCGATATAGGCTTTGGCGTTGTTTACTGCTGTCGGTCCTTCTCCGAATCCTGATGCGATCAGTTTGACTTTACCAGGATACGTACAGATATCGCCTGCAGCGTAAATGCCTTTTATGTTCGTTTCCATTTTCGAATTGACAACAATGCTGTTCTTATCAATTTCAAGTTCCCAGTCTTTGATCGGTCCAAGGGAAGAGATGAAGCCGTAGTTGATGATGACATCGTCGACGTCAATCGTTTCGACTTTCTCGCCTTTTACTTCTTGGATCTTCACTTGTTCAATTCGTTCTTCACCGATTAATTCTTCCGGTGCGTACGGTGTATAAACATTTACGCTGGAATTCATCAGCTGCTCTACACTATGTTCGTGGGCACGGAATTTAGCTCTGCGGTGGATGATCGATACTTCTTTGGCGATCGGTTCTAGCATTAATGCCCAGTCGACAGCAGAATCGCCGCCTCCGGCAATCACTACCTTTTTATCTTTGAACTGATCCATATTAGTTACGTGGTAGTGTAAGTTCGTTTCTTCATATTTCTCTGTATCGTCTATCTTAAGCTTTCTCGGTGCGAATGCTCCGTTTCCAGCAGTGATGACCATCGTTCTTGTATAATGTACGCCTTTGTTCGTCGTCAGCTTCAACACATCGTCTTCCACGCGCTCGACGTGTTTCACTTCTTCCTTAAGGGTGACGGTAGGATCGAAAGCCATTGCCTGTTCTTCTAGATTATCGACTAGCTCTTGAGCACGGACTTTAGGGAATCCTGCAACGTCGTATATATATTTCTCAGGGTAAAGAGCCGTCAATTGACCACCTAGGTGAGGAAGGCTCTCAATAATATTGACGCTTGCCTGACGCAAGCCGCCGTAGAAGGCGGTGAACAAACCGACGGGGCCGCCGCCGATAACAGTTATATCATATATTTTGTCACTCATAATAATCCTCCTGTTGAAAAATGTCACTAAATCACATTCTATCATAAAAAAATGACAGATGGGAATTCTAGCTCATGTAAGCAATTACAATGAAGCGAATTGTTCCATAATTTCGATAACTGTTTTTTGGGTTGAAAATCACAATAAAAAGGTCTAAGATGGGACTAGATAACTTATTACGATATTGTGACAACTTCTTTGGTTATTCGGCAATCTTTTTTTATATGATAATGTGAAAGTAGTCACAAACGAAGTCTTTGGGTAAAAATATTACGAGATGGAAGTGATTTCTAATGAAAAGTCCTAGTATTGTCATCCTCGGTGCAGGTTATGGAGGAATCATGACTGCAGTGAAACTGCAGAAGAAATTGGGCGCCAATGATGCCAAAATCACATTGGTAAACAAGCACGATTACCACTACCAGACGACTTGGTTGCATGAGAACGCAGCAGGTACTCTGCACCACGATCGTACACGTCTTAAAATCGCGGACGTTGTAAACACAAGCCGTGTTAACTTTGTTCAAGATACAGTAACAGAGATCAAGCCGGACGAGAAGACAGTCGTACTTGAAAACAGCGACCTTTCTTATGATTACCTTGTAATCGGTCTAGGTTTCGAAGCAGCGACTTTCGGAATTCCTGGTCTTGAGGAGCATGCCTACACTATCAATAACATCAACAGCTCCCGCTTGATCCGTCAACATATCGAGTATAACTTTGCGAAATACAACAACGAAGTAGAGAAGAAGCAAGAACGCTTGAACATCGTTGTTGGTGGTGCTGGTTTCACAGGTATCGAGTTCGTAGGTGAGCTTGCTAACCGTGTACCGGAACTTTGTAAAGAATACGATGTACCACGTGAAAACGTACGTATCATCAACGTCGAAGCAGCTCCGACAGCACTTCCTGGTTTCGACCCAGCACTTGTTGAATATGCGATGAACTCTCTTGAAGCAAGAGGCGTTGAATTCAAGATCGGTGCTATGATTAAGGAAGTAACAGAGAACCAGCTTGTCTTCGAAAAAGATGAAGAACGCGAAGAGATTCCGACGAACACGGTTGTATGGGCAGCTGGTGTACGTGGTAACTCTCTTGTAGAGAACGCTGGATTCGAATCAAATCGTGGACGTACTCCGGTAGATGGACAACTTCGTCCTAAGGGATACGAAGATGTATTCATCGTTGGAGACTGCTCTCTGATTATGAATGAAGAAACTGGACGTCCTTACCCACCGACAGCTCAAATCGCGATTCAGCAAGCTGAGTTCTTAGCTGACAACCTTGCTGGTAAAATCCGCGGCGGTGGACACGAAGAAGACTTCGTACCAAACATTCAAGGTACAGTAGCTTCCCTAGGCGATGACGATGCTATTGGTGTTGTCTTCGATGGTAAGAAGCTCTTCGGATGGCAGGCATCTGCGATGAAGAAAATCATCGACAATCGCTACCTTCTGAAGCTTGGTGGTCTTCCATTAGTCTTGAAAAAAGGTAAATTGAATTTCTTTAACTTCTAAGATATCAAAAAGCAGAGACCGCTTGTGTCTCTGCTTTTTTTGTGGATTTTATTACTCGCTCTATAAATAAGCATTACCAAAAGCTTTTTCATCAGGTTGCGCTTTTTTCAGAAGCCATATAGAATGAAATTTGGTGAAGTTTTTATAGGGGGAAATAAGTTGAATATCGTACAGTTTGCCGTATCAATGCTTTTATTTTTCGTGCTGTTCTTCGGAATATCGTTCCTATTAAATATGATTCTTCGTTCTTCATGGATCATGTCTTTCGTATATCCCGTGATCGTGTTGTTCATTGTGGATGACTTTCCGTGGACGAATTACTTTTCACAACCTGGGGAAGCGTTTCCTAATGTCTTTTCTCATATTGCGAACTTAAAAGTAGTTGATATTATCATTTTGACGAGTGGGTTCATCGGAACGATCGTAGCGGGTATCGTCATCCGGAAGTTAAGGAAAAACGGATATCAGATGTTCTAATACATACGCCATTACCATGTGTAATGGCGTTTTTTGATGAATAATAAACTGCGACTTGGACATGATGACACCTAGAGGTGATGATCATGAACAAGCGATATCATAACATAGCAATCACTCTTTTATTTCTACTTGCTTTTTACTTTACGGTGAGTAACATCACGAATGTATCTGTTACAGATCTGGATGAATGGATTGCGGCGAAATTCAGTGGGGAAACCCATCAAGGGGCCTCTCGAGGTCTTCATAAAGTGGACTTGGAATCAAAGTCTTTGAAAGTAAAAGAGGCAGATCAACGCTATATTTCCAGTGCTAGTGTTCAAACGACGAAGGAATTAGAAGAAGCGGTAGATCTCAGTCAGTATCCGAGCCACACTGTAACGGCTACCGGCTATACTGCCGGAGAAGAATCGACAGGGAAGACACCGGATCATCCTGAGTACGGGATTACATTCTCTGGGGTAGAAGTGAAGCGTGATCTATATTCCACCATAGCGGCGGACCTTAATGTGTTTCCGATCGGAACGGTGTTGTTCATACCGGGATATGGATACGGTGTGGTAGCAGATAAAGGAGGCGCAATCGAGGGGAATGAACTCGATTTGTATTTTCATACCGTCGACGATGTGTACGCTCAATGGGGAAAGAAGACGCTGGATGTCTATCTTGTGAAAAAAGGAACAGGGAAACTGACCGAAGAGGAATTAACGAATCTTAATGAGAACGAAGCGCTTCAGGTTTTCCGCAACCAGATGAGTGAAAATTAAAAGAAAGCCCCTGTCTGAGTCAGACAGGGGCTTTCTGGTTTTTAGTCCAAATTTATATGAACGAATAAATCAAAAAGGTCAGGAGAATTCCGGTCAGTCCTCCGAAAAATACTTCAATCGGCTGGTGTCCAAGCAATTCTTTCAACTCTTCTTTCTTCTGATATTCTTCTTTATTTCCCCAATCTCTCGCCTCGTTCACGAAACGATTGAAGTCTTTGAGAAGGATATTCAGCATGATTGCCTGTTCGCCAGTTTGACGACGTACACCAGTGGAGTCAAACATTACGATGATGGAGAATACACACGCTACGGCAAAAATGGGAGAATCGAATCCTTGCTCTATACCGACTCCGGTAGCTAGTGCGGTGACCGCTGCGGAGTGGCTGCTTGGCATCCCGCCAGTACTGAAAGCGAGCGAAGGGCTAAAGTGCCGAGAAGCAATGAATTGAATAGGAACTTTAACGGCCTGTGCGAAAAAAATGGAGGCGATGGACGCCCATAAGGGGAAGTTATGTAGTAAATCGAACAACATGGTGACATCCTTTCCGGCTACATGAGGTTGATTAAATATCGCTATTTCTTGTATGAAAACAAATTCATTATACCACATTTCCAATACCGCTGACCTGTCTCATGAGGCAAAGTTCGAATTTTTTTGTATACTGTGAGGTGGAGGTGTTAGATGATGTTTATTATCAAATCTAAAGCGGATCGAGTAGAAGGAACACTTCTAGTTGGTTTGTTTGAAGGAGAAAGTCTGCAATCAGGAAATGATGATCTACAAAGAGAAGGGAATACGTACATACAGCGAGGAGACGTTTCGGCTCGTTTCAAGGCGATTACGACTTTGCATTTTGCAAAAGAAGGGCTGCCGGAGCGCTTGCACGTAGTAGGGTTAGGTAAGCGTGAGCAGTGGAACCACGACCGGTTCAGAAAAGCATTAGGCCATGCTTTCCAAAGTATTCATAAGGAAGAGGTAGGCGTTGATCTGGATGGTTTATTAGGTGAGCTTCCTGGAGAAGTAGGAGCGGAATTGCTTGCAGAGTCACTGGTAATGGCTACGTACACGTTACCGACGTTCAAAACGAACCAAAGTCAGAACGTTAGCATGCAGCAGTTGAATGTCTTTACAGGACAACCAGAAGATGTGGTGAGCACTGCTTTAGCAACAGGGGAAGCATATGCGCGTGGCGTTAACAAAGCACGTGACTTAGTCCACTTACCTGCTAATGTCATTACGGCATCGAAGCTTGCAGAATACGCAAAGGAACTTGCGGATCAATACGATATGAAAGCGGAAATTCTAGATAAAGAACAAATGGAAGAGCTCGGAATGGGGGCGCTCCTCGCCGTTAACCAGGGATCGGTCGAGCCGCCTAAGATGATTGTCTTGACTTATCAAGGCTTAGACGAGTGGAAGGACGTAACGGCATTTGTTGGTAAAGGGATAACGTATGACACAGGTGGTTACTCCATCAAATCCAAAACCGGTATGCCTGGAATGAAAGGGGATATGGGAGGAGCAGCGGCTGTTCTTGGTGCTATGGAAACCGTAGGACGACTGAAGCCAGAGAAAAACGTCATCGCTGTGATTCCGTCATCCGATAATATGATTTCTGGCGATGCATTTAAGCCGGATGACGTTATAACGTCCATGAGTGGTCAAACGATAGAGGTATTGAACACAGATGCGGAAGGTCGTCTGGCACTTGCAGATGGGGTTACCTATGCGAAAGAAAAAGGTGCCGACAGAATCATCAATGTGGCGACGCTGACAGGTGGTGTTGTTACAGCACTTGGTTCCTGGATGACGGGCGCCATGACGAATGACCGTAAATTTTATGATGCCGTAGAAAGAAGCGGAGAGTCAAAGGGAGAGCCGATTTGGCAGCTTCCGTACAACGACGATTATAAAGCCCAAGTCCGTAAGAGTGACATTGCCGACTTGAACAATTCTCCGACCAGAAAGGCCCATGCGATTATGGGTGGTGCGTTTGTAGGAGCGTTCGTTGGCGACACTCCATGGGTGCACTTGGATATTGCCGGTACATCGGTTGCCGAATCCGCTCATGAACTTGGACCAAAAGGACCGACGGGTGTCATGTCTAAAACGTTGGCTAATTATGTTATGAATTTATAAGGTTTTAATTTTTTGCCATAGAGAAGGTACTTCTCTATGGCAAATTTTTTTAAAACTAGAGAAGTCTAGGCGCTTGACTCAATCGATATTGGAAGAATTGTATAGGATGTAAGACGTGTGAAATAGAAGCTGGGAATTGCTTGAAAGTCGGTCCGTTGTTGTAGATAGCACCGCCCAAAGCAAAGAAAAAAGCCCCGTAACAATTACGGGGCTTGCCACATTAGTCTTGGATAGCAGCTTCCAGCGCTACTTCGATCATATCGTTGAAGGTAGTTTGGCGTTCTTCTGCTGTCGTTTCTTCTCCTGTCAGGATGTGGTCGCTGACAGTCAGTACGGAAAGGGCTTGACGGTTATATTTGGCAGCTAATGTGTAAAGAGCTGTCGTCTCCATTTCAACCGCAAGGACATTGTACTTCGCTAGCAAGTTGAACATGTCCATTGCATTGTCGCGGTAGAAGCTGTCACTCGTGAATACGTTACCTACACGTAGGTTGAGCCCTTTAGCTTCCCCGGCATCATAAGCGTTCTTGAGAAGACCGAAGTCAGCTGTAGGAGCGAAATCGATGCCTCCGAACACCATACGGTTCATTTGAGAGTCTGTTGTAGATGTAGAAGCCAAGATCACGTCGCGGACTTTCACGTCACTTTGAAGCGCTCCGCAAGAGCCGACGCGGATCAATTTCTTCACATCGAATCCTTCGATTAACTCGTTGACGTAGATGGAAATGGATGGAACGCCCATTCCTGTACCTTGTACGGAGATGCGCTCTCCTTTGTAAGTACCAGTATAGCCGTACATGCCGCGTACTTCGTTATAGCACGTTACGTCTTCTAAGAAATTCTCTGCAATATATTTTGCGCGTAGTGGGTCACCTGGCAATAGAATCTTGTCTGCAATATCTCCAGGGTTTGCACCGATATGTGTTGTCATAGGTATTACCTCCTCCGAATCGTTCGACTTCTTTAAGTTACCACACCGAAAAGTAGAAAACAAATAGTGTTGTATTCATAGTAGGTGCTGATAGAATAGGATTACAGAACACTACTTAGGAGAGGGACTTATGCGCTACGCTTCAATCGACAACATCGAACAAAATGACCAGCTAGGAAAGAACATCTATGCAGATGATGGTCGTATTTTACTGAATAAAGGAGTTTCCTTCACAGTTGGCATCATCTCTCGTTTGAAGAACATGGGAGTTGAGGCGGTTTACCTGATGGATACGGAAGGTATAGAAGTAGAAGAAGAGAATTCCTTTGATGAAGAGACAAAGCGTGAGGTGCTGGCGAATTTGTCCAAATCGTTCGATTATATCCAATCGGGCAAGAACTTTCAGCCGCAGCAGATTGGAAAATCCGCTGAGAAAATCATGAGTGAATTGATGCATTCAAAAGATGTGCTTCTCCATCTTAATGATATTCGCACGGAAGCTAATAAATTGTTCGTGCACTCCACACACGTCGCCATCATGTCCGTTCTCATCGGCATGAAAATGGGGTACACGCCAAAAGAATTGAAAGAGCTTGGTACAGGAGCGTTGCTGCATGATGTAGGCAAGTCTTTGGAAAATCAGCCGGGGAAAGAAAACCATCATACTTGGAAAGGGTTCAATTTACTGAGAAAGAGCCGCGAGTTAAGCACGTTGGTCTCTCATGTTGCCTTTCAACACCATGAACGATTGGATGGTAGTGGCAAACCTAGGGGGATTACCAAGGAAAAACTGCATCCTTATGCTAAAATTGTTAGTGTAGCTAATGATTACGACAATTTGGTTGCTCCAATGGACGGTGCGACACCTTTGATGCCCTATGAGGCTTGTGAAAAGATCCTTGGTCACACGAACAAGTGGTATGATCATGATATCGTATGGCAATTCTTAAGGAGTATCGCCATCTATCCAAACGGCTCGAATGTGCGTTTATCAAACGGAAAGTATGGAACGATCACAGCGCAGAACCACGGACTGCCTCAACGGCCTGTCGTTCGTGCTTTTCAGAATAACGAGTTAATGAACAATTATGATGTCGAAGTCATTGATTTGTCCAAGGAAACCACATTGTTTATTGATAAAGTGATGAATGAGTAACATGGAATAAAGGTAGGGGTGAAAAAAGTGAATATTTCAATCTCGAAATTACCTGGTATTGGTCAAAAGATCTCACTCAGAACGGGTGAGGACAGTATGCTTGTCCTGATTGTCCACCACACCGGAAAAAGAGAATTGTATTTCTTTGATGATGCCGATAGTGAAGAGGCAGATTTCGCCATGGATTTAACATCGGATGAAACGAGGGAGTTAGGAGCTCAATTGTTAGGGGCGACGTATCAACCTGTCGATGCCGACAAGTTGAAGATTTTCAAAAATCAAATCGTCATCGATTGGGTAGAACTCCTAGAGAAATCAAGCCTTGCGTATAAGACGATCGAAGAATCTGAAATCCGTAATAAAACGGGAGCGACGATCATCGGTATCGTCAAAGGGGACGAAACGATCGCAATCCCAGAAGCTGATACGAAATTGCAACCAGGAGATGTCATCATGACAATTGGAAAGCAGGATCAAATAGATACCTTATCCGACTTGTGTAAAGGAGAGGAATGATCGCTGGTGCATACTGAATTCCCGGCCTTGCTAGGGGCAGGGCTTATTTTGCTATTTATTTTCTACTTAGGGTATTTAGCAATCAAAATCAAATTACCCAATGTCATCTTGTATATCATACTCGGCATTATTTTAGCCGATGTACTTCACGATAACGAACTGCTCCATTTCGCTAGTGAAATCGGTATTGTACTCTTGTTTTTCCTACTTGGCCTTGAATTCAACGTGGAACGGCTCGGCGGGATTGCGAAGCGGATCTGGCCATCCGGTTTGCTTGATGTTGTACTGAGCTTAGGGGTAACGACAGGAATTGCCTTCTTGTTCGGGTTAAGTCCATTCGAGAGCTTTCTAGTCGGTGGAATTGTCTATGCTACCAGTTCTTCTATTACAGCGAAACTCCTGGATGATCGTGGCCGAATGGCGAACACCGAAACCGAATTCATGCTCGCCATCCTGATCTTTGAAGACTTAGTGGCGCCGATTGTCGTGGCAATATTGTTCGGTGTGAGTTCTGGAGAGAGCTTCACATCGCTCACCTTCCTATTGCTTGTAGGGAAGATCATTGGCCTTACAGCTCTGGCTATAGTACTTGGAAAAACGGTCTTCAAGAAATTCGAGAGGTTTCTCGATAGAATAGATGATGAAGATTTCAAAATTGCATTACTGATTGGGATTGCGTTGTCCTACGGAGGACTAGCCTTGTTCTTAGGGTTGTCTGAAGTATTAGGAGCATTCTTAGCAGGAATGATGCTCGCCGAAATAGGACGAATCGAAAAAGTGGAGCAGACCGTATTTCCAGTACGTGACTTGATGCTTCCTACATTCTTCATCTATTTCGGAACGACCATCAATCTCGGAGACGGCGTTCCGATGGCCGGGTTGCTCATATCGATTATCGTCTGGTCTATCTTCTCTAAAGTTTTACTTGGAATCATAGGTGGTCCTTTATACGGCTTATCGAAACGCGCCTCGATGAGAGCTGGTTTCTCATTGTGTGCAAGGGGAGAATTTTCCGTTGTCATTGCAAGTGTAGCAACCGGAATGATGAAGGTGTTCAGTGGTCTATACATTGTGATTGCTGCTTTCATCGGTATGATCTTATTCGAACAAGCCCCGAAGATCACGAACAAAGTGTACGGAAAACCTGTTAAGAAAAAGCGAAACCTTAAAGTACCAGGCAGTTGAACTCGGCGCGCAGGCGCCGAGTTTTTTTGACTGAAATGGGAGCCAGTAAAAAAGCGTATGGCCTTTTGACCACACGCTTTCGGATTCCTGCTATCCAAAATACTGCTTTTCTAAATCGTCCAACTGCTGTTTAGCACTTTCGTTGAATTCGGTTTCTCTCCGTTCCAATTTCTTACGAAGCTTGCTCACGGATTTTTTTAAGGATGTTTGATAATCAGGTGCTTCCGTCCCTTCAAAGGGATGAACAGCTTCTTTCTGAATGTTCGCCTTTTCCAAGTAACTCAATGCCTTACGTTGGTGGAAGAAAACATTCTCCGTTTTACCAGGATTGTGCAGGTCCCCTTGCATCGGGTGTTTGTCTACCGCTAGAACTTGCACGAGATAAAAGCGGTTGCGATCTTCTACGACTTTTCCTATATAAATTCCTGATTTGTAATGGGCTTTGACAAGGTCTCCTGTTTGAAACTCTTCCATAATCCCCCTCCTCTATATAAGCTAGTGTATCAAAGATTACAATTGTGAAGAAATCGTGAATGGGGTGAAAACCGTTTCCTAGATTTGCTATAATAGCGATAGAAGAAAGGGATGATGAGCGCATGATGGAATTTCTTTATTTCCCAGAAGATAAGTCAGAATATTTTCCAGCCGTCATAACGTTATTGATATTCATTGTTCTTGCTGCAGTCGCGATGATTTTTATCATAAAGGCTTCACAAAAAGAAGAGAAGAAAACCGATCAGATCTATCAGGAAGAAAAACAAAATCACGATTACTGACGAATGCCGCGTTGAGAAAACGTGGCTTTTTTTATGCTGAATTTAATAAATCTGTTCAAGGAATGCCTGTAAGCTCTTTGGTATATTTTACATGCGAAAGGGAGACACTAGCTAGAAGATGACTCATGAACGGAGGTTCTTTTATGATGAAATGGCTGTGTGGATTCCTTTTTCTCACCTTGCTACTTGCAGGGTGTGCAGATGAGAAGAGGTCACCATTAGATACGTCTATTTACAACGGGAACAACGACAAAATTGGGACGGCGACTTTCAAAGAGGTTCCGGAAGGCGTTGAAGTTAAGCTTACGGTAGAGGGCCTGGAACCGGGGGTGCATGCTGTTCATATCCATGAATTCCCGAAATGTGAAGCACCAGATTTTCAAACAGCTGGCAACCATTTCAACCCGATGTCTAAAGATCATGGGCTAATGAATACTAAGGGGCCGCATGTTGGGGATATGGCTAATGTGGAAGCGGACGGAAGTGGACTTGTGGATGCCACCCTGATGCTGCCTGAAGCAACGTTGAAAGAAGGTCAGAAATCATTACTTCGAAAAGAAGGCACTTCCATTGTCATACATTCCGGCCAGGACGACGGCATGTCCCAGCCAGCTGGGGATTCTGGGGAACGCATTGCCTGTGGGAAAGTTACCTTGAAAGCAAGTGAAGACGAAACGAGTGACCCGACAGACCCTGATATGAAACAAGATAAAGGATAAAAAAAGGCAGAGCTGATTTAAGCTCTGCCTTTTAAGTTGTTGAAAATACTATCGGTTATCGTTGGTTTAGAGGAGCGGTGTTGGAGAAACGACTCGCTTTCCACGGGCGTCCGCTGAGCCTCCTCACTCCCTAACGGTCGCTGTGGGGTCTCAGACTGTACTATGATCCCGTAGGAGTCTCCCCGTTTCTCCAACACCTTTACAAAAAGATCCGTAAGCTTCTAGAAGTCACTTACTTTAAACTGAAAAATGAGAAGGTAACCCCATCTTCGTTAAGTTCTGCGCCTTAACTTTTGGCAAAGTGGTGTGGGGGATGCCGAGACTAACTGCGTGTGCACGGACAACTGAGAGTTATTTCTCTTCGGTCTAGCATCTCTATAACAGAGTCGTTATTCGCTCTTCAACAGTACTAGAAAACCCAAACAATCAGTGCGGGTTTTCTAGTCATCTATATTCTTTTGCCTCGATTTATCTTTAAAGCGAACGGACCGCTTGGATGATTCTTGATACGCCATCTTCTACGATCGAGGAAGGTGCAGCAATGTTAATACGCATAAATCCTTCACCTTCTTCTCCGAATGAAGCGCCATCGTTCAATCCGACTTTCGCTTGTTCTTTCATAAAGGTTTTCAGTTCTTCATGACTCATACCAAGCCCACGGCAGTCAAGCCAGAGCAAGTACGTTCCTTCAGCACGAATCACTTTGATCTGATCCGTTTCCTCGTGGAAACGATTCTCTACATAGTCACGGTTGGTCTCAAGCGTTTGAAGTAGCTCTTCTAACCATTCTTCGCCTTCTTGATAGGCGGTTTCCATGGCATGCAAGCCGATGGTGTTCAACATCATCATTCCTTGGTTCTGGAATTGTTTGTCGAGTCGCTTTCTCTTGTTAGCATCTGCTGTTACGACATAAGAAGCTTGCAACCCTGCAAGGTTAAAGGTTTTGGTTGGTGATAGGCAGGTGACTGTCTGTGTCTTTGCATCCTCTGAGAGGGATGCAATCGGAATGTGCTTATAGTCTTTATAGATTAAATCTGCGTGTATTTCATCTGAAATGATCAGTACATCGTGTTTCACGCAAATATCTTTCATCTTCGTCAGTTCTTCGTCTGTCCAAACTCTTCCGACAGGATTATGAGGGTTACATAGAATAAAGGCTTGAACATTATGGTCTTTGATTTTCTTCTCGAAATCCTCGAAATCAATCGTGTATGTTCCGTTCTCATATTGTAATGGGTTCTTCACAATATGGCGACCATGACTTCTTACGACGCTGTAGAACGGTGGATAGACGGGAGTTTGGATGAGTACGTGATCAGCAATGTCTGTTAGAGATTGAATGATCATATGGAGCGACGGGATGACTCCAGGGCTGTAAGTAATCCACGGGGCTTCAATATCCCACTGGTGTCTTTTTTGTAGCCAGTTTTTTATTTGTCCTTTGACTTCCTCATCGGGCCATGTATATCCGAAAATTCCATGATCAACACGCTCCTTCAGTGTGTCAACCACAGCCTGCGGAGTCTGAAAGTCCATATCAGCTACCCACATAGGTAGCACTTCTTCATCTTGATACATTTGTTTGACCAGGTCCCATTTGACAGAACGGGTTCCTTTTCTAGGTGTCACTTGGTTAAAACGATTCAAGTTCATTCCCTCCTTAACTTCCAATAGTTTTATCATAACGGAATAAGAAGATGAGTTAAAAACCATAAGTCTTGAGAAAAAAAGTCAAAAAAAAAGCAAAGCGAACGGTCGCTTTGCTTACACAGGGGGAATACGAGAAAGTCTTACGTTACTTAGTTTAACCAAATATACTAGACTCTAAACCTATTATTTTATTTTTTTTGTTGATTTAAATCATATAGGAAATTCATGGCTTTCAGAACGTCTTCTTCTGAAAAGTCGCGAGCTTTTTTCAGGAGAAGTTTTGTACGCTTTTGCCCAACCTCTTTAATCAATGCTTTTAGTTCATCGTCGATATTGGAGTCGTCATCGGTGTCGAACTCCATCAGTTCAGAAGCGGGGATATCAAGTACTGTTGATAACTTCAGGATCGTGTCTAATTCAGGAGTACGTTCATCAGATTCATAGCTTTGAAGTGTCTGGACGCCTATTCTCGCTTTCAACGCCAGTTCCTCTTTCGACAAACCATTAGCTTCCCTGTGAGTGCGAATGTTTTTTCCAACTGACATGGCTGATGCCTCCTACTACATTTTGTTTTCATTATACCATGAATCAGATGGGGGTATTCTGAAGAATCTGATTTTTAGGGCGGGCTCATCGGCTTTGCTTATTCGTCCGAACTGTGATAAAATCATTAATTGCGTGAAATGAAGCGAATAATATCAATAGCAGGAGTTGTATAGCATGTCAGAGAAGTTTCAAGAAGGTCAAGTATTAGAAGGTAAAGTCACAGGAATTCAACCTTATGGTGCGTTCGTCGCTCTAGACGAAAACGTACAAGGATTGGTTCACATTTCAGAAGTGACTCACGGATATGTGAAAGACATTAACGAGCACCTATCAGAAGGGGACGAAGTTCAAGTTAAGATCTTGAACATCGACGAAGCGAAAAACAAATACTCCCTTTCCATTCGTGCGACTCAAGAAGCGCCAAAAGCTCGTCGTCCACGTAAGCAGGCTGCTGCACCGAAGCAAGAAGAAACAGCAGGCTTCAACACATTGAAGGACAAGTTGGAAGACTGGATCAAACAGTCTGACGACCGCGAGAAATTCCGCAAGTAATTGCAGAATAGATAAAGAACGGACTCCGAGGAGTCCGTTCTTTTTTTATGCTTTATCCGTAGCTTCTTCCCCTGCGTCACTATACTCAGCTGCTGGTGAGAAGTATAGGGAGATGGCAATAAGTCCACTAATCCCAACTAAAGTATAAATGACACGTGCGAATGCCCCGCTCTGTTCTCCGCCACCAAACAGGCCAGCAACTAGGTCGTATTGAAAAAGTCCAATTAGTCCCCAGTTTATCGCCCCGATGATGACCAGTAAAAGAGCCGTTCGTTGAATCCAACTCATGGTTTACCCTCCTTTTTTGTCAGTTTCTGTTTTATGTTCTGTCGATAGGGAAATATTATTCCTGTTGCATATCCTTTGAGAATTTCTATTCGATTAGAGATAATGTGATTCGAGAGTCATGAAAAAGGAGGAGTTACGTAATGGAATCATTTACGTTCTATAACCCGACAAAGCTAATCTTTGGTAAGGATCAGATTCAACAACTACCTGATCAACTACCACAAAATACAAAGAAAGTACTAATGGTATACGGGGGCGGAAGCATCAAGAAAAATGGTGTTTACGACCAAGTAATGGAGCAGCTCAATAAAGCAGGAGTAGAAGTACTGGAACTTACTGGTGTTGAGCCAAACCCTAAACTGACCACGGTTCATGAAGGTGTGAAGATCTGTAAGGAAGAAAATATCGACTTCCTGCTTGCTGTAGGTGGCGGTAGTGTCATCGACGCAACCAAAACGATTGCAACAGGTGCTAAATATGACGGAGATGCTTGGGATCTTGTTACGAGACAAGCTACACCGACAGATGCTGTACCGTTCGGAACAGTGCTTACGCTGGCAGCTACTGGTTCAGAGATGAACGCTGGTTCTGTTATTACGAACTGGGAGACGAACGAGAAATACGGTTGGGGATACCCACCATTCACAAACCCTAACTTCTCGATCCTGGATCCAACTTATACGCAGTCGGTTCCACGTGATCAGACGATTTACGGTATGGTCGACATGATGACGCACATGTTCGAACAATATTTCCACACACCAACACAGTCACCAGTCCAAGACGAAATGATCGAGGGTGTATTGCGTACCGTCATCCGTACTGCTCCGAAGCTTCTAGAAGACCTGGAATCTTATGAGCACCGTGAAACTATTCTTTATGCTGGAACGATCGCTCTGAACGGGATGCTACAGATGGGCTACCGTGGTGACTGGGCATCTCATAATATCGAGCACGCAGTTTCTGCTGTCTATGATATTCCACACGCAGGTGGCCTTGCCATCTTGTTCCCGAACTGGATGAAGCATAACTTGAGCGTGAATGAAGACCGCTTTGCTCAGTTAGCGACGAATGTATTTGGTGTCGATGCAGAAGGGAAATCCACGAAACAGGTTGCCGAAGAGGGAATTCAAGCGTTGCGTGACTTCTGGACGTCCATCGGTGCACCGGAAACGCTGCGTGACTATGACATCTCCGATGAGAAATTCGATACGATCGTTGATCGTGCGATGAAGCGTGGACCATTCGGTAACTTCAATAAGCTTCATGATGAAGACGTAGAAAAAATTCTAGAAATGTCCAAATAATAAATGCCGGAAGGGATCGAGTGTCATTCTCGATCCCTTTTTCTAGTGTTAAGCCACCTTTTTCATTGTGTATCCGCTTACAAATGGAGGATTGCTTGATTTGGGGTGGAGGTTTCGATAAAGTGAAATTGGGTTAAGTAAAATTACATTGGAGGTTGAAACGATGACACATGTTCGTTTTGATTACGAGAAAGCGTTAACGTTCTTTGGTGAACACGAACTTGACTATATGCAAGGACAAGTTTCCTTAGCGCATAAAGCATTGCATGAAAAAACAGGTGCAGGTAATGACTTCCTAGGTTGGCTTGACCTTCCTGAGAATTACGACAAAGAAGAATTTGCCCGCATCAAGAAATCAGCTGAGAAGATCAAATCAGATTCTGATGTCCTTTTAGTCATTGGAATTGGTGGGTCATACTTAGGTGCTCGCGCAGCCCTTGAGATGCTGAACCACAGCTTTTATAACGAGCTGTCCCCGAACGACCGCGACACGCCACAAGTGTTCTTCGTCGGAAACAGCATCAGTGCACCATATGTGAACGAACTATTCGACGTACTTAAAGATAAAGATGTATCCATCAACGTTATTTCTAAGAGTGGAACAACGACAGAACCGGCCATTGCGTTCCGTATTTTCCGTAAGTTCCTAGAAGAGAAATACGGTGTAGAAGAAGCGAAAGGTCGCATCTATGCAACAACGGATAAAGAAAAAGGAGCGCTTAAGACGCTCGCTACGGAACAGGGCTATGAAACATTTGTTGTCCCAGACGATGTAGGTGGACGTTATTCCGTGCTTACGGCTGTTGGTTTGCTTCCGATTGCTGCAAGCGGAATCGATATCGATCAAATGATGGAAGGAGCTCAGAAGGCTCAATCTGAGCTTTCCACGGACAACCTTGCTGATAACCCTGCCTATCAGTATGCAGCAGTTCGTAACGTCCTTTATAACAAAGGCAAAACGATCGAAATGCTCGTCAACTATGAGCCATCCCTTCAATACTTCTCTGAATGGTGGAAGCAGTTGTTCGGTGAAAGTGAAGGGAAAGACCAGAAGGGGATCTTCCCGGCTTCTGCCAACTTCTCTACAGACCTTCACTCCCTTGGACAATACATTCAAGACGGACGTAAGGACATGTTCGAAACGGTATTGAACGTGGAAACTCCTTCTTCCGACATTACGATCGAAGAAGATGAGCAGAACTTGGACGGGCTGAATTACCTTGCTGGTAAAACTGTCGACCAAGTCAATGAGAAAGCAACACTAGGAACAATGCTTGCTCACACGGATGGCCAAGTACCGAACTTGGTAGTGAACCTACCGAAACGCGATGCGTTCACATTCGGTTATCTTGTGTATTTCTTCGAGAAAGCTTGTGCGGTAAGTGGATACATTCTTGGAGTGAATCCATTCGACCAGCCTGGCGTTGAAGCATACAAGAAGAACATGTTCGCTCTTCTTGGTAAGCCAGGATTCGAGAAAGAAAAAGAAGAACTGGAAAAACGCTTATAATCATGAAAAACACTTCTCACCAGAAAATGGATGAGAAGTGTTTTTTTTATTGGTTATATTAAGTACTGAAAGGAGTGGGAACATGATCCCTTTAACATCTTCCATCATGGATCAGCAGTTTACCTTTGAAGAAGTAGAACAGGCGTTGACCCCAATCGGGTTCAAGTTATCCGACAACTGGGATTATGAACACGGCTATTTTGATTATAAAATTGATGACCACGTAGGTTATCAATTCCTCAGACTACCGTTTGCGGTTGTATCCGGTTCATTGGATGCTCCTTCTGACTACGCTACGGTACGTATGCAGGAGCCTTTTCTATTGTCACACAAATACAACCCTGGCCTTGATGATAATGTAAAAGAAGGAAACTTCCGTGCTATATTCGATCAGTTCCAAGAACCGGTTGATAAAGATGCATCGTTTCCAGAAGAACACATCCAAACGGGGAAAGAACTGCTCGAACAAGCGGAACAGGCGCTACTTGCGAAGCGGGGAGAATAGCAGTAAGGCATCTCCCTCTTCAAGCTCTGTGTCTGCGTGAAGGTCGAAGGATATCTCTTTATCTTTTCGTATTCCGATGACCTGGCAGTTCTTCTTCAAAAAGTATTCTAAAGCTTTCAGAACCGGCTTTCCAATAAAGTCTTCTGGTACCTTTTCTTCATGGAACTGTCTTGAAGTCAACAATTCTAATAGAAGTTCGAAAGGCTGGACGGGATCGTTCCGATACAGCTCATGATAGAAGAGGCTGCTCATGAAATCATTGGAGCGGATGACCGTGTTGGCACCGGCTCGTTCGGCATTTATACGCTGCCTGTCCGTCAATACTTCAGCAATAATGAACAACTCTGGTTGATGACCTTTGAGAGCTACAATTTGATGTATGACATTCTGGTCAGATTGTTCTTCGCGTTTATCAGGATCTGCTGTAATGACGGCAACTCTAGCTTGACTGGCATTCGCCTTTTGAAGGGTTTCTTCTTCCGTTGCATCCCCTCTTACAAAGTGCACAGAGGAGAGCCTCTGATAGAAGCGGTTCATCGTTCGGTCGATCAGTACCATTTGGTCTTGTAAATCATGAACGCTCATCATGTCAATCAGTTGCCTGGTCCGTTCATTCCATCCGACAAATAAGAAGTGGTCTTTGCCTCTGAAATCCACTTTCCCTTGTGTTAAATCTTCTTCGTGCTTAACTGTTGCCGCAGACAAAGTCGCCATATAAAATGTCACAAGTCCTCCGCCTGTCATGATCAGTAGGATAGCCACTGCTTTTCCCCAAAGACTTAACGGTACATAATCTCCATAACCGACAGTAGCACCAGTAACGAAAGCCCACCAAATACCATCAAATACAGTGGGGAAGCTGTTCGGTTCGATCGCATGAATAATAAAACCGAAAAGCGTCATCATAATCAGAACGGTAGCAAGCAATCGTATGAATAAAGGGAGTTGAAAGTATAGGCGAATCCATTGTTGCATAGTGTACGCCCCTTTTTTTTATTCAGTATGGCGGTTTAGAGATTTTTTCAAACATGAAAAAAACTTGCCGGAAGTCCGGCAAGTTCTTTAAGATAAGGTTCTTTTGATATCCTGGTACACATTGTCCCAAAAATCACCATGGTCCCGGTAAGCTTTCGTGATAAATGTAAGCATTTGCCTTCGTTTATCCTTGAAGTCAGGGGAATTCTCATCCGGTAAGTTAGCGACAGAGTCGTCTAGGAATTCTTGTAATTCAGGGGCTCTTGGTCCCCAGTTGGTGATTTCTTCTCCGTTTGGGGCAATGAAGATCATCTTCGGAATGGAGCGTGCCTTTCCGTTCGTTAAGTACTGATCCATCAGCTCCAGGTTTTCATCCCGTAGCAGGAAGCGGGTTTGGATGTGACTCGCTTCTGCAAATCGCAAGTAAATCGGGATATTCAACATGGCATCTCCACACCAATCTTCCGTCAAAACAATCGCTCTCAAATCTCGTTTCTGTAAGGATTCAAAGAGGGGATAGTCTTCCTTTGGTACGGAAAAATGCTCATATATATAGATAAGGTTTTCCTGATGGGTCTCCATGGAGTCGACATATTCTTGTGCTGTCATCCCTCTCTGGAACCACTCGTCTAGATTCATGTGCATCCTCCTTATAAACTCATTCATGGGCATGTTCCCTAAACCATCGGGTGTTAAGCCTGTTCTTTCCTATGTGGGGCTACTTTTTTGTTATGATAGGTACAGTAGATAAGTTAAGGAGGAAAAAACAAATGAATAAAGAGCGACAATCATTCTTATTAGAGCTGTTAAATACACCGTCACCATCCAGCATGGAAATGGCGATTCAGAAGCGATGGATCAAAGAAATGGAAGCATATGCAGATGAAATTCGGACAGATCATGCAGGAAATGCCATCGCTGTCTTGAATCCGGATGCAGAGTTCAAGGTGATGCTTGCAGGTCACTGTGACGAAATAGCGCTCGTCATCAATCGTATCGATGAGCATGGATACTTACATATCGATAAAATGGGTGGCATCAATCCGAAAGCTGCGGTTGGTATGAAAGTAACGATTATAGGCTACGGTAAAACAATTACAGGTGTGATTGGTGTTAACGCACAGCACCACGGTGGATTGAAAGGTGATTTCGGACTTGATGATTTGTTCATCGACTGTGGTGCAAAATCAAAAGAAGAAATCGAAAAGTACGTGCAAATCGGGGATTTAGCAGTCTACAAGCGGGAACCCGAAGTGCTTATGGATCGTTATATTTCCGGTAGAGGCCTCGACAACCGTACCGGTCAGTTTATCGTAGGGGAAGTGCTCCGACGTCTATCTGAGAAGAAGATTAACGTAGGAGTTTACGCAGCAAGCACCGTCAATGAAGAAACCAACATGGGTGGAGCGTACTTCGCTGCAGCTGGCATTGAGCCGACAATGGCCATCGCGGTGGATGTAACCTTCGCAACCGACTACCCAGGGGTGAACAAGCAGAAACACGGGGACGTAAAGTTAGATGGAGGTCCTGTTCTTGCTAAAGGAGCGCCAATTAACCGTAATATTAATGCGATGCTTGAGAAGGCGGCGAAATCGCTTGATATGGATGTACAATACGAACTTACGCCTCGTATGACGGGCACGGATGCGGATAAGATGCGTTTGACAGGTAAAGGGGTTCCAGTGGGTCTGGTCTCACTCCCGTTGCGCTACATGCACTCTCCTGTTGAGACGGCCAGCATTCAGGATATCGAGGAAGAGATCGAACTGATGGTGGAGATGATTGCGAATATGACAGGAGAAGAAAGTTTGAATCCTTTAGATTTGTAATGGAGTAGCAGAGGACCATCATTTTGGTTCTCTGCTTTTTTTCACGAAGAGCCAATGCTCTTAATCACCAGAGATAATCTCTGCGTCTTTTATTTCGCCTTCTTCGTCAGCCCAAACTCTATATAAAGTCGAGCTCCCTTTTCTGACTTCTAATACATAGCTGGTCTGAAGTTCACCCCATTGTCCTACAGAGTTAATTTTTTCTACTGCAGTAATTTCAGAGTTTTGATTCAAGACCTCCTGTTTTACAGAGTTCAATTTAACGATTGATATTCCTTTTATCGTTATGAAAACAATGACTACAAAGAGAATGATTGTGAGAAGAACTTTGAAGATAGGATTGGTACCTTGCTTATCCATTTGCCTCCTCCTAATAGAGAAATTTCTTTAGGTATTATATAGAAATTCTAGGTAGTATCTTTCATTTTATTAAATTCTTGGGTACATTTCAATGAGGGCTGAGAAAGGTTCTGTAAGGGTGTGATTAAATATATGGAACCCCAAGCTCAAAACTTGCGATTTTATGACGTTTTGTATAGAATGAATACACAACACTATATCGATTCCATCTTCGGGGCAGGGTGCAATTCCCGACCGACGGTAAGGAGCAGATAATGCTCTAAGTCCGTGACCCGTTTGGCGAATGCCTTACGGTGGACCTGGTGAGAGTCCGGGACCGACAGTTACAGTCTGGATGGGAGAAGATGTCGAGCGAAGCAGGTAGAAGAGGAGTACTTTCTCTACCTCTAGTTTCCTATGGACATATACATTCTCCCCTGAATGCCCACCGGCTTTCAGGGGTTTTTTGATAGGAACATCGCTCACCTTCATCTGAGATGTGAATCGATGGAAAAGATGAAGGGAGAGATTGGGATGAATCAATCATCCAAATTGTTTAAGTTGATCGTATTGTCTTTGTTCGGGAGTATTTCAATGGTGTTGATGTTGGTGAACTTTCCATTGCCGATGCTTCCACCTTATTTAAAAATTGACTTCAGTGAGATCCCTGCTTTGATTGCTGCTATCTTGTTCACTCCAGTGGCGGGCATAGTAGTGGAGGGATTGAAGAATATACTGTATCTCATCTTCACAGGGGCATCTGATCCTGTCGGGGTAGTCGCAAACTTCACAGCTGGTGTGTTATTTATCGTCCCTGTATCAATGGTGTACCACAAGTACAAAACGACGAAGTCCTTGGTTTCCGGTCTTGCGATCGGTGCGTTGATTATGACGGTTGCTATGAGTGTTCTCAACTATTTCTTGATCCTGCCAGCGTATAGCTGGTTTATGGGCATGGAATCTATGAGTGCAAGCGTCAAGATTGCTACGATTCTTGCGGGTATTCTCCCGTTTAACGCACTGAAAGGGATTATTGTCGGTGCCATGTTTGTCATTTTATTTGCGAAATTAAAACCTTGGCTCGAGCAGAAAAGAGTCCGCTCGTCCTCGGCTGCATAAATACAGAAAAAGACCAGATCATCTGATCTGGTCTTTTTTTCGTTTTATTGCGGGTGCCTTGTTAATTTTCTTGTTCATCTACCCGGTAACGAGCGGTCGGCATCGCTTCGAGGCGCTCGACTGGGATCGGTTCGCCTGATTTCTCGCTTTTACCGTAGCGACCATCCTCGATGCGCTTCAGGGCATCGTTCACTTCCATCAGTTTCTCTCGGGCTTGTTCGTAGATAGTTTGTTCTTTCTCTCGTTCGTGCTGATCTGTACCTAAATCTGCAGGGTGGTCGGCGACACTTGAGATTTCCCCCGTTTTGTCGTTTTCATAATCCTCTTTCGCCTGATCATCTTGGTATTGTTCCATCTCTTGTTCTGCTTCTTTTTTCATCTCTAGTAGTTGTTCTTTAAAGTGGTTCAATTGCTTATCCGTTAACATCGTATGTCTCCTTTCGATGAAGAGTTTTATTTCTTCAAGGGGATGACACCGATGGTACATCTGGAGATGGAGACCGCCTCGCCGGATTCAGACTCGATTGTGATCTGCCATACCATCGTTGTTTTCCCAATGTGAAGGGGGATAGCCGTTCCTGTTACTTGTCCTTCCCGTACACTTTTTAAATGGTTGGCATTTATTTCGATCCCGAAGATCTGTTTCTCTTCAGGATTCACATTTAAGTAAGCTCCGATGCTTGCGGCACTTTCCGCTAAGGCAACGCTCGCTCCGCCATGTAAGAAACCCATGGGTTGGTGAGTGCGGCCCTCTACGGGCATCGTCATCACCACTTTGTCCGGCTTAGCGTGTGTGACTTCCATTCCGAGTGCTTCCATCAATGTATTCTGTAACATATCTTCCATTTTACTGTCATCCTTTCCTTTATAATTCCCACTCTGTATTCGTTCAAACCTGACTCCCTTTACACAAAGAAAGGAAGGATGTTGACGGCATCCTTCCTTTCCTCATTCGTCTTTTTCTATTTGAATTCCTTCTTTATCCCAGTGGGATGTAAACTTGAAGAAGTAGAGACAATCCTAACAGAAAGCCGTAGAATGTATTGGTCTGGGCAGTGAATTTCATTGCTGGCATCATTTCCAGTGGTGCACTTTTTCCTTTGAATCCCTGAATGGCTTGACGTGCTTTATGGATACTAAGGAACGTAATCAGTGACCAGTATGGAAGAAGTCCTGTTAGAATAAAGGCTAGTGTCAGGGCGTAAGCGATGACAGCCAATATCGTTAGGAACCGGATTGATCCTTTGTGGCCGAATAAAATTGCGAGCGTTCGGCGTCCGTTCTCTTTATCTCCGACTCGGTCTCGAATGTTGTTGGCAAGAAGGATCGCTCCGACAAAAATGGCGACTGGAATGGAAATGAGAATCACATGCCATGACAACGTTAGCTGCTGAATGAAATAACTGATGGCGATGATGATCGTTCCCATGAATAAACCGGCCGTGATTTCTCCGAATGGCGTGTAGGCAATCGGATAAGGACCGCCTGTGTATAAGTAGCCGAAGAGCATGGAAACAAGTCCAATTACAGCTACCCACCAACTAGAAGCTAGGCAAATATAGACGCCCAATACTCCTGCGATAAAAAAGAATGAGAGCGCTAATGTTAATACGGTACGCGGTCGGACACCGTCGCGAACGATTGTACCTCCGATGCCGACAGAGTTTTCATTATCAAGTCCCCTGACGAAATCGTAATACTCGTTAAACATATTGGTTGCTGCTTGAATGAGGATCGATGCGAGTAACATCGCTGCAAATAGCCAGAAATTAATGGAATCTTCCACAGCAGCGAGCATTGTTCCCACGAACACGGGCACAAAGGCAGCTGTGAGGGTATGAGGGCGTAAGAGGCGCCACCATACTTGGAAACCTTCTCGTTCATTCAAGGAAGCTTTGACGTTTTGGTTTTGTACAGAACTCATAGGTGTTCTCTCCCTTGTTTTAATACTTTGCCTAATGATAACATCTTAAGTTTAGGGAAAGAGGCTCAGAGTGTCAATCGTTGTAAGAATATGCAAGATCGAAGGAAGATTCCTTGAGTCAAGAGAAAAAAGAGAATAAAATAATAGATGATGCACGTTTATATTATTTAAACCATATAAGTACAGGCGTTATATATAGAGAGAGGACGTCCCTTTAAAGGATGGGAGGAAAATTTCATGCTTCATACACGAGTACCTCATATAGAGGAGATTATCGGGGAGGCCATAAAGAAAGCGAAGCAGTCTGATCAACCTCAGTTGGTCAGTGTGGTGGATCGCATTGATTATACCGATCCTTACTCCTTTTTATATGCTGGACAAGGAATCGATCAGCACCGTTTATTTTGGAAGAGTGCTGAGGAACCTTTTACTTTAGTGGGAGTCGGTGCGGTCACACGGATGACCTCTACCGACCAAAATAGATTCACACAATTACAAGCGGAGTGGAACAGCTTGATTGATGGGGCTATAACATATGATGAGTTCGGACAGAAAGGTACGGGCATTGTCTCCATGGGAGGATTCAGCTTCGACCCGGAAGAGAAAAACGAAAGGCCCTGGGAGTCATTCGAAGAAAGTCGTTTAACGGTTCCTGCCTTTTTACTGACGAACCACGGCTATCAATCCTATTTGACATCTAATTTCATGATCTATCCAGAGGATCATCAAAAGCAGATCATACGGGAGTGGAAAGATAACTGGGATGAGCTTTTGGACACACAGGATTTCCAGTTTCAACTTCCGGTCCGTTCAGGAGAGAAAGAGATCGATCCGGAAGAATGGAAGGAGTCTGTTCTTCAAGCCACTGTCGATATTAAACGGGGCGTTTTAGAGAAAGTTGTATTAGCAAGAGAGCTTCAAGTGAAGTTTGAGCAACCCGTACAACTGGAAGCTGTTCTGAAAGCATTGGCGGAAACTCAGACTAACAGCTACATCTTTTCTTTCGAAAGCAACGGGGAGCACTTTATTGGTGCGACTCCAGAGCGTCTGGCTAAGCTGGAACAACAGCAGTTGATCTCGACTTGCCTCGCAGGAACGATTCCCCGTGGGCATACAGAAGAGGAAGATCGTAAGCTCGGTCAAGAGTTGCTTTATGATCCGAAGAACAGACAAGAGCACCAATTTGTTGTGGAAATGATCAAAGAAGCTGTAGAGGCTTGCAGTCATGATGTTCAAATACCGAAGGCACCTGTGATTTATCCGCTTCGTAACTTACAGCATTTATATACGCCAGTATCGGCGACGCTTGACCCAGGTTATACCCTGCTTGATGTAATCGAAAGACTTCACCCGACTCCAGCTTTAGGTGGACTTCCACAGAAGAAATCAGTGGAATATATCAGAGAATATGAGTCGCTCAACCGCGGGTGGTATGCCGGACCTGTTGGTTGGATGGATGACCGCAATAACGGGGAGTTCGCGGTTGCCATTCGCTCCGCTCTTTTGCAAGGTGATAAAGCGTCCTTGTTTGCGGGGTGTGGGGTAGTCGAAGATTCCGACCCGATTGCCGAGTACGAAGAAACGGCCGTTAAATTACAGCCGATGCTGTCTGTCTTAGGAGGATGTTGATGGAACACGTGGAGGCATTATCAAAATATGTAACACATTTCGTGGATCAATTGGCTTACTCGGGAGTCAAGGAGGTCGTTATCTCTCCTGGCTCCCGTTCTACTCCACTGGCCATGACTTTTGCAGCTAGTGAAGATATTAACCATTGGGTCCATCTTGATGAGCGTTCCGCCGCTTTCTTCGCATTAGGAATTGCGAAAGAACGTCAAGAACCTGTTGCTCTCGTATGTACGTCAGGGACAGCGGCGGCTAACTACTACCCAGCGATTGTAGAGGCGTATCAGAGTCGCATACCCTTAATAGTGTTAACGGCTGATCGACCTCATGAGCTGAGAGAAGTCGGTGCCCCGCAGGCGATCAATCAAATAAAAATGTACGGGGATTATGTCTTGTGGTATCAAGACCTTGCCTTACCTGAGGTCGGTCTTTCTAAGTACGTAAGGCGCCAAGCTGCGAGAGCAGTAGATGAGGCTAGTGGGAAAAGAATGGGACCCGTTCACTTGAATATCCCGTTCAGGGAACCGTTAATTCCTGATTTTACGATGGATGGTCTCTGGCGAGATGGCGCCCAGCCTGTTCCAAGATCGCTGAAAGGGAAATGGACCGTTGATGAGGATACAATAGTTTCGTTAACAGAGAAATTCAAAGGGAAAGAAAGAGGAATCATCGTGGTAGGTCCGCAAATGGAGGATGAACTGGCTCATGCTGTGACGACGCTTGCCCATCGCTTGGGTGCTCCTGTACTGGCAGACCCTCTTTCCAAGCTTCGTACAGGGGAACATGATAAGCGTAACGTCATAGAGAACTATGACACTATTCTGAAGTCGGAAACCATTCGTGAATCATTACGGCCGGATTATATTCTGCGCTTCGGTGCTATGCCCGTTTCCAAAGCTTATTTGAAGTGGGTACGTGGATTGGACATCGATCATTACATTGTGGATACAGAGAACAGCTATAGAGAACCAGCTGGTATAGCTGCGAACTTTATATGGTCCGACGCCGTTCCGTTCTGCGAGGAATGCACGAACCGATTAGCGCAGGAAGGGAAAGAAACGGACTGGTTGGAGCATTGGCAGCAAATGAATCAGACTGCAAAGACCCTTATGTTAGCTGAACCTGATCACAACTTGAACGAAGGGCATTCGATTGTTCATTTAGCGGACGCTATTCCGGATGAGTCTGTATTGTTTGTCGGAAACAGTATGCCGATCCGTGATGTGGACAGCTTTTTCATGTCTACGCCGAAACACGTTGACGTAATGGCCAATCGTGGTGCGAATGGAATTGATGGTGTCATCTCAACCGCTATCGGAATCGCATCCACTGGTAAGAAGACGACGCTGCTTCTAGGAGATGTATCCTTCTTCCATGATTTGAATGGACTTTGGATGGCGAAGAATAAAGATATCCCTCTGAAGATTGTATTGATCAACAACGACGGAGGAGGTATTTTCTCTTACCTTCCACAGGTCAAGCATCCAGAGCACTTCGAAGAGCTGTTCGGCACGCCTGTCGGTCTAGATTTCACGAAAGCTTTGGAAATGTACGGAGCAAGTCATACCAAAGTGACATCATGGGAAGCGTATAAACAGGCGTTAAAAGATGTGTACGAAGAAAGTGGTCTGTCTGTTATAGAAGTGATAACAAATCGCACAGATCACGTCGATTTCCACCGCGCGAAGTGGAAGAAGGTAGAAGAAGCCATTCTGAACGGAAGTGAAGTGTGATGTACAGGCATGTAGAAGGCCGCAACTATTGGGTGGAAGAGCAGGGAGAGGGTCAGCCGCTGCTCCTATTGCACGGATTTACAGGTACGCTGCATACGTTCGACGAAGTCGTTGAGGGTTTGGAGGGCTATCGCCTCATTCGAGTCGATTTGCCCGGCCACGGTAAAACTGGAGTTATTGGCAATGTAACAATGGAAGAGTTTTGTCGTGACTTATCTCTTTTGTTAGAAGATAGGGGACTTGATTCTGTAGCATTGCTAGGATATTCTCTTGGCGGACGCACAGCCCTCTCGTTCGCTCAATTATACCCTGAAAAAGTGGATCGTTTGCTGCTCGAAAGTGCTTCCCCTGGTTTGGCTACTTCCAAAGAACAACTGGCGAGGCAGGCAAAAGACAAGGCGCTTGTGGACAAAATGGTTCAAGAAGGAATAGAAGCATTCGTTAACTACTGGGAGACTTTACCCCTATTTGAATCTCAACAAGCTTTGTCTGAAGAGAAGAGAAGCATGATACGCAAGGAGCGCTTAGGTCAATCTCCATCCGGACTCAGCCAGTCTCTTATGGGAATGGGGACAGGGGTTCAGCCCTCATGGTGGGATCAGCTTCCGACTTTGGATGTGCCAGTCTTGTTAGTCACAGGGGAGCTTGATGACAAGTTCCGGCAGATCAATCAACACATGCATAAAGAGCTTCTGAATTCAGAATGGATAGAAGTCGAACAGACTGGTCATGCGATTCATGTTGAGAAACCGAGCATTTTTGCTAAAATAGTAGATGAGTTCATGATACAATAATACATGGATGTAAGCGGTATTCCGCGATAAATAAGGAGGATTATTTATGTCTTTTGATTGGGTTCGCGAACGCGAATATGAAGATATTTTATACGACACATTTGAAGGTATCGCTAAAATCACCATCAACCGTCCTGAGGTACGAAACGCTTTCCGTCCTCAAACGGTACATGAGTTGATCGATGCATTCGCTTATGCTCGTGACGATTCTAAGATCGGTGTTATCGTTCTTGCTGGAGCAGGAGACGATGCATTCTGTGCTGGAGGAGACCAAAAAGTACGCGGTCACGGCGGTTATGTGGGAGACGACCATATTCCTCGCTTGAACGTACTTGATCTACAGCGTCTGATCCGAGTGATTCCTAAGCCTGTAGTGGCAATGGTCTCCGGTTATGCAATCGGTGGCGGTCATGTACTACATATTGTTTGTGACCTTACTATTGCAGCCGACAACGCTATCTTCGGTCAAACAGGACCGAAAGTAGGAAGCTTCGACGCTGGATACGGAGCAGGCTTGCTTGCACGTATCGTCGGACACAAGAAAGCCCGTGAAATCTGGTACCTATGCCGTCAGTACAGTGCGAAAGAAGCGGAAGATATGGGACTAGTCAACACCGTTGTACCGCTTGATCAACTCGAAGCAGAAGTTGTTCAATGGGGGCGTGAAATGTTGGAGAAATCCCCAACTGCTCTTCGCTTCTTGAAAGCTTCCTTCAACGCCGATACAGATGGACTAGCAGGACTTCAACAAATGGGTGGAGACGCAACATTGCTATACTACACGACAGATGAAGCTAAAGAAGGTCGTGACGCCTTTAAGGAGAAGAGAAAGCCGGACTTCGATCAGTTCCCTCGCTTCCCTTAATGTTATAAAGAATGATCAAAAGGGGCACCCACAAGGGTTGCTCCTTTTCTTTCATGATTGGAGGAATTCCTATGGGTGAGAAAATCCCACATTGGTTAGATAAACAAGCTGAAACGAATCCGAACAAAACAGCCATACGACAATCAGATGGAGAGATTGTAACCTTTAAGGAACTACGAAATGAGAGTAGGCAGATTGCTTATGGCTTGAGAGGACTCGGAGTTCGAAAGGGTACTCATATCGCTTTGCTAGCTGAAAACCATAAAGAAGTTCCCGCTTTCATTCATGCCAGCAGCTATGCTGGAGCTGTGCTCGTCTTGTTGAACACTCGTTTGACACCAGCCGAACTTGCCTTTCAACTTGAGGATGCAGAGGTCCAATTCCTCTTTACTAGCAATTCGCTTAAGGGCCGTGGGGAAGAAGCCAGCCAACACTTACCTATCCGCCAATATTCCTTGGAAGAGATTCCGCGAGATGCTGGGGAATCTGATGTAGAGGAAGAGTTCGACTTGGATGATGTGTACACGATGATGTACACATCGGGAACAACAGGTAACCCGAAAGCTGTCATGCACACTTACGGGAACCACTGGCATAGTGCTATTTCCTCTGCGCTTAATATGGGGCTTCATGAAGAGGATCAATGGCTCGTCTGTCTGCCTCTATTTCACGTTGGAGGCTTTTCAATCTTGATGAAAAGTGTTGTGTATGGCATGACCATTGAATACATGGGAACGTTCGATGAGAAAATAATTCAGGAAGCGATTTTTGAAAGAGGAATAACGCATGTATCTGTCGTCACAGTAATGTTGAGGAGATTGCTCGATCACTTGGGAGAAGCCTCTTACCCGGAACATTTCCGCTGCATGCTGCTCGGTGGTGGTCCGGTTCCGAAACCTCTACTTGAACGTGCAGCTGAACGACGTATACCCGTTTTTCAAACGTATGGTATGACGGAGACGTCTTCCCAAATCGCAACGCTCGACCCTTCTTCGGCTCTTAGAAAGCTAGGTTCAGCAGGTAGACCATTAAGTACCGCGCAGCTACTCGTGGATGCGGAGAAAGAATATGAAGTAGGTGAGATCCTTGTTCGTGGGCCAATGGTTTCTAAGAAGTATTATAACCGTGAAGCGAGTGATGAAGCATTCTTCCGTACAGGAGATCTCGGATACAAAGATGAAGAAGGGTTTCTGTATGTTGTCGACCGTGTGAAAGATGTCATTATTTCGGGTGGAGAGAATGTGTATCCGGCAGAAATAGAGAGCGTATTATCGAGTTTTCCAGGAGTGATCGAGGCAGGGGTCACAGGAATCGCCAATGAGAAGTGGGGAGAGGTTCCGGCTGCTTTTCTAGTTCTCGAAGAGCACACACTGTGGAACCAGGAAGAGATGGAGCGTTTTTTGGAAGATAAGTTGGCCAAGTATAAACGCCCTCATGTATATCATATTGTTCCGGAATTACCGAGGAATGCATCCAACAAATTAGTGAGACGCAGGCTTCCCTCGTTAGTAGAGGAGCATAAGGATGAATGTTGAACAGATTCAAATGCAAGAAGTAGAGCTCGCTTTAAAAGTCCCTTTCCGTACCCATCAAGGGACCGTTCATAGTCGTAAATTGATTATAGTCAAAGCCATTGATAGAGAGGGAAGGGTCGGATATGGAGAGGTGACAGCGTTCGAAACCCCTTTCTATACGGCTGAAACGAATGATACAGCTTGGTATCTCATCAAAGAAATACTTCTGCCTTCTTTGGATCTACCGTCTATACTTCATCCCGAAGATTTTGCAAACGCCGTTTCCTCCATACAAGGTCATCCTATGGCAAAGGCGGGAGTCGAAGGAGCTTTGTGGGACCTTTTCGCTAAGCAATCCGGAAAGAGCTTGAAAAATCTCATAGGAGGAACGAGAGAAACAGTGAAAGCAGGAGCTGTCCTTAGCCTATCCTCTTCGTTGGAACAAGATATCAAACAGTTGAAGCAAGAAGGATATCAACGATTCAAATTAAAGGTAAAAAAAGGGGAGGAACGTGAGCTTATCGAAGCCGTGCAAGCTATCGATCCTGAGCTTCCGATTATGATTGATGCAAATGGTCAATATACAGAAGCGGATATAGAGCACGTTCAATCCCTTGATGATGCGAATCTGTTAATGATCGAGCAACCTTTCAGAGCGGGTGATTTTTATCTGCATCGTTCACTCCAGGCGAAGATGGTCACTCCGATTTGTCTAGATGAATCGATTATGAGTGCAGAAGATGCTATTCAAGCAATCCGTTTAAAAAGTGGCAGTATCATCAATATTAAAATAAGTCGTGTAGGTGGTTTATCAGCAGCGCTGCGCATACATGATTATTGTAAGCAACATAACGTGCCAGTATGGTGCGGAGGAATGGTGGAATCAGGCATTTCCAAGGCTCATAACATTGCCCTTGCATCCCTTGAACAATTCACTATTCCAGGTGACCTCTCTGGCTCCTCTCGTTACTTTGAGAAGGACCTTGTCAGCCCTTTACTTGAGGTGGTTAACGGAGAGATGATTGTGCCGCAAGGTGATGGGATCGGGGTTAATGTTGATGAAGAATATATGGAAAAACAGACGATTCGCTCTTTTACTTTTGAAGTTTACTCATAAGGATCATTCTTATGGCTCAAACTATTCAAAAGGAGGGCTGATCGTGGACAAAAATAAATATTACGTAAATATTGCCACTAAAGAGATTTCGCTTAATAAAGATGGGAACAATGATGAATTCATCGTTCAAGCAACAGAAGATGAAATTCTTACTTTAAGAGAAATATTCGATGAAATTGAGATGGCGGATAATGAATCGTTTTGGCGTTCTCACGTTCCATTCCAACCCTATCATCAAGACCAGGCCAATGATGACTTTGATGCAGCTATGAAGGTGGCGTTTCAAAAGATTTATGACTGGGGAGAAGATGAAACGAAGGCTTTGATTAAAGAGATGAACGTGCTGGAATTGTAGAAAAGGCTGCTCCTTCTCGGGGCGGCTTTTTTCGGTGTCGAAAAGATACTTCCGGTTCTATTAAGTTTGTGAAGCGGTGTTGGAGAAACAGGTCGCTTTCCAAGGGCGTCCGCTGAGCCTCCTTCCCTTCGGTCGTGCGGGGTCTCAGACTGTACTATGCTCCCGTAGGAGTCTCCCTGTTTCTCCAACCCCTTTACTAAAAGAAGCTTGAACCTCTATAGCTGGCTAACGTTAAATCAAAAGGGAGCTCCTTATAGTTTTTTGCTCAATCACTTTAACACGCTGCACGCTAACATTTATCAGAAGTTATCATCTTAAAAGAAACCGATCCAAAGCTGGACCGGTTTCTTTGTAATTTTATGGAGTTTGACCTAAATCGGGCATTTCTTGAGCGTTTTGGATGACCTCTTCTGGGACGGTGATTTCACCGACTTCGTTGAATTTACTATACGATCCTTCCATCGATTGATCGATGGTCACTTTCTCCCCGTCTTGTTCGATGGTCATATTCATATCGACTACCATGTGTTTAGGGTAGTAGCTTTCTTTATCGATCGTGTATTCATAGTTGATGCTGTTTATGGTAACGCTCTCCATCATGTCTTCTGGGAATGTTCCTTCCGGGAGCATGTCACTCATAGTATCTTCCAGCATTTTCTGCACATCCTCTCCACTGGAGGAGAAGGTTAATACATAATTTGAATCTTCCATTTCCATAGTGAACTCGTCGATGTAATCTTCGACTTGTTTCAGCTGCTCAACTGGAGTCTGCTGCTTAGAAGATAGGGCATTCAGTTGCTCCATCATCTCTTCAGGTGCTTTTAACCATCCTTCTTGTTCGGATGGTTTGATGAATAGTCCTTCTTCTGTGTAGTATTGTTCCATTTCCGTATTGCCCATCATATCCATCTCGATTGTCTGGTGAAATGCCATGGGGTCCATCTGAATTTCAGAATCAAGGGTTGTCGTGATTGGGACACCGGTTGGTAGTGGGGACGAACCTTCTTCTGCGTCTGTTTCAAACGTTTGTTCTGAAACAACTTCCATAGCGAAGTTATCTAAGTTCTCACTAGCTTCTGTAGCTTTTGAGAACACTTCTTCGAGTTCTTGGGCTTCTTCAGCCGAGCATGCTGCAAGTACAATAGTCATAGCCAACAGGCCGATAAGTGCAATTCGTTTCTTCATCAATGTGATTCCTCCCTTTTCTTCTTAATCGTACATACGAAGAAATAATGAAAAGGTTTCGTTTATTTCAAATGTTTACCAAAAATATTCAGAGGAATAATAGAGAAAGAATTAGTCTCTCTAGTTTGTATTTGCGGTGGCTTGTGGTACGATTTAAAAAGAAGCGATTCAAGGTACGACCTAAAAAAGTCACGTAAACATAATGCGTTAAAGGCAGTTGATCAAGCATGAAAACTTTTTATGATTTTTATCATAATCCAGTGAAATTATCGTTCGAAGACCATCCATTCTCAAAGTCGCCGAAACATGTATGGGTCATTTGCCGTTATCAGGACCAATGGCTCCTGACCAAACATAAAGACCGGGGATTGGAATTTCCGGGAGGGAAAGTAGAAGAGGGAGAATCGGCTCGAGATGCAGCCATTAGAGAAGTGAAAGAGGAGACAGGGGCTGAGATCGAAAAGCTTACTTACGTAGGGCAGTATATGGTGGAAGGGAAAGGCGGAACGATCATAAAGAATGTCTATTATGCTGTCGTGTCGCACCTTACCGACCAGAACCACTACTTTGAAACCCATGGTCCCGCTTTACTTCAAGAACTTCCGAAAAAAATTAAGCACAATAAACGGTATAGCTTCATGATGAAGGATGAGGTATTGCCAGAGTGCCTGTTGAAAATCAATAATGAGGCATAATTAGAAACCCGGACGACTGAGTGTCGTCCGGGTTTCGATTTATATGAGGAGATGAGGAAACGTATTCAGGAACTGTGGTAAGCAGGTCCGGCTTGCTTGATGTCCTCACTTACATAAGAGAACTTGCTGAAATTGTTATGGAATTGATCCGCTAATTGTTTTGCTTTCTCATCGTACTTATCTGGATTATCCCACGTATTCTTAGGAACTAATACGTCATCCGGTACACCAGGGCACTGCATAGGAATGTGTAAGCCGAAGATCGGATCCTGTACGAATGTAGCTGAATCCAATTCCCCTTTTAAAGCAGCTTGGATCATCGAGCGAGTGTAGGAGAGTTTCATTCTAGACCCTTCCCCGTAAGGTCCTCCTGTCCATCCCGTATTGACCAAGTATACTTGCGAATCGAACTGGTCAATCTTCTCGCCGAGCATTTCTGCATACGCTGCCGGAGCTAGTGGAAGGAATGGGGAACCGAAGCAAGCGGAGAAAGTCGCCTGTGGTTTTGTGATTCCACGCTCTGTTCCAGCTAATTTACTGGTGTAACCACTTAAGAAGTGATACATCGCTTGTTCTTTTGTTAGTTTGCTGATCGGAGGCAAGACCCCAGTCGCATCGGCAGTTAAGAAAATGATGGCGTTCGGATGACCGCCAACACTTGGCTTCACGGATTGATCGATGTGGTCTAATGGATAGGCAGCACGTGTGTTTTCCGTTAAGGATGTGTCATTGTAATCCGCCTGTCGTGTTTCCGAATCCAAAACAACATTCTCTAGTACAGCACCGAACCGGATAGCATCAAAGATCTGTGGTTCCTTTTCTTGGGAGAGGTTGATGCATTTTGCATAACATCCACCTTCCATGTTGAACACGCCTTGGTCGGACCAACCATGTTCGTCATCGCCGATCAACCCTCGAGCTGGATCTGCTGATAAAGTAGTTTTACCAGTACCGGAAAGGCCGAAGAATAAAGCGACATCCCCGCGTTCTCCTACATTAGCAGAACAGTGCATAGGCAGGACGTCTCTTTTTGGAAGCATGTAATTCATGACAGAAAAAATGGATTTCTTAATTTCACCAGCGTATTCGGTTCCGCCGATTAGAACAATTCGATGTTTGAAAGAAACCATTACGAAAGCTTCAGAGTTTGTGCCGTCTTTTTCTGGGTCTGCTTTGAAAGTAGGGGCGGAGATAACCGTAAACTCTGGGTCGTGTTCCTTCAATTCATCTTTCCCTGGTCTGATGAACATCTGCTGTGCAAAAAGGTTATGCCAGGCAAATTCATTAAGGACTTGAATCGGAAGCCTGTAGTCTTGATCAGCGCCTGCATATCCTTTAAAAGAATAGATTTCTTCTTTTGTCTTTAAGTAGTCGAGTACTTTATGGTACAAATTAGTAAATACATCTTCCTCGATAGGTTGGTTTACAGAGCCCCAATCGACATCTTTGGAGGAATGATTGTCTTTGACAATGAATTTATCTTTCGGCGATCTTCCTGTGTAGGCGCCTGTAGTCGAACGAACGGCCCCTTTATCTGTTAACACGCCCTCGTTTCTTGCTACAATTTTTTCTACTAGTTGTGGTACTGACAATTGATGTTGAACGTGTTCTTGAGCTAATAAGACGTTCAGTTCTGACATTTGATTAATCGCACTCATCGCGTCTACCCGCCTTTTTTATAGAATTTATGATTCGTGGATGACTGAATGTGAAATTAGTATAACACATTCATTTGAATAGTCCATACTGATGTTGAAAATGCTTTCAAAAATCTTAAATTTCTATCCTGACACCCAGTCAGAATGGCATTACAGCCATTCCATTCAAAAAAGAATTGTGTCTTTTATCATATGTAGCTAATACAAATTCGTTTGTGTAAAGGAAAGAAGTGGATTCCGTTGACATGGGACAGGACTTTCGATACGATAAATTTCGAACGGATACTCTCTTATCCAGAGTAGGTGGAGGGACAGGCCCTTTGAAGCCCAGCAACCGTCATGCTTTGACATGGTGCTAACCTGAAGCAAGGAGGTCACGAACTCCTTGGACGATAAGAGCGAAAGGAAGCGAACCCCTTTCCTCGACAGACAGGAAGGGTTTTTTCTTTTTGTATGGAAATGATACGTTTCAAGGCTGCCCATGAGGTTGTGACATACATTCATATAAATGTGTAGAAACTGATTTTCTCTTCTGCACAACTGGTAAAGAGTTCCGTCTAATACTTTGTTACTTACAGAAGGAGGAGTCTACAGAATGCCAGCCAACCGCCGGTTATTCACATCAGAATCTGTAACGGAAGGTCACCCGGATAAGATTTGTGACCAGATCTCTGATGCTATTCTAGATGAAATTTTAAAAAACGATCCAAATGCAAGAGTCGCATGTGAGACAACAGTGACTACGGGGCTCGTACTCGTTTCAGGAGAAATCAGTACGAATACTTATGTAGATATTCCAGCTATTGTTCGCCAAACAATTAAAGATATTGGTTATACGCGTGCTAAATACGGCTTCGATGCCGATACGTGTGCGGTTCTGACTGCAATTGATGAACAATCCCCTGATATCGCAGGTGGCGTAGACGTGGCATATGAATCACGTGAAGGTCAAATGAGTGAAGATGAAATTGAAGCGATTGGTGCTGGTGACCAAGGCTTGATGTTCGGCTATGCTAATAATGAAACAAAAGAATTGATGCCTTTGCCGATTGCGCTTGCTCACAAGTTATCAAAGCGATTATCCGATGTGCGAAATGATGGTACGTTAGAATACTTGCGTCCTGATGGAAAAACGCAAGTGACAATCGAGTATGATGAGAATGATAAGCCGGTTCGTGTCGACACGATCGTTATCTCCACTCAGCATTCAGAAGAAGTGACGCTAGAGCAAATTCAAAAAGACTTGAAGAAACATGTCATCGATCCGGTAGTTCCGGCTGGCTTCATCGATGATCAAACGAAATACTTCATTAATCCGACGGGAAGATTTGTCATTGGAGGACCACAAGGCGATGCTGGATTAACCGGTCGTAAGATCATCGTAGATACGTACGGTGGTTATGCACGTCACGGCGGTGGTGCGTTCAGTGGTAAGGATGCGACGAAAGTGGACCGTTCCGCTGCCTATGCCGCTCGTTACGTTGCCAAAAACATCGTAGCAGCAGGGTTGGCAGATCAAGTTGAAGTTCAGCTTGCTTATGCAATTGGTGTCGCTCAACCAGTATCCATTTCTATTAACACAAATGGAACAGGTACCGTTTCTGAAGAGAAATTGGTAGAAGCGGTCCGCGCGTTGTTCGACCTTCGCCCAGCAGGAATCATTAAAATGTTGGATCTTCGTCGTCCTATCTACCGCGAAACAGCGGCTTACGGTCATTTCGGCCGCACGGATGTTGAATTCCCTTGGGAAAGAACAGATAAAGCAGAAGAACTTAAAGGCCGTTTTCAATAAAAAGAGAGCCCAGGATATTATCCTGGGCTCTTTTCTAATTTTATAGTTTCTTATAGTGTTGTCCTTTTTCCACATAGCTCTTCCGGATTCTATTCATTTCGCTGAAATCATCATCCGTCAGCTCGCGAACCACTTTCGCTGGCCGTCCGAAAGCGAGTGTGCGTGGAGGGATTTTCTTACCTGGAGGTACAAGACTGCCGGCTCCTATGAATGCTTCCTCGCCAATCTCAGCTCCGTCTAAAATGAGAGAGCCCATACCAATCAGTGCATTTTCTCGGATTTTGGCAGAGTGTAAAGTTACTTGGTGGCCTACTGTTACCCCATCTTCTATGATCAGCGGCTGATTAGGACTTTGGTGCAACATGCTGAGGTCTTGGATATTCGTTTGGTTCCCGATATGTACAGGCGCAACATCTCCCCTGATGACAGTCTTGAACCAGATACTTGCTTCTTTACCAATTGTCACATCACCTGTAATCACCGAATCTTCTGCGATGAAAGCACTGAAATCGATGTCCGGTACTTTTCCTTTATATTCGCAAATCATACGCTACCCCCTTATAATGTCAGTATATTCAGTATAGCAAATCAAAGGGGGGCATGTTGGATGAAAACGTGGAATGTAGAAGACTGTAAGGCGACAATAGTCATTGTACATGGCGCCTTTGAGCATAGTGGAAGGTACGAAACATTGGCAAGGGAGTTTCAGAAAGATGGATTCACAGTTATATACGGAGACTTGCCAGGACAAGGGGAGACGGACGGGAAAGCAGGACATATCAAATCTTTCCAACAATACATTGAGGCAGTTGGTTCTTGGATCGAAGGGGCAGATGCATCGAAGCCGGTCTTCTTATTAGGGCACAGTATGGGAGGTGCGGTTGCGATCCGCACCATGCAGACACTGAAACCAAATGTCAGAGGGGTTATCTTATCTTCTCCTGCAGCCGGCATACTGAATGGTGCAGGGCAGCCGCTTGAGGCGATTTCGAAGCTCCTCGACAAAGTAACACCATCGATGCGGGTGAAATCTCCAATGAAACCAGAGGCTGTAACACGAAACAAAAAAGTGATCGAGCAGGATTTGCAGGACCCTTTGATTCTGGATAAGGTTTCCGTTCGGTGGTATCATGAGTTTCGTAGAGCGATAAAGCAAGCATTCAAACAGATAGAGGAATTTCCGGATGTTCCTTTGCTTATCATGCAGGCAGAAGAAGATAAAATGGTAGATGTGGAGAAAACCAAAGAGTGGTTCAATCAAGTCAATTTGAAGGAAAAACAGTATAAACAATGGCCGAATTTGTATCACGAGCTCTATAATGAGCCAGAATGGAAAGAAGTGTATCGATATACAATTGATTTCATCGAGCGATTAGTGAAGTAAGAGGAGGATTCATCTTGGCTGATCAAGCACCACAAAATGCGGTTCATTTAATGTTTCACGTTTACAGAGGTGTATTTCCGAAAGTTCATCAAGAATTGAATCATTGGATTGAGCGTGCGAAAGAGATTCCGAATGAGGAGTTAAGAACGCAAGCCTTGATGAGCATCAAAGACAAAACGTTTCACTGCGAAGGTGGTGGAATATACAGTCTTCTGGCTGGTTCCAATCGTAAAGAAGCCATCCGCTTCATCGTAGCGTATCAAACTATAAGCGACTATTTAGATAACTTATGCGACCGAAGTACATCGATGGACCCGGATGATTTCAGGATGCTTCACCAGTCCATGATCGATGCTTTAACACCTGATCATCCGGTGAAGAATTATTACGCTTATCGAGAAGACCAGAATGATGGCGGATACCTTCAGGATTTGGTTGAAACGTGTCAATCCGTTCTGAGAGATGTGGATGACTATTCTATAGTACATCCCTACACACTAAAACTCGGCTCTTTGTATAGTGACCTTCAAGTACATAAGCATGTGAAGGAAGAAGAGCGTATTCCAAGATTGCAAAATTGGTTTGAAGGTCATCAGCGAGACTGGCCAGGGTTGGAATGGTATGAATTCTCCGCCTGTACCGGATCTACATTAGGGATTTTCTGTTTGGTTTCTTATCTGCTAAGCGGTCGGATGGACAAAGGATTAGCACAGCAGGTAGAGAAAAGTTATTTCCCGTTCATGCAAGGCTTGCACATCTTGCTTGATTACTATATTGACCAACAGGAAGATGAAGAAGAAGGGGATTTGAACTTCTGCTCTTACTATGCACACGAAGACGAGATGAAGGAACGTTTTTCTTACTTTGTAGAGCAGACACATGAAGAAATTCAGTTGCTTCCGGACCGTGCTTTTCACCAAATGATTCATGAAGGCTTGGTGGGGATGTATTTAGCCGATCGGAAGGTTGGTCGATTAGCGAATGGAAAGAACTTCGTAAAAGGGTTACTGAAAGTCAGTGGAAGAAAAGCGACTTTCTTTTATTTGAACACGAAGATGTATCATAAATTAAAGCCAGGGCGCTCTCTATAAGAGATCCCTGGCTTTTTTATTGTTTTTCTAATGCGATGATGAAAGGCGGGGTGTTTCTTTGGTTGATGAAGCCGTATTGAAGGGCTCGTACTTCTTTTTGTTCAAGCGATTCAACATATCGGAGAAGTGCCTCTTTCTCTTCTTTCCCACCAGGATGACCGTGGTAGACTACTAAAACAATCAAACCACCGGAACGAAGTTGGTTGAGCATTTCTTTTACCGAAGCGATTGTTTCCTCTGGCTTCGTTACAATGGATTTATCACTACCAGGCAAGTAACCTAAGTTGAAAATCCCGGCTTGGACTTGTCCTCTATGTTCGTCAGATAAGTAATGGCCGATCTTAGAATGAGAGTCGTGGATGAGAGTGGCTCTTGATAACATGTTGTGTTCGTTCAAACGTTCTTTCGTATTTTCGATAGCTGCGGGTTGTATATCGAATCCATAAACATGCCCGCTCTCTCCGGTAAGATTCGCAAGGAACAGCGTATCATGACCATTTCCGCAAGTCCCGTCCACTGCAATATCTCCGTCTTTTAACGAATCTTTCATTAAAGAGTGTGCGTATTCTAATATGCGTTGTAATGCCATTTCGAAAACCTCCTTTATTTCCTGAGCAATTGTAGCATATAAAAACCTGTATCACATGGATACAGGTTAGCGCTTCGTTTTCGGTTTCTTTCTATATTTCTGGATGGTGTCATAAGCTTTCTTAGCATAGCGCTTCGTTTCTTCCGGGTTCTTCTTGGCATATTGAATGCCTTTGCGGATTAGTTTCTTCAAATGATCACCTCATACTTTAAAGGATAATATAATTATTGCGGGTTGAAAAGTCATATGATGCCATACCTTGACAAAGCAGAAGCGTTTCATTAAGATACGAAATAGAATACATGAAGACGATGAAGAGGAGTAGTAGGGAAGTTTCAAGCATTCAGAGAGACAGCGGTTGGTGAAAGCTGTCCTTGTACTTCGTGAACTCACCTTGGATGTCGCAGAAGCGAACGATACCTAGTAGTTTCTGCCGGTGAAGTCGCCGATATCGACCTTCGAGTGAGCGTTTTTAAGAAACGTTAATTTGGGTGGTACCGCGGGAATCAAGCCTCTCGTCCCTTTTTATTAGGGATGTGAGGCTTTTTTATATTCTATAGATAAAAAATGAGGAGGAAAAGACATGGCTTTTGATCATAAGACGATTGAAAAGAAATGGCAGCAACACTGGCTTGAGAACAAGACGTTCAAAACAGATGGCCAGTCAGACAAAGAAAAGTTCTATGCCTTGGATATGTTTCCTTATCCATCAGGCGCAGGGTTGCACGTAGGTCACCCGGAAGGATACACGGCAACAGATATCCTGTCCCGTATGAAACGTATGCAAGGGTACGAAGTGCTACACCCTATTGGTTGGGATGCCTTCGGACTGCCTGCTGAGCAATACGCGCTTGATACAGGGAATGACCCTGAAGAATTCACAAAGAAAAACATTGATACATTCCGTCGCCAAATCCAAGAACTTGGTTTCTCTTACGACTGGGATCGTGAAGTGAATACGACGGACCCTAATTACTACAAGTGGACGCAGTGGATCTTCCTTAAACTATATGAAAAAGGGTTAGCTTACATTGACGAAGTGGCAGTTAACTGGTGCCCGGCACTTGGGACTGTACTTGCCAACGAAGAAGTAATTGATGGGGTAAGTGAACGTGGAGGTCACCCTGTAGAACGCCGTCCTATGAAGCAGTGGATGCTTAAGATCACAGCGTATGCAGATCGTTTGCTTGAGGACCTGGAAGATTTAGATTGGCCGGAGAGCATCAAGGACATGCAGCGCAACTGGATTGGGAAATCCGAAGGTGCAGAAGTTCGGTTCGATATCGAAGCAGATAAAGGGTCATTCGACGTTTTCACTACTCGACCTGATACGTTGTTCGGTGCAACATATGCAGTTGTAGCACCAGAACACCCGCTTGTTACAGATCTTGTAACTGCAGAACAGAAAGAAGCTGTCGACGCTTATGTTGAAAAAGCGAAGAACAAGAGCGATCTTGAACGTACAGACTTGGCTAAAGACAAGTCTGGTGTCTTCACTGGCTCTTACGCGATCAACCCAGTCAACGGGGAGAAGCTTCCAATCTGGGTAGCGGATTATGTATTGATGAGCTATGGAAGTGGCGCAATCATGGCAGTTCCAGCTCATGATGAGCGTGATTATGAATTTGCACAGAAATTCGACTTGCCGATCGTTCCTGTTGTAGAAGGTGGAGATACTTCTGAGGAAGCTTACACAGGTGACGGGAAGCACATCAACTCCGGTTTCTTAGATGGGTTGGAAAAAGACGAAGCAATTGAAAAGGCAATCGAATGGCTTGAAGAGAACGGCAAAGGCCAGAAGAAAACTACCTACCGTCTTCGCGACTGGTTGTTCAGCCGTCAGCGTTACTGGGGGGAACCAATCCCTGTCATTCACTGGGAGGATGGCTCGATCACAGCTGTTAAAGAAGAGAACCTTCCAATTGAACTTCCGAAAACAACGGAAATTAAACCTTCTGGTACTGGGGAATCCCCTCTTGCCAATATTGACGAGTGGGTCAACGTCGTCGATCCGGAAACTGGCATGAAAGGTCGCCGAGAGACGAACACCATGCCACAGTGGGCAGGAAGCTGCTGGTACTACTTGCGCTATATCGATGCATCAAACGATGACATCTTTGCGGATTACGATCTATTGAAGAAATGGCTTCCGGTAGATGTGTACATCGGTGGTGCAGAACACGCTGTTCTTCACTTGCTATATGCCCGTTTCTGGCACAAAGTGCTATATGATGCAGGAGTTGTGCCGACCAAAGAGCCATTCCAGAAATTGTTCAACCAAGGAATGATCCTAGGTGAAAACAATGAGAAGATGAGTAAATCCAAAGGAAATGTCGTAAATCCAGATGACATCGTTTATTCTCATGGTGCTGATACCCTTCGCCTATACGAAATGTTCATGGGGCCGCTTGATGCTTCTGTAGCTTGGTCTACAAACGGTCTGGATGGAGCACGTCGATTCCTAGACAGAGCTTGGCGTTTGTTCGTCCAAGACGGAGAACTATCTTCAGCTATAAAAGAAGATAGTCAAGACGATACGCTGGAGAAGGTTTACCACGAAACGGTGAAAAAAGTGACGGAGAACTTTGAAGAGCTTCGTTTCAATACGGGAATCTCTCAAATGATGGTTTTCATCAACGAAGCCTATAAAGCAGAAGAGCTGCCTAAGACCTATGTAGAAGGATTCGTAAAACTTCTATCACCAGTAGCTCCACACGTAACGGAAGAGCTTTGGGAGAAACTAGGGCACGAAGGAACAATCAGTTACCAAGCTTGGCCAACTTTCGATGAAAGCAAGTTGGTGGAAGATGAAGTGGAGATTGTTATTCAAGTACTAGGTAAAGTCCGGGCGAAGATGATGGTCAACAAAGATGCATCTAAAGAAGACTTGGAAAAACAAGCACTTGAAAATGAACAAGTCCAGCCTTGGCTTGAAGGGAAAACAGTTCGAAAAGTCATTGCCGTACCAGGCAAACTTGTTAATATCGTAGCAAATTAACAATATATTTAAGCCACCTCAGTTTATTGAGGTGGCTTTTTCCTTTATAATAGGTGGCATCTAGAAATGAAGAGGAGGAAGTACAGTGGCTCACATTGAAGAGATCTCACCAAAAGATGTCGAAAGAAAAATTGAACAAAATGAAAATACTTTCCTTATAGATGTAAGGGAGGATGAGGAAGTAGCAGAAGGTATGGTTCCTAATGCCAAACACATCCCTCTTGCCCAGATCCCTAATGAACTGGACAATCTTCCGAAAGAGCAGGAATATGTTATGATCTGCCGTTCGGGACGCCGCAGTATGAATGCAGCAGAATTTATGAAGGAGAGAGGATTCTCCAACGTGAAGAACATGGAAGGCGGCATGTTAAACTGGGACGGAGAACTTGTTTTCTAACTAAAGTGTTATGAGTATGATTTACGTTTATATAACCACCATCGTGTTGGTCGTCCTTCTAGCTTTGGGTTACAGACACTTAGCGAGCAGACCAAAGAAGTTAGAAGTTCGGGGGACGTCTTCTCGAAATGACTTCTGCATTATAGACATTCGTGATTATATTTCTTCCCACCGCTCGCCCTATCCGAATGCTGAAAACATTCCACTGAGTTACTTGAACAGGGAGATGAAAGAGCGATATGCGTGTAGGAAGGAAATCTTATTGATCACGGATGATTTTCGTGGAGCGAGGCTGGCAGCGAAAATAATAAGGAAAAATCAAAGTCAGACCATTTATTACGTACAGCCATAAAGAGTTTCTAAGCCATTTGCTTAGAAACTCTTTTCTGGTTTTTAATGTAGAAATCGCCGGCCGGAGCTATACAGAGCAAAGAGTGAACAAGATGATTATAAAAATACAATTAATCTAGCATTTGTCATTGACTTTCATTCTTCCAACTTGTATTATAGATAACGTTGCTTCTTTAAAGGAAGCGGCCGTTGAAAGAATATTCAACAAATTCTAACAACTGTATTGACACATCACAACATCATGTGCTAGAATTTGATTACTGTCGTAGGACAGGTTGATAATTTGATCTTTGAAAACTGAACGAACCAACCAGTACGTCAATATTTTTCTTCTTAGTGAAGAAAAGACAACGAAGCACATTCGGTGTGCAAATGAGCAAGTCAAACTTAACTTTTATGGAGAGTTTGATCCTGGCTCAGGACGAACGCTGGCGGCGTGCCTAATACATGCAAGTCGAGCGCAGGAAGCGAGCTGATCCCCTTCGGGGGTGACGCTCGTGGAATGAGCGGCGGACGGGTGAGTAACACGTGGGCAACCTGCCTGTAAGATCGGAATAACTCCGGGAAACCGGAGCTAATGCCGGGTAACATGTTCCTTCGCATGAAGGAACATTAAAAGAT
>NZ_SRJC01000002.1 GCF_004684905.1 Halobacillus salinus | reverse complement strand
TTAAGGAACTTTGTGGAGAATCTGTATCCAAATCCTTCGTTTCTTCCTTAACGGAGAAGCTTGATCCCATTGTGCGTCAGTGGGCGGAACGCCCTTTAAATACAGGATACTACCCCTATATTTTCGTTGATGCTCTTTATATTAAAGTCAGAGAACACCACAAAGTAGTGTCCAAAGCGATGTATATTGCGACAGCCATTAATACGAAACACGAACGAGAAGTATTAGGTATGAAAGTCGACCATGAAGAAAGCTATGAAGCTTGGAAGGAATTCTTTGAAAGACTAAAAGGAAGAGGTCTTCAATCGCCAAAACTTATTATATCCGACGCTCACTCCGGATTAAAAAAGGCGATTCAAAAGGAGTTCGTAGGTACCTCTTGGCAACGCTGCACGGTTCACTTCAAAAAGAACTTGATTCAATCCATGCCGAAAAAAGATATGGGAGAAGTGAAACGGGACTTGAAGAGAATCTTTGATTCAGTCTCTCCTGAAGACGCTAGAGAGTCCAAAGAAAAATTCATTACGCAATATAGTGATAATACTAAATTAGACAAAACCATCCGTAAATTAGAAGATGGATTTGATGATGCGATCCAGTACATGACAGAGCCGAAAGATTACCATGTGTACATTCGAAGTACGAATTCCTTAGAAAGATTAAACCAAGAAATCAGACGCCGAGAACGTGTGATTCGCATATTCCCTAACACCCAATCAGCCTTTCGTTTACTAGGGGCTGTACTGATGGATTACGCGGATATGTTAAAACTCAAACGACCTCTCTTCGTAAACAAGAAACCAGGTGGAAATTGATTTATCGGAGGAAAGGGCCCTTTCCTCCGATAAATCAAAACTATCTTCACAACGATATAGGTAATTTCATTGTGGATATCAATTTACACAAGATTGCGGACTTGACTTTCCGTTGCTGCTGAAACGTCGAAATCCCCGGCAGAATGCGACGAATGCGTCTTCCATTGCTGCTGAAACGTCGAAATACTCAGGTGAATGCGACGAACGCGACATCCATGGCCGTTCAAACGTCGGAATACCCGATTGAATGCGACGAACCCCCCTCCAATTAACCCTCAAACGTCGAAATACCTAGCCAATTTCGACGTTACGCCCACCTAAAATGCCTCAAACGTCGATAACGCCCCCCTACCATCATGTTTTATTTTTCCTCTACTTGGCTATACATTTTGTGAGAGTTCAATTTAAGGAGGAAGCCTCTTATGAAATCGTTGGAAAATGCCCTTAAGCATAGAGTAGGACTTGGCACAGCGCCCCTTGGGAATATGTTTCGTGACGTACCGGAAGAAGAAGCACGTGAAGTCATCCAAACCGCATGGGATCAAGGCGTGCGTTATTTTGATACGGCTCCGTTCTATGGTGCTGGACTCGCTGAGATGCGTGTAGGGAATGTGCTTTCCGCTTACAACCGGGATGATTATGTCTTGAGTACAAAGGTGGGGCGCTATATGGAAGAAGAGGCGGAAGACAAAGAAGGACTCTTCGAACATGGGCGTAACAATAAAGTCATTACCGATTACTCTGCTGATGCAACGAAGCGTTCCATCGAACAGAGTCTGGAACGTCTGCAGACGGACCGGCTTGATATCGTATTCGTCCACGACTTGTCTCCTGATTTTCATGGGGATGAATGGGTCGGTAAGTTTGAAGAAGCACGTACCGGTGCGTTCCGCGTCTTGTCCCAGCTTAGAGAAGAAGGCGTTATTAAAGGATGGGGACTTGGAGTCAATACGACGGAACCGATTGAGAATGCGATGAAGTTAGAGGAAAACCGCCCTGATATCAATTTATCTGCAACACAGTACACCTTACTTCAACATGAACATGCTCTGGAGCGGATGATGCCGATGGCAGAAGAGCAGGACGTGGATATTGTGATTGGAAGTCCTTACAATTCCGGTGCTCTATTCGGTGGCGATCACTTCAATTATGCGCCAGCTAGCTCTGAAATCATCGGACGTGTAAATCAGTTGAAAGAAATCGCTGATAAGTACGATGTTCATTTGAAAGCAGCGGCGCTACAATTTTCTACGGCTCACCCTGCGGTGAAGTCGGTAATTCCTGGCTCGACGAGACCGGATAGAATCAAAGAAGACCTTGAGATGATCCAGAAAGATATACCGAAAGAGTTTTGGGATGAGTTAATCAATCGAGGCTTTGTGTCTGCGTCAGCACCACTTCCTATATAAAAAAAGCGCGCTCCCTGCTATGGTAGGGAGCGCCTTTTTTATCAAATATTGATTAGAGGGAAGAGCTGGACTTCGATATCCTCTACATACGTTTTCTTGAAATGGCTTCTCTCACTTTTTTCGTCGCTTCTTGAGATTGCTCTTTGCGTTTCACACTATAATTCACAAAAAGAGAATCGATGATGGAGAGAGCTGCAATCCTTGAGGCAAGCGATTCTGAACGGTATTCCGTCTCCTGAGCTACGGTGTATAAGCTGACATCTACCAATTTAGTCAGCGGTGACTTGGCAAAGTTGGTGATGGCAATTGTTCTTGCTCCATTCTTCTTCGCTTCTTCCGCGATATCGAGCATATCTTTATTCGCCCCAGTGTGAGAGATAATAACGCACACATCTTTCTCTTGTAATTGGGTAGCCGTCATTAATTGGAGGTGGGAGTCCTGATAAGCGTGTGCTTCTACCCCTGTACGGATGAACTTATGTTGAGCATCCTGGGCGAGAACACCAGATCCGCCGCCTCCATAGAAGAAGATGCGCTTCGCTTCGACCAGATATTCCATCACCTTATCAATGGTCTCTCTGCTTTGAATCTCACGAGTGGACTCTAATGCTCTAATGTTTGCTTGAAAAATTTTTTCAGTGATTTCTAAATCATTATCCTCTGGAGTAATCGTCTCATGGATGTCTTCGATCGGGTTGGTCGTCTCTGATGCCAAAGCAATCTTCATTGCCTGAAAGCCTTTAAAGCCGAGCCGTTTACAGAATCTGAACACGGTGGCCTCTGCGATCGTGAGGTCATCTGCGATTTGGTTGATGGTGTAATGCACCATTTCTTCCCGGTTTTCAATGATATAATCAGCGATTAGCTTTTCCTTCTCGCTGAAATGATTATAGGATGAGCGGATACGACTAATGACATGTTTTGCTGGCGCTTCTATCATTCTTTTCCTCCTATTTTTTCATATATTTTAATTATAAACGAAAAAAAATTTTATGAAAGCGCTTGTAATAAAAAATAATTCTTGTATAATCGAAATTACAGAAAAATAATTTCATAGTTTTCCGACAAAAGGAGGCTGGTCGGTGGGAGTGAGCTTCATTGGACGAGCTAAGCAATGATCCGGTAGCTTGAATAAGAACACTCACGGACAAGACGTAAACACAGTTGTTGGTCATTATGATTTTTGAAAGCGTTTAACATGGGGAGCGAGAGAAAGTTCTTCGAAACGGTTTCCTAGGTCATGCTTTTGTGGAGTAGTAAAAATAATTAATAAAAGGAGTTTTAAAATGAAAAAGATTTTAGCACTTGTATGTTCTGTTCTATTAATCAGTGTACTTGCGGCATGTTCTGGGAACGATTCCGCATCCGGTAACAGCGGCGACGAAGAAAGCGGTTCCAACGGAGAGTCCAAAGTTATTAAAGCGGGAATCGGACTTAACCAAGATCACCCACAGTATAAAGGTCTACTGAAGTTTAAAGAGATTGTTGAAGAAAAGACAGATGGCGCCATTACGGTTGATACATACCACAGCGGTCAACTTGGTGATGACCGTTCGATGATGGAAGCTCTTCAACTAGGTACGCAGGAAGTCGTTATTCCATCTACTGCACCTGTTGCAAACTTTGTGAAAGAATTCAGCGTATTTGATATTCCATTCTTGTTCCCGAACGAAGAGGTAGCCGATAAAGTACTAGCTGGTGAAACGGCACAAGGATTATTGACTAAGCTTGAAGATCAGAACCTTGTTGGACTAGCTTACTGGGAAAATGGATTCCGTGATTTGACAAACAGTAAACGTGCAGTAGCTTCTATGGAAGACATGGAAGGTTTGAAGATCCGTACAATGGAAAACGACTTGCACCTTGATGCTTTCAAAAAGTTAGGCGCAAACCCGACTCCAATGGCATTCACTGAATTGTTCACAGCCTTGCAGCAAGGAACAGTAGACGGACAAGAAAACCCATATGCAACGATCTACTTGCAAAAGTTCTATGAAGTTCAAAACCATGTTTCCAACACTCACCATATTTACAGCCCATTCGTATTCATGATGAGTAAATCTTTCTATGATGGTTTGACAGAAGAACAACAAACGATTGTACGCGAAGCTGCTGTAGAAGCAGGGGAGCATGAGCGTAAGCTGAACCGTGAAGCGAACGCGAAGTATCTAGAAGATCTTCAAGAAGAAGGTATGACGTACACAGAAATCACTCCAGAAGCTCGTCAAGAAATGGTAGATGCTGTTCAACCAGTTATCGATGAATATAAGAGCAAAATTGGGGAAGATACTGTAGATGCGATCTACAAAGAAATTGAAGAAGCAAAATAAGTTTAGGAGCGTTGCGGGGATCACCCAGATCACCCGCAACGTCTTTCTACATAATAAGAGGAATTGCTGAGGTGACATTATGAACATCGTACGAGCGATAGATCGTAGACTTGAAGAAGTATTACTCGTCCTTTTTTCCAGTATTATGGTCAGCGTTATTTTTCTTCAAGTGGTGATGCGTGTATCAGGAAACTCTTTATCCTGGTCGGAGGAACTAGCCCGATATTGTTTCATTTGGCTTGTTTATATCGGAATCAGTTATGGCGTGAAGAAGCAGCGTCATATCAAGGTAGACGTCGGTCTTATGTTATTAAAAGGGAAAGGAAAGCTAGCCCTTGCTATTATTGCGAATCTATTATTCTTAGTATTCAGTCTCTACGTCGTGGTAAAGGGGTATGGCATTGCCAGTCAGTTGCTTAGCTTCGGACAGCAGTCGCCTGCTTTGCATATTCCGATGGGGCTGGTGTATTTAGCTACTCCGATTGGATTCGGTCTGACAACGATTCGTCTGATTCAGAACTTATACAAACAGTTTAATATGATGATAGGTAAACAGCCACTGGATGTGGAAAATGAACGAGAGCAATTGCACTCGCAGGAAGGAGAGGATCAATCATGACATCGTTAGTACTATTTGGATCGTTTGCTATCCTCTTACTTCTCAGTGTACCAATCGGAATTGCGTTAGGACTGGCTACGATGGTAACCATTTTCTACTCCGGAACTATCCCGATTGAATTCCTGATGAAAGAGCTCGTCACATCTGTCGATTCGTTCCCTCTGATGGCTGTCCCATTCTTCATCCTTGCCGGAGAGATTATGGGAAAAGGCGGCATATCCGAACGACTCTTTAATTTCGCCAATGCGCTTGTCGGGAATAAAACCGGTGGTTTCGCTATGGCGACGATTGTAACGTGTATGTTTTTCGCAGCGATTTCAGGATCTGGTCCTGCAACTGTTGCAGCTATTGGTGGAATTATGATCCCAGCCATGGTTAGACAAGGGTATGACAAAAAGTTTGCAACGGCAACCGTTGCCGCTGCAGGTTCTATTGGAGTCATTATTCCTCCGAGTATACCGATGGTCATTTATGGTGTTGTAGGCAGCGCATCCATCGGAGATATGTTTATAGCGGGAATCATCCCAGGGCTAATTGTTGGAGCTGCACTTATGATCTGGGCTTATCTTTATTCTAGAAAAAACAACTACAAAGGTTCCGGTGAAAAATCAACATTAGCTGATGTCGGAAAGACTTTCTGGGAGGCTAAATGGGCACTTGTCATCCCCGTCATCATTTTAGGTGGGATTTACGGAGGGATCTTTACTCCAACAGAAGCTGCTGTTATTGCGGTAGTGTATGGATTGATCGCCGGGCTCTTGCTATATCGTGAATTGAAAGTGAAGGACCTTCCGAAAGTATTGGCTGATTCTGCGCTAACAACCGCAACCGTATTGATCATTGTCGGTTCGGCCACAGCTTTCGGGCGACTACTTACTATTGAGCAAATTCCTGCTCAAGTCGCAAACTTCTTACTATCCATTTCTGATAATCAAATCGTAATTATTCTATTGATTACGCTATTATTGCTTGTAGTAGGTTGCTTCATGGATACGCTTGCTGCGATTATCATCTTGACACCAATCTTACTACCGATTGCTACAAATATCGGGTACGACCCTATTCACTTCGGAATCATCATGGTCGTCAACTTGGCGATTGGATTCATTACTCCACCACTCGGAGTAAACTTGTTTGTGGGATCTGGTATTTCTGGTCTCTCGATTGAGAAGCTCTCCAAAGCAATTATTCCGTACTTCCTTGCGATGATCTTTGCTTTATTGATGATCACCTTTATTCCTGAACTATCGCTATGGCTTATTAGCTTTACGGATTAAGGTTGTACGTTCGTTTGTCAGTGAATCCCTTGCTTCAGGCAAGGGGTTTTTCATTCCACTTGGTAAAGGAAAGGAATCATTATGGCTGTTTTTATTCAAGTCGTGTTTCCCGTTTTATTGATTTTTGGTGCGGGATTCGTCATTCAAAAAATTGCTAAACTAGATATCAAATCAATCTCAACAATCGCTTTATATGTGATGCTTCCATGCTTAGTATTTGAAACCTTTTACGAAGCGGACTTAGACGGAGAATACTTGACCATGATTGTATTCTCGGGTCTGCTGCTAGCGAGCATTTTGCTAATTAACAAAGTCGTAGCAAAAGTGAAAAAATATGATATGAGTATGGAAAGTGGACTAATCTTATCGACAGCTTTTATGAATTCTGGTAATTACGGTGCGCCGATTATTCTCTTTGCCTTCGGAGAGGAAGGTTTCGTGTATTCTGTGTCCTTCCTTGTGCTTCAGGCGATCATCATGAACTTTTTTGGTGTCTACTATGCCGCCAGAGGGAGTTCTGGTTTGAAGATGGCGGTTGCTGCTGTCCTGAAGATGCCACCGACTTACGCTGTATTGGTCGCATTAGTCATGAACGTTGCATCTGTCCCGATGCCGGAAAACTTAATGAATAGTGTCAGCCTGCTCGCTCAAGCCACGATTCCAATGGTGATGGTCGTACTTGGCATGCAGCTCGCTGATATTAAGTTGAAGCAGTTTGATTGGTCCAAGATTACCTATGCAACGAGTGTCAGGCTGATCGCCTCTCCACTTATCGCTTTTGGACTAACGCTTATTCTGCCAATGAGTCCGTTGATGGCGAGCGTGCTGATCGTTTCCGCTGCAATGCCGTCAGCAGCCACTACAACCATTTTTGCTGTCCAATTCAAGTCTAAGCCAGACCTTGTATCAAGCATCACGTTGGTGACGACGCTCTTCAGTGTCATTACCATCCCAATCCTGTTGTCCATATTCATTTAACCACGAGGAGGTAGAGTCATGGATGCTATTCGAAAAAATGTAACCGTGCATCTCGATGAGAAACAAACGATAATTGAACTGTCTGGTATCGTCCAACGTTACGATGCAGAGATTTTAATTAAAAAAGAAGTGCAAGGCAGCTGGTACGAAGTAAACCTTAAAAGTCTATTGGGGCTGATTAACCTTCAACTGCAAAACGGAGACGTGATCCTCTTAGAAAGTAAAGGGAAGGATCAGCAACAAGCCATAGAAGAAATCGAGTCATATTTCAGTAAGTAAGCCCGATACTCATAGAGCCCCCCACCTTATATAAGGTGGGGGGCTCTATTCTAGTATTTAATCATTCAAGTAACTGACTAATCGTCTCCATTGATAGTCCACAATGTTTATTTTCAGCAACCTTTTGAAGAGAAGAACAGTTGATAAAACAATAATGAAATAGAACACGACGTTCAGCATGAAAGCTGAACCGTCAATCTCACGGTATGCCCTTAGATCCATCGAGAACCGGTGAGGGAGAGGGGGATCGGATGTAGTTGCCCCCGTTGTAATGAATGTGATGGGCTCTCCATAGCGAAGCCCTTCTTCTCTTGCTGTCTCTAGAAACTCCTTGAATGCTTGGCGATCTTCTACATAAACACCACCAGTAATAGTGCTTCCGATATTGAGAAAGAAAGCTAGAATCAAGGACCATACGTATTTCTTCATAAAAACCTCTTTCTTGGGACAGATGTCACGTCCCCTTGTCCCGGTATCTTTAAAACATTCGCTCTTGTGAGGTCAAATACTCTTCATAGATCCGGTACAGAACTCCCATTCCTAGCATCGTCGCGAGCACCGAACTGCCTCCGTAACTGATCAAGAGAAGCGGAATACCGGTGATCGGCATGACGCCAATGGTCATACTGATATTTTGGAAGGCATGTACAGATAGCATGATCAAAAAGCCGAAGCAGAAGTAAGAGCCATAAGAATCAATCGAGCTCATCTGTAAGCCGAGCGTCATCATCCGGTAAATAAGATAGAAATAAACGAGAATCAGAAAGGAGCAACCGATAAACCCGAAGCTTTCTCCGACGATGGCGAATATGAAATCGGTCTGTGCTTCTGGGATGTACACTTGAAGGTCTCCGATCCCTTTTCCTAAAAGCTGTCCAGACCCGATCGCCGTTAGTGATTTCGATACTTGATAGCTCTCATCGCTTTGCTGCTCGCCACCTGAGAGCCACGTCTCTAACCGGTCGACCTGGTACTGGTCAATCGGAAGCGCAGTCGTTGCAAGTTCTGTATATTGGACAGCCGCAAACATCAGACCGGCAGCGACTCCGATAAATAGTAGCGCGGTCAAGGATATCAGCTTCCAGTTGATCCCTGAGAAAATGACGGTAGCGCCGAGAATGACGAGGTAGACGACAGACGTTCCGAAGTCCGGCTGCTGCATGATCAGGATGACGGGAATTGCGGTGACGGCTACTAGCTTGAATAGTAAGTATAGATCTGTCTTGAAGGTGTGTTTCTGGAATTTCTTTTTATGATTTACGATCGTAGCTGCTAAGTACATGATGGTCGTGATCTTGGTGAATTCAGAAGGCTGCAAAGAGAAGCCGGGAAGGGTGAACCAACTTTTGGCACCGTTCACTGGTTCTGCAATACTAGCAGGACTGACTAGTAGTACTGCTAGTAGAGCGATTCCGAATAAATAGGCTGGCAGACTCAGTTTATAAAGCTGATGCAGATCGAAAAATCGAATGCCAACCAGGATGGCAGTCCCGGCAGTAAACCAAACGGCTTGTTTGAAAGCGAAGCCGTCATGTCCTTGAGAGAGCTGTTCCATGTTGTACAGTGATGCGATGCTGATCCCCATGAAAAATAACAACACAAGAATCAGGTCTGTTGGGACGCGGCTGTTTGTCGTATCCATCATAAGTTCTCATTCCTTTATTACCCTTCAATCATCTTTACATAGGGAATTTCTTTGTTATCGACGATTGCTATGTAGAGGCGGGTATCCGTTTCATAGATTTTTGTGCCAACAGGTAGTTGACTGGCTGTAAAACTCTCAAACTCCTCTTCATCAGTACGCTGCTTTTTTATCTCTCCGAGCTGTTCTCCTAATGTGTATTCTAACCCCTCTGCCCATTGAGCTCCTTCTACATTGGAGTACACGACCCCGTCTATGACAAAGAAGTCTGCCTGCTCTTCTTTTGAAAAATCAGCGGGCGATGGATTTTCAGTAGCATTTGAATCTGGTGTAGTTTGTGGCTCAGTACCACAAGCTACGAGAAGAAAACATAAAAAAACGATAGAAATAAATCGAAAAAACATAGGGAATTCCCTCCAGTGTCTTTACAAGTATTCTACCAAAAATCGTAAATACCGACATCCAATTAAGGTTAATTTTGAGAGAAATGGTATAATCAGCAGGTGTAGAGAAAGGGGGGAGTATATGAAGCGATCACGAGCCTACTCGTTGTTGAAAAAGGGGCTTCCTTTTCTTACAATAGTCTTTCTAGTTTACGGGATTTATGTACATATGCAGTACCAACAACTGCACAACCGCCTCCATGACCAGAATCAAGATCGTCTAGGTATGGTGATTCATATTAGCGAAAACCTCACGGCAAACCTAGAAGAGTTCATCAAACTTCAAAACAACAGGGATCAACCTAAAGTGAAGGAAGATATGGATCAGGCTTGGAGAATGGTAATGGGTCAAAAAGAAAGTATAGATTCCAATTTAAATGGAATGATAGTCGGTCAAACGGACGAACAATCGAACTTGAACTTACTAAGACACAGCTTAGTGAATGTGAATAGAACGTTATTACATATGACAGAGAAGTTCCTCGAGCAGCAGTCGTATGCTCTGAAACAAGAAGAGAAAAAGGAACTGATTGCTGTCCTTAACGTCTACGAGCGAATGCAGGAATATAGAAATGATGAAGTCATCCATGTCTACCAACTGCTCCAGAGTATAAAAGGCCCTATCCATCAACTCGACCCTCATACTGCAGATATGCTAAAGGAAGTAGATCCGTAACGATACGGGGCTACTTCCTTCTTTGTTAGCCTTGCGCCTTCATCACTTTCGTACCTCCAATAAAATCATGAATCGCACGCTTATCCTCACGTATAGCAACCATGAAAATACTAACAATCAGCCCAATTCCGAAAGTAAATAAATACACGAGACCACCTATTACATATCGAAGAAGCATGTTGAAAATACCGACATCCTCTCCTGATTTCTTCACTATTCGAATACCAAGCGACTTTTTACCGACGGTGTATCCACTCCAAATAACTGGAAGGATCACGAAGTACAGTATGTTTAAGAGGTCCGTTACGTTAAAGCCTCTTGGATTCAATTCCCCGTGGACGAGATAAGTAATAATTCCGAATGAAATGGCTGTGATAATGCCATCAATGAAGGATGCGAAGAATCGATCCCAAAAACCTGCTGGATTTCTCAAATTGTCACCCCCTTATGTTTATATACGTCTGCAGGGTCTTATTGTTTCATCACAGTTAATTAGAAATAAAAAACCCTCCGCATATGCAGAGGGCTATAAAGTATTAGTTACGGATCATGTAGTCAAATGCTCCAAGAGAAGCATTCGCTCCATCACCCATAGAAATAATGATTTGGTTGTGCGGGTTGTCGGTACAGTCTCCTGCAGCGAACAAGCCAGGCACGTTCGTCGCATTCTTCTTATCAATGACGATTTCACCGATACGGTTTTTCTCAACCGTCTCATCCATCCACTCTGTGTTTGGAACAAGACCAATTTGGACGAAGACACCGTCAAGCTCAATGTGTTTCTCTTCTTCCGTTTCACGGTCGATATAAGTGAGACCGTTCACGTTTTGATCGCCTGTGATTTCCGTTGTCTGTGCATTTGTGTGCACGTTGACGTTTGGAAGGCTGTTCAAGCGATTTTGAAGGACTTCATCGGCTTTCAGTTCGGCACCGAATTCAAGAACTGTGACGTTCTTCACAATTCCGGCCAAGTCAATGGCTGCTTCCACACCTGAGTTACCGCCACCGATGACTGCAACGTCTTTGCCTTCGAATAGAGGGCCGTCACAGTGAGGGCAGTAGGCAACGCCGGCGTTTTTGAATTCTTCTTCGCCTGGTACGCCAAGTTGACGCCAACGGGCACCTGTGGAAACGATCACAGTCTTACTCTTCAGCGTGCCGCCATTGTCTAGTTCGATTTCGAACATATCGTTCTTCTCTAGGCGTTTCACGCGTTGAAGGTTCATGACATCGATCTCATAGTCCTTCACGTGCTCTTCCAAGTTGGCAACAAATTTCGGTCCTTCGGTCTGTTTGACACTGATGAAGTTCTCGATGCTCATCGTATCAAGGACCTGACCACCGAAACGCTCCGCTACAATCCCTGTACGGATACCTTTACGTGCGGAATAAATCGCTGCACTGGCACCAGCCGGGCCACCACCGATCACTAACACATCGTATGGTTCGCGGTTCGTGAACTCTTCTGGGTTAGGAGCCTCACTGATCTTGCCGACAATCTCAGCAAGCGTCATGCGGCCTCCGCCGAAGAATTCGCCGTTCAAGTAAACAGAAGGTACTGCCATGACATTGTTTTTCTCCGCTTCTTCTTTGAAAGCGGCACCGTCGATCATCGTGTGTGTGATGTTCGGGTTGAGGACACTCATCAAGTTCAGTGCTTGTACAACGTCTGGGCAGTTGTGACAGCTTAAGCTGACATACGTTTCAAAGTGGTACTCGCCATTAATATCTTTAATCTGGTCGATCATGCTTTGTTCTTCTTTAGGTGCACGTCCACTTGTTTGTAGCAGTGCAAGTACGAGGGAAGTGAACTCGTGACCTAAAGGAACACCAGCGAACGTGATGCCGGTATCTTCACCAGGGCGATTCACGCTGAAGCTTGGTGTACGTTTCAAGGTTGCATTCTCAACTTTGATGTTAGATGACATAGATGCTAGCTCATCTGTTAGAGCTAGCATCTCTTTAGAAACGTCGTCCTCGCCTGCACTGACTTTCAGAACAATGTCACCTTCCATCATCTGTAGATATTGGTTTAATTGCGCTTTAATTTGTGCATCAAGAACCATTTATAGACACTCCTTAAATTTTACCTACAAGATCAAGGCTTGGAGTTAGTGTGTCGTTGCCTTCTTCCCATTTCGCTGGGCAAACTTCACCTGGGTTTTGGCGAACGTATTGAGCTGCTTTGATCTTGTTGATGATTGTGCTTGCGTCACGACCGATTCCGCCAGCGTTGATTTCTACTGTCTGAACAACACCGTCTGGGTCGATGATGAATGTACCGCGATCAGCAAGACCAGACTCTTCGTCTAGTACATCGAAGTTACGGGAAATCTGCTGAGATGGGTCACCGATCATTGTGTATTCGATTTTGTTAATTTTCTCTGAGCTGTCGTGCCATCCTTTGTGTACGAAGTGAGTATCTGTTGAAACAGAGTAAACTTCTGCACCTAGTGCTTTAAGGTCTTCGTACTGCGCTTGAAGGTCTTCTAGTTCAGTTGGGCAAACGAATGAGAAGTCTGCTGGGTAGAAGCAAACAACGCTCCACTGACCTTTGAAGTTTTCGTCGCTTACGTCAACGAATTCACCATTCTTGAATGCTTTTGCTTGGAATTGCTCGACTTGTTTACCGATTAGAGACATAACAAAATTCCTCCTAATATGTTTTTGCTGCACAAAGCAGCTTATTTATAATAATTCTAATACGACAACTATTATTAAATAAAATGCGTTTTTTGTCAACTGCTACATAAAGTTGTCGAAAAATTACACGCAATACCTCTGTGGCAAAATTCCCACAATAGTTAGTATAAACCGTTTAGTACCTGTTTTAAACTTAAAAGGGTTCTCTTTTTCTCAGTTAGGGGATTGTTGCATCAAAAAAGGCTTGCCCTAGGCAAGTCCTTTTAGGTAGAGAGCGGTTGTTTTACAGTAGAAGGGTCCGACATGTAGCGGGCGATAATCCAAAGGTCAGCCTGACAATCCGGACGCCAGATACCGTCACAAAACCAATCCTCTTTTTTCTCATCATATAGAAGGAACGTTTTTCCCTCTTCATCTATCGCGGCTAAGTAAATAGTGCTGAATGTATGAAGGAAAAGGAAAGTGGCGGAGCACGCCGGCGAGAAGAACCGGAAGCCTTCCCGGACGATGATGTTCGACACCTCGCCATCAGGAGAATGTACCTCCACTTCTCTTTTGGTGAAAATGCGAAGTTGAAACTGCGGAAGATTCGCTTCAAGATTTCGACGCTTCTCTCCTGTCATGATTTTTAATAACTCGCCGATTTTTCTCAACGGCCTAGACAAACTCATTGTGTTTTCATATACCTGGTTTCCGGAAAGAACAACTGCGCCTCCAGCCCTTTCGGCAATCCACTGTAATTCACGGATAAATTCCTCGTTGGATTGATAGGGGGCACTTTTTTTATGTAATGAAAATTCAATCCAATCAGTCATGAAGGATTCGTCTGTATAAAGGAGGTAAACGTCCGTGTATTCATGATTCTCGACAATGCGAACCCGGTTCACCTGTCCGAAGGTAAGCTTAAGGTCCGGCGTTTCGATCAGCCGCTCCTCGTGATTGATTCGAATCGTGGCCTGCTTCGACTGCTCCATCCAAACCTTGTATCCATCCCTTGCCACATCCCGTTTCTGAACCGTTGATAAGCTGACAGCAACGAACGAAAACAGGAGGAGTCCAAGTGAGACGATAACAATAAATGCGATCAACAAGAATAGCCGCTCCTCTCGAAAAGGTAATTACATCCATTATAACAAATCGGCATGGAATTATAAGTAAACGTGATAGGGAGATGTATGTGTTTAGTATCGGAAATTCTCCTATAGATTCAATCAGGAACCTTGCTGATTGCTTGAAATAAAATGGTATTTCCTGTTTGATGAAGATATACAAACTTAAGGAGGCGTTGTTTTATGAAATGGGGTATTATGGGGGCCGCTAACATTGCGAAGAAAGCTTTGATTCCGGCTATGCAACGAGCGGAAGGTGCTGAAGTAGTAGCGATTGCAAGCTTGAGTGGCAAAGAGAAAGAGATAGCGGAAACGTTCGCTATACCGAATACATACGAAAGCTACGAAGCGTTACTCGCGGATTCAGAAATTGAAGCCGTCTACATTCCTTTACCGAACCATTTGCATAAAGAATGGACGATCAAAGCAGCCGAGGCTGGAAAGCACGTATTGTGTGAGAAGCCGGCAGCACTGAACAAGTCGGATGTGGAAGAGATGATTCAAGCGTGTGAAGATAACGGCGTCTTTTTCTTAGAAGCGTTCATGTATCAATTCCACCCGCAGCATAACCGGGTGAAGCAGTTAATAGAAGAGGGAGCCATCGGAGAGGTCGCGCAAATCCGTGCAAGTTTCTCTTTCTTATTTGATCGATCTAACTACAATATCCGCCTAGATAAAGAGAAAGGGGGCGGCTCTCTCTGGGATGTCGGGTGTTACGGGGTGCACTCTGCTTTGAACGTGATGGGTGAGAAGGTAGTCGATGTGAAAGTGACGAAGAAAGTGGATCCGAACTACGGTGTCGATACCACCGCAGCTGCCACCCTTCTCCTCGAAAGTGGTGTCATCGTACAAGTCGACTCAAGCTTTGATGCTACAATGCGAAATGAGTATGAAGTCATCGGGGCTGAAGGGGTCATCAAGGTCCATAACGCCTACCGACCAGACAAAGAAGACCACCAAGGGGAGATAACCCTTCTGAGTAGCAACGGAGAGCAGACCATCATAGAAGAAGGCGACCAATACAAGCTACAAGTAGAGACGTTTATGAAGGCTGTTCAGCAGGGCGGATCGCTGAAGGCTTATCATGAAGCAACGTTGCAATACTTGGATGTGATGGAACAGCTAGTGAACTAAATCTTACAGCCATAGTGCCTGCAGGTGCTATGGCTTTTTTATAGTTTGAGCGATAGTTTTGTCTTTTTCGTCGTTAACCCGTCCAATTTCGCCGATTGAAAAAAATCGATGCCTGATTTTCGGCTATGCGTTTTCCTTCTATGACTATAATAGAGATAACGAATCCGATTACTAGGAAGTGAAAAAAATGCTGACAGAACTGAAGTCGAGAGAATACTATCAAGCTTTACTGGAGAAAAAGAGCGAATATGAAGGAGTATTTTACGTCGGCGTGAAAACGACTGGGGTCTTTTGCAGGCCAACATGCCCAGCACGAAAGCCAAAGTTTGAGAACTGTACGTTTTTTCTAAATGCTGAGCAGGCGCTCCTTGCTTCGTTTCGTCCTTGTAAAAGATGCAAGCCGCTTTCCCATCCAAATCACGAAACAGGGCTAGTCCGTACACTTGTCGACGCGGTGGAAAAGGAACCGGAGAAAAGGTGGACCAATCAAGATCTCCAGGAATTTTCAATTGATCCATCTACAGCCCGTCGCCAATTCAAGAAACGGTTCGGGATGACGTTCGTTGAGTATGCGCGGGCAAGAAGGATGGGACTTGCGATGAAGCATATCCGATCCGGAAAGCCTGTCATCGATGCGCAGCTGTCTTCTGGCTATGAGTCGAGCAGCGGATTCCGAGATGCGTTTTCCCGCATCATGGGAGACGTGCCGACACAGTCAGAAGATCACCGTGTGCTCAAGGCTTCCTGGATCGATACGCCACTAGGGCCAATGGTGGCGATCGCGAATGAGGAGGCACTTCTCTTATTGGAGTTCGTGGACCGGCGAGGACTGGAGCGGGAAGTGGAACGTCTTCGTGAGAATAGGGAAGCAGCTATCATTCCTGGAGAATCGGAACCGATACGGATGATCAAGCGGGAACTGGAACTCTATTTTGTCGGTAAGCTTACGACATTCCAGACACCTGTCCAGTTCCTCGGTACACCGTTCCAAAAAAGTGTCTGGCATCAACTACAAGCCATTCCCTCTGGGGAGACGCGTTCGTATACGGATATGGCGAGGAAGATGGGTAATCCGCAGGCCGTTCGGGCAGTTGGCCGGGCTAATGGAATGAACCAATTAGCGATCATTGTTCCTTGTCACCGCATCATACAATCCGATGGTTCGCTCGGTGGTTATGGTGGTGGTATTGCCAGGAAAGAATGGTTACTTGCCCACGAAAAAAGGATATAAATGTAAGGGGGAGAGCGGGACCTTTCAGTAGGGTCCTGCTCTTTTTATCCATTTATCAGGGTGATTGTTACTATTGTTGAGAATTGAGAACGGTTACTTTAATTTTTTGATGCGTTTCTATTTTACAGCAAAAAAATATGTGCTAAACTCCAAAGATATGAATTCTTATACCATAAATTTTTAGACAATTCAAATCATTTTTACGTTTGGAGAGTGACATCATGAGTAATCAACAAGCTCTTATACAAGAACCGATGGCGATATTCGCTTATCTTATAGCGGTTGTCGGTGCCGTATTTATGCTTTCTACAGTGGATAAAAAGCCACTTCAAAAATTCTTCGGCTATTTACCGCCGCTGATCTGGATGTACTTCTTGCCGATGCTTTCAACAACGTTTGGAATCATCCCGCAAAGTTCAGACCTTTATGGCTTTATGGGGACGTATATTCTACCAGCAGGTTTACTATTGCTGATGATCAGTACCAACGTACCTGCGACATTCAAGCTCGGTGGTAAAGCTGTACTTGTATTCTTAGCTGGTACGCTAGGTGTAGTTGTAGGTGGTCCTGTTGCTTACGCACTGTTCCAGGGCGTTCTTCCGGATGAAGCGTGGCGCGGTGTAGGGGCACTAGCTGGTAGTTGGATTGGCGGATCCGCCAACTTAGGTGCCATGCAGGTTGCCTTCGATACACCAGATGATATTTTGAGCCCGATCATTTTGACAGATACAATCGTTGGTATCGGTTGGATGGGTGTCATGATTTCTCTTGCAGGCTTCCAGCAACGATTCAACAAGTGGAATAAAGCGGATAACTCTACAATCAAGCGCGTCAACGAAGAGATTGCGACAGACGTTCAGCGCAACGCGAAGCCGCTTCAGCTTCCACAGCTGTTCGGCATTCTGTCCATCGCTTTTGCAGGTTCTTTCTTAGTACGTGTTTTTGCGGACCTGTCCTTTATTCCGAAATCTGATGTGATGAACACGTCTACATGGACGTTCTTGATCATTACTGCTCTTGGTATTGCACTATCCTTCACGAAGGTTCGTAATCTAGAATACTACGGTGCTAGTAAAATCGGTTATGCTGGAATCTATCTATTCCTAGCGGCGATCGGTGCTCGTGCCAACTTGATGGATATTGTTGATGCACCTGAGTTTATCCTAATGGGTCTTGTATGGCTTGCGATTCACGTGTTGTTCCTATTTACAGCAGCACGCTTGCTTCGCGCACCACTGTTCTTTGTGGCCGTTGGTTCACAAGGTAACATCGGTGGGACAAGCTCTGCGCCGATTGTAGCGTCCGTCTTCCAGCCGGCCCTAGCGCCTGTTGGTCTATTGATGGGTATTCTCGGTAACGTTGTCGGAACGTATGCCGCGCTGATTTGTGGGCAATTAGCTCGGATGATAGCCGGTGGTTAAATTTGATGAATTTGAACTCCCTTTATACAAGGGAGTTCTTTTTTTTTGTTTTTAATAGAGAATGTCTACTCGTCTATTGGGATAATCGATGATCAGCTTACCTGCAGAAGCGCTGTCACTACCTAGAACGCCGTCCAATTTGAAAAACGTTGCGAAATCGGCGAGGGCTTCCCTGACGTCAAAGAGACGAATAGGGGTAGACGCAAGCAGGATGTCGAGTTGCTTTAGGCGTTGTACCTCTCGTTCTTTCATATCTCCCACTCCTCCAGCGTGAACGGTTTTTTTAGATAATTGGGTGGTAGGCAGCTTGGACAAAAGGGGTGGGCTGAAGTGACTTTTTCCCGCGCCTGTATCAAGGCCGAAGTAAAGGGGTGTTTCTTGTTCAGATGAAGCTTTCACAACCGGTGCTCCGCAGAAAAATAGATTCGCTGGCAGGTCTTTCGGATCTGATTTTTGAATGCACACGCTCCGGTTCTTATAATCGATTTCAAGATGAAGGTGTTGAATGACGTCCCAGCCAATGATTCCATCAATCTTCATCACTTCAGATGTCTTCGGAATTTCGAATTGAAGTAGTTGATCTTGCAATAGAAGAGTAGGCTGATGCTTCACGTGGACACCTTTAATATTAAGGGAGTCAACGATAGCTAGTTGGGAAGATACGCTCTGGTTAGAGGAGTTTTTTACATTCAACGCTTCGATGTCGAGAGTCGGTACCTGACAAAGCTGAGCTAAGGACCGAGAGAGGACGCTCATACCAGCCCCTGTATCTAGCCATAACGTTACCTTCGTCCCGTTTAGGATTACTTCGATAGTCGGAGAACCACTCTGACTCATTTTCATGGGGACAGAAACTTTCTCGTCAGGGAAAAAGAAAGAAGGTGCAGGTTGCTTTTGAAGGGTTTTTGCAATCGAACGATTAGTGAGGTCGATGGCTGGATGATCAAGCAAGTCCAAGGTTTGAAGAGTTTCAAAATCCCTGCCATTGAACAATAATTCGAATAACAAGACAACGGATTCATTTTTTATGTATGGATCTTCCGATTGAACTAATGTTTCGGTTAAAAGCTTTTTCACATCCTCATTTTTGCCCTGGGTAATGGAATCTAATGCAGAAACGAAAGGTACTAAATCATCAAATTGAAAATGTCTCCATGCTTCCATAATCAAGCCTCCTGTAATAATTTTCTTTATTATATTCCTAAAGGATAATAGTTCCAAGTTTAATGTTGTAGCGATTAGTGAATTTAGTAGCAAGGAGGTGTCGGCCATGTGGTGGAAACACCCATACTTTAAATACGTTGCTGCATCGATTTTAGCTCTCATCCTTGTCTTTTTCATGCGGGAACTACATATGATTACTCCACTCCTAACCGTGTTCAAAACGCTTTTTTACCCTATTTTGATTGCCGGTTTCTTATTCTATATTATCCGGCCGGTTGTGGATTGGATTGCTCGAGTATTCACGATTCCCGTTGTGGTCTCTGTTTCCATCGTGTTTGCGGTTATTGCTGCCATTTTGTCAGGGATCGGGTGGATGTTAGCTTCGACTATTCAAGATCAGGTTAACAACATGTCTAACATACCCGACCAACTAAAGAAGATGACAGACCAAGCACAGCAGGAAATGGAGAAAAAAGATATGGGAATGCTCTCTACTTATCGTATCGAGCAGGAAGTGACGCAGTATTTCAGTGATCTGGGACAGCGTTTCGGCACTCATATTACCGATATATTCACAACGGTCGCAGGAGCTGCCACGACAATGCTCATCATTCCGTTCTTGTTGTTCTTCTTCTTAAAAGATGGACGCAAACTGGTTCCACTCTTAACGAGAGGATTTACTGGTAAGAAAAATGAAGAAGCCCATATGCTGCTTGAGAAGCTGGATCGCACGCTTTCCAACTACATCATTGGACAGATGACGGTGGCATTCGTGGACGGTGTTTTAATGTATGTTGCTTACTTGATCATCGGTCTCGATTACGCGCTTTTACTTGCCTTTTTCGTAGTAGTGACTGCTGTCATTCCGTTCTTCGGTCCGATCATTGGGGTGGTCCCGGCTGTGATCGTGGCTCTCATTCAAGGGCCGATGATGGTTCTTTACGTACTGATAGCACTTATTATCGTTCAGCAATTGGAAGGCAATCTAGTTGCCCCTGTGGTTTTAGGGCAAAAGTTGAATGTGCATCCACTTACGATTATTTTATTGCTAGTCGTAGCGGCACCACTTGCAGGATTCATCGGAATGGTCATAGCAGTCCCGTTGTATTCCGTTACGAAAGTTCTTGTGAAGAGTGGCTACCGTTATTGGCGGTTAAAACACCAAGAAGAAACCACCTGATGTAATCATCAGGTGGTTTTGTAGTTATTGATAAAGGTTCCCTTGTGGATCAACATACACCGATTCAATGAAGGTGCGTTCGAACTCCTCTTTCTTGTATTTCCCTTTAATATCTATCGTCATGTTATAGACTCCATCACCGAGGTCGGGAAGTTTGTAGGAGCCGTTCTTCTTATTGACTTTAACTTTGGCCTGCTTGAGCTTGCCGTTCTTATAGTACTCAATGGTCATCGTTGTCTTCGCCTGCAGTTGCTGCGTTTTTAACTTGAACGCATCATTTTCAAGAGCCAGGTGAAGCGCGTCATTCAATCCACTCTGGAAGGTCGTATTTAACAAGTAATGCTCTTGCTCGTCAGAATCCGCTTCAATCGTCCATGTGCCGGCTTCGGGCTTTTCAACGGTAGCCGTATGATGGTACGCACCTTTGAAATAGCCGGATTCATCCGTATTGGTAGTGAATGTGCTTTTGACAGTTTTATCCGGTGAGATCAGCTTCAATTCGGTATCTGCCTGGTCGCTCATCCAGTCGAACGTAACAGACTGTGCTCCAGACTCGACTTCAATTGTTTCCGTTTCTTGTCCTGAGTACTGACCTCCGGAAACGTATTGATTCGCTTTTTTATCGGCCTTTTCCGTGCTCGCAGACCGCAATCCCTTGAAGGAGTATAGGTTTTCGTTTAAGTAGTTTTGGAAAAGGGAGAAGGTGCTGGATCCTTTTTTGATGGTGGTGTGGTTCCAGTCCCCGACAGCAAGTTCGGTTGCATAAGGCAGGCGTGAGCTTTTGACGGTAACGGCGCCGTCATTGCTTCCATAAGCTCTCAAATATAGGCCGCCCCAGTAGAGAGAGCTGCCGAAACTGCCCCATTTAGTGCCGCCAAAGGTGTAGATGGGAGTTGTATATAGGTTAGGTTGATTATCGGTTTGGGAGCGGAAGTACTCCATATAACCAGTTTGCAGGGAGTAAGTAGCGTCATTTTTGCTTCCAAGAATGCCAGCAAGCCAACCAGCCCAGCTGCTGTAGGCTAGGTCTGCTAATTGGGACCCGTGATGAGGAGTGGATAAGGTTATGACACGTTCGACATAAGGGTCTGCACCGTAGTGGACTAGAGCCGACTGGGTGTCGATTCCTCCTTTACTGTGTGCGACAATTACCACCTTTTCACCGAAATGCTGGTAGATATCTTGAATCCGATCTGCGAGTAGGGCACCGTTGTCCCACATGTTTTTCGTCGGGTACAAATCGATGAACGATGTCTCATATCCATTCTGAAATGCTGTGTTATACATATCGTTGTTTTCCCACCATGTGTTGGAGGCGCTGTTCAATCCGTGAACAAACAAAATTGGATGCTTAGAGGTGGCAACAGAAGCAGGGGTTTCTCCTAAGTACCATAAGCCTGGACTACCGGATGTCTCATTGTCTTTGATTGATCCAGCGTGACTGATGGAAGGTACAAGGAGGAAAAACAAAGTGAACAAAACAAACAACTTCTTCAATTGAATCATTCTCTGCAACTCCTTCATGATTTTTTAGGAAGTCGTGAAGTTAGTTCTTGTAGGGTCCCCACCAAGTATATCGGTATTTGTGACAGAATTAGTACGTTATTTGAAAAAACAGGAAGAAAGAACGGTAGGTTATATCACAATCTATGAATGCGCTTACATTTATGGTAAAATAGACGTGTAAGAAAGTTCCTAAAATCATAGGAGGGGATTCCCATGACCGTGAAAATACTCGTCGCTTATGATGGAAGTGAGTGGAGTCACAAGGCCCTGGAGGAAGTGAGGAATCAAGCGGTTAACGCCCCGGATAAAGAGGTTCATATCGTCCAAGTCGCAAATTCTGCCGGTCCCGTTACCTATGCAGCCGTCCAGAAAGAGATGGGAAAGGAATTAGCAGCGAGTCTTGAAGATAAAATGGAAGAGACCAAAAAAGAACTTACAGAAGAAAATTATACGGTGATCACCAAAGGCCTGGTAGGGGAGAAAAATGCCGGCGCCGCTATTTGTGAGTATGCAGAAGAGCACGGAATGGATTTAATCATTATCGGAAATCGCGGACTGGGTAGTGTGAAGCGTTTATTCTTAGGAAGCGTCAGTAACAGTGTTGTTCAGAATGCTACATGTCCCGTACTTGTTATGAAATAAATGAAAAGACAGGCTCATAAGCCTGTCTTTTTTTTATGAGTAGAAAGAAAAAAAGAGAAGTAGAGCGATCGGGAGAAGGGAAGGAGTTAAATCGAAAAAAATTTCATCATATTTTAAAAATAAAGAAAGGAATTTTTATTCTTTTGGAGAATGAGTATATATAGAGTGTATGTAAGCGCTCTACTATACAGAGAAAAGGGGATTTTCGAATGAGTTATGATTTGTTTAATCTAGATGGAAAAGTGGCAGCCGTTACAGGGTGTACCAGAGGGATTGGACGATCGGTAGCATTAGCATTAGCTGAAGCAGGAGCTGACATTGCGTTATTGCAGAGAAACCCTGATCAGGAAGATGTGAAGTCGGAGATAGAAAATTTAGGATCTAGATGTGAAGTCATTCCATGTGATTTGAATGAAAGCGAGGAAGTAAAGCAAGCTATTCCAGCTGTCGTAGAGCATTTTGGGAAAATCGATATTCTTGTTAATGCAGCAGGAATCCAGAGGCGATCTCCAGCGGTTGACTTCCCCGAGTCTGATTGGGATGAGGTAATAAATATAAATTTAAAAACAACGTGGACGTTATGCCAACAGGCTGGTCGTTATATGGTTCCGCAGAAAAGCGGTAAGATTATTAACTTTGCTTCCCTTCTTTCTTACCAAGGCGGAATCAATGTTCCAGCTTATGCGGCTTCAAAAGGTGGCGTTTCACAGCTGACGAAAGCATTATCCAATGAATGGGCACAACATCATGTTAATGTGAATACGATTGTTCCCGGTTATATTGCTACGGAAATGAATACTGCCTTGATTCATGATGAGAGCCGGAATCAACAAATTTTAGACCGCATTCCTGCTGGAGATTGGGGAAAGCCAGAAGATTTCAAAGGAACGGCCGTCTTTCTTGCTTCAGAAGCTTCCAACTATATTCATGGCCACCAATTAGCTGTTGATGGCGGCTGGTTAGGTAGATAAAAAACTTGATTCAAGCTCTTAGTGGCTAAAATAAGCCACTGACCTAATATGGGAATGAATGAAAACACCACCAAATGAAATTCTATTTTGGTGGTGTTTTTCTCTTATAGCAAAGAGTGCGATCCTAATTTTTATAATCAATCCCGCCTATTTCTTAACCAGTCCTCTTTGACTAACTTCATATTGATCGAGTCGATCCATTCACCTTCGAATTCGAGGTCATCTTTATCAACACTATTCTTTACGAAGCCAACTTTTTCATAGACTCTTTTTGCTCTCGGGTTGAAATCAAAGACGCTTAACGTAAGTTGCTGAAGGGAGGTGTTAGTAAACAAGTAGTCCACCATCAACTGTGTGGCTTCGGTACCTAATCCATTATCTCTTCCCCTTGGCCCTATTAAAATTCGGAAGTTCATGCTCTCCGTCTCCTGGTCATAGAGGTTGGCGACGGCTTCCCCTACGACGACATTGTGCTTGGCGTCTACAATAGCAAGATCCAAGCGATCTGTTTGCTCATTTCTTGTTATGTACCATTCTCTCACCAACTCTTTATCAAAATCGTCAGCGCTCCCGGTAAGCTTTAGCACTTCGGGATCCTGCAGGCACTCTTCGATAGCCGGAAGATCCTCTTCTTTGAAGGGACGCAGTATTGTTTTGTTTCCTTTTAGGACAGGTTTTCGGCTTAAATCTATCATGTTAATCACCCCGATCAGTAGTTGTTCTATATTATACCAGTGAGGGGGGGAGAGAGGGGGAGTGCTTTGTTGCATTGAGAAGCTGCTTCCATCAATAGAAGCCTCTTTAGCAACTTCCCTCCCTGTTAAGGATACAAGTCACCTTGTTACCCCTTGTTCAAATGCTGCAAGGTGGTTTAGAGAAGCATTCCGCAACTGGGTGAACACTACACGTGCATCGACGGGTAGTTCGTACATCAGAAACTTTTCGTACATGGCAATGTTATCAATCTCCCCTTGAACTCCCGCTGCGTAGGCATCTTTAACGGATCCTGGAGTTGTTACATAAGCAGCGGCGTCGTTTTCCGGCACGGGTACTTGATATCGGTTGAACAACGTTAATAAAGCATTGATATGTCGCTGTTCTGCCTGTTTGATTCTTTCAAACGTGCGAATGGATCCGAACGTATTTAAAATATCGTCATACCTAGCCTGTGCTAGGTACTCATCTTGCATGGCAAATGTCAGTGCTTCTGGAAAAGTTAGCGTATCGCTGCTCAAGGCTCCTTTTGCACCGTAACTCTGCGGTTCTGGCATGATTGGTCCCTCCTGGAGATTTTTCAATAGGCTATGCCCATTTTGCTTATCATGTGATTGATGGGGAGGGGGAGCGATCATAGATATATTTTGAATGCGCTTACTTTTCCACGTGGAACAATACGATTAAGGTTTACTTACTGCTCCGTCCATTTCCCCAATTTTGAAGGCTGTTAAAGGGGACCTTTCTATAATATCTCCGTTTAATTCTGTTAATGTTACGGTTATGTTTTCTTCCTTAATCCACTTTTTCAAATCCTTTTCTCGCACTTCTTGATTTAATTTCATATTGTTCCCCGTACAAAATAGTTCCTTGCTAGTTTCGGTTCTCTGAAGGACATTCCTGCTGTCGATGGTTTGATTGGAGGAGAGATCCAATAAAGCGGCTAACTTGCCTTCTACGGTAATATCAATGAGGAATGGTGGAATGGGTTCTTCGTTTGGAAGATTGCTTTTCATACAGACCTGTGGTGCAAGAAGCTGAAGCTCTTCTACATAAGCGACATGGCTTTTGTTTTTAACAACATGAACCCTTGCTTGGTTGGGGGAATGACAAGCAGATAAGAGAATTAGAGCTATGACACATAAAGTTAATCTCATACAATCATCCTTTTCTCCGAACTGATTCTAACTTCTCAATTTCTGAGTCGTTATCAAATACCTGTTTATATTTTCCATAAAGAGGTAAAAGTCAAACTGTAAAATGGAAAAAACAAGAATGAAGGAGTGGTATCATGGAACAAATGCATTCTGAGCAGGAAAAGACATATAGCCTACCTAGAATTGGAGAAAAAGCCCCTGCATTCTCGGCCCAGACGACGCAAGGGGAAATGTCGTTGAACGACTTTAAAGGGAAATGGTTCATCCTGTTTTCCCATCCGTCTGATTTCACACCAGTGTGTACGACGGAATTTGTTGCGTTTCAAGAAATATACAGCCAGTTGCGTGAGATGGACACCGAATTGATCGGGTTAAGTGTCGATAGCGTTCCATCTCACATTGCGTGGCTGAGAAATATTGAAGAAAACTTTGATACTACGATTGAATTTCCGGTGATTGCTGACTTGGATAAGGAAGTGGCAACCAAGTTCGGAATGATTATGCCTGAGAGCAATGGGACAGAAACTTCCCGTGCCGTGTTTGTCATCGATGATAAAGGAATTGTTCGTTCCGTCATTTACTATCCGCTGACCACGGGCAGGAATATGGATGAAATTGTCCGTCTCGTCGAAGCTTTGAAAACGACGGATGAACATGGCGTATCGACTCCAGCCAACTGGGAGAAAGGCGAGAAAGTGATTGCTTCTCCACCTAAAACGATGGAGAATGCGAAGGCACGCCTTGATGATTCGAACTATGATTGTGTGGACTGGTATTTCTGTAAAAAAGATTTGGATACTTAAGCGGTGAGCCCCTCTCAAAGTGAGGGGGGTTTTTGTTGTCAGCTTATTCAAAATGCTTGGACCGTAACGAGCAATTAAGTCCCTGTACTGTCTTCATCTTCTTTCTCTTGTTCTGATAATCTAGTTAAACCGGTCGACACCGCTTTAATGATCAGCAGATACATAACGACCAATGCGGTGTCTGCGATGTAGGAGATTAACCATGTAGTCGTAAAGGTTTCTTCGAGCGCCTGACCAGCCAAATACGCATTGAATACCGTCGTAGCGAAGTAGAGTACGTAATAGAAGGGTACGTAGGCAGCAAGGCGATTCCCAGCATCTTCGGTGGAAGATTTCTGTTTGAAAAGTTTTGCCATCCTGGCATAGATGTCCCATAACCCGTACAGGTTGTAAAAGGGGATAAGTACCTTGGCTAAGGCGCCGCCGGGAGTTGTAGGGTAAGCGTTATATAAGTCTTGTAAATCTTTATGTACTTTATAAATCCAGAAAAGAAAGATAATGCTGTAAGTGAACACCACAATGCTTAAAATAATCGAAAGGATCGAGTCATAAGATAAAAAGGCATCTTCCATTTCGGTAAACGGTACGAAAATAATATAAATAGGAATGTTTGTGGCAAGTAGTACGGTAAGTCCTATATCAAGCCAAAGAAATTTCTTTAAGACACTTCCAAGTTGTTTCGATCGTAATTCCAAGTCCATTTCTCCTTTAATTGAGTAGAATATTAGCGATGAAGCCGAATAACATCAATAATGCGAAGGTACCAAAAAGAAAGTAGCCGATGAATTTGATCGGCTTTGGTAGTCTGCCGCCCCTAGTTTTGGGATAACCTTCGATGTTTTGTTGGTGAGCGATCACATCATTGAACGGTTTGTTCTGGTTCCCGTGACTCATAAAATCCAGCACCTCCGTCTATGAGCTTGATAATACATATACGAATTTTAATTGCTTTACGTTTCAATCGATCTTTTTCCATAGGTTAATACTGTCCAAACAGGAATACAAAAAGGAGAATCGTGCCATTATAGAATAAAGGAGTGTGCGCACGATGACAGAAGAGCAAATGGAAGATGTGTTTGATACGTATGGACTTTCAAGTTTGTTCAGCCGATTCAAAACACCGTTATACGTGACAGGATTGCTTGATGAAGTAGAGGAAGATCGATTGGAGGATTTCTTCGATAATATTGAATTGTCATCGGATGTTCTGTTCGATGAGTTCCGGTTCTGGTTTCAATACTTTTCTGTTGCAGAGCGGTGAAAAGCGGGTTCTCTTGACTGTATAGTACACAAGAGAACCCGTCTTTCTTTTTTTGAAGAATTATCTTTAAGGTAACATCTTCCTTATCATTCTAATCTGCCCCCTATGGTTGATCTCATCTTCCAGCACATGGAACCAGATGAAGTGTTGATTGGCCTCATGACCATCCCAAATACATGTATCTTTTAACCAATTGTCATCTCGACTTTGGAATTCCTCGAGCGTCCTAGCCCTCACTTCTTCCAGTTCTTTAAGGTAGAAGTCCAGTGGGGCACCTTTGATTTCTTCTCTACCTTTTTGGCCAAGACTATACGCAGCGCCCCATTTCAATTCTTCCTCTTCATTGGGGCTTCGTCCATCAAAGAATTCAATTTGAAAGCCTTTTTCGACCGCGGCAATATGTAGTAAGAGGGCGCCAATGCAATTTCCATTTTCTATTGGTAGAAAGTCTAATTCTTGGGTGGATAGTCCGGCTACTGCTTCCAGTGTGGTTTGTCGCACATAGTTCATCTGTGTAACGAGTTGACCGATGTGTGGTGTATATCCTTTTATGGTCTCTACTTTAAATTCCACTTGATACACTTCCTCTTTGGTAGATATCCTGCTGTTAAAGCAGAGGTTATTTCTTATTGTCGATAAAGTAGCTTTTAATATCTTTCCAGTTGTCGACTCTCTTAAATTCTTCTACGTGTGAGTTATAGGGCGAGTTGAACAGTATTCCTTGCCCTTTGAATACCTCGAGATTTTTAGGATTGTCATCAATAAGGTAATCCGCATCCACAATGCTTTTATCTCCACAAAAAACGATATTCTGTTTGTTTAAAAAACTAAAATGTTTCTCCAACCATTGGTATTTAGCAGAAAAAGATGTTGGTAATTCCATTGCAGCTGTAACAATGAAAATATCATACTCTCGGTCTAATAATTCTAATACTTCTTGGCTGTCCTCCATTACGTCCAAGTCCCTAAAGAAGTCAGGTTCAGCCAACAGATCGAGAATTTCTTTTTCTAAATGCGGGCGTAATTCAGTTAAGTACCTGCCTTGTAAATCGTTTATTGATATATTGTCGTTATAACGTTGGTTAAACAGTTGCAAATGTTTTGGTAAGGGGGCGGCGATCACATCATCCATATCTACTGCAATTCGCTGCATAGAATCCTCCTTTCATTGAATCAACAGAGGCGTCGTCCTCTTTATCTCTAAGTTATGTATTCTTTTGTTTCTCGAGATCGACCCAAATAACAGCTCCCATAGGGTGCTTATAGGGGATGGGTTCTTCGTAGAGTTTCGGTTCCTCTAAAACCCAGGCATATGTCTTCTTATAGGGCAGTTCGCTCGAATATTCACTATCTATACCGTGAAATTCACGACTGACCTGGTACTCTTCTAGGCTCAATTCTTTACTGTCTTTTATGTTCACTTCGCCAAAGACCATACCGGAACCACTTTTTATTAAAGCAATTTTTCCTCGTTTTTTTGTATTGGATCCTCTGATTTCCCACGTTTTTCGGGCATTTAAAATCAGGTCGATCCAGGGAGATTTAATCAGTAAACCTTTCATACGGTTTCACCTCCTTAGTAAGATTCTTTTTCTTATAATTACTATGTTAAAGTGTAACATTTTTACAAATACATAGGGTCTGATAAAAGAAAAACGCTCAACCCTCTCCTTTTTCAGAAGAAAGTTGAACGTTCTCAGTAAGCTTAAACCCACGTATAGTCCTTACCCCAGCTATCCTTCGCCAATGTATGGATGGCATTCACGATGCTGTGATCTACTGCGTACGCATCGCCTTGCTCATACGGGTTGTAATGAAAAGCATACAATCGGGAAGTGAATTCATGGAATGGAAGCGAGCTCTCGCCTTCTTCCTCACCATTTCCTTGTACACTCGGCTCAATCGACTGTCCCCAGTTTTGGGAACCGTCGTTGTTTGGGTTGTAGAAGTACACTCTATACTCGTCTGTCGGGTCTTTCGCAATCCTTGTGATGGAAATGGCATGAAGTCCCAGTAACTTCCCGTGGACATTGGTAATGAAAATGCCAACAGGGTTCGGGTAAATCAATTCATAATCATCGTTATATTCTGGATGGTGGGTTGCGTAAAATAATTTCACGAAACCGGGATAATCAAGAACATATCCGGTCAATGGATCGAAAGCAGAGCTGAACCCTTTCTGGACCCAGTTCCCATAAAAGGCCGGGTTCACCCAGCGGTGACCGTCGTCCCCACGCAGGGCGACGCGTGTCATCATCTCGCTGTAGATCCGGTCTAGGTGTGGAACTAATACGAGTGAAACGGGATCGAGTTCCGTGTGCAGGTTCGGTGCTAGGCCACCCTGCAAGTTCTCCGAATGAATCGTTTGGCCTTCAAACATAATGTCGATATCACCGTCACGAGCAGCACGTGGAATGATTTCCAGTAGGAAACCAGGTGCGTGCTGAGCCCATAAACTGATGCCACGGGCTGCCTGACACGTTGGGTTGAATCCTTGGCCGACGCCGAGCGGCTGACCGAGTACTTGAATGGTTCCAGCCACCAGCAGACTGTTAGCCGTCAGTCCTTCACCGGCTTGCCCCGCTTGCTGTAAGTCCTTCCTTACATTCGGGCGGATATCGAGTTCGATCAGCCGTCTTAACCCTGGAGCGACAGGGGAGTGGGACAGCACTCCTCGCTCAAGCATGAGGGAAAGTCCATAGATTGCCTGTCTAGTAGCAGGAAAAATAGAAGCCCTGATAATCTGTTGGACGAGCTCTTGATTTTCCTCTAAATTCGCAAGCCCTTTACTATTCAGTGCCAGGGCATACGTAAGTAATCCAGGCATCCGCTTGCTTAAGAAACGGATCAAAGTCGCATGATGCGGTGCGACAAGTCCGGTCGTACGCATCGATTTAGCGAGCGAAACACTCTCTGATATCAAGTCATTACGCTCAAGCTCCTTCAGCTCGGCACGATACGTATTCAAATCTTTAAACTTATTGCTAAGCGGCGAAGGGCCTTCTAAAGCCGCGATGTATTTCTGTAGAGCTTGTTGATCTTCCGGGTCACTATCGGCATCTGTCATTTGCTTCGCCGTCTGAATCATCGATACGATCCGCTTGATCATGATCGGGCGCTGTGCCGTCAGACGATCGATTTCGTAAATCAGCGTTTTAACAAGTGCTTTTGATGATAAGTGACTAATGAGAAATTGAAACAGCTTTTGGGCTTTTTCACTATTTTCATTGTCTTCGATCCGTGTACTTTCGCTGGCATCAGGAAACAGGATATCCAAGTTCAGTACCATCACTTCATTTAGGAAATCCTCCGCCATTTCTTTGGAAACAGTGGGGTTAGTAGCTTTTCCTTCCGCAATTGCTAGCATGCGAAGTTCACTTAGTACTTCGATAATCATTGGGAGCCCTTTCGCTCGCAGTGATCCTGCAACAAGAGGGGGCTGCAACTTATCAGCTGATTCCCAAGGACCATCCTGGAAGACACCGGCTTGCTCGAAGCGTTCTGCATGACTGAAAAGGTGATCGAGACCGTCTTCCATTTCGATCAGACGATTAGCTTCCTGGTACACATCCGTCTGATATTTCGATTTCACAAAAGAGGCAGCCTGATCGAGGTCATCCAATGCTTTTTCAAAACGTTCAACAATCACACCTGTTGGTTGAGGCATGGGCTCTCTCCTTTATACATAGAAATCGTATTCTTCGTATTCCTTAAGCAGATATCTCATTTCTTCACTGTCTTCCCCGAAGAAAAAGATTGTCCCGTAGTGGTTACCGAAGCCGATTCGTTCCGCCACTTTACCTTGAGCAGGAGTGAAGAGGTCGTGTTTTTCGAAATAGGAGTTCTGCTCCAGCTCATCTGGTACTTCTAAGTCGTTCACGAAGTCTTTTTGCGGGTGCACCATTAAGCAACCTGCGTAGCCCTTGTAATCATAAGGGCTTGGGAAGAAGGCATCGAGCTCTTCTTGCGTCGTTTTCGGATCGCTGCAAAGGATCTGTGCTTCATACGCACTGAATCCGTAGGCACGCTCAATCAATTCGAAAATATGCCCGCCCGGTACACGAGCAGCGACTTCTCCGAAGTGAAGCGTTCCGTTTGGAGTAATGAAGTATTCAGGGTGGATGACACCGTATTCGATTTCAAAAGCGTCGACCAGCTGCTGGACAGCCTCTTCAATTAAAGGACGCTTTTCCCGCAGAGAAGGAGATGCCGGTACGAAATTGGAATACCCTAACCGGACGTATTCCGTCACGTTCAGAAACTGTACCTTACCCTTGTGAACGAAAGCCTCTACAGAGAATTCCTGTCCGTCTAAATGACTTTCCATTAAAAGTGGAAATGCGTTCTCTTCAATCAGGTCGATCTCATCGATTGTGCGGATAGCCATGTGACCGACCGATCCTGCTTTATCCAACGGTTTCACGTGGATTGGGTCCAATACGTCCCCGTCCACTTTCAACAAGGCGTCATTTACTCGTCTTAAGAACCTGACGACGTCTTCTTTATTATGTGCTTCTTCAAAAACACCGACTTTGATACCGGCGATTTGTGCTTTTCGTTTCATCATTCCTTTGTCTCGCAACAATAAGGAACGGTTGAAGATGCGCGGCTCTTTACGGAACCTTGCATTCAATGCACCTGCCCACTCTACACATTCTTCATATAATGGAATGGCCACTTCAACGCCGAGCGCATTCAATTTTTTATACAATTGATCAGAGCCTTCGTTCAGCTTATTGAAATCCCAGCCTACGAAGCGAATTTCGTGTTTCTCCGCGTATGATTCGAACTCAGGAGGACCGACAACAACAAATGGGCGCTCCATGCGCGCCGCAACTTCAATCGCCTGCAGGCTCCACCCAATAAGGGCTGTTAAATAGGGCTTCGTTTCCGGGTTCACTTCTTGTTGCCCTACAGACGTATTTACTTCCATTTGATCTAAATCCATTTTTAAATCTCTCCTTTAAAATGAATGTGGCAGGAGTGGTGCGTTCCTATTCTTAAAGTATCAAATACAGGAGAAAACTGTAAGTCTTAAATGTCCATTCGACAAAATATTTCAAAAATAATGAAGAATCGTGTGTATAATAGAGTGGTATTCCTAAATTAATAGATTGGAGTGTTACGTATGAGTTGGAAAAAGATGCTTGCTATTGTCGTCATTCTCATCGCAACGTTGTCCCCCACCACGATTTCTGCAGATGCCTCACCAGTTAAAGATCATAAGTATTCTCACAAAGTAATGCGCGGCATGATGCATGTCATGAAAAAAGAAGAGGGCTTGAGCAAATGTGAAGCGAAGGATCGAGTAGATTCCCTCACTCAAGTAGAGGCGATGGATTATTATTTGAAGAAGCTCGAACCTCATGTGGACGGGAGAGACGTCCAGTTTACGGTACGTTCCATCTACGGTATCAGCCTTCAAAAAGCGTCTGACCTCGATGCTGGAAAACAGGTAACGGGCTATCCTGACTACATCACCGAGGGCGTTGAAGCTTCGTTGAAGCACAAAGAGGTAGACGTGCTGGAACTGCCGAAAGTGAAAATTATGGACCTATACTTAAAGTCTGTTGATGGCGACCTGCCAGGTGCCGAGGTACGAGTGTTGATCAACGACATTTTCGGAATTAATTTAGATGGTATCTCGAGACTAGAGAAAGCGGGCATTTCTTTATGGTCCAAAGAACAGTGGATCATGCACAGTGACCACGATCTGTTTGAAGTTCGGACAGGCCGTACCGATGTGGATGTCTACATTGTGCCGACCGATTATTTCACCGAACAAACAGGAATGACGGAATTACCTGAAGATCTCCAAGAAAAGCTGAAGGCCATCGGGTATTGGTATAACGAGAACATCGATGCTTATTATTACGCAGAGCCGAACGGCAACTCAGTACCTGATCCGTTCAAAGGACAGACGCTCGGTACGTTAGCTCAATTCATTCAACAAGAGTATGCTGATTTATTAGAATAGTAAGGTCAGAGCCTCCACCCGGGAGGTTCTTTTTTTTGTTATAAAATATCTTTACTTCAAAGTAAGCATGAAAGTCTCGATTCTGTTCATACTTTGATATAGTAATAGTAGAGGTGACAGTATGAACGCGAAAGATATAATTCATAAGATGAAAACCCACAGTCCAGATGTACTGGGGCAGTCGTATTACCGGAACTATTCGATTTTACTTCCGTTTATTGAAAAAGAGGGCGAACTGCACCTTGTGTTCGAGGTGCGCTCTTTAAATATGCGCAGGCAGCCAGGTGAAGTCTGTTTTCCTGGTGGCAGAGTGGACGAAGAGGACCGGATGGAAAGAGACACCGCCGTGCGCGAGGCGATGGAGGAGCTCGGCATACGTAATCAGGAAATCACGGAAGTGCATCCGTTCGATTACATGGTTTCCCCGTTCGGTATGAAGGTTTCGACGTACGTCGGATTCATGGAGTGCTCTGAGGAAGAAATGGAGCCGAACCCTGCTGAAGTAGAGGAAGTGTTTACCGTCCCACTCTCCTTTTTCCTAAATACGAAGCCTGAGGCGCACTATGTCAGGATGAAAGTGGAACCAGAGGAAGGGTTCCCGTTCGAGTTGATTCCTGGTGGCGAGAACTACAACTGGCGAACGCAGCGTTTCCCTGAGTATTTTTATCAATACGGAGACAAAGTCATCTGGGGACTGACGGCCAGTGTGATCGTTCATTTTATTGATATGATTCAAAATTGAAGAACGAAAAGAGCTCAGAGGTGAGAACTCTGAGCTTTTTTTCGTTTAGGAAACGGGATGGACGAGTGACACGGCTTTGATCGTTGCGTTCGTGTGTGACGACATGATCTTACTTTTAGCCTCTGCGATCGAGGAAGCTTCTACTTCCTTGTAATGAACGACATCTGCAAAAATGTACTCAACGGAAAATAGAAACGTCTTCTCCTTTTCCAAACGACTCACTCCTATCACTCGAAGTTGTTCTCCATTATAGATTTACTATCCATATTTGTACATTATTTCCTCCCTAATATGAAAAGAATGTAAAGTTTATAAACAGAAAGTTCGAGTATTGAAAAGATCACGGAAAAAAAGAGGTATACATTTCTTTGTCTTGAATAATAGAAAGGCACGATATTTACATATCAAAGGAGTGTAGGAAAAATGAAGAAGATGTTCATGATGTTGTTTACGTTTGTATTCATCGTAACAGGAACGGCGAATGCGGCGGCTGCGCTGTCCGTTCAAGAGGCGATGAACCAGCCAGACGGTGCAAGTGTAACGGTAGGAGGCTACATAGTAGGGGTGCCTGTTTCCCAAAGCGATGTGCAGCAGAGCGGTTTTACGAGTGATTATGCGTTAGCTTTAGCTGATGATCCGAATGAAACGCAGATGAGCAATATGATTTTGGTCAAACTAGATTCGGCGTATCGCGGTGAGTACGGTCTGCAAAGCAACCCGGGCATGATGGGAGAAAACATTCAAGTAGACGGTGTCCGCGATCCTTACTTTGGCCATGAAGGGATCGAAAATGTCAGCTCGATCACAACCGTAACAGACGAGGGCAGTGGCGATGACGGTGGTACTTCTACGAGTGGTTACTATGCCAGTGCGAGCGGTTTGACTGGATCAAGCTTGAAAGCAGCACTGCATAACATTATTGATGACCATTCCGAGTTGTCTTACAGCCAAGTATGGGATGCGCTTCGTCACACAGATGAAGATCCTTACAACACGAATAACGTTGTCCTTCTGTATTCCGGCGACTCCATTTCGAAATACGAGAATGGTGGGTATGTGGACGAGTGGAACCGAGAGCACGTCTGGGCGAAATCCCACGGTGACTTCGGAACATCTCAAGGTGCCGGAACCGACCTTCACCACCTGCGCCCAACGGATGTCTCGATCAACTCCTCACGTGGAAACTTGGACTTTGATAACGGAGGTAGTGCGCTGGCGGAAGCTCCTAGCAACTACTATGATTCAGACTCTTGGGAACCACGTGACGAAGTAAAAGGAGACGTGGCACGCATGATCTTCTACATGGCGACTCGTTATGAAGGGGACGCTGGTGAAGTAGATTTAGAGATTGCTACGTACACAGGTACAAGTGGTGCGTTCTTAGGTAAACTGTCTACACTGAAACAATGGCACGAGATGGATCCTGTGAGTGATTTTGAACGGAACCGTAATGACATCATCTTCAGCGACTACCAAGGCAACCGCAACCCATATATCGACCACCCGGAATTTGTGGAATATATCTGGTAGAGCGGGGACGTTGGGGTGCTGGGGACAGGGACCTTGTCCCACTCTTTGAAGCCATAACAATAGCAACGAAAAAAAGGTACCCTTTTGGATGAAGGGTATCTTTTTGCTTTTGGGTGGGACAAAGTCCCTGTCCCCGCGTTTTATTCGACGAAGTGTGCTTGGGTGGTCTCACTTACGTCGGATAAGGGTGGGGAATTCTACGTACTGAAGTGGTGGGGAGGTAGTTTCGTCGAATAAGGCGGTCTATTTCGACGTAGTCGACTGTAAAGAAGTCTATAACGTCGAATATGCCACCTTATATCGACCAAAGAGAGGACTTCACACTCCGAAACGTCGAAATAGCCAGAGACTCCACCAAAGAAAAAGCCCAGGAGATGGGACCCCTGAGCCTGCTTTTCTATAACTTCTCATCCCGCTCCTCATCCGCAATCAGCGGACAAGTTGCGCAGCATTTTGCCTTATTGGCGTCATGCAGCATATATTTCATGCAGCAATGACGGCGGACGTAGGTTTCTTTTCCAGCATCCGATGTATAGTATCGGAACTTAAATTGGAGCGGGTTGCGGTAATTTTCGCGGAACAATTCGTTTGATGTAAGCCAGCGGAACAACTGATCAATGGTTTCCTTTTCCTCGGGGCGTTCCTTCAAAAGGGCACAGTAGCGCTGATGAAGATTATGGGACACGATCGAGCGCATATGGGTCGACTTGCAGCGCGACGTCTGGGCCACATTTTGAAACAATGGTTGGACGTGATCGATGATAAATGTCCGAACCAACTCTTTCTTCTTCTCGTCAGACACTTCATCCATTGGCAAGGCGGCTTCAGCCGGAACGATGTAGTTCATTCGGTTTTTCTCTTCGCACTCGATTCCAACGCGCGCTGGGTCTAGGTCGAGTATCACCCCGTGCACAACCATCATCTCGAAAAATCCCATCGCCAACACCGAATACATTTTTCCGAACAACAGGCCGGCTAGGGAGAAGCTGGGTGCCTCGATCCCTTTCTCCTGTCTCTTCAAAAGCTCTCTTAATGCAACGCGGTCTTGAATAAGATCGGCTACTCGATAGTCGATGCGTTCTTCGTACTCAGAACCAATATATATACGGTGGTCGTTTTTAATTTGTTCAAATGTCTGATTCATATTGAAAACTCCCACAAGATTAGTATTGATAACTATTATCAATTATAGAGGATATTCCGAAAACGGACAACTATGGACAGAATAAATCCATAACGGCGGTTCGTAAGCTAAATAAGGTTCTTTATTCCCTGATTATAATGGTTCTAATCAGGGAATAAGAAGACAACAGTGGTCGTGAATGAGGTGGAGAAGAGATGAAGGAAAAGGGAACATACCGACAAAAAGCTGAAAAAACGGTGCTCCACCAGCTCGTGCAAGCCTTAATTCGGGAAGAAGTTTTCCCGTGCGAATGGCGTTCTGAAGATACCATTCTACTCTATGCAAAAGAAACGATTACCATCCAATTAAGGCGCACGTACCTGCTTGGGCACCTCGATATAAAATCAATAACTATAGAAAATCAACCGGTAGCGACGATCGACTCATTGCTCGAAAGCACGGGGTTGGAACCTCGCTTTTCTGAGGAAATCAGGAACAGTGTTCATAATTACGCCCTCGCCTTAGAGAGTGCGTCGCTTCGTCGTGCCCATTTACCTGAAGCACCTGACGTCTTTGATTATGTTTACAAAAGACAAAAGCAAGAAGCAGCATTCAGTCCGCTCACGTTCTTGGAACAGTGGGTGATCCAAGGGCACACGATCCATCCGGGCTCAAGGACGAGAATGGGGCTGACCGATGAAGATGTAAAGACTTATGCTCCAGAATGGCAAGGTCAACCTAGAGTTATCCCGATTGCAGTGAGGGATGATTTCTTTCATAAAACAGGGGCGTCTCCGCGTGATAAATTGTTTGAGGAATATCCAGAAATCGAACATGCCTTTTATGAACGTGGGATCGACCCCGAGGAATATGAACTGATTCCTGTTCACCCTTGGCAGTGGAAGCATACGATTCAAGTGCATTATGAAGAAGCAATTAAACGAGGGGACATCATAGCGTTAGATCGGGTGGGAATCGATATGGCTGCCCTCATATCTTTCCGGACGTTAGCACCACTACACGGCCGGAAAAAGCATCATATTAAGACGGCTGTCAACGTACAAATGACGAGTGCTGTCCGAACCGTTTCGCCTGCTGCGACGAAAAACGGCCCGACGCTATCGAAGGTATTGCCGCGCGTTTTTAAAGAGATGCCACACCCTATCACCGTTATGAAAGAGACTGCAGGCATTCATTACGACAAAGGCGAACCTTTTTTACAGAAAAACTTATCCGCTATATTACGAGAGAATCCTGAGCGTACATTAGAAGTGGAGGAAGTTGCGATTCCTGCAGCTGTGTTAGTCGCGGATTCTCCTTTTACAGAACAACTCGTGATGGAGGACTTGATGAAGCATCAACAAACCACTGCTGCCCAGTTCATCAGGCAATATGCGAACGTCCTCCTGCCTGGGTTGCTCACTTTGATTACAAAATACGGCATCAGCATGGAAGCCCATTTGCAAAATGTCGTTGTCGTGTTTGAAGATGCAGTTCCGAAACGTGCGATTTTGCGGGATTATGGTGGTGTGCGTGTGATGAATGACCGCCTTCAGTCCTTTGCAAAAACCGAAATCGACCCGAGCACGAACCTATTGACCGAAGACCCGCAGGAACTGATTAATATTTTTTCCCACGCCCTTTTACACAACCACTTCGGGGAGATGATCGTGGCGCTCTCAAGAAAGCTGGATATCGACGAAGCGTCGCTATGGGAACCTGTAATTGATGTGGTCAGGGAGACGTACGAGGCGTTAAGGAAAGAAACGCCACACGCTGCGGAAGATGAGCAGTTGTTACTGGCTGAAACGTTGCCAATGAAATCACTTGTGAAAATGCGGCTTTCCGATCGATATACCGATAACATGTATGTTCAAATAAATAATCCCTTACGTTTGAAAAAGGAGGTGTCCGGCTGATGGTGATGCCACTGAAAACAAAAGAAATGACCGATCTTCTACCGGATGAGCGCGCCTGTTTGTGTTACTTGAGTAGTCACCACCCTCAAGACGTCCCAGAGTTCGTGAAGCAAATGGAGTACGGCCGCAAAGGAATTCTGCATAAACTGGCGTCCGCGATACTGAGGGAGGACATCGACAGTCTTTATTCCCGCACGCAAGCTATCGAAAATGTTTTCAGCGCCCCTTATTCTAAACAGCTTCAAAGCTACCCTTTGAAAGATAACAAAATGTACAAACTCGCCATGATGACTGATTATGCTGTTGTATTTCCCATTCTGAAGGAATACTCGTTCAGGCGGGTGGAGACAGGTGATGATATCCTTTACGTCGACGATTCAGGGGTGAGGCCGGTCGAAACGGCATCGGAGCTTGTGAGGCTTCTGTTCAAAGAAAGTGATTACCCGAATATCGAAGCATTTTGTGCTGAATTGGATAACGGGACGGCCAATCTAACGCTTGCACTGGCGAAGAACACGCTTTGGAAAAAGCCGTTTCACGCTGATAGTTCGCTTGATTATGTACAGAGGCAGCGGGCGTTGAATCCTATGTTTTCAGCGAGTCTTTTTTATGAACAACTTGTGCTGGAGGGTCATCACTTACATCCTGGTGCGAAGACTAAACTCGGCTTATCGATCGAAGACGTACTCCGGTACGCGCCAGAATTCCATCAGCCTTTTGATGTCCGTTTTGTAGCGGTGAAGAAATCGGAGCTTCTCACTACGCAAACGGCACCAATCTTACAAAATGATTTCCATGATAAATGGAAGCAGGCGCAAGAGGAATTGTTGGGAAAAGGGTACACGCCGGGCGAGTATGATGTACTCCCTGCTCACCCATGGCAATTTGAGCATGCTATCCCGGAAATTTACGAAGGAGAAATCGAAGCGGGTGAAGTCATCTTGCTGGACCACGTCCGTCTCCGAGCGGATGCGACATCATCGTTCCGAAGCGTCAGTCCACATGGGGAAGACACCCCGGTCTTGAAGCTTGCGGTCAACAGTCAAATGACATCGACCGTGCGTTCCATTTCTCCACAAACCGCTATGAATTCCACAGTCTTTACGGAAATGATGCGCACTATATTGACCGAAACACCATTGCCTGATTTTCAACCGTTGAATGAAACAAAAGGAGCGGCCTTCGACTCGGACGACGAACTCAAACGTCGTAACTTAACGATGCTCATTCGCGAAAGCATTGATGCCCATTTAGAAGGGGATGAAGTGGCAGTTGCAGGCATGGCCCTGTATGCACAATCTCCGATGAGTGGCAAAACCGTCTTGCAAGAGCTCGTTCAGGAGTCCGGCGCGTCGCCGCTATCCTTTTTTGAACGTTACATTCGTGTCGTCCTACCTGGGTATCTGACGCTGATGGTAAAGTACGGAGTCGCACTCGAAGGCCATTTGCAGAACAGCATTCCTGTCTTTAAGCATGGTCATCTTTCACGTTTCTTCTTCCGTGATTGGGGAGGAGCCCGCGTTTACAAGCCACGATTAGAGAAGCAAGGTCTCGAACCTTCCTTCTCAAAACGATCCGTCTCCGTTACCGAGAACCGAGCCGATATGCACAACAAATTGTATTACACCGTTTTCCAAAACCACCTCGGCGAAATTATCCGCCAACTTGCGGATAACGAGGCCGTTTTTTGGGGAAAAGTGAAAGAAGTCTGCGATGAGACGCTGGATAGGCTCGAACGGGAAGGGCTGCAGGAAGAAGTCGCGATCGATCGTGCCTTCTTGTATCAGCCTACCGTCATGCACAAGTCGCTCACCAAAATGCGACTAACCAATCAAAAAAGCTATCACTATACCGAAGTACCTAACCCGTTAGCATAGAAAGAGGAATCCGTTATGAATGCAGTAGAACACTACTTAAAACAACGACAATCAAGCGACCCAGTATGTGCATATGTTTATGATCTGCCAGCCCTCAAGGGACATGCGGAGAACCTGAAGTCTACTCTCCCCGAGGGAAGCCGTTTTTATTACGCTGTCAAAGCCAATTCCGACCAACCGATTCTCGAGACGCTCGAACCAATTGTGGACGGCTTTGAAGTCGCCTCTGCCGGTGAGATGAAAAAAGTAGAGAACGTATCAGAGAAGCCGATGATATTCGGTGGCCCGTCGAAAAAAGATTACGAAATCGAAGCGGCGTTAGAAGCGGATGTGGAATATTTGAACGTGGAAAGCTTCCATGAACTGCGCCGTCTGAATTGGGTCGCCGAACGAAAGGGCGTGACGGTGCCGATCCTCGTCCGCGTCAATTTAAGCGAGAACGTCAGCGAAAGTCACCTGCGTATGGCTGGAGTCCCTAGCCAATTCGGAATCGACGAACGCGATATCCCTCCGTTTCTGGAGGAAGCTACGGGGTATGAGAACATCCAGATTGCCGGATTCCACTTCCACGCCATGTCCAATAACTTAGACGCGGAGGCACATGTTGATTTTGCCAAGTTGTCTGTTGAAAAATCGACCGCTTGGCGCGAGCGATTCGCACTAGAGGCACCGATCGTTGACATCGGTGGTGGAATCGGAATCAATTACTGGAACCCTGAAGAACCGTTCGACTGGGAAACGCTCGCACAAGGGCTAGCGGAACTTCAATCGGACGACGTTCAGTTGATCATTGAAATCGGCCGCTTCATGACCGCAGCGTGCGGATCGTATGTCACGGAAGTGGTCGATGTGAAACGAAACCACGGACACAATTTCGCCGTGATCCGAGGTGGTACCCACCATCTCAGGCTGCCTGCTGCCTGGAAAATGAGCCACCCGTTTCGCGTAATTTCCACGGATGAGTGGACGTACCCTTTTTTACGACCAGGGGTGACGCGCGATGAAGTGACTATAGCAGGTGAGCTCTGTACCCCGAATGACGTGCTTGTCCGAGAGGAGTATGTGGAAGAGTTGCGAGCTGGCGATCTTGTTGTATTTGAATACGCAGGGGCTTACGCGTGGACCATCTCCCATCATGAGTTCTTGAGTCATCCTCAGCCGGAGATCGTGTATATTCGTTGAATGGATGGAAGGTGTGCGTGAAATGAATGAACTTTCCTATCAAATGAAACAACCGCCTTCGTGGTGGTTGTTTTTCTCTGCTTGAAAGAGGATTTAGCTGTTTTTTCTAGAATACTTACTATTGGAATAAAAAGGAGGAGTCATTTTGAGCATTTACATAGAAAAGCACGACTTGCAGCATACAGAACATATCAAAGCGAAACTAGACAGCTTTCTCAGTCACGATTTCCAATCGGTCGCTGACGTCGAATCATGGTTGAAAGATATATCCGATTTTTACGATGAGCTTCGCGAGGCTCTCGATGGTCACTATATAGACTTCCAGGCCCATAACGAGGATACAGAAGCGAAAGAGAAATTCGAGCATGACCAGAAAGAGATCGAGCCGCTGATCAAGGTCTACACGGCTAAGCTCGATCAAAAGTTGATGGATTCCCCATATAAAGAAGAGTTGGACGCTTCCAAGTATGAACGTCTACTTCGCAGCAAAGAGAACGCGCTGAACCTTTTCCGAGAAGAAAACGTAGCCCTCGAAATTAAAGAAGACGGGCTGGCAACGCAATACTTTGCGCTGACTGGTGGATTATCCGTCGACTGGAACGGGGAAGAAAAAACGATTCCAGAACTTTTCCCTTTATTAGAAGACCCGGACCGAGAAATTAGAAAGGCAGCTTTTGATAAAATCTTCATAGCTCTTGAGACGGTTGAAGACGATTTGCAGCAAATTATGAGTGAACTGATGGAATTGCGTAAGAAGAAAGCGGAGAACAGTGGTCTCGACAACTATCGTGATTACATGTTCAAGAAATATGAGCGTTTCGATTATACGCCTGAGGACTGTAAACAACTTGCTGCCTCAATCCGTGAGCATGTAGTTCCTGTTGCGAAAAAGCTGGATGAACAGAAGAAGCAGGAGCTAGGTGTCGAAACACTGAGACCATACGACGGAAAAGCTGTCCCAGCCGATCGTACACCACTAAAACCGTTCAGCAACCGCGACGAACTGGTTAGTAAAACGTCCAAAGCGCTTGGCAATTTGGATCCTAGGTTCCAGGAACTGATTGATGTGATGAATGAAAAAGGGATGCTCGACTTGGAAACGCGGAAGAACAAATCCCCAGGTGGGTTCTGCACGCCGCTGCCTGTATCGGAATTGTCGTTCATTTTCATGAATGCTTCCCAGACACACGATGATATGCTGACGCTGTTCCATGAGATGGGACACTGCATTCATAATGATCTTGATGGTCACTGGCCGCTTTCCTATGATCGTGACACACCAATGGAGTCATCGGAGCTTGCAAGTATGACGATGGAGCTGATTTCCATGGACCAGTGGGATCATTTTTACTCCACGAAAGAAATCAAACAAGCGAAGCTCGACGTCTTGCGTGGTATCGTCGGATTCCTGCCATCGGGTATTCGCGTCGATGAGTTCCAGCACTGGATGTACGAAAACCCGGATCATACGAAGGAAGAGCGGATGGAGAAGTTCAGTGAGATCTCACAAGAGCTATCCTCCGGTGTCGTAGACTGGAGCGGGTATGAAGACGCACGGAAGAAAGAATGGCTGTTTATCCTTCATATCTTTGAAGTACCATTCTATTACGTGGAATACGTGATCGCGCAACTCGGTGCTTTGCAAATGTACAAGCAGTACAAAGAAGACCCAGAGGGTACAATGGACCGCTACAAACAAGCGCTCTCGCTAGGGAATACGAAATCATTGTATGAGGTGTATGAAGCGGCCGGTATTCGCTTCGATTTCTCACCAGAAATGATTCAGGAATTGATGGTATTCATTCAAGCGGAGATTGCTGAACTGGAAGCGATGACGGTTTGATTATGTTTTAAGCAATAAAAAAAGAAGGGCTCAGAAGCTGGACGAGCCCTTCACCCATATTTTCCAACCTTGATAATTGTCCAGTTCCACAATATGTTCCACATCACCCAGTTGTTCCGTATCTCCTTTTACATATCCAACTGAATACCCGTCGCCTGACTCGAACATCGTTTTCACATCGGTCATGTCATCGGTAGGTTTCCTTAAGTTCACGACAGTGCCAAAAATCCACTCATTTTTCTCTTCATTAAAGGTAGTACTCCCCACCCAAATTTTCTCTTCTTTATTCGTTTCCTGTAAGAAAACAAGCGTAATATCATCTGATAGGGTGTATGTTTCAAAGATTTCGACCTGATCGAACGGACCATTGTTACGAACCACTTCCTCAGGAGTATTGACTCCGCCTTCCTGCGCTTGTATGCAACCCGATATCAAAACCAACGCAATGATCCAGCCAATGCCTCGTGAACAACGGATGAAGACCACTCCTCACATGGAAATATTTACAACCAACATAACACAAGAACAGTAGTAAAACACCCGAGTAAGAAAAACGGTTCATCTAGATTGAGAGTGTCGGTGTTGGAGAAACGATTCGCTTTCCGTGGGCGTCCGGTGAGTCTCCTCGTTCCCTCCGGTCTCTGTGGGGTCTCACTCTGTACTCTGGTCCCACAGGAGTCTACTCGTTTCTCCAACACCTCTATAAAAAAAGGACTGAACCGCTACCTTCCCTTTTAAATAGAGAATCGTTCTAACAAATAGACCCGCACCATACGTTTCTGTGTATGGTGCGGGTTAGACAATCTCTCCTACTATTATTAATGCTACAACGACTCTCGAATGACTTTTTTGTAATATTGAATAGATAACACTCCGAAAATGGAGTAGAACAACGCATACAGCCCCATGACGATCAACATCGGTGTCCATAGTTCAGTCCCGAAGATGAACCAGCCTGATTTTACAGCAAAATAGCTGTGCAGAAGTCCAACGGCGAGTGGAATACCGAAGTTGAAGAGTTGTTTCAAGCGGATCCCTTGCAACAAATCGTTTCTCGTATAGCCGATTTTTCGTAAAATGGTGTAATTCGAACGTTCATCCTCGCTTTCATCCATCTGCTTGAAGTAGAGGATACAGCCCGATGTAATCAAGAATGTGAGTCCTAGGAACCCGATGATAAATAGGGTCAGCCCTAGACTTTGTTTTTGGTCTGTCTCTTGTTTGATACGTGAGAATTGTGGAAGTTCTCCTTCTGGCAATTCTTCGAAGAGTTTGTTTGCTTCTGTAACCTTGCTTGAGTCTTCCATATTCACGGTTACTTGTAGAGAAGATGTCCACTGAAGCTCTGGGTCTTTGTTTTCATTGAGACGCTCGAACGTTTCTTGGTCGACAACGGCAGTGGGAAGTCCGCCACTTGTGAAGATATTACTCACATAATATTCATCCTGTGTACCGGTTAGCTGTTTCGTTCCGACTTCTTCAAAGGCGATCTCTCCCGTATTCTTCAACGACATGATTTGGCTCATCAAGTCATTGGTTCCGCTGAATACTGTCTCATCAGGTGCAACATCGATCTCTACATCTTCATCGCTGATGACGGTGGCAAGCATCTCATCAGGGTTAAAATTGAAGTCCCCTTCCGCTTGAACGATGTCCTTTACGTTGATGTTCGCCTTTACAATATCGATGTTGTTTCGTTCATACGCAATCCCGTTCTCTTCAAGCATTGCCGTGAACGTATCGGCAGGAGCTTTTTCAAGAAAAGCGAAGTCGCCTGCAACGCGCTGCATTGCTGTCTCTTCTGCGGAGTAGTACGTAATGTATGACAAAGAAAGTAGGCTGATCGCAAGAGCGGATACCGTTGTAATGACCGTCAGCATGAGGGCGTTGGACTTCATTCTAAACAGAATAGAAGAAAGGGACAACACTTCCCTGACATGTAAGTAGCCCGCTTTTTGTTTGCGAATCAGATTTCCTAAGAAGGAGACCGAGCCTTTGTAAAATAAATACGTGCCAAGAATTACAGTAGCTAGAATGAACAGCATAATACCGAAGAGAAGCTCGACTCGGACCATGTCCCCTCGGAACATGATCGAAGAGACATAGTAGCCGGTCCCGATCAGGACAAGGCCGAAGATTCCCATGATTGTTTCTATAACAGATACCCGTTTCCCTTCACTCTTCGATCGTACTTGAAAGAGGTCCAGGATGTTACGCTTCCTGATGTATAGCGCGTTCGAAAGCATGATCAGCCCGTATACGACACTGAAGAAGAGAATGGTCTGAAGCAGTGCTTTCATGGAAAAGGACAGCGTAGCGAGCCCTTCCTGCCCCGTCACATTCAGTAAGACCAGTTCCAGTAATCTCGATGTCAAAAAACCGAAGCCGATACCGACCACCATTGCACCGAAGTAAAGAAGGAAGTGTTCCATGCTTAGCACACGGAAGACTTGCCGCTTCGTCATGCCGATCAGCTGGAATAGACCGATTTCCTTGCTGCGTCGCTTAATGAAAATTCGGTTAGCATAGAGCAAAAACACGGTTACGATGACAGTCAGTACAATCGAAGCTAGCGTCAACCCGACACTGCCCGTCGTGGTTTCCTTGGCAGCGCCGGTATCAGGGGAACTGTTCATCGTAACAAATGCGAAGAATAGAGCCACGCTGAAGATGAGTGCAAATACATACAAGTAATAGTTGGACAAATTCTTCTTCAAGCTTTTCCAGATCAGTTGATTAAGCGTCATGATGAACGCCTCCGAGCACGCCCTGCGTCGTCATGATGTCCTTTAAGAACATTTCTCTCGTCTGGTCTCCTTTATGAAGCTGGGTGTACATCTGACCGTCCTTTATAAAAATGACGCGGGAAGAGTAACTCGCGGCTACAGGGTCGTGCGTTACCATGGCGATCGTCGCCTCGCGTTTTGAGTTCAAGTCACTTAATTTATTCAATAGATCAGAAGCTGATTTGGAATCAAGCGCTCCAGTCGGTTCATCGGCAAAGATGATACTCGGCTCATGGATGAACGCTCGGGCTGCCGAGGTACGTTGCTTCTGACCACCTGAGATTTCGCTCGGGTATTTGCCGGCGATGTCTTCAATTCCCAAGTCTTTCGCAATGCCCTCAAATTGCTTCTGCGCAGCCTTTTTGGACATCTTGGCAATGGATAGGGGAAGGAGTATATTCTCTTTCACCGTCAATGTATCGAGCAAATTGTATTCTTGAAAAATGAAGCCAAGGTGGTGCTTCCGGAACTCAGCTAGAGCTTTCTCTTTTTTTGCTGTAATCTCGGTGTCTCCGATCCGGATAGACCCCTGACTTACTTGGTCGATGGAGGAGAGGACATTCAGTAGCGTCGTTTTCCCGGAACCGGAAGCTCCCATGATGCTTACGAATTCTCCTTTTTCGATTGTTAAATCAATGCCTTTCAACACTTCTTGCTTCGTAAACTTATTGCCATAGCTTTTATGAATTTTGGTTGCTTCTAATAAACTCATTTCGATAACCCCTTACGTTTGATGGTAACTCCAGTATAGAAGGGTTTCCTTTCTGATTCCTTCGATTCAACGAACAAAACAGTAGAAGCATGTGACACTTTTGTCACATGCCTCTTAGTTGGGTGAATTCATTGGCTTTCGGGAACGTCAGTGAGGCGGTGGTACCCTCGCGCGGCTGGGACTCGATCTTCAAATCTACTTTTAACACTTTCGCTACTTTAGAAGCGAGGTAAAGCCCCATCCCTGTTGAGTGGGCATCATCGTGATGAACAGTCGACGTAAAGCCTTTTTCAAAAATACGGGGGAAGTCCTTGGGGTCAATTCCCCGTCCCTTATCGGATACATGCAACGTCACTTGGTCGTTCCGTATAGTCGATGAGATATGTAGGTCGGAGTGTTCGCTGTATTTCACGGCATTGGTAAGCAGTTGTCGGATCAAGAAGGTCACCCACTTAGCATCCGTCAGCACTTCCGTTTCCTTTAAGTTCAAATCGATTCCGACCCCTTTTTGCATACACCAGGATTGTAGCGTCTTGATCTCATTCAAGAGGAGCGGCTTCAAGTCGACCGTCTCTACATATAAATCGTTCTCCATAAAAGGCATTCGTTTCTGGTGAAGCTGCTGTTCCAAGAGCAGGTGGATCCTGAGCCATTCATATTTCAATGACTGTTTGAGACGGCTGTCTTCTACTTGTTGGATGATAAGGTTCATTGTAGTCAACGGAGTTTTGACTTCATGAATCCATGCCATCATTTCATCTTTTTCCTCTTCCGTCTCTTTCTGCAACTGGGAAGCTTTCCCTTTCAACCGTTGCAATTCCTCGGTCATTGTTTCTTCCACCACCTGCTCCATCGGGAGGGACGCCTCCGGAAGACTGGTGAGGTCAGTGTCTGAGGAGCGGTCCTTCAACTTACGGTAGAAGGCTGTCTCTATTTTGTAACGGATAGCAAGGAAGAGAAGGAAGGCAACCAATGTAATGACGCTGAAATAGAGCATAGACGAAAAGGCGAGTGTCTCGTCCAGAAATGCTAGAAGAAGACCCAGACCTTGCGCAGCTAGAAAGAATAAAATCCATGCGAACCGCTCGCGGAGAAACGCTCCAATCATGGGCTCACCTTCTCGATTGCTTTGTATCCTTGGCCGACTTTGGTTTCTATTGTATTTTCTAGACCGATCTCCCCCAGCCGCTTCCTCAAGCGGTTGACATTGACTGTGAGCGTATTGTCGCTTACAAAGCGCTCATCTTCCCACAGCCGTTCAATGAGGGATTCTCGGCTGACGACTTTATTCTTCTGTTCAATCAGCAGCTTCAGAATATAGATTTCATTCTTCGTCAGCTCAATCGTCCCATGGTCGTTTGTAAGGCGGTTCTGTTCCAAGTCGACTGTCGCGCCATTGAAGGTTTTCAGTTCAGCCGCTTCCGCGTTGTAGTCATACGCCCGGCGCAGCAGTGCTTGGATCTTGGCAACAAGTACATCGAAATGAAACGGCTTCTGGATGAAATCGTCTGCACCTAAATTCATCGACATCACCATGTCTGTCGGGTGATCCCGGGAGGATAGGAACAGAATCGGGACACTGGAATGTTCGCGGATTATGCGGCACCAGTGGAAGCCGTCATACTTTGGGAGTTGGATGTCGATGATGACAAGCTCCGGTTTCACCTCGGTAAAGACTTCCATAACGTGTTGGAAGTCATGGATGCCATGGACGGCATAAGACCACTGTTCGAGTCGGTCTGAGATTTGCTGATATAAGGTCACATCGTCTTCGATGATTAATATGTTGAACATTCTAGTCACCTCGCATTTTTCACTACCCAAATTATAGCAGACTAACAAAGGGTGAAACTTCATTCCAGAGAAGAGCGCTGACTATATGTATTTTGAAAATTTGGTCAAAACACTTTTCTTTTTCGTTCCACCCTCGTACAATGTAATATAAAACACAATAACGCTTTGCTTTGTTAAAGCGGAGCGTAGGAGGAGGAGTGGAGCGAATGAGTTCATCTACCATCACTATCGTTAAGAACGCCAATAAAAAGCCGAAGCCACAGTCTAAGGAGATCGCTTTCGGGCGCACCTTCACAGACCACATGTTTGTTATGGATTACGAAGCAGACAAAGGGTGGCATGAACCACGCATTGTACCTTATGAACCGCTGACGCTCGACCCGGCAGCAATGATCTTCCACTATGGCCAAACCGTATTCGAAGGGATGAAAGCATACCGTACGGAAGATGACCGTATTCTATTATTCCGTCCCGATCAAAATATTAAACGCTTGAACAAATCTAGCGAACGGTTAAGTATTCCGCAAGTGGACGAAGAGCGTGTCATGGAATATTTGATCGAGCTCATTCGTTTAGAGCAGGATTGGGTCCCAGATTTTGAAGGTACATCCTTGTACATTCGTCCATTTATCATCGGAACAGAACCAAGTCTTGCTGTCGCTCCATCAAAGACATATAAATTGATGGTCATTCTATCTCCGGTCGGACCTTACTTCAAAGGTGGTCTGAAGCCTGTTCAGATCAATGTGGAAAAACAGTTCACCCGTGCAGTGAAAGGCGGAACGGGCATGGCGAAGACGGCAGGTAACTATTCGTCCGCTTATCAGGCACAGGCAAAAGCGTATGAAGAAGGATTAGCGGATGTCTTGTGGTTAGATGGAATCGAGAAGCGTTATATCGAAGAAGTAGGCAGTATGAACATCTTCTTCAAGATTGACGGAGAAGTCGTTACACCGGCGCTTAGCGGCAGTATTTTGAAAGGGATCACTCGTATGTCGATCATCGAGCTGCTGCATAAGTGGGACATCCCTGTCACAGAGCGTAAAGTTTCAATCGATGAAATCTATCAAGCTTATCAAGACGGGAAGCTGGAGGAAGTGTTCGGAACCGGTACGGCAGCGGTCATATCTCCAGTAGGACAACTGAACTGGTCCGGTGAGAAGATGGATATCAACAACGGTGAAATCGGAGAACTATCGCAGAAATTGTACGATACAATCACAGGCATTCAGCGTGGTTCTGTTGAGGATACCGAGAACTGGACAATCGAAGTATAAAATAATCATAGAGTACGGTCGTGCTATGAATACAGTGTTATGTGGTCTGGAAAGTAAAGTGCTTCCCTTGGGAATATGTCGAAGCTCACCGAACGCCTGCGGAAAGCGGACCGTTTCTCCAACACCGTTCTTCTACACTTGGAAGAACCGAGGAGACTTTCTCTACACTCTGAAAAAGCCTTATCTCTATTTAGGAGATAAGGCTTTTTTCTAGGCGTTTTTTTCATCTTCTACGTCCATTAAGTAGGTGCGGTTCAGAAAAGCACCACGTTCTCTCTTTTTATGTTGGCGAATGTGCTCAAGTTCTTCGAAGGTGGCATGGTGTGTGTACGCAAGCGCATGTATGACCTCAAGCATGTCGGCGAGCTCCATTAACGCATCTTGATCATTATCTGTCTTTAAGTACTCTGCGCTTTCTTCTTGAAGCTTCTGGCGTAGCGACTCCACATACTCTCTATCTCCCAGAGTACGCGTGTTGAATGTTTTTCCGAGCGCTCCCATGATATCAGGGATCTTGTCTCGGACCAGCTTGTTATATTTCTTCATTGGAAACCAGCTCTCTTTCTACGAAAGTGCTGTTTCTATTCCCTATTTTGCAATAGTAAAAACATATAAATGCATGCCCAAATCCTCAGAGCCAACCTTCCTTTTGCAGGCGGGAGATGGCTTCGATCCGGTTGGTCACTTCTAATTTATCGAGGATAACGGAAATGTAATTCCGTACAGTTCCTGTTGTGATGAATAATTCTTTAGAGATCTCTTTCGTGTTCTTTCCCTCTGCCATCAAGCGCGCCACCTGTTTTTCGCGATCGGTCAGTGGGTTCGGATCTGTGAATGCCAAGTCGACGAGTTCCGGTGAAAAGATTCGCTGGCCATCCATGATCTTACGGATGGCAGTTGCCAGTTCTTCACTCGGGCTGTCTTTGAGGAGGTATCCACTTACCCCAGCATTTCGGGCGCGCTCAAAATAACCTGGACGTGCAAAGGTGGTGAGGATAATGACTTTGCAAGGGTCATGCCGGAGCGATTCTGCTGCGGTGAGACCATCTTGGACTGGCATCTCAATGTCCATAATGCACACGTCGGGATTGAGTTCTTTGACAAGCTTCACCGCTTCCTCGCCGTTGTGGGCTTGGCCAATGACTTCCATTCCTTCTTCTAAATCGAGTAATGCTCCTAATGCACCTAATAACATTCGCTGGTCTTCGGCAATGACGATCCGAATCATGAATAATCCTCCTTTTTGACGTTCTGAATGACATTCGGAACGTGCAGGGTGAGCTTCGTTCCATCCATACTCTGAATGTCCAGACTCCCATTTACAAACTCCAAGCGTTCCCGGATGCCTTGTAACCCATGGCCTTTGAACGGTTCGATGCTCTCAGGCATTCCCTTTCCATCATCTGCTATGGTAACGAGAATTTCATTCGTTTGTTGAACAATCGAGACTTGGCAGTGACTGGCATTGCTGTGCTTCACTACATTGGTCGCTGCTTCTTTCAGACACATACTAAGTACATTCTCAACGAGTAGAGGTGTGTTTTCTAGCACAGGGTTTCCTTCCTGTGTAAAGGACATTTCTGCTGCTTCGACAATTTGTTGGACACGGATCAGCTCGTCTTTGAGGCTCGTTCCGCGCATGTTCGATACCATCTCGCGTACTTCTTTTAAAGCGGTTCTTGCTGTCTGTTGAATATCGTGAATCTCGTTGACGGCTCTGGCTGGATCCTTGGGAACTAATTTTCCTGCGAGTTCCCCTTTCAAACCGATCATAGACAGCTTTTGTCCTAATGTATCGTGCAAATCGCGGGCGATCCGTTCTCGTTCTTCTAATACCATCAGTTGAGAAATTCGCTCATTCGCATTCTCAAGCTCCCCTTCGAGCTTCTGCTGCTGGTTGCGGTAACGTACCGTAAACGGAAGCAGGATGACCCCAATGATAGAGATGATGATAAACGGAAGCTGCGGGAACAGGGAATCGACTTCGGTAATGAAAGTGATGGTGATCGCTACGAGCGTTGTCGTCAAATGGACGATATATAGTGACAGAAACCCGCCGAAGTGCCTGATATTCCCTATATAGAACGCTAAGAACAGTGCGAAATAAATGTATCCGAATAAAATCGTCATGACTAGACTGATCGCCATCTCGACACTGACCCATAAATAGACCCAGCCGCTGGTCGAAACAAACGATAAACGGTAAGACAAGAAGAAAATCAGTGTCATCAGTATGCCGAAAGCAACCTCATACATGGAGGAGGAACGGAATATAAAAAGAAACGGTAAGAGGCAGAATATAATCCATACATAAATAGAAAGTCCGGTGTTCTTCGGAATAATGTGATACCACTTCTGCATCATTTTTCCTCCTTTACTGAATAGTTACATTATAGACTAAAAAACGGGTGCTCCGACATATGTTTTGAATTCCCTTTATACACATAAACAGCCTATCCCGGAGAATAGGCTGTTCGTTTATTTATCTTGTAAACTTGGTTGTTTGTTTTGTAAGAAGGAAAGGCGGTAGGTGCGAATTCTCGACTTCGCTTCCCTAAATGAAACAAACGTCTTGTTCTTCTGATCGTATAAGCGGAAACGGATCGACTCCAGGCTCGTTTTCAACGTGATCGTCGTTGCGTGCTTGAGTGGTGGCGTGTCTTCATGAGCTTTTTCTAAGAAATAGTTCGGAACACGCGGGCTCAGGTGGTGCACATGGTGAAAGCCGATGTTTCCTGAGATCCACTGCAGGACACGTGGAAGTTTGTAATAAGAACTTCCGTCGACCGCTGCTTTAACAAAGTCCCAATCGGATTCTTCTTCAAAGTAAGAGTCTTCAAATTGGTGTTGAACATAGAACAACCAAATTCCGAGTACGCCAGACACGTAAAGGATCGGTAGTTGAATGATAAGGAACGCTTTCCAACCGACAAGGCTGATGATCAGCGCATACAAGATGACGACACTGACATTTGTCACGTGTGTGTTCGTTTTCTCTTTTCCTTTCGCTCCTTTACGGTTGAAGCGGTTGGATACTAAGAACAGATACAATGGTCCGAATCCGAACATGACGATAGGGTTCCGGTAAAGTCGGTACAATAACCGGGTACGAAGAGAGGCTTGAGCATACTCTTCCACTGTCATAATCCAAATATCCCCTGTGCCGCGTTTATCGAGATTACCACTTGTGGCATGGTGAATCGAGTGGGCGCGCTTCCATTTTTCGAATGGGAAGAGGGTCAAGATTCCTGTAATGGTTCCGATCATCCGGTTTGCTTTCTTACTCTTTAAAAAGGATTGGTGTGTACAATCATGGAAAATAATGAACAACCTGACCACGAAACCGCCTGTGATAGTGGCGATTGCAAGGGTTAGCCAGACCGACCAAGACAGACTGATGTAAGCAAGTGTCCACAGCGCGATGAGTGGAACGACGGTATTGATGAGCTGCATTACGCCTGATTTTGTATCAGGTTTTGCATAGTTTGAAACACTTTTCTTTAGTTGTTTTGTTTTATCTGTATTCATTATACGACTCCTTCGCTAAGGTTCAGTATATCCCTATCATAGCCGAAGGGGAGCTAGGTTTATAAGACACAAACGTCAGGACTTGAATATGACACTTGTCATGGGTTGCTGGAGGAAGGTGGAAAATCAGCCTGAAGGCGGAACCGATTTCCATCTGCAGCAACTCGTTTGCCTTCATTCGGTAACGTAAACTGAAGTTAGACAAAACGAAGAAGGCGGGATGACAGTGGAAGCGAATCAAGTCATGGTAGCAGATAAGGAAACAACCTTATTTAGAAATCAACCTTTCCTATTATTATGGGGAGCAGCATTATTATCGAGTTTCGGAATTTCATTTTTCTTATTTGCAGAGAGTTGGTATGTCGTAAATGTATTAGGCTTAGAAGCATCTCTTGGTTTAATCTATGTAGCATCGAGTGTCCCTAGGCTGCTTTTCATGGTCATCAGTGGTACGGTAGCGGACCGGTTCAGTAAAACGAATATCATGTTCCTGTCGGTAATGGTCCGAGCGGTCCTCTTGGTAGGTCTTGTTGTCTGGTTCATAGCAGGTGGCATCACGTTATGGACGTTTGTTGTATTTGCCTTGTTATTTGGTGTATTGGACGCCTTCTTCTGGGCAGCAGAAAGCTCCGTTCTTCCAACCATCATTGATAAAGAACAATTGACGCGTGGGAATTCGATCATCCAGATGACCAATCAGACTTCCTTGATATTAGCACCGATGTTGGCAGGACTGCTTATTGCAGTAGGGAGCTATGAGATTGTTTTTGGCTGCACCGCACTAATGCTTTTTGTCGCAAGTTTGCTCATATATCTCATGCGTGCACCAAAAGCGAATGAAGGGCAAGAGGATGATCAGAAGTTCTGGGCTTCCTTTATAGAAGGATTCAACTATGTGAAACAATCCCGTACGCTTGTCTTGATGCTACTGACTACCGTGTTCTTGAATTTATTCCTTGTAGGTCCGTTGACGATGGGGTTACCTCTGTTCGTCAAAACAGTGTTAGAAGGCACAGCGATGGATTTCAGTTTATTAGAATCCGGCCTTGCTGCAGGAATGTTGGTAGGTTCGGTGGGGGTAGGAGTCTTAAACATTTCGAAGAATCGCGGAAAGGTGAGTATCATGGCGATCATATTCGGTGGATTAGCTTTTGCTGGTCTCAGTATGACAACAGTCATATGGATGAGTATGGTTATGCTTGGGTTGTTCGGAATTGCTTTGTCCTTCTCAAATATTCCGATTATCGCAGCCGTCCAAAGCTTAGTGGAAGACCGAATGCTTGGCCGGGTGATGGGTCTCTTATCTTTGTCCTCCATGGGGTTGATTCCAGTAAGCTATGCACTCACATCCATGGTGCTCGCTACTGGAGTAGCCATCCACCACATCATGCTGGCAGGAGCTTTGTTGGTCGTCGCTTATTCCGTCTTTGTGTTCCTTGCATTTAAAGATCTTCGTAAACTGCAATAAAAGCCCATTTATACTGATTCAACAAAGGCTGAGATCCCCGCGATATCAGCCTTTTTTCTGTCTATTGTGACAAAACTATAAATCGGAGGGGTTATCTTTGTGTTTTTGACACGTTGTATAAAAGGGCTTTCACTAGTTATAATTTTCTTAACAATTAAAAATTTCAATCATCCACCGAAGAAACCTCATGGTTCCTACAAGGATAGATGAAAGGGGTGTGATGATCTTGGAAGCCATTAGCAAAAACTTTTTCTTATACCTTTCTAATAATAAAGTGTTAGATCGCTTAGCCAAGCGTTTTGGTACGAACTTTGGGGCTGACAAGATTGTAGGGGGAGAGACGATCTCCCAGGCGATGCCGATAATTCAAAAGCTGAACCATGAGGGGTTGCACGTAACGGTGGACCACTTAGGAGAATTTGTCGCTTCGGAAGAGGAAGCGAGGCAACGGACTGAGGAATGTATGCATAGCATTCAAGCGATTGCTACGCACGGCGCTCAGTCAGAGGTATCTTTGAAACTCACTTCTCTCGGGCTGGATATTTCCCGGGACATAGTGATTGAGCACATGCACCGTATTTTGCAAGAAGCAGCTAAATACGACATCACTGTAACGATTGACATGGAAGACTCCTCGCGGTGCGGGCAGACACTCGACATTTACAAAGAGTTAAAAGCCCAATATCCGAATCTCGGAACTGTCGTTCAATCGTATTTGTATCGCTCAGACCAGGATTTAGATGAATTGAGTCCGCTTGATCCGTATTTGCGACTCGTCAAAGGGGCTTATAAGGAGTCGGGCAAAGTCGCCTTTCCTGAAAAACGTCTCGTTGATGACAACTTGAAGCATCTTATTAAGAAAAATCTCTTGAACGGTCATTATACAGCCATTGCAAGTCACGATGATGCGATCATCGATTTTACGAAGCAGCTGGTTCAGGAAAACAACATTCCGAATGACCGTTTTGAATTCCAAATGCTTTATGGTATGCGGAATGAAACGCAGGCACAGCTTGCGAAAGAAGGGTACAAAGTCCGCGTTTATCTGCCTTATGGCGAAGACTGGTACGGCTATTTCATGCGTCGTCTCGCCGAGCGTCCAGCGAACATCGCTTTTGCGCTAAGAGGTATTTTCAGTAAATAATCAAAGGAGGAATTATCATGGTACAACCTTATAAACACGAACCTTTCACGGATTTCACAATCGAGGAAAACAAACAAGCATTTGAGGAAGCACTCAAAAAAGTTGAAAAAGAGTTAGGGCAGCACCATGACCTTTTGATTAACGGAGAACGCGTCCGTACAGATGCGACGATCACATCAACAAACCCTGCTAACACGAAGCAAGTGGTTGGTACGGTTTCAAAAGCGAATTCTGAGCTGGCTGAACAAGCGATTCAAGCGGCATCTGATGCGTTTGACGGTTGGAGAAAATGGTCTGCTCGCGCTAGGTCTGAAATGCTGTTTCGTGCTGCTCACATCATCCGTCGTCGTAAGCACGAATTCTCAGCTTATCTCGTCTATGAAGTAGGTAAGCCGTGGAAAGAGGCGGATGCGGATACAGCAGAAGCGATCGATTTCCTTGAATACTACGGACGCCAAATGATTGAACTGAGTGAAGGAAAAGAAATCAACAGCCGTCCAGGCGAGCAGAACCGCTACGTCTATACATCAACAGGTGTGGCTGTCGTTATTCCACCTTGGAACCTTGCCTTTGCGATCATGGCCGGAACAGCTGTAGCCCCGCTTGTAACAGGAAGCACGGTTGTTATGAAGCCTGCTAGTAACAGCCCAGTGATTGCTGCGAAATTCATTGAAGTACTAGAAGAAGCTGGTCTACCGAAGGGTGCACTGAACTTTGTACCAGGAAGCGGTGGAGAAGTAGGGGATTACCTAGTTGATCATCCGAAAACAGCATTGATCTCCTTCACGGGTTCACGTGATGTAGGTACACGTATCCTGCAACGTGCATCTGTTGTACAGCCAGGTCAAAAGCACATCAAACAGGTAATCGCTGAAATGGGAGGTAAGGATACGGTTGTCGTTGATAAACAGTCCAACCTCGAAACGGCTGCGGATGCAATCATTGTTTCTGCCTTCGGATTCTCTGGTCAGAAATGTTCTTCCGGTTCACGCGTTGTGGCACACGAAGACATTTACGACGAACTGCTTGAGATGGTCAAAGAACGTACGGAGAAATTAACAGTTGGTAATGCATCAGAAGAGAACGTCTACATGGGTCCTGTCGTCGACCAAGGTGCTTACGACAAGATCATGAAGTACGTAGAGGTCGGTAAAGAAGAAGGCCGACTGATTACAGGTGGTAAAGGGGACGATTCCAAAGGCTACTTCGTCGAGCCGACGGTCTTTGCGGACTTGGCACCAGATTCCCGCATGCAGCAGGAAGAAATCTTCGGGCCAGTCGTTTGCTTCACGAAGGCTAAAGACTTTGATGAAGCGATCGAAATTGCCAACAATACAGAATACGGCTTAACAGGTGCCGTCATTTCTGATAACCGTCAGCACCTCGAAAAAGCGAAGCAAGATTTCCACGTCGGAAACCTTTACTTCAACCGTAGTTGCACAGGCGCAATCGTTGGCTACCAACCATTCGGTGGGTTCAAGATGTCCGGTACTGACTCCAAAGCCGGCGGTCCAGACTACCTTGCACTCCACATGCAAGCAAAAACAATCTCAGAAACATTCTAATCTGATAACTTAAAACCCTCCTTTCCTAAGGAGGGTTTTTTCATTGTGTCGATAAAGATCCCGCAGCGAGCAAAGCGAGTTGATTTCCAAATCACGAAACCCTATATTCTATAATCCCCCCCTCGCAACCATTTCATTTTGAAATCGAACCGTTCTCACACTGGCTCATCTATCCAGAAATGTGATCTATTCTTCCTAAATACAGCACATCTGCTATAATGGATTAAAATTCTTTTTGCTGGAAAGGGAAGAGTTCCGATGGACGCAAAACAAACCATCCTTCAAACCGAAAACATTCATAAAGCGACCGATTTGATTAGCGCAGAGCTCGGAAAGCCAGTCATTATTGAAAATAAAAACTTCGAGCTCGTATCTTACAGTTCTGCATTCGAAGATTTCGATCAGACCCAGCAGAAAACGATTCTCTCCAAAAAATGTCCCGTGTTCATTATAGATCGGTTGAAAAAAGAAGGAATCGTCCAGCAGTTGGATAACGGCTCGGATCCGATTCGTGTGCATCCGATCGAAGAACTCGGTTTTCATCAACGTGTGGTGATTGCTGCCAAGCACCTTGGCCACACAGTGGGGTACGTTTGGGTGCAGGAGTCTGATCAGTGGATGCAAGAAGAGCAACTGTCCTTACTTGAAGACGTATCGCTTCATATGGGGCAATTAATTCACCGTATGTACGAGAAAGTGAATGCGAAAGAAAACCGCAAAGAAGAGCTGTTATGGCAGCTTTTGCACCATGAGTACGGCAACGAAACCCAGCTTCGCCACGAAGCGTCGCTCGCGAACTTGACGTTGCCTAATCGATACTCTGTTGTTGTATTTTCCGTCACTGCACCGCAACATATTGATTTACTGGAGTACTTGCTCGAAATTGTTCATCGCTTTAAGCGCCACCGCTCGCTATACTTTCTGACTTCTGAATTCCAGATGGTACTAATCATGGAGGGAAGCGTATCAGAGCGGTTTTCTTCTAGGAATTTAGCGAGAGATTTCATTGAAGCGGTCAAGAACGAAATGAAAGAGGAGTCTTTCTATAATTTCCTTATAGGGGTAGGAAAGGAATACACAAGTCTTTATTACATGCGTAAAAGTTTCCTAGAAGCGCTTGAAGTCATTGAAACAGCGAACTTTATCAGCCCAAGACCAGAGACGATGCCTCGTGAATTCGCAAAACTGGGAATCTATCGTTACGTGGCAGCTCTATACGAGAAGAATAGTTCGGAAGACTACTACAGTGAAGATTTACTTTCTTTAATCAAAAACGATGCACAGAAACAGACCGATCTACTCCGTACGCTAGAGTTGTATTTAGCCAATAACGGCAAAGCGAAGCAGACGGCACAAGAAATGTTTATACATCCCAACACATTAAATTACCGAATCAAACAGATTCAGGAACTCACCAATATTGATTTTGCTGACTTTAACATGAAGGCGTACTTGTACACAGAACTATTGTTACTTAATAACGTAGATTCCTATTACCAACGATACAAAGCAGCGTCCTTATAAAAAAAGCCTTGTCTGCTAATTAGCAGACAAGGCTTTTTTCAGTGTATCGAGAATGAGTTGTCGTTTCTTCCATGTGTAGAAGAAACGGTCAGCTTTCTGCAGGGGTCCAGCGACCATCCCCGATTCTCCGATATCTTGATAAAGTAAGTGCAAACCTTTGTGCTTCCGGACCAAGAAAAGGATGGAGAATTGGTTCACGCTTATTAGAATATAGTTTTGTTCGCACTTCCTATTGCAAAGTGGGGTGGAAAACTACGAGACTCCTGTGGGATGAACGGGATAGTCGAGATCCCGCAGTGAGCAAAGCGAGCGAGGAAGCTCGACACTCGCCCACGGAAAGCGAGTTGTTTTCCGAACCACGAAACACTATATTTCATAACAAAACGAAACACTATACCTTTTCTTATGCACTGTATTCTTCTTTTGGATGAGAGTTCTTAATAAAGAACGCCATGATAAATCCGACTGCTGCAATGATTCCTGCAACGATGAAGGACACGTTCACACCGTGAATCAGACCTGTCACACCGTTTGAAGGGTTGGCCTGACTCGTCATTACAGAGACTAACAAGGCTGTCCCTACAGCACCAGATACTTGGCGCATCGTATTGTTCATCGCCGTTCCGTGTGGCATCAAATTAGAAGGCAATTGGTTCAAGCCTGCTGTCGTAACGGGCATCATTACCATCGAAATACCGAACATACGCACACAGTTTACAAGAGCGAGATAAGTGAAGGTGGTGGCTGCCGTCAAGTTTGTAAACATGAAGGTCGACACGACAAGTAAGCCGAGTCCGATAATCGCAAGCCACCTCGCTCCAAATTTATCGAACAATCTGCCGGTGATCGGATTCATGACACCCATCAGGAGGGCACCAGGAAGCAGCATAAGGCCGGATTCGAATGCAGTGAATCCGAGCATATTCTGCATGAAGATTGGAAGCACGACAGCTCCACCGATCATCGCCATGAACGTCACCATGCCAAGGGCTGTAGTAAGGGTGAAAATTTTATATTTGAAAATACGGAACTCGAGAATCGGCCGTTCGAGACGAAGCTGACGCAATATGAATGCCGTAAGCGTCACGGCGCCGACAATCATTGAGATCATAACAGAGGTGCTGCCCCAACCTTTATCCCCAGCTATACTAAATCCATAAAGCAGTCCGCCGAATCCGAAGGAAGATAAGATGATGGAGATTGGATCGACTTTCGGGAACGACTGCTTCGTTACGTTTTTTAAAATGAAATAAGCTACAATAATATCAAGAATCGCGATTGGGAGAATGACAAAGAATAGGCTTCTCCACGGGAATTGTTCTACAAGGTAACCAGATAACGTAGGTCCAATCGCCGGCGCGAAAGCAATGACGAGTCCGAACATTCCCATTGCAGATCCCCTTTTCTCTATAGGGAAAACAAGGAATAGGATCGTCTGCATAAGTGGTAGGATGATTCCGGCTCCGGAAGCTTGCAATACACGTCCTATCAGTAGGACCGGGAAGTTCACGGCAAGCCCGCAAACAAGGGTTCCGAAAGCGAATAAACCGATTGCGGTCAAGAACAACCCTCTGGTTGAGAATCGTTCAATCAAAAATGCTGTAATCGGAATCATAATTCCGTTAACGAGCATAAAGATGGATTGCAGCCATTGTGCCGTGCTGGCTTCCAAGTTCAAGTCTCTCATGATATGTGGAAGAGCCGTAGCCAGCAAGGTCTGGTTCAGAATAGCCACAAACGCACCTGAAATTAATACGATCATCAACGGGACGCGATTAATTTCTTGTGGGTTGGTTTGCTCTGACATGTTACATTCCTTCTTTCTTCTTTACTTAGGTCACTAAGTATTTAGTTTAACATAATGGGTCAAGAGGGTTGAGTGATATGCTTGCAGCCTTAGACAAACTAAAAAGCCTGGAGCATCCCCTCCAGACTTTTATTTTAATTCACTTAGGCTGTTTGATTTTTAGGTTTTTCTGTTTGATCAATCAACTTCGTTCCGACAAGGTCACCGGTTACATTCAATGCGGTCGCACCCATTCCGACGAACACGTCAACTGCTGTTAACAGTGCGACAGTTTCCATTGGAAGTCCGACTTGTGAGAAGACTGTTGCAATCATGATGATACCGGCACCTGGTACACCTGCTGTACCGACAGATGCGAGGACACCTACAAGTACGATTTGTAGAATTTCAGCAAGGCCAAGCGGTTGATTGATTACATTGGCGGCAAACACAGCAGATACCGCAATACGGATGGCTGCGCCGTCCATATTGATGGTGGCACCAAGCGGCAGGCTAAATCCGTATAAGCCTTTATTCAAATTCAAGTTCTTCGCTGCATTCAACGTTACAGGTAATGTTCCTGAACTACTCTGGGTAACGAATGCCGTAACGAGTGGTGTACGCGCTTCGCGCATAAAGGCACCTGGACGATTTTTCGTAACAGCAAGCAGTACCATGTAAAACCCAAGCTGAACGAGTAGAGCAATATAAAGTACACCGATGAAAGAGAAGAGCGATGATAATACATCTGCTCCTCGCGTTCCGATGATTTCTGCAATGATGGCGAATATACCAATCGGAACGTATTGAAGGATTCCCTTCATGACTGTCAGAGTCGCTTCGTTCAACCCTTCGATCACACGGTATAAGCTGTTGGCTTGTTTTTGATAAGCGTTAGTGGATCTTAGGTAAGAAATCGCAATACCGAATACAAAAGCTGTGAAAATAATGCCTAACAAGTTCATCTCTGTAAAGGCAGTCACGATATTATCTGGCACGATGTTGAGTAATACACTGGTTACACCAGGGTTATCTGGGACCTCTACACTCTCGTTTCCTTGTAGCGAAACGCCTGTGCCAGGGTTGAACAGGCTCGCAACCGACACGCCGACAAGGATGGCAAGTGCCGATGTACCGAGGTAATAAAGAAATACCTTACCACCCATTCTTCCAAGGTTGGAAATACCGGTCTGGTTGATTCCAACAATAAGAGTGAAAAGAATCAATGGAAGAATAACGAATTTCAATAGACGGAGTAATAAGTCTCCGAATGGCGCTAAGACCGTTGCTTGTTCTTGAAGAATCAATCCGGCTATAACACCTAATACAAGTGCAACGGTTATTTTTATGATTAAAGATGTTTTGAGATAAGATTGGAATAATCGTTTCAACGCTCTCATCCTCCTTTAGTTAAAGTGGTTAATGTTACTAATTCTGATAAAGATACTAGGAATACCGTACTCAATTTAAAGGATTCGAAGACTACTGTCAAAGAAGAAGCTTCGTTTGAAGCGATTTAGAAAAAGGAATGGTTGGTAAAAGGAGTGAGAAGGATGAAGAAAAGGCCTGTCGTCGCACTTACAGGGGCCAGTGGGTACATTGGCAGCCACCTTTTGGACAAAATAGCACCTTACGCTGACATAGTAGCATTATCACGCAACGGTAATCGCTTTGAGAATAGTGAACATGTAGAGTGGCGTTCTTGTGATCTTTTTTCCCTTTCAGATGCAGAACGCGCATTAGAAGGAGCAGACATAGCTGTTTATCTTGTCCATTCCATGGTTCCATCTGCGAAGCTGACCCAGGGTAGATTTGAGGACATGGATGCCATCTTAGCGGATAATTTTGCTCAGGCAGCCAGTAAACAAGGGGTTAAACGCATCATTTTCCTAAGCGGCACCATCCCTGATGAACAGAAAGGACTGTCCAGGCACTTACACAGCCGTCTGGAAGTCGAACATATTCTAGGAGCATACGGGGTGCCGGTTACAACGCTTCGGTCAGGCTTGATCGTCGGTCCAGAAGGGTCTTCCTTTCCTGTACTTGCAAAATTATTGAAGCGGGTTCCTTATCTTTGTTTACCCAGATGGATGAATACCAACACTCAACCCATCGCGTTGCAAGATGTTTTAAGTGCAATGGATAAGAGTATTCAAACTGCTAATCACCCAGCAGGTACTTTTGATTTAGGTGGACCGGAAGTTATGACTTATAAGCAAATGGTAAATCAGCTATCTGAAGTTATGGGCAAAAACCTGCCTATTCATCAAGTCCCTTGGATCCCCATGTGGGCTGTCAAATTCGCAGTCCGGTGTTTGACCCATGCACCTAAGCAATTGGTTTATCCTTTAATCGAGAGTCTGCGCCATCACATGGTTGCACGTGAAACATCCACCGATTTTATGGGAACAATACCTTTTAAAGAAGCCGCGAAGCAAGCTCTTAAGAACGGCGGTGTTTATCAGCCTTCACGTGCTAGTTCCTCTCCAAAGCCTAATGATGTGCGATCTGTGCAGCGTCTTCCAATTCCAGAAGGATGTAACACAGAAGAGGTTGCCTTAGAGTATGTGAAGTGGCTGGCGAGGACGCTGAACCCCTGGATCCGTACAACCGTAGATGAGCGGTGGCAGTGTGAAATTGGCTTGTTATTTCTGAAAAAGCCTCTTCTCGAAATGACGTATTCAGAAGAGAGAAGTACGGAAGACCGAGCGTTATACTACATTACGGGCGGTCTTTTGACGAACGAGAAGCTGAATAAGCGTGGGCGTTTCGAGTTCCGGAAAATCCCCGAAAAGCAACAAATCATTGCGGCGATTCACGACTATATGCCTTCTATACCTTGGCCCCTTTATCTTTTCACTCAAGCGCAAGTCCATTTAGTCATCATGTGGCTGTTCCGTCGTCATTTAGAGAACGTTTCCTTTTCCTCCTTCAAGAGTCCACAAATAACTCCGATAGTAAAGGAAAAAGAATGATGGAGAGTGGAATAGCATGTTGTTTAAAAAGAAACAAGAACGTACGCGTGCATCATTAGGAGAAGGGCAGAAAGGACGAATCAACCTGACTGAGGGTAGTGAGTTAGAGAAGCAGTTGAAGATGGTCGATCTTACCGAAACGGATCTCGCTGTTCTTCGTTCACTGAAGCCGGTAGTCGATCAACATATAGAGTCTATCGTCGGACAGTTTTATGCCAATCTGAATGTGGAAGATTCTCTTACGCAAATGATAAAAACGTATAGCTCTGTTGAAAAGCTGAAGGGCACCTTGAAAACACATATTAGTGAAATGTTTGCAGGCACCATTGACCAAGACTTCTTCGATCGCCGGGCAAAAATCGCTCATGTGCATTATCAGATTGGCTTACCACCTAAATGGTATATGTGCGCCTTTCAGGACTTAAACCTTTCTTTTATGAGGATTTTTTCTGTCGAGTTGTCTCTCCAAGAAGAGTTCCATAAAGCTATCGCTGCCACTACGAAAATCTTAAGTATTGAGCAGCAGATTGTGTTAGAGCTTTACGAGAAGGAGGCGGCAGTCAAACGAGAAGAGGAAATTGAGCGAAGAGAAATGGCCTATCAGACAATGGATCATATGTCAGCTGAAGTCGCTGCGGTTTCCCAACAAGCAAGCGCATCAACAGAGCAATTAACTGTCCAAACAGAGCAAATGGTGAAAGATTCGAGAAACGGAACTGTACTTGCTCAGCAGGTGGAACGTCAATCGAAAGAAGGGCAAGATAAGATAGAGGAACAGAAGAATCAGATGCACACGATTCAATCCAGTATTGAAGTGGTTTCTGGTGATGTGGAGAAATTACAAAAGGTATCAGAAGAAATAAACAAAATCGTCACCCTTGTTTCCTCCATTGCGGAACAAACGAATTTGTTGTCCCTGAATGCCTCGATTGAAGCTGCGAGAGCAGGGGAGCACGGTGCTGGGTTCACGGTTGTTGCGCAGGAGGTACGGAAACTTTCCGAACAGACACAGGAATCCGTTTCAGAAGTCTCAAGTCTCATATCGGAAACCAATAACCAGATCGACAACGTATCGACGAACGTACAAGAAATGAACGGAATGATTGAAAAGAGTACGGAAGGCATGGACCAAATCCAACACTTTTTCTCCGAGATTGTTTCTGCAACAAGTGAAAATGAGCAGATGAACATAGCTATAGAACAGAACTTGAACTCGTTCTCCGAGGCCATTACCCAAATCAACCAAGCGGTCGGAGAAGTCACGCAATCGACACAGAAACTGACCGACGTACGTACATAATTTTTCCCTTCTCGTACACATTAGAAGTGAGGTGACTTCTAATGAGCAAACAAGATAAGAAACCAGATCGTCAATTCAAGGAAAACAAAAATCATGGGGAAAAAAGAAACGGGCGCAAAGCGCAGTTTAAGAATTACAACGAGGAATATGGCGCGCCGCCGAATGAGTATGTAAACAAAGATGACTATTTTGGGAATCAGGAGAAAAAATAAAGGAGAGCGGTATACGCTCTCCTCTTTCTGTTGAGGAACCACTTCGGTTCCCCTAAGTTAGGAGAAAGGTGTTGGAGAAACGATTCGCTTTCCACCGGCGGTCGGTGAGCTTCCTCGACGGCTTTCGCAGTCTGCGGGATCTCACGCTGTCCTACGATCCGGTAGGAGTCTCATCGTTTCTCCAACACCTTGATAATACAAGAATGAACCTCTTCAGCTGATCACCTAAAAGGCAGTTGTAACCGTTCCTAGTTTTCCATAACCCTTTACCTAAGACACTAAAAAGGAGAGCGGGATGCGCTCTCCTTTTTGTCATATTAATGTCTTTGTTGTGCTGGGACTTCTACGACGTTATCTTCTGAAGGTGGTTGTGCTTCTGTTTCTGTTTCGGAAAGTTCTTCTTGTGCTTTTTCTCCTGCCTCTTGCAGTTCTGCGCCTGCTTCTTTGGCTGTGTCGACGACTTCTTCTGATTCTTCTTTGATTTCTTTTACTTTATCTTTGATCTCTTGTCCATGTTCGTTGTAAACACTTTGAACGGTTGTAACGACCTCGCTAGCGGCGGATACGAAACGACGTACTTTGGAAACAAAGGCATCTTTGGTTTCGGATGGGTTTTCCTTCGCTTCATGCGCATAGGAAGAAACGGAATCTTTCGTAGTTCTTGATTGTTCTTTCAGACGTCTTCTCTCTTCCGGATCTCTTAGCAGCACGAATGCTCCTCCAATAACGGCTCCTGCCAATATAGCGAATGGTAATTTATTTTTCTTTTGTTTCATTTTCTTTTCCCCTTTCCGTTGCTTGTTTTTCTGCTGTTACAGCAATTCTTCGTTTAGAAGCTTGTACAATCTCGTATTGTTCCTTCCCTTGCTTATAAAGATTTTCCTTTTTCTCACGGTAAGTACGGCGTAGTTGTGCGGGCTTATCTTTCCATTGATGAAGGACGCCCCCGGTAACAATGCCAGCCAACGCTCCACTGATCCAATCCCTTTTACTCATTTGTTTGACTCTTCATTTGGACTGTCTTTAGTGCACTTCGCTTTTGGACGAAGTAATACGTCAGCGCTAGTGCCCCGTAAATTCCTCTCCATCCTTCCTCGTTAACACGCTGTTCTCCTTCTCGAGTCGTGCTCTTCATAGAGTAGGTCATATCTACAAGAGAGGATGTCAGTTTGCGGGAGGATTCACCGATATCTCCAACGATATAGAAAAGAGGGCTGAGTGCACGTATCTTTTCATTTACATCTGCTAATGTGTCATTACTGTTATGCAGGACGTTTGAGGTTTCGCTCATTACGGAGTCTAACTGCCCAGGCAGTTGGTCGACGGTTTTGGTTACCCCTTTCAAAACGTTCGCTAAGTTATTTAAAGCTTTAATCAAGAAAATGGATACAATGGCGAAGGCAATGCCTATAATAAAAACTCCAATTCCTAACCAATCCATATTACGACCCCTTTCTTCCAGTCTGGGTTTTTTTCGTTTTCCATTTCAAGTAGAGTTCAATCGCTGCGTCGCCCCATTTCATAGCTTGGACGACCTTTTCATCTTTCTGATTGGAAGCATGGGCTACACTCTCTGCCATTCCTTGAAGAGATGTATTTACATTTCCGACTGTAGATCCGACATTGTTTACAGTTTCAACAAGTCCGTTCAGCGTCTGGGTTTTATGTTCAACATCTTCAGCAATTCGGTTGGTCTTTTTAAGTAGACTTTCTGATTCGCTCGTAATGCCTTGCATCTGTCCCTCTACTTTTTCAAGCGTGCTTGAAACGCTCGTCATCGTGCCGGAAGCGGCTTTCAATGTCTTGACGACATAGATTGCGATGAGTGCAAAGGAAAGTGCAATAATCAGTAGACTGATACCTGTTAAGGACACCGGGCTCACCCCTTTGTTTTGTTTCTATCGTTATACCACTAAATGATTTTGGTAAAACAATGTCAGTTTTTATGTTTTAACATGTAAAAATGTGGAACTTATATTTGTAAACGCTTACCTTTCCATTATTTTCACAATAGTCGTTGAAAGCCTGAAAATAAAGCAAAAATCGACAAAACTTTTCAGAATTTTTTCATAAATATAATTGTAAATCCCATGCTGAATATTTATGATTAAAGTAAGCATCTAGTTAAAGCAATTCAGGAGTTGGAAGGAGTGGTGGACAGAATGAATGATACGGCATTGGAACAAGATATTTATTTATTCCATGAAGGAAACCTTAGATATAGTTATCAGCTTCTCGGAGCACACCGCGATCGTCAAAATGGTGAAGAAGGAATACGTTTTGGAGTATGGGCACCAAATGCCGAACAAGTTAGTGTTGTTGGTCCATTCAATGATTGGGACGGAAGGAAACACCGGATGGAAAGAGTGAACGATGAAGGGTTATGGTTCGCATTTATTCCTGAGGTGGACAAAGGGATGATATATAAATATGAGATATTGACTCCTCATGGTCACTTGCGTCTCAAAGCGGACCCTTATGCTTTTTCGAGTGAGTTACGCCCCGATACCGCTTCGAAGGTTTATCCTCTTGATGACTATGAATGGAAAGACAAGGAATGGATGAAGGACAGGCAGTCAAGGAATATCTATGAATCTCCAATTTCTATCTACGAGGTTCACTTAGGTTCATGGAAATACATTGAACCTGAAGTGTTCTACAACTTCCGTGAATACGCCGATATGTTGATCCCTTATGTGAAAGAGATGGGTTATACACACATCGAGCTGCTTCCCATTATGGAACACCCTTTCGATCGCTCCTGGGGCTATCAAATTACCGGCTATTTCGCAGTTACCTCCCGTTACGGTACACCGGATGACTTCAAATATTTCGTCGACCAGTGCCACCAACAAGGCATAGGAGTCATTCTGGACTGGGTACCCGGCCACTTCTGTAAAGATGAACACGGATTGAGGCGCTTTGACGGAGAAGCACTCTATGAATATGCCAACCCAAGCAAAGCAGAAAAGACGCAGTGGGGAACCCTGACGTTCGACTTTGCTAGAAACGAAGTTCAGAGCTTTCTTATCTCCAACGCCATTTATTGGTTGAAAGAATACCACTTGGACGGACTTCGCGTAGATGCCGTAGCAAGTATGCTTTATTTAGACTTCGGCAAAGAAGACGGAGAGTGGGAATTGAACGAATACGGTGGCAGAGAGAACTTAGAAGCTGTTTCCTTTATCAAGAAAATGAATGAAGCCATTTTTGAGGAAGTGCCGAACTGTCTCATGATGGCGGAAGAATCTACTTCGTGGCCATTAGTAAGTTCTCCGACTTATATAGGGGGACTTGGCTTCAATTATAAATGGAATATGGGCTGGATGAATGACATGCTCAAATATATGGAAACAGACCCTATTCATAGGAAGTACCATCACAACTTAATTACTTTCTCGCTTTTCTATGCGTTCTCTGAAAACTTTGTATTGCCGATTTCTCATGATGAAGTCGTTCATGGTAAGAAATCGTTGTTAAATAAAATGCCGGGTGACTATTGGCAGAAGTTTGCTAATTTACGAGCGTTTCTAGCTTATATGTACGCCCACCCTGGTAAGAAACTCTTATTCATGGGAGGTGAATTCGGCCAATTCGATGAGTGGAAAGATTTAGAGGATTTGGACTGGGAATTGCTTGATTATGATTCTCATGCTGCAACGAAGCGCTATATGGAGCAGCTTCACCTTCTATATCGGGAGATGCCGTCGCTATGGGAACTTGATCATAAAGAAGAAGGGTTCTTCTGGATCGATGCCCAGAACTATGAACAAAGCATCGTTTCGTTTGTTCGAAATGGACGAACAAGCCAAGACCAGGTCATCGTCGTATGCAACTTCACTCCCGAAGTGTACCACGATTACAAAGTGGGAGTACCGAAACAAGGCTCATATAAAGAAGTATTCTCGAGTGATGCGGAACATTTCGGAGGGTCTGGACAAATCAATGGTGTTGGTTTAGACACAGTTCCTGTCCCTTGGCAAGGTCAAGATCAGCATATAACCATGACGATTCCCCCGCTCGGTGTGAGCTTCTTGAAACGAACTTCAGCAAATAAGGAGGAAGATCATGAAGAATAAAGAATGTGTTGCCATGCTATTAGCCGGAGGTCAAGGAACGAGGCTTAAGTCGTTGACAAAGCGAGTCGCGAAGCCTGCTGTTTACTTCGGAGGGAAGTACCGTATTATTGATTTCCCGCTCAGCAATTGTACAAACTCAGGCATTGATACGGTAGGCGTACTCACGCAATATGAACCACTTATTTTAAATGATTATATTGGAATCGGTTCCCCATGGGACTTAGATCGTAAATACGGTGGCGTTTCCGTCCTGCCTCCTTTTATGCAATCAGATGGCGGGGGCTGGTACACCGGAACAGCTAACGCCATTTACCGAAACCTGCAATTCTTGAACCAGTACGAACCGGAACACGTACTGATTCTATCTGGAGATCACATTTATAAAATGGATTACAGCGAAATGCTTGAGCATCACAAGGAATCTGGAGCGGACTGCACGATTTCTGTAATCGAAGTACCTTGGGAGGAAGCAAATCGTTTTGGAATTATGAATGCGAATGAACAAGGACGTATTACGGAGTTTGACGAAAAACCTGAACATCCGAAGAGTAATCTGGCGTCGATGGGTGTCTACATTTTCCGTGGGGATGTATTGAAACAATATTTGATAGAAGATGCGGAAAACGAAAACTCCTCGCACGACTTCGGGAAAGACATCATCCCGGCTCTTCTTAGAGATTATAAAAAAATGATGGCTTATCGTTTCGATGGCTACTGGAAAGACGTAGGAACGGTCGATAGCTTATGGGAAGCCAACATGGACCTGCTTAAGAAAGATCCGGATTTGAACTTGAATGACGGGGAATGGCGCATTTACTCCAAGAATCCGAACCAGCCACCTCAATACCTGGCACCGACCGCCAAGGTGAAGAATGCGCTGATTAACGAAGGATGCCGCATTCATGGAACGGTAGATACATCCATCATTTTCTACGGAGTACAGGTCAGCGATTCGTCTGTTGTGAAAGACTCGGTCATTATGCCGGATGTCAAAATCGGTAAGAACGTGACGATCAACCGGGCAATTATTTCAAAAGGAACCGTAATTGAAGATGGTGCGGTTATTGGAGACCCTACACCAGGCAGTGAAATAACTCTTGTTGCAGAAGAAGGCAGTGTACTTGCATCAAACTACGTAAATACCTAAGAGGGGGATATTATGGACCGTATTGCCGGAATTATCAACTTAGATCATGAACAGGATTTGTTGGATGAATTAACGTATTTCCGATGCGGAGCGGCTGTGCCGTTTGCAGGTCGTTATCGGATGATTGATTTCGCTGTTTCTAACATGGCGAATTCTAGAATTGAGTCAGTGGCTGTTTTTGCGAGGCGTAAGTACAGGTCACTAATGGACCACCTTGAACAAGGGAAAGCGTGGGACTTGGACCGAAAACGCGGTGGGATGTTCATTCTACCACCAGACTGGAATGACCCGACGGACATTTCGAAAGGGGACCTTCAGCATTTTCATAACAACTTGGATTTCCTTCACCGTGCATGGGCGGATTATATTCTAGTCTCAGGTTCACAGAACATCTGTAATATTGATTTCCAAGAAGTGTTGAAAGAGCATAAAGAGGTCGATGCAGATGTTACCGTTGTGTACAATCGTGTGGACGAATTGTACCCGGAATATCAGCTTGCTCATAAACTGGAAATCGATCAAAACAGTCGTGTGACAGGCATTCACAATGACCATAGCAGCATAAATGTATATATGGATATGTACTTGGTCAAGAAAGATCTGATGATCGAATTGATTGAGCAGTGTATTGCTCATGGAGGGAGCCACTTCTTCCTAGACGGCATTAAAGCGAAGCTTGCTGAGCTTCATATTCATGCATACGAATATGAAGGTACGCACGCCCTTGTTAATTCGGTGGAAAGTTATTATCGAAATAGCTGCAAACTGCTAGAGGCAGATCAGCATGACGGTTTATTTGGTAATGAAGCGCCTATTTTCACTAAGGTAAAAAACGAAGCACCGTCTAAATATTTGCCGTCATCAGAAGTGACCAATACATTAGTTGCTAATGGCTGCGTCATTGAAGGGCAAGTAGAGGATAGTATTTTGTTCCGTGGTGTGAAAATCGGAGAAGGTGCCATAATTAAGAACTCTATCATCATGCAGCGTTGTGAAATTGAGCCGAATGCTGTATTGGAGAATGTCATCTTGGATAAAGACTGTAAAATCTCTGCTGGACGTACGCTGATTGGTGCACCAGAGAAGCCGTTTGTTGTGCCGAAAAGAAAATCTATGTAAGTGGATAAAATGGGGCTGTCCGAACGATTTTTCTGGCAGTCCCTTTCATATAACAAAGGATAAGGAGTGTCCGAATAGAATGAAGGTATTGATGGTTGGTTCAGAATGTACGCCGTTTATTAAGACTGGTGGGCTTGCAGACGTATTGGGAACGCTTCCTCACGCGCTGAAAGAGCAAGGGGCAGATGTACGCGTTGTTCTACCGAAATACGAGACAATGGATGACCATTGGAAGTTGAATATGACACATCTTGAGGAGCTGGATGTTCCACTAGGGTGGCGGAACCAATATGCAGGGGTGGAATATATAGAGTACGAAGGCATTCCAGTATATTTTATAGATAACGAGTATTATTTCAAACGCTCGAATTTATATGGTTACGATGATGAAGCGGAACGCTTTGTCTTTTTTAATCGTGCAGTAATGGAAATGCTTGTTTCATGGGAGTGGACGCCTGATGTTTTGCATTGTCATGATTGGCAGACAGGATTGTTGCCGGTGTTCTTACATACCCACTACAAAGATGTAGAAAAACTGCATGGTATGAAAACCGTCTTTACGATCCATAATTTGAAGTACCAAGGAATTTACGCTCAAACTGTGTTACACGATTTGATGGACTTCGATGAGGGTATGATGAGAGAAGATGCACTCGAATTCTTTGGAAACATCAACTTCATGAAGGGTGCGTTGAATTACGCAGATTTCATTACAACGGTGAGTGAAACCTATGCTGAGGAGATTCAAACGCCATATTACGGGGAAAACCTTGATGGAGTACTTCGGAAGCGTTCCAACGAACTTGTAGGGATTGTGAATGGTATCGATGACCAAAACTATAATCCTATGAAAGATGAGGCGCTTGCTTTTCCTTATCGAAGTTCGTTGATCAAGAAAGCTCAGAACAAGATGTGGTTGCAAGAACAGCTCGGATTACCAGTGCGGAAGGATGTTCCGATGATTGGCATCGTTTCCAGATTGGTAGAACAGAAAGGGTTCGATTTGATCGGGCGTGTCATTGATGACCTTCTGTATCATGACGACGTACAGATGGTGGTGTTGGGAACAGGAGAATACCACTATGAGCAGATGCTTCAATGGGTTCAAGAACGTCACCCGGAGAAGATGTCTACCCATATTCGTTTCTCTGAACCTTTCTCTCGTCAAATCTACGCAGGCAGTGACTTGTTTTTGATGCCGTCACGTTTCGAACCTTGTGGCATCGGACAGCTGATTGCTCTTCGTTACTTATCTGCTCCGATCGTCAGAGAGACAGGCGGTCTTAAAGATACGGTGCAAGCCTACGAAGAAGATACGGGAGAGGGAAATGGGTTCACCTTTGCCAACTACAATGCTCATGACATGCTTTATACCATTCGCCGAGCGATTACACTCTATCAAGAACCTGCATCTTGGCAAAAGTTAATAAAAAACGTTTGCAAGAGTAAGTTCACTTGGAAGAACTCTGCTACTCAATATATGGATCTTTATCGAACGATGTTTGAGTAGTAGATACAATGGGAGGAAATCACATGGTGATGTTCAGTGACAAGAAGGAGTTTCAAGAGAAGTTCAAGAAGAAGCTGGAAACGCAGTTCGGTAAGACGTTGGAGACCGCTACAGAGTATGATGCATACCGGACACTCGGCTCGCTCGTACAAGACAAAATCAGCGAGAACTGGGTGAAGACCAAACGGGAGTATAGAGAGAATCAAAACAAGCAAGTGTACTATTTCTCTATGGAATTTCTGATGGGGCGTATGCTCGGTAATAACCTTCTGAATATGCAGCTTTTGCATCTCGTGAAGGAAGGGATGGAAGAGTTGGGGTTATCTTTATCTATGCTTGAGGAAAAAGAGAAGGATGCCGGTCTCGGAAATGGTGGACTTGGTCGTTTAGCTGCCTGCTTCTTAGATTCTCTCGCTTCTTTAGAATTAGCTGGACATGGTTATGGGATGCGCTATAAATATGGCATGTTCGACCAGCAAATCATTGATGGGAAACAGGTAGAACTGCCAGATGATTGGTTGAGTCAGCAGTTTTTATGGGAAGTACGCAGGCCGGAAGAAGCGTTAGAAGTTCGTTTTGGTGGACGCATCAATGCAGTAGAGAATGATGAAGGAGATCTTCATTTTGAGCATACCGGCTACGAACAAATTCGAGCAGTTCCTTACGATGTACCTGTCGTTGGATATAACAACGAAACGGTCAATACGCTAAGACTTTGGTCTGCAGAGCCTACTGTTGAAGATACCTTGAAAAAAGCAGAAATAGAGAGCCACTTTGGTCATTTTCTAGACCACAAGCGCTCCCTGGAAGCCATTTCTGAGTTTCTATATCCGGATGATTCAACAGAAGACGGGAAAAAGCTCCGCTTAAAACAGGAGTACTTCCTTGTATCGTCTGGGGTCCAATCTGTGGTTCGCTCCTTTGAACAGCTTGGGCTTCCTTGGTCCGCGTTCTCTGATAAAGTGGCAATCCACATTAACGACACCCACCCTGCTTTAGTCATACCAGAATTGATGAGAATCCTGATGGATGAGAAAGGTTTAGGATGGGAAGAAGCCTGGGATCTTACGCAGGCAACTGTTTCCTATACGAACCACACGACGCTTAGTGAAGCACTTGAATCTTGGCCGGTGGATATGGTGAGAAACTTACTTCCGCGTGTATTCATGATCATTGATGAGATTAACGAACGTTTCTGCCAAGGATTATGGAAGACATATCCTGGTGAATTCGACCGAATTGCGGATTTAGCTATTGTTGCAGATGGTCAAGTGAAGATGGCGCATTTAGCCATTGTTGGAAGTCATAGTGTAAATGGTGTTGCCAAATTACACACAGAAATCCTGAAGAAGCGGGAAATGAAGCGTTTCTACGATACATTCCCTGAACGGTTTAATAACAAGACGAATGGTATTACCCACCGTCGTTGGTTGATGCACGCAAACCCGTCCTTATCCAATCTTATAACAGAATCTATTGGTAATGAGTGGAGAGAAGATCCTAAACAGCTGAAGCGTCTCTTGGATAAGAAAGAAGACGTTGCGTTGCTGGATTCTCTGCACGATATTAAACAAGAAAACAAACGCTCTTTCTCCAATTGGGTGAAAGAAACCCAAGGTATCACCGTCGATCCTGATTCTATATATGATGTACAAATTAAACGCCTGCATGGTTACAAGCGTCAATTGATGAACGCACTTCATATTATGCATTTATATAATGAGTTAAAAGCTGACCCAACGCTTGATATCATGCCAAGGACGTTCTTCTTCGGAGCTAAGGCAGCATCAGGTTATCATTTTGCTAAGAAAGTCATTCAGTTGATCAACCGGATCGCGAATGTCGTTAATAATGATCCGGATGTGAATTCATATATTAAAGTTGTTTTCCTGCCGAACTATTCGGTATCACTTGCAGAGAAGATCATACCAGCAGCCAATGTAAGTGAACAGATTTCAACGGCAAGCAAAGAAGCGTCGGGTACAGGAAACATGAAGTTTATGATGAACGGGGCACTTACAGTAGGTACGATGGACGGAGCGAACGTGGAAATTCATGATTTCGTTGGAGATGACCACATTTATACCTTTGGATTAAGCTCTGAAGAAGTGTTGGAGTATTACCGTAATGGAGCTTATTCGTCTCGTGAAATATATGAACAGGATGAACGGGTCCGTAACACTTTGGATCAGTTGATTCACTATAGCCCGTTTTCTAAAGGGGAAACAGATTTTCAAGAGATTTATGATGCGCTCGTAACTTATAATGATGAATATTTCGTATTGAAGGACTTCGCAGATTACGTCCTCACACAGAAGAGAGTCAGTCAGGATTACCAACGTAAACGCCAGTGGAACCTGAAGAGCTTAGTGAACATCGCCCACTCAGGTGCCTTTTCAAGCGATCGAACGATCCAAGAATATGCTGGTGACATTTGGCATATTGAACGAGTTCAATCGTTAAAGTGATGTTTTAGGAGGCCTTTTCGTGAGACAAAAAGAGATGTACCATCACAGTTTCGAGGAATCCTACCGGGAGCCTTTCGGTGCAGCACCGAAGGGTTCCTCTGTTTCCTTAGCCATTGATATCCATGAACACTTTGATGTGACGCACGTCATTTTACATTATATCCTTGATCGGACAGATGAAGGTAGGGCGCTGGAAATGGACCTTTATAGTGAAGAACATCACTACAGTTCCTTTGAAGCAACACTTCATCTGCCGGAAGAGCCACAACTCGTATGGTATTACTTCGAAGTGATCTGTAGCGACCGCTCCCTTTTTTATGGACGTCATAACATTTTTGAGAGTGGAGAAGGGCGAGTCTATGATCACATTCCACCTTCATGGCAGATCACGGTCTACGACCCGGAGTATGGAACGCCGGAATGGTGGAAAAATGCAACGATGTATCAAATTTTTCCGGACCGCTTCTATAGCGCGGGGGAAATCGATTCATCGCAAGCACCGAAGTCGAGCTTGCTCCATGCTCATTGGGAAAATGACCCGATCTATATCCGGAATGAACGTGGGGAAGTAATCCGTTGGGACTTCTTCGGAGGTAATCTGAAAGGTATTACGGAGAAACTGGATTATATCGCCTCGCTTGGAGTTACGGTCATCTACTTGAACCCAATCTTCGAAGCGGAAAGTAACCACCGTTATGATACGGGAGATTACCATAAAGTCGATCCACTTCTCGGGACGAAAGAAGATTTAGAAACGCTCATTAAAGAAGCGAAAAAGAAGAAAATTGAAATCATGCTTGATGGAGTCTTCAGCCATACCGGAAGTAACAGTATTTACTTCAACAGAGAAGGGCAATACGAATCACTTGGGGCCTACCAGTCCAAAGAGTCTACTTACTACCCGTGGTACACGTTCCATAACTACCCAGATGATTATGATGCTTGGTGGGGAGTAGGGACATTGCCAACACTGAACAAAGAAAACCAAGATTATCAGAACTTTCTTGTACACAATAAAGATAGTGTAATCAAAACGTGGCAAAAGTCTGGTATAAACCATTGGCGTCTCGATGTCGCGGATGAACTGACAGATGATTTGATCAGCCAGATATACCGTCAGTTGAAGAAGCATGATAAATCCAGTGTGTTGCTCGGTGAGGTATGGGAAGATGCTTCGAATAAGACGGCGTATGGGAAACGACGTGACTACTTCTTAGGTGGAGTACTAGATTCTGTCATGAACTACCCGCTACGAAGAGTAATGCTGGACTTTATAAAAGGAGACATTGATGCACGCTACGTCCACCGCCGCCTCACTACGATTGCGGAACATTATCCTAGGGAATATTTCTACGCTTTGATGAATATGCTCTCAAGCCATGACGTCGAACGTATTGAAACGATGCTCGTGGAATTTCTTCCTAATGATTGGTCGGAGGAAACTAAGCAAGAGCAAGTGATCAGGCAAATCAAAGCGCTGAGCTTGTGGCTATATGCCTTTCCTGGAATACCTTCCTTGTATTACGGGGATGAAGCTGGAGTAACTGGTGGAGCTGACCCTGATAATCGCAAGCCGTACCCTTGGGGAAGAGAGAACGAGGAGCTCCTAAAATGGTACCGTAATATAGGGGAGTGGAGAAACACACATGCGGCAATGCGCACAGGTAACTGGACGTCACTTGAGTTGCATGAAGATGTGTACGGATTTGAACGTTGGATGATGAATGGAATGGATGCTTTCGGACAAAAAGCATCGGATGAACGGTTGATTTATTTGTTTAACCGTAATTTGGAGCAAAAACATCATGTAACGTTGCAAGTGAAAAAAGGAAAGTGGCAGAACCTTGAGAATAAGAAGCGTATCTTCCGGGCGAGAAATGGAGAGTTGAAGTTAGAACTCAAGCCTGGCGAATGTTTTTTATTGCGATTTATGAATTAACAAAAAAGGACTTGATCTATAGTGATCAGGTCCTTTTTTTGTTCCAAGTAATTCATCTCGGTTCTTAACATTGTAGAGAGGTGGTGATAGAGAAGCACTTCACGTTCTACTAGTGTGCGCTATGTACGTCCATTAAGAAGTATATAATTATTATCAACTCTTATATACCATTTCATGATTCGAGTCACCTATTCCTATATTCAGACTATAGATTATGAGATAAAAATTCACAAATGTTTAAAATCAACTTTAATTACAACTTGTTTAATTTGTTTGGTATGTGTATTATAGTTACTAAGTCCTATCAAATGGACTTTAAATACATAAGTGGTAATTAATTTATTTAAAAGGGGCGGGAATTATTGTTTGAATCTTTACAATCAAAAATGAATGGAAGCGTGATTTTGCCAGAACATCCTAACTATGAGGAATCACGGGCAATCTTTAATGCTGCCATCAAGAAACAGCCTTCGGCAATCGCGATATGCAAGGATGAATTAGATGTAGCAGAATCTGTTCAATTCGCTAATGTACATGGATTAGAGATCTCCATACGTGGTGGTGGCCACCATATTAGTGGAACCTCCTTGACGGAAGGCGGATTATTGATTGATTTGTCTGCCATGAAGCAAGTAGCAGTAGACGAAACTACCAAGGTTGCAAAAGTTGGAGGCGGCGCCTTGCTTTCTGATGTGGATTCAGAGACGCAGAAGTATGGACTTGCAGTACCGACGGGCACGGTATCGGAGACTGGTATCGGAGGATTGGCATTGTCTGGTGGACTCGGCTACTTGAGAGGTAAGTACGGGCTTTCCTGTGATAATATTCTAGCTGCTCAGGTAGTCACAGCTCATGGTGAAATTGTTCGTGCCAGTGCAGATGAACATGCTGATTTGTATTGGGCGATCCGCGGAGGTGGTGGCAACTTCGGTGTAGTAACCCAGTTTGAGTTCCAACTGTTCGAGGTTGGCCCGGAAGTTCTGGCGCTTGATGTTATGTATGACCTTCAAGATGCCGACAGTATTTATCGTCAACTAGACGAGTTTCAAAAAACGGCACCAGATGAAATCAGTTTGAACGTAACAGTGATGGATCTCCCGCCGTTACCAGATTTACCGGAATTTCTTCACTTCAAGCCAGTCCTGATACTTTCTGGAATGTATGAGGGAGAAGTTGATCATGGAGAAGAGGTCATTAAGCCACTACGCGAAATGGCAACACCAATTGTTGACCAGTCTGGGGTAGTCGCTTATACCGATTTACAGACGAAACTCGATGCAATGGTTCCTCAACAGGCGAACTTCAAAGGATCTTCACTGTTTTTCCAAGATCTATCCCCTGAAAGTTGGCAGGAGATTCTAGCGGAGAAAGAGAAGGCACCTGGACACCTTATGCTTCAGCTATGGGAGGTTCACGGGCAGATGAACCGCGTTCCGGCAGACGAGACGGCGTTTGCCACCCGCGATGCCCGCTATGCACTGCTCCTCGACATTATGTATGAAGATGAGAACGAAGAAGCCTGCCAAGAATGGATTAACGGCTTCTATCATCGATTCGCTCCTATATCTTACAACGGCGCAGCCTATTTAAATGGCATTGATCCGGATTCTGAGATCATTCAAAACAGCTATGCTGCTAACTATAAGCGCTTGGTTGAAATAAAGGAGAAGTACGACCCGGAGAACGTATTCCAAAGAAACCATAACATTCAGAGAGCTTCTGTCCACAGCGACTAAACAGAAGCTTGTAATCCTAACAGGCCTACACTCACAGGGAGTGTAGGCCTGTTTAATGAAAAAATTGTAAGAATGAAAGAATTCAATTTGCTTCTTTATGCTTAAATAGAAGCTGAAAAGGGGATAGAAAACTAGAAACATGCCTAGGGGGGAATGACTATTGTGAATAAAATAAAGGATTATGCTAAAGAAGTATTTGCTGAATTTCAGAAAGACAATATACCTTTACTCGGAGCGGCGCAAGCTTATTATTATCTTCTGGCCATAGTTCCCATGCTCATTCTGCTATTATCTATCCTTCCGTACTTAAATATTGAAGCGGAAGCTGCTATTAGTGCCATGGGGAATGTGTTGCCTCAAGGAACAGCAGAGGTCTTCCGGGAAAATATTATTAATATCGTAGAAAAACCTAAAGGTGGTCTACTTACTATAGGGATCTTAGGTACCATATGGTCAGCATCAAGCGGAATAAATGCCTTCATTCAATCGGCGAATCTTGCCTATCATGTGGAAGAGACGCGTTCATTCATTAAGGTGCGTCTCTTATCGATTGCTTTGACGATTGGAATGATTATAGCCATTGTAGTGGCGCTGGCACTTCCGGTGTTTGGAGATGTCATCATTGAATTCATTAACCGCGCTGTAAACCTCCCTTCTGAGACTATTATTTTGTTCCAATTATTACGTTGGGTGATCAGTGTTCTAGTGATGGGAGCTATTTTACTATCGCTCTATCGATTTGCACCGAACAAGTCGATCCCTTTCAAACATATCTGGCCAGGAGCGATTCTGACGGCCGTTCTGTGGCAGCTGATCTCTCTAGCTTTTTCCTTCTATGTAAGCAATTTCGGTAATTATTCCGCTACTTACGGTAGTTTAGGAGGGATTATCGTTCTCATGTTATGGTTCTTCTTGACGGGGATGATTCTTATGATCGGGGCGGAAGTGAATGTCATCCACCATCGTAAGCGAACGGAGGATAAACGAAAAACAGCTTGACTAGGGACCTTCTCTTTTTAAGGGAAGGTCTTTTGCATTTTCATTCACTTTTCTAGTTTTTTATACATAAATTTCGGTAATCTGGGTCTATTTGAGAAAAATTTTAAAAACTTAGGTCATTTTTGTTTGCGCTTACATCGTCTATATATAAGGTTTTGCTCATTTTTAGTTATCTGAAAACAACCACTAATAGCGCTCATCGTGCGTGATTCCTAGTTTTTTTCGTGATATACTAGTAAAAAACTGAAAAGACGGAATTTTTTAATTTTTGTATGCAACCTTTTATGAATAGACTGCTAGGGGGAATGATTATGCAAAAACATGGTTACCCGGTTCCTCAGGGATTGTATCATCCAGACAATGAGCACGAAGCTTGTGGAATAGGTGTACTAGCAAATATCGATGGAACAAAATCACATAGTATTGTGGAGAATGCGATCACCATTCTATGTAACTTAGAACACCGTGGAGGTCAGTCTGCTGATGTCAGTACAGGAGACGGCGCAGGTATTCTCACACAGATTCCACACCGATTCTTTCAAAACCAATGTGAAAAAGAAGATATAGAGCTTCCTGAAGAGGGGGAGTACGGTGTCGGTATGGTATTTTTACCAGAAGACCACGACACAAGAATGGAATGTAAGCGCCAATTCGAACGCATTGTCCAAGAAGAAGGACAGCAATTCTTAGGCTGGCGTACAGTCCCGATCAATGATTCCTTCGTCGGAGATGACGCGAAGAAGACGAAGCCGTTCATCCGTCAGGCTTTCATCGCTCCCTCTGACGATTTAAAAACCCAAATGGATTTAGAGCGTCGTTTATATATTATCCGCAAACGAGCGGAAGCGGAAATTTCCAATCAAGATGGGTATGATGACTTTTACATTTGCAGCTTGTCGACGTCAACGATCGTCTACAAAGGGATGTTGATTCCGGAACAGTTGGATTCTTTCTATATTGATTTGAATCACCCGGATTTCAAAACTGCCCTCGCTTTAGTGCACTCCCGTTTTAGTACGAATACCTTCCCGAGTTGGAAACGATCGCACCCGAACCGCTATACGATCCATAATGGCGAATTTAATACATTACGAGGCAACGTGAACTGGATGAGAGCAAGACAAGAGCTATGCTCATCTGAATACTTCAGCGATGAAGATTTAGAGAAACTTCTACCAGTCATTGATGACAATGGTAGTGACTCATCTATGTTCGATAACGCCTTCGAATTCTTGCACCTTTCCGGTCGTTCGTTGTCCCATACGGCTATGATGATGGTTCCAGAACCATGGTCGAACGACGAGACGATTCAGGAAGATAAGAAAAACTTCTATGAATACCATAGCTGCTTAATGGAACCGTGGGATGGTCCTGCAGCATTAGCTTATACAAACGGAAAACAAATCGGAGCTTGTCTGGATCGTAATGGTCTTAGACCTGCACGTTATTACGTAACGAAGGATGGCATGATTGTACTCGGATCCGAAGTTGGAGCCTTGGACATTTTTGCTGATGATATCTTGTATAAAGATCGCCTGCACCCAGGAAAGATGCTGCTAGTCGACCTGGAAGAAGGCAAAATCATTCCTGATGAAGAAATCAAACTGCAAATCGCTCGTGAACACCCTTATAAAGAGTGGATTGAAGAGAATAAATTCGATCTCGAAGACTTGCCGGAAGCAACAGAATCGTCCCAACCATCAGAAGATCTTGTAGAACAACAGTTGGCATTCGGTTACACAACAGAAGAGTTGAATCGTATCCTTATGCCGATGGTGACGGGGAAGAAAGACCCTGTTGGTTCGATGGGATATGACTCTCCACTTGCGGTCTTATCTAAGAAGCCGCAGTTGCTGTACAGTTACTTCAAGCAACTGTTTGCACAAGTAACCAACCCGCCGATCGATGCTATCCGTGAGAAATTGATCACGATGGTCGAGACAACGATCGGTGCAGAAGGGAACTTAGTGGATCCGAAGCCGGAGAGCTGCCGCCAAATCCGTCTGAATACGCCGATTCTGAAAGACGAAGAGTTAGAAAAGCTCCGTCAACAGACGATTGAAGGGTTTAAATCCGTGACGTTATCTGTTCTTTTTGATGCGCAGGAAAATCAACTGAAGCCTGCAATGGACCGTATTTGTGAAGAAGCGGACCAAGCGATTGAAAACGGGACGACTTTACTGATTTTGTCTGACCGTGGAGTGAATAACAATAAAGCGGCGATTCCTGCTTTGCTTGCCGTTTCTGGCCTTCACCATCACTTGATCCGCCAAGGTACAAGAACCAAAGTGAGTATCTTGATCGAATCTGGTGAAGCTCGTGAAGTACACCACTTTGCGACGCTACTTGGCTACGGGGCAGAAGGAATCAACCCGTACCTTGCATTTGAGACATTCCAAGACTTGATGAAGTCGGGAGATCTGGAAGTGGATTCCTATGAGGAAGCTGTTAATACGTATGTACAAGCAGCGACAGATGGCATTATCAAAGTGCTTTCTAAGATGGGGATTTCTACAATTCAAAGTTACCGAGGCGCTCAAATCTTTGAAGCGGTCGGTATCCATAAAGACGTTATCGATCAATACTTTACGCGTACCGCATCCCGTTTAGGCGGAATCGGATTAGATATTATTGAAAAAGAAGTGCTGATGCGTCACGAAGTAGCATTCCGTGAAAATCGTGGTGCGAATCGTACATTAGAGGCGGGAGATGACTTCCAATACCGTAAGAACGGAGAGGACCACCAGTACAACCCGCAAACGATTGCTACACTTCAGCACGCGTGCCGAAGCAACGACTATGACCTTTTCAAACAGTACTCTCAGATGCTGACAGATGAGAAGCAAAACTTGCAATCTCTAAGAGGGCTGCTGAAGTTCAAGAAACGTCCGTCCATTCCTGTAGAAGAAGTCGAGTCAATCGAAGACATCACTCGTCGCTTCAAGACAGGTGCGATGTCCTATGGTTCTATCAGTCAGGAAGCCCACGAAGCACTTGCTGTAGCGATGAACCGTATCGGCGGTCGAAGCAACTCTGGTGAAGGTGGGGAAGACCCGAACCGCTTTACTCCAGAAGAGAACGGAGACTCTAAGCGGAGTGCGATTAAACAGGTAGCATCTGGCCGCTTCGGTGTGTCTAGTCACTACCTCGTGAACGCGGATGAGATCCAAATCAAAGTTGCTCAAGGGGCGAAGCCGGGTGAAGGTGGACACCTTCCAGGTAAAAAAGTGTACCCATGGATTGCAGAGGTCCGTGGATCCACTCCAGGTGTAGAACTCATTTCACCACCACCTCACCACGATATTTACTCGATTGAGGACTTAGCAGAATTAATCTATAACTTGAAGAATGCGAACCCGAAAGCACGTGTCAGCGTGAAACTTGTTTCCGCTGTAGGTGTCGGGACGATTGCTGCTGGTGTAGCAAAAGGACGCGCTGATCTTGTCTTGATCAGTGGATATGACGGTGGAACAGGAGCTGCACCTCGTACAAGTATTAAGCATACGGGTCTACCTTGGGAAATTGGACTAGCCGAGACTCATCAAACACTCGTACTCGATCGTCTGCGTGACCGTATCGTGGTTGAAACGGACGGGAAGATGATGACAGGTAGAGACGTCGTAGTCGCATCTCTCCTAGGAGCGGAAGAATACGGATTCTCCACAGCACCCCTAGTCGTACTGGGCTGTGTCATGATGCGTGTCTGCCATCTGAATACATGTCCTGTCGGAGTTGCGACTCAAGACCCTGAGCTTCGTAAGAAATTCACAGGCGAAGCGGACCACTTAGAGAACTTCATGCGTTTCATCGCCCAAGAAGCGAGAGAGCTCATGGCAGAACTCGGATTCCGTACGATCAATGAAATGATCGGTCGTACCGATGTGTTAGAAGCTAACGACGCGGTTGATCACTGGAAAGCGAAAGGTGTTGACCTCTCCGCGTTGCTTTACCAACCAGACGTACCAGCAGATTACGGTCGCTTTGCTACGAAGAAGCAGGACCATGGCTTAGATAAGACGTTGGACGTGGAAGAGTTGGTTCCGCTATGTAAACGAGCGATAGAAACAGGAGAACCTGTGGAAAGCACAGGATCCATTCGAAATATCCATCGTGTTACAGGTACTATCCTTGGTAGCAAAATCACCAGTCGCTGGGGCGAGAAAGGTCTGCCTGAAGATACAATCAAGTTGAAATTCAAAGGATCAGCTGGCCAAAGCTTCGGTGCCTTTATTCCGAAGGGCATGACACTGCGCTTGATTGGTGATTCCAATGACTACGTCGGAAAAGGACTCTCTGGTGGAAAGATCATTGTACATCCTTCTCCGCGATCTTCCTTCAAGCCGGAAGAAAATACGATCATCGGTAACGTTGCGTTCTACGGCGCATCTTCCGGTGAAGCGTACATCAACGGACTAGCAGGTGAGCGTTTCTGCGTCCGTAACAGTGGAGCGAATGTGGTGGTAGAAGGTGTTGGAGACCACGGTTGTGAATACATGACAGGTGGTAAAGTCGTCGTGCTTGGAGGTACTGGACGTAACTTTGCTGCCGGTATGTCTGGCGGAGTCGCTTACGTATTGGATGAAAGCGGCCAGTCGTTCGAAACGAAATGTAACCAAGAGCTTGTCCACCTTCAAAAACTGACAGACAGAGAAGAAATTCAAGAGCTATATGACATGATCGATAAGCATGTTGATTATACAGAAAGCCCACTTGCGAAACGTATTCTGAATAACTGGAACGACTATGTACAGAAATTCGTCCGAGTCATTCCTCGCGACTATTTAGCGATGCAAGAGCGTATCGAGCGCTTGAAAGACAGTGGACTTGAGAAGTTTGATGCCGAAATGACGGCCTTTGAAGAGCGAAACAAACCGGTTGAAACCGTGAAATAAACATCGGGAGGAGCGATTGTATGGGAAAGTCGACTGGATTTATGGAATACGAACGTCAATCAATCAAAGAACGAGATCCGGCCCAGCGTATCAATGACTGGGAAGACTACACACTTCCCCTTTCGGATGAGGAAGTACAACAACAAGGGGCACGCTGCATGGACTGCGGCGTACCGACTTGTCATTCCGGAATGGAAATAGGTGGAGTGACGACGGGGTGTCCTGTCTATCACCTGATCCCAGAGTGGAACGACTTAGTCTACCGCGGACAATGGAAGGAAGCATTAGAGAAAGAACATGAAATGAACAACTTCCCGGAATTCACCGGTTTTGCTTGCCCGGCACCATGTGAAGGCGCATGCGTGCTAGGGATCAACGAACCGGCAGTAGCGATCCGCAGTGTCGAACGTTCGATTATTGAAAAAGGATTCGAAGAAGGTTGGGTGCAACCACAGCCACCGGAGATCCGCACAGGCAAACGAATCGCGGTAGTCGGTTCCGGTCCAGCGGGGCTTGCAGCAGCAGCTCAGTTGAACAAAGCGGGACATTCCGTAACGGTTTATGAGCGTAACGACCGTGTCGGTGGACTTTTGACATACGGCATTCCAGAAATGAAATTGCCTTATTCCGTTGTGGAGCGCCGCGTGAACATTTTGAAAGAAGAGGGCATCCGTTTCCAAACGAACACAGAAGTTGGTCGTGATTATCCGATCTCCCGTCTACAGGAAGAATATGAATCTGTCATTCTTTGTGGAGGGGCAACCGTTCCTCGTAACTTAGAAGTCGATGGACGCGGTCTTAAAGGAATCCACTATGCGATGGACTTCCTGCACTCCAACACGAAGAGCTTGCTGGACTCTGACCACCAGGACGGCGATTACATCAGTGCGAAGGACAAAAACGTAATCGTAATCGGTGGAGGAGACACAGGAACGGACTGTATGGCGACTTCCATGCGTCACGAATGTAAGAGCCTTGTTCAATTCGACATCTATGATAAAAAAGGCTCCACACGTGATAACGAAGTGAACCCATGGCCACAATATCCGGTCATCCACCGTGTCGAGTACGGCCAGAAGGAAGCGGAAGAGAAATTCAACAAAGACCCTCGTGCCTATGCGGTGATGACGAAGAAATTCGTAGGCGACGAAACGGGCCGCATCAAAGAAGTGCATACGATCGATGTAGCACTCTCTTACGATGATAAAGGCAACAAAGTCCGCACCGAAATTCCAGGAACGGAAAAAGTGTGGGAGGCTGATCTTGTATTACTTGCGATCGGTTTCCAAGGACCAGAACAAGACTTGATTGAAAAAATGGGCATCGAAACGACTGTCCGCTCCAACGTAGCAGCTCAGTACGGCAAATACACTACAAATCTTGACGGTGTATTCGCTGCGGGGGACATGCGCCGCGGACAAAGCCTGATTGTATGGGCCATCAACGAAGGGCGAGAAGTTGCTCGCGAATGTGATCGATATCTAATGGGAGAAACCCAGTTACCATAACTACGAAGACTCTTTGGACATGTGCCAAGGAGTCTTTTTTCGGGTGAAGGATAAGGAGGGAGCGAATGACCAGCGAGAAGGACCTGAAGGAAGATCTGAAGCGGGTGTATTTGTTGTCCTATGCCATCAGCCAGCATGAGCAAAAAGCAAAGAAAATTACAGCAAAGGTTTTTCACAACATCATAGATGAAGAAACCCCATCCCCCGTTGCTGTCTATCAACACACCATCCGGCTGTCGGTACATCATGAAATGTATAGAGATAATCCTTCCGAGCCTTTGTGGAGACTTCCTTGGTCGTACAGGGCGGAGCTTGTCTTGCGTTATAATTGCGGATTGAGTTTGGAGGAGATCGCCTCTGTAATGAAGGAACCGGTTGTACAAATGGAAGGAATTCTAATACGTGCAGAAGAACAGCTCCTAGAACAATTAGAAGGTGCGACCGTGGAAGAGGAAATGCAACGATGGGACAGGTATTGTGATGATAAGAAAGTCTTGGAACTGACAAAGAGATTTAATAAGAAGGTTAAGGGCACTGGTCGTCGAAAGAATATATACAGTGCTATCGGAGCGTTGATCCCGCTCTTTGTTCTCGTCTCCCAGTATTTTTCAGAATACCATGTAGAAGAAGAGCCGATACACGAAGTGATCTATGAAGAATTGTTGGACGAGGGGTACACAGATATCCAGGTAGGAAGCAATAAGGAACAAAAAGAAGTGAACATACGGGTCGTGGGTTCTACCGAAACTTACAAAAGGCTGCACCACCAGTTAAAAAGAACAGCGAATAAAATTTTAGATGCCGAGTCGTACGACGATTATGAAGTGGAAGTTGAATCTGTTGCCGTTGAGTTCAAGGTCTCAGGCGTAAATGATTGAAGTGTTATACTACGATTAAGGAGGATGAGGCATGAAACAAGCAATCGAATTACATAAAGATGAGATGTTGAAGGAGTTAATAGAATTTCTGAGGATTCCAAGCATTTCCGCTCTCACCGAGCATAAAGGCGACGTGCGTACAGGAGCAAACTGGGTCGCAGAATCCTTGAAAGGCATTGGGATGGAGCACGTCGAAGTTATCGAAACCGACGGCCACCCGATTGTTTACGGAGACTGGCTTCATGCAGCAGACAAGCCGACGATTTTGATATATGGACACTATGACGTGCAGCCTGCGGACCCATTAGACCTTTGGGAAACGCCACCGTTCGATCCAGTCATCCGAGATGATAAGATTTTCGCCCGCGGAGCAACCGATGATAAGGGGCAGGTATTCCTTCATATCAAAGCAGTAGAACTATTGATGAAGGAACATGGTACCCTTCCAGTGAACGTTAAGTTCTGTATCGAAGGGGAAGAGGAAGTGGCAAGTCCGAATCTTGTTCCTTTTATCGAACAAAATGAAGAGAAACTCGCCAATGACGCCGTTGTCATCAGCGATACTTCTTTTATTGAAAAAGGCCTCCCTGCCATTTGCACTTCCTTGCGTGGTGCGCTGGCAATGGAGCTGCAAGTGAAAACGGCGAACTCCGACTTGCACTCTGGCACCTATGGCGGCGGCGTGCCGAACTCAATCCATGCCCTCGTCCAGCTTCTTGATTCCATGCGACATGAGAATGGACAAGTCGCAGTCGAAGGCTTCTACAACGGAGTCCCGGAAGTGACAGAAGCGCTGCGAGAAGAAGTCAGCAAAGTTCCTTTTGATGAAGAAAAGGTGAAAAAAGACTTAGAACTAGATGCGCTTTATGGCGAAGAAGGATTCAGCTTCAATGAACGAGTCGGTATCCGTCCAACCCTTGAAATCAACGGCATTACAGGCGGCTTCCAAGGAGAAGGGTTGAAAACCATTGTTCCAAAAGAAGCAAGTGCTAAGATCAGCTGCCGTCTCGTTGGGGAGCAGGATCCAAATAAAGTATATGACGCTATTTTGCAACACATTGAAAAACACCAACCTACAGGGACGAACGTGTCGCTTGAGAAATTCATTCAGGCGAATCCTGTAGCCATTGATTCCAGTGACGAGATGATTCAAACCGCAGCCGACGCTTACGAACATGTTTATGGCGTGCGACCGCTTTTCCCGAAAGAAGGCGGATCGATTCCGATTGTGGAAGTATTCGGTCGTGTACTTAATTCACCTGTCGTGTTGATGGGCTTCGGACTGCCATCTGAAAACTTGCATGCCCCTAACGAACATTTCCATCTGGAGAATTTCGAAAAAGGGATCGAGACGATTGCGGATTACATGGTGCGATTAGGAAAATGACTGAAGGCAGCCAGAGTGTAAGTGCTCTGGCTGCTTTTTTGTTTTGGTTACTGAGTTGGTGGTTGTAATGCGCCGAATGGGATTGCGGTTGGGAAGGAAAGGTCGAATTAGGGTCAGTAATACGCCGAACGGGATTGCGGTTGGGGAGGAAAGGTCGAATTAGGGGCAGTAATGCGCCGAATGGGATTGCGATCGAGAAGGAAAGGTCGAACTAGACACAGTAATACGCCAAAGTGGTTTGCGATCGAGAAGGAACAGTCCAATTAGTGGCTGTAACACGCCAGAGAGAGCCCAACCCGCAATAGAACATCAATAGCACTCATTCATAATAGGCTCCTAGATTTTCCCCTTTCATAGTCATGTGAGCCTTCAATACCTTCTGAACCCTTTTAGTACTTCCTATACTTCCGCACCACTCATAAACCACACGGGTTCGGGTTCTCATGTTCGGGAAAAGGATTTGAAGTTCTCTTACAGACCTCATCACGGCTTCTGAAAAAGGTTCCCTCCTACCACAACCTCTGCAAATACAAAACCTTCCTTCTGTTACCATAGGCAATGACCGACACCCCACACAACAAACCCCTTTCTTAAGAGAATCGAAATCATAGTCTGGTACATAACGGATAGGCATCTTAGTATGATGCAGCGCGCGCAGTTTATCACCGAGTTTCAGGTGACGAGGCGTCAGAGGATCCAATTTCGACATGATGGATTCAAGAAATGATTCGACTTGAGACGGATAGATGATGGGGAGGCCCATAGGAGCTTGGTACAGCATGAACGAAGGGTTTACAAAAATGACGTAGCTTTCTATTTTCATAGAATAACCGAGCTTCTTCAACAGCTGACTAAACAAGGAGTGCGATCGTTGCAATTGATGAAGTGGGTTCGTAAGTTCGGTATTGGGCATTCGGTGGAATTGCTCCTCTTGGTAAACGTGGTTTCCTTCATAATTCTTCACTTCGAACAAATAAGCTTTCGCAGAAGTCACCAAGACGGAATCGACTTGAAAAATAGAGTGATTGTGCGTCAATAAAAGGTCGTTTAATACATATTGATCGGGCTTTATCATAGGTTGGAGGAGATGGTCGAAAAGCTGCTCTCCTTGGTAGCCCTTATGAAGGTCTAGGTGGTATTTATCTTCCTATGAAGATAATCTCATTCGAGGCTTCAATGTTTCAAAGAGTAGGAGTTGTGGAGGTTTGGTTCGAGGCTTATGTTTCAAGCATCATCTTCCTTTCTTATGGCTTCCCTTTTCATTATATAAAAATGGTCACATTTGTAAAAGTTTAGAAATAAAAATGATAGAATAGCTTTATAGACAAAGAAAAGGAGTGGACACACAAATGGATCAAATTAAAACAAAGCCAAGGTCCGTGGGAGAGAGTCTGGATCAGACGTTCCGATTGGCAAAAGCCAACTTCAAGTCTTATTTCCTCATTCTCCTCTTCTTGATGGGCCCAGGCTTCCTCATTAATTACATATTTCTCTTCATGGGCGGTGCTGGTTTATTAACAGGTGATAAAAGCACAACCTTAATCGCTAGTCTTAATTCCGATACACAGGCGGCGGGTGTAGAACAGTTTGTTTTAGATAATTTGGGAAGCAATATGCATTTACTGTTTCTCGTTCTGACGACGCTCGTGAGTTTTGTGCTTATTCCGATGGCTCATGCTTCTGTCTTAGTCGGTACGATCCGTTCCATGAAGCAAGAGTCGTGGACTGTTTCGGAAGTCATTAAGCTTGCCTTCTCAAGATTTTGGCCTTTGATTGGAAGTACGCTGTTGTTCGGTGTCATCGTTTTTGCCTTTTTCTTCGTTACTTTCATCATTATTTTCTTTGCTGGGTTCAGTACGTTTTCTGGAGGGAACGGGCTAGCTGCGATTATTATCTCGATTATTTTCTTCTTGGCGTTTCTAGTGGCGGCTGCCTTCTTCGCCATTAAGCTGAGCATGTTCTTTGCGGCGACCACTTTTGAAAAATTAGCACCTGGCTTTGCAAAGAGCTGGAAACTGACGAAGGGACGCTTCTGGGCGACGTTCGGTTTCTTTGCGGTAATTCTAATTATCAACTTCCTTGTCTCTGTCCTATTCGAAGGAGTTGCCTCGCTGTTACTTGGAACGAGTGTACTGTCCACGGTACTTATGAACCTCGGAACGATTGTGACGACCTTGTTCTTAATGGTAGGGTATGCCGTCATATATGCAGACTTAAGAACGCGTAATGAAGCGAGTGATTTGAAGGATATGATTTCTGACTACAAATCTGATGATTCAACAGTGTCTACGGAACAGTGATTCCTATGAGTGTCCAATCCGATTCGAAACAGCAGATTGAGAGAATCTTGGAACAAGAGGAATATCAAGCTTATGAAAAAGTGCAGGAAGGGCCTGTCCAGTCACTGAGAGAAATGGTGAGAAAGTGGCTGGAGGACCTCCTTCAAAACCTATTCCCGAATGCTTCGCTCAACTCTCCGGGAGTCGAAGGACTCATATATTTAATTGGCTTATTCGGCATTGGACTGCTTCTTTTTCTGATCGTTCGTCTCGTACAGTCTACGAAGCGTCAATCAGAACTGAAGAATAGCGCTCCGCTCCGTCACAGCAGTCATTTGGAATGGTCCTACTTGGAACATCTGGAAGAAGCGGAAAAATTCGAGCGTGAAGGAGACCTGAAAGAAGCGACGAGGCACGCTTTTCTTGCTCTCCTGCTTAACTTGAACGAACGGAACTACATAGCTGCTCGCGTCTTTAAATCCAATGGCGAATACGTAGAAGAGTTAGCAAAATCGGACCGCACACTCGCGCTTTCTTTCCGAGAACTTGCGGTGTTCTTCGATCAGGTGGCGTATGGGAATCAATCGACTACAGAAGAGCAATACCGTTCTTATGATCAGAAGGTTCGAACATTGATTGAGTCAGGGAGTGAGGATGCTTATGAAAGCCAATAAGAAAACATGGCTCCTCATTGCTCTGGGAATGTTCATTCTTGTGGTGGGAGCATTACTCGCATCTTTTAATGAACCGAAAAGTTACTCCCCTTACTTAACCCAGTCTCCTTCCCCTACAGGAAGCAAAGCATTTTATGAATTTGCGGATAAGGAACATGAAGTGAGTCGCTGGACGGCCCCACCAGAACGATTACCAGATACTTCCGGTGCGGTGCTTTTTATGATTGAACCATATTACACGCTAAGTACCGAGGAACAAAGACTTTATGAGCGCTGGATGGAACAGGGGAATACCATCATTCTCATGAAGCAAAATCCGACCGGCTTGTTTGATAGGAAAACAGAGATGCTCAATCAAGTGGAGGGACAGTCGACGGCTACTGGGTTCGGAGGAACGTATGAGGTGAATGTCGAACAAGCCTTCCGCTTACTGAAAGAAGATAACGATGAAGTCATTTTGAAAGATTCCTATGGTGCTCTCGTTGTTGAACACTCTTATGGAAGCGGGGAGCTGCTAGTTTCGATGAGTCCGCAGTGGTCGCAGAATGGAAGGATTATGGAAAGCGATCACGCCTATATTATGGAGCAATTGTTGACGAGAGGTACGGAACAGATTCTATTTGATGAGTACATACACGGCTCAGAAAATGTCCCTACGGCTTTTACGATTTATCCGAAGTGGATCCTCGTTTTAGCCCTGCAACTGCTCGTATTTGCTGTACTCTGGCTTTGGTATAAAGGGAAGCGGTTCGGTCCGATTTACACTCCTCGGAAGTATGCTGTCCGCTTCGGGGATGAACGCCTCCACGCCTTGTCTGCTTGGTACATGCGAGGAGGGTTCTACCAAGAATCAGTAGATATCCAGGAAGAATACCTTCGTAGAATAATCGAGAGGCGTTATGGAATCAGACAAGATAAAAGTTGGTCCGAAATCCGAGAAGCCCTTGCGAAATATCAAACTACAGAGCAACAGAAACGCTGGAAGGACTACACAGAAGGACTCGATGGCAGCAATTCAATCCAGAAATCAGACTATTTAAAGTGGAGTAAAAAGCTCGATGATCTTAGGAAAGAGGTGGAGCAGTCATGAATGAAAAGTTAACAACTTTGATGGATGAATATGAAAAGCATATCATTGGTCAGACTCACAATATGAAACTGATGCTGTCTTCCATTTTAGTAGGAGGACATGTCCTCCTGGAAGGCGTCCCCGGAACCGGGAAGACACAGATGGTACGAACACTTGCGAACCTGCTTGGAGGAGACTTCAAGCGCATCCAGTTCACTCCGGACCTGCTCCCTAGTGATATTACCGGAAGCATGATTTACAACATGAAAGAAGGTACCTTCGAAACACTCAAAGGTCCCGTCTTCACGAATGTGTTATTAGCGGATGAGATCAATCGTACTCCTGCAAAAACCCAAGCTGCGTTACTGGAAGCGATGGAAGAAAAGCAGCTGACCATTCAAGGAGATACGTATCATTTGCCGGAGCCATTCTTTGTTGTCGCCACTCAAAACCCAATTGAATCGGAAGGAACGTATCCATTGCCAGAAGCGCAGCAAGACCGTTTCTTATTCAAGTTACATATCGACTTTCCTGAATTCGATGAGGAAGTGACCGTACTTAAACAGGCGGTTGAGTCTTTGCGGAGCACGCCTTACTCTTCACCTGTAATGGACTTGGAAACCTTTCTTTCTATCAGTCGTGAAATAGAAGAGGTGTCGATTGAAGCCTCCGTATACGAATATATGATGTCAATTGTCAGACAAACAAGAGAAGCCGATGCTATTCGCTACGGTGCAAGTACACGTGCGGGTATTGCGATTGCAAGGGCTGCTAAGGCTTGGGCTTATTTGAGCAGTAGGGGCTATGTCACACCGGATGATGTCAAAGCTGTTTCGATCCCGGCTTTACGTCACCGTATTATCCTGGCTCCTCACATGGAACTGGAGGGATCGACACATGACCAAGTCATTCAAGGCCTTGTGGGATCTGTTCCTGTTCCGCGATAAAGGATTTGTTCCGACCGAACGATTGTTACTGATTATTGCTGTGCTTTCTGCAGTAAGTATTGGCGCATCTGTACTCGGAAGTTCCTGGTCCGTGATCGCAGCCTTGAACATAGGAGTAATCGCTGTGAGTCTGTTTGATTTAGGCTTGTCTCCAAAAAAGAAAGATTGGACCATTCAGCGGAATGTGGAGGACGAACTGGAGAGAGGATTGGAAGCGGAAGCCGGTTTAACAGTGCATAACCGTTCTATGTATGATGCGCATATCCGAGTCATCGATCAATTTCCGGACACCTTCTCCCATCCTTTTCCCATTCGTGACCGTGTACCTGGAGGGAAGACGTTAACTTTACGCTATCCATTTGTACCAAATGAACGAGGTGATTATTCACTTCGAGAACTGTACGTGCGCTATCGGTCTCGTTTCGGACTATGGGACAAACAGATGAAAATAAAGGACGAAAGTAATGTCAAGGTTATTCCGGACTTGTCAGAGAGTCGACAGTTCCTGGAGGATGCACAGCGCTATCTTTTATATGAAGGAGAGCGTGTTCGTAAACGTAAGCAAGGGGCGGGAGAGTTTTCGAAGATTCGTAACTATGTCGTCGGGGACGACTTGAGGATGATCAACTGGCGTCAGACGGCAAAACTGCAGGAACTGATGACAAATGAATATGAACCAGAACACGGCAAGTATATTACGCTGTTAATTGACTGCGGAAGGATGATGGGGGTAGAGCTTTCAGAAGGGAACCGCCTCGATGTTGCGCTTGAGGCAGCGATTACTGTCGCGACGGCCGCATTGAAAAAAGGCGATGCTGTAGCGGTGATGGCATTTTCGAAAGAACTAGAAGTGTATGTACCGCCAGCAAAAGGCATGAACCACCTTCAGACTATCCTAAAGCAAGTTTACGGCTTGAAAGCACAGAAGGCAGAGTCCAATTACACAGAGCTTTTTCGTCAAGTGGAAACGGTGCAGAAGAAGCGGAGTTTGTTAGTCCTGTTCAGTGATATCGATACGCTCGTACATGAAGAGGCTAATATGTTCTATTTGCAAAGGCTGAGGAAGAGGCATGTGTTTTTGATGCTTGGTGTGGAGGATCATGTAACGAAACAAAAGGCATTTCAGCCACCAAGTTCTACACGAGAGACGATGGTGAAGAGCATGGCGCAAAAGCACTTGCTGGACAAAGCGTCAGAAGTAAGTAAGTGGGAGCGTCAGGGCATGCAGATGATTGAAGCACCTGAGGATAAGCTGGCCGTGACAGCGGTAAGCCACTACATCGATGTCATCAATCGAGGGCTAGTTTGAAGCATGTTTACCGGTTCTGATATATAAAATGTAGAGCCGTGGGGTGGAAAATAGGTCGCGTTCCGGCGGACGCCGAACCTCATCGGGCTAACGCCCTGAGGGGTATCGTCGTTGTCCGTGCACCCCACTCTACGCGGTTTATGAGAACAGAACCTCTCGCTAATGGTACTTTTACACAAGCCTAGGGCATTCTCTTACCTAAATACCGATCGATTATTGACTTGAAGATCTTTCTGACGTCGATACTGTCCGATGCTGATATAAATGGCTAACCCGATCAGGGTGATGAAGGCAACGGCATATTTCGCTTCAAGTGAAATGGCTGCAGGTGTAATGAAGCCTTCGATCAATCCTGCAATAACAAACATCGGGAGTGTTCCGATCAAGAGGATAACGGAGCGATAGGCTTGCTCTTTTAACTGAATGATCCGTGAGAGATGTCCAGGCACAAAGAGTTTGTAACCGGTAAGTAACCCCGCGCCACCTGCAATGAAAATGGCGGTCAGTTCAATGATTCCGTGCGGCACAATATAAGCCCAGAACTCATAGGATTTACCGGCATGCATAAACATTGCGGCAATGGCACCGACGATGACGCCGTTATAGATCAATACATAGACAGTTAGAATCCCGAACGTAATTCCACCTGCGAAAGCGAGGAAGGCGACGCGGATGTTGTTGGTCATGATCTGAACACTCATCATGGATGAATCGACGGCCCCGTCCTGTTCTCCGAGTCTTTCCGGATCAAAGCCTTGTGCCATTGATTCAGGTAGGACAGAATACACGTTCATAGGATCCTGTAATACAGCCAGAAAAGCGGCTGTTCCTCCGAGAAGAAAGAGGAACATGGCGACAAGCACGAACTTCCATTGCTCTACGAAAATGCCGATGAATGTCCTTCCGAAAAAGTGTTTAAGCTGTTTCACGTTTGAAACCCGGTCTTGATAAAGGGTGTTATGTGCTTTGGAGACGAGGTCGTTCAAGTACAACGTCACCTCATCTCCTGGGAAGTACGTCTGACTGTAGGATAAGTGCTGAGCCGTCTTTTGATACAAACGCTGAAAAGCCTCGATGGATTCTGGGGAATGTTTCTTCTTATGTATAGTGGTGAGAAGTTCTTCTAACTGTTTCCACTCGTGTCTGTGCTGTTTGATAAAAGATTTATAATTCATAGACTCACCTTTTGTGTGCAAGAATTTTACATTTGATTTCATTATAAAGAAGCTGTTTCTAGAAAGAAACTGTTTTAACGAAGAAAGGAGTGGAGAGATGAGTCAGGAAGAATGGAATATTGAAACACCTGAACATGTATCGGTTCGTGTCCGGTTGGCTGGTCTTGGCAGCCGTGCAGCTGCGTTGATCATTGACACAGCCTTGATCACGCTCATTTATATCGGTCTTGGCGCCGTTTTGCTGTTCTTCGAAAACAACCTTCGAGTATTTTTCTACGAGAGAGGTAGTATCCTCCTAGCCATCGCTCTCTTAATTATCTTTTTGGTGAACTGGGGGTATTTCTTCTTCACCGAATGGCTCGCAGGCGGGAAGACATTAGGGAAAAGGCTTCTCGGTATTCGGGTAGTCGACGACCAGGGAGGGAGTCCGACGACGCTTTCTATTCTTGTTCGCAACTTACTACGTGTGATAGATATGTTGCCTGCTTATTACCTGCTTGGTATGATTATGGTTTTTTCACACCCGAAACATAAACGTCTTGGCGATTTGATGGGTGGGACCTTGGTCGTCTATGACGGTCATAAGAAGCGGAAAGAATCGAAGTTGGAAAAAGAAATCCAAAAGCGTGTAATAGAAGCGTTCCCGGAAGAAACACTGACTTTACATGCTTTCCAAAAGAAAGAATGGAACCTTTTGAAGACTTATGTGAATCGATTCTTCACTATGTCCTCTTCCCAGCGGAAGGCTGTCACGTATGAAGTCGCAAACCTCCTATTCCCGAAAGTAGGAATTGATGTGGTAGGAAAAGACGAGCAAGAACTCGAGGACGACTTGCTCAGGCTATATATTACCGTACGAGAAGAGTGGCAGATTACTCCCTTTTGAAGAGTAAATGCTCGTACGGAATAGTATAGAGAGGTTAAACAGAGAAATATCAGTTTTCTATTTACAACAGTGTAAATTTTGATATTATATACTAGGATTTAATGAAATTTACCCAATAGTTAAGGAAAGGGGAATATAGCGCTATGCTTACTTCTCTGTATATGTTGTCACTAACTGTTTTGCTTACGTTCCTAGTTATGTACGCTGCAGATAAGGTTGTCCGTCGTTTCAAACGATTCAATAAACAAACGGCATCATCCGAATCGGTTCACACGGAAGTTGAATTCACGCAGTCGTTGAAATAATATCGTCTTTAGTCCTCGGTACCCGAGGACTATTTTTTTGGTTTTCTTTCAAAAGTTTTGAGAACACTGCCCTATTCCAATTTCCTCTGATTTTCCTTATCATTTTTTTACTGTATGGATTATGGTAAAATGAATATGTTTATAGACGGTTAGAAACGGTGTAAAGAAGCCGTTCAAAATAGTATGCAACGTGAAGGAGTTTATTGATGAAAAATAAAGCGGTTGTTCTCGGTGCCAATTATTATATCGGTCTCAGTACCATTCGCTGTCTCGGCGTCCACGATGTTCACGTAGCAGCAGTGGATTATGCTTGGGAAGGTGCTTATGGTTTAGAGTCTAAGTATGTATCGGAAGCATTGATCGGTCCTCATTACAAGGAAGATCCAGAAGGGCTGGTTGCCTTTTTAACGGATTATGCGAAGCAACAGTCGGAGACACCCGTGTTAATTCCGACAGCTGATCCTTATGTAGAGTTTGTAGATGCTCATTTAGTGGAATTAAAGAAACATTTCCTGATTCCACAAACTGAGCAAGGACTATATACGAAAATAATGGATAAAGGAACATTACATACACTGGCTTCGGAGCACGGTGTCGCGGTTCCGGAGACGGTGGAAGTAGATGAGGAGAACTTTGTTCAGAAAGTAAATGAAACCATTCAGTACCCTTGTCTCGTCAAACCAGTGGATTCCCCTTCTTTTGTTTCGAAATTCAGAAGGAAGCTCTTCAAAGTTCATAACGAAGAGGAGCTGCTTGAAAAGGTTGGACAGGCGAAAGACGCTGATATTGAAGTGATTGTTCAGCGCATGATTCCTGGTTTTGACGATCATATGTACACGTTCGATGCGTATTTGAATCAAGAGGCAAAAGTGACGCACTGGATGACGTGTCAGAAACTGCGTCAGTTCCCAGTCAATTACGGTGCTTCCGTGTACACGCAGCAGAAGCATGTCCCGGAGCTGTACGATCTAGGGGCGAAGTTTTTAGAGGGAATCGGTTATAAAGGCTTTGCAGAAATCGAGTTCAAAAAAGATGCAGAGACCGGCCGCTTCTATTTAATTGAAATCAACGTACGAATTACAAACTTAAACAACCTTTTATATAAAGCGGGGTTGAACATTCCTTATATCACTTACCGAGATCTGATAGGAGAGCCACTTGAACCGAAAGCGATACAGGAAGACCAGAACCTTGTATTCTGGTACGCATACGAAGATCTGCTTGCCGTTCGGGAGTATATCAAAACTGGACAGCTATCGCCTAGTCATGTATTCCGCTCCTATTTCCGTCCGAAGGCTCATGCGATTTGGGACCCGAAAGATCCAAAGCCAGCAGTCGCGTTCGGAAAGAAATTGGCAGGGCTCGTGGTAGGGAAAGTCACCAAGAAAAACTAGACAAGCATAATTATGAGCAGGGAAGGTAGATAGTATGGCAAAACTGAACGAGTTGCTACAATCCATTCACGTACTAGAATCATGGAATGAGACAAATTTGGACATTACAGGCCTCGCTTACAACTCAAGAAACGTCGAAGCTGGGCAAATTTTTGTTTGTATTAAAGGTTTTAAAACCGACGGGCATGCGTATATATTAGAAGCCGTATCTAACGGAGCATCTGCAATTATTGTCGAAGATTATCAAGAAGGATGGGACGACATCCCTCAATACCGTGTAGCGGACAGCCGCGCGGCTCTTGCTGCACTGAGCGATGCATTCTACCGCCACCCGTCCCAATCCATGAAAACAATCGGAATCACGGCTACAAACGGAAAGACTTCCACTTCTTTCATGACCAATTCGATTCTGGAAGAGCATGCACTGAAAACTGGATTGATTGGAACCGTAGTTGTGAAATTCGGAGACTATTCCGAGCCTACCAAATTGACTACGCCGGAGTCGCTTGACCTGCATCATTACTTTGCACAGATGAGGGATCAAGATGTTTCTCACGTCACCATGGAAGTGTCCTCTTCTGCGCTTGACCTTAAGCGTGTAGGCAGTGTTGACTTTGACATCGTGACACTGAATAACATCAGCCGGGAGCACATCGATCTTCATGGTTCCTTTGAGGAGTACTTCAACAGCAAGGCGAGTTTAATAAGGGAAGCAAAAGAAGACGCCTGGGCGATTCTGAACTTGGATGATGAATACTCGGCATCTTTAGTAGACGAAACGAAGGCTAATTTGTTAACGTTCAGTGTAGAAACGGGAGATGGCGACTTAGTATGCCGCAATCTCGATCTTTCCACCGGTCGTGCGAAATTCGATGTGGAAATTCGTAAGAGCTTTACCGTCGGTGCGACGACATATGAGCCGATGACTTTCTCGATTGAGTTGTCTACACCGGGGTATCACTCCGTGTACAATTCTATGGTAGCCGTCGCGGTCGGGCTTCTTAATGAGATACCTCTTGAAACCATCCAGAAGGGTCTGAAGGCCTTCGGTGGGGTGGAACGCCGTTTTGAGATGGTGTTTGAAGATGATTTCAAGATTCTTGATGATCACTTTGCAAACTACGGAAACATCAACGTCACGTTGAGTACGTTACAGCAGATGGATTATAATGATTTGAAGCTTGTCTATGCAATCCGTGGGAGTCGCGGAGTCACCGTGAACCGCGAGAATGCCGAAGCTATTGCAGAATGGGCTCCCGAGCTCGGCCTTACCGAGGTGATCGCCACGTTAAGTGATGATTACACAACAGGTAAAGACCGAGTGACAGAAGAAGAAGTGGAAGTTTTCCAAGAAGTGATGAGAGAAGCAGGCATTCACGTTGATTTTTATAAAGAGCTAGATGATGCGATTGAAAAAGGACTATCAGAGGTTAAAGCCGATGATGTTGTGTTGTTAGCTGGTTGCCAAGGGATGGACCCCGGAGCAAAAATCGCACTCGAACAATTAAACAAAGCGAGACCAGAAATGGATGAAGAAGAACTATTCAAGCCGCTGAAAAATAGAGTGGCAGGCATTTCGTAACATCTAAGAACTGTTCAGGTCTATCGCAAGGAGGCATTACATGAACGACAAAATCATAGGCATTCTCGGGGGGATGGGACCTGAAGCCACAGCTGAGTGTTATTTGAAGATCATACGCGCGACGAATGCATCGAAGGACCAGGAACATTTCCGAGTCATCATCGACAGTAATGCAAAGATTCCGGATCGAACTGAAGCAATTGCTGGGAACGGTCCGAATCCAGTACCCGAGATGATAGATGCCGCTAAGAATCTGGAGAAGTTGGACGTCGATGTCGCATGTATTCCTTGTATGACAGCTCATTACTTCATTGAAGAAGTGCAGAAGGAAATCTCGTATCCATTGATGAACGCATTTCTGGAAACGAAGAAATATATCGAAGACATCCATCCGAAAGCAGCAAAAGTTGGTGTGTTAGCGACGACTGGAACATTGGAGTCTGGTCTTTTTGATAAATATCTGAGTGATATGGATGTTGTCTACCCGACATCATTAACACAGCAAAACAAAGTGATGCAGGCGATTTATGGTCCAAATGGAATTAAGAGCGGCAACACAGATGGCGAATCGCTTCACCTACTTCAAGAGGCTTCAAAAGAGTTAATTGAAAACGGAGCGGAAGTGATCATTTCAGGTTGCACAGAGATAGGGCTGGTATTGAAGCCCTACCATGTAACGGTCCCTGTTATCGATCCCATGGAAGTCGTTGCGAATGTTGTGGTGAAAGAAACGGTTTACCAAAAATAATGCTTCACTGACAGGGAGTGCGGAAAATGAAAAAGCAAGATTTCCAACAGTTTCTCTTAGAATCGTTCCGTGATGGCGTGTACAAGCGAGAGTTGCGCTTATCCAAGCAAGAAGTGGAAATGATTCGTCAGTATTACCCTTCTGCTTCTGTAGTGGAAACAGGTAAACAAAAGCAGAAAGCATGGTATGAAGTACGTTTGATAGCCAAAAGTAAACAGACCCAATAAAGATATAATTTATCAAAGACAGCTCGGAAATCGGGCTGTCTTTTTTTATCCCCTCCACCTCTGTAAATAATAGTTATATTAGTGGTTCTAAAGACCTTTACAGCTGTCAAGAAGAGTCGACAATCTCTATAATTATGTAACGTTATGAAACACAAATGTAATAATAAATTGTCTTTTATTAGCGAATTTCTTTGTTATAATGAGAGGGTACTGCACAAAACGACAAGAAATACATAAGATGTACATCTTAGATTGACAGAATGAGCTCGAAAAAGAGAAGTGATGAAGCACATATAAGAACGTATACCTTACAGGTGTAGGTCATCTTGTCGAATTTCGTCATTTCATGTCGATTGATGTCATCTTTATACACGATCGACGAAAGCAAGAGGTGTCCAAAATATGAAAATGAAGACGTTCGGTCGCCACGGAAAAGAAGGATTCAAGAACTTAACTAGAAATTCATGGATGACAGTAGCATCCGTTTCAGCCGTAACAGTCACGCTTTTACTCGTCGGAGTATTTGCAGCCATTTTATTGAACTTGAACGATATCGGAGCTCAGATTGAGGAAGATGTAGAAGTCCGTGTGTTTATAGATTTAACAGCAGATGAAGATCAACGGGATAATTTAGAACAGCAGATAGCGGACATGTCCAAAGTATCTACTGTTGAATTCCAATCGAAAGAAGAAGGCCTTGATAAATTGATCGACAGTTTAGGTGGGGAAGGGAAAGTCTTTGAATCTCTGAAAGAAGAGAACCCGCTTAATGATGTGTTCATTGTTCAGACAGAAGAGCCGGAAGACACGATTGAAGTAGCAAAATCCATAGAAGATCTCCAAAGTGTTGAAAAGGTGGAGTACGCGGAAGAAACCGTCGAACGTCTTTTCAATGTCATGGACATCGCTCGTAATGTTGGACTAGCTATCATTGCAGGATTATTGTTCACCGCAATGTTCTTAATTGCGAACACAATCCGTATTACGATTGTAGCCCGTAAGCGGGAGATCGGAATTATGAAAATGGTCGGAGCCACGAACTGGTTCATACGCTGGCCATTCCTAATCGAAGGAATTCTCATTGGCGTGTTGGGGTCTGTGATTCCTATAGCGATTGTCATCTTCGGATACGATTTCCTTTACACTGAAATTCAAACCCGTTTCCCAACGTTGTTTATAGATATATTACCTGTTTATCCTTTCGTGTTGAGAGTGTCCGCACTCCTCCTTCTAATGGGAGTCACTATCGGATTATGGGGTAGCTTTACGTCGATTCGCAAGTATTTGAAAGTATAGAGACAACAAGACTGGATAACTAATAGATTTGGGGGAGGAAGACCGAGTGAAGTTTAAACTGTTTGTTGCCGTCATGACCGTGAGCCTTGCCATATCCGGGTTCTTCTCAAGCCCTGCACTGGCTAACTCTTTAGATGATAAACTTGAAGAGAACCAGAATAAGCAATCAGCCAACCAAGAGAAAAAGGCTGAAACAAAAGAAGAGCTTGAAAATGTGAAAGAACACCAGGAACAAGTGAATGCTGAAATTGCCCGCCTAGATAACCAGATCATGGAGGCACGTGAGAAAATCAGCACGAAAGAATCAGAGATCAAAAAGACACGTGAGAACATTGAGCAATTGAAAAAAGAAATCGCTGAATTGAAGAAGCGTATTGCAGAACGCGATGAATTATTGAAAGACCGTGTAAGGTCGATGCACCAAAACGGTGGTGCCATCGATTACATAGACGTCTTAATGGGAGCCGAAAGCTTCGGTAACTTCCTAGAACGCGTCGTTAGTCTCAACACCATTGCTGAACAGGACCGCGAAATCCTAGAACAGCATAAAGCCGATAAAGAAGCCGTTGTATCGAAAAAAGCAAAAGTAGAAGAAGAACTTGCATCTCTTGAAGATAAGTTAGATGAACTGAAAAGCCTTAAAGCAGAACTCGATCGTAATAAAGAAGAGAAAGACCAGTTACTACAATCGCTAGAACGTGAAGAAGAAGAGCTGCATAATCACGTTATGGATATTGAAGAAGAAAACGCAACACTCGCTGCTCAAGAGTCAGCTATCAAACAAGAAATCGAACGCCAGCGTAAAGAAGCCGAGCGTAAGAAGCGAGAAGCTCAGAAAGCACGTGAGGAAGCTGAAGCAAGCTCTCAGTCAACCTCAAGCTCTGACTCCAGTAACAGCTCTAGTTCCAGTTCCAGTGCTAGCTATCAATCTTCTGGAAACTCAACCTTTGCATGGCCTGCTAATGCTGGAACGTCATCTGAGTACGGATACCGTGTTCACCCGATTTATGGAACGAAGCGCCTTCACTCAGGTATTGACTTAGCCGGTGGTGGAACAATTCCAATTCACGCATCAGCTGACGGAACAGTTATCCGTTCTTACTATTCTTCTAGTTATGGGAACGTCGTGTTTATTGCCCACCAAATCAATGGACAAACATTCACGACGCTGTATGCTCATATGAGAAGTACGCCAGCAGTATCCGCTGGTCAAACGGTCAAACAAGGTCAATTCCTTGGTAATATGGGAAGTACAGGAGATTCTACCGGACAGCACTTACACTTCGAAATCCACGAAGGGTCTTGGAACGGCAGTCGCTCGAACTCTGTGAACCCACGTAAATACTTGCCATAATCATGGCTATAAAGAGCTGATCCTCCAGAAGGGGATCAGCTCTTTTTTGTCTAAAAACAATTACATAGAGCTTTCACTAGTAGGGATGAAACACAGTAGTATGTTAGACCTTCCGGAGCGACAGTAAGCACAACGTACTAACTTAATAAGGCTTGCACCTTCTTTGAGTTTTTCTTTATTTAAAGGCTACTAGAACGGTTTTGTAGGAGGTTTTAATACTAGACTCCTATAAAAGAGTGTTGAAGCTGTGAAGGACACCTTAGTAAGAATAAATAAACCAAACGAACTAAATGTGCCCATTTATGATGCGAGCAATACCGTTGACACTTATACCCTTGTAGGTATATGATGAATAAGGATTATAGTTAGAAAGGAAGATCTAAATGAGTATTGTTGCAATTGGAATTGGTGTTTGTGTGCTATTGTTCTTCCTAAATCGTTATATGCCCGTTACCGGTGTAAAGCCGTTACAAATAGAAGAATGGGATGATGAAGTGGTGCTCTTAGATGCAAGAGACTATCAGACATCCAGTCGTGATATAGTCCAAGATGCTTACTGCATTCCGCTTTCTTACCTGAATCGTCATCACCGGGACTTACCAGATAAAGAGATTGTCCTTATCGTTCGAGACCATGTAGAGAAAAACTTATGCACGAGATTGTTACGTAGAAAAGGATACCGTGTTGTAGGATATACATTAGCTTGCGATGTGGAAGATCAACAAGTTCCATGCATTTGTGGAGAGTAGGGGGGAAGAATTATGGATTTGTTTCAATGGGTTATTGCTCTAGTGTTTGTATTTCTTATTGTGAAGTGGCTTATGCCTGCTAAAGGGATATCTACTATATCTGGAGCAGAAGTGCAGCAATTAACGAAGGATAAAAAGACGCAGTTCATCGACGTCAGAACGACTGGTGAGTTCAAACGTAACCACAGAAAACCTTTTAAGAATATCCCGCTTTCCGATCTTAATAAACGGTCGAGCGAGTTAAATAAAGAAGAAAGCATTGTTTTACTATGTCAGAGTGGCATGAGAAGTATGAAGGCAGCGAAGCAGTTGAAAAAGCAAGGGTTCACGAAAATTATAAACGTGAGAGGCGGCTTAGGAGGCTGGCAGTAGAGTGAAAAAGACTTCACTCTATTTTTTTTGAAAAAAATTAAGAAAAAAACAAAACTTAGCCCGGCTTCTAATACAGGGAGAATAGAACAAAGTCCGTGATTTTGTGGAGAAATATGTATAATTATTCGGGATAATGTAGACGTACACATATATGTATTCTTGCAAACAAATTGTGTACAATATGTTTGCAAATACGTTTACTTGTGTACAAAAGCGTATGCAGGCTGTTATATCAATGTGTTTGCGTGTTTGTACTCAAGTAAACGTTATTGTACACATGTAAGCAAAATTGGGTACACCGAATGGCGCATTGACTATTTTTTGATAGTTTATTAGATTTAACTTAGTAAGATCCAAAATCTAGTAACTTCTCAAAGGAGAGCTGATTCATGACAAAATCAAGAATTGCTGCGGTTGATGTAGGAAACGATGCGGTGAAGGCAAACTTTGGAAAACTCGAGTCTTCTTTATATATTCCGAACGTTATTGCAAGAGATTTAGAAGACCGACCTGTTATCGGTATAGAAGAATTAGACGAGAAAGATCCACTCGATAATCTACACATTCGAGTGCATTCACCGGCATTAAGAGAAAACAATGCCATCTACCGTGTAGGGAACCTAGCTACGAAGACAACGAACTCGACAGAGCTTGACCCAGGTAGTTATAAGTCGGAGGAAGACCAGACATTAGTAATGTTATTCGCTGCTCTTGCATTAGATTCCGTTTCTTTAAAAGATGCTCAATCAGCCAAAAATAACGTAATTGAATCTAACTATACATTAGGAACAGGGCTTCCTTTACGTGAAGTAAAAGAAGGTAAAGATGTAGGGTACCGCTCTCAGCTGTTAGGCTCTGTCCACCAAGTAGAATTCCTTGTCACGCCGAGATATCAAGGAATCAAAGTGAACTTGAAATTCGATGAAGTGAAGGTGTACCCAGAGGGGTTTGCAGCTTATGTGAACTTAGTAATGGATAACGATTTGAATGTTATTAATAAAGAGTTGATTGATAAACAGATCCTAATTCAAGATATCGGTGGATTGTCTACTGACATAGCAGTAATTCGCAACCGTAACGTCGATGATGACAAGGCTCAAGGCTTCAATTTGGGTGTTTCTGAGTCGCTTGAAATGATCCGAGATGAGATCTTAACTAAACACGGCGTTGAATTAGACAGCCGTCGTGATGTTGTAGACATCATCACGCGTAAGAATGACCGCCATCATATTATGGTGCGAGGCAGCCGGACGAATGTCCATGACATTACGGACCGTATTCTGCTCGAGCTAGCGAAGAAACAGTACCGCTACTTAAGAAACGTATGGCAGAAGAACTCTCAGTCGGAGATCTGCTACTTCGTAGGTGGAGGTTCTGCCGTCTTAAAAGAGTACATTAAAACGTTGAACAATAAGCTGGATGGTTATAACATCGAATTCTTTGAAGATGAGAATGAAAGTATCTGGATGATGGCTAATGCGTATTACAAATTAATTGCTGACTTTATTCGTAAGAGTGAAAAACAAGCGAAAAAAGAACAGCAAAAAGCCTCATCGAATAAATAAGGTGATAGTTAATGAGCCAATCTAGGAAGCGTGTAGAGAGGGGACAATCGATTACATTTCGAGTCCCCTCGGATACACCTGATCATTTATTAAAACAGCTCACTCACTTGAAAGAGACGGAGAGAAGGAATTTTTCGAGTAAAATCGCTCAATTCGTTCTGGAAGGGGTGAACCAGTCCTTATCGAGAGAAAAAGAGACTATTACCGTCCCCCTCCCTAAATCCCTCTCAAAAGAACAGCGGAATTGGATTAAACATGAACATTCCGAAGCCCTCATTGGAAGTATTTTATACCAATTGTTAATGGACCCTATGCGAGCAACTTCATTGCTTGCTTCTCTGAATAGTAATACGGCGGATATCGATGAAGCGCTCTACTTACAAGAGGAGGCGGCTTCTGAGGAAGTCGATGAGCCAGTCATCCCAGATGAGCCTGAAGAACCTCTTTTCACCGATGATAGTCAAGATTTAGATGATGTGAGTTTAGATAGCTTACAAGCTGACCTTCATTCTGCACAAGAAGATGCTGTAGAAGAGGACGACGAGGATGATGATCCGCTAGGGGATTTCCTATCAAGAATGAACCAATAAGAAAAGAAGCCGATTTAGGCTTCTTTTTTTAATCTAAACGATTATGTTCTGCAAAAGCTGCGAAAGACTTCTCATCTTCAATCAATCCGCATGCCCCGCACTGTACTTTGATTTCTGGACCTTGATAAGCAGCGTGAAAGGCATCTTGTTCACCGGGTCCATATTCCTGAACAACGTCCCCGCTTCTCGGATCCATTTTGACGGATTTCGGATTTTGCTCAATGATGTTGAAGCGTGAACGATTCGTTTTACAGCTTGGACACAAATAAGCTGGCATATGTCCCACCTCCTTCCATTAGTCATGCCCAGTTCTTGAAACTTTATGAAGGTTTTTCAGTATAAAAAATAAGGGGAGTCCCTAATAGGGTGCCTTCCGAATTCCTTGTATAATATAGTAAATAAAACGATTTTTGGTGAGGTGAAGAGATGCACTCCTCGTTCGAACCAACAAACTTAATGGGGTATTATGAGCATTCGTTGATGGAAGTGGCAGAGGATTTACATGAAAGGTACGCACAGTTGTTAACCAGCGTATTAGCCTATATGGAAATGGACGAATCGAAGCAAGAAGAAGCGGAGCGTGTAGTACGTTATGTTATAAGTGATATGAGAAACCGTTCGACAGAAATTTTCCCTCATGTTTCTTATCACAAAGAGACATATTTGCATGTAGCCGCGTTCCTCCAGGTATTAGAGAAAAAGCATGGGGTACTTGTCTCCTATAAAGGAGAAAAGCTGCTGCCACTGAGTGAGATGAAATCCTTTCGGCAGCTTCAGCGGGTTGTCACAAAGATGTTTGATTACAACGTTCAGGCAATCGATGTCATGGTTTTAGAAGGAGAGTGGTCTGTTCGGTTCTCATTAGAGGAGGAATTTGTTCCTTGTTTATTGAATGGAACAGACATAAAAGCAAGTGTAGACGTCCAAGCCAAAGAAGTAATGTGGCACTGGGGAAGGGAGGAGACGCGCGATGATCCGAATCATCATTGTAGATGACCATGCAGTGGTACGATCAGGGCTGAAGATGCTTTTGAATGCTCAGAAAGACATGGAAGTGATTGGAGAGGCATCTGAAGGCGATGAAGCATATCAGCAAGTGGAAGATAAAGCCCCACAAGTGGTTTTGATGGATCTATCAATGCCCCACGGTAAAGACGGACTATCTGCCACCTCGGAAATAAAAAAACACTTTCCAGATACGCATATATTGATTTTAACGATGCACGATGACGAAGAGTATTTATTTAGAGGGATAGAGCTCGGTGCATCTGGGTGTATCCTTAAGAGTGCCCCTCATGAGGAGCTGATGAAAGCGATCAGACAAGTGAGTCAAGGGGACGCTTACTTGTATCCTTCTGCAACGAAACGTTTGATGGAGGATTATATGAATAAGATAAAGCAAGGCGGTCAAGTGGATTCTTATCGTTCTCTGACAGACCGGGAACGAGAAGTGCTGGCTCTCGTCGCAAAGGGATATGCGAATAAAGATATCGCAGAGAAATTAATCATCAGTGTAAAGACCGTCGAAGCGCACAAGGCACGCGTAATGGAAAAGCTTCAGTTGAAAACGCGTCCAGAACTCGTGGAGTACGCTTGGAAAAAGGGCCTAATCGGGTATACAAGGTGATATGATGATCCACATCAATGAATTGTTTAAAGAACTGCAAATGGCATCAAACGCTGACTTTCTGGCAATTGCGCTAATGGATCATGATATAGGGAAAATCAAATGGATGTATGCTCATAATGCTTTAAATGAAAAGTATAAAGCTATGGAAATCTCCTATGGGCGCGGTGTTGCTGGTAGAGTGATGCAGGTCGGGACAGCATGGTTGTGTTCTTCCAAAAAGGAATGGACACAGAAACCGTCTGAATACCCTATCTTGATGTCCGAAAAAATCGAGAGTTTTGTTGCCATTCCCTTAGAAACCTATCGTTTTCCTATCGGAGTGTTGCTCATCGGTTACCGTAAGGAGGTCATATTGCCGGAAAGAAAGGTCTTTGAGCCCTATGTAAAGCAACTTGATCAATGGATAAGAGAAGAGGTGAAAGGGTAGTATGAAGCAACATTCTGATCGTGTGTCTACGCAAGTCGACCAAAAAGAAGGGATGATCCTTATTAATGCTGAAGGACTGGTGGAACAGTTGAATGCGAAAGCGGAATCCCTTCTTCAAATAAAGGGTCATCCCCTACATATAGAGAATCTCTTTTTGGATTTTCCACTGGATGAGCTTGAAACATGCGAGAAAGGAACAGTGATCCAGCGCTATATCAAGCCAGCGGATCGCCCTCCCTTTCCTGTCTTCCTAGTGGTCCATCCCCTTTCCATATCAGAACGGGACTCCTATATCATCACCATTCAAAACCTTGTGCAAAGAAGTCACCTGGATCATCAGTTTTATGAACCTTTGAAAGAATTGATAGACGTAAAATATGCTTTGGATGAGTCCTCTATAGTAGCCGTAACGGATCAAAGAGGGGTCATCCGGTATGCGAATAAGAAGTTCTGTGAGGTCTCTAAATACAGTCTTGAAGAGATCATCGGAAAAGACCATCGCATCCTGAATTCAGGACATCATTCCAAAGCTTTCTTTAAGAATCTTTGGAGAACGATCGGGTTCGGTGAGGTATGGAAAGGCGAAATCAAGAATCGAGCGAAAGATGGAAGTTACTACTGGGTGGACACGACGATTGTTCCGTTCTTGAAAGAGAACGGAAAACCTTATCAATACCTGGCCATTCGAAATGAAATAACAGAGCGGAAACGTGTGGAGCAGGAGTTACAACATATGATGACCCGGTTCGTGGATGTACAGGAAGAGGAGAAGCGTAAATTCTCTCGTGAGCTCCATGATGGAGTAGGTCAAGAACTATACAGTCTCTTGATCAGTGTGCACCGTCTGATGCAGGATGTGGATCACCCTTTGCTCGAGCAGCTTGAGGCAGATACGAGTGGTCTTATTCAAAGCGTGAGAGACATGTCTTGGGAATTGAGGCCACCTGCATTGGATGAACTTGGGCTGATGCCTGCTGTTCGCTCCTTCGTAAATCGTATGGACAATTCATATGATATTCGGGTACACCTATATGCCGATTATAGTTACCGTTTGAGCAATGATGTAGAAACGACCATCTATCGTGTTATTCAAGAGGCCCTGACGAATGTGCGTAAGTATGCTCAAGTCACAGAAGCGGTTGTTTCCATCAAGGAAACAAGTGATTCCATACAACTTTCCATCATAGATGAGGGAGTTGGAATCAGAGAGGACGAAAGACGTAAAGGGGTAGGTCTATTCAGTATGGAAGAGAGGGCACGCTCTGTAGGAGGAACGCTATGTGTGACTTCTCCGTTAAATGGTGGGACTAAGGTCGAGTTGGAAATACCTAAGCTACGCTGACTTCACTCTTACACCTGCAATTTGAACATTTATCCTATTCAGTACATGAAAGCCTGAGAAATCAGGCTTTTTTTATGTTCAAAAACGAAATTCAGGGATTACGAGAAGCAACTTGTAGGGGATTCCCCAATCATTTTTGAGACTTTTGCACGATACAATAATGGTAAGTAATTACATAAAGGGGATGGGGTTGGATGAAGAAATCGCAGCAACCTAGTTTGAAAGGGACGCTCATCAGTGTTTTCTTTGTTGGTTTTATTATCGTTTTAATGTGGGTTAGTATTTACTTTCTTTACGTCAGTCGTTTATAGGAGGGAAAGGCATGCATTTGCACAAATATGAAAAGATCTGGTTAGCATTCGGTATTATATCGTTGATCGTTTTTCTTAGTGTCGTCGGCGTCAGTGCTTTTCACCAAGGAAACACCCCATCAGGAGGTCATATGACAATCGATCCTAACAAGGTGAGAGAAACGGCTCCTTTCGACCAGACAGGGTTACATGAGAGGTCGGATGGAACGTATGAAATGGTGATTATTTCACAAGCATTCGGATACGATGCAGGAGATTGGAAAGTACCTGTGGGCAAAGAAATCACCTTCACGTTAACGAGTGAAGATGTTACCCATAGCTTTTCGATCGTCGGTACCAATGTAAACATGATGGCAATACCAGGCCAAGTAAACCACAAGAAGCATACGTTCAAAGAACCTGGTAAGTATTTAATCATTTGTAATGAGTATTGCGGGTCGGGGCATCATTTTATGAGTGCAGAAATTGAGGTGGTCGAGTCATGAATCAATCTATGAATCTACCAAATGATCGTCGATTGCCATTGGCAAATACGGCGGTTGCCTATGCGGCTTTTCTTATAGGAACGCTATGTGGTTTGCTACAAGTCTTTATTCGAAATGATGCGCTAACCCTTCCTGGGTGGCTGGATTATTATCAGATCCTCACAGCACACGGTCTATTACTTGCTATCGTATTTACAACGTTCTTTATTTTTGCCTTTTTCCAAGCGGGAACGAGTAAAGCTTTGGGGCAATTCGGTCCTCGTGTAATCCTGTGGAACTGGATCGGCTTCTGGATCACATTGCTTGGTACGCTACTCGTAGTAGTCATGGTAGTCTCCGGTCAGGCATCGGTGCTGTACACCTTTTATGCGCCTCTGCAGGCTCATGGACTCTTCTATGTAGGGCTAGCCTTGTTCGTCATTGGCACATGGGTTCAGGGGTTTGCTCTAATCGGGCATTATGTGAAATGGAGACGCGCCAATAAGGGACAATTGAGTCCTCTGTTCGCCTTCATGACCGTTGCTACTATTATTCTTTGGGTTATTGCCTGTTTAGGTGTTGTAGCCACTGTATTGTTCCAGTTCATCCCTTGGGCGTTCGGTTGGACAGATGGAATCAATGTGGAACTTAGTCGATCCTTATTCTGGTACTTCGGTCATCCGCTCGTGTATTTCTGGCTGTTACCTGCCTATATGGCATGGTACGTCGTCGTTCCGAAGCTGATCGGTGGAAAAGTGTTCAGCGACTCGCTTGCTCGTCTATCCTTTGTGTTATTTATACTATTTTCGATTCCTGTAGGATTTCACCACCAGCTGACTGAACCAGGTATCGCAAGCTTTTGGAAGTTTCTACAAACGGTTTTGACGTTTATGGTCATCATTCCATCCCTTATGACAGCTTTCTCCCTATTTGCTACTTTCGAAACGAGAGGCCGTCAATTAGGTGGTAAAGGCTTATTCGGGTGGATCACGAAGCTTCCTTGGAAAGACGTACGGTTCACATCGATCTTGATTGCAATGCTCTTCTTCATTCCAGGTGGAGCTGGGGGAATTATCAACGCAAGCTTTCAAATGAATGAACTGGTGCATAACACGCTCTGGGTGGTTGGTCATTTTCACATCACAGTGGGTACACCTGTTGCTATGACGTTTTTCGGCCTAACGTTTTGGTTTATCCCATATTTAACAGGAAGACAGTTCACAAAGAACTTGCAGCGACTTGCATTCTTACAAATCTTTACGTGGTCGATAGGGATGCTTCTGATGAGTACGGCACAGCATATGTTGGGGTTACTTGGTGCCCCAAGACGTACCGCCTACACCGGCTATGCTCATGAAGACGCCCTCGCGTGGTTTGAAGGAGTTTTATCGAATCACGTCATTATGGCTGTGGGAGGTTCGATCCTCTTCTTGTCAGCGTTATTGCTCATTTACATCGTCATTCAACTATGGTGGTTCGCACCTGTATCAGACCAGGAAAGCAAAATGACGTTTCCGATGGCGGAAAGTGATGTGTCTGGTACCCCGGCACTACTTGAAAATTGGAAAGTGTGGATCGGGATTGCCTTTGTCCTTATTGCTCTTGCATACACGATTCCGTTAAGCGAGATTATTCAACATGCACCACCAGGGTCCGGACGTTTCCAAACATGGTAGAGGAGGGGTCGTAATGACATTTGCTTTCGCAGTGACGATTTCATTGACGATTATGTTTGTCATTCTAAGCGCCATCATTGTGGAGCTCCAAACCGAAGAGTAATCAAGAGCCGGGTGAATGCCCGGCTCTTATTTATTGTTGTGAAAGTACATAGAAGTAAAGCGAAAAGGGTATTCCAACAATGGAGGTGATTGGATGGCTGAGCAAGCAGATGCCCAAAAACATACAAAGGACCAGTATGTCGAAATCAAGATGGGAGGTCACGGGATATTTTTCAAAAAGAATTATGAAACGTGGTACACAGTCAACGATTTCCTGCTGGGAGTATGGTTCCTAGTCGGAAGTATCTTCTTTTATTTTGAGGCATTGAAAACATGGGGTGTCACCTTGTTTGTCTTAGGTAGTTTGCAAATGTTGATCCGACCGACCATTCGATTGATCCATCGATTCCATTTGAAACGACATTATGAGAAAGAGTATGAAAAAAGGCAGTAGCTGCTACGGGGGATAGCAGCTACTGCCTTTTTAAGACCTACGAAGGTAAATTACAATATGCGGTACATACTAGTAAAAAATGTATTTCATAGTGCTTATGTTCGATTTTTACGTTACAAACCGTTGATAAATCAGTAACAAATGTGTCAGATTATTTAAACTACATATTTTTTATACAAAAAAGCTGTTTTATGCGTTAAAATTGGGTAATGTAAATTTACGGAGGTTTTACAATGTTTACATTCAAAAAATATATGAACAAACAAACAGCAATGAAATTAGCAATTTATGCCGTCATCATCGGGATTTTCTGGATTAAAATGTCCTATATACAAGGTAACATCTTTTCATTAAAGGTAGAGAATGCGAATGAGGCCTCGATCCTTGCCTTTAACCCACTCAGCAGTATCTTCTTGATCTTCGGTATCGGGATCTTGCTAGGTGGACGTAAAGGAATGTTCGTTTCCTATATTCTTGGCTCTATCCTGCTTTATGTCAACATCCTATTTTACCGTGAGTACAATGACTTTATCACGATACCGATGTTGAACCAAGTAGCGAACTTGGCGGACCTTGGGGGAAGTATCACAACCATCCTTTCTCCGACAGATATCTTTTTATTCGTCGATGTTCTGATTGCAGCTTTTCTATTATTCTACTTAAACCCTGAGAAACTTACACAGTTCATGCCAAAGCGCCGCGAAGGATTGATTTTGGCTATTGTTGCGATTCCCCTGTTCATTGTGAACCTACAGTGGGCAGAGACGGAGCGTACGGACTTACTTGAGCGTACCTTCGACCGTAATATGCTTGTGAAGTATATCGGTTTGATCAACTACCACGTTTATGATGCTGTACTTCAAGGTAAGACGGAAATGACGAAGACTTTAGCTGATAGTAACGAACTGGTGCCTGTCATCAACTACTTGAATGAAAAGAAAGAAGAAGACAGTGATCGATTGGAAGGTGTCGCAGAAGGCAAGAACGTTATTGCCATCTCCATGGAGAGTACACAGACGTTTGTAGTGGACAACACTTTGCATGGTGAAGAACTGACACCATATTTCAACGATATGAAAGAAGAAGGAATCTATTTCGATAATTTCTATCACCAAGTAAAACAGGGGCGTACATCAGACTCTGAATTCCTTTTAGCAAACTCTATGTATCCTCTTAACCGCGGAGCCGTCTTCTTTACACACTCTGAAAACGAGTATCAAGGGCTTCCTAACCTGCTGAGTGACAATGGATATTTCACGAATGTCATGCACGCGAATGATAAGACATTCTGGAACCGTAACGTGATGTATGATTCATTAGGTTACGATGATTTCTTCTCGAAAGAAGATTATGAAATTACTCCTGAGAAGTCGTTCGGGTGGGGCTATTTGGATGAGTACTTCTTCTTGGACTCTTTAGATAAGATGAAACAAATGGATAAACCGTTCTATTCGAAACTAATTACGCTTACAAACCACTACCCATTCGATTTGCCGGAAGATAAGAAGTTGATCGAAGAGGGAGAAACGAATAGTGGAACACTGAACCGTTATTTCCAGACGATTCGTTATCAGGATGAAGCGTTGAAACAGTTGGTAGAAGAATTTAAACAGTCCAATCTTTATGATAATACGATTCTCGTAATCTACGGAGACCACTTCGGAATTTCTGAAAACCACCAGAAAGCGATGGGACAGTATTTGGACAAAGAGATTAACGACTATGAACAGTTCCAATTACAACGTGTTCCGTTGTTGATCTATGGTAAAGGAATCGATGCAGAGAAGAACCATACAGTCGGTGGACAGGTCGACCTTCGTCCGACACTGACGAATCTGTTAGGCATCGAAGACCCGAACCCAGTCCAATTTGGTCATGACCTGATGGACCCAGAGCGTCGTCAACTGATGATCACACGTGATGGCGACTTCGCCAATGAAGACTATGTTGGTATTCAAGGAGTCTGCTACGACCGTGAAACGGGTGAAGAAGTAGAAGCAGATGCTTGTGCAGAAGGATTTGAGAAAGCACAGGAAGAGCTTGAGATGTCTGATGAAGTCATCTACGGCGACCTGCTGCGCTACTTGGACGAAACACAAATGCTTGATGAAGAAGCAACTACGGAAGAATAAAAGGTAGAACAGCCTCCACTATGTGTGGAGGCTGTTTTTTTTGCTTTAGAGACAGTACAGAGGGCGTTTTTTGTATTTGCTAGTGTCATGGTGCCTTTTTGTTTCGGAAAGAGAGTGAGAGTTGCTCTATTAGCCATATTAGAGGAAGTGTTGGTGGAGGAGGTCGAATATCAAGTAGTTGATCGACGTTTCTCTTGTTCAAGGGGCAGTAACTGTCGTATATCGGTTCTAATGGCGACCAAATATAAGAAACCTTATGGCAAAACGTCGATATACTCATTCCAATACGCCGCTTTGAGGAAAGATGTTAATATAAGACATCGTAAAGTCCAATCTTCATCTTGCATAATAAAACAAGCTGCTTCCATTACAGAAGCAGCTTGTTCACACTTACAATACGTCCATCCAAACCTTGATGGTCGTACCGAGAATAAGTAGTGCAAGAATTGTTTGTAGCACTTTCGTATTCACTTTCTTACCTGCCATGGCTCCAAGTGGAGAGGCAATGAGACTTGCAACGACCATGATTGCTGCAGGCAAGTAATCCACTTGTCCAGTTGTGATTTTACCGACGGTCGCTCCGATTGATGAAATCAATGTAATCGCAAGGGAGGAAGCGATCGTCATGCGTGTAGGGATTTTCAGTACAACAAGCATGATCGGTACAAGTAGGAAGGCACCTGCTGCTCCGACGATACCTGCCCCGATCCCTACAATCAGTGCTAGTACAGCGGCTAACCCTTTGTTAAAGGTTACACTTTCGAGATCCTGATCATCCAAGCCTTTTCTCGGAATGAACATCATAACCGTTGCGATGAGAGCAAGTATGCCGTACACAAGGTTAATGCCGTTTTCACTCATGAAGCGAGAACCATATCCACCGATGAAACTACCAATTAAAATGCTCACACCCATATACATGATCAGCGATTTATTGAGATATCCGCCTTTACGATAAGCCCATACGCCACCAATTGTGGCGAAGAAGACCTGTACTGCACTAATGCCGGATACTTCGTGCGCTGTAAAAGCTGTGAAACCTACCATGGGGGGTATATATAAAAGCATCGGATACTTGATTATTGAACCTCCAATACCAAGCATTCCGGAAATATAAGAACCTGCAAAACCTATAAGAAAAATTGTAATGATTAATCCAAACTCCATAATGGTAAACCTCCTTGAAAAAAGGGAACCGTTGCAAGGTTCCCTTTAGTTGATAGTGGAGGCGTGTTGCAGATAGGAATCATTCCTTACGCGCCTCCATTCATTATTTAGCCTTTTTTGATCCAGAATTTATATACACCGTTGTCCTCTTGGTCTTCAAGCAGTTCGTGGCCGCCTGATTTCACCCATGCAGTCAAATCGCTTTTAGCGCCTGCATCTGTTGCGTGTACTTCAAGTACTTCACCAGATTCTACTTCTTTCATGGCTTTTTTAGTTCTTACGATAGGCATTGGGCAAGCTAATCCTTTTGCGTCTAGTACTTTTGCTACGTTCATTGTAAATACCTCCAAAATGTTTGTTGTTGTATTCTTCTTACATTCGAGCGATTTCTAAGCTGCTACTTAGCGTACGGCACAGCGGTTTGGTCCAATTTCCATTTCGCGCTGTTTTTCATCTTCTGGGTTAATTTTACCCATGTTTGTTTCGCGGATCTCTTGGTACGCATTTGGTTGTGGTGGCAAGTTCTCTGTCACCATTTTTCTAAATTCGTCTTGGTCGTCAATGTTCAAACCGTGGTTCTTCTCGAAAAGAACGCCCAGTTTCTCTGCAACAGTTCCGTCCTCGTTCAGCTCATCCATGATCATGAAGTGAGCGGGAAGCACGATGAGTTCGTCAGAAAGCTCTTGGTAACGAGTATAGAGTGTTTCGCGTAGATCCATTACCCAGTCTTCCGCTTTACCAGCAAGGTCCGGACGACCGATAGAATCGATGAATAGGATATCCCCTGTCATCAAGTATTGGTTATCTACAACAAAGGAAGTGGATCCGATTGTGTGACCTGGAGAATAGATTGCGTTGATATCGATTTGTGTGCTACCGATTGTAACGTGCTCTCCATCTTCTAGTTTTGCATAATCGAATGTTACTTCAGTCGCGTCTTTTGGTGGTAGCCAGTACGTGCCACCTGTTTGCTCAGCGAGCGTGCGTCCACCGGAAATGTGGTCAGCATGAAGGTGAGTGTCAAAGATGTGCTTGATTTCAACACCTAGTTCTTTTGCAAAGTTGACATATACATCTGTCATACGTGTTGCGTCGATTACAGCTGCTTCGCCGTTTGAAACGACCATGTAGGATAGGCAGCCTTTACCGATACGTACGAACTGGTAGAGTTCACCGCCGTCCTTCAAATCGTTTACTTTGATTGGCTCAAGGTGTTCACTCCATGCTTTCATGCCGCCTTCTAGAGAATAGACGTTAGTAAAGCCTTCATCTACAAGCATTTCGCCTACCATTTGGGAGGAACCACCTTTGGCGCAAACGACAAGTACGTCTTTATCCTTTGGTAGATCATCCATGATTTCTTCTACACCATCAAGTAGATCGAAATAAGGTACGTTCATATAGTCGAAGCTGTCGCTTTCAATTTTCCAGTCTTGGAATGCATCTTCCGTACGCACATCAAGAATGAACATGTTTTCTTTATTCAATACTTTTTTAGCTACTTCTTTGACCGTCATTTCTTTAATAGCCATTCTCTGTTACCCCCTAAGGTATCTTTGTTTCGAAAAAAATTTATTGATTAGAAGTCTTATCAAAAGCCCATTCGCTCATGCCAGGCACCACGTTATATACTTTTGTGAAGCCTTTCTCTGAAAGCTTCTGAGCAGCCATATCACTACGGTTTCCTGTGCGGCAAACTACGTAGAGCTCTTTGTTTTCATCTAACTCTCCTGCGCGCTCATCTAGTTCGCCTAGTGGAATAGATGTAGCACCAGGGATGTGTTCGAATGCATACTCAGCAGACTCACGTACGTCTACAACGAGTGTGTCTTCACTGTCTAATGCTTTATTTAAATCGTCGTTACTCACAACGTTCGGGTGCTTTTTCTCTTGCGCGTCTTCATCGCCGGATTTACGGACGTAATGCTTCAGCACTTCTCCTTCTTCGATAGTTCCAAGGAATTGGTGACCAGCACTCTTAGCCCAAGCGGCAAGGTCCGCTTTGGAACCTTGATCTGTTGCAAGAACTTCAAGCACTTGACCTGCTTCAATATCTTTCATTGTCTTCTTTGTCTTTACAATAGGCATCGGGCACGCAAGGCCCTTCGCATCTAGAGAAAAATCAGTTTTAATGTCCATTTGTCATCCTCCTACAACCCGTGTGGGTATTAATTTGGTGATACGATTACTTAGTTGGACCTTCCCAGCTCATCATGCCGCCTTCCATGTTTGTCACATCGAAGCCTTTTTGTTCAAGGATTTGATATGCCTTTCCGCTACGTCCGCCAGAACGGCAAACCATAATATAAGATTTAGATGAATCCAGTTCACTAGCACGTTCTTCAATTGTTCCAAGTTTAATGTGCTGAGCTCCAGGAATCATTCCTTCTGCTACTTCTTCATCTTCACGCACATCAATGATGTTCAGATTTTCCCCTTGGTTTAGCTTCTGTTCTACTTCTTTTGGTTGAATTGTATTCATTGTTCATTTCCTCCTTAGATAAATAGGTTTACGTTTCCGTCTTCGGCATCGCCTAGGTAAGCGGCTACGCCAGCATATTCGATTTCATCAAGAAGTTCTGCTTTTTGCAAGCCGAGTAAATCCATAGTCATGGTGCAGGCAACTAGATTTACATCTTGTTCCTGAGCCATTTCGATTAAATCAGGAAGTGGCATTGCATTGTGTTTTTTCATAACGTTTTTAATCATTTTCGGACCGAAACCAGCATAGTTCATTTTAGAAATGCCCATTTTGTCGGCACCGCGAGGCATCATCTTTCCGAACATCTTCTCTAGGAAGTTTTTGTCGGCTTTAATCGGTTCATCCTTGCGTAGAGCGTTCAATCCCCAAAATGTGTGGAAGATTGTAACCTCGTGATCGTACGCAGCTGCTCCGTTGGCGATAATATAAGCAGCCATTGCTTTATCATAATCCCCACTGAACAGAATGATATTCGTTTTCTTTGTTTCAGACATGCTATTTCCTCCTTATATAGTACATATACACGTTAGGGTATTTATAAACGTAAAATTTTTTATCTGCTTTTGACAAGTAATTGAACTGCCTCGTTAATGGACTCTTCAGCGCTTTGGTCTTCCTCAGCATCCTGAATGCACTCCACAAGGTTGGAGCTCACGACAAGACCGACGGTACGATCAATCGCGCTTCTAGATGCAGATAGTTGAGTGATGACGTCTTTGCAGTCTTTTCCCTCTTCCATCATTTTTAGAACCCCGCGAAGTTGTCCTTCAATTCGTTTAATGCGATTTTTCATCGCGTCATTATATTCCATCGTTTGAACCTCCTTTTGTGGAGTGAATTTTTCTGTCCGTCTCGAACAGCACGTTTCTTATGATATACCCCCTTAGGTATAATGTCAACACTTTAAAACAACTTTTTTTAGATGCTAAGAAAAGCTACGATTCGGGCTTTTGTAATAGATGCGCGCATATAAGGAAAGAACTAGAGAAAAGGTGGTGTGTAGAGTGGAGGTTATAGAAGATTCCATTAAAGTAATAGGTAGAATAATTACAATTTTACCGTTATTGTTAGCTCTTACTCTGTACATGGGCAAACGTTCGGTAGGAGAACTTCCTGTATTCGATTTGCTCGTCTTACTAGTACTGGGCTCTGTGGTGGGAGCTGATATTGCGGATCCTGACATACAACATATCCATACTATTGTGGCTATGCTCGTGATAGCAATCTTACAAAAGGTCATCGTCTGGGCTAAATTAAATAACCGAAAGGTAGGGAAGTGGCTGACTTTTGAACCCACGGTGGTAATTTACAAAGGGAAACTAATCGAAAAGAACATCGCAAGCATCGATTATTCTATTGATAACATCTTAGGCATGTTGAGAGAAAAGGATGTATTTTTAGTTGAGAATGTAGAGCTTGCCGTCATTGAAGCAAATGGGATGTTGTCAGTGAAAAAGAGTGCAGAACAAGAAGCTGTAACTCGTTCTGATCAAGGGATTGTACATAGGGGTGGGGGTTATGAAATCCCGCTGATTCTTGATGGGAAAGTAGAAAATAAGGCTCTTCATGAGCTCGGAAAATCGAAAGAATGGCTGGATGAAGCACTTAGAGCTCTAGGAGTACTTGAATGCCAAAAAGTTTTTTATGCAGCTATTACAAATGAAGGGGAAATGACTGTAAACCTAAAAGGAGAACTCTCACCAAACATACCTCCTATAAAACATTAAAAGAGTCAGGCATAAGCCTGACTCTACACGCTCTTGTCCATGCATTCCATTAACCGTTTCTCAATATCTTCAGCAATAGCGTGGATGTCTTCATCCTCAACCATTTCAATCAAAGCGCTCGGTTTTGGCATGCCTATTTTCGTGGTGCCTTTATCATCATATACAACCATCTTACACGGTAGGAAATAACCTGCTAAAATATTTTGGGATAAGACACGCTGTGCTTCTTTCGGATTACAAACTTCAAGAATACGAAAGTCTTGATCGAAATCTAGACCTTTTTCGTTGAGTTTCCCTTTCAAATCAAAGTTCCATAGAACCCCGAATTGCTCTTCCTTCAGACTGGCTTCTAAGCTCTGCACGGCTTCTTCTAAGCCCTTGTCTGTTTCGACTGTATAGTGAAACATGTTCGATCTCCTCCTACAAATGGTTTCGATAGTATCATACCCGGCTTGGTATATAGTAAATCATATCTTTCCCTAATCGTACTAAAAATTAAGAAAATTTAACGATTTAAATTGACAAAGAAATTGATGTGTACTATGATTAGCTTCAACATTTCAAAAAAGAATATTCTTTCTTCTTATCCAGAGAGGTGGAGGGACTGGCCCTACGATACCTCGGCAGCGGGACTGATAATTACATCGGAAACTGTGCCAAATCCAGCAAGTGCAACTAGCGCTTGAAAGATGAGAAGGGACGGTTTCGTATATTACTGTGAAGCCCCTCTTCTACATCAAGTGGAAGAGGGGCTTCTTTTTATATCAAAAGGGGGGGAGACGATGATCGAGTTTCGTGACGTGTCAAAAGTTTATGACCATAACGGTAATGAATTAAGAGCCGTAGATCATGTAACTCTGAAAGTGGATAAAGGCGAGATCTTTGGCGTCATCGGTTTCAGTGGAGCTGGTAAAAGTACCTTAGTAAGGATGGTGAATCAGCTTGAGAAACCTACGGAGGGAAATATTTTGGTGGAAGGAGAGGACTTGACTAAGCTATCTAAACCTGAGGTGCGAAGGGTTCGAAAGCGTATAGGAATGATTTTTCAACATTTTAACTTACTAGAATCCAAGACCGTTCGCCATAACGTAGGATTCCCGTTAGCGCTCGTTGGAACACCTAAAAGGGTAATTCAAAAGCGAGTGACCGAAATCTTGGAGTTCGTGGGACTGGAAGACAAAGCGGATCAATATCCAGAGGAGTTATCAGGAGGGCAAAAACAAAGAGTGGGGATCGCAAGGGCGCTTGCCACATCACCTGATATTCTTCTTTGTGATGAAGCAACTTCGGCGCTTGATCCTGAAACGACTAAATCTATCTTGCAATTGTTGAAGAGAGTGAGGGATGAATACAACCTAACCATCTTAATGATTACCCACGAGATGAATGTAATCAAAGAAGTATGCGACAAGGTGGCGGTAATGGAGAAAGGGGCAGTTATTGAACAAGGTACTATATTCGAGTTGTTCTCTAACCCGCAGCATCAGACGACTCAAAACTTTATTCGAAGCGTCATCGAAAGTGATATTCCAGCTTCCATTCTAAGAGGGATAGAGAAGCGCGGGGCAGGTCGACATATTTATCGCGTTACATTCGTAAATGAGACGGCGGGGGAACCGATTTTATCGCAAGTATCGAAGCGGTTTGATGTTGATGTGAATGTTCTGTTTGGACAGATCACAGAACTACAGGGAATTCCTTTTGGACACTTAGTTGTAGAAATCCAAGGAGAAGATAAGGAAATAGTGAAAGCGATAGACCATATCCAATCAGCTGTAACTGTCCAGGAGGTGTATAGTCATGCAGGTTAACCTTATCGATTTTTGGCCGCGAATTTTAGAAGCTACTTATCAAACACTGTTGATGGTCGGCATATCTCTATTGGTAGCCACGTTGATCGGACTTCCCCTTGGTATAGCGTTAGTAGTGACAAAGCAGGGGGGACTATTAGAAAACAATTCGATATTCAACGGCTTAAGTGCTGTCGTCAACTTTTTCCGGTCCATTCCGTTTATTATCTTGCTCGTTGCTATCTTGCCGCTCACTAGGTTGATTGTAGGCACTTCGATTGGAACAGCAGCAGCTTCTGTCCCGCTTATCATCTTTTCTGCGCCTTATATTGCAAGACTCGTGGAGAGTAGTTTACTTGAGGTGAAAACGGGTGTAATTGAAGCGGCAGAAGCGATGGGAGCTACGCCTTGGCAGATCATTTGGCGCGTGTACATACCAGAAGCACTAAGTTCTATTGTTCTCAATCTAACTATTGCCACAATAGGACTTGTCGGGGCATCTGCCATGGCAGGCTTTGTCGGAGGTGGCGGACTGGGTGATTTAGCGATTTCCTATGGATATCAGAGGTTCGAAACAGACATTATGGTTGTGACCGTTTTGTTGCTTGTATTCATCGTTCAAGCAACCCAAATGGTTGGTAATCTATTATCTAAAAAAGCAAAAAGACAATAGGGGGTATTTTTTATGAAAAAATTGTGGATTGGAATTATTGTTTTACTTACAGTTGCGCTAATTACAGGGTGCTCTCAGACAGGAGATGCAGAAGAAGCGAAAACGATCAAAGTCGGTTTGAACGGTTCTGGGGTTCCGATCTGGGAAAAGGTCAAAGAGAAAGCTTCGGAAGAAAATATTGACATTGAGCTGGTTGAATTTGCAGATTATGTACGACCAAATATGGCTCTTGCGGACGGCGACATCGACTTGAACGCCTTTCAGACCGTTTCCTATTTCGATGCATTTATTGAAGAGCACGATCTTGATCTTGCACCAGTAGGAACGACACTTATCGCACCAATGGGGATTTACTCTGACAAATTTGAAGATGTAGAGCAGATTCCAGAAGGCAGTACGATCGCAATTCCAAAAGAAGCGACGAATATGGGAAGAGCATTGCTTCTCTTAGAGAAAGCTGGTCTCATCGGTCTACCCGAAAACTTTGATGGCAACGGTTCGATTGATAAAGTTCAAGATAACCCGAAAAATCTAACGTTTGAACCCATCGTTGCTGCACAAACACCTCGAGTACTGCCAGACGTTGCAGCTTCAATTATCAATAATGGAGTAGCCGTTGAGGCGGGATTCGTTCCAGTTGAGGATGCGGTCTTCATTGAAGACGACACAGCAGAACCTTATATCAATATTATTGCATCGAGAGCAGACGAAACAGATAAAGAAGTGTATCAGACCATCGTAGATCTATATCAACAAGAAGATGTAGCGAACCATATTAAAGAAGTCTACAACAACTCGTTGATTCCTACATTCGTACCTCTTGAGAATATTGGTTGGTAAAAGGAGAGATAAAATGAGCTCCATTGTGGAAGGTTCTATTCACGAAACAATACTACAATCTATCGAACAGAACAGACAAACGTATATTGAAACAAGCCACTATATTCATGACCATCCGGAAGTCGGCAATGAGGAGTACGTTGCCCAAGACACCTTATGCAGCCTTTTGGATACAGCAGGCTTCTCTATTGATCGAAAGATTCCAGAACACCCGACTGCTTTTAGAGCGGTTAAGAAAGGCACTTCGAATGGACCGAAAATCGGTTTAATAGCGGAATATGATGCACTGCCTGGTCTTGGACATGCATGTGGCCATAATATCATCGGTACAGCTTCTGTTGCGGCAGCGATCGCCCTTGGTGAGGTAGTGGAGGAAACCGGTGGAGAAATCGTTGTGCTAGGTACTCCTGCAGAAGAAGGTGGACCGAATGGTAGTGCCAAAGGAACCTTCGTTAGACATGGATTGGTTCAAGATCTCGACGCATGTATGATGGTTCACCCTCTTAGTCATACGACAGGTTCAGCACCGACTCTTGCTGTTGATCCGGTAGATTTCGAATTCTTCGGAAAGGCGGCGCACGCAGCGAGTAATCCGGAAGACGGGATCAATGCGTTAGACGGGATTCTACACTTGTATAATGGAGTGAATGCCCTTAGGGAGCATGTAACGGATGACGTTCGAATTCATGGAGTAATCCTAGACGGTGGTCAAGCACCTAATATCGTACCGGACTACGCAAGAGCTCGTTTTTTTATTCGTGCAGCAACGCGTGAATCGTGTGACAAATGGACAAAGAGGATCCAACAAATTGCCGAAGGTGCCAGTTTAATGACGGGTGCCGACTGGAAAATGACTCGAATTCAAAATGGAGTCGACAATTTCAAAGTCACTCCAAGCTTCGATAAGATTTTCAAACAAAAGATCGAGGCTCTCGGAGAAACGTATCTTTCCGAACGAAAAGGATTAGGGTCGACCGACGCAGGGAACATCAGTCAGGTCGTTCCTACCATCCACCCCTATATCAAGATTGGTCCGGAGTCGCTCGTTGCACACACGGATGCTTTTCGAGAGGCTGCTCGTTCTGAAGAAGCGGATCAAGCTTTGCTAAATGGCGGAACGGCATTAGCACAAACGGCGCTAGAACTATTACAAAATCCAGGATTAGTAGAGGAATTGAAAAAGGAGCACCAATCTGAATAGTCTATCGTTTTTGATCTTACCTCTTCTTGTATTAAAATAGAGAGGTACAAGAGAGGACGTGTATATAGATGGAAAAAGATATCAAATTAATCGCACTCGACTTAGACGGTACACTTGTAAGTCATGAGGGCGAAGTTTCAGAAGCAAACGAACAAGCAGTGAAAAAAGCGAAAGAAGCAGGCATTCACGTCGTGCTAAGTACGGGACGATCCTTGTCTCGTTGCCGTGATATCGCTGAATCCTTAGGAAGCTCTTCTTATATCGTCACGATCAACGGCGGGGAGATCTACGATCACGATTTCAATCTGGTTGAGCGTAATCGTTTAGATCGTAAGCACGTCAGAAGGTTGTGGGAGCTTAAGAAAGAACATGGACTGTACTTCTGGTCGTCCACCGTTCAAGGGCTGTTTAACGAGGTCGAACCTTTCGATAATGAAGTAGAAGATTATGATTGGTTGAAGTTCGGCTTCGATATTCAAGACGATGACGTTCGCGAAGTCATTTTGCAAGAGTTGAATGCAAACGAACATCTAGAAGTAACAAACTCTAGTCCTACCAATATTGAGATTAATCCAGTTGGTGTCAATAAAGCAGCAGCCTTAAAGAAGGTGACAAAGTTGTTGGACCTATCCATGGATGAGATCATGGCAGTAGGTGACAGCATGAACGACTTGGCTATGATCCGTGAAGCTGGCTTTGGCGTGGCAATGGGCAATGCTCAGGATGTCGTCAAAGAACAAGCAGATTACGTGACGGGATCCAACAAAGAAGACGGAGTTGCACAAGTCATTCATAAAGTGCTGGAAGGATAATAGCCAGGAGTCAGGGGGAACCCTGCCTCCTTTTTTTATATATTTTTGTAAGCGTTTTCCTTTCGGTGGAGGAATCCGCCTATCAAGCAAAGAATACTATACATAGATTTAGATATTTTCATCAGGAGGAGGGCGTTATGAAAGCATCGTACATAACAGAAGAACACGAGATTCTGCGTAAGTCTTTGAAGAAGTTTCTGCAGAAGGAAGCGGTCCCTTACTTCAAAGAGTGGGAGAAGAACGGGGAGATTCCTCGTTCTTTCTGGAGGAAGATGGGGACACAAGGTTATCTCTGTCCGTGGCTAGGTGAAGGGTACGGTGGGTTTGGAGCGGACTTCGGTTACTCTGTTGTCATTGATGAAGAACTTGAGAAAGTTGGTACAGGTACCATCGGGATCGGTCTGCACAACGATATTGTGGTCCCTTATATTCATGAATATGGGACGGAAGAACAAAAGAATCGTTGGCTGCCGAAGTGTACGACAGGCGAATGGATTACGGCGATTGCCATGACAGAACCAGGTGCCGGATCAGATTTAGCCTCGATTAAGACGACCGCTTACAAAGAGGGTGACTACTACGTGGTGAATGGAGAAAAAACGTTTATCACGAACGGAGTTCACGCGGATGCTGTAGTTGTCGTCTGTAAAACAGACCCAAATGCGAAGCCCGCACACAAAGGAATCAGTCTGTTAGTCGTGGAAAAAGGCACGACTGGATTTTCGCGAGGAAATAAGCTAGATAAAGTCGGGCTGCATAGCCAAGATACAGCAGAGCTCATCTTTGAAGATGCCAAGGTGCCGGTGGAAAACTTACTTGGTAAGGAAGGAGAAGGGTTCTACTATTTAATGAATCAGTTGCAACAGGAGCGGCTGATTGTAGGGATAGGGGCTATTGCGTCATGTGAGCGCATGCTGGAATTGACCATTCCCTACGTGAAAGAGAGGCAGGCTTTTGGACAATCGATTGCTTCTTTTCAAAATACGCAGTTCAAACTAGCGGAGCTGGCGACAGAAGTGGAGATTGGTAGAGCATTTCTCGACAGGACGATACAAGCCCACATGGATGGAGAGGATGTGGTGAAGGAAGTATCTATGTCGAAGTGGTGGACGACTGATTTAGTGAAGAAGGTTGCCTTGGAATGTATGCAGCTACATGGTGGGTACGGCTACATGGAGGAATATGAAATGGCGAGACGGTTCAGAGATGCACCTGTCACCGCTATTTACGCAGGATCTAATGAAATTATGAAGTCCATTATCGCAAAGAAATTGGGACTTACATAAGGAGGTTGTCGAATGGAAGAAGTAGTGATTGTTGAAGCAGTTCGTACCCCCGTAGGGAAGCGTAAAGGTAAATTTAGTAATACGAGGCCGGATGAATTGTTTGCCCTCGTATTAAAGGAGCTGATGAACCGAGCAGCTCTTGACCCAACACAAGTGGAAGATGTGATTGCAGGGTGTGTGACTCAGTCAGGTGAACAAGCTGGTGATCTTGCACGTATTTCTGCATTGATTGCTGGCTTCCCGATAGAAGTGCCTGGCGTGACCCTTGATCGGCAGTGTGGCTCCAGTCAGCAAGCTATTCATTTCGGTGCGCAGGCGATTGCCTGTGGGGATATGGACGTCGTCATTGCTGGTGGGGTCGAGAGCATGACGCGAGTGCCTATGTTTTCGAATCGACAAGGTGCTGAAGATAGCAAGAAGCTAACGGATCAGTATGAAATCATCAATCAAGGCATATCGGCTGAGCGAATTGCAGACAAGTGGAACTTATCCAAGGAAGAATTAGATGGGTATGCGGTGGAAAGCCACCAAAGAGCTCTTAAAGCTATGAAAGAAGGTCGCTTTGACCGAGAGTTGATGCCGGTTAAAGTTATGAATGAAAGCGGAGATGAAATGACGGTAACAGAGGACGAAGGTCCCCGTCCAGGAACCTCGCTTGAGGGGCTATCTCAGCTGAAGACAGTCTTCAAAGAGAACGGGAAGATAACAGCAGGAAATGCCAGCCAAATGAGCGATGGCGCGGCTGCTGTATTGTTGATGTCTCGTACGAAAGCGGAGTCACTTGGACTTAAACCGAGGTTCAGGGTTGTTTCGAGGGCGGTTGTAGGTTCCGACCCAACGCTTATGCTGACGGGACCACTTCAAGCGACTTAAAGCGCTTTGCAAAAAGCCGGACTTGGAGTGGAGGATATCGATTTATATGAGGTGAACGAAGCCTTCGCCCCTGTACCTCTATTCTGGATGAAAGAGACAGGTGTGGATCATGCCAAGCTGAACGTGAATGGAGGAGCGATTGCTCTTGGGCACCCATTGGGAGCAACAGGGGCTAAGCTTATGACGACTTTGATTCATGAATTGGAACGAACAGAAGGGCGATATGGCTTACTGGCAGTGTGTGAAGGTCTAGGCATGGCGAATGCGACCATTGTCGAGCGATTGGAGGACTCCAGATGAACCTTCATGAACTGGTAGCAGTTGTATCAGGCGGAGCCTCCGGGTTAGGCGAAGCAACCGCAAGATCTATTAGTGAGCGGGGAGGAAAGGTCGTTCTGGTTGATCGTGACAGACAGAAGGGAACGGCCCTTGCAGAACAGATCGGATCGCAGGCGATTTTCTGTGAAGCGGACGTAACCTCTGAACAAGATATTCGCTCTATGCTCGACCGGGCTTATGAAGTGTTCGGTCGCGTCAATGCACTGGTGAACTGTGCAGGGGTTGTGATTGGGGAAAAAGTGGTCGGACGAGACCAAGTCCACGATTTTGTATCCTTCAAAAAAGTGATGGACGTGAACGTCATGGGCACATTCAATATGATCAGGCTCATTTCGGAGAAGATGCAGCAGAACGAACCGAACGCCTTGGGAGAACGTGGCGTGATTATCAATACTTCTTCCATTGCGGCGTTTGACGGGCAAATTGGTCAAGCAGCCTACAGTGCCTCTAAAGGAGCTGTCGCTTCTATGACATTACCGATTTCCCGTGAGTTGGCAAGGTATGGGATAAGGGTGATGGCCATTGCTCCAGGGCTGTTTGAAACACCGATGTTTGAACAACTCCCGGAATCAGCGCGGGAAGCTTTAGGGCAGCAAACTCCTTTTCCAAAGCGTTTGGGTCAACCAGCAGAGTTTGCTCAACTGGTGTTAAGTATAGTAGAGAACACGATGTTGAATGGGGAGGTGATCCGCTTAGACGGGGCGATTCGTATGCAACCCAAATAAGCAGTCTTTCTAAAAGCAGTCATGTCCTTTGTCATGGGTTTTGAAAAAACTAATGGATATAAAGGAGAAGATAATAATGGCACCAACGTTAAAGAGCATGTTTGAACAAACGGTTAGCAAGTATGGAGACAAGGAAGGCCTGGTAGATGCTCGTTTAGGTACGAGATGGACCTACAAGGAGTGGGACACGGAAGTCAATAGGGTCGCCAATGCCCTTATTACAGCCGGAGTGGAAAAGGGAGATAAAGTATCGACTGTTCTATTCAACACCGCTGAGTTTACGACGACCTTGTTTGCTTGTACGAAGATCGGTGCTGTTTTTAACCCGATCAATTTCCGTCTAACGGAAAAAGAAATCGAGTTCATTCTTGCTGATGCTGAGCCTAAAGTGGTTGTGTTTGAAAAAGCGACGGCTGGTGCCATAGAACCTGTGGCAAAGTCTATGACGGGTGTGCAGTTCTGGTCTATTGATGATCCTTCAGTTCAATATGCTTCTTATTTTTATGATGTTGTATCCAAAGCATCTGACACGAGCACTGCCATCATGGTAGGAGAAGATGACCCGTATGCCATCATGTACACTTCTGGTACGACGGGATTGCCAAAAGGAGTGATCCACTCTCACCGGGATATGATGGACCAAGCAATGATTATGGTGGCTTGCTTGAGATTAACGGATCAAGATAGAGGACTGACGATTGCGCCGATTTTCCACTGTGCAGAGCTGCATTGTGCCTTCTTCCCAAGAGTGATGATTGGCGCATCGAACGTGATCATGCACCATTTTGATGCAAAAGGTTTAATCGAAACGGTAAAACAAGAACGGGTGACGACGATGTTTGCTGCTCCGACGATGTGGAATATGGTTCTTCAAGAAGAATTTACGAAGGAGGACTTCCAAACGCTGAGGCAAGCGTTATATGGAGGAGCACCTATGGCCCCTTCTTTAACAACACGTCTCCATTCCTCTATTGGTGTAGCCTTGATCCAAGCGTACGGTATGACGGAGATGGGACCTGCAATAACTGCATTGACGGAAGAGGAGCAGTTGACGAAAGCAGGGTCAGCGGGGAGAGCTATCTTAAACCATGAAGTTCGGGTTGTGCGTACAAGAGAGGACGGTCCTGCAGAGCCAGAAGATATCTGTAAACCTGGGGAACTTGGTGAGATTATTGTGAGAGGGCCAAGTACCATGCAGGGGTATTACAAGCGGCCGGAAGCAACGGAAGAGGCCCTGTATGGTGGATGGTACCATTCAGGAGACATCGGTTCGTTCGATGAGGACGGTTATTTATGGGTGAGTGACCGGGTCAAGGACATGATTGTATCAGGTGGCGAGAATATCTACTCTAGAGAAGTGGAGGACGCGCTATTCGACCATCCTGATGTGTTGGATGCAGCGGTCATAGGAGAGCCGGATGAAGTATGGGGAGAGCGGGTGGTCGCCTTCATTGTTCGAAAGGGTGACCAAATTACAGAACAGATGTTGGATGAGTTCTGTACGTCTGGCAACCGACTTGCCCGGTATAAACGACCGAGACGCTATGAGTTCGTGGAGGAGCTTCCTAGAAACGCGAGTGGGAAACTCCAGAAGTTCAAATTGCGTGATAAAACAGGTATTGCGACAGAATAAAACGAAAAAGAAGTCCCGCAGGAATTGGCCTGCGGGACTTCTTTTCGTTTGTGGGTTGTTAGTAAGGGTCTCTAGGTGGTTTGAAATGACATTGGAAGGAATGTGTTCCTACCGTCAGTAGATACTCTGATCCGACGCTGTTTTAGGAGAAGACGTTTGAATTCGATAATAAATCGATCAACGTGTACAGCACGATGAACGTTGCTCCGAGACTTAGGTATCCCCAGAAGTTTCGTTTATCCGACCGGATCTCTGAAATCCCAATGACGAATGTAGAAGCTCCTAGCGCGACGAGCATAAGTGGAATCCAATCGAAGTTCTTTGTAATGACTATGTACAACGATGAAATAATGACCAGAATAGAGAAAACAAGTCGACTAATTTTAAGCAAAATCACCGTCTCCTTTATAAACTCAGTTACTATATATACGAATCTCAATTAGAAAAAGTTTCAAAAAAGAGCCGATGATTTTGTCTATCTTTGGAGATTTCCTGGGAAATAATCGACCACATCTGCAGTATCCTTATAAAGTTTTCATGGTTTGTATGGGTTGTTCCTTTCGTGCATGGTCGTAATGGGAGAAAGGGCAGCCCAGCGTCTCAACGCGTTCTATCATTTTGTGAAAAGGGAAGTGTTCCGGTCGTAAATCATCCGTTAACTCATGCCAAAAGAGAGGTGTTGCAACGGCGGCGGATGCTTTAGCGCGCACGGAATAGGGTGCTACAATCGTCTTACCTTCAGCGTGTTGAACATAATCCAAATAAAGTCGCCCCTTGCGATGCTTCTTCAAACGCTCGGTTGTGAATAGGTCGGGGCGTTCCCTTTCCAGTAAACCTGCGAGTGACTCTGTGAACCGACGTGTTTCTTTATAGGTCATTGCACCTTCAGGGATGGGAATGTGTACTTGCAGACCTTTGCTTCCAGAGGTCTTTACAAAGCTTTGGACCCCCAATTCGTCAAGTAAATGCTTTAATAGCTTTGCGGCAAGAACAGCTACTTGAAAAGCTTCTGAATTCGGTGGGTCCAAATCGAAGACGATCTCATCAGGGTCCTTCCCTCCCGCTTTTTGAAAGGGGGTATGGAATTCTATAGATGCCTGGTTACCAAGCCAGAGAAGTGTATTTAAATTAGAACACAACAGATAGGTCTCACCGCTCTCACCCCATGCCCCAACATAGCCGGGGGCATGATCTGGTAAATGCTTCTGAAAGAAGGACGTGGCTTCAATCCCGTCCGGATAACGGATTACCGTGAGTTTCTTTTCTTTAAGAAATGGAAGCATATACGGTGCTATCCTTCGTAAATACAGCAGGTAATTGCGCTTCGATTGTTCTGGCCATAGCATCTTCTCTGAATTGGAAACTTCGACATTGGTTGGAAACATCGCTAAATCCCACTCTGCGCTAAGGTACGTGCATTCTTCAGGCGATAAGTCGAATCGAAAGTCATGGAACAAAGGCTCGCGGAACTCTTTATCTTTCACCTCAAGGCAATCCACTTCTACACAAACACTCGGAGGCAAACTCCAGATGGTGGCTTCTTTTTTACCATTTTCCTTAAAAAATGTCCTCAAGGTATCGCTTTGATCGGAAGTTAATCCATGCTTGAACTTTCCGATAGACACGATTTCGTCTTCTACATAAACGGCACACCCATAGTAGTCGTTTGCTTCATCATACGTTGTTAAGAAACACGGGATAGTACGCCAGTTTTTGAACTTGATCCATTGTTTAGACCGCTGGTCATAGTTATAAGCGCTCTGTTTATGCTTGGCTACAATACCTTCTGCAAGATGCAAGAACACGAGCTGTTGCACAGTTTCCTCTTCATGAAAGGAATCAATTATTCGAAGGCGATCGGTTGTTAGGGGTGTTAATCTTTCCACTAAGTCTGCACGCCTTCTATCATAGGGGGAAGATTCCTCGTGTAGAATGTCAAAAGCTATAAATGTAGCGGGTCTTTTTTCGGCGGCGTCCATAATCTTCTTTTCGTTACGAAGTCTTCCTCGTTGCTGCAGCAAAGGGAAATTTGCCTGGTAGGCCGTATTTAAAATAACCAACTCACCGTCCAATTTCAAAGGCAAATGCTCTGGTTTGTGAATAGCTGCTAATTCCGTGATTTCAGGGAATTTTTCTGTTAAGTCTTTTCCGTTTCGACTCGTCAATTCAATGCCGTCTATCGACCAAGTTAAAATGACACGGAATCCATCAAACTTCACCTCATAGACCCAATCCTTACCCAGAGGAAGCTCGTCCTGCATTGTTAGTTTCATTGGTTGCTTCATAATACCCCTCCTTTAGAACTTAGTTTGAGGCAAATCGTGTTTTCTACCCATAGGAGGAGGATAAGCTGCTGTTATATCGACCAAACTATGCAAAAAGGAGGATCTCACCATGCATACAATGTGGAAAGGGAGTATAAGTTTCGGGCTCGTCAATATTCCGATCAAGCTCCATGCGGCAACGGAGAACAAAGATATTAAATTGCGTCAGCTTCATGAAGAATGTCATTCTCCGGTTGAATATAAGAAGCGATGTCCAGTTTGTGACCGTGAAGTAGAATCTAGTGAGATCGTGAAGGCATATGAGTATGCCAAAAACAAGTTCGTCGTGCTCGATGAAGAGGACTTGGAGCAACTAAAGAAAGAGCAGGAAGATAAAGCAGTCGAGATCATCGACTTCGTCAAGCTGGAGGAAATTGATCCTATTTACTTTGAGCGTAGCTACTTTATGTCCCCGAATGAAGGAGGGACGAAAGCCTATAGCTTACTAAGACAGGCTTTAGCTGATACTGGTAAAATCGGAGTCGCGAAAATAATCATACGATCAAAAGAACAATTGGCGATTGTGCGTGTATATGAGAATACACTAATCATGGAGACGATTCATTTCCCGGACGAAGTGCGAAACGTTCAGGATGTTCCGAATGTCCCGGAAGAATCTGAACTGAGCAAGAAGGAACTAAGTACAGCAGTGACACTGATTGAACAACTGACAGAAACGTTCGAACCAGAGAAATACAATGATGAGTATCGGACAGCTTTGCTCGAATTGATTGAGGCGAAGCGTAACAATGAAGAAGTGAAAACTGCGAAAGACCCTAAGAAACCGGACAATGTGACCAACTTGATGGACGCTTTGGAGAAGTCTCTCGAGAAGACCAAGGGTTCCAAGAAGAAAACGACAAAACGAAAGACCACATCGTCTGGAAATAAGAAAAAAACCTCCTAAAATGCCTGTTCTGTACGGTTTTTGTCGTGTGTAATTCCTGTATTTAGTAGGTGGTTTGTAGTATAATATAAGATAGAAACCTATGGGTCGGAGGGTTAATGCATGAGTTTACGAACGGAAGAACAGGCGGAGAATTTGATGGCTTCAGCTAAAGCATCGATAGCTATTGAAGGGCTGACGTTGGACGAAAGTCAAGAATCACTCGTTAAGAAGTGCCTTACAGGTGCCATCACGCATAAAGAATTCATTAAGCGGGCGCTCGAACTGTCACGCCATGCCTGAGTCCAGGTATGGGAATGGTTCTTCCCGCTATTGTTATGCAGGCACGGACGTCTTGATCAATCATTACGACATCAAAGATGATAAGCAGCTTCAAGTCATGGAGGCGATTCTCTCCACGCAGCGCTTATCGGAACTGCAGGAGAAACCGGTAAAAGGGTATTTCGATTTGCGTCATCTACAGCGGATTCACGAGTATATATTTCGAGATTTATATCCTTTCGCTGGAGAACTCAGAACAGAGAATATCACGAAAGACGGTTTCTCTTTTGCTCAGGCCAGGTTCATCCCTTCCGCTGCTGAAACGTTGTTTAAGCAAGTGATGGCAGAAAGCTGGGAGACAATGAATTTGGAACTACTCTCTGACAAACTAGCTTATTACTTAGCGGAACTGAACGTGTTACACCCTTTCAGGGAAGGGAACGGACGGAGTTTACGTGAGTTCATCCGCTGTTTGGCTTTAGAGGCTGGTTACACTATTGATTGGGCAGTTAAACCGAAAGAAGAAGTTTTTGAGGCAAGTGTCGCCTCTGTATATGACTTAAGGAAGCTCCGTACAGTCATAGAACAATCTCTTATGAAGGCATGAAGCATTCCTGATCAATAAGATAGGAGTGCTTTTTTTTATGGTCTAAGGGAAGACTTACTTTTTACGTGAGCTGGAATCCTCTATAATATACATTAAATAATCAGAAAAATCAGAACTGATGGTCATACACTCTTACTAAAGGGGGGAACCACTTATGGGGGTGCTGGTATCAGACATAATGAACCTACCGATCTTACAAAGAGCAAAACCATTAACGAAGGCATATGACAATGAGGTAGAGTGGGTATCCGTGATTGAAGCGCCTGTAGAGCATTTCGTACGAAATAGAGAATTCGTGTTAAGTACTGGTGTGGGATGTGAAGAAAACACACAAGCGCTCATTAGATATGTCCAAGATGTTGTTGATTCAGGCGCCTCTGCACTGGCGTTCGCAACCGGCAGGCACCTTTATAAAATCCCTGACCAAGTGATTCAAATAGCAGAATCCCATCATCTTGTATTACTTGAATTACCTTGGGAGATACGGTTCGGCGAAGTATTGCAAGATGTACTACGAATGATCACAAAAGCGAAGGAAGGTGAACAACAAAAAGCGGATCGAATACGTCAGGAACTCATTAACTGCGTTCTGAATGGGGAAGGTTTGCAGGAAATTACGTCGATATTATTCAAGGAAACCAAAATTCCCGTAGCTATAAGTGACGACCATAAACAAGTTCGGGCGAATTACTCATTTGACGGGCATTTGATTGATGTCCTCAACGGCAAAGAAAAGGGAGATGTTTCGCTGATTGAAGTGCACCCTCTTAGTGAACATCCACTTTTTCATTTTATTGAGAAGTACGAAATAGGGCCTTCCACTTGCTTTCAGTTAACGATTACCTCCAATCAGAAGAAGCAAGGCTATCTGTTGTTCCAGCCCCAATCAGAAGACGAACTCACATGGTTCGCTTTGACAGTTCTGGAACACGGCTTAACGGCTTGTGCGCTATATTTCGTAAAAGAAAACGCAATTGAAATGACAGAAATCCGGTTAAAAGACAATTTTTTGCTGGAGCTTGCGAGAAAGGATCTACCGATCGATCAGTCAAAAGCTCACTTGCTCGGGTATGATTTAGAGAAGAACTACTTGTGCCTGGTCGGGCAAATAAATCCGGCTGAAAACACTTCTGCATGGAGCAAATCAAGCGATGGGCAAACATCTTCTATGCATAGCCGGAACTACTATGTTCAAAAGGAAATTACGCGTGCTGGAGAGGTATTACGGAACAACGTAATGGCTACTTTCGACGGGGATGAAGTCATCGTGTTCATGGAAGGAAACACAACCACCTATGAAGAAGAAGCCAATCAATTCCTAGACTTAGTGGAGCGCAGACTGCATGATCTACTCGCTGGTTATTCAATTGAATGGGGAGTATCTTCCCTGGTTGAAGAGCGTTTTCTTTTCCATGAAAGATATAAGGAAGCATCAATGGCACGCCGCATCGGTAGGCAGCAAACGGAGTCGTCCCGTACTTTCTACCATCACACGAGAATGAATCGACTACTGATGGCCTTGTCCACAAAAGAAGAAATCGACCAGATCATTGAGGAGACGTTAACCCTTCTGATTGAGTATGATGAGAAAAGACAAACAGATTTAATTCATACATTTATGATTTACAACAAACACAACAGCAACGTAAGCAAAGCAGCAAGAGAATTGAATCTTCATCGTCAATCACTGCTTCACCGCTTACGTAACATAGAACAGTTAACAGGCTTGTCTTTATTGAATGCAGATGACTTGTTTTTGTTGGAGTTATGCGTTCGTTTATGGAAGTTGAAACAGATATAAGCGCGCCTCTTAAAGAGACGCGCTTATTTTATTAGTATTTGAAATGGCTGATTTGTTCTTGTAGTTTACTTGCTTCTTGAGCCAATGTTTCACTTGCGGACGAGATCTCTTCCATCGAGGCGTTCTGTTCTTCTGTAGCCGCTGCTACTTGTTCCGTTTGCTGGGCTGACTGGGAAGATATCATCGTGACTGTTTCAAATGATTGCACAAGGTCCTCAGTGTGCGTATTCATCGATTGAACGGACTCGTTGATTTGTTTCATTCCATTGGATAGCTGCGACACTTCATTTGTAATCGTTTGGAAGGAAACTTCTGCTTCTCCTACAATATCCACCCCAGATTTAACGGCTTGATCGTTTTTGTTCATGTAGTCGACTGCCTCAGAGGTTTTCGATTGTACATCTTTAATCAAATTCATTATGTCGTTAGCCGATTGACTGGACTGCTCTGCAAGCTTGCGTACTTCATCCGCTACCACCGCAAACCCTTTTCCATGTTCACCTGCTCTTGCTGCTTCAATTGCCGCATTCAAAGCGAGTAAATTCGTCTGTTCCGAGATGTCTGTAATGATAGAAATGATTTTTCCGATTTCATCACTCTTCGTCTCTAGAACTTGAATGGTTTCATTTGTCGTTTCGGTGTTGGCATTAATGTCATGCATTTGTTTTAGGGCGGATTGTATCAGCTGCTCGCCTGTACGGGATGTGGCAGCGGTCATGTCCGATTTGTTCGATAGCTCCCCGACTTGTGAAGAAATGGATGACATGCCTTCTGATAGGAATTGAATGGATTGGGCAGCTTGATTTGAACCGTCTAGCTGCTTTTCAGACCCTGCAGCTACTTCCTGAATGGCAATCGTAACTTGTTCCGAGGCATAGGAGTTCTCTTCAGAATTCGCGTGCATTTCTTCTGATGCAGCTGCTACTTGGTTAGATGAATCAGCTACGGATTGTACGAGGTGTTTCAAGCTGTTTTTCATTTGATTAAAATTCGTGACTAGCTGTCCCAATTCATCACTCGACCTTACGCTTAAATCATCTGATGTGAAATTACCATCAGCAATATATGTAGAATGCTCTGCAAGCTGCTTCAGCGGGTTCGTTATGCGTCTTGAGAACCACCAGATGGATATAGCTCCAACAAGGAGTGAGGTGCCAAGTGTAATCAGTAAGGTATTTAATATTTTGTCTGCGCCACTGTTGAAGTCCATCATATAAGTACCGGCAACAACAACCCAGTCCCAGTCTGAGAAATAAAGAGAATAGGATACTTTCGCTGCCTCTGTCTCCTTGTCATTCGGCAATGGCCATTCGAAATAGGTAAAGCCTCCGCCATCTTTTGCGGACTGAACCAGTTCCTGTGCAACCATTACTCCATTAGAGTCTTTTGAGTCCCAGATATTCTCCCCTTCAAGTGATGGGTGGGCAATCTCTTTCCCTTCTGAGTTTAGGACAAAGAAATATCCGTTTTCCCCAAGGTCTACATTGGAATCAATCGGTCTAGTTCCATCTTCTTGTCTTTTGCCTAAGAGTTGCTCTTTGACAGTCTCTTTTGCTTCTTCTTCCGACACGCGTCCTTCTTGGACTGATTCGTGTGACAGTTCAATTAAATCAATCGCTTGGTGTACACTGTTTTCTAAGTTTGTTTTTCCTAAGGCATTCAAGCTGTTCTGGCTGCTTTGGAAACCTAGTGTTCCAACTATTATGGCAGGTACAGCTAATAGAACGATCGAAAATAGGAAAATCTTAAATCCTACTGTTTGTTTGCGCTTCCAAAAATGCTTCATAATATCCCCCTACAATTTCGTTTTCAATTTATTATCGACTGAATTTTCTTTTTTTACAGTCTAAAATAAACGAGAAAAACCAGCCTTACCAAAAAAGTGGTGAGGCTGGTTAATTTGCAGATGATAGGGTTTAGCTTAGTCATGACAGGCTTATGGAACGTCATGTCCCATAGAACTTTGTAACACTTCAAACCATTGATCGTGGTCAAGTTTAATATCGAGTGCATCGATTGCAGCATCAATTCGCTTTGTCTTTCCTGAACCAATGATTGGCATGATGTTCGCTGGATGGTTCAACAACCAAGCATAAAGTACCTGATCAAGTCCTTTTGCACCGACTTCTTGTTGAACTTTCGTAAGTGTATCACGCAATCGTACAGCTTTTTCACTATCGGAGTGAAAGACATCGCCTCCTGCGAGTGGTGACCATGCCATCGGCGCCACACGTTTTTCCTGACAGAGGTTCAATGTTCCATCTTCAAAGTTCTCGAGGTTGTATGCAGATAGCTCTAACTGGTTTGTGATCAAGTCAAAAGGCAGGAAGGATTGAAGCATATTCCATTGATGGTCTTTGAAATTTGAAACACCGAAGTAGCGGACTTTGCCTTCTTCCTTTAGCTTCGTAAACGCTTCTGCCACTTCCGTGCCATTCATGAACGGGTCAGGTCTGTGGATAAGAAGTGTATCAATATAATCTGTCTGTAAATTCTGTAGTGAGTTTTCCACAGACTTTATGATATGTTCTTTGCTTGTGTTGTAATGATGGGTTTTGTGCTGGGGGCGCTGCTCAGAAGGAAGCACGATGCCACACTTCGTTACTAGCTCCATCTCCTCTCGCAAAGAGGGTTTTAAGTTTAGTGCCTCACCGAATAGACCTTCACACGTATAACTTCCATAGATGTCAGCATGGTCGAATGTCGTGATTCCACGCTCTAAATTATGTTCTATTAAAGCAAGAGTATCTTCTTTGGATTGATTCCAATCGTCTAAACGCCACAATCCGTGGACTAATCGGGAGAAAGATAGATCGCTCGTCATTTCAATGCGCTGCATAACAATGCTCCTTTATTGTTTGTTAAAGATGGTTCACTTTTTTATGTACGGGATAAAGCCCGTCTACTTAAGGATACCTTAATTCTTGCTTCTTGTAAGCGATGACGATTGGACGGACAACCTCCCTTATCCACATGTGCATAAGTGAAAAGCAACAGATTTATTCTCTGATTAACCGTGAATATGTGTATATCCTGTTAGTAAATGTCCATTTTGTATTAGGTAAGAACATTCGATTCATACACTTTTTACATTACATGGATAAGTAGAGAAAGATAAAATATAAGTAGTCAGAAAATTAAGTCTTTAAAGTGGGAGGAATGGTTTTGCTTCCTTTTGACATGATGGAGTACCAGCAACGTCTCACGAAAACTAAAGAAAGGATGGAGAATCTCGGAGTAGATGTCTTATTGATAACGGATCCTGCCAACATGAACTATTTATCCGGTTATGATGCGTGGTCTTTTTATGTACATCAAATGTTGGTCATCATTATTGATGAACCACAGCCCTTGTGGATAGGTCGTTACCAGGATGCGAACGGTGCCAGGGTTACGACGTGGCTTTATGATGAGAATGTGATTGCATACCCTGACCAATACGTTCAGTCAGACCTTCACCATCCGATGGATTTCATAGCTACCATACTGAAACAAATCGGTCAGGGTAACCGGCGAATCGGTGTGGAAATGGACCACTATTATTTCACAGCAAAAGCTTTAGAACGCTTGAAGCAAGGACTTCCGGACGCCGAATTTCAAGATGCTTCTTTACTTGTTAATTATGTCCGCATCATCAAATCCGATCAAGAAATTGAATACATGAAAAAGGCTGCCAAAATCGCGGACTTAGCTATGACCAAAGGAGTAGAAAGCATCTACCCTGGAGTAAGAGAATGCGATACTGCTGCAGAAATTTACTATCAGATGGTGAAGGGGACCCCAGAATTCGGTGGGGAATATCCGGCTATTGTTCCACTGTTGCCTACAGGAGACAGAACTTCGATTCCACATTTAACGTGGACGGACCGGCCTTTTGTAGATGGAGATGCTGTCATCATTGAATTGGCGGGCTGTTATAAACGTTACCATGTCCCTTTGGCTAGAACGGTATCTGTCGGACAACCGAATGATCAGCTACAACAAGTGACTCCGGTTGTGCTTGAAGGAATTCAAGCCATCTTCGAAAAGGCAAAGCCTGGCGTTACTTGTGGAGAACTAGAAGAAACCTGGCGTAGAACCATCAAAGCGCATGGTTATGAAAAAGAAGCGAGGCTTGGTTATTCCGTGGGGCTGAACTACCCGCCAGACTGGGGAGAGCATACGGCGAGTATTCGTAGAGGGGACTCCACCGTCCTTCAAACCAACATGACATTTCACTTGATACCGGCCCTTTGGTTCAACACAGACGGTATTGAAATAAGCGAAACCTTCCGAGTCACGGATACCGGCATCGAACGATTCACAACTTACCCACAGAATCTGTTGATACGGGACTCTTTGGATTTAGGTGGACAAATAAGCTGACCACAGTTTGTGGATAAAGTCGGGAAGAGGAGGATTTCATGAGAGAAGCGAATATTGGAACGAAATCGATTTGGGCAGGGGAAAAAGAGCAACTTGCTTTTGGTGCAACACAAGTGCCTGTGGTGCACAGCGTGTCCTTCGGTTATGAAGACATGGATGAGTGGTACGATGTAGCCGTAGGTAAGAAGCCAGGACACATATATGGGCGTAACACGAACCCGACAGTTCAAGCATTTGAAGAAAAGGTAAGGATACTCGAGAATGCCGCTGCTTCGACCAGCTTTTCGACAGGGATGGCCGCAATCAGCAATACTTTAGGAACGTTATTATTCCCTGGTGATCGAATCGTCTCTATTAAGGATACTTATGGAGGGACGAATAAAATCTTCACGGAGTTTTTGCCTAAGCAAAATGTAGACGTGCAACTGTGTGAGACGGGTGACCATCGTGCATTAGAGGAAGAGGTCGCGAAGGGTTGTAAAGTGCTCTATTTAGAGAGTCCTACCAACCCAACCGTCAAGATCACAGACATCGAACGGATGGCACGTGCCGGTAAGGAAGCCGGGGCCGTTGTAATTGTGGATAACACCTTTGCAACTCCTGTTAATCAACAACCCCTATCGCTTGGGGCTGATTTAGTTATTCACAGCGCAACGAAATTTCTTGGCGGACATGCGGATGCCCTTGGTGGAGTAGTCTGTGGAAAAAAAGATCTAGTAGACGCCATTTATCATTATCGTGAAATAAACGGTGCCACATTGGATCCGATGGCAGCATATTTATTACTCCGGGGAATGAAAACCTTGAAATTGCGTGTCGATCGTCAAAATCAGAATGCTCATGCAATTGCTGAATATCTGCAAACTTTTGATATGGTAGAAGGCGTATATTATCCAGGTCTACCTGATCATCCTCACCATGAGGTTGCGAAGCAGCAAATGTCAGGTTTCGGAGGGATGTTGAGTTTTTCCGTGAAGGGAGGAGTCGACACGGTTAGAAAGTTACTACCGAATCTCCAATATGCAAACCGTGCAGCGAACTTAGGATCAGTCGAAACGGTAGTTGGACCATCGCGAACGACTAGCCATGTTGAGTGTACCCCAGCAGAACGAGCAGCAATGGGGATACCAGAAGGGCTCGTTCGTTATTCGGCCGGTATCGAAGATCTAGAAGATTTAAAAGCTGACTTAGCCCAGGCTTTTGAGAAACTTACAGCGTATTCTAAAGCAACATGAAAGGTCTTATTTCCTGGGAAATAAGATTCTTCTTGTAGAAATGTGCACGGTAATGCTTTTGTTTTGTTTTACTAATATTGGAATCGGGTACTCTTCTTTAGCATAAGGAGGAAATCGAATGGCTCAATATTACGTAAACCAAAACCAACAGACGGGTGGAGAACACGAAGTTCATGTAGAAGGGTGCAAATTCATGCCTTTTGAGAAGAACCTACTTGACCTGGGAGGACATAAAGATTGTGCCAGTGCTTTGCAAGAGGCGAAGAATACGTACGATAACGTGAACGGCTGTAACACGTGTTGTCCAGATTGCCATACCAGCTAACATCAAACCGCTATGCTGTTGCATAGCGGTTTTTTAGGTTGTTGAAGAGGTGTAGATTGGTTTTGTTAGGAAGCATAGTGCCAGTGTCTCGTGGTCTGAAAAACAACTCGCTTTCCGTGGGCGAGTGTCGAGCTCCCTCGTTCGCTTTGCTCAATGCGAGATCTCGACTATCCCGTGCATCCCACAGGAGCCTCGTCGTTTTCCAGATCCCTTTTCCATAGTTAGCGCGAACAAAACCATGCGTTTAAAAGTGGAAATCCCCCTTTAATTGTGGACCATAATTGATTGCCCTCTACGCCTGCGGAAAGCGACGCTTCTACAACATCACTTTTCTACACCTGGAACAACCAAATACTTTCTCGACACACTGTCAAACCGCTATGCTGTTGCGTAGACGGTTTTTATTTTGTCCTGAGGTTTTCCGTAACTTCCTAATGCCATCTTTTTTAGTGATATTTGGAACACCCTTGACTAGGATAATTTATTCGGACACGTACATAGTAAGGATGAATGAATTCCTAAGGAGGATCATCATGAAAAAGATGTTTTACTTGTTAGTCGCAATAACCGCTATGCTTCTCGTTTTAGCGGCTTGTAATACAGAAGAAGGTGCGCGTGAAAACCAGCAAAATAACTTGCGCAACGTAAGTTTTGGTCCTGAATCCCAAGGCATCCAGCCCCATCAAGGTGGCGCGGAACGCATGGCTCCTGGACAAAACCGCTTTGATGCTAACATCCCATTTGAAGGACTGAACCCAAATGGAACTTATAGCAACAGCGGTGATTTAGAACCTTATAAAGAAGCGGATCGCTATGCAAAAGGCGACGACAATATGGGTTCAAATAAAGAAAGAATCGACCAAGTAGACGGTTCTTTCAAAGAAGAAGTTGTTCGTTTGACTAATGATGCACGTGAAAAGAATGGTCTCAAACCTCTTAAAATGAGCCCAGAAGTAACAAAAGTCGCTCAGGCAAAATCGGAAGACATGGCTGAGAAAAATTATTTCTCCCATACTTCTCCGACATATGGCTCTCCGTTCGACATGTTAAAAGAATTCGGAGTGGATTATCGTACGGCGGCTGAAAACATTGCTGCTGGTCAGCAAACACCTAAGCAAGTCGTAGATGGCTGGTTAAATTCAAGTGGTCACCGTAAAAACATTATGAATAAAAACGTCACTCATATTGGTGTCGGGTTTGCACAAGACGGCCAATATTGGACACAGATGTTTATTGGTAAGTAAGTCGTAACTGACGCCCGTTTCGACGGGCGTCCTATTTATTTATGGAGAGATAACTATGAAGCGATCATTTCTTATTTTATTATTAATTGTAATTTTTTTGGCTCCTACTCCTACAAGTGCTGAGAGTAAGCAGCTCGTTGCCTTGGGGGATTCTATTCCCTATGGATACCATCTGCCAAGTCCATCTGATCAATCCTTTCCCTCTTTGATTGCGAAAGAAAAAGGCTGGAAACTCACCAACTTGAGCAAACCAGGAATGACGTCTACCCAGTTACTGGCTGCTATTAAACACGAGGAAGAGTTTCAACAGGCTTTAAAAGAAGCTGATATAGTAGTGCTTTACATTGGTGGGAACGACTTGCTTAACTTGCTTAAAGAAAACAAGGGACTAAGTGGATTGACGAAGGGGGAAGTGGGCAAAGTGTCCTCGAAATTAATTCGCAATCTTTCTGCTATTATGATGGAGCTTAATAAACGGACAGATGCAAAGGTGTTATTGTATAACCTTTATAACCCCTATCCAGATGCAGGTTTCTCCATTGATCTGCCCCTTGATTATATAAACATGCAGTATGCCACTGTGGCAGAGCTGTTAGATTACGTAATGGATGTTAAAGTCATCGATGCTTCGAAGGCTTTTCACAAGCATCCGGAGTACCTGATTATCGACGATGTACATCCCACCATTATCGGTCAGCATGTCTTAGCTGACCTAGGATTATCCGCTCTCTCATAGCTCAGGCTTAGTGTTTTGTTTAAGCCATACTATAAAAAAGTAAGGAGTAACTCGTATGAACATACAATCTGGAACGTACTACTGGCCGAATACAATGAAGGAAGTGCCTACTTATCCCTCTGTTGATGAGGACATTTCATGCGATGTGTTGATTGTCGGTGGGGGGAGTTCAGGTGCTCAATGTGCTTACTACTTGTCTGATACGGACCTTAACGTCGTACTAATCGAAAAGAACATGGTCGCAAGGGGAAGCACAGCGACGAATACAAGCCTGCTTCAATATATGGGAGAGAAGAGGTTTACAGACCTCGTTCATACCTTCGGAGACGATTACAGTACCAGGCATATGCAATTGTGTCAGGAAGCCATTGACGAGATCGAAGCGGCCTCCATACGCATTCCATTTGACAGTGAGTTCACTCGTAGAGATACCCTCTATTACGTCAGTGAAGCGGAACATCTTAATGCTCATATGAAGGAATGTGAGTGGCTGCAAGAGCGTGGAGCGCCAGTGGAATGGGTGAGTGAAGAATGGATTTCGAATCATTATTCGTTTGAAAAGCTTGGAGGCATTTACTCTAGGAACGATGGAGAAATTAATTCGTTTATTTTTACACATGGCCTGCTTGAGTTTGCAGCGAAGCAAGGAGTCCGTATATTCGAACATACAGAGCGAGTTGGAGAACACCAGGAATCAGGGTTGCCCGTCGTAACCGTTAACCGCGGACATAGTATTCGGGCGAAGCACGTCATTTATGCAGCGGGTTACGAAGATATGGATGTGAAGAAGGAGAAGAAAGCACGTTTTGTCAGCACCTATACAGTGACCACTAAACCTGTCGAGGCTTTCCCAGGGTGGTATGGACGAACACTCCTTTGGGAAACGGCAAGGCCCTACGTGTATATTCGGACTACGAAAGACAACCGGGTTATTATCGGAGGACTCGATGAAGATACGTCCATTGAAGAAGAAAGAGACAGTAAGCTTCTCCACAAAAGAGATCAATTAATGAAAGAACTTCATGCCCGCTTTCCGGAACTGAAGGCAGAGCCTGACTATTATTGTGCTGCGTTTTATGGCGGGACAGTCGATGGTCTTCCTATTCTAGGGCAGTATAACAATTATCCATTCAGCTACTTCTTGATGGCATACGGTGATAACGGGCTTGTCTATAGTATGATGTTGGCGAAATTGTTAAAAGAGTACTTGCTCTCAGGGAAGAGTGATGACCTGACGCTCTATGATCAAAACCGTCCTCTTAAAAATAAGACTTTGTATCACAAAAAAAGCACTCTATCGTCGTAGAGTGCTTTTTCTATCCTTGTGGAAATTATATATTCTGTTCTTTTTTTTGCATGGCTTTCTGATACCCTTCCATGATTCCTTGTGCATACACTTTGTTTAACACGGTCATCGCTTGCGGAATGACATGGTCATCAGAGGTATCGGACACTTCATTGAGCAAGTCTACCAATTCCAACAGTTCGTCTGTGACTGGAAAAATCGGTTTGATATTGTCCTTCATGACATCACCTTTCTGATCCCACAACCAGGGGTATGATAGTAATATAATATTCGGTTTTTAAGTTAAGATCAGCGTTTTGCTTTGGATAAAGACATAGGCATCTTTTATTATCACTTTAAAATCATTCTTTTTCAATGACTTAGCCCATGTTTTTGTGCTGTTAACTATACCTATTTTCCGTGCAATTGTTATACAAAAGTTATACTGAGAAAATTAGCGTATTTAGAAGGATCAATCTGTACAAACGGTCTCGCTTCTAACTCTAATCATCATCTTGTATAATGATAAGAACTTTCACACAAATCACTAATCGGAGGACAATCATGTGAGGAAAATTTTTACATATTCTCTATCGTATAAATGGTCCGCTATCATAGCTCTTTCATTAATGGGAATTGAATTGATTGTAGAACTTGTCCAACCGTTGATCATGGCTAAAATCATCGACGAAGGAATCGTATCGAAAGACTATTCAGTGGTCTCTCTTTGGGGAGGCCTTCTCTTAGTTCTTTCCCTTCTTGCATTTGCCGCTGGTGTGACGAACTCGTTCTTTGCTGCCAGATTAAGCCAAGGGGTAGGGTATGATTTGCGAAGAGATCTGTTTGAAAAAATTCAATCTTTTACGAACCGAAATTTCCAGTCTTACTCAACGCCTGGGTTGATCACACGAATTACAAATGACGTCGTACAAATTCAGAATCTCCTGTTCATGTTTGTACGGATTGCACTAAGAGCGCCGTTATTTATACTATTCGCCTTGGTTATGGCGTTTACCATTGATGCCAAGCTTGCTTTGATATTAGTCGTTTCCGTTCCGTTATTTCTGGTCTTTCTATCCTTTATTCTGACTAAAGGAGTTAAGTTATTCAAATCTGTTCAGCAGAAAGTCGACGGAGTTAACACCGTGATCCGTGAGAACTTAACTGGTATTCGGTTGATTAAAGGGTTTAACAGAGGACAGTACGAAGAAGAGCGATTCACAAGTGTGAATGATGACTTGATGACTCAAAATAAACGGGCTCTCTGGTTGATGGAAGTCGCAATGCCTGTAGTCATGCTAGGAGTTAACTTGATCATACTTGTCATTCTATGGTTAGGAGCAGAAAGACTTGCCGCGAACACCATTCAACCTGGGGAAGTGGTAGCTCTTGTGAACTATGCGACTCGGATCATGTTCACGTTCTCTATTTTCACCTTTTTGATTATGGTGTTTTCCAGAGGGAATGCGTCTGCTAATCGAATTACAGATATCCTTGAAGAGGAAACGCCATCCTATCTAAAAGAACAACATGGTGAAAAGCATGAACTAAAAGGGGAGGTTCGTTTCCAAGATGTCTCCTTCTCTCATGAATCACAACCTACTCTGGATTCTATAACCTTTAAAGCAGAGGCCGGGGAGACAATTGGCATCTTAGGAGAGACGGGTTCAGGTAAGACCTCTTTATTACACCTTATTCCACGATTGTATGAACGAACGGATGGAGCGATTTATTTAGATGACTACAAAATTGAGGACTTGGATGTGAAAAGTCTGAGAACACAGATCAGCCTTGTTCCTCAAGAAATACATCTGTTTTCCGGCACGGTAAGAGATAATATTGCTTGGGGTAAAGAGGAAGCGACGGCTGAGGAAATTGAAGCGGCAGCAAAACAAGCTCAGATTCACGATTATATTTTAACTCTTCCTGAAAGGTACGAAACACAACTTGGTCAAAGAGGGGTTACATTCTCCGGTGGTCAAAAGCAGCGGCTGTCGATCGCCCGCGCTCTCGTACGAAAACCTAAAGTGCTGATATTGGATGACAGCACAAGTGCTCTTGATGCCCATACAGAGTCCCGCTTGATGGAAGCGCTCAAAGGACAATCCTGCACCGTGTTTATGGTGGCGCAGAAGATCAGTTCTCTGAAGGCAGCTCACACCATCTTGATACTTCATAAAGGAAAGATTGTCGCAGAAGGGTCCCATGAGCAACTGCTTCAAGAGAGCGCCTATTATAGAGAGGTCTATCACTCTCAGTTAGAGGAGGCACAATAGATGGTAACCCGCTCAAATATCCGTCGGCACCAAGGAATTGGGACCGCACCACCAAAGGTTGATGATATCCGTTCGACAATAAAACGGATATTTTCCTATATGGCATCTGAGAGAAAGATGTTTTTTGTGGTGCTTTCGCTCATAGTGGCAAGCTCTGCTCTGTCGCTTATCGGCCCTTACTTGTTGGGAAGAGCGGTCGACTTAGTTGTTTCAGAACCGAATCCGTCTGTCCTTTTTCGAATGCTGCTCTTGCTTCTCTTCGTCTATGCGTTTCAGTCCGGGTTTTTGTGGTTGCAAAACTACTGGATGATCGGGATTGCTCAAAATGCTGTGTATAAGATGAGAAATCATCTATTTTCTCATATGCAGCGCCTGCCCATTTTATTTTTCCAAAAGTATCAGCAAGGAGAGCTGATGAGTCGGCTGACCAATGATATGGAGAATGTGAGTAGAACACTGAATACGGCCGTAGTACAGTTTGTGACGAGTGTTCTTACGATCACAGGAACGCTCGTAATGATGATCTGGCTCAGTCCGTTGTTAACGTTGTTGACGGTCACCATTGTTCCTGTCATGTACTTTGGAATGAAATGGATCACCAAGCGGACCGGAAAGTATTTCAAACAACAGCAGAACCATTTGGGAGAAGTGAATGGCTACGTAGAAGAAATGTTCTCGGGGCAAACGATTGTATCGATGTTTTCCCGCGAAGAGAAAGTAATAGAAGACTTCAAAGCCAAAAATGAAGCACTGCGCGATTCGGGTTATTGGGCACAGGTTTATACCGGGTTCATACCTAAGCTAATGAACATGTTGAATAACGTCAGCTTTGCCATCATTGTCGGTGGAGGTGGGTTGTTAGCGGTCAACGGGTACATCTCGATCGGAATCATCGTCACGTTCACGACCTACTCCAGGCAGTTCACGAGGCCTCTGAATGACTTGGCTAACCAATTCAATATGATCTTGTCAGCCGTCGCAGGGGCGGAGCGGGTATTCGATATCATCGACCAAAGTGAAGAAGAAAAGGACGAACAGTATGCGAACCGTATCTCTAATGTGAAAGGCGATGTGCGCTTTGAAGAGGTAGACTTTTCTTATGAAAATGACCAACCTACTTTGCAAAATATTTCATTCCAAGCGAAGCCGGGAGAGACAATCGCTTTGGTAGGCCCGACAGGAGCGGGGAAAACCACTATCATTTCGCTGCTGTCCCGTTTTTATGAACCGACCAAAGGTGGCATTTATATAGACGATCATCCCCTGCAAGACGTAACAAGGGAAAGCCTGCGGAGTCAGATGGGTGTGGTACTGCAAGACTCGACGATGTTCCATACGACGATTAGAGAGAATATCCGGTACGGGAAGCTTGAAGCGACGGATGAAGAAGTGGAGGAGGCAGCTCGTCTTGCCCATGCAGATGAGTTCATTCGTCAGCTGCCAGGCGGGTATGATACCGTGCTTGATTCAGACGGTCATGGAGTCAGTCATGGTCAACGACAGTTGTTGTCGATTGCAAGAGCGATGATCGCCGATCCTTCTTTACTCATTCTAGACGAGGCGACAAGCAGTATTGATACCGTGACAGAGATGAAAATAAATGACGCGTTAGCGAAGCTCATGAAAAACCGGACGAGCTTTGTAATCGCCCACCGTTTGAATACGATCCGTTCGGCAGATCTAATCCTCGTGTTGCAGGAAGGTCGCATCATCGAAAAGGGCTCTCACCGGGAATTGGTAAAACAGAATGGTTTTTATGCCGACTTAGTGAGAACCCAAATGGCAGAAAACCAAGCCTTATCTTAAGAATATGACACACGCCTCCCTGCTCTCGGACATACCCTATAGTAAAAAAGGGGTATGTAAATGAGTGAACGATATTCATCACTGCCTTCGTGGACGGATGTCCCTTATGCAGGCGCATCCGCTCCTCCGACCATCCGCGGTGGGGTAGAGCCAGAAGCAGGACAGTGGAAGACCTATTTCATTAAACATAGTCGCAGGCACGGATTTAAGAAGCTTGATGGACGTCCAATCCGTTTAGCAATCAAAGATCCAGACACGATTGATTTTCTACATCAACTCAGGTTGGTGCAAGACACACTTGCTCATCTAACGGAAGATCAAATAAAAATAGCAAAATACTGGGGAAGCGGACCACCGTCCAAGCAGTGGATACCGATTGTAGACCGGTTAATTGACACCTATCAGGTGGAAGCACCTCGTGCAGCTAGAATTCTCGGAGCGCTATTCAGCGGCATGAACGACGCCTTTGTCGTATGCTGGTATTTGAAGTATAAATGGCTTGTGCCAAGGCCGAACCAGCTTGACCAAGACCTCGCTACCGTTGTTTGTATGCCGAACCACCCGTCCTATCCATCCGGGCACGCAACGGTATCAGGAGCGGCGGAAGTCATCTTAAGCTACTTCTTCCCTTCAGAAAGAAGAAAGCTGCACCACATCGCAGAAGAGAATGCTGCCTCTAGATTATATGCGGGTGTGCACTACCCAGCTGATAATGAACAAGGACTGCGATTAGGCAGGCAAATAGGGCGCATTGTCGTCGAAGAACTGAAAAAAGATGAAGTCAATGGATTACCATTAGACCGTCCTTTCCGCTCATACAAGGATGCGGATATCTTACCGACTGACTATAAACAAGTCATTCCGTTCGACTATGACACACATTGTGATTCCTTGTTGTTGGATGAATGGGACTACTCTAGTGACGAATCTCATCCGAAATTGTTCTTCTAAGCAAAGGGAGCTTCTTATAGAAGCTCCCTTTTTCAGGTTGTTAAAAAGCGTAGAGTTTGGTTTTGTAATGAAATATAGTGTTCGTGGCATGGAATGCGGACCGTTTCTCCAACGCCACTTTTCTACACATGGAAGAACCGACGATACTTTGTCGACACTCTGGAAAAAGGAACTCCCTTTTGATTTGTCGTTTTAAGAAAAAGTAGACAAGCTCAAGGCATGTTCGCATATACATGAACAAACAAGCCTTAGGGGGAATGTAGATGGGTGCTCTTATTTTATCTGCTAAGAAAATCGGACTGATAGCTGGCGCGCTTGTGATTGCTTTTGCTGCTTATATGATTGTGAATGTCGTTTGGAAAGGGGCTGTTCCGACGATAGGGATGGAAAAAGGGGAGCCTCGCGTCGTAAACCTCGTTACGGGAGAGTTCAAGGCAGAGACAAAGGATGGACAGGAAATAGAGGCTTATCGCTGGGATCCTGGGACCATCTTTGTTGAAAAAGGAGAAGCCGTCCAGTTGAACATTTTCGGTGTGAATGGTCAAGAACATCCTTTCTATATTGAAGGGACAGACATTAAAGGAACGGTTCAACAAGGAAAAGAAACGGTAGTGGATGTCAAATTCGATAAAGAGGGAATTTATCGCCTGATTTGCTCGACGCACGCAGATACCTCAACCAATGGACCGATGATTGCTTATATTGTCGTCGATTAATTCGTGATAGAAGGAGAGGCGATGGTCGTCTCTCTTTTATCTTTCTATGGAGGAGACGTCTTAGATGCTAGGCATGATAATTGGCAATATATTTCTAGGTTTGTCCATAGCTGCTCCCGTCGGTCCCATCAATATCGAAATCGTCAAACGCGGGCTTTCGTACGGTTTCTGGGCAGCGTTATTCGTCGGAATTGGTGGAATGTCCTCTGATTTACTTCTAATGGGGGCAATGTTTCTCGGGATGTCTGCTCTCTTATCAGTAACCTGGGTAAAAATATTGCTCATGATGATGGGGGCGGTAGTTCTCATACATAGTGGGTTAGTGAGCTTGAAAGCCCCGAACTTGATGAGCGATCAATCCGATGAACGTTCTGCCAAACCAACCTACCTTCGCTGGAATTCTTTTTTAAAAGGGTTCTTCATTGCTGGTACTAATCCAATGAATTTGCTGTTTTGGATCAGCATTTATGGCTCTGTTTTAAGTGGTGCCTTTCACGAGGAAAACGTGATGACTTCTTTTTTGCTTAGTGTGCTGGTGTTTGTCGGGATTGGTCTTTGGAATCTGAACTTGGCGTTTACTACTCATTTCGGTCGCTTGTTAGCTTCACCGTTTGTGCTGAGAATGGTGCACGTTGTAGCAAGTTTTGTTCTGATTGGGTTTGGTGTGAAGTTTGGGTATCAAGGGTTTCAGGCTCTTATGATGGTTATTACTTAAAGGAATAATTTAGAAAGAAAAGACTCCATCAGCTGATGGAGTCTTTATGTCTAGGAGGCATTGTTTTCTTTAATAAGACGGTTGATTTCATTCTTATAAAGGTCGGAGCGTCCGCCGAAAATAGCTTGGATGTTGTGATCTACTTTCACGACACCTGCTGCCCCCAATGCTTTCAGTTGATCCTCATCGATTTCACTTACTTGGGAGACTTCTACTCTTAATCTAGTGAAACATGCATCTACATGCTTCAAGTTTTGCTCGCCGCCTAATGCATCCATGATAGCGACAGCAGTCTCTTTGGTTTGAGAAGACTTGTTTGATTTTTTCTCATTCAAGTCTTTGCGGGTATATAACTTATTCTCTTGACCGCCACGTCCAGGAGTTGCAAGATCCCATTTCTTAATGGCAAAGGAGAAGGAGAAGTAGTAGATAACAAAGAATACAGCTCCAACTACGATGTTCATCCACCAGTTTCCTGTACCAGGTAAGGCGTTCACTAAGATGAAGTCGATCAGACCTGAGCCGCCAGCCCATCCAAGGTGAACATCTAACATGTACATAACAGCATACGACACACCAGCTAATAAGGCATGAAAAACAAATAGCAGTGGTGCCACAAATAGGAAGGTGAATTCAATCGGTTCTGTAATACCTGTCAGGAAAGCTGTACCTGCCGCTGCGATGAGCATACCTTTTACTACGGGTTGGTTATTCTTATCAGCACGTCGATACATAGCAAGTGCCGCACCTAATAATCCGAACATGATAACAGGGAACTTACCAGCCATGAACCGTCCAGCTGTAACATCGACACCTTCTGCGATTTGTGCTAGGAAGATGTATTGGTCACCAGACACCATACTCCCTGCGACTTCCGTTGTTCCACCAAGTGATGTCCATAAGAATGGAGCATACCAAATATGATGAAGACCTGTTGGGATCAAGGCACGTTCAAGAAAGCCATATAGACCGATGTATAGTGGATTGGTTGATCCGTTTGCGATTACGTTGGCAACTGCGTTAATACCAGTTTGTACCGGTGGCCAAACGACCATCATCACCATTGCAAGCAGAATAGAAGTGAAAACCATGGCGATTCCAACAGAACGGTCTCCTGCAAAGAAACCTAATACTTCTGGTGGGTCGAACTCGTGGAATTTGTTATAAATCCAAACTGCGAGTAAACCGACGACTATACCTCCAAGAACCCCTGTTTCTAATGTCGGAATTCCTAAGGCCATTCCATATTCGCCACTCTCGGATACCATGTCAGGTGTGATACCGAGTGCAAAAGATATCGTCTTATTCATAATGATGTATCCCAATAATGCTGCTAAGGCTGCAATCCCAGAACCTCCTGTTAATCCAATCGCTACACCGATCGCAAAGATTACAGCTAAGTTGTTAAATATACTAATACCTATATCAGACATTCCATTGCCAATGAATTGAATCGCATCATTTTGCAAGAATGTAAGGGAATCTGCGAGAGGACCTGTCAAGGCTGCACCGAATCCTAGCAGAATACCGGCTGCTGGAAGCAAAGCTACCGGAACCATGAGTGATTTGCCGAACTTCTGTAAACTGCCGAAGTATTTCTTCATCTATTATCCTCCTTTATAAGGAAACGCTTTCTTCGTAAGTTAAGAATAGACCCGGGAACGCGTCCCGGGAGTGGTTATTAGGAAGACTGAGAAACCAACTGTTTATTCTTATGGAGCTCTGGCCAAAATTCTTTGTTCGCATCAATAAGGTCATCTAGAATTTTTCTAGCGCGTGGAGCATCCACTACCGTTCTGTTCAATGTCAAAGCTTGAAGTGCTTTCTCATAACTATTTTCATAGTAAGCATCCACCACGAGTTTCTCATAAGCGAGTTGTCCTTCTATTAATCCCTTGTAGAAGGTGGAAATAGGGCCGACAGAAAATGGTTTCGGACCGCGATTTGTCATCATAGCGGGTACCTCGACCATCGCATCATCTGGAAGGTTTGCAATGGTACCGTTATTCTCCACCATGACGATGAAGATATCTCCGTTATTGTAAGCCATAGAAGCGGCAACCCGAATCATGTACCTTCCGTGAATGTCGACTTCGAGTTCAACATTGGCGGTTGTATCGTCTTTGATGATTTGATCAGCCAATTGAAGGACTCGTGCTTCACGTCCGTTGATGACTTGTCGTGCTCGTGTATTAGCTGGGTCTTCTTTTTCAACCATTTGAGAAGGGTACAGGTAGTATTGCAAATACGTGTTTGGTAAATACTCCGGGAAGTCCGTTACCATCTGTTCTACTTGTTTGAACGTTTTAATCCAAGAAGGATCGTTCGCTATTTCGGCATCTTCAGGAATGAATCCGTCTTCTGTAATGGCACGCTTAATCGTATCTGTGTGGTCGTTACCTTCTTTATCAAGAACCTTTGTAAACCAGCCAAAGTGGTTGAGACCGAAGTATTCAGGTACAAGGTCAAATACGTCTTTTCCTAAAATTCCAGCATAAGACACCATTATGGCAGCTGGCATATCGCAAATGTTAAGCAACTTCTTGTCATGTGGGAACTCGCGGCGAAGTGCCTCTGCGACGATGGCAGCTGGGTTCGTATAGTTCAAGATCCACGCCTCAGGAGAATAGTGGCGTATGTCATTTACAAGATCCACCATGTCTCCTATAGAACGAAGGCCATATGCCATGCCGCCCGGTCCACAAGTTTCTTGTCCGACTGCGTCGTACTGTAATGGGATTTGTTCATCACGTTCTCTCATCGCAAGTCCGCCCGTCCGTATTTGAACAAATACAAAATCCGCATTCGATAATGCTTCCTCTTTATCTGTTGTGTAGGAAAAGCTTTCTAACTCAGGGTATTTCTCACGTAAAATGACTTCTGATGCTTTAGCTATTTTTTCTTGGCGTTCAAAATTCGTGTCATAGAATGTAATCGATTTCAAAGGGAATTGATCTTTTTCGGCGATCAGACTCATAATCATGCCGATTGTATAAGTGCTTCCACCGCCAACAACAACTAAGTTTTGCTTCTTCATTATAACGACCTCCAAAAGGTATTATATTTGTATCAATAAATATTTAATACAAATATAATACATATGTTTGGAAGCGTCAACATGTTGTTTTGTTTTTTGTTATACTTAGAACATCGTTAGACACCAAGGAGGATGCTAAAATGGGGTCTCCTTTATATAGAAGGATTGCACAACAAATAAAGGATGAAATAGAAGAAGGTCGATGGAAAGAAGGCGAGTCGATCCCAACGGAACTGCATTTATCAAAACAGTTCGATGCCTCGAGAGTTACGGTAAGACAAGCTATTAAGTTGCTGGTTGAAGAAGGGCTGCTTGAAAAGATACAAGGAAGCGGTACGTACGTGAAAGAACAGAAGATTGAGCACAATATTTTTGAATTAATAAGCTTTACGGAGGAAATGCGCAGTTTAAACAAGGAGCCAATCAACAAGGTGATGGATTTTCAATTGATTGAGCCTGAAGATCAAGTGAAGCGTATGTTAAAGCTGAAGGACGGAGATCAAGTCTTCTACGTTCGTCGTCAAAGACTTGTAGATGAAGTTCCGTATGTACTGGAAGATACGTATCTACCGGTCGATTTGTTCCCTAATTTATCGTATAAAATAATGACAGGTTCAAAGTATGATTATATTGAGAAAGAAGTAGGGAAGAAGATTAAAGATAGTTTCCAAGAGGTCATTCCTGTTTTGCCTGAGGAAGATATTGCGCGTGCATTGATGGTAGACACCGAAACACCTATCTTAAAGATACGTTCTTATAGTATTTTTGAAGACGGTACGGTCTTTGAGTATAGCGAAAATCACTTCAAAAGTGATGAATACAAGTTTACATTGCGTGCATCTAGACCATGATCGTTTCCATTTGCATAAGAAAAGGAACCCACTGTGGGTTCCTTTTTTTTAGTACTTATTCTTTTACCGCTCCTGACGTCAAACCAGATACAATTCGACGCTGGAAGAGGAGAACCATGATGACAAGCGGAACCGTAACAATGACGGTCGCAGCGGATATCTCTCCCCATGGAATGGTGTACTGTCCTTGGAACATCCCGATTCCGACTGGAACTGTTTTGTACTTCTCCGCTGTGTTGATGACAAGGGCGAAGAGGAATTCGTTCCAAGCTGCGATGAACACAAGGATCGCAGTAGTGAAAATCCCTGGTACAGCAAGGGGCAGGATGATACGGAAGTACGTCTGCATCATCGAAGCCCCGTCCATTTTCGCAGATTCTTCTAAATCGAATGGAATCTTACGGAAGAATGTTACAAGCAACCAGATTGATAGTGGTAGCGCGAAAGTGGTGTAAGGAATGATCAAGCCTAAATGGCTGTTTGTCAGTCCGATGTTTCTTAAGAAAATGTAGATAGGTGAAATCGTTGCAATCTGCGGGAACATCGATACAGAGAGCACAACACCTAAGATGAGCGGTTTGCCTTTAAAACGAAGTCTGGCAATCGCATAAGCGGCGAAAGCGGCAACGAATACTGTATAGACAGTTGTGATCGTCGCTACGACTAAACTGTTCCAAAGGTATAGGTGGAACGGACGGATCGTAAATACGGAAATATAACTTTGAATCGTAGGATTACTAGTGAACCACGTAAATGCTTCATCCCCGAACAGTTCAGATAACGGTTTAACGGAGCTCAACAGAATCCAAAGGAACGGGAACATGATGACGAATACAAAGATGACTAAGAATATATAGAATCCTACACCTGCTTTTTTCTGCATCTATTCTCTCACTCCTTTTAGTCTTTTGCTCCGTCGCCGAGTAAATCGGAACCGAGGAATTTAATGTATATCGCAGAGATGATCGCCACACAGACGAATACAATTACGGCAAGGGCGGAACCTTCACCAAAGTCGGTTTGCTGGAACATCACTTTATAAGCGAGTAAGGAAATGACTTCTGTTGAGTTCGCCGGTCCACCGCCAGTAAGTACGTAGATCAGGTCGAATACTCGGAAGGCATCCAAGGTACGGAACAAGAGAGCTACTAGAATACTAGATTTGATAAGCGGCAGCGTAATCCGGAAGAATTGCTTCCATTTGTTCGCTCCGTCAATAGATGCTGCTTCATACAACGATGTTGGGATCGTTTGCAGACCAGCAAGCAATAGAAGGGCCATGTACGGTGTTGTCTTCCATACGTCCGTCAAGATAACGGACGCCATTGCTCCGACTGGAGTGGTGAGAAGCACACTCATATTCTCAATAATTCCGATTTCTGAGAAGAACTTGGCAATAATCCCGTTTTGTCCATCATACAAGTATTTCCACATCATGGCGGAAACCGCTGTCGGAATGGCCCAAGGAATTAGTATGGAGGCACGGACAAGTCCACGTCCGAAGAACGCTTTGTTGATCAACAAGGCAATTCCCATACCTAATACAAGCTCAAATCCGACGGAGACGAATGTGAATACAAATGTATTCCCAAGTGATCGCCACAGTCGCACATCAGTCAAGTTGTTGGCATAATGCTGAAAACCGATAAAGTTCGGTTCAACAATGCTTTCTGTCAGTCCGCTGGCAAGTCCGGTCAAACGGCGGGCATTCTGCAAAGCATCTTCTGACTCTAACTCAACTAATTGTTTCTCTACTGATCCGAAAGTTTGTTCAAACTCTTCTCCAAAGGATCGGTCGATTTCAACGAATTTCAGCTCATCACTAGGTACTTCGAAGTTGAATAAGATATCGTTCACTTCATTGTAAGGACCTTCAATTCCATCTTTTTGTACTAGTTCTTCATCAAACGATGTAATAGTAGACTTTATGTCCTGCAACTCTTCGCTGACTTCCGAAGGAGCAGTTTCGATTTCGTCTTCCAACGCAGTTATGAGAAATGGTTGGTTGTTTAAGTATTTTTCCAAATCCAAATTATAATCTAGATGAATGCTGGACTTTTGAGGTTCGTTTAATTGGTAGTCAAATAGACTGAAGTAGAATGATTGGATAACCGGCCAGATCGCAATGGCTAGAATTAACACCAAAGAAGGGGCAACAAGTAGGTAACCGAGCCGTCTTTCCTTTTTCAATGAATCACTTAATCCTTTTTTTGCCACGAATAGTTCCTCCTTTATGCAAAAAGGGGATGAAACCCTCAGGTACAGGTCCTGAGGGTCTCATCAGGGAGTACAGGTTACTGCATAACCGCGTTCAATTCTTCTTCCATAGCGGCTACCGCTTCTTCTGGAGTCAACTCACCAGCAATCGCTTTGGATACATTGATTTGGATGACTTCAGATACTTCAGGGTAGTTTGGAGCTACTGGGCGAGATACGGCACCTTCTAGTGCGTTTTGGAAACCTTCTTGAGTAAAGAATGGGTTCGCTTCAAGGATTTCTTCATCTTCGAATAGAGCTGGAAGCGTTGGAGCTAGACCACCATTAATAGCGGAGATCTTTTGTCCTTCTGGGCCAGTCATGAATTTCACGAATTCCCAAGCTTCTTCTTTGTTCTCAGAGTATTTGTTGATCGCTGTCATCCAGCCACCAAGTGCAGCAGCGCTTCCTGCATCACCTGCTGGTAGTGGAGCAACACCTACTTTGTCTACGATTTCAGACTGCTCTTCGTCGTTTGCAAGGTTCCATTGGTAAGGCCAGTTACGGATGTAAGGAGATTGACCTTCGATAAACGCTGTGTGGGATTCTACTTCCGTGAACGTGTTAATGTTACCTGGTACAAAGTCAGCGTTGGCAACTTCAACTAGTTTAGAGATTCCGGCAACCGTTTCAGGGCTGTTGACCGCAACATCTCCGTTTTCGTCTAGGATCTCGCCACCGTAAGACGCGATGAATTCTACAGCGTTACATACAAGTCCTTCATATTGCTTCGCTTGCATTAGGTAACCGAATTCTGCGCCGCCTTCAGATTGGATGTTAGATGCAGATGTCATCAGCTCGTCCCATGTCTGAGGTACTTCGCCTTCTTCCACTAGATCTGTGCGGTAGAATAGCATGCCTGTATCGATGAACTTAGGCATAGCCCACTGTTTTCCGTTGAATTGTGCGGCAGACATAGCACCTTGGTTGTAGTCGCTTGCTTCTACACCGTCACGCTGCATGAAGCGATCAAGCTCAAGTACATAACCCGCTTGCGCGAATTCTGCCGGCCATACTACGTCTAGGTCCATAACGTCAATTTCGGATGATTCTGCGTTCAGCATTGTTACATACGCATCGTGCTGCTGTCCTGTATCAGACGGCATTTCACGGAATGTGACGTTGATATTCGGATGAGAGTCATTGAATTCTTTAATCAGCATTTCAGAAGCTTTCGTTGAGTCTTGTCCACGTGCATAGACCAGTTCAACTACTTCTCCATCGCCTTCTCCGGCAGATTCGCCAGAGTCTCCGGAAGTTTCGGATGTATCTTCATCAGAACCGGTGTCATCCGTTGCTTCTCCGTCTCCACCGCCACTACATGCGGCTAGGGCAACTACGACGATCAACATTAAGGATAGTAACCAATACTTTGCTTTCATTACATAACCTCCTAATAATTTTCTTACTCGACAGCGCGTAAAGGACCTCCAACAGTGGACTCACGAATGATGAGCTCTAGTGGAAGTTCATAACGCTCTTTTGCCGGTTTGTTGTTGGAGTTGATTTGTTCGACAAGAACGTGAACAGCTTTTTGTGCCATCTGTTCAATGGGCTGTTCTACAGTAGAGATCTTGGGGTCCATAATTCTTGAAATCACTTGGTTATCAAAACCGATGACGGAGAGTTCACCAGGAATGTCCACCCCATATTCCCGTGCCCCTGTAAGAATACCTGCAGCGACTTCATCGCTTCCTGTAAACACAGCGGTTGGTGGATTGTCCATCTTATGAATCTCCTTGAACACCTCTATGCCATTCTCGATGGTATAAGCATCGAAGAATCCCAAAGACTCATCAAACCGAAGACCGTGTTCAGCCAGCGCCTTCTCAAATCCGATTTTCCGGTGATTGGCAACCATACTCTTATGTCCACCAGAGCAGTATGCAATCCTCGTATGTCCTTGGCGTATAAGGTGCTTTGTCGCAATGTAACCTCCATGAATCTGATCAAGTTTTATGATGGGGATTTCAGCCGATTCATCGAATTCATTACACATGATCAACGGGCCGTAAGATAAGTATTCCGCAATATTGTTCCATTCGTTTTCAAGTGAAGCGAGTATGATCCCATCTACTTGCTTGGTTTTTAATAAATTAAGATGTCCAAGCTCGGTATCTTGGGAGTACATAGTTTGGCAGATGAGCAGCTGATATCCTTGTTGATTCGCTGCTACTTCCATGGATTCCACTAGTTGACCGAAAAACGGGTTCATCAACCTAGGCACAATCACTGCAATCATCTTCGTCTTTTTATTCCTCAAACTCCTTGCTGAAGAGTTCGGAACATAGCCTAATGTTTCCATTGCTTGATAGACGCGTTCCTTCTTTTCTTGGGAAACGTGAGGGTAGTGATTGATAACGCGTGAAACAGTTGATTTCGACAATCCGGCCAACTCGGCTACATCATCAATGGTGACCACTATCAAACCTCCTCTCTGTCTTTAATGAATCATTGAAATCGTTTTCAAAATTGGTGAAATAAAAAAGTCATGAATCTCGTAGGTAAATAAGTGCATAACTTTGAAAACGTTTTCAATAACTTGAGTAAATTATATGTGAAACAAAAACTATTTTCAACAATATTTTGATAAAATTCTGAATTTTATTTTGGACCTGCTAGGAAAGCTTCATGACAAAGTATATTAAATCTCTGCCCTGGATCCCGTGTTCATAGAATGTATCTGGGTATGCATCGAAGAATCCTTTGTGAATGGAATCAAATCGGAAACCGGCTTTCTGATAAAAAGCGAGGTTCTCAATACTACTATTAGCTGTTCCGACAAACAACTCCGTGAATGACCGTTCTTTGCAGTGATCTGCAATTAATTGTATGACCGTCTTGCCTATTCCAAGCCCCCTGTGGTCTTCAGAAATGGCTATGTTTTTGATTTCTACTGCTTGGGGGGAAGGGAACGTGAGTAGACAGGCTCCGACATCCTTGTGGTTGTACTTTATAGAAAATGGTTCTCCTTCTTCTATATAAGTCCTGACAATCTCCTCGTCTTCATCTGCCATCAGAAAAAATGGCAAGTATGCTTCTCGGTCCATAATCGGTTGAATGGTAACGGATCGACACATAAACATCTAACTCCTTTTGGAATCGCTATTATAGATTTGATGGGATTATGGTACCATAGATATAGTGTGTTAAATTCTGAAATGGCCATTTTTTCAGAAAAAAGGAGACGTGAACAAATGGAACAACATGAGAAGGTTTTTGACTTAATTGGAGTAGGAGTAGGCCCTTTCAACTTGGGACTTGCTGCTTTGCTGGATGAAGTAGACGGAGTAGAGCCTTTATTCTTTGAACAGAATGATGAATTCGATTGGCACCCGGGAATGCTGATCGAAGGGACTAAAATGCAGGTTCCTTTTATTGCCGACCTCGTCACGATGGCGGACCCGACCAATAAGTATAGCTTTTTAAACTACATTAGTAAGAATGAGCGGATGTATCAATTTTACTTCCTACAGCGCTTAGATATCCCTAGACGTGAATACAACGATTATTGTCAGTGGGTTTCTCGTCAGTTGAATAGTTGTCAATTCGGGAAAAGAGTGACGAACATCCGTCCTGTTCGAGATAACGAACAATATTACGAAGTGACTGTAGTCGATACAAAGACGGAAGAAACTACGGTTTACCGATCAAAAAATCTAGTGATGGGTACAGGTAGTACCCCGGTTATGCCAAAGTCATTCCAAGGTTTCCCTGAAGATGAAGTTTTCCATACAGCTGATTTTCTTCCGAATCATGACAGATGCCGCAACGCAAACTCTATTACGGTGATCGGTTCAGGGCAGAGTGCTGCTGAAACGTTCCGAGAGTTGTTGAAAGAACAAAAGGAATGCGGATTCCGTTTAGACTGGATTACACGCTCACCTGGCTTTGCATCCATGGAGGAGTCTAAACTGAGCTTAGAACACTTCTCACCGGATTACGTGAACTATTTCTACCAACTTCCTCAAGAACAGAAGGACGAAATCTTCGCTACACAGGGGTTGTATTATAAGGGAATAAGTAACCATACGATCAATGATATTTATAACCTTCTATATGAATACTCGGTCGGAGGCAAAGAAGCGGATGTTGGAATGCAAGTTCTGAGTGAAGTGAAAGACTTGAAGAAAAAAGCAGATGGTGGATATGAAATCGACTGCTATCACTGGCAGAAGCAAGAGGCATTCACTCATGAAAGTGATATTGTCATTTCTGCTACAGGCTACAAACCACATGTGCCAGACTTTGTACATGAGCTTTCAGATTTTCTCGAGTGGGATGAGAAGGGTCGTTACAAGGTGACCAAAGATTACCGCTTGAAGAAGCAGGAAGATCTCCAGGGCGAAATCTATGTGCACAGTGGTATTTCTCATACGCACGGAGTGGGCTCGACGAACCTCGGGTTGTCTGTCCACCGCAACAAAGTCATTATCAACCAGCTTGTCGGACGAGAAGTATTCCCGATGAATGAAAAGACGATTTTTCAATCCTTTGATATATAAAAGAATACAAACCAAAAAAAGAACAGCCTTTATATTGGCTGTTCTTTTTTGGTTTGAAAAGTGTTCGCATTGGTTTTGATATGAGGAAAGTGTTCCAAGGTCTGGAAAACAACTCGCTTTCAGTGACCGTAGGGACCGAGGAGGCTCGCCGGACGCCTGCGGAAAGCGGACCGTTTCTCCAACACCGCTTTTCTAAACATAAAAGAACCGACGAGCATTTCTAGATACTCTTAGAAAGAACGGACTTTAGATTGGTTGTCCTTTTTTGGTTTGTATGCATGATACTTTGTCGAAATTGTCAACTATATGTAAACAATACTCGAATAGGTAGAATATCGGTTGACAACTTCCACTATAAGGTTAATAATATTGTAAATATACAAGGTTCATCATAATTATACATAGAGGTGAATAATAGAGTGATAGTAGGAATTGTAGGTGCAACAGGGTATGGTGGAATAGAATTGTTTCGTATTCTATCAACCCATCCAAATATAACAAAAATCCAATTGTACTCTTCATCCCAAGCTGGTGAAGATTTTGAAACTATATACCCTCAACTCGAAACGAACGAACGACACACGCTCTTGGCAGTAAAACCGGAGGAGATGAAGGAAGAATGTGACGTAGTCTTTCTTGCTACTCCATCAGGGGTATCTAGCAAACTGACACCGGATTTACGCGGGGGAAAAGCGAAAGTGATCGATGTTTCTGGAGATCTCAGGCTGAAGCAACCGGAGGACTACCGGGAATGGTACAAAAAAGATCCAGCCCCGACAGAGGTACTGGACGAAGCCGTTTACGGTTTACCGGAATGGAACCAGGAAGCCATTAAGAAAGCGGACATCATTGCAAACCCTGGATGTTACCCGACGGCTACCTTGCTTGGATTAGGTCCGGCTATCAGTGGGAAACTCGCCAAAACGGATTCCATTATAGTAGATGCGAAATCGGGTGTTTCTGGTGCAGGGAAAAACCCGAATCCTTTGACTCACTTTGCCCACGCGCAAGAGAATTTCCAAATTTATAAAGTGAATCAGCATCAGCATATTCCTGAGGTCGAGCAGCAATTGCGTGTTTGGGACGAATCATCGGAACCCATTACCTTCTCTACACATCTTGTTCCGATGACGAGAGGGATTATGTCTACGATCTATTTTTCTCTCAAGGAAGAAGCGAATACAGAAGAACTGTTACAGCTTTACAGAGACTATTATTCCGACCATCCTTTTGTCAGAGTAAGAGAAGAAGGGCAATTTCCGTGCACGAAAGATGTCTACCACACCAATTACTGCGATATCGGATTGACAGTGGACCGTCGTACCAAACGAGTGACGGTCGTATCTGTTATTGATAACCTAATGAAGGGAGCCGCTAGTCAGGCGGTTCAAAATATGAATCTATTATTCGAATTAGAAGAAACAGCAGGTCTTCCTGAGAAACCTGTTTACCCATAATTCCAGAAAGGGAGAGTTGGTTTGATTCAAACAGTGAAGCAATTTCAAGTAGAAAAAGTGGACGGAGGAAATCTCTTGACACCTGAAGGGTTTCAAGCTGGAGGTATGCACAGTGGACTTCGCTATAAGAAACGAGACTTCGGCTTGTTGATGAGTGATGTACCCGCATCGATTGCTGCGGTCTATACACAGAGTCACTTTCAGGCGCCCCCATTGAAAGTAACCCAGGAAAGTATTCGTCAGGACAATAAAATACAAAGTATCGTCATCAACAGTGCGGTCGCGAATGCATGTACAGGGAAACAAGGACTTGAAAATGCTTATGAAACAAGAAGTATGATTGCGAATCGATACAACATTCCCGAATCCTACGTGGCGGTCGCGTCAACTGGTGTCATCGGTGAGCAGCTTCCGATGGACAAGATCACGTATGGCTGTGAAAACGTAGATGTAACAAAAGATGGTGCAGATGCCTTTCAAGAGGCAATCCTGACGACAGACACGTGTCAGAAGCATACGTGTTATCAACTGAAGGTGGATGGACGCACTGTAACGATCGGCGGGGCTGCTAAAGGCTCTGGTATGATCCATCCAAATATGGCGACAATGCTCGGTTTCATTACAACGGATGCAACGATTGAATCAACCGTATTGCAGAAAGCATTAAGCAACTGCATCGATCGTTCCTTCAACCAAATTACAGTGGATGGGGAAACCTCAACGAACGACATGGTGCTTGCCTTAGCTAATGGCCAAGCTGATCACGATACACTCGATGAGGACCACCCAGATTGGGAAGGTTTCCAACTTGCATTGCAACTCGTGTGCGAGGACTTGGCGAAGCAGATCGCTCGTGACGGAGAAGGAGCGACGAAGTTGATTGAGGTAAACGTTTCCGGAGCTCATTCCAATGAAGATGCAAGAACCATTGCGAAGAAGGTAGTTGGCTCAAGCTTAGTGAAAACAGCTGTGTATGGTCACGATGCCAACTGGGGACGTATCGTCGGAGCGATTGGTCATAGTGATGCCAACGTGAACCCAGAAGGATGCGATATCTTTATAGAAGGACAGCTCGTGTTCAGCGAAGGAACGCCATGTTCCTTTTCAGAAGAACAAGCAACCGAAGATATGAGTAAAGAAAAGGTAATCATCGAAGTCCGTCTTCATGAAGGAGACGGGGAAGGAACAGCTTGGGGGTGCGACCTGACGTATGACTATGTCAAAATCAATGCCAGTTACAGAACATAATAAACCTGTCGTCGTCATTAAATTAGGTGGCAGTATGATCGACCAATTGACCGACGACTTCTATGATAGTTTCAAAGAACTTGTAACCCATTATCACTGCTTGGTTGTTCATGGTGGTGGCCCTGCCATTACTAAACTGATGTCCAGATTGAATATTGAAGGAGAATTTCACGATGGACTACGTAAAACAACCGCTGAGACGCTTGAAGTAGTCGAGATGACACTAGGAGGTAAAGTGAACAGCCAAATCACATCCAGGTTGTCGGCACGCGGTCTTTCGTCTGTTGGAGTGAAAGGGACGGATGCGAACCTATTGACTGCTGATATTGTTGATGAAGAGCGTCTGGGATTTGTAGGCGAAGTGCAGGCAGTGGATGCTGGCTTCCTTAACCAGTGCCACCAATCCGGGTATCTTCCTGTTATTGCCCCGCTTGCTAAGACGAAAGAAGGGCAGACAGTAAATGTGAATGCTGACCTTGCAGCATCAGCTATCGCAAAGGCCGTTGGTGCTGAGAAGTTGTTATATGTAACAGATGTTCCCGGCATATTAAAGGACGGGGAATTGATTGATGAAGCGACTCCAGACGAGATCGAAGCGCTGATTGAAAATGGCATTGTGTACGGAGGAATGATTCCGAAGGTTGAGTCAGCCATGCAAGCTTTATCAGATCAATTACAAGAGGTCATGATTGTTAGTGGAGAGCGTCCACTCATCCAGAATGACCAAATGCTCGGAACGAAGATTCTTGCTAAGCGAAAGGAAGGCGTCTGAATGAGTTTATTCCCAACGTACAACCGTTTCCCTCTTACTATTGTTTCCGGAGAAGGGACGAACGTGACGGATGACAAAGGAAATACGTACTTGGACTTTGTTTCAGGGATTGCGGTTTGTAATCTTGGACATCGTCCTCCTGAAGTGCAATCAGCACTGGAGAAGCAACTAGGGGAACTATGGCACGTTTCGAATTTGTATCAACTTCCGAAGCAGGAGCAAGCTGCAAATCTGCTGACAGAAGCGACGAATCTTGATTATGTGTTCTTCTGTAACAGTGGTGCGGAAGCGAATGAAGCAGCCATTAAACTTGCTCGAAAGCATACACAAAGAGAGACGATTGTAACGTTCAAACAGTCCTTCCATGGACGGACGTTTGCGACGATGAGTGCAACAGGTCAGGAAAAGATCCAACAAGGTTTCGGGGCTCTGCTCCCGACGTTTGAATATCTTCCTTTCAACGACGAGAAGGCCGTCAATGAATTAGAGGGCGATGACATTGCTGCGATCATGGTCGAAGTCGTTCAAGGGGAAGGGGGAGTCGTCCCAGGAACGAAAGCGTTCTTAGAGGCTGTCCAGCAGAAGTGTGAAGAGCTCGGTGCGCTTCTCATCATTGATGAAGTGCAAACAGGCATAGGTCGTACAGGAGCTCCGTTCGCCCATCAGCTATACAATCTTGACCCGGATATCGTAACTTCAGCAAAAGGGCTTGGGAGTGGGTTCCCTGTCGGAGCCATGTTAGGTAAAGAGAAGCTTGTAGACGCTTTCTCGGCTGGCTCTCATGGCACAACGTTTGGTGGAAACCCACTTGCTTCTACCGCCGTTTGCGCAACCCTTGAGACGATCTTTGATGAATCCTTTTTGGAGGATGTTCAATCCAAAGGCGAATGGCTGCGCTCCCAGTTAGAAGAGGATCTTCTGCCGCTGTCACTTGTTAAGGAAGTACGCGGTAAAGGTCTTATGATCGGTATCCAACTTGAAGAAGAAGCGCTCCCGCTTGTTCACAAGCTGCGTGAGAATGGATTGCTTGCTGTAGTGGCAGGACCTAAGGTACTGAGGCTGCTTCCACCTTTAAATGTAACGAAGGACGAGATGACAAAAGCAGTTTCTATTATGAAACAGGTCTTGCAAGAGCATAGTAGTCTACAAAATGTTTGAGAAAATGTCTTGAATCGTAAGGTAAGAAAAAAGCGGTGAATTATCACCGTTTTTTTCTTGCAATCTATTGTATAAAAATTCATAGTATATTATAATTATTCAACATGAAGGAGATGGTGATGTGAAAGGTTATCTGTGTTTACAAGATGGTCAAACATTCGAAGGAAAAGCATCAGCACATTGGAAACAACCCATTCAAGGCGAAATCGTCTTTTTTACAGGGATGACGGGATATCAAGAAGTCCTGACTGATCCCTCTTATAAAGATCAAATCGTGGTCTTCACCTATCCGTTAATCGGAAATTATGGTGTGAATGAACAGGATGATGAAAGCGACGAAATCCAAGTGAGCGGCGTCATTATGTTCCATTGTGCTGATAAAGCCAGTCATTATGCAGCAACCAGTTCGTTGAAAGATTACTTGGAAAAACAAGAAGTTCCGTTCCTCACAGGAATCGATACCAGACAAGTTACGAAAGCGATTCGTAAGGGAGGGTCTCATCAAGCAGTGTTGAGTTCCCAGCACGTTAACACTATTGCACCTGCGAAAACTGGCCAAATGCAAAAAGTACAGGGCCGGCAAGTGGAAACCTACGGATCCGGAAAAATGCATATCGTACTCATAGACTTCGGATGGAAGAAATCGATTTTGAATGCGCTCCTTTCGTATGATGCGAAGGTGACAGTAGTTCCTTTTACGAAAATCAAAGAACTTGAAGGTACTGATTTTGATGCGGTTGTGTTATCCAACGGTCCTGGGAACCCGAAAGATGCAGAGAGCTACTTGCCTCAGCTGAAATCCATCACAGATCGCTACCCGACGTTTGGAATTTGTATGGGACACCAAGTGATTTCTTTGGCCTATGGAGCGGAGACAGAGAAGCTTCCATTTGGCCATAGAGGCGCTAATCATCCCGTCAAAGATATCAAGACAGGTAAAGTCTTTATATCTTCTCAGAACCATAACTACGTAGTGAAGGCATCTAGTTTGGCTGACACGCCTCTCTCCACTCGTTTTTATAACGTCAACGACGATACTGTCGAGGGGATTGTTCACGACCAGAAACCAATTATGACAGCCCAATTCCACCCAGAAGCCCACCCAGGGCCATCTGATGCAGAATGGCTGTTCGATGACTTCTTTACACTCATTCAAAGCAAGAAAGAGGAGGGCGTGTATGTCTAAGAAAATATTAGTGATCGGTTCTGGTCCGATCATCATTGGTCAAGCAGCAGAATTTGATTATTCCGGAACACAAGGGTGTCTCGCCCTTCGTGAAGAGGGGCATCAAGTCATTTTAGTCAATCCGAATCCAGCGACGATCATGACCGATCATGCGATTGCCGATCAAGTATATTGTGAACCTTTAACCCTAGAAAGTGTTACAGCGATAGTGAAACAGGAGAAACCAGATGCTTTACTCGCAGGTCTCGGTGGGCAGACCGCTCTTAACTTAGCTGTCGAGCTGGAAGGCGCAGGAGTGCTTGAGCAGTATGGTGTGGAACTTTTAGGTACTAGTGTTGCTTCTATTCAACAAGGAGAAGATCGCGAGCTGTTCCGTACATTGATGGATAAGCTTGATCAACCTGTTCCAGAAAGTGAAGTCATTAAAAACGTCGAGGAAGCCATAACTTTCGTTCAGAAAGTTGGCTACCCTGTTATTAGTCGCCCTGCCTATACACTGGGAGGACGTGGCGGTGGGATAGCCCACAATGAAGAACAGTTGGTAGAACTGATGGAGAATGGGTTAAAAGCTAGCCCGATTCAACAAGTCATTATGGAGAAGAGCATAGCTGGCTTTAAAGAAATCGAATATGAAATCATGCGAGACCAAAACGGAACATGTATTTCGGTTTGCAACATGGAAAATGTAGACCCAGTGGGTGTACATACTGGGGATTCGATCGTTGTCGCGCCTTCGCAGACGTTGACGGACTCCGAGTACCAAATGCTCCGAACCGCGTCCTTTGAAATCGTCTCTGCTCTTGAAGTTATTGGGGGATGTAACGTTCAACTCGCTCTCAACCCCTACAGTAAGCAGTATTACGTCATAGAGGTTAACCCTAGGGTCAGTCGTTCCTCTGCACTCGCATCCAAGGCAACAGGGTACCCGATTGCGAAAATGGCGACGAAGCTGGCTCTTGGGTACTCGCTCGACCAATTGATCAATCCACTTACTGGTCACACATATGCAAGTTTCGAGCCAGCGCTCGACTACGTTGTAGTGAAGTTCCCTCGCTGGCCGTTTGATAAGTTCCCAGAGGCAGATCGGTTGCTCGGGACGAAGATGAAGGCGACAGGAGAAGTGATGGCAATTGACCGCACGCTCGAAGCTGCTTTCCAAAAAGCGATTCAATGTTTGGATACGAAAGCTCCTGTCATCCGTAATGTAGAGGACCATTTGAAAGAAGCGACTGATTTGCGCTTTTTCGCTATCATGGAAGCATTTAGACAAGGGCACAGCCAAGAATGGGTACACGAACAGACCAAAGTGGACTATTTCTTCTTACAAGCCATCCACCAGATCATTGATATCGAAAATGCTCTAGAGGTAGAGGGGCTGTCTCAAGCGACCGTTCATCGTGCCAAGTGGTTCGGATTCTCGGATCAACAGATTGCTCTTTATGCAGGAGTAAAAGAAGAGACAGTGAAGCAATATCGAACGGAACAGAATATCCATTCAAGCTTTAAAATGGTGGATACTTGCGCTGCGGAGTTTGAAGCGGAAACCAACTATGTGTACCGCACATTCGCTGGGGCGAATGAGATCGAACCGCTGACAGCAAATAAAAAAGCCTTGATCATTGGATCAGGCCCTATCCGAATCGGCCAAGGTGTTGAGTTTGATTACAGTGCTGTTAAGGCAATTGAGAGCTTAAAATTATTAGGCTGGACGACCATCATGCTGAATAATAACCCAGAGACCGTAAGTACCGACTACGAAACAGCGGACCGCCTCTATTTCGAACCAATTACGAAGGAAGTAATTGAGGATATTGTCACACAAGAATCTGTCGATCTCGTATTCACATCATTTGGTGGTCAGACAGCTATCAATATGGCGGAGGAATTGGAACAAGCAAGACTTCCAATTGCCGGAGTCAGTTTTGATGTATTGGATGCACTTGAGGATCGTGATCGGTTCTATGCAGCGTTGGATGAGTTGGGGATTCCCCATGTTTCTGGTCAGACATGCGCCAGTGAAGAAGAAGCGCTACGCGTCGCCGACCAGTATGAGTATCCATTGTTGTGCCGTCCTTCTTACGTCATTGGCGGTCAAGGAATGGTGAAGGTCCAAAATAAGCAGGAATTAATGCAAGCACTTAGTAAGATGGAACAACGCCACTTCCCGGTGATCTTGGATCCGTTCGTTATAGGGAACGAAGTGGAAGTCGACCTTGTCGGAGATGGCAAACACGTCTATATTCCAGGATTAATGGAACACATCGAGCCCGCGGGCGTCCATTCTGGGGACAGTATGTCTATATTCCCTGCAACATTGCCTGAAAGCATCGAGGCGCATGTGAGAACGTACAGTCAAAAAATTGTGGAACACTTCGGTTATAAAGGAATCATGAATATCCAGTTCCTTTGGAAAGATGAGCATGTTTATGTGCTAGAAGTGAACCCACGCGCCAGTCGTACAGTGCCAATCATCAGTAAAGTATCGACACAGTCCCTTGTAGATTTAGCTATCCGAGTGGTGGCTGATGGGCTCGATTTAGAACATGTTACCATTCCGGAGATAGAACAAGTGGCGGTAAAATACCCATTGTTCTCCTCTCATGCCTTGCCGGAGCTAGATCATACACTCGGAGCTAATATGAAATCGACAGGAGAGGGCATGTGTATCGGAAAAACGGTTGGAGAGGCAATGGCTAAAGTTTTCTCCCATTTACCGAATCTGCTTGAGAAACCGGAAACAGCATTTGTTGAAATAGACACGGATGTAGAAGGCTCTACGTTGCCATTTGATAAGTGGGTGCAGACAAAAGACGCGAGTGTATATGTCAACGACAAGAAGACAGCGGAAGCGAAGCGTAGAAGAATCCAAGCTTTGAAATATGGAATGACGGTTTTCAGTGAACCGACTACATTCCAAGCCTATGTAGAATCGATCCCGTATGCTAAAGCTTTACCAGTAACACTACCTAAAACTATCATGCAAGGAGTGCAGAGCCAATGAATTTGATGGAACAAATGACGTCATCTACTACGGACCTTAAGGGAAAGCATTTATTGCACTGGGGAGATTTTTCTCAGTGTGATGTCTCCCGTCTCTTAGCCCAAGCACAATATTTGAAGGAAAATCCTCACTCCTCCTATCTAACAGGGAAGACGTTAGCTATGGTGTTTGAGAAGTCGTCCACCCGTACCCGTGTTTCCTTTGAGACGGGGATGGTGCAAATGGGAGGGCACGCTTTGTACTTGAATACTCGCGATATTCAAGTTGGGCGTGGCGAATCCATTGCTGATACGGCTAAAGTGCTGTCAGGCTATGTGGATGCGATCATGTTCCGCACGACCTCCCATGAGAAGCTTCAGGAGCTTGCGGAACATGCGACGGTTCCTGTGATCAACGGCTTGTGTGATATTTACCACCCATGCCAGGCACTTGCTGATATTTTCACGATCCTGGAGCATAAAGGTCGTCTCAATGGCTTGAAGGTTGTCTATATCGGAGATGGAAACAATGTCGCTCATTCGCTGATGATGATAAGTGCCATGATGGGGATGGACGTTACGGTGGTTACGCCAAAGGGATATGAACCTGATAAAGGTGTAGTAGCCCAAGCGGAATCGCTCGCTAAGAACTATCAAGGATCGGTTACCATCAGTCATGATCCAATCCAGGCATCCGTGGGGGCAGACGCTATTTATACGGATGTTTGGGCATCCATGGGGCAGGAAGAGGAGCAAGAAAAACGCATGAAAGACTTCCAAGGGTTTCAGGTCAATCAAGAGGTGTTGAAGCAAGCGAAAGAAGACGTGATTTTTCTTCATTGTCTGCCTGCACATAGAGAAGAGGAAGTGACAGCAGAAGTAATTGATGGTCCACACTCAGTTGTGTATCAACAGGCAGAGAACCGTATGCACGTCCAAAAAGCAATTCTACAAGCTTTGATAGGATACCGCTAAAAAAGTCAGCATAATCATAGGCGCGATGAAAGTAGGATAGAGGGGCATGGTTTTTTTATACTTTGTTAAAGTGGAACGAATCACTTCTAGTTTTGTCGAATGGAAAAAGGTTACAAGGGATTTGTCAGTTTGTGTGGAAGTAGTAAAGTGAGCTAAAAATGATAAAAAGGAGTGGCCCCTTCATGAGTGAGCAAGTCCAAACGGCCGTCCAACCTAAGGTCGTCGAGAAATCGAACTTCAAAGTTGTCGGAACTTACTGTCAAACGATGATGGATGAGCGTCACGTGAAAATACCGAGGTTGATGGAGCATTTTCACACGTCCAAACTTCACAAGGTCAAGAATCGGATTAATGCCCCGTGTTCCATCGGAATGTTTGTGGATCCGCCGAACTGGAATGAAGAAACCGACAAGTTCTATTGGATGGCTGCTGTAGAAGTGGATAGCTATGAGAAGGTACCGCCTGATATGATCACAAAGACAATCCCGAGTCACCTATATGCCGTATTGGAGTATGACCCTTCTATACACGATTTCAATCCGTACCCTTACCTTTTTGATTGGATTGTAGAGAAAGGGTACGAACCGATCGAAGGTTTTGGCTTTGAAGAGTATCAGCCATATACCGGTAAGAATACGAAGTACACCCTTCACTTACCGATCAAGACCGAATAAAGAGAAAGGCACCTGATGAAGGTGCCTTTTGTTATTAGAAAAAGGATATGCCGAAGTATAGTAAGGCTGCTACTGTTGCCGCAATCAATGCCGGTTTCAATTTGAATTTAGCGTATTGGACAGCATTTAAATTTAAAATGCCGGCGGTCGTATTCGTGTCATCACTTAAAGGGGAAGAGAAGGCTCCGAATGTTCCGCTGGCAAATACGGCTCCGATGACAATAGGAAGAGAACTGCCGGCAACTGTTGCAATGGAAATACCAACCGGCATTAATATGCCCCACGTTCCCCAAGACGAGCCGATGAAGTAAGACAAGCCGCACCCTACTACGAAGATAACCGCTGCCACAAATCCTGGTGGTACCCAGTCGAAGGATGAGGAGATAGTTGAAGCGAATTCCAGTGCTTCCGATCCTTTGCTCAATCCCCAAACCGTCGCCAACAATAAGATGACACCCATGATTTCATTCCCACCATAAATCAGTCCGTCCATCGTTTTTTTCAGCGATTCCTTTTGAATAGTAAGGTAGACGACAAATCCGATTAACGTAAGGACAACTGCAAGTACCATAGCATCGAGGACATTAGGATTGATCAACGCACTGAATCCTGTTTCTCCATTTCGAACCCCGACCTGATACATAAGGAAAAAGGTAAGCACGATGACGCTTATTAACGGAACAATCAGGCGCCAAGGTTTCGCAGGCAAGTCTTGAGTTACGGCCGGATGACAATCTTCCCATTGGTCTTCCTTTTTGTCTGGTTCCTCTTCTTGCACATCTGTCTGGGACTTCTTGCTTCGGTGGAAGAAGCTGAGATAAAAGCCGATAATGATCATAGCAAAGGCGAAGAAGTTAAAGGGAATGCTCTGAATATAGAGCGAATAGGAATCCCCAGATGTACCTGCTTGTTCAAGCGAGAGGTCTATGACAGAGGTCATATATCCGACGAACGCAGTGGCAACCGGGATGAGCACGACAAGTGGGGAGGCGGTCGTTTCAATGACAAACCCCAGTTCTTGCTTGGTCATCGGAATCTTCTTTCTCATCGCTTTCATAACAGGGGCTATGGTGACGATTCGGAAGCTGGGAGCGGCGAATGTTCCGACAGAAGAAAGCCATGTAAGCATGAATGCTCCGCGTTTTTCTTCAATGCGTTCCGTTGCCTCTTGCACGAAACCTTTGATTCCTCCTGACATTTTCACAATACCGATCAGTGCTGAAAATCCATAAAGGAAAACGATGATCTTCAAATTATTCTCATCCATCAGACCTTCATAGATGAACGAAAAACCTTTCATCATCCCACCGAGCCAATGTGGATCGACCAAATATCCTGCAACAATTACGCCGAATAATAGGCTTGGAATGACTTGCTTTGTCCAGATAGCTGAGATGATGACGACGCCAAAAGGAATGACGGATATCCATTCCATCCTGAGTTCCCCCGTTTCTTATGAGCTTCGTTTAGGTTGTGATTCTTTCCGTGTCCTTATTCGAGAATGGCGAACAAGGGATTTGAGTTTGAATCACGAATACATAAGGTAACGTAACTCTAGGGGGAACTGCCATGACTTTTATGACACAGACGATTGTGATCAAGAAGCCGGTCGAAGAAGTATTTGAAGCTGCAACAACTTTTGAAAATAGTCCGCAAATCATGGATGCCGTAGTCGGTGTAGAATTGCTATCGGACGGCCCGGTCCAAGAAGGCTATCAATTCAAAGAGACAAGAGAAATCAAAGGAAGAAAGGTCTCTTCTGTGATAACGGTGACCCATTTTGACAAGAATAAGGCGTACTCTGTGAGAAGTGTCCAGCAAGGGCTGGATCTACGGTATCATTACACATTTACAGAAACGACCGAGGGGACTCGTGTGGATTTTCGGGGAGAGATGATTACAGAAGGGCTGCGCAATAAATTGGCAAGCCCCTTTCTCAAAAAAATCATTCAGAAAGAAGACCAGGACCATCTGAAGCACCTGAAAAACTTTATCGAAACCTCGAACTAATGGTGCTATAATAGAGGTAAGCTATGGATTTTTATGGAGACCTCTTTATTTATAGAGAGGTCTTTTTTTCATTATAAATAAAAAGGATGAGAGTCTAATGATGAATTTAGAAGGTTTACCGGAATGGTCTTCGTTTATTGAGAAGGCATGGGAAGAAGCGGGATATGAGTCCTTTACTTCTGTACAAGAAAAAGCCATGCCATTCATTTATAAAGGCGGGGATGTAGTGGCAGAGGCCCCGACAGGTAGCGGGAAGACGCTTGCCTATCTCATGCCGCTTCTTGAAAAGGTCGACCCGGATGTAAAACGTACGCAGGTATTGATCATGGCATCTTCTCATGAATTGGTCATGCAGATTCACCAGGAAGTACTGGAATGGACGCAAGGGAGCGGAATCGGCAGTACTCCACTTATTGGCGGGGCGAACATTAAGCGCCAAATCGAGAAGCTGAAGAAGAAGCCAGCCGTACTTATCGGAACTCCTGGGAGAATCCACGAGTTAATGGAACGGAAAAAAATAAAAGCGCATGAAATTCAGACAGTAGTGATGGATGAAGCGGACCAACTTCTCGTTCCAGAACATTTGCCGACGGTTGAAACGATTCTGAAGGCGATGAAGCAGGACCGACAAATCCTATTGTTCTCCGCAACCTTACCAGAAGAAGTGATTGAGGTTGCCCAGACGTTCATGGATGCCGAAGCAGAAGTCGTGCAAGTGGAATCAGAAGTGATGAAACCGAAAGTGGACCATGTATATATTGCCTGTGAGGACCGGGATAAAATTGAATTGCTGCGTAAACTTGCGCACGTAGATGGGTTCAAAGGGCTTGGGTTTATGCAGGATATCGCTAAGCTGAATGTGTTTGCGGAAAAACTGATCTACGGAAAACTAGACCTTGGATTACTTCATAGTGATGCAAAGAAAGAACAGCGTGCGAAAGCGATAAAGGAATTCCGAAAAGGTGAATACGACTTGTTGCTTGCGACAGATGTAGCGGCGCGTGGACTGGATATTCTGGATATCACCTTTATCGTGAACTTAGACATTCCAAAAGACGAAACATCGTATGTTCACCGTGCCGGTCGTACGGCGCGAATCGGCGCACAAGATGGAGTCGTCGTTTCTCTTGTGAATCCTGTGGAGGAGAAACGGTTGAAGAAGTATGCTCGTGATCTTGATTTTGCACTGACGAAGAAGAACCTCTATAAAGGGAAATTGGTTGATGCCAAATAAAGAAACGGCCTGTTCACGAGGAACGGGCCGTTTTATTTTTTCTCTTGTTGGATTGGCTGGATAAACCCTTCGACCGTTATACGATCTACAGATGCTTCCGAATTTGCCCAACGAACGATTAAGGACAGTAACAATAGAAGCATCGCTGCTATACCGACAATCATATATAGAAATGTAGGCTGAGCTTGATAAAAATAAAAGGTCATTTGATGATAGGTGAAGAATACTATACTAGTGATTACAAAATAAGAAAATTGATGCATAAATGGTACAGGTTTACAGAAGGGGCAACGTAGCATAAACGGGGACCAATAAATAACGGAGCCGATACTAAGCAGGATTAAATGAACCAGGAAACCATAAGGGATTTGGTTCAAGGCGTCATAGCTCACCAAAGTAAAGACAAAGAAGAGTGCCGCGCTACGAAGAGGGGATTGACTAGTTCGAACGACCCAACGGAAGTTCTTTCTGAACCAAATGTGTTTTTCGTTTGCAAGATGAATAGCAAGAGGGGCGACAAAGAAAGATACGATGCCTCTCAGAATCATTTCCATGCCCGAATGAACGAGCCAATAGCCGACTCCGAGAAGAATGGTTAAACTAAGAAGCGCCGACATCAAGCCTTTTTGTCCGGACACTCTTTTCACCAACTCCCGATTTATTTTTTTATAAAATTCCCTCCCCCTCTGAAAATAAACACAAATGCTCTGAGCTTTAATTGTAAAGAAAAGTTTAACAAGGAAAAATAATCTAATAATTATAGGTAATAGGTTATGGGAATGCTATAATTTAATTAGTAAAATGGATGTATTCTGTGCAGATTTTAGATTATTAAAGAAAGAAGTGGCAGAAAGATGCAAGGGATTGCTCATTTATTAAATACTCCATCCTTACTCGAAGAATGGTTGCATGCTGTGGACTTGCCCATAGGCATTGTCGAACAAGAAGAGCACTTTTACACTTATACATACATGAATAAAACAATGCAACGGGTTACCTCAAGGAGCGCGGGTCTGTTGATCACCGGCGTTCATAATGAAACGGAAGCGTCGATGTTAGAAGAAGGTCTTCATAAAGCGCTGCAGACTGGCTGTTTTGAGCACGCAACCCCACCTTTTCTATTCAAAATTTATGCTATACCAACAACTGGATCCTTTCTGATACAGTTTCAAAGAGATGGCTTACGTAAGCAGAAGTTGGAAAACTACGAGTCGATCGTCCACAATTCGTTAGACTCGATCTTCATTCATGATAAGAATGGACATATTGTCTATTTGAATCCAGCTGCCGTGACTCTGCTTGGTGCAAAGAACACTTCAGAATGTTTAGGGAGAAGCGTACGTGGCTTGATTCAAGATGAACCGGAATCCGATGTGCAAAAACGTTTGCGCCTTATCCTAGAGAGTAAGTGGAGTAAGACTGCTCCTATCGAAAGGAAAATCAAGCGCGTGGATGGGGAAGTCATAGAAGTAGAACTAACAGGAAGCAAGGTAACATTTGACGGGAAGCCTGCTGTCCAGACAGTATGTCGTAATATTAGTGAACGGCGCAGAAAACAATCGCGTCTTGAGGAAATGGCTTACTACGACCAGCTTACTCAAGTATCGAACCGTCGCTATTTCTTTGAGCAGTTGAAGTCGGAATTGGAAGCTTGCGAGGAAGCTGATACAATCTTGTCCGTCCTGTTTATTGATTTAGATAACTTTAAAGATATCAATGACCAACACGGCCACCATGTCGGAGATGATGTACTCATCATTTTTACGAAGCGTGTGAAGCAGATGTTAAGGGAGACAGACACCTTTTCCAGACTTGGGGGAGATGAGTTCGTTGTGTTGTTAACTAATCTTCACTCAACTAACGCACCGGAACAAGTGGCAGAGCGGATGATCGAAAGAATCACTCAGCCGATTGTGGTCGGTGGCAAGGAACTGCATATCAGTGTTTCTATCGGTATCGCCATGTACCCAGGTCATGGAACGACTAGGGACAACTTACTGACGAAAGCAGATCAAGCCTTGTATGAAGCGAAAAACAACGGCCGGAAGTGCGTTTCCGTGTACCACCAATCATGACTGTTAGAGGAGGTCAGAACCTTAGTGTTCTGATCTCTTTTTTTCTTTCTACACCTTATATTTGATATATTGAAATCAAAGAAGCGAAAGGAAGGGTTTATATGGAGCTGAACGAAATACGACAGTGGGACGGTACAGCGTTGAAAGAGAAGATCGATCAAAAGGAATTGAGCATAGAGGAAGTCATCGCTCACTATCAAGCCGTGATTGAGCGAAAGAACCCTGAGCTGAATGCTATCGTACATAAAACTTATGAGGAAGTGGCCACTGCGAATTCCAACACGCCTTTAAGGGGGCTACCTTTCCTAATCAAAGATTTGAATGCTATGAAAGGCTATCCTCTCTCATATGGTTCGAAGGTGATGGAAGGGTTCACAGCGCCCCAAGATGATGTCATCGTAGAGCGGTACAAGAATGCCGGACTCACGATATTGGGAAAGAGTAATACACCAGAATTCGGATTCACACCAGCCACTGAATCGAACTATCTAGGTTACACGAAGAATCCGTGGCATAGAAAATATTCTCCAGGTGGGTCAAGTGGAGGAGCAGCAGCTGCTGTTGCTTCTGGTATGGTCCCCTTTGCACACGGTAGTGACGGAGGAGGTTCCATTCGAATCCCTGCTTCCAATTGTGGTGTATTCGGTCTGAAGCCGACTAGGGGACGGACTCCTTTTTCTACAAGGTTGAACAGTTTTGCAGCAAGTCATGCCATTACACGTTCCGTGCGGGATAGTGCCTGGCTTCTCGATGTATTGGAAGGACCGCAAGTAGGAGACCTTTTTGCGACTCCCGCAAGAGGTAAACCCTTCAGAGAACTCATGCAGGAAGACGTCCGTCCATTAAGAATCGCTTATATGGCAGATTTCAAAGACTTGATGGACATAGATCAAGAAGTCCAGACCGCAATCGATGATACGGCACACTTGCTCGAGTCGCTTGGTCATAAAGTGGAAATCGCCTTCCCTGACTTTGACCTCCACCGTTTCATGGATGCATATGTGACGGTCTGGGTTCTAGGGGGAGCACTCGCTGTCCAGGAAGCGGCTGCCGCAAATGGCAAGGACGTTACATCTACTAGTGTGGAGACCATGCTTTCTACTTTAGTGGAAAAAGGGACAGGTTTCTCTGCTATGGAGTATGAACAAGCACGTAATTTCTTAGCCTCAGAAAGTGTGAAGGTTCACCAATTCTTTGAAAAGTATGATGTGCTACTGCATCCTGTTACCATGAAAAAAGCTCTACCACTCGGGTGCTATGACGGGGAGAAGAATACGATTGATGAGATATTAGCCGTTTCCGCTCAATACGCGCACTTATCACCTATTGCGAATGCTACCGGTCAGCCGGCGATGAGCGTCCCGCTTTATTGGAATGACGAAAATCTGCCGATCGGATCGCATTTTATGGCGCCGTTCGGAGACGAAGCAACGCTCTTCCAATTGGCACGTCAGTTGGAAGAGGCGCGTCCTTGGTGGAGTAAATATAAAGAAATTGAGTGATGGTTAGGGTGGATTGGCCGTATTAGAGTAGGAGGAGGTAGCGTTCGTCGAATAGGGAGGCAGAATTGACCGTAATAGAGTAGGAGGAGGTAGCGTTCGTCGAATAGGGAGGCAGAATTGACCGTAATAGAGTAGGAGGAGGTAGCGTTCGTCGAATAAGGGTGCATAATTCGCCGAAGTAGAGCAGGACGAGGTCATGCTCGTCGAATAAGAAGGCATAATTCGACGAAAGAGAGCAGACTGACATCATCCCCGTCGAATAAAGAACCACAATTCGACCAAAACGAATAGAGGAACTCCCAATCCGTCGATAAAGCGACCTTCGATCCCCGGGCAGCCCAACCCCCATGCTCAATTATTCGCGAACCCGTTCTCTAATCGTAGAAATCGTTGATTTGAGCTTTTCTTCGTTCACTTCTTCAGGAGCGGAGGAGAGCTCATATTTTTGTTTGAGTGAAAGAATCCGCATCACACTTTGGTTGATTTGTTCTTCGGCAATTTTTCCTTTTTCCACGGCGTTAACAAGCCCATCATGGACGTCCTGGAATTGGTTCTGTCTTGTATCTGTCAACATCACCATATCCACGCCTGCTTCTACGGCCTGAATGGCTGCTTCTGTTGTTCCGTAATTATTTGCAATTGCCCCCATCGCCATGTCATCTGTAATGATGAGTCCTTGATAATCCATTTGTTCTCTCAAAACACCGCTGATGATTTCTTTGGAAAAAGTGGCTGGAACTTCTTCATCCAATGCCGGGAATAAGATGTGAGCGGTCATGATTGCGTCTGCTCCTGCTTGAATGGCTTTCTGAAATGGGACCCATTCAAAAGACCTCAAAGTATCTACAGATTTATCGATCACAGGTAGTTGAGCGTGGGAGTCTACGGACGTGTCCCCATGTCCAGGAAAGTGTTTGACGACAGGGACGACTCCTTCTGATCGGATGCCATTCATCGTCGCCATCCCTAGTTTTGAGACTTTTTCCGGAGTGGAGCCGAAGGAACGGTCGCCAATGACTTCGTTATCTGGATTGTTGTTAATATCCAATACGGGGGCGAAGTCCATATTGATTCCGTATTGTTTCACCTTCTGGGCTAATGCTTGTCCTGTTTGAAAAGAAAGGTCTGAGTCCTCTTGCTCTCCTATTTGTTCACTGGAGGGAAGGTTGGGTAAGGTGGAGGGGATACGGCTGACCCGACCGCCTTCTTCATCGATACCGATGAACAGAGGTGCGGAATTTGTGTTGGCGCTTCTAATAGAGGTAACGAGCGATTGTAGTTGTCCTTCGGATTGGACGTTCCTCCCGAGCAGAATGACGCCCCCAACATGCCCTTGTTGGATCATCGCTTCTTCCTTTTTGCTTAGAGTCGATCCTTCAAACCCTACCATAAGTAGTTGAGCGGTTTTATCCTCGAGACTCATTGCTTTTACTTCTTTTTCTAAAGTATCTACTGAGTGTTTCTCCAGGTGTTGTTTGGAAGTGCTGAATGCTGCTTCCTTCTGTGTGTGGGATGACTTAGTAGTCACTTGACTGTTCGCATAGATACTCCACCCCAGGATGGCGCCTGCAGTAAGACTGATAATAATTATGGCTGCTTTTTTCATCGAATGCCCCCGTTAATAAGTGGTTTTTCTTATTTTGGACGAAAATTCGTATTTATAAAATAGGTCCTTATTAGTTCAGTTGAAGTTTCTGCACCTGTTCCCTTTATTCAATCATATCATGCGAGGCTTTTTTATTATGAATGTCATAATTTACTTTAAAGCGAAAAATAATTGCTTTCAAACGTAAATTATTGTACTGTAAAAATAAGTAGGAGGGAAAAGATGGAACCATTACAATTGAATGTCGCACTTTTGAGAAGGCGCGTTCCCCAGTTAACGAAGGCCGCTCGTTCTGTCGGCCTACGTCCAGCAACTGTTTCCAATCTCACCACAGGGAAAATTTCTATCGCCCGAACAGAAGTACGAACCTTAGTCGCTTTGGCAGACTTGGCTGATTGCAGTTTGGATGATCTGATTATTCGAGGGGAGAGGTATGAAATGATTGAGACAGGTATCAAAACAATTGATTTATTTGCTCCGTTAGCAAAAGGTGGAACGGCTGGTCTCGTAGCTAGGCCGGGTATGGGGCAACTCGTCGTTCTTGCTGAAATCTTTCATAGGTTGAAAAAAGAAGACTACCAGGTTGTCGTGTTGAAGCCGGATGGGGATTTTCCGGAGGTCAATGATATAACAGAGGACGTGGAGTTCGTCTATGAAACAGTGGAAGAGGCGGATCTTAAAGTGCAAGAGATAGGGACGGAAAGGGATGTCATCTTTGTAGCAGATCGCTCTCATGTCCAAAATGGCAATATCCTGAGCCTCTATGAAAAGTGGTCTTCCCTCCAGTCGGTTACAACGTTTCTTGTAGATTTTAAAGGAGAGGCGGTAGACGAGGAATTTCCATTCGGGCCTCTGGAAACAGTTTGGCAGTTTGATAGTGAGCTGTCCGCACGTCATCTCTATCCAGCGATCCACCCACTTTATTCTACTTCTACAGTTCTAGAGGGGACGAATTTGGATCAGCATCACTTCAAAACCCAACAGAAAGCGAAGAGGCATCTTCGTCGGTATCGAGAGCTTCGGTCGATTGTCCGAGTGAGTGGTCTGGATTCACTACCGGAACAAGAGCAGCGTCTATATAAAAGAGGCGAAAAATTGGAAGCCTACTTAACGCAACCATTGTATGTTGCCGAAGCATTTACTGGCCAACAAGGGGAATCGGTTCCTTTAAAGGAAATGTTAGAAGACGTTCAAAAAATAATAGACGGTGCAGTAGATGATCGATCCGTGGAAGTATTGACCTCGATTGGAGCACTTACGTAAGGAAAATAAACCAGAAGGACAGCAATCCGTCCTTCTGGTTTATTTTTTTGTTGCACATTTTTGTGTAACTGTTATATTATAAGTATAACAGACAAACAGGAAGGGGTTGTGGTCGTGTTTATCGAATTGGATTTCGAGTCAAAGACGCCGATATATACACAGCTCAAGCACGAAATCATAGCAGGAATTGCAAGAAATGAGATTGCGTTAGGTGAGGGTTTACCGTCCGTCCGCTCGTTAGCTGCGGATCTCGGCATTAACTTACACACTGTTAATAAAGCTTACCAACAGCTGAAGCAGGAAGGTTTCATTCTCATCCATAGGCAGAAGGGGGTCGTCGTCAATCCAGACGGGGTCACCCCAGCAGACGAAACTTACTACGCTGACTTGAAAGAGACGCTGCGCCCTTCTATTGCAGAAGCTGTCTGCCGTGGAATGAGTGAAGAAGACTATGTGTCATTGATTCAAGACATATTTAAAGAATTCAAAAAGGGGGAGAAAAAATGAGTGGATCATTCGTTGTTCTGATGTTTCTTGTCATCATGGTTCCTGTTTTCGCTATCAGTATGTTTATGCCGTATTGGACGAGAAGGACAGAAAGCTTCGGGGTATCGATTCCGGAACGTGTTTACAACACATCTGAATTAAGAGCATTGCGTAAATCGTATTTGTTTAGAGTGTCCGCTATAAGTTTAATTGTTACCGTACTCTTTCTTGCAATTGGAGTTGGAGGCATGGATAGCGACGAAGCCTTCAGCTGGTTGTTCGGCAGTACTTTGGTTTTGTATCTAGTAGGCAGTTTCCTCATCTATTTACAATTTCACAATAAAATGAAAGCGATGAAGAAGCAGCAACAGTGGCAGAAAGATCAGCCTCAGCGTACAGTTGTCGACACTTCATTCAGAGAGGAAAAGCTCACTTATTCTAATGGCTGGTTCCTAGTTCCGTTCATCCTATCTATTGTCACCTTTATTGTTACCTTCAATTTCTACGACCAAATCCCGGACAGAATACCGATGAATTACAATTTTGAAGGGGACGTTACGAATTGGGTCGATAAGACGTACCGTAGTGTGATGCTCATGCCGGCGATGCAGCTGTTCATGACGGTGCTGTTCTTATTCGTCAATGTGGTCATTGCAAGGGCGAAGCAGCAAGTCAGTGCAGAGAATCCTGAAGAGTCGAAGCGGCAAAATATTGTTTTCAGGCGGAGATGGTCGCTGTTCATCATTTTCGGAAGTGTTGGAATGGTAGCCTTATTTGGATTTGCTCAAGCCTCCTTTATTTTCGACGTTCCAGGAGAACTAATGCTTTATGTTCCAATCATTTTCGGAGGATTGATTACAATTGCTTCTGTGCTTCTTGCATTTACAACTGGGCAGGGTGGAAGCCGTGTACACGTAACACAAGAAGTCGACGGAAAAGTGATCGATCGAGACGACGATCGATACTGGAAGCTGGGGCAATTCTATTTTAATAAAAATGACCCAGCAATATTTTTAGAAAAGCGCTTCGGAGTTGGGTGGACGGTCAATCTTGCAAGACCTCTTGCATGGGTGATCTTCGCTTTGATTATTGGTATCGCCCTGCTGCTTCCGATGTTGCTTGGTGCTTAAATGCACGAAACACCCCATTAGGAAGAGGCCGGTTATCTGACCTGGCCTTTTTCTAATGGGGTGTTTTAAGTAATGTCTTATGTTATTGAAAAGCTAAGATTAAAATAAATGCAAAAGAATGTAAGAAACGGATTAGTGAGTGTACCACTTGTATAATTTTTTCGGTCTGCCGATTTTCTGGTGGCTGACGACTTGTTTTACTTTTCCTTCTTCCAATAAATACATCAGATACCGGTAAACAGTAGGGTAGGCAAGGCCGATTTCTTTCGAGATGGCATCAACCGGATAAGGGTCTCGGTTTTTCTTCAGGAATTCTGCGATTTGTTGAAGGGTCCCTTTGCTGATTCCCTTTGCGGTAAAGACGTCTTCTTCTTCTTTTTTGACATGCTTCATATTCGCAATTTGTACATGCAGGCGAATGCGCGAAATCAAATCAGGTGCTTTGACTGGTTTAAGGGCGAAATCGGTAGCTCCTTCCTCGATGAATCGATCAGCGACTTCTTGGCGTTCGTCGACCGTCAAGACGAGGATAGGGATATTCTCATTGTGCTTTCGGATTTCTCTGACAGTCTGCAAACCATCCATTTCAGGCATGTGGTAATCTACCAAAATGACATCATAGGTCCCTTGCAAAAATTTATCGACACCTTGTCGTCCGTTTTCTGCAGTATCGGATTCCCAGTTCGCATGCTTGCAAAATTCTGTAAGCATGTACCTTAATGATTCATCATTGTCAATTATCAGAATCTTCATAGCGTACTCTCTCCTTCGGTAAATGGATCCAGAACGTCGTTCCCATTCCAGTCTCACTGTCAATCGATAAGGTGGCGTCATGTTCATGAACAACGTTTTGTACAAACGTCAATCCTACACCTGGGTGAGATTTCGTACTGAAACCTGCTTTCCAGATTCTTTGTTTATTCTCTTCACTGATGCCGTCTCCATTATCTTCTACTCCGACAGAAACCTTACCATCCGCTACAATCGAGCGAATCGTGACGGTTGCGTGCTCTCTTCCCTCGACAGCGTCGCTTGCGTTATCGATCAAATTCACTAAGGCTCTGGTCATTCGAATTTTGTTAATGTGTATTTCGATGTTTTCGTCTGCTTCTAACTTGAATTGGTAGAGTGTATCGGAGTCAGATAATTTATTAGCGCGCACGTATTCGATGAAGGTTTTCATCGTGCACCAATTTTTCTTTTCGTGATACAGGATTTCAGAGACCATATCATTCGTAGATTGGATTGAATTCGCGATTTTATTGGTATATTGCAAGATTTCCGGGTCGCTTGTTTTCATTTGGATTAACGAATTCAAACCCTCCACTAAAGATAGAGGGGTTTTTAAATCATGAACGAGATGGAGTGCTTCTCTTCCGGATCTTGATTCTGCTACTTCATCTCGTGCTCGGTGCAAGTCCTGCCTGATCCGCCATTTTTGTTCAGAAACCGTCAAGTACACAGCCAAGACCAATGCGTTGACTATGAAGATGCCGCAAAAAAACAAACTGTAAAACGATAAAGTAGAGCCAAAGCCTAGTTCTTCTGCAATCAGCTTCACTTCAGTGGAAACTGGGCCGCCACCGAATCCGAAGGGGCTAAGAAATAGGACCATATCGAGCCACTGGATTCCGAATAATAGTTGGCCAAGCACAAAGGACTTGAAGACAGGTCTTAGCCGCCCTTTATCAAGTAGGTGCAATATGGTAATAGATAAAAGTAATAAGAGTGCTGGACCACCGAAGTGATAATTCATACTATTGTAACCATTGATGATGAGATAGACCAAAGGAATGATCGTTAGTGGAACTGCAACTTTCAGCCATGATTTATCCAATCGTGTTCCTAGTTCATCTCCTAGTAATAAGGCTCCTAAGTAGTGGGGGAGAGCACGTACAGTATTCAACATGACTAAAGCGAATACTACCATCATCAGTGTGCTTCCAGAAGGTTTCTCACGCAGATCCTGAAGAAGCGAAGCAAGCCCCGAGCTCTCGACATTAAGCCAGATCGGCATTGTAATACCAATGACGATAAGAAGTGCTTTGATCCATATACTTTTCTTACGAATCCAAGATTCAGCTATCATTTGATCATCCTAACGGCGTAAAAGCTTTCCCTTATTCTAATACAGTTGAAGGAATTTTTCGATTCTTTTTCACACAAACGCACTAAAATATTTGTGCGATATGGGGGACCCCCTGTTACGAGGCTTGTCTTTGTGTAAAATAGGGGTAGGCAACCAACGAACGAAGAAAAACTTACAAATGAAGGTGCTGTCCTATGATTTTAATCATCGATAACTATGATTCATTTACCTATAATCTATTTCAATATTTTAAGCAAATGACAAGTGAGGTCCTTGTGGTTCGGAACGATCAACTTACAATGGAAGAAGTGGAAGAATGGAAGCCTGCCCTCATTGTCCTATCACCAGGTCCCGGCAACCCTGGAGAAACGGGAGTTAGTGTAGAGGTACTTCGAGTGTTCAGTGGCCGCATTTTTATTCTCGGGATATGCCTTGGTCATCAGCTGATCGTCGAATTCTTTGGTGGTGACGTGGTGAAAGGCAAGCAACCGATGCAGGGGAAAGTGACCACCATATCCCATGATGGAAAGACGATGTTTGATGGATTACCAGCCCCATTGAAGGTGACACGCTATCATTCCCTGGTCACTCCAGAAGCGTCGTTACCGTCTTGCTTAGAGGTAAGCGCGCGGTCCCAGGATAACGTCGTAATGGCTGTGCGCCACCGGATGTTACCAATAGAAGGTATTCAATTTCATCCTGAATCGATCATGACCGAGTGTGGTTTTGATATGTTGAAGCAAGCTTATGAACAGGCCCTCCATTATAGAAAGGAGAAGGTCCGATGAATGAAGATGTATTCTTGCAATTCGAATTTCCCGATGAGAGTGGTAAACAGAGCCCGCATACTTTCACTGAACCCTTGCACATATTGACCTCTTCAACAATAGAAGGTGTCCAACAAGTTTTTCAAGACGTGGATTGTTACCTAGAAGAGGGTTTCTATGTAGCGGGGTATGTATCCTACGAAGCTGCACCTGCCTTTGATCCAGCACTCAACGTGCACGATAATCCGAACTGGCCGCTAGTTTGGTTTGGAGTCTTTAAGGAACCTACCCGATCAGATGTGCCAGATGAAGCCCCTTATCAAGCATCAGAATGGCAGCTGAAAGGGGACTTTGCTTCGTATCAACAAGGGATTGAACAAATCAAAGAAGCGATTGAACGAGGCGATACCTATCAAGTCAATTACACTACCCGTTTGGAGACTGATTTCAAAGGAGATGATTGGAGTTTCTATCGTCAATTGACCAGGAACCAGCAATCTTCTTATAGCGCCTATTTACGTATGGGACCGAGACGTTTGCTTTCTGCTTCCCCTGAGTTGTTTTTCCGGATAGATGAGGGACGGCTTACGACGAAACCGATGAAAGGAACTGCCAAACGGGGTAGGACAGTTCAAGAGGATCAAGAGCAGATAGAACACCTTCTCACTTCAGAGAAAGAACAGGCTGAAAATTTGATGATCGTAGATTTGCTTCGGAACGACGTTGGGCGGATTGCGAAGTCCGGTACAGTGCGAGTCCCGAGATTATTCGAAGTAGAGACTTATCCGACCGTTCACCAAATGACCTCGACTGTTCAAGGAGAGTTATCTGAGGAATATACTATGTATAACGTCTTTCGTGCCCTTTTCCCGTGTGGGTCGATTACAGGTGCTCCGAAAGTACGCACGATGGAATATATACGAGAATTGGAAGACTCCCCACGCGATGTATATTGCGGGGCTATCGGCTTTATGACACCAAATAGAGAAGCTGTCTTCAATGTTCCAATCCGGACCGTCATGGTTGATCAGGAGGCAGAGGAAGCGGTGTATGGAACGGGTGGTGGTGTTACGTGGGACTCTACTTCCAAGGGAGAGTATGAGGAGATTCTTACGAAAGCACGGTTGTTAACCGAATCAAGACCGGTTTTTTCTTTATTGGAGACGTTGAAACTAGAAGAGGGAGTGTATCCACTTCTTGATAAGCATCTTCAACGTGTCCAATCCTCTGCGGTTTATTTTGGCAGAGCATGCCCGGTGGATGACATACGTGACCATTTGGAAAAGCTGGCGAGAAAACATCCGACTGGTGCTTATAAAGTGAGATTGCTTGTTGAAGAGAAAGGCAGCTGGAACATTTCTGTAGATGAAATAGCAGATCCGCCAGCCAAGATTACGTGTAAGTTGGCCAAGTCTCCTGTTGATGAACAAAACCCTTTTCTATTCCATAAGACCACGCACCGCTTGGTATATGAAGAACATTATGACCCGGATGCCTATACAGTACTCTTGTGGAATACGAGACAGCAGCTCACGGAGTTCACGATAGGAAATCTAGTAGTGAAGATGAACGGTCACTACTTCACCCCTCCGGTTAATTCAGGTTTATTAGCGGGTACCTTTCGGGAGCGCTTGTTAGAGGAAGGAGCCATTAGGGAAAGGGTATTACACCTTCATGATCTGCTTGAATGTGAAGAAGTTTGGTTCATCAATGGCGTGAGAGGCTGGATTGAAGTCGAACTATCATGGGAAGGGGATCTCACATGAAACATGTCGTATTTTATGATGCGCAATGTCCATTTTGCTTTTACTTTAAAAAAACATTTCGATTGTTCGATTGGGCGAATCAAATTAAATGGGTTGCCGTGCAAGAAACAGAGAGGGAAGGGCTGTATCCCTATCTGGATGGCCGCGACACGTTAGCTGAAATTCACATGCTGACAAAAGAAGGGGAAATTAAGCAAGGGTTTTATACGATCCGGAGGCTGCTCTTAGCACTCCCGATGTTTGCTGTACTTGGACTTTTGCTTTATCTTCCAGGAGTAAGTAGAATTGGCGATCCTTTATACAAGTGGGTATCTGACAACCGCCACCAATGGTTCGGGCGTTATGACTTGCCAAGATATGCGTAATAGGGCAGAATCTCGTTCCCTGCCCTATTCCTATATTAGCCAGTTATTTATTTTGCTTTTTTATTAGACGATAACCACCGAAAATGATGACGACGATTGCCAAGAGAAGAGAAATCCATTGATCTTGGACTAGTCCCCGATATAACCCGTTCGCAATGAATGCGATACATAGAAGGGTGAAGAGAATCAGTGTACCTTTATTCATCGTGTACCTCCAATTTCTTTTGATAATTCTATTGTAAAGGAAAAGCGGACTGTGTCGTAAAATAAATTCTATCTCTAGTATAGTCCTAGTATGATTTTACAAACATCGAATAAATGTATATTATACAAGTATAATGATATTCGGTGAGGGGAACGTACTATGAATAAAGAGGAAATGTACATAGGCAATAAATTAACACTGAATCCAAGTGTATTGGCTGAGAAAGTAGAGTTGTTAGATGATAATCCTTGGACTCTGCAAAGTCTCAGAGAGAAGCGTGACGAGTTCTTTGGTCATGTAAGTTTTCTGCTCTCTGGTGAATTGGAAAAAGAGGAAGCTGATCGTGAAGTGAAGCAGTGGTGTATCGAAATGGGGAGCTTGGCAATACAAGAGGATATCAAATTAGATAAACTTCTACATATGTTCAGCTTAACACGAAAAGCCATTTGGTCTATTTTTGAAGAAGAATGGACGGAGGATGAGTGGACACCTTCTACTATCATAGACGTGAACAAAAAAACGATGCCGCTGATCGACAGTGCCATTTATAACATCACGAAAGTATATCTCAAAAAGCATAAAGAAGAGTGGGAAGAGACACAAGTCAAGATTGCTGAATTGTCGGCTCCTATGGTACCAGTTGCAGAAGGAGTTGCCGTTTTAACCGTAGTAGGAGAAGTGGATAGCAGTCGAGCTCAAAGCTTAATGGAGAGTTCGTTGAAGCAGGTAGCTTCGCTTGATCTGAATCATCTCCTCATCGATGTATCCGGTGTTCCTGTGATTGATACCGTAGTTGCCTCTCATTTGTTCCAAGTTATTCAGGCGATGGAGCTCGTAGGGGTCGACACCACACTGACGGGTATGAGAGCAGAGATTGCGAGAGCCGTTGTAGACATGGGAATCGAATTCAAGAGTGTGAAAACGAAGGCAAGTGTGCAACAAGCCTTGAGTAGCATCGGCTTTGAGAAAAAGGAATAGAATAAAGTCTGAGTTATAAAGAATACAACTACTACAAAACCCGAACTGTTCGTTCGGGTTTTGTCATGCAATAAGACGTCCCTGCGTCGCTCCGGCAACATACTTCGCTTTCCGCGGGCACGGCCTCAGTCTCCTCAGAAAGCAAAACACGCTTTCTTCCGGGGCCTTCACCTCGTGCTGTTCCCGCAGGAGTCTACGTATGTTGCCTACGCTTGATGGGGTAGGTTCTACTTTATTGATCGTTATTGCATTGGGGGTTCAATATTGTCCAATCTCTTTGGTGATTATCGGTAAAATATTATTCTTAGAATTCTTTCATCAGCTGGTAGTACTTGTAAAGTGCTTGAGTACCATCATTATCGCCGCCGTTTTTACTCAATTCTTCATAAAGCTGTTTGGCGAGCACTAGTCCCGGAACAGGTACTTTCATTTGTTCTGCTGATTCAATTGCTAACGTCATATCTTTGATAAAATGCTTTACATAGAATCCAGGCGAAAAGTCTTGATCGATCATGCGAGGCGCAAGGTTGGAGAGCGACCAGCTGCCTGCTGCTCCTGATTCGATACTTTGCAAAACTCGTTTAGGATCTAACCCAGCATTCTCCGCATACAGAATAGCTTCAACTACACCCATCATGCCTGCTGCGATGGCAATCTGGTTGCACAATTTCGTATGTTGGCCGGCTCCTGCTGGACCTTGATGTACGATGTTGCTTCCCATCGCTTCGAAAACTGGTAGTACATGAGAGAACGTTGATTCTTCATCTGCTCCTACCATAATACTCAGCGTTGCGTTCCTTGCACCGATATCTCCGCCAGAGACAGGAGCATCAAGGGCATGAATCTGTTTGGCTCGTGCTTCTTGATTGATTCTTTCAGCGAGAGACGGCGAAGAAGTCGTCATATCGATCACATACGAGTCTGGTCTTGCATTGGCAAGGATACCTTCTGTTCCGAAATAAATCCCCTCAACATCGTGAGGATAACCGACAATTGTAAGGATTATGTCTGATTGTTGAGCCAACATTGCCACAGAGTCTTCCCATACAGTTCCTTCATCTACCAAATCCGATGCTTTACTTTTAGTACGTGTGTAAATATGAAGCGGGTAGCCTTCTTTCATTAGGTTCCGCCCCATACTTTTACCCATCACACCTGTTCCGACAAGACCGACTACTGGTTTAGACATAATGCCTCTCTCCTTTTATGTAAGCGAACGCCGGCTCGGCGCCCGCTGCTTTCACTTATTTTTCTTGGCTTGGTTCATTCACTTTGACTAGTTGTTTTCCTAGGTTTTCGCCTGTGAAGAGACCGAAGAAGGCGTCAGGGATATTGTCGAACCCTTCTTTTACTGTTTCTTCATACGTTAGCTTACCTTCTTGGAGCCATTTAGATAGGTGTTGGAATCCTTCTTGGAAACGATCTTGGTAATCTCCGACGGTAAAGCCTTTAACAAGAGCACTGGACTTGATCAGGTGCATCTGCATTCTTGGTCCTTGATCATTTGGAACATTGTAAGATGCAATAGCTCCACACTGTGCGATACGTGCGAATTTATTAAGGCGAGGGTAAACTGCATCAGAAATATCGCCACCTACGTTATCGAAATAAACATCAATACCGTTAGGGCATGCCTTGTCTAAAGCTTCCGCTACGTTTTCTGTCTTATAGTTGATCGTTTCGTCGACACCTAACGTTTCTTTCAGGTAAGACGTCTTCTCATCAGATCCAGCGATTCCGACAACGTGGCATCCCACGATTTTACCTATTTGTGCAACGACTGTACCTACAGCTCCAGCTGCTCCGGACACAACGATGGTTTCGCCCTGTTTAGGTTGTCCGATATCCATTAGACCGAAGTATGCCGTAAGTCCTGGCATTCCTAGTAAACCTAGAGAATACGTAATTGGTCCAAGAGAAGGGTCGATTTTTCTTAACTGGTCTCCTTTAACTGTGCTGAATTCCTGCCAAGGAAGCATACCTGTAACGATGTCTCCTTGGTCCAGTCCACTAAAGTGAGATTCAACAACTTCACCAATCACGCCACCCTGCATAGGCTCGTTCAAGGCGAATGGAGGAATATATGACTTGGTATCGTTCATTCTCCCGCGCATGTAAGGGTCAACGGATACATACAACAGTTGAACAAGTACTTCGCCTTCCTTAGGTTCAGGCTTTTCACCTTCTACGATTTGTATGTGTTCGTTCGTTGGTGCAGCTTCTGGTCGTTTTACAAGATGAATTTCTTTGTTCATCGTCTCATCACTCCTCTTCATTTTGAATTCATATTCAGTTTAACGCGCATGCCGGGTAAAAAGGAAATGAATTGATTTTTGTCTTACAAAAAATGTAGATTAATAGAAAAGGGGGAGTAGAGCATGATTTATGAGAAAGTGAAGTTTGTAGAAGGGGAGAACTTTATTACGATAGAAGAAGGAGACCAGCTTTCTGAACAGGAAATGAAAGAGTTGATCGATCAAGCGGCACAAGATGATTCGTTTCGAAAAGTGGATCACCTCACCATTCTATTAGACGATACATTCTCAACAGAGAGGGAAGTACAACTTCAGGCACACGGTTTTCGGAGGCACGATGAGGTTATATTCGTTAGTCGCGATCTCCGTCAGTTACCTGAATGGACAGAAGTGTATGAGATGAAGTCGCTTCGAGAGATTCCTAAAGAAACATTTAAAGATGTCTGGGAAAAATCGATGAAAGGCTCCTTGAATGCTTCCTCTTATCTGAATATGGACGAACAAATGCAAAGCGTAGAAAAAGAGCTTGGTCCTTCTTATATAGATACTTGTAACGTTGCGTATGAGGATGGGGTGCCAATCGGCGTTGTATTACCCCATATCGAGCCGGGGACAGAAGATGAAGGACGTATTTTTTATTTCGGGCTGGTCCCAGAGCAACGTGGGAAACGAAAAGCGGAGCCCCTTTATAAACAAGGGTTAATGATGCTGAAAGATCAATTCTGTGCCTCTTATAGTGTAGGGGGGACGAGCGTGAATAATCAGCCTATGCAGAAGGTGTTTGCTGCTTGTGGCTGCGTCGTCACGAGCCGAGTAAAAGTGTATAAAAGAAGCCGGAGCTAATGATAGCTCCGGCATTCATTATGATGTGTTCGTTTGCAGCCATTCCCGTTCCTCTTCGGTGAAGGCTCGCGAACGTGTCAGAAAACGCTTGCCTTCCACACCTTCTACAGAAAACATTCCACCTCGCCCCGCGACGACGTCAATGATGAGCTGTGTATGTTTCCAATAGTCGTATTGTTTTTTGTTGATATAGAAAGGTGTGTTTCCAATCGTTCCAAGATAAACGTCTTGGGAGCCAAGCATAAGATCGCCTTCTGGGTAACACATTGGTGAACTTCCGTCACAGCAGCCGCCTGATTGATGAAAAATCAGTGAGCCGTGCTTTTTCTGAAGCTTTTCAAGCAAGTCAATTGTCTCATCAGTGGCGGTTACCCGTTCCACCATCTCTATAACCTCCTCATAGATTAAAAGAATCCAAGTTTTTGAGGGCTGTAGCTGACGAGCATGTTCTTCGTTTGCTGATAATGGTTCAACATCATCTTATGGTTTTCCCGTCCGATTCCAGACATCTTGTATCCACCGAACGCTGCATGTGCTGGGTAAGCATGGTAGCAGTTCGTCCAAACACGGCCAGCCTCAATACCACGGCCGAAGCGATAAGCCGTGTTCATGTCACGCGTCCATACACCAGCACCTAGACCATATAACGTGTCATTAGCAATTTGCATCGCTTCTTCCTGGTCTTTGAAAGTAGTGACGGATAAAACAGGACCGAAGATCTCTTCTTGGAAAATCCTCATGTCGTTGCTTCCTTTAAAGACAGTTGGTTGTACATAATAGCCGTCTTTCAGGTCACCTTCCAACTTATTCTGCGCTCCTCCAGTTAAGCATTCTGCACCTTCTTCTTTTCCGACTTCCAGATAAGAAAGAATCTTTTCTAACTGCTCAGAAGATGCCTGGGCTCCCATCATCACTTCTGGATCAAGAGGGTTTCCAACCTTGATTGCTTTGACTCGTTCAATGGCGCGCTCCATGAACTCATCATAAATAGACTCTTGGACCAGGGCACGCGAAGGACAAGTACATACTTCACCTTGGTTCAATGCGAACATGACCATACCTTCGATTGTTTTATCTAAGAAATCATCATCTTCCCGCATGACATCTTCAAAGAAAATGTTAGGGGATTTACCACCAAGCTCTAATGTGACAGGAATGATGTTCTGGGAAGCGTATTGCATAATCATTCGACCCGTTGTCGTTTCACCCGTGAATGCTACTTTTTGAATGCGAGGGTTCTGGGCAAGCGGCTTACCGGCTTCTAATCCGAAGCCATTAACTACGTTCAGAACACCGGCAGGTAGGATATCCTCTATCATTTCTAATAAAAGAAGAATGGATGCAGGCGTCTGCTCTGCTGGCTTCAATACGATTGCATTTCCTGCCGCTAATGCAGGGGCGATTTTCCATGTAGCCATTAATATCGGGAAGTTCCACGGGATAATCTGGCCAACAACCCCAAGTGGTTCATGGAAGTGATAGGCAACCGTGTCGTTATCGATTTCCCCGATCGTACCTTCTTGGGACCGGATGACGGAAGCGAAGTAGCGGAAGTGGTCAATCGCTAAAGGGATGTCCGCATTTAATGTCTCACGTACTGCTTTTCCGTTCTCCCAGGTCTCTGCTACGGCTAACTTCTCTAAGTTCTCTTCCATACGATCGGCTATGCGATTAAGTACAAGGGACCTTTCTGTTACAGACGTTTTCCCCCAAGCATCCTTTGCTTCGTAAGCGGCGTCGATGGCAAGTTCGATATCATCTTCTGTCGATCGTGGCACCTTACAGAATGCTTGTCCTGTGACGGGCGTTACGTTATCGAAATACTCGCCATTTACAGGTGGCGTCCACTTACCTCCAATGAAATTCTCATACTTTTCCTTATACTGAACAATGGATCCTTCTGTGTTTGGAAATGCATATACCATCTATATTCCTCCTAGGATATCTGTAACCGCTTACAAAATTCTATGTAAATGTAAGGGGTTCTAGTTAAATCTACCATTTCCGAGTTAATTTTTCAATAATCAGAAAATGGTGCTGCGTTTTTGTCAGAGGAATAGTTTGATATACTAATAGTATCTTTAAACGAAGGAGAACGAATAATGACCACAACAAACCGAGTCATGCTAGTAGACGGAATGGCCCTTTTGTTTCGCGCTTTTTACGCTACAGCCATGAGCAATTATTATATGATCAATAGTAAAGGGATCCCTACCAACGGGGTATATGGCATGGTGAAACATTTATTCACAGCAATTGAGACCTATCAGCCGACCCATGTCATTTGCTGTTGGGATATGGGAAGCAAGACTTTCCGTAATGATCTTTTCCCTGAATACAAAGCGAACCGAGGCGGGCCACCTGAGGAATTGATTCCACAATTTGATCTCGCTAAAGAGGTCGTCGCATCCCTGGATATTCCTAACGTCGGACAAGTAGGCTTTGAAGCGGACGACTGTATGGGCACCTTAAGTCGTGTGTACAGTGAAGATTCCGAGGTCTTCCTTTTGACAGGAGACCAAGATCTTCTTCAATTGCTGAAGCCTAACGTTAATGTTGTTCTATTGAAAAAGGGGTACGGAAACTATGCCGAATATCATGAGGGCTCATTCGTTGAGGAAAAAGGAATCACACCAGAGCAGATGGTCGATTTGAAAGCATTGATGGGGGATTCTAGTGATAACTACCCTGGCGTCAAAGGAATCGGGGAGAAGACCGCACTGAAGTTGTTGCTTCAATATGGCTCGATTGAAGGGATTCTTGAGAATATCGACCAGCTTACTAAGGGACAGCGTACTAAGATTGAAACCGATCTTGAAATGCTCCATCTTTCAAGGAAACTTGCCCGTATTCATTGTGAAGCAGATGTGGATTGTTCACTTGAAGATGCATTGTTTTATATAAATGATGATAAAATGGCTGCGAAGTTCAATGAGTTGGAGTTTCGTAATTGGGAGAAGAATCTTGTGAGGATGTAAAAGAAGAGCAGGGCCCTTGGGGGTCCCTGCTCTTTTATAATAAATCCTCGTGTCTAGATAAACTGAATTTATTTGCTTCTTTATAACAACCGGAAGCTTTTTTGTACATTCGCTTCTTGTAATATATGTCTCCGAGCATTTCTAAATATTCTTTATACCTTCTAAAGTTATCCATACTCTTAACATAAGGGATGATTTCTTTCTCGAACTTCTTAATAAACTCCTCAGTAGAAGTTTGGTCTTCGATAACATTCTTTAGCACATAAAATTTATACGTGTGGAAAATAATATCGTATTCTTCAGCTAATTTTTCCCCTATTTCGATATACGTCCAGCATTCATCCATCTGATTTAATCTATAGTGACAAGTCGCTAATAAATAGTTAGTGTTTACTTCGAAATATTTATCTGGAGTCTCTATATTGTAAGCTTTTTCTAGGTGAATAATACTTTCCTCGTACTCTTCTTTCTTCAAATGTCCAAAACCGATATTCTCATAAATTCTTCTTTGAGTATCAGAATCCAAATCTTTTTCTGCGAAATTAAGGATTTTAACATAGTATTCCTCAGCTATATCATAACTTTTGAGGTAGTCATAATTGATTGCAATTATTAGATATGTGTCGATAATCCGTTGGTAGTTTAATTCTTTCATATATCCTTCAAGAGCTATTTGTCCGTAATAGTTAGACTCGACTGCATAAGTAACCAACTTAGAGTAAGTCATGCATAAGTGGAAATACGTTTCAGTATCGCTGAAGTGTACATACTTTAATAAAGAATGAGTTTTCTTGAAATGATGTAAGGCTTCTTGTAGGTCGTCAGTTAGTAAAAAGTGGATACCAAGAGTTTTGTGGAACAAAAATTGGTATTCTTTAGTAGAGTGGTTATAGATATTAGTTAGTGTTAGTAGAGTATCCTCATGCAAAGGTTGATATTTAAGTTTCATATCATTACGAGCTTTAACTATCTTGTAAAGATTATTCAATTCTGAGTTTTGATTATCAGGTAGACCCAGTTCATACTTTTGGTCGTAGCTTGTCATTAAGTCTACATTCCGTGACTGTGCAGCTTCATGCCATTTTAATAGATCTTGATAGATCGTTTCATCGAATTCCTCATTGATATCGACAAGTTTAATGTTCAATCTTTCTTCCAATAAACGATAGATCTCATCACTAGCATTGATAGAGTCGTGTTCAATCTTACTTAGATAAGATACGGAACAAATTCCATCAGCTAATTCCTCGAGTGTCATATTGTTGAGTTTGCGATGTTGTTTAATCATTGTTCCCTTCAAAATATCACCCCTTTAAAGCGTCTCACGACTATTATATCAAAGTCTAGATAGGAGAGGAGGTATTCAGAAAAGGAAGATATATTGAGAAAATAAAAAAGCCACTCTTTTTCAGAGTGGCTTCATTTTGCTTTAAAGTGATTTCAGTGCTTCTTCGATAGGGGTGTCTCCCTCGATCATTTCAAATGTCTTATGGTAGGCATTTGGTTCTTCCAATGCAGAGATCATCGTTTTCGCAACGTCTGCACGGGAGATTTGCCCTGCTTCTACCGTTTCGCCTACTTGGATTTTCCCAGTGCTGTCATCATGGGTTAAACCACCAGGTCGAACAATCGTGTAATCGAGCTCTGTGGATTTCAAGAACTCATCCGCTTCGCCTTTCATTTTCAAGTAGTGCTGTAGAGATTCTGGACCTCTTTCCGGGTTACCGGCTGCGATACTACTTAACATGACGAACTTCTTAATGCCGAGTTCCTCAGTCGCTTTTGCGAGGTTGATAGCTCCATCGCGGTCGACGGCTTCTGTCTGTTCCGCTCCTGTACTTGATCCAGAACCAGCTGCGAAGATGACGGCATCCATACCTTTAACGGCATAACCAACATCGCTGTGCGTAATGTCCGCTAATACTGGAGTACCTCCAAGTTCCTCGATTTTAGCCTTTTGCTCTTCTTTTCTTATTAACCCAAACGGCTCATGGCCCGCTTCTTGTAGGAATTGAATGAGTAGTCTACCTGTATGTCCATTTGCTCCTGCTACTAGTACTTTCATAGATGCCATGCAACTCCTTCCATTTTATGTTTAACACAATAATTAAATATCCGTTTTAGGAAAGGCTTAAACATTAGAAGACTGGGATGCATACACCTCAGGAAAGCAAAGCTCCTGATAATTACACCGTGAACAGACGCGTGGGTCGTCTTGAAGGGGGAACTGCTCTAAAGGTAGCGGCTCGTTTTTGGACGTGTCATTCAAATATTCTTTCATTCGTTCGATACTGATCTGATAAAGATGCTGTACATTAATCAAATCTTGTTCCGTCAACTTATGTTCGAGGCTTTCACCTTCAAGTAGATATTCGTTCCGGATGACGATATCTTCAATAGACTCAATCTTGTATTTTTGCTGAAGGTAAAGAGCGTACAAAGCAAGCTGGTTGCGGTCTTCTTCTGATTTCTTTCCGGTTTTCCAGTCGACAATGACCCATTTGTTCTGATTAAGGTCTTTGTACACCAAGTCCATGACTATAAACACTTTTACGCCACCGGTTTTCATAAAACGGAACTTCTCTGAATCAATGAATTGCATGTCTTGCTGGTTCAGAACGTCGGCGAAGGAAGTACTGGCGAAGAAGTTCTTCACCGTTGTGTTCAGACGATTTGTTATCTTTTGGACCTTATCTTCCGGCAAAGAATTCGTTTGGCTGTAGTAGATCTCATGGAGCATTGTGTAATGCTTAGGGCGGTTCCTCCATAGGTGTTCTTTACGAGTGGATTCTACAAAACCACGATTCAAGTGATGGCGGATTTCGTCAACTAAGGATTCTTCAGTGGGGATCTCTCTGCCTCGTAAAACACGCTGGATTACTTGATAGATTAAATCGTGCACAACGCTTCCGAAGTGCATTTCCAAGTTTGTGATTTTCTTTAGGCGATAGGCTTGTTGAGCGAGAGTGTCTGCGCTGCTCAGCCAACCATTGTGTGACGTGTAATAGTCATAGGCATACTTCCGCAAGCAAGTCAGCATGGTCTTGTGTCTTGATAGAGACCATGATAATTCAGGGTATGGTTTTACTTCAAACACGGTGAATTCCATCCTTTCTATTATGATTTAACTTGATAGTCTGATAGGCTAACTCGACCATTTATAACAGGAATGCCTTCACTTTCGAGCGACATTCTTTGGATTTCATATCCTTCTTCATCACGTATTGCCACCTTACCTTGAGCATTAATAACGCGATGCCAAGGGAGGTCGTGTTTTGCACTCATGGAATGAAGAGCCCTGGCAACTTGTCTAGCGGCCCGTGGGTTTCCTGCGAGTCTTGCAATTTGGCCATACGTCATCACTTGTCCTTCTGGAATATGTTGAATGATATCGATGATTTGTTTTGTGAAAGGTTGCAATCTTATAACCTCCTAGTCTCTTTATTTTATCGTAAATAGATTCATAATGAACAGAAGTGATACAATTAGTGGAAAGAAGGAGAGGATAGAATGACTATTTCACGTGTATTGTCTATTGCAGGCTCTGCCGCGCAAGGAAGTGCAGGAATACAGGCTGACTTGAAGACATTTCAAGAGTTTGATGTATATGGTATGACGGCTATTACAGCAATCGTCGCCAATAACGAGAAAACCGAACAGGGCATCTTCACTCAACCGACAGAGTCGATTGAGGCACAAGTATATGCCGCACTCGAACATGTAGGGGTAGACGCCTTGAAAACCGGAATGTTATTCACGGAAGAAATTATTCAACGTGTAGCGGAACTGATTGAAGAATCGAACGTTCCATCCGTTGTCATCGATCCTGTCATGGTCGGGAAAATGGGTTCTCAATTGTTGAAAGATGAGGCAATCGATGCTCTGATTGAGCGGATAGTTCCTCTTGCGACAATTATCACTCCGAACTTGCATGAGGCAGCAAGAATGTTGAAGGCACCGGTTCCGGAAACACCAGAGGATATGAAAACGCTGGCCCGTGACTTGCATCAGCTAGGCGCTGAATATGTATTGGTTAAAGGTGGAGCGCTGAAGGGGTATCCTGCCGTAGATATGTTATACGATGGTAGGTCGGTTATGGAACTGGAAACAGAGCGTGTCGATACAATTCATACGAGTGGAGCGGGCTGTACGTATTCTGCTGCTATTACAGCAGAACTTGCTAAAGGGAAAACAGTGGAAGAAGCAGTTAGGAGAGCGAAGTCGTTTGTAACAACTGCTATTCGTCATGCCCTTTCATTTGAACGAGGGATCGGTTCTACCTATCACGCTGCTCACCGTACAGAGGAGCGATAAGGATGGGTACACACCTGTTTTTGTTTGGTTCATCGCCTCCGTTCAATGAACAATTGTCTGATACATTTTATCGTCATCTTAGCACTTCTAAGGTGGCTGTTCTTTACATAGAACGAGAAGGGTCTGATGCGTACATCCCCAAATACCTGGAAACGTTCCCTGAAGAGGTTTCTTTATTTCCGCTTGCATTGAAGCAGCATTATACAAATGAAGAAATCAAAGAGCTACATCAGTGTGGGGGGATCATTATAGGTGGGGGAGATACATTAGCTTACCGTCGATTTATCGTGGAGACGGAGCTTAATCAAGTCATTCGCTCCCTTTTTGAACGAGGAGTTCCGGTTGCGGGTTTTTCAGCAGGTGCCCTAATTTCTCCTGACACTTCTGTTGTGTCTCCCAAAGATAATGTCACAGAAGAACAGCTTTTTGAGAAAGGTCTAGGACTTCTGCCTGATGCAGTGCTTTCCGCTCACTATTTGGAGTGGGAAGAGCAGTCCTGCTTGAAACAGGCCGTGGAAAAGACGGAGGTTTCAGTGGGATATGGAATTGCAGACCGTTCTGGAGCTTACTTTTTCAATAGTCGACTGACGTCAATAGAGGGATACGTACATATAGAATATATATAGGAGTCAACCACAACAGACCGTACTTTCTTAATACAATTGGATTAAGTAAATAAAAAGACAAGCACCTAGTACAGGAGCTTGTCTTTACACAAAACTTATTGATGGATTCGATCGTATTTATCGATTTGTTTTTTACGTTCAACATCCCAGCGGTTTTCTGGGTGTTCTTTACATTCTGTTGTACATGCAGCATGTTGCTCTTCTTCACATTCTTCACAGCATACATACTGACGGTTACATACAGGGTTAGAGCAGTTGATCATGCGGTCTTCTGCTTTTCCGCAGTGTTCGCATTTTGCAATGACTTTCTCTTCGACCTGGTTAACTGGTACAGAGATGCGCTCATCAAAGACGTACATCTTACCATCGAACAGTTCACCCTTCACTTCTGGGTCTTTACCGTACGTTGTAATACCGCCTTCTAATTGATAAACATCTTCCACACCATTCTTCTTCAGAATACCTGTCAGTTTTTCGCAACGGATTCCGCCTGTGCAGTAGGTCAGTACTTTCTTATCTTTCCATTGGTCTGCATTCTCAGCAATCCACTCAGGGAATTCACGGGAATTATCCACGTCTGGACGGATCGCATTACGGAAGTGGCCAATACGGTATTCGTATTCGTTACGTCCGTCGATAACGATGGTATCTTCATCTTTCAACATTTCGTTGAATTCTTTTGGCTTCAAGTGCTGGCCGCCAAATGTTTTGGGGTCGATATCATCGTTCTCGATACTCCAGTTGACAAGCTCAGGCTTCACGCGGCAGTGCATTTTCTTGAATGCGTGACCTTCGTGTTCGTCAATCTTGAAGTGGATATCTGCGAAACGCTCATCGGAACGTACGTAATCCATGTACTGTTCCACTTGTTCCACTGTACCTGAAACGGTTCCGTTAATTCCTTCATGGGACACGATGATGCGTCCTTTGAGACCAAGGTCTTTACAGAATTTCAGGTGGTTTGCACAGTATTCTTCATAGTCAGGAAGGTCAACATACTTGTAGTACAACAGAACTCGATAATCTTGTGAGCTCATTGGTGATTCCTCCTATTATATTATCTATATCATTAGTTACATCATTAATTAAACCATACTCCATCATAATCGATTTCCAATTAAAATTCAACTGGCTTTTACTGAGCCGCTCTTTTCCTCTTTCTAAGTCCGAGCGTGTACAAATAAAGGACCATGCTAGATACAGCCATTAAGCCAATTAGCACTCCGAAGGGAAGCATGAAGTTGCTGGCAGTATAAGGTTGGGAGTAAATCTCCAGTAGTATCCCTGCCAAAACAGATCCAGATGCGCTTCCGATAAACTGCGTCTGTTGCTTCAATCCGATACCGGCTCCGATTTGTTCGCTAGGTAAGATGCGGGAGACTTCATTGGTAGAACTTGAAGACAAACTTGAGAACCCGAAGCTTGTAAACATGTAAGCAACCATAATGCCGTATGGACTCATACCAGCAAAGAAGAAAAAGACAAGCGCTGAAGTCATGAGTAAAATTTGGGATAAGAGCAGTATTCGGATGTTGCCATAAGCATCGATTAAACGTCCTACATAAATCGCAGCGACAGCAGACAACATCGCACCCGGGAAGATGATAAAGCCGATTGCAGCAGCTCCGTGATCATAGACTTGTTCAAGCATAATCGGCATCAAGAATAGCACCGCAAAGTGCAGAGTGAAGCCTACATAGCTCATGAAAACAATTCGGCGGTAGTGCCGGTTTTTGATGATCTCAGGTTGGATGAACGGAGCAGGCGTCCGGTGGATTCGAAGCCAAAGAAACGCAGCGGTCACAAGTCCGCCTAACAAATACCACGTCGTGAAAGTGGAGGCATACAATAGAAGCAGTGTCACGCTCGTCCCGGATAATAGGGCACCGATAATGTCAAAGCTTCCCTTAGTAGTAGTCTCTTTGGGCATCATCTTGAAGAGGACTGGGATCACAATAAAAACGAGTACCGTAACAAGGAATAAGTAATTCCAGCTAAGGTAGTCCGTAATTAACCCACCAACGACCGGACCAAGACCAAATCCAAGCGATGTAGCAGAAGCAATCAAAGCGAACGCGCTACCGCGACGCTTCATTGGTATATACCTGCCTGCAAAGACCATTGATAACCCTGGTATAGCGGCAGCACCGGATGCTTGGCAAAGACGGGCGATAAGAAGTACAAGATAACTATCAGAGAAGAACCCGATAATGGAAGCTGTACTGAAAATTAGGATACCAATCGTTAATAGGTTGCGGATAGGAATATAATCGGACAAACGGGTGAAGGTGATGGTGAATATAGCCAAGACAATGGAATAGCCGGAAACGATCCATGCTCCTTCTGATGGCTGCAGGGAAAAGTCGCGTAGTATATTGGGTAAAGCGATGTTGAACATCGTTGTATTCATAACAACTATTAATATCGAAGCACTAAGTAGAAAAACAGTTTTGAAGTACTCCATAGAAGGACGTACTTGTTCCATAAATCGATCACTCCCTTGAATTTGAGACATCCGAGATACTATATCATACCCCCAAAGGATTGAAAAATGTCAGTCTATTCGTTGAGAAGGGGCATCACAGACTTAAAATAATAAAAGCTCTGTTCCTTCCCTTTAAGGAACAGAGCTTTTATTTTATCGAACGGTAGCACCTAGTACGGACTCAAAATGCCCTAGCGCCCATTCATGACCAGCTTCATTGAAGCTGGCGACGCCATCTTTGTGGATGACGATGTCATACCCCGCATTATAGGCTTCTACAGCGGTGTGCAGTACGCATATGTCTGTACACACTCCGACAAGGTGAAGCTCAGTGATTCCCCGCTCACGAAGCTTCAGTTCTAACTCTGTTCCTGCAAATGCACTATACCGGGTTTTATCCAGGAACATAACATTCGGGTGTCCTTTGTTCGCTTCATAAGAGAGTCTCACATTCCCATATAGCGTCCTTCCGTCCGTTCCTCGAATATTATGAGGGGGGAACAGCTTAGATTCCGGATGGAAGGGATCGTCTTGTTCGTGTACATCTACAGCAAAAACGACGAAGTCCCCATCTTTAATAAACTGGTTGGTCAGCTCTGCTACATACGGTTCGATAACTTGACCAGGTTTGCCGCAAGTCAAAGCTCCGTCTTCTGCTACGAAATCATTTGTATAGTCAATGTTCAGTAACGCACGCTTCATTTAGATCCCCTCCAAGGTGTATTTACACCTATCTTAACAGTTTCTGGAGGTTAATGGGAGTAAGAATGTCTTGATTGTGCTGCGCCTGGATTTCTTTGGATAGTTAGGAACATCATTAGACCTGATATCAACAACAATGCACTGGTTATGAAGAAGACTGCCGAAAATCCAAACGCTCCTGACAGCATGCCACCCATCGCCGGACCGATGATGTTACCAAGAAAACGAACGCTGGTATTATAGCCGAGCACTTCCCCTTGCATAGCAACAGGAGCGGCTTGTCTGATATAAGCGGTTCTGACAGGAATGATCCCACCAATTGAAACGCCTAACAGAAAGCGAAGGGCGACCAGTTGCCAAATATTTGTTACGAAAGCTGCAGGAATATACACGGCGCCAGCCATGAAGAGTAGGAACACAAGGATTTTAGCGTACCCTTGTTTATCCGCTATTTGACCCCAGCGTTTTGCCATCATCAAGTTTCCAAGCCCAGCTGCTGAGAAGGCGATACCGGAGAAGAGAGCCAGGTTTTCAGGTCCGTGAAGTTCTCCTACAAATAAAGACAGGATCGGCTGAATGCTGAAATGCGCAATCTGGACGATTAATGAAATCAACATCACCATTAAAAGGACGGGGTGCTTCAGGATATGTCCAAGCACTTCTTTTGTTTCGTAGCTCGTCTTCTCGTCCTCATCTTCTTTTTCCACTTTTTGTTCATGAATCCCGAAGAATACAATTACGGCAGAGACGGCAACGGTAATCGATACGAATTGGAATGTCGTCGAGTAACCGATTTGATCAGCGATGAACCCACCGAGCATGGGGCCAAGTAGACTCCCTGTGATGCTGCCGGTTTGTAAAGTCCCTAGTACTTGTCCAGCTATATGCTTCGGGGTTTGAGTGGATATCAAAGCTTGGGACATCGGAATGAAACCGGTGAAGACTCCCATGAACAACCGAAGCAGGAACAATTGCCACACAGAAGTGACAAATCCCATTAATAAGACGGAAACAGCAAGCCCCGTCGCGGAAAAGATTAAAATACGTTTCCGTCCATATTGATCCCCGATTCTACCCCAGATGGGAGAGAAGAGGAAAGCTGTAACGAACGTAATTCCGAACACCCATCCAGACCAGGTCTGAACGAATGATGCGGAGAAATCTCCTAATTCTTCTATATATAAGGATAGAAAAGGTAGCACCATCGTGATGCTTCCCGCAATGAAAAAGTTTGCAAACCACATGATCCATAAATTTCTTCGAGCCCTTTGTTCTTGTGTAAGGATAGAAATCCCTTCTTCCTTTATTTTCGTTTCATTTATTTCGACACCCTAAACTTATAACACAATTTCCAATTCATGAAAAGAGATTGGCTTCTGTTTTACCATTTTATGTATAAGTAACTGCAGAGGAGGGAATGGGACTTACGAGACCTCTACTATTCTCCATCGTTTAATTTTTTTGTGTTAACGGTTGCAAAACATGTATATACAAATTATAATCAAGTTAAATTCATGTATATACATGTTAGCGATAGCTTGAAATAAATGAAAGCGTTTGAGGAGGAGTAGTAATGTTTAAGAAGTTATTCGGCAAGAAAGAAACATCATCGGAAGTGTATTCACCTGTAACAGGAAACAAGGTTGCTCTGGAAGGTGTGCCAGACCCTGTCTTCTCACAAAAAATGATGGGGGAAGGAATTGCGATTGACCCGACAGATGGAGTGGTTGTAAGCCCTGTTGAAGGAGAAGTTGTCCAAGTATTTCCGACGAAGCATGCTGTAGGTTTGAAAACGGCTAGTGATGCAGAAATCCTAATCCATATTGGCTTGGAAACGGTGAGCATGGAGGGGGAAGGTTTTGAAGCGTTCGTCTCCCAAGGAGACAAGGTAAAAGTCGGCGATAAACTCATCACATTTGATTTGGATCTTGTGAAAGAGAAAGCCAAGAGTACCGTTACCCCGATTATTGTAACCAACAGCGATGATTATGCCGTAGAAGTAACGGCTGGTGATCAACTCTCAGCAGGAAGTACGAACTTGATGACCGTCAATAAAAAGTAACCCCATCAAGGAGGAGTAATCATGGACTTAAAAAAATCAGCAGCTGAGATATTGGAAGCGCTCGGTGGTAAAGAGAATATCCAGGCTGCAACACACTGTGTCACTCGTTTGCGACTAGCTCTAGTCGACGAAGGTATCATAGACCAAGAGAAATTGAATAATATTGATGTTGTAAAAGGTTCCTTCTCTACCAATGGACAATTCCAAGTTGTCATTGGACAAGGAACAGTAGATAAAGTATATAAAGAGTTTGCTCCACTTGCTGGTATTAGTGAAGAAACAACAAAAGAAGATGTAAAAGAAGCATCGGCAGAGAAAATGAACCCTCTTCAAAGAGCCATCAAGACGTTAGCTGATATTTTCATTCCCATTCTTCCAGCGATTGTAACAGCAGGTTTATTGCTTGGTATTAACAATATCCTGACAGCGACCGGAATCTTCTGGGACGATCAGTCCATCATTGATGTGTATCCGCAGTGGTCTGACTTTGCCAATATGATCATCATTATAGCCAATACAGCCTTTGTGTTCTTACCAGGGTTAATTGGTTGGTCCGCGGTTAAGAAATTCGGTGGTAGTCCGATCTTGGGTATTGTAATTGGTTTGGTTCTCGTACACCCAGACTTGTTAAACGCTTGGGGTTACGGAGAGGCTGTCCAAAATGACAGTGTACCAACATGGAATTTATTCGGTTTGACTATTGAAAAGATTGGTTATCAAGGACAAGTACTGCCCGTATTAGCAGCTTCTTACCTATTGACTAAGATTGAACTATTCTTGCGCAAACACATCCCTGATAACATTCAGCTCTTGTTTGTCGGTCCGATTTCTTTACTTGTTACAGGTTTCTTAACGTTCATTATCATTGGCCCGGTTACTTTCCAAATTGGTAACTGGATTACAGAAGGCTTGGTAGCAACGTTCGATACCTTTGCTTGGTTAGGTGGACTGATCTATGGTGGCTTGTATGGAGTTCTTGTAATCACCGGAATGCACCATACATTCTTAGCAGTAGATATCCAACTAGTCGGTAGTACAGGCACCACGTTCTTGTGGCCAATGCTTGCACTATCCAACATTGCTCAAGGTTCTGCGGCCTTTGCCATCTGGCTTGCATCTAAAGACGATAAGCTGAAGGGTCTTGGATTGTCTACAGGAATCTCCGCTTGGCTTGGAATTACAGAACCTGCTCTATTCGGTGTAAACTTACGTTTCAAATATCCGTTTATCTTTGCGATCGCTTCATCAGCCATCGCAGGCCTCTACATTTCGTCCCAAGGGGTTGTAGCAAGCTCCATTGGTGTAGGTGGTGTACCAGGTATATTCTCTATCGTCGCTGAATACTGGGTAGACTTTATGATCGGTATGGCGATTGTAATCGTTCTACCTCTATTAGGCACATATCTATATGCCAGACGTAAACGAGACGTTTAATAGGACAAGTATGGATTCCGTGGGTTCTCCCACGGTTTCTTCGTTATTTAAATAGATTCAGAAATAACAAATTTTTAAAATGGTGGTGCAATCACAATGACAAATCAACCATGGTGGAAAAAAGCAGTCGTCTATCAAATCTATCCAAAAAGTTTCAATGATACGACGGGTAACGGTGTAGGCGATATCCAAGGAATTATTGAAAAGCTGGATTACTTGCGTGAACTAGGAGTGGATGTTCTTTGGTTAACGCCAATGTACAAATCCCCTCAGAATGACAACGGCTATGACATCAGTGATTATTACGACATCCATGATGAGTACGGAACGATGGAGGACTTTGATCGTCTTCTGGAAGAGACGCATAAGCGAGACATGAAGCTGATCATGGACATCGTTGTAAACCACACTTCAACCGAACACGAATGGTTCAAACAAGCTCAACAGTCCAAAGATAATCCATTCCGTGATTATTATATTTGGAAAGCCCCTGTCGACGGAGAAGAACCAACGAACTGGCAGTCTAAATTTGGCGGGAATGCGTGGAAGTATGATGAAGAGACAGGCCAGTACTACCTTCATCTTTTTGATGTCACACAGGCCGACCTGAACTGGGAAAATGATCAGATGCGCGGTGATATATATGAAATGATGCGTTTCTGGGCAGAAAAAGGCGTTGATGGATTTCGGCTAGATGTTATCAACCTAATTTCGAAAGATCAGGACTTTCCGAATGATGATGGAAGTGTCGCACCTGGAGACGGGCGTAAGTTCTATACGGATGGACCACGGGTACATGAATTTATGAAAGAAATGCATGACGAAGTATTCGGGCCACACGACTTGATGACGGTGGGGGAAATGTCCTCTACAACAATCGACCACTGTATTAAATATACGGCACCAGAACGCAACGAGTTGAGTATGACGTTCAACTTCCATCACTTAAAGGTCGATTATCCGAATGGACAGAAATGGACGAAAGCGGACTTTGATTTCATTGAATTGAAGAATATCCTATCAACTTGGCAGAAAGAGATGAACGAAGGTGGGGGATGGAATGCATTGTTCTGGTGCAACCATGACCAACCACGAGTTCTCTCTAGGTTCGGCGATGACGTCAACTACCCGGTCGAATCTGCAAAAATGCTGGCAACTACGATTCACATGCTTCAAGGGACTCCTTACATCTATCAAGGGGAAGAATTCGGTATGACAAATCCTGGTTTTGAAACAATCGATCGTTACCGTGATGTGGAGTCCTTGAATATGTATAAAGAATTCAAGGCAAAGGGGTATAGTGAATCAGAAATCATCGAGATTCTTAAACAGAAATCTCGTGATAATTCTCGTACACCTGTTCAATGGAACGACAGTGAGAATGCTGGATTTACAAATGGAACACCATGGATTGATGTCGCAGATAACTATGAAGAAGTGAACGCAGAAAAAGTGATGAGAGAAGAAAATTCCGTTTTCTCGTTCTACCAGAATCTCATTCAACTTCGGAAAGAGTACGATATCATCACAAATGGGGACTATCAGCACGTGACACCAGAAGATAAGCGGGTATTCGCCTATGTACGGGAAGCGGACGGAGAACAATTGTTAGTAGTGAACAACTTCTATGGAGAAGAGACGGAGTTCACTGTGCCTGACAAAGTAAGAACAGATGAAAATGCAGATGTTCTAATCAGTAACTATGAGCCTCAAGAGTTAGAAAACACGTTACATCTGCGCCCTTATGAGTCTGTCGTTTATTACATCCCTTCGAATTGATATACTGTACTAGGTGATGGAAATGAAAAATAAATTTTTGTTTATCTATAATGAGCTCGTTCGTTTGATTCAGCAGGGGAAAATCCACCCTGGTGAGACACTCCCATCCGAACATGATCTCTGTCGTCAGTACGATACTTCCAGAGAAACGGTTCGCAAAGCTTTGAATCTTCTTGCCCAAAACGGTTATATCCAAAAGGTTCGTGGGAAAGGATCCGTTGTTCTCGATCACAGCAAATTTGAGTTCCCTGTCTCTGGCCTGACTAGTTTCAAGGAATTGTCCAATCAGCTGGGACAGGACTTCAAAACAATTGTGCATGAACTATCTCTTGGACTTCCCAAAGGGGGAGTCGAGAAGCATTTGCAATGCAAGCCGAATCAAAAATTGTGGAAAGTCGTGCGTTCCCGGGAAATCGGAGGCGAACGGATCATCTTAGATAAAGATTTTATCAGGGAAGATATAGTGCCGGAGCTATCGACTTCTATAGCAGAAGAATCCCTTTATAGCTACATCGAAGGGGAGCTCGGACTAGATATTAGTTTTGCAAAAAAAGAAATTGTTGTGGAAAGGGTAACGCAAGAAGATCAAGAGTATTTGGATCTTCTTGATCATGAGCAAGTTGTGGTCATTCGGAGTTATGTGTATTTGGCTGATGCTACGTTGTTCCAATATACAGAATCTAGACACCGCCCCGATAAATTTCAGTTTGTAGACTTTGCAAGGCGAACTAAGGCTTGAGGTTTATTACCTCAAGTCTTTTTTTTATGCCGTGGGCTAGGCTTATGAAACTTGTCTCTACTGTCACGTCATATTATAATCGAATTAAATATTCTGAAAATTCATGTCTTATGCTAATGAAGAATGTATTTAGGAAGAGTAGAAGGTAGTATATGCCTTACTCCCTTCAGTAGAACGGAAGACATGTTACACTAGAACTAGTTTATAAAATGTCGAGGTGAATACTGTGTTTGTGATTGGAGCAACAAAGAAAGTTCAAAATGAAATAAGTTATACGATCGAAGACGACAAAGATTATCAGGATGTACCGGCCATCTTTCAGTGGCATGCCAATATCATCAGTATCTATAATCGTAAGTGTCTACTATTGATGAATAATCAAACAGGCCTGAATTTGACTCTGTTTGACCTCAGAGAGCAACAATTCGAACATTTGGATAGTGTAATCAAGGGCTCTCTACGCCAGTTGTTACAAGCATTAGAGGTGGATCAAGCAATTATTGATCAGATGGAGAAGCAGTCTAGTCAAATCGTATATACGAAGACTGCAAGCAGGCAAATACTAGGGATGATGAACGAAATGAAATCCATGGTGGAAGCTAAAACGGAAGATCAAAGCTATGATGAGATCGATGCAGTGGAAATCAACAAGTTTATGAATAAGAATATGTTGTTTACGCCCTTGAAACATACGTATCCTCTTGAAACATTTGTAAAATATTTTGAAGAAAGTAGTGCGTAACTTTACGCACTACTTTTTTTGTATATACTAAAGGTGAAACGTAGCGATCATGATGTTTTACATATACCCTTAAGGGTATTATAATGGAGTCAAATCTTTTAGTGGAGGGTCCTTACATGTATTTCAAATCGTTCTTTGATGAAAACCTAGCTCAAATGTCTTATATGGTAGGCTGTCAGCGTACTGGTGAGGCACTGGTCATTGATCCGGCGCGTGATGCTACCCCATACTTGGAAACTGCTGAGAAAGAGGGCTTTACGATAACGAAAGCTGCAGAAACGCACATCCATGCAGACTTCCTCTCTGGAGCTCGAGAGCTTGCAAACAGTAATCAAGTAGAATTACTTGTATCTGGCGAAGGAGGAGAAGATTGGTCTTATCAATATTTAGATGAGACAAAGCATCAGCTTTTAAAGGATAACGATCAGTTCTACGTTGGTAATATCCGTATGGATGTCATGCATACACCAGGACATACTCCTGAGAGTATCTCGTTCCTTCTGACGGATGAAGGTGGAGGGTCGGAAGTGCCGATGGGCATCTTTACAGGAGACTTCGTATTTGTCGGGGATGTAGGGCGACCAGACTTATTGGAAAAGGCAGCCGGTGAAGAAGGCACGTCTGCTGAAGGTGCGAAGCAAATGTTTGCTTCCCTGAAACGATTCAAGCAATTAGGTGATTATGTTCAAGTATGGCCTGGACACGGTGCAGGAAGTGCTTGTGGTAAATCGTTAGGAGCGGTACCTTCTTCTACGGTAGGCTATGAGAAATTGAATAACTGGGCACTACAGTTTGACGAAGAAGAGGCCTTTACAGAGCAGTTGCTTGATGGGCAACCAGAACCACCCAAATACTTTGCTATGATGAAAAAGCTGAATAAGCAAGGACCATCCTTAGAGAAAGATCGCGACATGAAGCAACTTACGCCAGAAGCGTTAGAAGCATACAAGACCGATGATTATGTCATCTTAGACACTCGTTCAAAGGAAGAATTCAAAGAAGGACACTTACCTGGCACCATTAACATTTCTTATGATAAATCCTTACCGAACTGGGCGGGGTGGATCATTGGTTATGACCAGTCGATTGTATTGATTAGTCGAATGGACCAAGTATCTGACGTCAAGAAAATGTTAGAGTCCATTGGTCTCGATGACGTAATAGCATATGTTGACGCGGGTGAAATAGAGAAACAATCTTCTCTCGAAACGTATCAAAACATTTCACCGAGAGAATTAGAAGCACAATACCGTGAACATGAGGATTACGTAATTGTGGATGTAAGAAACCAGAACGAATGGAATGAAGGCCATATTCAAGGAGCCGAGCGCATTTTACTTGGAGAGCTGCAAGAGAACCTGGACCAAATTCCTACTGGGAAGACACCAATTGTGCACTGCCAGTCGGGTAAACGTTCGGCAATCGCAGCAAGTGTACTGCAAGCGAACGGCTTCAAAGATGTACTAAATCTGACAGGTGGTTTCAGTGCGTATCAAAAAGAATACCAACCAGTAACCCCTTAAACGAAAAAACTCGACACTTTGCTAGTGTCGAGTTTTTTTAAACAGTAATCGGAAAAGGGTGATGAGGGGGCTTGGCTCCCATGCACCAAGGAATATTAGACTCTGTCGCCCAGTGCCAGCAGGCAATAGCAGCTAAAATAGAGTCTATCTCATGGGAAGTATGGGCAGGAGGTAAAAGCCGACTTATGTAGGTCGACAAGAAGTCTTGCACCCAATCTAGACTCTCATCCCTTTTCTTATAGTGTAAGACATGGTGCATCTCATCAGCTGGGACTCGAGATGCCAGTGCTACCCCAGGGTGTACTTCAGTTACATTCACGTTCTCCATGGAGGAAAGGGTGTGCGCCAGGTGGATCCCCCTAGCTGTTAAATAGATCATCCTCGTCAGGGTAGGCGTCATAATGGACCCTGATTTCATACCAAGTCCTTTGGCAAAACGTCTTAACTCCCGATCATACGGGCGATCTCCTCCGCCATCCTGATAGGAGAGAGGAGAATCAATCCCAATGAAAATCGGCTTGTCTGAAGGCAGGGATGAAACGAACGAAATCATAGCTTCATCCGAAGCCCCTAAGATCCTGTTGTCAAAAGTTAAATGATGATTGTCTACGATGAAAGAAGTAAGGACAGTATCTTGATGGTTAGAAGGGCCGGATAAATCGATGCCGATGATATACATATAGATCACCTCATAAAAAAAAGACCTCTACCACAGGCCGGGTAGAGGTGTAATAGTTTGTATAAGTATAGGATTAGGGGAGTTAAAATAAATTAATTAAGACTGTTGTGCGTAGCCGAACAATGGTGGGTAAGCATCTTCAGCAATATCTTGAGTGCCTGGCACAAATGCCGAAGCTGCTAAGAAACCTACGATACCTAAAACTACTAGGAATTTTTTCATAATAGAATACCTCCTAAGTGAGAATGTTTATTTAACAATTGAATTGCTAACCTTAGGTATTCAGAAGACTTCTTATACATCCGCTTTTTTTCTAAAAGGTCAGCAAGAACCATCGAATAGCGGATAATATAATTGTATTCCCTTCTTTGCTGAAAGTAAGGTATCAATATGTCCTCTAAATGACTTTCTAAACTATCATCATTATTAATCAACAATTTGTAGAAGTTGAAATGTAGATAATAAGATTCGGATTTTAAATACTTAAGTTCCTCATTGCCCTTCTGTATCCATTTAGAAGCACCATCATAATCACCTATCCGATAATGTTCTAATATTAAGCCATGAATTGTGGGTAATAGTGAGGACTTTTTATACCGAGTATCATCATAATCAAAATAATTAATACTTTTAATGTAATTACTTATGGCAGATTGACGGTTTCCTAGACGTGATTCCAGTGTTCCGATGTTAGTGTAAACTAAATTCAGTTGCTTTCGGCTATTCGTTTGCAATGCAATCTTTCGAGCAACATTGTAATTCTCAAGGGACTTGGCATAGTTTTTTAACTTACTATAATTAATCCCTTGTAAAATGTGACACTCGGCGCTTTTTTCCAAATCATATCTGGATTGGTAAATTTCTAAGGCTTGATCAATATAGAACACAGAAGCAGATATTTGGCTTGCTTGGCTAGTGCTCAAACCTAATACATAGTATAAATCACTTACTTCCCAATCCATTAACATCAATGTTATGGAAGCGCTGTGATTTTTAGCTTGCATTAACGATTGGAAGGATTCTTCAAACCTTCCGCTAGAATACTGTAATAATCCTACAACCAAGTGATAGTAAAACTCCATCTCTTCATCAAATGTATCTCTATGTTGCTTTAAACTTTTCCAGACTTCATAAGCCTTCTCTACTTCATCTTCTAAAAGTAAGTAGCGAATGCGGAAAAGCTCGAAGTATATATACAAGTGATGATTATTATGCGTCTCTTTCTCTTGAAGAAGCTCGTCTTTTAAAGCGCGGGCTTTTTCTTTGTCTTTGAAAACGATCGCTTCATACCATTCCTTCAGCTTCTCCTTGGATGGATGGCTGTTGGAGGAGTCATGAAAGTCGAGGCCAAGACGTTCATAGAGGAGTTCAAGCACCTCGAACGCTGGGACCGTCTGATCATTCTCAATCTTAGAGAGATACGCGGGCGAGATAATTCCCTCGGCAAGCTGGTTCTGTGTCAGACCCTGCTTTACCCGGTGGAACCGAAGCACTTTGCCATATTCCATTTTAAACACACCTAGTCGATCAACTAAGATTCACAAGCATTACCTGCGAGTAAATCTATTTTTAGAATACATGTTCGACTAGTAAATTTCAACTACATCGATAGGTTTCCCAAGTCACCTGTTTTAGAAGGCTTTAAGAGAAGATTTGAGAGATGACTTTCCCAGACATTTAGTCAGAAAATTGTGATACATTGGATTTGCGTTAAAAAATCTAGGAGGGATTCAATGAATTGGAAATCAGTAATGGCGACTTTTGTTTTAGGGACTAGCATTGTTGCGGGAGGGACTACCGTAAGTGCGGACGTTTCAGCAGACCTTGATCAAGGTAAAGAAGCTTCTCAATTTATCAAGAAGAACTTTGACGTGAAGAATGTTGTGTCAAATAAAGCCGTTGATAAGTTTCTTAAAGCGAATGAATCTACTTTAAATCTAAAAGTCAACAAAGATCTGAAACTAGTAAAAACAGAAACAGATGAACTTGGTATGACTCACTACGTGTACAACCGTGTCATTCAAAATGTACCGGTTGCTAATTCGAAAGTTGTCGTACATACCGATAAGAAAGGGAACGTTGCAGCAGTGAACGGTGAGTTTCACAGTGACGCACCTGACAAGGTTCGCCAACAAAAAGCGTTCAATAAACACCAGGCGGTTGACTACGCTTGGGATCATATTGACGTAGACCGTGAAGATGCTGACAAAGTTCAAAAGAGTGAACTTGGGGAAGATTTCAATACATTAACAGAGAACTCTGACCTTGTTGTGTACAATGAGGACGGAGAGTACACCCTTGCTTATCATGTAGAACTTCAATTTGCCCAGCCTTATCCAGCGAACTGGCAAGTTTATATCAATGCAGAGACTGGCGATGTGTTGAAAGCATCTAACGTCGTCCACGAGGCTACTGGAACGGGAACTGGTGTCCTTGGCGATACGAAGTCATTGAACACATATGCTTATAACAATACTTATTATTTGTTTGATACGACGAAACCGATGAATGGTGTTATTGAAACGTTTGATAACTATGGTGGTCAATACAGCAGCCTTCCTGGCTACTATGTAACGGACAGTGGCAATACGTTTTACAGTGAGCGCCAAAAAGCAGCAGTTGATGCTCATTACTATGCGGGTGAAGTATTTGATTACTACTACGATACTTTCAATCGTGTAAGTTATGACAACAATGGTTCAGACATCCGTTCTACGGTTCACTATGGTTCCAACTACAATAACGCAGCTTGGACAGGGAATCAGATGATTTATGGTGACGGTGATGGTTCGACCTTTACGTACCTTTCTGGTGCCGATGATATCGTTGCTCATGAATTGACGCACGCAGTAACAGATACGACTGCTGGACTAATTTACGAAAACCAATCTGGTGCACTTAACGAATCTTTCTCTGATGTATTCGGATACTTTGTCGACTCCGAAGATTGGTTGATGGGTGAAGATGTGTACACACCTGGAGTGAGTGGAGATGCATTGCGTTCTCTATCTAATCCTAATGCCTACAATCAGCCAGATCACATGAATGAATACCAAAACCTTCCGAACACAGAAGCGGGCGACTGGGGCGGTGTCCACATCAATAGTGGTATCCCGAACAAAGCCGCTTACTATACAATCAACAGCTTGGGAATTTCAAAAGCACAACAAATCTACTATCGTGCATTGACGGTTTACTTGACACCATCAAGTAACTTCCAGAGTGCCAAAGCAGCACTTCAACAATCGGCACAAGATCTCTACGGATCTTCTGCGAAGAGTGCGGTAACGCAAGCATGGAGCAATGTAGGACTATAATAGCTGAATTACTAAAGGAAGAGACTTCGGTCTCTTCCTTTTTTTGTAGAATCCTCCGAGTAAGGTATCCAGATTAAGGGTATAAAAGGTATAGGAAAAGTTACGACCATCATGACTGACAACCTTTATATCTGTATAAGAAGGAGGAGTTTCGTGTGAGTCTTAACGTCACACAAAAATTAATCAAAGATCATCTAGTAGAGGGAGAAATGACTCCAGGTACGGAAATCGGCTTGAAAATCGACCAAACGTTAACTCAAGATGCGACAGGCACAATGGTAATGTTGGAATTAGAAGCGATGGGAATCGAACGGGCGAAAACAGAAGCTTCGGCGCAATATGTAGACCATAACTTAATACAGGAGGACAGCAAGAATCCGGATGACCACTTGTTTCTTGAGAGTGCTGCCAATCGATTCGGATTATATTTCAGTCGTCCAGGTAACGGTGTAAGTCACCCGGTCCATATGCAACGCCTTGCGAAACCAGGTAAAACACTACTTGGTTCCGACAGTCACACGTGCGCAAACGGATGTATGGGAATGCTTGCAATGGGAGCTGGTGGTATTGACGTCGCCATGGCCATTGCTGGAGAACCGTTTTATGTAAAAATGCCGAAAGTATGGGGCGTAAAGGTGACAGGGAAAATGCCGGATTGGGTCAGTGCCAAGGACGCCATTCTGGAAATGCTGAAACGTCATGGTGTAAAAGGCGGAGTCAATCATATTTTTGAATACTATGGTCCGGGTCTAGAGAACCTGACTGCTATGGACCGTCACGTCATTGCCAACATGGGAGCAGAGCTCGGAGCGACAGGCACGGTTTTCCCATCAGATGATGAAACGAAGCGCTTCTTGAAGCTTCAAGGACGGGAAGAGGATTGGATAGAATTGAAGGCTGACGAAGGCGCAACATATGATGTCCACGACGAGTTGGACCTTTCTTCTCTAGGACCTATGGTTGCGAAGCCATCTAGTCCAGGCAATGTAGTGCCTGTTGAAGAGGTAGAAGGGGAGTCCATTTACCAATCGTATATCGGATCTTCTGCAAACCCAGGATATCGTGACTTTGCAATTGCCTCCAAAATTGTCGAAGGCAGACATATCGAGGATGGCGTCTCATTTGACTTGAACCCGACTTCAAGGCAGATGTTGATCGACCTTTCCCAAGAGGGGCACATTGCTAACTTCTTACAGGCGGGTGGACGTCTTCACCAAGCTGGCTGTAACGGCTGTATTGGCATGGGACAAGCACCGGCAACCGGACGTAACAGTTTAAGAACAACTCCGCGTAACTTCCCTGGACGCTCTGGTACGAAAGAAGATAGTGTCTTCTTGTGCAGCCCTGAAACAGCAGCAGTGAGTGCCTTGCACGGCAAGATTATGGATCCTAGAAAAGCAGGGTTCGATTATCCTAGTGTACAGGAGTTGGATCAGCCGACTGTTGATACAAGGCTACTCGATGAGCCTCTGCCATTTGAAGAAGCGAAGCAGGTTGACCTGGTAAAAGGACCGAACGTAGCATCCATCCCAGAAATGGATGAGCTGCCGGATCAGTTGGAAGTACCTATCTTGTTGAAGATGGGAGACGACATATCAACGGACGAAATTCTGGCAGGTGGTGCAAGGGTTCTTCCATATCGTAGTAACTTACCTGAAATCAGTAAATTCACATTCGAGATCGTCGATGACTCCTACTATGACCGAGCGATGGATATCCGCGATCAAGGAGGTCATGCGGTTGTTGCTGGTGCAAACTATGGACAAGGATCCAGCCGTGAGCACGCAGCATTAGCTCCGAAGTATTTAGGGTTGCGAGTAGCTATCGTGAAAGATTTTGCTCGTATCCACTGGCAGAACCTCGCAAACTTCGGTGTCTTGCCGCTTACTTTCACCAACGAGTCTGATTTAGATGAACTTGATCAAGGTGATGTGCTTGTCTTCCGTGACCTGCGCAACACCATCAAACAATCAAATCAAGTGGAAGCGGAAGTGAAGGACAAAGGAAAAACAATCACGCTTGAACATGCTCTATCTGAACGCCAGGTTGAAATCATGCAAATGGGTGGATTAATCAATTGGGTTAAGAATCGTTTAGAAGACTAAATAGAAGAAGAACCGGCCAAACGGCCGGTTCTTTTTAATGGTTCACTTCTTTGTATTCAGCGGTTTTAATTCTGCTTCAATTTCTGATCTTCTATCCTCTAGGAACGGTGGAAGAGCTAGGGTTTCACCTAATTGTTCCGGATTCTCATCTGTAGCAAATCCTGGGCCGTCAGTTGCTAGTTCAAATAAGATGTGATTCGCTTCCCTGAAGTATAACGACTTAAAGTAATAACGGTCGACAAGACCTGAATTTGGGAATCCAGCTTCTTGGATTTTACTATGCCATTTCTTTAATTCTTCTTCATCTTCCACACGAAATGCAACATGGTGGACACTGCCACGACCGGGCTTTTCACGATTGGCCTCTGGTTGCTCTTCAACATGGACTTCGGCTCCTGTGCCGCCTTCACCGGTTGAGAACACTTTATAAGAATCATAAGATCCTATTTCATTGAAGCTTAGCAACTCCGTTAGTACTTTCTCAGTAGCATAGAGGTCTTTTACTGTTAAATAGACAGGTCCGAGCCCTTGAATACCAACATCTTGGGGTACAGAGGATTTATTCCAAGGTACACCAGGTTCTACTCCTTCGTTCTTTTCATCTGAAACGAGCATGAGACGTTGGTCTTCATGATCACGAAACGATAGAGTATTCCTTCCCATTCTAGGTTGGATAGGGTCTTGGTCCACTTCATACTCCTCGAAGCGTTTTTGCCAGAATTCTAAGGCTTTGTCATTTTTAACTCGTAATGAAGTAGTAGAGATGCTTTGGTTTCCTGGGTAGGTATGACCTGCCCGATCAATCTCGAAGAAGGTTAAGTCTGTTCCAGGGGCCCCGTTCTCATCAGCGTAGAAAAGGTGGTACATAGATGGGGCGTCTTGGTTAACGGTTTTCTTTACAAGTCTCATGCCTAGGACTTCGGTATAGAAATCATAATTACGTTTGGCGTTGGCAGTGATGGCGGACACATGATGTATGCCTTTTAGGTGCATTGTGATCACCCTTTCCAATTATCTTGAATTCAAGATAATTGTATAAAAAACGAAAGAGAATGTCAAATGCTTCAATTCCGAGGTATTCTTCCTTTCTTCTCGAAAGGAAAGATATAGGTTTCCAACGAAGCGGAATAGTAAGTCATCGGTTTGCTTTCGAAAATAGAAGGGGGGAGAAAATCAACTAAGCTGTTGGTGAAGATAGTAGCTTCTGATTTCTGTAGAGACCAGTTGTGGTGAAAGATTGGCCCTTTGTAAATGTAGGAACCACGGACAACCCATAAACAATAACGTTCTGTAAGCCAATAAATAAGGGAGCCGGGTTCTGCGGGGAAAGGAGGGGAAATTGGGTTGATGGTCGCATGAAAATGCGCAGTAGGGTAACCGTCGTGGGTTCTTCTGCTCAAATAATGAACGGATGAATCATTTTGCTCAAGTCTCATGTTAGCATGTACGTAAGGAAGCCCAAAAACAGTGCGGGCTAAAAAGACACCAAGAGGATGATTGGCATCTAGAGTGATAAAATATACACCTGGTTCTCCGTTGTAGGTTACATAGGTACGCACATTCAACTCAAGGAGATGGTTTCCTGCCTTCACCTTAGGCAAACCTTTGAAGTGAATGTTGTTCATTCGAAACGGGACAATAGCAATCCAAGCTTGACCTTCGAAAAGATCAAGCTCAAAGGCGTCCGGAATGAATGGTCTAAGCTCCTCTTCAGATACCGGCCAGTGCATAAATACGAGTTCTTCCCAGGTTTGGTGCATAATCCACTTATTCAATCTCATAACGACACTCCTTTTAAAGTGTTTTACCCACTTTATCAGGAGTTCATGCGAATAAACGCTCAGGGGAGTGCATGGGGTCTATTCGGCCTTTCCCTCTAAGGGAAGGTCCTCTTGTTCTCTCTGAGTGACTTCCTCCTCTAGAATTTCAATGAATTCATAGTCAAGTTTTAGTTCACGTGCTCTATGAAGAGAAAGTACAAGGAGTTCGTAGTTAATTTTGTTTACGATCATCAGGAAGCCCTCCTTGTTCAAAAAACTAGTTCTCTAGCTCAGTGGCTGCGGTGGCTGCTCCAATTATATTTCCATTGGAATCGTACAAAGGCTGAGCAAATACATCGTATTGAATTAAACCTTCTGATAAAGGAAAAGCGATTCTTTTCCTTACAATGCTATTTTGTTGGATAGCCTTCTGCTTAATATCCATTAAAGCTAGTGTGCCTGGGTTCTCATCTATTTCATCATCTCTCTTTCCGATCACCGGGCTCATCTTGAAGTCTGGATGAGGATTGAATATCCAAGTGTAGCGCAAATCCAGGTCGCAGTGTGCAACTACGATCGGTGAATTTGTCAAAGCTATCTCAAATGGTTCACTTAAGTGATCAGAGAAAAACAATGACGGATTGATGTGTAAGAACGCTGCGATTTGAGTGGCGACGGCCATGCTGGGATTCCTAGTGCCGTTTTCAATTTGTGCGTAATAGGCTCTGTCTATATGAGCCCCATCTGCGACTTGCTGCTGTGTATAGTGTTGTTCTTTGCGTAGTTTATTTAGCCATCTTCTCAACTTTCTTCACAACTCCTACTTGATGGTGTCCTTTTTCTCTATCTAGATGCTATAACTTAATAAATTCGTCCTAGGTACAATAAATCCTTGTGGCACATTGCAACAATTTGAATGTTATTGAAATCAGGGTGGGTTATTATATGAATATAGTGCTATGAAAGGCTTCAGAAGGGCTTCCTGACAAGAGAATTTTATCATTAAGCTTCTTAAAAGGAAAAAAGCTTTCCAATAGTCAAAACGTCTGATATTTTAGGTAAGGACTTGAAGGAAGATAAACGAATGGAAGGTGAGTAACAGGTGGCATGGGAGTTTTTAAACATATTAGCAGTCAGTGCCTTTGCATTTAGTGGGGCAATTGTCGCATTGAATGAGAGGTATGATATATTTGGCACATTTATTCTAGGTATTGCGACACCTTTTGCAGGGGGCATTGTAAGGAATATCGCGCTGGATGTGCCTGTCGTTCACGTCTGGGAGCAAGGTTATCTTTTATATGTTGCATTTATAACGATTAGTATCGTCTATTTCTTCCCGAAAAGCTGGGTTATGTCATGGGATCGGTGGAACATTTATTTGGATGCAATCGGTCTGTCTGCTTTTGCTTTACAGGGAGCTTCTTTTGCAATAGCAAACGATTTCCCACTCGGAGGTGTCATTTTTGCCAGTATCTTAACTGGGGTTGGGGGAGGTGTGACGCGTGATGTGCTCGCTCAACGGCGTCCGATGGTGCTTCATCAGGAAATCTATGCTGTATGGGCGATGGTGGTCGGAGTAGTAACAGGTCTTGGCATTATTGATATTGACAATGTGATCCAGGCCTATATATTGTTCGTTGCGATTATTATGTGCCGTGTTCTCTCTTATCATCTAGGATGGCACTTGAGATTTCGTGATTTGTATAGATTATAAAGAAGACCGCTCATTTGAATGAGCGGTCTTTTGATTTAATATCTGAATAGGTCTCCGGACAAGTAACGTTCCCCTGTATCGGGTGCGATACAAACGACTACTTCTCCAGGTTGCTTGCGCTTCGCAACCTCCATTGCAGCCCAGCACGAAGCTCCGCAGGACGTTCCTAGCAGCAATCCTTCTTCTCGTGCCAGACGGCGTGTTATATCATACGCATCTTCGTCCGTCACTTGAAAGATTTCATCATAAACATCTTGGTTAAGGATATCCGGTACGAACCCAGGGCTTGTCCCTACCAATTTGTGCTTTCCAGGTTTTCCACCAGAAAGGACAGGGGAGCCGGCTGGCTCTGCGACGTGTACGGTGACGTCGTCATAGTGTTTCTTCAATTCTTCACCGGTTCCTGTTACTGTTCCGCCTGTACCAGCAGTTGCTACAAAAGCGGATAAGGGTTTCCCGATCTCATCCATCGCTTCGATGATTTCGGTAGCAGTTGTATAGCGGTGTGAATCAGGGTTAGCGTGGTTTTCGAATTGCATCGGCATGAAGCCGCCTTCGATTTCTTCGACTAACTCTTTTGCTTTTGCTATGGCTCCGGGCATTTTTTCGTCTCCAGGAGTGAGAACGATTTCCGCGCCGTATGCTTTCAAGAGGTTGATTCGCTCTTGGGTCATTGTATCAGGCATCACAAGAATCGCGCGGTATCCTCTAGCTGCAGCATTCATAGCAATTCCGATTCCGGTGTTACCGCTTGTCGGCTCAATGATAGTGGAGCCTTGTTTAAGCAATCCGTCTTTTTCAGCCTGCAGCATCATATTGTAAGCGGCACGGTCTTTGACACTTCCGCTCGGATTGTATTTTTCTAATTTCATATAAATATCCGCTCCGCCTTCAGGAGCGAGACGGTTCAATTTGACGAGGGGTGTATCTCCGATCAGATCGGCAATGTTGTTTACAACACGCATGACCTCACATCCTTTTAATAGCATTCTTGATGTAATTTTACCATAATACCTCAGCCTCTTTCATCTGAGGAGATTGTGCGTGACAATTAGAAGTTCTCCTGAACCACTTTTTGGGCAAGCTCTAGAGAATCCTTAGGTACCGATACTTTGAATGCCAATTGGTTGGAGTTCAAGTTGAATCGATCCACTCGTACCTCGATGTTTTTTGGTGGGTCCATCTGAGTCACCGCCACATAAATCGTTTCCTCTTTTGGATTCACCACAACCCATTCAGGAAATTTATAGTTATCTTTGACAAAATCAAGTACCTTTTTGTTTGGTAGTGGCAATTGCCCAAGGGAGATGCTTTCTTGTTCTAAGATAAGATCACCGTTCTCTTGGACAACGGGATTAAGTTCGACTTTAATAGGGATCTCTTGATCGAAAGCGCGTATATTACCAGTCAGCATGACATTCTTCTCTAGAGAAATAGAATAGTTGAACACTGTCTGGGTGGAGAGTTCTTGTAAATATTCATTCGTAAGCTGTTCCAAATTTTCTTTTGTAGAAACAATGGTGAATTCAGCATCTGACGTGGTCTTCTCCTGATCAACGTTCACTAGGGTATAAGAACTAGGTAAGAACACAAGAGAAAGAAGCACAATGATAATGATTGCATTCAAGACAGCCAAGGCGAAAAAAGAAGTTCGCCATTTATTTTCAAAAAGAAGTCGTTTCATGTTCTGCATTCCGCCTTATTGTTCAATATCTTCTCTAATATATTCTAACACTCGTTCCGCAATCCGTTTATACCCCTTTTCGTTGGGGTGGAAGTGGTCTTCATCCCAGAGTAGGTCGTCTGTCGTATTCTCAAAGATATCACGGACGGGAATAAAGGTGGTCCTATTGAAATCGTTGACGACCATTCGGCTCGTTTGGTTCCAGTCACCAGCTATCTGCCCCACTTCCGGAACATTCCGGAAATAGCCCTCAAAAGGATTATAGAGTCCAATGAGGTAAATGGATGCATCAGGGTTTTCTTCATGAACTATGCGGAGAATTTCGCGCAAACGTTCTTCATAACCCTGCTGAGCATCCACAAACGCTTGGTAATTCAAATTGGTTATATTTTCTTCCACTACTTCAATCAAGTCATTGGCTCCGATCGTAATCAAGACAAGGTCGGATTCCTTCACAGATTCTCTCATATCTTCTTCGTCCTGTAGCCGCTTCAAGAGTTGGTCGGTGCGATGGCCTATTTTCCCGTAATTATCAATTGTAATATCACCGGCATTCGGATTTTCGGCAAATGTTTTCTCCAATATACCGACATAACCGCCTTCTCCTGTCCCGTCACCGATTCCTTCTGTTAGGGAGTCTCCAAGCGCTGTAATATGAAGGTCTTCACGGATGAAAATGTCTTTGGCACTTTCAATGACACTTGTAAAAACGTCCCGGAGTCCTTCGCCTAAAGTAGGATCCTCCGTTTCGGTTGGTTCTTCTTTCTCTTTCGGTTCGCTAGTCTCGTCAGGTTCTTCAGAAGGTGTTTTTTCTTCCTGAGTGGATTTCTCAGGAGGCTGTACAACGGCGTCTTCTGGAGAATAGATGAAAGCTGCGACGATGAAAAATCCAATGGTAATCGCTAGTACGACAGAAGCAATCCATCTCCATATCTTCATAGGGTCACCCCTGATTTAAAAAATTCAGTTTGATATCATTATATGATGATACCTCACATTAGGAAATTAAAACGACCTTATAGTTATTCTTTCATTTTCCTTATATAGACATACGTGTATTGATGAGGTAACTTGAGGGTAAGTGACGATTTTTCGGAAGAGAGGTGCGGCTTCATGGAGAATACAATGACCATTTCGGTTCGGGACTTGATGGCCTATATTCATCGGTCTGGAAATATTGATAACCGATTCCGGTCTAATACCACATTAACGGAAGGTACGGCAATCCATCAAGACGTACAAAAAACGTATCAAGAGGAAGATCAAAAAGAGGTTGCTCTAGAGCATACTTTCGTACGGGAGCATCTATCTATCCATCTTCAAGGACGCTGCGATGGACTGCTTCAGTCGGACGAAGGGCCAATCATTGATGAAATCAAATCGACTGCTCGGGACCTGAGTGAGATTACAGAGGAGAGTGACCCTGTTTATTGGGCACAAGCAAAAGGCTATGCTTTCATTTATGCTCTCCAGGAACAACTCCAAGCCATCCAAGTCCAGCTTACGTATGTCCAGAAGCAATCGAAAGAGAAGAAAAAATTCCTTCATACATTCAGCATGGAAGATTTGACGCTCTTTATAGAAGAGTGTATTGATCAGTATATGTCCTATGCTCGTATTCTATTGCATATACGCGAGCAAAAGGAGTCTTCGATACCCGACTTGTCTTTTCCGTTTGACTCATATCGGGATGGACAGAGGAAGCTTGCGGGAAGTGTATATCGGACGATCGAAGAGAAGCGTGATCTTTACGCTCAGGCTCCGACCGGAATTGGCAAGACAATTTCTACCCTTTTTCCAGCTGTAAAAGCAATGGACCTCGATAGGATGGAGAAAATATACTACTTAACAGCTAAGACGGTAACGCGTGCAACGGCTGAAGAAGCATTGAAATTAATGGGAGATAAGGGGCTGACGCTGCGTTCTGTTACGCTAACAGCAAAAGATAAGATATGCTTCCAGGAAGAAACGATCTGTCAGCCAGACTACTGTGAGTACGCAGATGGATACTACGATCGTATCAATGATGCATTGGTCGATATTATGATGAATGAGACGCAGATGACTCGGCCCATCATAGAATCTTATGCAAAGAAACACAAGGTTTGTCCTTTTGAATTCTCACTCGACCTAACGAACGAAGCGGATGTCGTCATAGGGGACTACAATTACATTTATGACCCAAGAGTTGCCTTGAAGCGTCTGCTTCCAGATCAAAAGAAAAAGACGACGTTGCTGGTTGATGAGTCGCATAACCTTGTAGAGCGCGCTAGAGAAATGTATTCAGCGCGTTTGCCTGAGAGAGAATTCCTATTGATCAGTGAAGATTGGATGTATGAGAATGAGAAACTCTCAAAGTCGGCAGAAGCCATTTACAAGAGCTTGATTCGATTAAGAGGAGAAGCCAAACAGTCCTTTGTCCTAGAGGATTTGGATGGCGGTTGGGAAGAAGCGCTCGAGCGTTTCATGGAACAAGCTGAACAACAGCTACAGAATGAACCCGTAGATGATCAATCAGAGCACTTACTAGAAACCTATTTCACGACCCAGAACTTTATGAAAATATTAGAGCTGGTGGATAAACATTATAAAATTATCGGGGAGCTTGAACAGGGAGAATTCACTCTGAAATTATTCTGTCTGGACCCTTCACATGTATTACAAGAAACAACGAAAGGATTCCGCTCGAGTATCTTCTTTTCAGCCACTTTATCGCCGTTCGGCTATTACAAAGATATGTTAGGAGGGAAGAAGGATGATTATATTTTACAGTTGCCTTCTCCTTACCAAACATCCCAAATCGATCTTGTGATTGCGCCGCTATCGACCAGGTACAAGAGCCGTGAACAGACTGCCGAGCGCTTGGCTGAACTTCTGTTCGATCAAACACAACAACGGAAAGGAAATTACCTGTTCTTCTTTCCGTCCTACCAGTACATGAACCTTGTGTATCACCATTTCAAAGAGTATCCAGTGAACATTGCTGTGCAGGAGCAGGGAATGGATGAGGAGCGGAGGGAAGACTTTCTCGCTCAGTTTTTACCAGGAGAAGAATTGGTAGGCTTTGCTGTGCTCGGTGGAGTATTCTCCGAAGGTGTCGACTTGCGAGGAGATAGATTGAATGGTGTGGCAGTAGTTGGCATCGGACTCGCTCCTAGAAGTTTTGAAAAAGAGTTGATTAAAGATTATTTCCAGAAGAAGGGGCGGAATGGCTATGACTATGCATACGTCTACCCGGGGATGAACAAAGTGTTGCAGGCGGGTGGCCGACTGATCCGTTCCGAAACAGATCACGGATCGATTCAGCTGATTGACGATCGCTTCTTGTCCCCTAAATACGTCCAACTTCTTCCGGAAGATTGGGGGGATTACCGGGTTGTCCGCTGATGTCATTTCCCGGGCAATAATGTCGAGGAAATGAAAAAAAGGTTCTGCACGGCAGAACCTTTTTTATCACAGCTGTTCCAAAACATCGTCGCAGAACGCTATTACGTGACCCCTTTGTTTTTCTGAAATTCCATAGACATCAAATATGATAGTGTCTATTTTCTCGTGAAGTTCTTGAGTAGGGAAATCAGGGTTGTTTTTAACTCCATTTACTAATTGGCGAACGGATTTATTAACTGAATCCTTCTTTTCTCGTGATGGAGCTATATAGGGAATCTTTTTGATGTACCCGGAAGTAACCATATTAGTTCGATTCAGTACTTTTCTAAGGATGTATTTAACGAGGCTGCTGTTCAAAAAGCCTAGTAAATAGTATAGGTCATCTCTGTCTTCTGGAAATAAATTTGCGTTCACACCGAACAAACTGCCCTCCGGAAGGTAAGCAGCGGAGAACTTCACTCCCATCGAAGAGCATGTAATCCCTTCTCTATAGAAATAAGTTGGATTTCGGAGTGTGAATTTCTCGTATTTCTTACTGTGTGTGTCCCAGTCACGGTGGAGGTAGAATTTAGGTGGATAGTACCAAGCGTCTTTGGCACCTCCATTTTTATAGAATGGAATCCACTCATCCAGGTCTTCGATCTCTTCCTCCCTTTTTAAAAACTGCCCATCGTCCCCTGTGGAAATGCCTGTTTTAATAGGGACGACTTTCTCCAAAGGAGTGTATCGAACTTGGAAGAGGTGCAAGATCTCCTCCGGTACATTGACCGCAAAGTTATAGTTGGGAAGCTTATTGAATGTTGTCTGTGCTAGATACTGTACTCGTTCTTTTGGAGGATTGGAGTACTCTTGCTGTGATAAGCGATCGACTAAGCGAACAGTGTGCTCGCTGTCGACATGCCCCTTTTTCTTCTGAAGAGTCAGTATCGCGGTCCTGACGTCGGCTTTGCCATGGTGAAACAGCCTTCTTGGAGCAAGTATGATTTCTTTCAATTCTGTATGTGATAATAAATACTTTCTAAAATGTTTATAATAAACATTTGTTAAGAATGAATCTTGAACAATCATGGATAGGATGCCATTATCCTTTAACATTTGCAGGCCTTTATATATGAATAAGGAATACATGTTATGTACTCCTATTTCACGGAACTGTTCTGCTAAGAATAATTTGTTATCTGTAAAATAAGTGCTCTGCCGTTTGGATTTATATGGTGGATTACCTATGATAGCATCAAATTTCTCTTCTTGATCGACCTTCAGAAAATCTTCGTGAGAGAAGTGTATTCCATCGTAAGGTGAAGGAATGGAAGGGTCTATGTCATAGGAGTGTACCTGTCTTGCAGGAACACCCGAACGGACAAGTGTTTTCACAAATATTCCATCACCAGTTGAGGGATCTAATATGTGTGGGTTATGATGACTCTCAAGATGGTTCAAGGTTAGGTTGACCATGTAATCGACGGTATCTTGAGGAGTACTGTACTGACCCATCGCTCGCCGCGGAGATAACATCCAAATCCCTCCAGTTTTTTATGTATACTTTATATTATTTATAGGGATAAGTCACTACAATAATATGTTTTTGTTATTAAAAATTTCTTTAGAAGTAAATCTATATTACTATATGAGGTGAGAATTATGCCATGGGTGAAACCTATTCGCCAACATCAATTCAAAAATCAATTTGAAGGACAGGCAGCAACCGTTTTCGATCGACTGCTTGCAAATGCTCCAGATATTTACGACTCCTTCGTACCTTTGCAGCAATCCATAAAACAAACGTCTTTACCAAATGATTTAAGGGAAGCGATCATCACATTTGTTTCTATGAAAAATGGCTGTGAATATTGTACGAAAAGTCATGTTGAGCTACTTCGAAGCTATATAGAAGAAGAGGATCTGCTGACATGGTTGGAGCACTACAAAGATTCGAATATGCAAGAGGAGTGGAAGGCTGTTTTGCAGTATGCTGAACGATTGATTGCTAAGCCTGTTCAAGTGACCAAAGAGGATATGGTCCGTCTGAAAGAATTCGGATACAGCTCTGAACAGTTAGTGGAGATCAACCAGACAGTTGCCTATACTTCATATACCAACCAGCTTTCAATCGGCTTGGGGTTGTAAGAGAAATCACCTTTCACGAGGTGGTTTCTTTTTTGTTAACCAAATATTTTGTAGGTTGACATTGGGTTGCTTTTTCAAGTACTTTATTAGTAGATTGTAAAAGTAGGGAGGAATTTCAAGATGAAAGGTTCACGTATGTCAGCCTATGACATTGTTATAGGCTCTTTATTCGTTGCCCTAATGGCTGTAGGGGCAAATATTACTTCTATTGCTCCGTTTCTATCTGTGCTAGGTGTTCCGCTTACTCTCCAAACTTTCTTTGCCATTTTGGCTGGAATTATCCTTGGGAGTCGATTAGGGACATTTTCTATCATGGTGTATGTCATTCTTGGGTTGATCGGTGCTCCGATTTTCGCTCAATTCTCAGGTGGTCTAGGAACCATTTTCTCCCCGACATTCGGATTTATACTATCTTATCTAGCTGTTGCTTATGTATCTGGTAAGATTGCGGAAGCAAGAAGAAGTTCGGTTGTTTATATTGCAGCAGCGCTTGCTGGTGTAGCGATGAATTATTTGATTGGTGTGAATTTATTCTACGCAGCTATGAACTTCTGGGTAGGTGGAGAAGGTATTAGTTATGTTGTTGCATGGTCAAGTATGCTTTTATTCTTGCTTAAAGATGTGACCCTGGCCGTCGTTGCAGGCCTGTTTGCCCACCGATTGGAAAAGACATTCCTACAGCGGACTTCGTTAAGGCAGGCGAAAGCATCTTAGAAATGGTTTCATGCCGGTTATTCCTTATTAACTTGCTACAATAGAAGGTAAATAGTTATGGAGGAGGAGCTGGATGAAGTCAATTGCTTGGTTGTTTCTGGTGGTTTTTCTCGTGAGTTGCCAGCCGACAGTGGAAGAAAAACAAACGGGTAGTTCCGTTGTGGTGGATCAGTTGCAGTCTCCGTGGGATATAGAGCACCATGATGGACAATTCATGATTTCTGAGCGCGATGGAACCATTGTTACGTGGTCTGAAGGAACCCAGTTACAACGGGATGAAGTTCTGACAAATGAGGAGATTTCTCAAATTGGAGAGGGTGGATTGCTAGGATTTCGCCTTCATCCTCAGTTCGCGACGAATCAACTGGCGTTCGCTTATCACAGCTATATGAAAAACGATGAAGTGAAAAACCGTTTTATTGTACTAAAAAAGGAGACGGAAGCGTGGCGTGAAGTAGAGGTATTGCTGGATGACATCCCTGGTGCGAGATTCCACAATGGAGGAAGGGTCGAAATCGGTCCGGATGAAAAGCTTTATGTTACGACGGGAGATTCACTGGTCGAACAATTGGCGCAACAAAAGGATTCATTAGCGGGTAAGATCTTGCGAATGAACCTAGATGGTACGATTCCAGAAGATAATCCTTTTGACGATTCGTACGTCTTTTCTTTCGGTCATCGTAACCCTCAAGGATTAGCATGGTCAGATTCAGGTGAGCTGTTTGCATCGGAACATGGGCCAGATGCTCATGATGAAATCAACCTGATTGAGTCTGGACAGAATTACGGATGGCCGCTATTCGTTGGGGAAGAAAATGACGAGTCCGTTACAGCTCCTATTTTCCAAACGGGAGACAAAACGTGGGCTCCTTCGGGACTGGCCGTATACAAGGATAAACTTTGGGTAGCCACTTTGAGAGGGACAGCAGTTCGAACCCTTTCCTTTTCTGGTGAAGACCCGACCGTTGTTTCTGATGATAACGGTCGCGTTCGAGATGTAGAACACATCGACGGTGAACTGTTCTTTATAACGAACAACACGGATGGAAGAGGTAATCCTGTAGATGGGGATGACCGTCTTATCCGGTTATCCAAATAAAAAAACAGGTGCCTTGGCACCTGTTTTTTTATTGCGCGTCTTCTGAAATGTGTTTTCCGTGAACGAATGCCATGATGGCGAATACGACGAATGCAATCAGAAGAACTGTTCCGCCGACAATGAAGAATACAGTGTTGAATGCTCGCATACCTTCAATTGGCTGTGTATAGTAAAGCCACATTCCAGCCGTCAATCCAAGAACCCCGAAGAATGAACTCCAGACATGAACCTTGGATAATTTAGATTCTTTCGGAATATTGAAGACGCGGTAATAAATCGCAAAAGCAAACAGGGACAGCCATCCGACAACTAGAATGTGCGCATGGATAGCGCTCAATTGAAGTCCCCCGCCACCTGCCATATGAGAGCCGAGGAAAGCTCCGATCAGAGCATAAATCGACGCGACTCGAACGAAAAATCGTGTGCGGTCCAAAGAAACAACCTCCTACATAAGTAAATCTACCAACTCTATTATAACGGAACACACATACTGCACCAGTCTTCCTCCTCAAATGTCGCAAAACGTTCACCCGTTTGGATTCTTTTAGAGGGTGCGATATGATATGGGGGAAGGAGTGATTGTTTTGGAAAAAAGATTGAATGACTTTTCAACATATCTTAAAGCACAAAATATAGATGTTGCGTTCATCAATTCACCGGAAAATTTCTTTTACCTGACAGGTTTTCATACTGATCCTCACGAGCGCCTGCTTGGGTTACTCGTGTTTAATGATGCAGATCCAATTGCTGTAGTACCAGGGATGGAAACAGGCCAGTTGAAAGACGCAGGGTGGCAGTATGACATCATCGGCTATGCCGATCATGAAGATCCATGGGCACTTATGAAAGAACGTGGCGTGGATACGGCAAGCATCGTAGGAATCGAGAAAGAAGTCCTTTCTTACGGCCGCAGTGAATCTTTCTTCAGCCTGTTTACTGACGCTGAAGTGGTTGATGTGGAAGGACAGCTGAACGAAATGCGTGTAGTGAAAGATGAGCAAGAGGTCGCAATCATGCGCGAAGCTGCCGAACTTGCCGACTTCGGTGTGAAAACTGGCGTGGAAGCTCTCCGTGAAGGGATTACGGAGATGGAAGTGCTTGCTACCATCGAATATGAATTAAAGAAAAAAGGCGTATCGGAGATGTCATTCTCTACCATGGTTCTCTTTGGTGAGAAATCTGGTCAGCCTCACGGGAACCCTGGAGACCGGACTTTGAAAGCGGGGGACTTTGTCTTGTTTGATCTTGGTGTCGTGTGGAAAGGTTACACTTCTGACATCACTCGTACATTTGCTTACAAATCGGTAAGTGATGAACAGCGTAAGATCTATGAAACCGTGAAGTCCGCACTGGAAGCATCACTTGCTATCAGCGAACCTGGTACTCGTATCGGCGATCTTGATCAGAAGGCTCGCGATATTATAACAGATGCCGGATACGGGGAGTTATTCCCGCACCGCATTGGTCACGGACTTGGTATCAACGTCCATGAATTCCCGTCTATGAGTCACTTGAATGATGGCGTTCTTCGTGAAGGGATGACGTACACGCTCGAACCGGGCATTTATGATCCAGCAATCGGCGGGGTCCGATTAGAAGATGACGTACTTGTTACAGCAGATGGGTACGAAACGCTGACGAAGACACCTAAAGAACTTCAGATCATCAAATAACTTCAAATGAAAGAGCCATCCAATCGGATGGCTCTTTTTTTTGTTGTAAAGAGTCGGCTATGGGACTATTTATCAATCTATCAGCCTAATTCACCCCCGCCATGCCTAAATTCGGTAGAACCGAGAACTCCTTTTTTTAATGAACATAAGTTAAATAAATATGACATTAAAGAAGGGATAAGGAATCTCATATGGGTGGTAAAGACATTTTAGTGACGGGATGTGCCGGGTTCATAGGATTTCATTTGTCGAAGCGATTGCTGGAAGAAGGATTCCGAGTGATCGGCATAGATAGTATGAATGAGTACTATGACGTTCGATTGAAAGAGGATCGCCTCTCTATGATAGAGGCTTACGATAAATTTACGTTTTATAACGTTCATCTGGAGAAGGCAGAACAAGTGAAGCAAGTGTTCGAGTCGCATGACATTAGTGTTGTCGTCAATCTTGCAGCTCAAGCAGGTGTCCGGCACAGCATTGATCAGCCTCTGGACTACATTGATTCCAATATCTATGGGTTTCTCAATATTTTAGAGGCTTGTAGATATCATAAAGTCGATCATCTGCTCTATGCTTCTTCCAGTTCGGTTTATGGTTCGAATACGGAACTCCCTTTTTCGACTAAACAGCGTGTCGATGAACCTTTGAGTTTGTATGCTGCAACGAAATCGGCAAACGAGTTGATGGCGCATACTTACAGTCATCTGTTCCAACTCCCAACGACCGGCTTGAGGTTTTTTACAGTATATGGTCCGTGGGGTAGGCCGGATATGGCGCTGTTTAAATTCACAAAGTCGATTTTGGATGATGAACCGATTGATGTCTATAACAATGGAAAGATGAAAAGGGACTTCACATACGTAGACGATATTGTCGAAGGGATCTTTCGTCTGCTATATGAAGTGCCGACAGAAGAACAGAAGAAAACCCACGAGAGCTTGGCCCCTGCTTATGTGTACAACATAGGCAATAACAAACCTACAGAACTTATGAAGTTCGTTTCGCTGATTGAAGAGAAAGTTGGAAAGAAAGCGAAACGTAACTACCTCCCGATGCAACCTGGTGATGTTCAAGAGACGTATGCAGATGTATCGGAACTTGCAGAACGGGTGGGTTTCCAACCGTCGACCCCGATAGAAAAAGGAATCAGTGAGTTCGTAGATTGGTACATGGACTACTACGGCAAGAAAGCGACGAAAGTTGGAGTAGTTGGCCTTGGATATGTGGGCCTTCCAGTGGCTCATGCTTTCGGTGAGAAAGATGATGTCATCGGTTTCGATATTAATGGAAAGAGGATTTCACAACTTCAGAAGAATTTTGATGTAACGGGCGAATTGACAGAAAATCAGCTGAAGCAAAGCAACATAGAATTCACCTCCAACCCAGAAAGATTAAAAGAATGCAATTTTATCATTGTGACGGTTCCTACTCCGATTGATGAAGCGAATCAACCGGATCTGACACCTTTAAGAGAGGCGTCCAAACTTGTCGGCACAAACTTGAGCCGTGGTGCGACTGTAGTCTATGAGTCGACGGTGTATCCAGGGGTCACAGAAGAGGTGTGTCTTTCTATCTTAGAATCTCATTCTGGACTGCAAGCAGGTAGGGATTTTCACGTAGGGTATTCACCGGAACGTATTAATCCGGGCGATCCTCATCATTCTTTTCGAACGATCACCAAAGTCGTGGCAGGGGAGAATGAAGCTATTACAGAACAGATTGCCAAAAAGTATGAACAAGTAGTAGACAAAGTATTTCGTGCCGCGTCAATTAAGGTGGCGGAGGCTGCGAAAGTCATAGAGAACACGCAGCGTGATTTGAACATAGCATTGATGAACGAACTGGCCATCATTTTTGATCGCCTTGGTATCCGCACGCAAGATGTATTGGAAGCTTCTGGTACAAAATGGAATTTTCACCCCTACAAACCTGGACTAGTAGGTGGGCACTGTATTGGAGTAGATCCGTATTACCTTGTTCATAAGGCGGAAAGCATCGGTTACCATCCTCAAGTCATCCAGGCAGGCAGAAGAATAAATGATGGTATGGCAGATTTCGTAGCACAATCGCTGGTCAAACAGCTGATTAAGAAAGATATCAAAGTGAACCAAGCGAAAGTTACGGTCTTAGGAGCGACATTCAAAGAAGATGTGCCGGATATTCGGAATTCCAAAGTAGAAGATCTTATAGTCGCTTTGCAGTCCTTTGGGTTGACGGTGCAACTTCATGATCCTTTAGCTGATCGAGAGCTAGTCAAGAATCAGTGGGGACTCGACATATCACATGTCGAAGATCTGGAAGAAGCGGATGCATTGATTTATGCCGTTCCTCACCGCTTCTACCAAGATAAGAATCAGGACTTCTTCCTTGGGCTTCTCCAGTCTTCCGGTGGGGTGGTCGTCGATGTGAAAAATGCACTCCCTTTCAATAATTGGCCGGATACCGTCAGTCGCTGGGGGCTATAGGTATGGGGAAAATCCTACAAATATGCGGTGTCGATGAAACGGCAGATAAGCTATTGCGCCCCCTTGTCATGAGGTTGAAGCAGGAGGGGCATGAGGTCCACATTGCATGCGCAGATACGGGCAGGGTGGATAGGCTCAGAGCAGAAGGATTTGAGGTCTTTACGATACCGATGAAGCGCAGTCTTGCTCCTATTTCAAGTGGCAAGTCATTGTGGAAGCTTTTTCGTCTTATGAGAAGGGAGAAGTATGACATCGTTCACGTCCACACACCAGTTGCTGCAGCATTAGGAAGAGTAGCTGCAAAGATGGCTGGAATAAAACACATCGTCTACACGGCTCACGGCTTCTATTTTCACGACGATATGGGAAGGGTTCCGTATTACTTCTGGTTCACGATTGAGAAATGGCTGGCTAGGCACACGACCGATTATATACTCCTTCAAAGCAAGGAGGATTATGAACTTTGTTTGCGTGAAAGGTTTCTGCCCGAGGAAGAAACCTTTCACCTAAGCAATGGGGTAGACATCGAAGGTACCTTCCGACCAAGCAAGAAAGTCCGCGATACGATGAGAGATTCTCTCCATCTTCAGGAAGAAGAACGAGTCATTTGCTTCATCGGACGTCTCGTAAAAGAAAAAGGAATCTTAGAGTTACTGGAAGCCTTTAAACAGGTGAAGCAAGTGCGAAAGAACGTAAAACTCCTTGTAATCGGCAGCTTATCTCAAAGTGAACGAGATCAAGACACCTATCGAATGTTGCAAAATCACCTGAGAGATCCTGATGTATTGGCCCTTGGTTATCGGAACGACATTCATCAATTATTGGAGGCTGCAGATATCTTCGTGCTTCCTTCTTACCGGGAGGGTCTCCCTCGTTCCATTATAGAAGCGATGGCGATGGAGAAAGCGGTTGTTGCGACTGACATTCGCGGGTGCCGTGAGGAGGTCATAGACGGAAAGACTGGATACCTCGTTCCTAAGGGAGACAGCAATGTCCTGAGAGACCGGTTGTTACGGCTCGTGGACGATGCAGCATTAAGGTCCTCCTTTGGAAAGGAAGGAAGACGCTTTGCAGAACAGTACTTCAACGAACGGAAAGTGTTGGATCTACAAGTGGAATTATTCCGTAAAACGCTAGAGGGAGAGGCTCATGATTAAGCGAATTCTTGACCTCCTATTTGCCGGTGTGGCGATGATTATCCTCTCGCCAGTGTTTGTCGTGATCGCTGTTTTAGTTAGAACCAAACTCGGCTCGCCTGTTCTCTTCAAGCAACAAAGATCTGGGTTGAACGGCAGGCCTTTTGTCGTCTATAAATTCCGGACCATGACAGAAGAGCGTGACCAACAGGGAGAGCTTTTGCCAGATGAGGTCCGACTCACATCGTTCGGTCAGAAGATGAGGGCATCGAGTTTGGATGAGTTGCCGCAACTGTTGAATGTTCTGAAGGGGGATATGAGTTTGGTAGGTCCCCGTCCGCTGCTGATGGAGTATCTATCACTGTACTCAGAAAGGCAGGCGCAGCGTCTCAAAGTGAAGCCGGGAGTTACTGGATGGGCACAAGTGAACGGAAGGAATACGTTGGACTGGGAAGAACGGTTTGAACTTGACGTTTGGTATGTCGAGAACCGCTCTTTGCTTTTGGACGCACGGATCATGTGGCTGACAGTGAACCGTGTTTTGACTCGTAAAGGCGTGTCACATGAGGATGCAGCAACTATGCCCAAGTTTGAGAAAGACCCTCTGATTATCATTGGGGCGGGGGCTCAGGGAGGGGAAATGCTGGAGACCGCGCTTGAGCTTGAGAAATACAACATTGTAGGTTTTGTGGATGATGATGGAAGCTTGAGAGGTCAACAAGTCAATGGAGTTCCTGTGCTTGGCCCGGTGAACACTCTAAATGCACCTGAATATAATAATTCGAATGTCATTTGCGCTATTGGGCAGCCCCGAATAAAGAAGAAAATCCTAGCATCTTTAGCAGAAACGGACGTTACATTCGTTTCATTGATTCATCCGACAGCGTACATTGCTCCGGATGTAAAGGTTGGCGTAGGTTCTTATATTGCTCCCCATGCAGTTGTGTCTAATCAATCTGTGATCGGGAGTCATGTGCTGCTCAATTATGGATGTACAATCGGGCATGATTGCAAAATCTCAGACTATGCTTCGATTTACCCTGGGGTCCATTTGTCGGGGCATGTGCAGGTGAAGGAAGCGGCGGAAGTTGGAAGTGGAGTGGTAGCAATTCCCGGAACCACAATAGGCGAAGGGAGCGTCATCGGAGCAGGAGCGGTTGTGATCCGGTCTATACCGTCTTGGACGACTGCGGTCGGCTCTCCGGCACGAGTCATCAAGATTCTAAAACGTTAGGGGATGAGAAAGGTGAGTAAGGAAAGGATTTTCTTATCTTCCCCTCATATGAGTGGGAAGGAGCAGGCCTATATAGACGAAGCATTCCGGACGAATTGGATTTCGCCTTTAGGACCGCACGTAACTGCATTTGAACAAGAGGTGGCGGATTTGATTGGACGAAAAGGCGGCGTAGCGTTGAACTCGGGTACTTCCGCTCTTCATTTAGCATTGAAGCTGGTAGGGGTGAAACCGGGGGACGTGGTGTTATGCTCCTCTCTCACGTTCATCGCAAGTGCCAATCCGATTTGCTATTTGCGTGCAGAGCCTATCTTCATTGATTCGGAACCGCGAACTTGGAATATGTGTCCTGATGCATTAGAACGCGCTCTGAAGGAATGCGTGCTGAACGACGAGAAGCCGAAAGCGATTGTAGTCGTCAATATCTATGGGCAAAGTGCCGACTACGATAGGATCCGAGCTATTGCGGATCGATATGGGGTGCCGATTATAGAAGATGCAGCAGAGTCCCTTGGGGCGACATACAAGAACAGACCAAGTGGTTCCTTCGGAGATTACAGCATTTTATCCTTCAATGGCAACAAGATGATCACTACTTCTGGTGGAGGGATGCTGCTTGGGGATGACTTAGAAAAGCTGGATAAGGCTCGGTTCTGGTCGACTCAAGCGAGGGAACCGGTCATTCACTATGAACATAAAGAGCTTGGCTACAACTATCGTTTGAGTAATTTGCTTGCAGGAGTCGGGAGAGGGCAGTTGGAAGTGCTAGCAGACCGCGTTGAAGCTAGGCGGAATGTATTTCGGAATTATGAGAAAGCACTTGGGGGGATAAAGGGTGTTGCCTTTATGCCTGAAATGAAAGGCACCGTGTCTTCCAGGTGGTTGACCGTGATGTTAGTGGACACTAGAGTCCAAAGGGTCAAAATCACAGACATTATTCAGAAGCTTGCACAAGAGAATATCGAAGCAAGGCCAGCTTGGAAACCTCTACACCTCCAACCTTTGTTCAAAGGCTGCAGATTTTACCCTCATCAACCTAACCAAGATGTAGCTGAAACGCTTTATCAGCATGGAATCTGCCTGCCTTCAGGATCCAACCTGACTAAGGAACAGCAAGATCGAGTCATTGATCAGTTAACTTCCATTTTAAAACGGTAAGGAGGTCATGGAATTGAATAAAGATCAGATTGATTTAAGGGATTTCTTAGAAGCCATAAAGAAAAACATTTTGTACATCTTCTTGGGAACATTGATCGCTACATTTCTGAGCGCGTTTATTACTTACTCCTATATGAAGCCTGTCTATGAAGCGGAAGCGTTGCTGATTGTTCATGAAATACCGAAGAAGGATCAAAAACTGGAGACATCGGACATCGATGCCCAGCTCAAGTTGATCCCTACCTATAAAGAAATGATGGAAAGTCCGATGGTGATGGATGCTGCTGGTTCGGAAGCAGGGATGACTGGTGGGGAATTGAAGAAACACATCTACATCAGTGCAGACCCGTCGAACCAAATACTGTCTATCAGGGCAGAATCAAATGACCCGAGAAACGCCGCTTTTCTTGCAAACTTAGTTGCCTACACGGCAAAAGAGGAAATTCAATCCTTTTTGACGATCAGCAACATCTCCACGCTTAGTCGCGCGGAGGCGAGTGAGGAACCTATTCGTCCGAAACCATTCTTGAATATCGGCATAGCTTTCATTCTCTCCCTGTTTTCAGGCTGTCTAGTAGTTTGTATGAGTCGTTTCTTCTTTGCAAAATTCAGAAGCTCCAATGAAATTCAGTCTGCTTTGAAAGTGCCTATATTAGGAAGAGGATTGAAAGTAAACACGAAGCCATATACGCTGTACCGATCGAAGCACGACTTGGATGAGTCGTGGGACACCCATCCACTTTACCGTAAACTCGTGGCTCGATGGGCGAACACTTCCAAACCGAAAGAAGGCTATCGCAAGCTGAAAACCAATCTAGTCCTCCTGAATAAAACGAAGGAAGCACGAGCTATAGTTATTACGGGCTCAACTCGCAAAGATGGTTCAACGCTGACTAGCGGTAACTTGGCTGTTTCACTTGCTCAATCCGGTAAGAGAACCGTGTACGTCGATGCGAACCTCTATACACCAGCCGGACACTTAATGTTTAACAGCAGTAATCGAGTGGGATTATCGTCTTACTTAGCTGGGGACAGCAATCTCGATCGGATCACGCAGTCTACTTTTCACTCCAATTTAGATATTTTGACGATCGGGAGAGATATAGCGGAACGTGCCGATTATTTTACACTCTCTCAAGTTACAGCCTTGATACAAGATCTTAAGAGGAAATACGAGTATGTCATCATTGATTGTGCTCCTACTGAAATATCAGCAGACACCAACTTGTTCGCTAACCAGGCAGACGGTTGTGTGTATGTCGTCAACTATAAGGAAGGGAAGTTGAGTCAAACGTTATCCTCTTTCAACCAGTTGAAGGAATCGGGAGCAACTATTCTTGGCACTTTCGTCAACTGGTATAAGCCATAGAAGGGGGGAGAGTGTATGAGTCCTATACGTGATCTAGCTGAGCAACAAAGTATTTTCCTGTATAACCGCAACTTCTACCTTCCTATTCTATCTTTCTACTTTCTACTCTCTCCCTTCTATTTTTTTGACAGTGGGTTACCGCAGCTATCGGATTTAACACTCATGACCATGTTTGTTTTCCTGATCTTCTCTAGACCTCTTACTGTCTACCGCTCCTACAATTTACTCGTATTTACTGGAATTTGCTTTGTCAGTTACATCATCATCGTCAATTCGTTCTGGGCGTTTTGGTTGTCGGACTTCACAGTTCTCTATGCCTCGCTGTTCTACATGTTTAATATCATGACGGTGATTTTGTTTTTGTTGTTATATGAAAAGCTCGGGCCACTTCTTTTCAAAGTCGTGTATGTCTCCATTACGACATCGGTCATTCTACAATTTGGACTCTCTTTCTTCTTTTCGAGTGGGTCGTACCGGGAGAGTCTGTTCTACAATAACCCGAACCAATTGGGCTATGCGAATCTCGTAAGCTTAGCCATCATACTGATTACGTATCAGTCAGTAAAGAGGGGCAGGATTTGGTTTTTCGTGGCTGTGACAGGGTGTCTTGTACTGATCGCAGCTTCTCTTTCTAAGGCTGCAACGATCAGTGGTGCGGTCATGTTCGTCACGTGGCTCCTGCTCTCCAAGCATTGGTCTGTGAAAATCAATACGATGCTCATCGCTGTTGTATTTGCGTTCTTATTTGTAACGGTGCCGTCTTTTCAAGAGTCGTTTAAAGAAAATGAACGGGTCACAAAGCTAGAAACCCGTCTGAATGATATCGGGCAGGCTAATGATGACAACCCTGCCAACCGTGGATATGACCGGATCATCAATGATTCCGAGTATCTTGTTTTCGGAGCGGGAGAGGGCGCATATACGAGGTTTGACACCAAACTTTCCGGTTATGAGATCCATTCCACATTCGGAAACCTCTTATTCAGTTATGGCGTTATAGGGATGGTTCTGTTTATAGCTTTAATAGTGCTCAGTGTCTATAGGAGACCTCTTGCTATGAGTAGTCCGCTATTCTTCATTCTGCTCTATGGTATCGCGCATAACGGGATTCGAAATACTATCTTCTGGATTTTTTTATCTCTATTGTTTTTGAGCCGTATCTACGTAAAAGAAGGTAAGGAAGGCGATGATCATGCAAACGTCCACTAAGAAGTTTTTCCGTGACGCCTTTCTTTATATGGCAGCAACTATGATGACCCCGGCTCTAGGGGTCATTCTTATTCCTGTATTTACAAACCAGCTTACACCAGCTGAATACGGCATTATGACGACGGTTCATGCTCTCGTAGGGTTTTTACAGCTTTTCATGGTGTTGTCTTTGCATGGAGCGATCACGCGTCTATACTACGATTTCTCTAAAAAAGAGCAGCAAAAGGCGTACTTAGGAAGTATCTTGCTGTTCGTGACAGGATTTGCGGTGGTCGTGTCTTTGCTATTGTTATTGTCTCAAAAATGGATTGCGCCGTTGTTGTTCAAATCGATTCCGCATGAACCTTATTACGCTTATCTAATCGTTTTGTCTTTCTTGATGGCTTGGCAGTCGATCCCTGCAACCATCTTGAGAATAAAGGAAAGAGCGAGGACTTATTTCGTTATCTACAGTGTGAAGAGTGTGTTGGTACTCTTGCTTACGTTGGTTTTCTTGTATTGGGGAGGGTTGGGAGCTGCTAGTTACTTGTTAGCAATGGGGATAGCAGGAGCCGTCACGTTAATACTGTTCCTCTGGAGTATCCGAAAAGATGTGAGCTTTAGCTTCTCTAAGCCATTCGTCAGCATGAGTCTTGCCTTCAGTCTTCCACTCCTTCCACATGTACTGAGCAATTGGGTCATTACAACATCGGACCGTGTGCTGTTAGAAAAGTTCATATCTCTGGATACGATTGGGGTCTATGCCTTGGCGGTTCAAATGGCTATGGTCGTCCGTATGGTGTTCATGAGTGTGAACAGTGCGTTCGTGCCAAAGTACAATCAATTATCCGCCTCATCCAATCATCGCGAAGCAAGTCGATTATTGCGTATTTTCTTGTATCTGATCTTAGCTGGGGGATTGGTCGGCTGGGGAGGAGGTTATCTGTTTCTGGAGTTGGTGGGGGCGTCTGGATACCAGGAGGCTACTCGGTTTGTGGGGGTCCTGATAGGGGCAGAAGTCATCTTCGGGTTGAACTATCTCCTGATTGCTAAACTATCCTTCATGAAGAAGACAGGGAAACTCTCAATCTCAAGTTCAGCCGCAGCAGTTATTAATGTACTGATCAATTTATCTTTAATTCCGGTAATCGGCGTTTGGGGAGCGGTGGTGTCGACGTATTTGGCAGAGATTGCTCGCACCATGCTGAACGTAATTTGGACGAAACGATTGCATCATAGGAGAGGATTCGATTGAAAAAAGAAAAAGTTTGTTTTGTCGTCAGTTCGAACTATCAGATTATGATCTCGTACTTTATTCAACAATACGCAGAATTCGATTGCGGTGTCATCTCCTACTCGATCAATGAACAAGTCAATGGAATAGCAGAAGCAGTTTTTGATGATTGCTTGGTATTGCCGCGACTTAAGAAAGATTGGAAAAGCTTAATGTGGCGGAACCGGAAAGTCTTCCAAAAGGCAGCAGAATTTGTACGGGAGAAGCAACCCGATAAAGTGATCGTCTTCAAAGATAATGATTATATCAACGCTTCTATCATAGAAGAAAGTGTGGAGATCGGCTCGAAAGTCATGATGATACAAGAAGGACTTGGTGTCTACACCCACCATCGAGTGAATCGATGGAAGAAATGGATCCGGAGGGGGTTGCGTTTATTCGGATACCCGAAGCTTTACAGTGAACAGCAAGCCATGAATCCCAATGTTGAATGGATAGCCATCAACGATCAAGAACAGTTCCCCTCTTATAAAAAAGAAGGAAGAGAGATTGTCGACCTTCCTCATGCTCTACCTGACCATGAGCACATTCAAAAACTTGCCCGACAAATAGGTGTCAGCATCCCATATAGGGAGTCCTCTAACCCATGTCTGCTTTTTCTAGGCCAGCCACTTTCTGAAATAAACCTTGTGGAAGAAGGGGAGGAACGTACTTATTTGAGCAAAGTGTTCGAATGCATTAGAGCATCGGGTTACGACCTTTATATCAAACCGCACCCTAGTGAACAACGAAGTAAATATGAATCTACACATGAGGCGACCTTGCTTGGAGAATCGATTCCAGCCGAACTGCTGCCTGCCTTCATCCCAATTTCTATGATTGTGACTTCTTCTTCCTCCGCAGCAGATAACATCGCCCTTGCCCATCAAATTCCTGCCCTTTATCTTCACCATCTAACGATCAAAGAGCCATTAGATTATGAGAAGAAAATGAATGGTTCCTTCATCAACTCTTACGAGGCTTTAGAAGAACGGCTCGTCAGGCATCGCTCTGGTCAACGGACCGTAAAACAACAGCTGACTCGTCAGAAGAGTTCCTTTAGAGATTTTGCAGAGTCGATCATGCGCTATTAGAACTGCCTATTTTTGTTCGGATGACCTGATTCAAACGTTTGTCCGTGTCAGAATCTACCTCTCTGAATACTACTATTATAACCCTTTACGGTTATAGATGTTATTCAGAAAGGAGACCGAGATGTGAGTACGTTTGAAAACAATCTGATATCCCCGGATACGTCCATTCGGGATACGCTGCAAATAATAGATTCCACAAGTTACCACGTGGCGTTCGTCATCGATTCTCAGCAGAATTTGCTTGGGACGGTGACAGACGGGGATGTACGAAGAGGTATGCTCAGAGGGAAGACGTTGAGCGATGAGGTTGCGACGGTGATGAACAAGGCACCAGTGACAGGTCATGAACAAATGACGAAGGCGGAAGCACAGCACGTGATGAAGCAACATGAGATCAAGCACCTTCCCATTCTCAATAGCGAAGGGAAGATGGTTGATCTTGTCGTTAAGGGAGAGAAGAAACACGTTAAGCGGAGTAATTGGGTCATGATCATGGCAGGAGGGCTTGGCACGCGCCTGCATCCTCTTACAGACAATTGTCCGAAACCCTTACTGAAAGTAGGGGATAAGCCTTTACTAGAAACGATTATTTTAAACCTCATGGATTGCGGGTTCCATAAATTCTATCTATCTGTGAATTACAAAGCAGACATGATTGAATCGTATTTCGGAGATGGATCGAAATGGGGCGTAACAATTGAATATGTAAGGGAAAATAAGAGACTCGGAACAGCTGGAGCATTGAGCTTACTCCCAGAAAAGCCAGAAGAACCCGTTATTGTCATGAATGGAGACATCCTGACCAAAATGGATGCAGAGAAACTGCTCGATTACCATGATAAGAATCAGGCAGCTGTCACGATGTGTGTAAGGGAATATGATGTCCAGATCCCGTACGGTGTGTGCAGGATTGAAAAGAATCGTTTGAAGAGCATCGAAGAGAAACCACGGGAGCGCCACTTCATCAGTGCAGGGATCAACGTCTTGAGTCCAGAAGTGCTGAATTTTATTCCGGATGATCAATTCTTCGATATGCCGACACTTTGTGAGGATCTTCTCGCTGATCAGAAGCGAATCGTTATTTTTCCTATCAGGGAATATTGGCTGGATATTGGACGTATAGCTGATTATGAACGGGCGAATGTCGAGTACTTTGAGGTGTTCGGCAATGATTGATGGGAAGAAGGTTCTTGGAATCATCCCTGCCAGGGGTGGGTCGAAGGGAGTTCCTAGAAAGAACATACGCCCTATCGCTGGCAAGCCACTGATCGCTTGGACGATTGAAGCGGCAAAGAACTCCGTATATATTGACCGGCTTATCGTTTCCACAGAGGATTTGGAAACAGTGAGAGTCGCCCAAGAGTGGGGCGCGGAGGTGCCGTTTGTACGCCCGCGTGAATTGGCTCAAGACGACACTCCTGGTGCGGCTCCTGCCCTTCATGCGCTGTCGGTCTTATCTGATTATGAGTATGTCGTTCTCTTGCAGCCTACGTCACCTTTGAGAACTGCTGAGGATATTGACGGATGTATCGCCGCTTGTATAGAGGCGGATGCTCCTTCCTGTTTAACAGTAGTAGAAGCAGATCAACACCCACAGTGGATGTATGGAATCAATGACTCCTCTTACCTTACAAGTCTGACCCCTGATAAAGAGCGGGTGATAAGACGTCAAGACCTTCCTAAAGTCTATGCTGTGAACGGTGCCGTTTATATAGCGGAAGCCGGTTGGCTAAGACAAACGAAGGATTTCTTTAAAGAAGGGCACACTCTCGCTCACATTATGGAGCCTGACCGATCGTGGGATATTGATACGCCATTAGATTTCTCGATATGTGATTTTCTATTAAGAAGGAAAAGAAATTAAAGGGAGGTCGTGGCCCTAGTCAGATGGGAAAGAGAAGGAGGTATCGATGTTGGGAAATCAACCTAGCAACCGAAAAAAAGTGTGTGTTCAAGGCTTAGGCTTTGTAGGATCTGCAATGGCTATTGCAATTGCGAATGCATCGAGTGATAAAGGAGAACGGCTTTACGATGTCACCGGGGTCGACTTGCCGACAGTAGAGGGGAACCGCCGAGTTGCCGCGATTTCTAAAGGGGAGCTTCCTTTTGCGAATAGTGACGACTTATTGAAGGATGCGCTTAAGAAAGCTTTTCAAGCTGGTAATATATCTGCCACGACGAACCCAGACGTTTATAAAGAAGCAGATGTCATTATAGTCGATATCAACTTGGATATTGACTATCAACCAGGTGGTCCCACTGTACCGCTGGACGGTTTTAAAAACGCGGTTCGGACCGTTGGGGACCTAGTGAAACCGGGAGCACTTGTCATAGTGGAAACGACCGTACCACCGGGGACGTGTGAGAAAGTTGTCGTTCCTGTTCTTGATGAGGCATTGGCAGAGCGCGGACTACCAAAAGGATGCGTTCATGTAGCTCACTCTTATGAGCGCGTGATGCCGGGGAAAGATTATTTAGCTTCGATTATCCACTACTGGCGTGTCTACGCCGGGGTAAACGAAGAAGCTGGCAACCATTGTGAGGAGTTCTTGTCCACCATCATCAATACAAAGGATTATCCTATGACGCGCTTACATTCCACAACAGCCTCGGAAACATCCAAGGTGCTGGAAAATAGTTACCGGGCAGCGACGATTGCATTCATGGAAGAATGGGGTCGTTTTGCGGAGGCCGTGGGTATTGACCTCTTCCAAGTAATCAACGCGATACGTGTAAGGCCAACCCACTCGAACATGAGGCAGCCAGGTTTCGGAGTAGGTGGTTACTGTCTTACCAAGGATCCGTTGTTTGCACAGATTGCAGCTAAAGAATATTTCGGTCTCTCGGACGTGGATTTTGCTTTTTGCAAGAGAGCGGTTGAAGTCAATAAAGAGATGCCACTGGTCAGTGTCGGAAAATTAAATGACTATTTTCAAGGGGATTTGAAGGGCAAAAAAATTGCCCTGTTCGGGGTCAGCTATCGTCAGGATGTCGGTGATACGAGATATTCCCCGTCAGAAACATTCGTGAAGGCTTTACAGCAGAAGGGGGCAAGAGTCGACTGCCACGATCCATTAGTCGATTACTGGCACGATTTGAACCGTCCGATCGAACAAGAGTTACATGCAGACCGGTACGATGCGGCCGTGTTTGCCGTCGGTCATAAAGAGTATAAAGAGATGAACGTACGACAGTGGCTTGGGGAACATACCCTTCTTATCCTGGATGCGAATGACGTATTGACGGACCAACAGAGGAGCGAATTCCGAGCTGAGGGGTGCCATGTCGTCAGTATCGGTAGGGGAGAGTTGTTATGAAAAAGGTATTAATAACAGGAGGGGCCGGGTTTATCGGCAGTCATCTCGGCACTTATTTTGCAGATAAAGGGTATCAGGTGGAGCTAGTGGATAATTGGGCCAGAGGAGTAGAAGACGATTTCATCAAGAGGCTTATTCAAAAGCCGAATGTGACGGTGAAGACAGTCGATTTACTAGAACCGGGAGCAGTGGAGAAGCTGAGCCGCGATTATCATTATATCTTTCACTTTGCAGCCATTCTAGGAGTATCGAAAGTGCTCAACCAACCATATCAAGTGCTTCAGAACAATTTGCTCATGCTGTTTCATATGATTTCGTTCGCTAAAGAACAATCGCAGCTTGAGCGTTTTGTTTTTGCATCGACAAGTGAAGTGTATGCAGGGACATTAGCTCATTTCAAGCTGCCGATCCCGACGCCAGAGACAACACCGATTGCCTTAACGGATCTCTCTCATCCACGCACTTCTTATATGCTGTCCAAACTTTACGGCGAAGCATTGATCCAACAATCGGAACTTCCGTTTACGATCATCCGTCCACATAATATTTACGGTCCACGAATGGGGCTTTCACACGTGATCCCGGAACTTTTGAAGAAAGCGCATGAAAGTCAAGGTGAGCTGGAGGTCTTTTCGGTCGATCATAAGCGTACCTTCTGCTATATCGATGATGCGGTGCGTCTCGTGTATGGAGTGACGACCAATAAAGCGGGAGAGAATGAGGTGTTTAATATTGGTACACAGGACCCGGAGATCACCATCGGAGACTTAGCGAAGCAAATCATTAATACCGTTCAAAAAGACTTGAAGGTGATTGCTAAGCCTCCTACGGCTGGTTCGCCGGCAAGAAGGTGTCCAAATATTGAAAAGGCAGTGAAAGCGGCCGGAGAGTCCCCGAGCGTCTCTTTATCAGAAGGAATAAAGCGTACCTACGAATGGTATAAACACCACGTGTTCTCTGGAAAAGGACCATCCGCGATATGAAACGTAATATCTGTGTAGTTACTGGGACGCGTGCAGAATACGGGTTGCTCTACTGGTTGATGAAGCAGTTGAACGACCATGATCAGTTTCAACTTCAAGTGATCGCAACTGGGATGCATCTATCTCCTGAGTTCGGTCTGACTTATCAAGGGATAGAAGAGGACGGCTTTCTTATCGATGAAAAGATAGAGATGCTGCTTTCTAGCGACACACCTAGAGGCATTGCGAAGTCAATCGGACTTGGGACGATTGGTTTTGGTGATGCCTTTGCTCGTTTACAGCCCGATCTTGTTGTAGTTCTAGGAGACAGGTTTGAACTGCTGGCAGCTGCTCAGGCGGCATTGGTAGCTCGGATTCCCATTGCTCACTTGTGTGGGGGAGATACGACAGAGGGAGCATATGACGAGTCGATTCGACACTGCTTAACGAAGATGTCTCATCTTCATTTCGTAACGACGGAAGCATCTCGGAAGCGTGTTTTACAAATGGGAGAGAACCCCGATCATGTCTTCAAAGTCGGCTATCCAGGACTTGATTATATTAGAAAAATGAAGCTGTTAACCAAGCGGGAATTGGAGGGGGAGTTAGGGTTTCAGTTTCGGTATCAGAACCTTCTCATTACATTCCATCCAGTCACATTGGAGGCTGCCATGGCGGAGAAGCAATGTAGAGAGTTGCTGGAAGCCCTAGCCTCATTAGATGAAGAATACGGGTTGCTTTTCACCATGCCGAATGCAGACAACGAAGGAAGAGGGGTCATTCAGCAAATTCAGGACTTCGTCTCCAAAAGGGAGAATGCCGTTGCTTACACGTCACTCGGTCAGAAGCGTTATTTGAGCGCAATGAAGTATGTGGATCTCGTCGTTGGGAACTCCTCAAGTGGACTGTCGGAAGCGCCGTCATTCAAGATTGCCACGATCAATATCGGTGAACGGCAGAAAGGGCGCTTACAAGCAGAATCAGTTTTGAACTGTGCGCCTATAAAGGACCAAATTCTTTCTTCTATTAAGGAAGGGCTGAAGAAAGATTGTTCGCAGGTCATCAACCCTTACGGGGACGGTTACAGTACGGATCGAATCATTCATCACCTTGAAGCGTTCCCTTCCTTCAAGGGACTATTGAAAAAACATTTTTTTGAGAGGTGAGGCAAGGTGACGAATTCCTCGGTTTTTATTATTGCAGAAGCGGGTGTGAACCATAATGGGTCCATAAAATATGCCTTCGAGTTGATTGATGCTGCAGTGGAGGCGGGAGCGGACGCGGTGAAATTCCAATCTTTCCGGGCAGATGCATCCGTTAGGAAAACAGCACAAAAGGCGAATTATCAAAAAGGGCTGACGGACGAAGAGGAAACACACTATGAAATGTCCAAGCGGCTTGAGTTATCTGAGTCCGATCATCAACAAATTGCGGAATACTGCTTGAAGCAGAACATTATGTTTTTATCTTCCCCATTTGATTTGGAAAGTGCACGGATGTTGAGAGAACGTTTTAAAATGAATGCCTTCAAGATTCCGTCTGGTGAGCTGACGAACGCTCCTTTGCTATATGAGATAAGCATGAACCATGCACCTGTCATATTATCGACAGGAATGAGTAGTTTACAGGATATCGAAGAGGCGCTAGGGGTTCTTGCTTATGGATATCTCGGAGGGGAAGCTCCATCCAAGGAAGCTTTCCAGAAAGCTTTCTCATCACTCGAAGGACAGAAGTGGCTGAAACAGAAAGTCGCGCTGTTGCACTGTGTTTCGGAGTACCCGACATCACCGAAAGATGTTCATTTGAAGGTGATGGACCTTTTACGAGGAGAGTTCGGATTGAGAGTGGGCTTTTCGGATCATACGCTCGGTATAGCGGTTCCGATTGCAGCAGCAGCAAGGGGCGCATCCATCATCGAAAAGCATTTCACACTGGATAAACAGATGGAAGGGCCGGACCATAAAGCTTCTTTGTCTCCAGTTGAACTTCGGGAAATGGTCGAGGGGATACGAACGGTGGAAGCGGCAATAGGGTATCCGGATAAAACAATATCAGACGAGGAGAAGTCGAATCGAACCGTTGTACGTAAAAGTGTTGTGGCGACAAGGGACATTCGGGCTGGCGAACCATTTACTTCTGACAACATCGGCTGTATGCGCCCTGGTAATGGAGTGTCGCCCTACCGTTATTGGGACTTCATCGGAAAACGTGCTTCCAGGGCTTATCTGGCAGAAGAAGAGTTGGATGATCAAGTGGGTGATGCGAAGTGAAAGCTCATGGACTTATGTTTCATCATTTTCACAATGACGAGCATCAGCCGGGCCAAGGCTCTATTTCAGCGGCTACTTTCGAAGACATGTTGCACTATGTTGGAATCGACCGCTTTCTATCAGCGGAGGAGTGGTACAGACGGGCGCTGGAAGGAAAGCTGAGTCCCGACGATCGTTGTATTACATTCGACGATAATCTCAAATGCCAGTTTGATGTAGCGTATCCTGTTTTGAGGAAGTACAATTTAACGGCATTCTGGTTCGTCTATACGTCTCCGTTTCAAGGGAGTCTGGAGAAGATCGAAGTGTATCGCCATTTCCGTATTTCAGAATTTCCTTCTATTGAATCGTTCTACCAGTGCTTTTATCAAGCGGTAGCACAGTCGCCGTATGAAAAGATTGTAGAGACAGCCTTGAAAACATTCGACCCGGACACTTACTTGGTAGAGTTTCCTTTTTACACGAAGGAAGATAAAGTCTTCCGCTATGTGCGCGACCGGGTGCTTGGTGCAGAAAAGTATTATAACGTGATGGACCAGATGATTCGGGACGCAGGGGTAGACATTCAGAAGTTAAGAGGCAAGCTTTGGATGGAAGTCGATCATTTAAAACAACTGGATAAAGAAGGACACATCATCGGATTACATTCTCATTCCCATCCGACGTATTTGGGCAGGTTGCCGTTGAAGGAACAGAAGGAAGAGTATGAAACGAATGCGTCTGTATTGGAAAACCTCTTAGGGAAAAAGCCGACCACCGTTTCCCACCCTTGTAATTCTTATAGCGGAGATACGTTGAAGATATTGAAAGGCCTTGGTGTTGAAATGGGATTCCGCGCAAATATGTTTGGTGCTTTGGCGAGCCCTTATGAATATCCGAGGGAAGATCATGCGAACCTTTTGAAAGAAATGGAGGGGTAGGGTGAAGATAACAGTCTTTACAAGTAATCAGCCCAGGCATGTAACGTTGATCAAGCGCTTGGCTGATATTGCAGATGAAGTGTACGCCGTGCAAGAATGCCATTCTGCTTTTCCGGGGAAAGAGAAAGGCTTTTATAAAAAGAGTGATACGATGCAGGAGTATTTCTCCCATGTGTTGAACGCGGAGGAAGAGGTGTTCGGTGGTTTATCATTCACTCCCGAAAACGTACGGACGCTTGCTTTGAAGGCGGGAGAATTAAGTTTAGTAGACCTGACTTCCCTGAACGAAGCGTTACAATCTGACTACTTTATCGTGTTCGGTGCAAGTTACATTAAAGGGGCGCTTTGTGATTGGCTAGTCTCACGGGGCGCAATCAATATTCACATGGGAATCTCCCCTTATTACCGTGGGAATTCTTGTAACTTCTGGGCCATCCATGACGGTCGTCCGGATCTTGTAGGAGCGACCATTCATCGTCTCGGCAAGGGGCTTGATTCAGGCGAGATGCTGTTTCACGCTTTGCCTCCGGTTGGGGTGACGGATCCTTTCAAGCTTGGGATGGAAGCAGTGAACAGTGCGCAGAAGTCACTTGTCCACACGATTGATACAGGGAAAATCCATCAGTTCCACCCAGTGAAGCAAGATTCAACTTTAGAAATGCGCTATACTCGCAATCAAGATTTCACAGACCAAGTCGCCCGCTCTTATCTAGACAATCTTCCTTCGAAGAAAGATATTCTAGATAGTGTAAAAAACAGAGACACCACCCTTTTCACCAAACCTATCATTATGTAAGGGGTTCTGTTACATGTATAGAGAACAGCTGGTTGGAAAATACCTCGCTTTCCGCGGCGGACGCTGAGCTACCTCCGGCTACGCCTTCGGGAATCTCACCGTGGTCCGTAAATCCCGCAGGAGTCTCGGCATTTTCCAACCAGCTGCACGAGAAGTAGCAGGAACGAAACCAATCAATGTACCGGTATTTCTTTATGCAAGTACGCTTTCTCTCTTAATCTCTAACTGAATAACAGTAGGAAAAAGCGAAGTATGTTGCCGGAGCGATGCACGAACTTACTATTGTATAAACAAAACCCGAACCAATGGTTCGGGTTTTGTAGCGTTTGAATCCTCTATTTCTTTTATTAGTACCTATATCCCGGGAAGAAGTGTTGTTGTTGGGATGTTTTATTTTTGGTCAGTTGACGGTACAAATCCTGATCAAGGACATGCTTCGCAATCTTGAAGTCGAAATGGTTTCCATTCGTAAAAGAAGATTTGAAGCGGAACAGTCCATCATTTCCCCCTGTACCACCCCCTAGATGTAGGAGAGAGTGTCCTTGTTTTTGGCAGTACTGAACCATTTCATCAAATAGTAGGTTATTAGCACGTAGCGGAAGGAATTCGCTGCTCGATGCCCCTAGATGATAGTGCGCCCACTGTTTGCCGAGTAAGACAATAGCGCCTGCAATCGTCTTACCCTCGTGTCTAGCAATGAGAAGTTTTGGTTCATATAAGATGGATTCTTTCATCTGTTCTTCATAGTAGACATCTGGAAAATAAAATGAAGTATCTGCCTCGTTTCGAGTCATCGTTTCTTCATATAGATGTTGGAAATCTTTCAAGTATCGTAAGTCTTCGTCGACAATCACCTGAACCCCTTTTCGCTTCGCTTTATTGATGTTGCGCTTGTTCGAGCTGGAATAGCCCTGCCGGATTTCTTCGTAGCTTGATGTGAGGTCGACAGCTGTTGTTTGCTGTACGTTTTCAAGTTCCATGATCTCTGAAAGTTCTTTTGCCGGGGTTAGAAGTGGGTGGCATTTGATTTTCTCTGTGATGATCCCTTGCTCCTTCGCCAGTTGATTAATGTGAGAGTAGAAGTCTTTCAATAGAGAAAGATCCCCCTCTACAACAGGTCCTCCATACCCGTAAGGCGTTACGATATCGAAGAATTCCAAATAAGGACATTTAATGAAAGGATAGAAAATACGTGTTCCGTTCTTTTCAAAGTACACGGCTTCCGCTGTTCCTTGATCTTTGGCCGCCATGAGTTTTACATAAACGGGGTCGTAGTACGCATCTAAATGTTCAAATAGCTGGACAAAGGGCTTCCAGTCATCGTTCTGCTTCAAGTGAATAAACTTCGCCATATTCATGTCATCTCCTTTCCGTTCCAGTCGGATATCGAAGCCTTCATGTGTACACTTTCGCTTACTAGGGAAGGACTCTTTTTCCAATCAGGGTGAGAATGAATGAGGGCCAGTTCTCTAGTCGGGTCTATGTGATGAAGTGCGGAAACCAAAACAGGGTCTAGCACAGATTCTTGATAGGAAGTACGGAAAAGTCGATCACCTAATAATAGAACGCCATATTCGTTGGTTGGCGTAAGAACCGTAAGTCTACCAAAACCGTAGCTTTCCACGCCTGCTATCGCGTCCGGAAGATGACGTATGACATACGTATTCGTACTGGTGGGCTGAGGGAGCTGTTGTTTTGTCCAGTAACGATGCTGGACAGTCTCGAAACCTAGTTTTTCGTACCATTGGTGCGCCTTGCTATTCCAAGCAAAGACGTCTAAAGAAATGGTGCTCACCTTTAACGAGCGGGCGATCTTCATGCCGTAATCCATTAGAGCTGTACCGACCTTCATTCCGCGGGCAGCCGGGGCGATGTAAATGTTGTTCAGATGAAGGTTTTCATGCCCATGAGTCCACTCTGCAAAGCCTACTAGTGCTCCATCATCTGTGGCACCGATGAAAATGCGTTCGTTATGCGGGTGACTTACAGATAACAGCCTTCTTAAAAAAAGAGGGAACCCCTTATAAGGATAAGGGGTGAGGGTTAATAGGTCCTTTCTCATGCCGTTCTTCAGGATCTGTACAATCGATTCGCTGTGACTCTCATCCAGGATGTGGACCTCCATAAGTGGTCTCCTTTCCTAATAGTGTTTAGGGTCGAAGGGGGTATAGTTTGGAATGAACCGCGCTATCGTCTCTTTATACGTATGCGCCGGAACGTCTTGGTTTGAGTGGACAAGTTCATTTAGATCCTCGATTGTCTTCTTCCAAATTTTTTCATCGAAGGATTTTAACTTCGCTTGATAAATCAGGGAGTGTTTTGTGGAGCTCGTGCCTTCTTCGGCATGCATCATTTCTTCGAAAAGCTTTTCTCCGGGACGTATGCCGGTGAACTCGATCTTGATATCTACGTCAGGCTCTAGACCTGAAAGTCGAATCAGATCCGAGGCAAGGTCCACGATTTTCATCTGCTCTCCCATATCCAAAAGAAAGATCTCTCCGCCTTCTGTGTAAGAGCCTGCTTGCAGTACTAATTGAACGCCTTCTGGAATCGTCATGAAATAACGGATCATATCCGGGTGGGTGACGGTAACAGGACCTCCGGCTGCGATTTGTTCTTTGAACAGGAGTACAACACTCCCTCGAGACCCCAGGACATTCCCGAACCGGACAGCGGAGAACTTTGTTTCACTATGCTGGTTATAGTGTTGAATGATAGTTTCAGCAAGTCTTTTCGTCGCTCCCATTACACTGGTCGGGTTTACAGCCTTGTCTGTCGAGATGAGGATGAACCGTTCGGTACTATATTTATGAGCTAAAGCAGCCATGTTCTGTGTCCCGAAGATATTATTTTTGATGGACTCTTCCGGTTGTTTTTCCATAAGAGGAACGTGCTTGTGGGCAGCTGCATGGAAGACAACATCGGGGCGGTATTTCTTGAAGACACGTTCGATACTCCACTCGTCCTGAACATCGGCGATGATGCTGGTAACGGATTGGGTAGGGGCGGACTTCTTAAGTTCGTTCTCAATCATATAGATACTGTTTTCCCCTCTGCCTAATATTAATAGTTGTCTTGGGGAGAATTGGGTCACTTGTCTGCAAAGCTCTGATCCGATAGATCCGCCGGCGCCAGTAATGAGCACCACTTTATCTCTCATATAGTCGGAAATCGGTTTAAGATCCAGTTGGATTGGTTCACGGCCAAGTAAGTCCTCTACTTGAACATCGCGGATCATATTGATGGAAATCCGGCCTTCGATGATATCCACTAATTTAGGGACCGTTTTCACTTCTACATTCATCTTTCTACATTTCTCCACGATGTCTTTGATCGTCTGTCTGGACGCTGAAGGAATGGCGATCACAACAGTCTTTATTTGAAGCTGCTCGATCAAGTAGGATAGGTCTTCAACACCTCCGAACACTTTCAAGCCGTCCAGCCTTTTAAATTGTTTGTTTTCATTGTCATCGATAAAGCCGACCGGATTCAAAGTGGAGTGAGGGGAAAAGCGTAACTCATTGGCGACGATCGCTCCGGCACTTCCTGCTCCGATAATTAGGGCATTCTTTCTTTTCCAGCGATATCTCTGGTAGGCAGGTGGTCTGTAGTTTTTCTTTACGATGTTCGCAAACCATGACACGAACAGCGCAATAGAAAGAAAAATGGGAAAGGATGGACCTGTCAGGAAACTGGTCTCAATGGATAGGGCGTATAGTAAACCTAGATAGGAAACGAACGCTGCTAGGCTGACATACAGGTAATGAAGGGCGTCTTCCTTCATTCGAAATGCAATTCCACAAAGTCCGACTAACGATGCGAAATAGAATGTGGAGTTGTATTCTCCCATACTTAATGACCAATCTTCCCTGAATACAAGCAGGCTTGCCGTTGCAGCAAAGAAAGCGATCCATAAAGCACGATTTATAGTAGGTAACGTTGTCATTTGAACACCTCCTTTATTTAGAATTTGTTGTTGGAAGGTTCTTAATATCATATTATCTGGAAATAGAAATGTCGCGATATAGAGGGAAGATGGGCAATCTCGAGGAAAAATAATGAAACAACCTATACGAAGTGTAAAGAAGCGCCTAAGCCCCTGGTCCTATTTCAAAATATAGCCCTGGCTCATTACGACAAATTATGATCCTCGGTAAGATAGAGATAAGAAATCAGCAAGGAGGGAAAATCATTGAAAAAATTTCTGTTGTTTATTGCAGGTCTCGTAGCACTGACCGTTTTACTTGCAAACCTTGGCCCGATGATCTTGCTTGGTGTAAGCGTCTGGTTGTTGTATGTCGTGTTCAAGCAGTTCATGAAAACTGACTCAACGGCTGGGAAGATCGGTTGGGTTGTGCTTGGGCTCATCATTCTGAGTGTTGCGGTATCGAATATTTACGCCGTACTAGGCCTAGCAGCCGCTTATGGCTTGTACCTCATTTATAAGAGTTGGACAAGCAAGAAAGAGTCCGTCGTAGTCGAGTCAGATGATCCGTTCACAAATTTTGAAAGACAGTGGGCAGATTTACACAAATAATAAAAGGGAGCGATTTACACATGGCTAATCTATTCACTCGTTTAAAAGATTCTATCTCATCCGATTTGCATGAAGTACTGGATCACAAGGAACAGAAGAATCCCATTGCAATGCTGAACCAGTATCTTCGCGAAAGTGAAAAAGAAACAGAGAAAGTAAGAAAACTTGTCGAACGTCAATACCGTTTGAAAGACGAATTCTCCAGGGAATATCAGAGAGCGCAGGACATGGCGGAGAAGCGGAAGCGTCAGGCTGATATCGCCAAACGTGCCGGTGAGGACTCCATGTACGAATTCGCTTATCAAGAACAACAAGAATACGAAGCGAGGGCTGAGCGCCTGCAGGCTTCCAGAAGAGACGCTATCGAGCAGCTGGAAACATTAGAACGCAAGTATGAAGAGATGAAACATAAGCTGAAGGATATGCACTTGAAGCGCATGGAAGTAATGGGGCGTGAAAACATTGCTCGTGCCCATCACCGGATGAACCAGGTGATCGAAGACACAGCGGACAAGCCGTACTCCCGATTCCAAGAAATCGATCGTTACATCGAGGACTTAGAGTATAAGGTCAACAGCGCTTATTACCGTAATACATTTGACAGTAAGATCGCCAAGCTTGAGAAAGAAAGCAAAGAGCAAGAGGACGTTACGGTGAACTAAAGAACATGGTATGATAAAAGGCGCAGTGGACTGCGCCTTTTACTTACTTTCCGAGAGGAGGATGACCGGTATGTTTAAACGGATTTCAACAGACACCATCAACACTATTTTAATCATAGGGGTGATCCTCCTTATTGTAGAAGTCGTTTTCTTCGAAGGAGGTCTCGTCTTTTCTTTGATCTTCTTCGGATTCATGCTCTATGTAGGGTGGAAAAAGTATCGCAAAACGTGGGGGAAGATTTTCTTTTGGCTCGGACTTATTGTGCTTGTTTTCACCGTGCTCAGCATGATTGCTGTCCGGTTTCTAATTGTTGCGATTATCTTCTTGTTCGTTCGGGATTATTACAGAACAAAGAAGACTCCGGAGCGCATAACGCCTGAAATTATCGACCAGGAAATTCCGGATCATACAGAGCCAATCTTGAAGCAGAAACTGTTCGGAAACGAGTCTACCCCTAATTCTTACGTGTGGCAGGACATCAACATCCATGGTGGGTTCGGAGACAGAGTGATCGACTTGAGTCAGACTGTGTTGCCGAAAGATGAGGCAGTCATCTCCATCCGTCACCTTGTCGGAAACCTCGTCATTTACGTGCCTTATGACGTCGAAGTATCAATACTTCACAGCTCCGTATTCGGAAGATCAGCTATTTTCCAATATCAGAAATCAAAGGTCTTGAATCAGGTCGTGTCTTATCAAACGCCTGGTTACAGCAGTCAGCGTCCTCGTGTGAAAATCGTCACCTCGCTGCTTTCTGGTAATTTAGAGGTGAAACGAATATGAGTGCCTGGCAGAGACAAACAATTGTTGGAGTCCTCACGTTTCTAGGGTTCACCTGTGTTCTCTTAGGGTTCACATTCATCGCTTTTCCTTTGGATGAATGGTCTGACTTATGGACGCATACAGTGCTCGATCTTCCTTATGTATTCCTTGTATTGACGTTCTCCATTTCAATTGGGATCCTGGTTGGATTAACACAAGGGTGGATTTGGAAGCGTACACTCCAAGCGGTCGAGTATCAGCTTGGAGAAATAGGGAAAGGGAACCCTGTCGTCTATGGTCAATCAGAAGTCAGCGAAATGAATGAAATCGAAGCAAGGATGAAACAGATTGAAGAGAAGTTTGAACAGCAGACAGCACTCGCTCAAAAAGTAGCGACGGAGAGGGCAGAAGACAGAGAGAAGAGCTTGCAAGAGGTCGTCGTTCAAGAGCGAAACCGGCTTGCAAGAGAACTGCATGACTCCGTCAGCCAGCAGTTATTCGCAGCCTCGATGATGATGTCAGCGATTAACGATTCCGAAGCCCCAGCTGACCCTGCTATGAAGAAGCAGCTGGATATGGTGGAGAAGATGATCCACCAATCGCAACTGGAAATGCGGGCGTTATTGTTGCATTTGCGTCCTGTAGCATTGAAGGATAAGGCATTATCAGAAGGGATAGAAGAACTTCTCTATGAATTGACCCAAAAGGTTCCGATGGAAGTGGATTGGTCGATTGAAGAGGTGGCCCTTGAGAAAGGACTCGAAGATCAATTATTCCGTATCCTTCAAGAGTCTGTATCCAACACCTTACGTCACGCGAAGGCGGAAGCTTTGAGCGTTTCCCTGATGGAGCGGGAACAGAACATCATTTTGCGAGTGATTGATGATGGGATAGGGTTCGATGTAGAGGAAGCGAAATCAAGCTCTTACGGACTTCAGAATATGCAGGAAAGGGCGAGTGAAGTCGGAGGTTCGCTGAAAATCGTCAGCTTGAAAAACCAAGGCACGCGTCTTGAAGTGAAAGTTCCTTATCGGAAGAAGGAGGAGACATACTCGTGATCAAAGTATTATTCGCCGATGACCATGAGATGGTACGGATCGGAGTTTCGGCTTATTTATCAGCTCAACGAGACATTGAAGTAATTGCAGAAGCGGATGATGGGACAGAAGCCGTAGACCTTGCGCTTGAGCATAGACCTGACATCATCTTAATGGATTTAGTGATGAAAGAGATGGATGGAATTGAAGCGACTCAGAAAATCGTCGAACAGTGGCCGGATGCGAAAATCATTATCGTCACAAGTTTCCTGGACGATGAAAAAGTCTATCCTGCGCTGGAAGCAGGCGCAACCAGTTATATGCTGAAGACATCGAAGGCAGAAGAAATTGCCAAGGCCATTCGAGCTACATACGAAGGCCAGTCCATTTTAGAGCCGGAAGTAACCGGTAAAATCATGACCAAAATGCGAAATTCAGGTGATATACCATTGCATGAACAGCTGACAAATCGTGAAATGGAGATCCTGCTGCTAATGACAGAAGGGAAGACGAATCAAGATATTTCTGATGAGCTCTATATTGCGCTGAAGACAGTGAAGGTACACGTCAGTAACATCCTTGGTAAATTACAAGTCCAGGACCGGACCCAGGCTGTCATTTATGCATTCAAGCATGACCTTGTCTAACCCCTCCCGAACGAAGGTGAGGGGTTTTTTTCTACAGGAGAATGAAAAAAAGCAAGGCGGATATCAGGATGAGGTAAAAAGCCAACAGTTTGAAATAAATGCGGTTCATTCATTATCCTCCTTTATGTTCACCCTATGTAAAGAACGAGTAAAAGATACATGGGATAGAACAGGAAGAGACCGGAGAACAGAGAACTTTGATACACTGAGGTTAGAAACAGTGTGCTTGTTTTTCAGTGTTTTCGGGAATAACAGTAGTAAAGAGGTGAGGCTTTTGAAATGGAATAACCGCTTAGCGAAGAAAGACAGTTGGTCTGGTGAAATATCGAATAAGGATGCGAAGCAGAGAGTGGCAGATGAAGTCAGTCGTTTCGTAAAGAACGGTGACACGATCGGAGTCGGATCAGGATCCACTTCCTTTCTTGCCCTCCAGTCTATTGCGGAGCGGGTGAAACAGGAGAACCTCGAGGTCCTGGCGATCCCGACGTCCCTAGAGGCCATGATGAACTGCTCCAAACTAGGGCTGAAGACAACAACGTTATCAGCAGCTAGACCTGACTGGGGATTTGATGGGGCGGATGAAGTGGACGGGCAGAACCGGCTGATCAAAGGGAGAGGTGGCGCATTATTTGCCGAAAAGCTTGTCATGGCAAGCTCACCTAAGACGTATATTCTAGTAGACGAAAGTAAATTTGTCGAAAGACTCGGTGAGAAGTTCGCCGTCCCGATAGAAGTGGATCCTCGAGCGGTTCATTTGGTGGAGACGAGCCTTGAGCGTTACGCTGCAAGAGAAGTGACCATGAGGATGGCTCAGTCTAAAGATGGCCCACTTATCACGGAAGCAGGAAATATTCTCTTAGATGTCCGGTTTGACCATATAGAAGACGGGATGGAAAAAGAACTCAGCTCCATTCCAGGTGTCATTGAGACAGGCTTATTTATTGGGTATTCCGTGGAAATCTTAACGGTCTGAGCCCATTTTGCTTATATTCATTGGTACTTTTTAATACTTTTTCTATAATAGTAGTAAATCCTTCATTCAAAGGAGAATCGTTATGGGACTGCCAGAGAGGATTACTTATCAAGACGAACGTTATCCGCTACTTGCCCTTGCGCCGATTGGGAAGAAGAATAAACAGATCAGATCGATCGGACACAAGTTTGAGCGAGGGTTACTGTCTAGACTCAATGATACGATTATGGACCACATCTATGATAACGAATGGGATGTAACAAAAATACGCGCTTATTTGAACTTGACAGGTGAAGCGGTACTACCCGTTTCCTTGCAAAAAGACGAAACGGTATATCCTCATTTACTACGCCCAGAACTGTTTCTATGGAGGTCGCTCCCTGCAGAACATGGACTACCTCTGAAAGAAGAGTTCCTTTATCATAAAGACTTTACGCACTTATCAGCAGAACAATTGTATAGACATATCGGCCATGTGCTGGAGGACTACATGTTCTTAGCTGATGTAAGCAAGCATACTCGAGAACATTGGCTGAAAAGAATCGCTGATGCTTTCCACAACGATCCGCTGATCCGGTTGATTCATGAGAAGCGGGAAGTGATTGAGTCGGTGGAGACGATGAATCAATCAGCTTTACTGTCTGTATTAAAATATCCGGAAGACATTTCGTATTGGAGACATCGTGTCGAAATCGTCATGCGACCTTACCGTGCGATGCCGGAAGACTGGCTCGATGGCGAGAAGGGAAGTTGCTCTCATGAAAAGGAGCTTCACTTCGATTCACACCATCGTACGATATGTTGCAGCTGTGAAATCTGTGATTTCCACCTGTACTATCACGTCGATCATCATTGCGTCAGCTTTGAAGAAGACTTCGATGTGGAGCGTGCAGAGAAACGGATGAATACGATCGAGAAGCAGTTCAACGAAATCGCCGAACAAAACACTCGATTACTGGACCAGCTGGACCAACTCCGAGCATTGAGGAAGAAATTAGCTGCAGCAGCTAACACTCTCGATGAGAGTTTAGATACCGTTCAATTGATCGAGCGATACCAACAACAGCGAATAGACTTGCAAGAATATCCTGTTTTAGATATGTACAACAAAATAAAGCACATTACCATTCCGGCTCGCAAAGCATCCCATCTATTATGGTTATCGGATGTTGAGCTAGAAGATGTCACGATTTTCAAAGAACTTCCGAAATGGTTGGAGGTTCTCCCTAATCAAGTATATCCGCTGACCCATCATGTCTTAGATGAGCTGCAGGAGAAGCTTGAAGAGGTTCGGTACGGCGAAGAGGATATCATCTTAACCGTCAAAGGGCACTCGCTCACTTATGCGAAAACCCAGCAAATTCTCGATTTGATCCACTATTATGGAACCGATTATCCGGCCCATACGCTTACCCAAGTGTTGTCTGGCAAAGCGACTAATAAATTGAGAACGTTGAAATTGCATGAAACGCGCTGGTTCGGATTGCTATCCGATTGGCCGGAGAAACATGTACAGAAGCTTTTCAACCAGTTGGAGAAACAAGGATGGTTGATGAAGCAGCAAAAAGGATACTCCGTCAGCGATTATGCAGAAGAAGTCATGTGAAGAGTGGACTGGAAAAGATAACTCTATTGTTAGAAACCCCGAACAAATCGTTCGGGGTTTCTTTATGTTACGTGCATGGACCGCTTCGGCAACATACTTCGCTTTCCGCGGGCACGGCCTCAGCCTCCTCAGAAAGCAAAAACCACTTTCTTCCGGGGTCTTCACCTCGTGCTATTCCTGCAGGAGTCTACGTATGTTGCCTCCGCTTAATAAAGTGGGTTGTACTTGATTGTTTCGTTTAGTGGAAGATAAAGTTTTGTCCCAACCTCTTTCCTAATGCAAATAGTCCATGCACAGCTCCAACATACTTCGTTTCCGAAGGCTGCCAAATAGTGACTGGGAGAGGTTCCTATGAAAGCACGGCTAGGACACCAACATTACTAGATAGCTTTCTTATGAGTAGGAGAGGTGTGTGAACATTTTTCTAAAAGCATAGACACACCCATAATGCAACCGTTTTCTTGTGTTATAATTCTTGTAAACAGCAAAGGAGAGGGGAATCGGAATGCAGTCGATTTATCATCAAGCACTCGGTAGTGAGTTTCATCGCTTACATCCAGAAATGCAGAAGAAGTACGGATTGACAAGCAAACAAAACTTAATGGCACTTGGCCAAGGTCGAATGACTGAAATCAGAGGAATGAATCCGCTCCTAAGACCGTTCCTTCAAGCCGGGGTAATCGATCATCTTATCTTTGGCGAGCGGGGGAAGAATGTCCCGTTTACGTTAGAGAACTTCGCTTACCAAGATGACCAAGGACGCGAAACGGTTAGCTGGATTCGCCGCTTTTTCTTTCCCTATGCGATAAGAGGCTTTGACGCATCGATGCGTTACGATGAAGAAAAGGGAACAATTGTAGATGACATAGGCAAATCCGGAGCCCTGCAAGTGGAGTTGGATTTGCATGTGACGAATGAAGGTGGTCTGTTTATGAAGTCTAAGGGGATGACTTATCAAGGTAAGGTACAATTGCCAGGTCCCCACACTTCTGTTTATGAACATTACGATGAGGAAAAAGAAGAGTTTCACGTCCATGTTCACGTAGAACACCCTGTTTTCGGAACCGTCTTAATGTATGAAGGAACGTTTTACACGGAGTTCTTACCTATGACCTACAGTAACATTCCAGAACGCGGCATCTTAGTATAAGGAGCGTATTAGAAATGAACCCAAAAGATTCAAAAGAAAATGAGAAGGTCCATACAGACTTCAAAGAAAAAATGACGTACGGAGAGTACCTGCAGCTTGGCGATCTCCTTTCAAGCCAGACGCGTCTCTCCTCCCACCATGATGAAATGTTGTTCATCATCATCCACCAAGTAAGTGAACTGTGGATGAAGCTGATTCTGCATGAACTACGTGCTGCCATCGATAATATTCGAAAAGGCGATATTCAAGAGGCTTTCAAAATGCTTGCGCGCGTATCGAATATCCAAAATCAAATCATACAAGCTTGGGACGTGCTATCCACATTAACTCCGGCGGAATACATCGAGTTCAGAGACTCGCTTGGACAAGCATCTGGGTTCCAATCGTATCAGTATCGTATGGTAGAGTTCGCACTCGGATATAAGACGCCTCACGTATTGAAGATCTATGAGAAAGACCCTGCATTACATAAAGAATTGAAAGAAGCATTCGAAGCGCCGAGTATTTATGATGCAGCAATAGAGAAGCTTGCGGAAGCAGGTTTTGCCATCAACCCGGATGTTCTAGCTCGTGAGTACACGGAAATCTATCATGCTGATCCATCAGTAGAAGCTGCCTGGAGCAAAGTGTATAAAAATGTCGATCAGTATTGGGATTTATACCAGCTCGCTGAAAAGCTTGTGGATATCGAGGATCACTTGCAGCAGTGGCGATTCCGTCATATGAAGACAGTGGAGCGGATTATTGGCCACAAGAAAGGTACAGGTGGCTCATCTGGAGTGGGGTACTTGAAGAAAGTGTTGGACCATCGCTTTTTCCCAGAATTATGGGACGTTCGTACTTCATTATAATTTGAATATACTGAATATAACGAATCAATTAAAACAATATTACATTTGTGTTACAATAGATCTCAGACGACTAGTGCTAAAAAAAGAGGTATAAATTAATGAAACAACCTTTGATCTATATTGTAACACTGACGTTGATGTTCCTAACCGCTTGCTCCTTTATAGCGAATGCAAGCAGCTCTGATCAAAAGCGTGACACTTTGCAACCAGAATATGAGATTGATATGGCGACAGATATTACAGAATTTCAAGCCTATCACATGACGATTCATTACCCACAGACACCAAACAATCAAATCGATCAAACGATTATAGACTATAAAAATGAAAAAAAAGCAGAATTCAAACAAAAAAGTTATCAAGCTTCCAGAAATCAGGATGCAGAAAAAGTCCATGAACTGCATATTGATTTTGACATCTTACACCAGGATGAATATTTCTTTGTCGTTCGTTTCACTGAAACGATGGATACTGGTGATGGGGATCCCATTACAACAGAGACAATTATGAACTTCGGCAAAGAACAGGGAGCGAGACTTGAAATCAAGGATTTCTTCAAGAACGAACAGTCTGAATGGATAGATGAGCTTAAAGGAAAACAAGTGGCATGGAATGGACAAGGGTTCACCGTATATCAAGACGGTGACGAGCGTGTCATAGGCGAGAAGGCAATGAAGCAGGAATTGAAAGACGAGTATGCTGAGCTGACAGAGCAAACACAAGAGCCATCTAATCAGACTAATATGGAGAAGCCAGAATCACTGGAAAGCTTCTCAAGTAATGCTTCTGCCAAAAGGACAATGGAGGAGAAGGATGGCAAGAAGCGGGTAGCCCTGACATTTGAGAATGGGCCACACCCTAAAGTCACTCCTGACCTTTTGAATGTCCTTGAGAAGCATCAAGTAGAAGCGACCTTTTTCATGTTAGGGAAAAGAGTCCAATACTATCCGGAAGTGGCACAAGCCGTTTCTCAAGCTGGACATGAAATCGGAAATCATACGTGGGATCACCCTCGTATGTCCAGGTTGACTTCTGACGAAATTGATCGCCAAATTGCGGCTACCCAAAAAGTGATCGGAGAAGCTGTCGGATATAAGCCTTCTCTGATCCGTCTCCCATTTGGTGAGCAGATCACCTACAATCAAGAGCTGCAATCGGTCGGCTACTCTGTAGGTGTAGAAGACGAGAAGAATAAACAAGCATTCGAAATCGCTCAAACAGTCCTTTCTGAGGTGGAAGATGGATCGGTCATCGTGTTAAGTGATCTTCATCCTTCCGTGATTAAAGCGACAGACCTCATTATAGAGAGCTTAAATGAGCAAGGTTATGAATTCGTAACGGTAAGTGAAATGAGTAAATAGAAAAAAAGCCTGTGACTAAACGTCACAGGCTTTTTTAGGCTTCCTCGCTCGCTTTGGGATCCCAGGCTAGCAAGGTTGCCACCTATCCTAAGCTAGCTAGTTTCTCCCTTATCCACTCCCCCCAACGATCGAACTCTACTAAGAAACCATCGTGTCCATAATCGGTAGACACGTGGCGATGTTCTCCTTGAGGTACATTCGTTGAGAATTGCTGCATCAAATCTTCAGGATATAACAAATCATGTTCGAAGCTCATTGAATAAACGGGCACTTGGTATTGCTGAGCTGCTTTTTTCCAGTTCCCACGATTGCGTCCGATATCATGGTGATTCATCGCGTTGAGTAGATATAGGTAGCTGTTTGCATCAAAGCGTTGTTTGATTTTTTCCCCTTGATAATTGAGGTAGGACTGGATCTTGTACTGGCTGGAAGGTTGGAGACCTCGGTCGAACCTCTTTTCGAAAAGCTTGTTACTTCTATAGGTGACCATTCCTGCCATTCTAGCAAGCTCGAATCCTCTCAAATCTTCATTGGAGTTATACTGTCCTTCTTTGTAAAAGGGGTCGTCTTGAATGGCGCGTGCCCCGATATGATTGAACGCAATGCCGTAATCCGATAGATAGGGGGTGGCAGCCAAAATGAATAGAGCGTGCATGAACTTAGGGTAAAGCAACCCCCACTCACATACTTGCATCCCACCAAGGGAGCCTCCTACCACACTATGAATGTGTTTGATATCGAGTTTTTGGAGAGCTAAGTATTGAGCATGCACCATATCCCGAATCGTGACAGTCGGAAATGATAGTCGGTACGGTTCTTGTGTTTCTGGGTGGAGGCTGGCGGGTCCAGTCGAGCCATGGCATCCCCCGAGCACATTGAAGGTGATGACTTGATACTTTTCTGTATCAATTGGAGCACCCGGACCGATCAAACCGGACCACCAACCTGGCGATTCTGGCAGACCAACAGCATCTTGGTTCCCGGTTAAAGCGTGACATACGAGAATCAACGGGGCATCAACCGGCCCGACACGCTCATAAGCAAGTTCCACCTGTTGAAGTTGTTCCCCACTTTCGAACGTAAACGGCCCAATCTCAATGGTGGCGGACGTTCGATCAGAAGCTGTCGGGTTTTGTATAGACATGAAAGCCCTCCTCTGGAACAATAAAAAAACCTCTTCCGAATAAGAAGAGGTTTTTGTTTGAAAGATTCCTCCCCTTATCTGCCAGACCGTTCGATCTGTAGGAATTAGCACCTTTTCAAGCATCTGCTTGAAGGTTGCCGGGCATCACAGGGCCTAGTCCCTCTGCCGCTCTCGATAAGAGTATTTTTACTATTCCGATTATTTAATTGATAAAAATTATATCGAGCATTGAGCTGAATGTCAAACGAATCTTTTGTAGGTTTGAATCGAAATGGTGGTGGGAATGGTGTACCAATGAACAAAAAGGAGTGTTTGAATCATGAAAGAATACAGTGTAGTACCTAATAAAGATGCAACAGGCTGGGTAGTCAAGATTGAAGATGTTGCCCCGACTGACCAATACGATGAAAGAGACCAGGCGGTGGAAAAGGCAGTAGAGATCGCTGAAAAGAACAAACCAAGTCGCGTATTGATCATGGACAAAAACCACGAAGTAGAATCAGAGCGTACGTTTTAAACCAGAGGGGACAGGTACATTGTCCCTCTGGTTTTCTTTTTGGTACGATTAAGGAAAAACAAGAAGGATGGGAATCGAAGATGAAGCAATATGACGTGGTCATCGTAGGAGCACGTGTGGCGGGGAGTAGTCTTGCCATTCGTTTGGGGCAGCAGGGGAAAAGCGTCTTGCTTATAGATAAAGCCTCTTTTCCGAGCGATACTTTATCTACGCACCATATGTCTCACACAGATTACTTAGAACAATTAGGTGTTTTAGAGGAAGTAGAAGCTACTGGGCTTAGGAAAATCGAGCGGATGCGTACATATATCGGAAGTGCGTTCGTGGAAGGGCCGCGTCCGAATTACACGATTATCCCCCGGCGCGACCATTTGGACTATGTATTGCTTCAGAAGGCGATGCAATATGATGGAGTGGTAGTGAGAGAACAGCATTCAGTGAAAAGTTTACTGTGGGACGATGGACATGTAGTCGGGGTGGAAACGGAAAATAAAAAAGGGGAGCAAGAACAGGTCCGCTCCAGTTGGGTCGTCGGAGCAGACGGGAAGCATTCGAACATTGCGAAGTGGGTGGATGCTTCAGAATATGAAACCCATGAGCCGTTACGTCCGGTTTTATATGGATATTACAGAGGAATTGAACCATTATCGAAGCCGACGACGGAAATTTTTCTTCATGAAGGCAGAATAGGCTTCTACTTCCCGATGGAAGAGGGGAGGGACTGTTTGGGTCTCGAAATCCATCCGAGTGAATTCAAAGAGATGATGAAGGACCCGAAAGCGCAATTCGAAGCAATATATAAAGAGCTATATGATATGGAAAGACGTATGGAAGGGGCTGAACTGGAAGGGAAGATCATCGGGACGAAAGGGATGCCGAACCATTTCCGAGAGGCTTATGGTCCTGGATGGGCTCTTGTTGGAGATGCAGGCCACAGTAAAGATCCGAGTACAGGTCTTGGCATCAATGATGCATTCATGCAATCTTTCCTGCTAGCAGAAGCATTGACGAGTGAAGATGTTGAAGGAGCGCTTGAAGCTTTCCGTGTGAAACGAGATGAACAGCTGTTACCTGGCTTCAAGCTTACTATAGACTATATAAAATCGCTCAGGGAATGGACTATGAATGAAGTAGCTTTATTCCAAACGATGGCTGCGAATCCGATGGTCTGGAACAAGCTCGTTCCACGTCTTGCAGACCATTTGAAGGAAGACACTAAAGAAATGCCTTTACTGCACGGTTCTGTTCTGATGGAAGCGGAATCATTTGGTTACCAGGAAAAGCAGGAGAGTGTGCGTCGTTTATCGAAACCTAATGAGTGAGGTGATGAACGATGAATTGGACGAAGGAACAAGCCTACGCCAAATTACAAGACATCTATACAGATCGTGTCATGCAGGATGAGAAGCGTAGGATTTTTCAACAAGTGTATCGGCATTTACATGAGCATTTAGGAGATTTAGCGGTCCCGAGTGGTCTGACGGAACAAACGGAAAAGCAACTGAAATTCTTTAAGGAATACACGTTTATGCCTGGCGATAATCTGTTCCAATCGATGCGTTTTGTCTTTTTCCTCGCTCGTGGGGAACGAAGAGGTGACCAGGCGGAAACCGAACAACACTTGAACCGGATCTACAAAGCCCTATTCCAGCCCGCCGGCCTCAAAAACCCATACATTCCCGATACTTTCTGGGAAACACCGCTCGGGGTGGCGTGTTTAGTAGCAGAACATGGTGTAGAAGCCGTCTACCCTATGTTAGATGAGATTCTAGAAGTAGAAAAAGTATAGAGCTTTTACAACAGCATAATTGATTAAAAAGAAACGGAAGCAGTAATAAACTGCTTCCGTTTTTAGTCTATAGATGTACGATTCTACTATTTTTTTAGTTTCTAACGCCTTCTGTGGCAGGTAATTAATAATGAATTGGATTGCATGGAGCGTAGACAACAAACGTAGACTCCTGCGGGAAAAGCACGAGGTGAAGACCCCGGAAGAAAAGCGTTCTTTGCTTTCTGAGGAGGCTGTGGCCGTGCCCGCGGAAAGCGAAGTATGTTGACGGAACGGTAGCGGCGGTATCCGTATAAAAAGCCGAACGGAGAAGTTCGACTTTTTTATTAAAGTTGATAGTATGTGCGAATCTGGCCGGCAAGCCCTTGATGTTCCGCATGCTCTTCCAAGTTGGATAACATGCCCTTGATCATCGCAGGTCGAGGTTGATTCTTCTGAATCTCATCAAGCAGAACCGTCAAGGTAACCTGAAGATCACCATCTGCTTTATGTTTTGCCTCATCTAAAGCTAGAATCATGTCCTCAAGTTCTTTTGCATAATAATCATGAGGGATGATGCCATTCATGAATTCCTCCGTAATGACCGGTTGGTCACCAGTGTTTTTGAAACCCTCAACGATATAATCCGCTCGCCGCAAAATCACCTTTGAGATTTCTTCAAAATCAAGTTTGGCGTCCTCGATGATAATAAGGTCGATAAACCCTTTGAAAATCCCCTGCAAGATCAGGCTCACTTCCCATACAGCGGAGTCTATTGCCTTTCCGTAGATCGACAGCAGTTGCCTTTTATAGAAAAGGTAAGTATTAAAACGCATATGTTTTAAAAATTCATCAATGTGGTCATTGAAAGGGATGGCCTGTTCTCTGACCTGCATGATAATAAACTCTCGGTGATCTGCGATTTCCTGAAAAGTTATACGAAGCTGCTCGGTGAACTTGGTACGAGCGTCCAGTTCATCTGACTGAACTTCATCTATTCTACGTTGCATGCGTTGATAGAAGTGATTGAACACTTCGAGTAACAGGGCGTCCTTTGACTTGAAATGCAAGTAGAATGCGCCCTTGGAGATACCGCATTCGTCCGCGATTTCCTGGACGGATGTAGAACTGAAGCCTTTTTTGGCGAATAACTTGATTGACTCTTCAATGATGTGGATGGATTTTTCGTCCATAAAGCGAACTCCTTTTTTAGATCGTTCTTTATGTTTACTCTTTCACTTGACTTATGACTATATGGTCATTAATATTGTAGATGATTATGACTAAACGGTCAACAAAGGAGAGAGAAGCGATGAAAGGGATCATCAACTTTTCGATGAACAATAAGTTTGCGATCTGGTTAATGACAATCATTATCACGATAGCAGGCTTATATGCGGGTCTCAATATGAAATTAGAAACCATTCCTGATATTGAACCACCTATTATAACAGTTACAACAGTATATCCAGGTGCGACACCTCAAGAAGTCGCAGATGAAATATCAGAACCGTTAGAACAACAAGTGAGTAATTTGAGTGGTGTGAAGACGGTAAGTTCCACATCCTTCCAAAATGCATCATCCCTTCTGATCGAATATAGTTTCGACAAGAGTTTGGATGAAGCAGAAGATGAATTACAAGATGCTGTAAACGGCACGGAACTTCCTGAGGAAGCACAAGATCCGTCTGTTTCACGATTGAACTTCAACGCCTTTCCGGTTGTGAGTCTCAGTGCATTAAATGGGGACCAGTCTCTAGAACAACTGACGACAACGGTTGAAGACCAAATCGTACCGGCATTAGAAGGACTAGAAGGAGTTGCGGATGTTCAAGTATCCGGTCAGCAAATCCAGGAAGTCCGTATTGATTTCGATGAAGAAGCGTTATCCGAATATGGCTTAGATCAAGACACGGTATCGAATTTGATTAAAGGTCAAGATGTCAAATTCCCATTAGGACTTTATACATTTGATGATACCCAAAAATCGGTCGTTATAAATGGAAACATAACAAGTGTGGAACAGCTTCAGGAGCTTGAACTTCCTGCCGTTCCAAGTAACAGTGGGGCCCAAGGGCAGATGGGTGGATCACAAGGTTCTTCCGCTCAGCAAGGTCAAACACCACCACAAGCGCCTGGTCAGGGACAAAGTCCATCAGCTGATCAGCAGGTATCGATTCCAACCGTACAGCTTGGGGAACTCGCTGATGTAGAAGTAGTAGGGGAAGCAGAGTCGATCTCTCGCACAAACGGCGAAGATTCTATCACGCTTCAAGTTGTGAAATCCCAAGAAGCCAATACGGTTGATGTCGTCAACCTAGTGAAGGAAGAAACAGCGAACTTTGAAGATGAACTAGATGGCGTAGAATTTGTCTACTCCTTTGACCAAGGGGAACCGATTGAAGAATCTGTCAGCACTATGCTGAATAAGGCCCTATTTGGTGGATTGTTCGCAGTTATCGTTATTTTGTTATTCCTGCGTAACTTTAAAACAACGTTGATTTCGATAATCTCGATTCCGTTGTCGCTGTTGATTGCGATTTTATTCTTGAAGCAAATGGACATCACGTTGAACATTATGACTCTTGGCGCCATGACGGTCGCGATTGGTCGTGTAGTCGATGACTCCATTGTGGTCGTTGAAAACATATACAGACGAATGTCCTTACCGGGCGAGAAGCTAGAAGGAAAAGCACTCGTAAGGGAAGCGACACGTGAAATGTTCATGCCGATTCTTTCCTCTACTTTAGTAACCATCGCGGTATTCCTGCCGCTTGGACTTGTAGAAGGAACGGTAGGGCAAATCTTCCTACCATTTGCATTAACCGTTGTTTTCGCTCTACTTGCATCCTTGCTTGTAGCGGTAACGATTGTGCCGATGCTGTCCCATTCTCTCTTGAAGAGCGACAAAGTGAAAAAAGGCCACGAAGAGGGGGGCGGACGTTTAGCCAACCTTTACCGTAAAGTCTTGAACGCTACATTGAATCATAAAATAATCTCTGCAGTAGTGGCGATCGCTGTACTTGTAGGAAGTGTAGCGCTTGTACCACTTGTCGGAACCAGCTTCCTGCCTGAACAAGAGCAGAAGATGGTCATGGCGACATATAACCCTGAGCCAGGACAGACGATTGAAGACGTGGAAGAGGTAGCAATGAACGCTGCTGAGATCTTTGAAGGACGCGAAGGGGCAGAGACTATCCAATATTCTGTTGGTGGCGAGAATCCGATGAGCCCCGGAGCCTCTAATCAAGCAGCATTTTTCGTAGAATATGCTGATGATACAGAGAACTTCTCTGAAGAGACACAAGAAGTAATTGACGCCTTGAATGAACAGACGGAAAAAGGCGAGTGGATGAACCAAGACTTCTCCGGCACAGGTGGCGGTAGCGGCTTAGAAGTACTTGTGTATGGTGAAGATACGGAGCAAATCAAACCGGTAGTAGCTGAGGTGGAAGAGGTATTGTCTCAGCAAGACGACCTGCGGAATATTGACTCCAGCTTATCCGAATCATATGAAGAGTACACGCTCGTAGCCAACCACGAGAAACTGAGTGAACTTGGCCTAACAGCTGCTCAGATTGGCATGGCACTGAATGAAAATCGTGACCAACCTGCACTGACGACGTTAGAACTCGACGGGGAAGAAGTGGATGTCTTCGTACAAGTGAGTACTCAAGAAGCGGAAGGCATTGAAGATTTGACAGATCGTGAACTTCAAACACCGACAGGACAATCCGTTCCAATCAGTGAAGTGGTAGAAGTAGAAGAAGGAACAACGGCTGACACCATCACTCGTCGTAATGGAAGCGTCTATGCGAGTGTCAGCGCTGAAATTACAGTAGATGATGTCGGATCTGTTTCCCAAGAAGTGAATGAGAAAGTACAAGATATCGAAACACCGACAGGCGTAGACATCACTCAAGGTGGTGTAGCACAGGATATTCAAGAATCCTTTACACAGCTTGGTCTCGCTATGCTTGCGGCGATTGCGATTGTGTACTTGATTCTCGTTATCTTCTTCGGTGGAGGACTTGCACCACTGGCAATCTTGTTCTCCTTACCGTTTACCATCATCGGAGCGGTACTTGGTCTGTTGATTAGTGGAGAGACGCTAAGTATTTCCGCAATGATCGGAGCATTGATGCTGATCGGAATCGTAGTGACGAACGCAATCGTGCTCATTGACCGTGTCATTCATAAAGAGAATGAAGGGCTTTCTACTCGAGAAGCGCTGGTCGATGCAGGTATGACAAGACTTCGTCCGATTCTGATGACAGCCTTGGCGACAATCGGTGCATTATTGCCGCTAGCATTAGGCTTTGAAGGTGGATCTATTATTAGTAAAGGACTCGGTGTGACAGTTATCGGCGGACTAGCAAGCTCAACGCTTCTAACGCTATTGATCGTACCACTGGTCTATGAATTCTTAAGCAAATTCAGACGCAAGAAAAAAGCATAATTGGTAAGCATAGAGCATCTCTTCCTGAAGAAGGGATGCTCTTTTTTTATGTATTAGAAGGAAAACCGGGGTTGGTTGTGTAATTTAATTGAAATGAAGAAATTCTAGTAAACTATGCTAAAGTGAAAGGTAACTGGTGCTTGAACCATTCGAATGGGGTGCTTATGAACCCACCTTTTGATAAGAGTTCGGTTGATAGATTTTGGAAAAGGGTAGACCTTACATAACAGGACATGTGTAGGTGACGTGAAGGTAATTTAGCATTGGAGGTGCGCTGATGGAAAAATATGAAATTACAATTGTGGGAGCGGGCTTGGCTGGACTTACGGCTGCAAGAAGGCTTAGTAAGCAAGGACGCAACCAAATTCTTCTTGTAGATAAAAGTAAGAGTGTAGGTGGTCGGTTAGCGACAAGACGAGTAGCGAATGGGAAGGCCGATCATGGCGCGCAGTTTTTCACTGTCAGAACAGATGAATTAGAAGAAGATGTAAACGAGTGGCTCAATCAGGGATGGATCAAACCTTGGTTTGGGGAAGACCACACACGGTACACAGCAGTGGAAGGAATGAACAAGCTTGCTAAACACTTAGGAGATGGCTTTTCTAGTAAACTGCAGTCCGAAGTATCCGTTATCAGGAAAGAAGAGGGATACTATCAGTTGGAAGATTTGGAAGGGAACGTATGGCAATCGGAAAAAGTTCTGCTGACCATGCCAGCACCACAAATTGTGCAATTGATCAATCAAAGCTCTATTTCTATCCAGCCGAAGGTAGTGAAGCAGTTGAAGGCGGTCAAATTCGAACCAACCTATGTAGGTATCTTCCATTTCAAATCAGGGACGACATTGCCGGAAAGTGGGCAACTCGACCATGATTTACCGGATGGAATGGAGCGGATTGTCGATCATCAGAAGAAGGGTATTTCAGAGGATGTCATTGTCACTGTCTATATGACAGGAGACTGGTCACGTCGTCATTTCGGAGAAGATTACGTAATGGGTCTGATGAAGGAAATGGCAGAACCTTACTTGGACTGGGAAGACCTAGAATCTGAGCAGTTGAAACGCTGGCGTTATGCGCAGGCTAAACAAGTACTTCGAGAGCCTTATGTGGATTTGACCGGAGATGGCACGCTCGTTGCAGCCGGAGATGCATTCCTACGGTCGAACGATCCGGCTGGAAGAACCAGGTTTGAGAGTGCTTATTTATCAGGAAAAGATGCAGCCGCTTACCTTAGCTGGTAGACTTATTTAAGATATCGAGAATTATTTAAAGCTTAGCGCTTGAAGCGCTAAGCTTTTTTGGATTGTTGGAATTTTGTTCATCAACGAAAAGTGCATCCGTATCGCTCGCGTTCGAGCGAATACCTGCGAAAAATGTGCTGCATCGATCAATTGAAGCGTGAAATCAATTGAATTGCCGGAGGAATCGCTCAACTTTCGCCTTTTATCAATCAACGAAATACGCGCTGTTATCGCTCACATGCCTAGCAGTTATCTGCGAAAAAACGAACGTATCACTCAACTTTAGAAAGGAATCAACGAAAACGAGCTGGGAATCGCTCATATGCGACTATTTATCAATCACTGAAACCTGCACCATTTTCCAATAACTCTAAGCTCCTTTGGTGAGTTTATTCTCATACCGTCGCAGCCGCTTCATACGTGCCAAAGTATAAACAGCCAGTCCAGCCCAAATTAAAGTGAAGGAAATCCCATGTACTTGAGTGAACGATTCATCATATAGGAAAACCCCGATCGCGAGCATAATGGTCGGTGCAAAATACTGTAGAAAACCGACCATAGAAAGTGGAATTCTCTTCGCTCCTGCAGAAAATAGTAAAAGCGGTATGGCCGTCACAATCCCAGCGCCAAACACGAGAAGCGAAGTCAGGGATACCAATTCGATTTGTCCCCACTGACCAGTTTGTTGATTCAATAAATAGATCAGCGCAACAGGTGTCACAATCATCGTCTCAATTGTGAGCCCGTACATCGCGTTCAAAGGAACCAATTTCTTTAACAATCCATAAGTGCCGAAGCTGAATGCGAGCAGCAGGGCAATCCAAGGTACAGATCCAAAATGGAAGGTCATGTAGGCAACTCCGCATCCTGCTAGAAGAAAAGCGAGCCATTGTACTTTGGAGAAGGTTTCTTTCAGAACAATCATCCCAAGTAGAATGCTGACAAGTGGGTTGATGTAATAACCCAAGCTTGCTTCAATGACGTGGTCTGTGTTGACGGCCCATATGTACGTTACCCAGTTGATGCTGATTGCGACCGAAGCGAGCGTGATACCAATCAGCTGTTTCTTATCTTTGATGATCTCTCGAACTTGTTGAGAGAAGCCTTTTCTCTTTCTGGCTATCAGGACGATTGCTCCCATGAAGACGAAGGACCAGATGATCCGGTGCGCCAGAATTTCAAAGGCGGGAATTTGTTGAATCAGTTTCCAGTAAATCGGCAGAACTCCCCAGAGTATGTAGGCACTGGCAGTATAAAGGATGCCTAGTTTTTGGTTTTGTATCATGACGGAAGATTCCTTTCTATAAGTATGGATATCCATCATTGTACTCCTCTTTGTTTGCGTTGTGTTAAAAAACGATTGATTCGAAGCACCTCACACCAGCAATGTTTAAGTATATAAAGATAAACAACCAGAGACCTGTTAGATCTCTGGTTGTTGTTCTTATTCGCTTTCTTCTAATTGATCTTCCTGTCCTTCATGATTATGTTCATCAAGAGGCATCAATTCTTGGGACAAGTCGGGTAGTGGTTGATCCGCAGGACCTTCCATCACGGAGCCGTCAAAAGAGAATCGCGAACCGTGACATGGACAATCCCATGACCTTTCCGCACCATTCCATTCCACTTCGCACCCCATGTGGGTGCAGGTAGTGTCGACCATATATAGCTGACCGTCGTCATCCTTGAATGCTCCAGCTCTTTCACCTCTCCATTGAATGACTTTCCCTTCCCCTTTTCGAAGTCGCTCCGGACGATCGGCGACAAGCTCAAGCTTTCCATCGATCAAATGGTTAGCAACGTCGAAATTCTGCGATAAGAATTGCTTCATACTAGGGTCGGTCTTGAACCGGGATGGTTTGAAGAGTTCATGGAACAACGACTCTTCGCCAAGAACGTAGTCGCTGATGAGTTGTGCAGCAAGTGTTCCGTTGGTCATGCCCCATTTTCGGAACCCTGTTGCGATGAATACGTTCTTATTACGACGGGTGATAGGGCCGATATACGGCACTTTATCCAATGTCGTTAAGTCTTGTGCGGACCATTGCGCCAGTTTTCGTTTGATACCGAATGTTTCAGCGGCGAATTCTTCGATGATCTTGTAATGAAAGGAGGTGTCGACTCCCTCACCTGTTTTATGGCTTTCTCCACCAACTAACAATATCGGTTTCCCGTTGTACTCTGCGGTGCGAACGGTTCGTTTTGGCTCATCGATGGAAACGTACATCCCTTCAGGAATTTCTTTCTCTGGTTCAATCGCCATCAAATACGAACGCTCTGCGTACATACGGCTGAAATAGAACCCTTTTCCGTCGTAAAAAGGGAAGTGGCTGCATGAGATGAGTTTGTCACATGTAATGGTGTGATGATTATTAGTCGAAACGTAGATGCAATCTTCTTCTTTCACATCTGTCGCAGTCGTCTGTTCATAGATAGCGCAGCCCATTTCTTTCAGTTCTTTAACGAGGACTGCTAAGTATTTAACTGGATGGAAACGCGCTTGGTCTTTCATTTGTAAGGCTTTTGTCGCTTCCATATCGAATGGTAGGGCTTCTGTTAAGGCCCCTGGAATATCTAAATACAAGTAAGCATCGTATTCTTTCTCGAGCTTGATGGCCCCTTGCTTCGTAGTTGCGAATAGATTGGCATCTTCCTTGACCCAGTCACACTCGATCGAGTGCTCGTCGATCAATTCTTCCATCAAGCGGAGCGCCCCCATTTGAGCTTGGTAATACAAAGAAGCGTCTTCATCTCCGAAGTGTTTCCGGAATTCGTGGTAGATGAGACCGTGCTGGGCGGTAACTTTTGCGGTCGTATGTCCTGTCGTACCATTCACAAGTTCGTCAGCTTCAACCAGTGTCACTTGCTTGCCGGCTTTCGTCAGTAAATAAGCCGTGGTAATACCGGTTATACCACCTCCTACGACTAAGACGTCTGTCGTAACGTCTTCAGTTAATGGATCGAATGAATCGATGGTGCAATTTTCACGCCAAATCGGCTCGGGTTGTGTCCAATCCTGATGATCTCGGTTCATAAAAGTCCTCCTCAAATAGACGCTTTATTAACAGTTTTACCGAGATCAAATATTTCATGTAAAAATTAGGTATTAAATTAACATACCCCTGGTTATGTAGTATAATTGACCTGATATTGTCGGGAGGTTAAGGGGGAGAAATAATGGAAGTGTTTGTGGCGAGACAGCCGATCTTGAAGAAGAACGATGAAGTGTATGGCTATGAGTTGCTCTATCGAAACAGTCTCGAAAATCATTTCGTACCAATGGATGGGAACCAAGCTACATCGGAAGTGTTGAGGAATACGTTTCTGACAATCGGATTGGATCGAATGTCGCAAAACAAACCCTGTTTCATCAACTTTACGGAACAACTTCTATTGGATAAAGTTCCAGAGTATTTTTCCCCTCACCAGCTTATTGTAGAAATATTAGAGGACGTGTCCATCAGCCGCGAATTGACCGCTGTCTGTCGTGGTCTGAAGGAGAAAGGTTATAAGATTGCATTAGATGATGTCGTGAACTTGAGAGGTGACGATTACACAGAATTAATCCGATACATAGATATTCTAAAAGTAGACATTTTTGCAGCGTCAGAAGAAGAGCGGATCGAAATGGTCCAAATTGCGAAGCGCCTCGGTATCACCTTACTCGCTGAAAAAGTAGAGACAAGAGAAGATTATGAGCGCTGCAAGCAAGAAGGGTTCGACCTATTCCAAGGGTTTTACTTCAGTAAGCCTGTAGTGATTACAGGGACGGATATCCCGTTTTTTCACAGCACCTACTTTCAAATGATACGGGAACTGTCTCTTCCTACAGAGGAAATTGATATTGAGAAGGTTACTGAAATCATCGGTCAAGATATCGCGTTGACTTACAAACTGCTCCGTTTGATCAATACGACAACGAAACAAGGGTCCGTACCTATCCAGTCGATTCGTCAAGCGGTCATGCTGCTCGGCACAGAGTCGCTTAAGAAATGGTTATACGTATTATCGATTGAGGAAGCGGCCCCTTCCATCGGTCAGACTCCCCAATTGGTCACAAAGACAAGCTTAGTCCGAGCTAAAATGTCTGAACAAGTCGCCGTTAGGTTGCAGTGCCCTGGAAGAGCGGATGGCTATTTTCTAGCTGGATTCATGTCTTTGATTGATGTCATAACCAAAAGACCGATGAGTGAAATCGCGAATTCCCTGCCGCTCGACACGGAGATTCAGAAGGCTCTGAACAACGAGAACAATCTTTACCGGAACATTTTAGATGTAGTGATTGCGATGGAACAAGCGGATTTCGAGTATTTAGAGCAGGAACTTACTTCATTCGATCTTCCGTTGAATGAAATCTTTGAGATTTACGGCCAATCGATTGCTTGGACGGATCAACTATATCAAGAGCATTTCACCTCTTAATCATCTAATTCCGAAGTTAGTTGGTTTGGAGAAGGGTACGGATCGTTTTCTGTTGTTTCTATAGGAGCGATCCTTTTTATTTCGCTTGTAATGTAAGCGTTTTCTTTTAATATATTTAGATAATAGAAGGGAGAGCTTTTCTATGAAAAGACGAATTGAATCGGAAATGATCCATGGGGGTAACAAGCAGCACGATTATGACGGAAGTCTAACCACTCCGATTTTCCAAACTTCTACTTTCGCTTTTTCAACAGCAGAGCAAGGAGAGAAGCGTTTTGCAGGTGCGGAGGATGGGTTTATTTATTCGCGCCTTGGCAACCCGACTGTCCGAATGCTGGAAGAGAGAATAGCGGTGTTGGAACAAGGAGAGAAGGGACTAGCCTTTGCATCCGGTATGGCGGCAGTATCCGCTGTGCTCACTTCTCTGACGAAAGGAGGCGATCACATCTTGTGCAGCAAGGGTGTGTATGGTTGTACGTATGGTCTGCTTCAATGGTTAAAAGAGAAATATTCGATTACTCATTCCTTCAGTGCTCTTTCATCAGAGGATAGGTTGAATGAGACAATTGCTGAAAAAACACCAGCTTGTATATTTATCGAAACACCGATAAATCCCACCATGACCGTATTAGATTTGGAGATGATTGCACGTGTTGCCCACTCGTCTGGTATCCCGGTTGTCGTCGATAATACATTCTGTTCCCCTTATCTGCAACAACCGCTGACGCTCGGTTGCGACATCGTGTTACATAGCGCGACGAAGTATATAAGCGGCCATGGTGATGTTGTCGCTGGACTTGTTGTAGGAAAGGACTCATATATTTCGGCACTAGCTAAGCAGGAACAAAAAGATAGCGGAGGGGTTCTAGCTCCATTTGATGCTTGGCTATTGTTAAGGGGACTGAAGACTTTGCACATACGAATGGACCGCCATACTTCCAATGCTACCTGGATGGCTGAAAAACTTCTGCAGCATCCCAAGGTAGATCGGGTCTTTTATCCAGGGAATTTAACCGGAAGCGAAGGAAACATTGTTGAGAAGCAGATGCGTCAAGCTGGTGGTGTCCTGTCTTTTGACGTGAAAGGGACGAAGCAAACAGCTCAGCAAATGATGAACCATTTGAAAATGATCAAGATTGCAGTCAGCCTTGGTGATGCAGAAACCTTAATCCAACATCCTGCAACGATGACCCATGCAGTCATACCAGAGCATGATCGCGTCAAGATGGGAATATCGGATACGATGGTGCGTCTGTCTGTAGGGCTAGAATCGAAAGAGGATATTTGGGCTGATATCGTTCAGGCACTGGATCGTATGTAATAAAAAACGCATGCTCTTTAAATTAAGAGCATGCGTTTCGTTGGTTTATCAGAGAAGTCTAGGGGAATGGAGTAGGTATATGCTTCACTATACTTTTCTTCTTAGAAAGGAAGGATACACGTGTTAGAGAAATTATTCGGTAAGAAAAGCACAGAAGAAACGCTCCTCGCACCGGTAAATGGTAAAGTTGTCTCCCTTGATGAAGTGGACGACCCCGTTTTCAGTCAGCGTATGATGGGAGACGGAGTGGCAGTGGAACCTGCTGATGGTAAAGTGGTCAGCCCTATATCAGGTGAGATCGTCCAAATCTTCCCGACCAATCATGCGGTTGGAATCAAGACGAAGTCCGGAATAGAAGTATTAGTGCATATCGGATTGGAAACCGTTTCGATGGAAGGGGAAGGATTTGAAGGACACGTGAAACAAGGGGATAAGGTGAGTGCTGGAGACCATTTGATCACATTCGATCCTGAACTGGTGAAAGAGAAAGCAAAGAGCACGATTACCCCTGTTATCATAACGAACTTTGATGATGCGGTAGAAACATTCGATCCTTCTTACTCAGATGAAGCACAGGCTGGAGAGACTTCCATTGCTACGGTGAAAACGAAATAACGAAAAAAGATCCTGAAGCGAAAAACTTCAGGATCTTTTATGACTTCACATGTCTGTGTGTAATCGATTCCCTATTTACTATAAGAATATTGGAAACCGCCCCCTGATTACGGGTATAATGGAGAAAATATCTACATAAACGGAAAGGTTGGTTCATGATGAAAAAAGGCGTAATTAGTTTAGGGGAAGCCCTGATCGATTTCATTCCGTTAGATGACGAGAATATCAATTTCCAGAAAAGTCCCGGGGGTGCACCAGCTAACGTAGCGGTTGGATTGTCCCGTTTAGGTGTCCGTTCTACGTTCCTAGGGAAAGTAGGCGATGATGTACTGGGCCGTTTTCTTTACGACACGCTTTCCTCTTATGGAGTGAACACAGAGCACATGCTGTTTACTAAAGATGTCCGGACCGGAGTCGTTTTCGTCACATTGGATGACAATGGGGAACGGAGCTTTGACTTCTATATTGACCCAAGTGCGGATCGTTATTTGGAGAAGGAAGAAGTGGTCCCTGCGTTATTCGAGGAGCATAACGTCTTCCATTTCGGTTCTATTTCTATGATCAATGAACCGGCACGTACGGCAACGAAATTCGCAGTTCAACAGGCTAAAACGCAAGGTGTCATTGTTTCCTACGACCCGAATCTTCGCCTCGGATTATGGAAATCAGAAGATCAAGCGAAAGAAACGATTGAATCGATGCTGGGAGAAGCAGATATTGTGAAAATCTCAGAAGAAGAGCTCGAGTTCCTGACTGGGGAAACGGATATTGAAAAAGGAGTAGAAAAGCTCGCTGGATTCGATATTCCTGTTCTTTATGTAACGCTTGGTGCGGATGGGAGCCATATTTTCACTAAAGAAGGACACACCACTGTTCCAGCGATGAAAGTACAAGCCGTCGACACGACTGGAGCGGGTGATGCCTTCGTTTCTGGAGTATTGTATCAGTTGAGCGAACGAGACAAATCTACAGACCAGTTGACTTTATCCGAGTTAGAAGAGATTACGAAATTCGCGAGTGTATCAGGGGCACTTGCAGCGTCGACCAAAGGAGCTATGACAGCACTACCAACACGCGCTGAAGTCGATGAGTACTTGAAATAGGAGGGGACCGTATGTCAGAGAGAAATCAAGAGTTACTACAACTAGCCGCGGAAGAAGTCGAACAGCATAAAGAAACAGTGGAAGCTGATCCATACAGGCTTAGCTACCACCTGATGCCACCGGTCGGTTTGTTGAATGATCCGAACGGTTTCGTCCAGTGGGGGGATACGTATCATATTTTCTATCAATGGATGCCGTTTGATACGGGGCATGGTGCGAAATTCTGGGGTCATTACACCACGAAAGATTTCGTCCATTATACGCATGAAAAGCCGGCTCTGACACCATCAGACTGGTTCGATAAGAATGGTGTCTATTCTGGTAGCGCGATTGTACACGAAGATAAGCTCCACCTCTTTTACACAGGAAATGTGAAAGACGAGAACGGAAATCGCGAAACGTATCAATGTCTTGCTGTGTCAGAAGACGGGATCCATTTCGAGAAAAAAGGAGTAGTAGCAGAGCTTCCGGACGGGTACACTGCTCATTTCCGCGACCCGAAAGTCTGGAGTCATGATGACCGGTTCTATATGGTGATCGGAGCACAGAGCGAGGACGAACAAGGGAAAGCTGTGCTTTTCCGTTCCGATGATTTGTTGGAATGGACCTTCCTCGGACCGATTGCAGGAAGTAAGGAAAACGGTATGGGTTCATTCGGTTACATGTGGGAATGTCCTGACCTGTTCGAATTAGATGGTACGGATGTGCTCATCGTCTCTCCTCAAGGCTTGGAAGCAGACGGTATGAAATATGCGAATGTGTATCAAAGTGGTTACTTCACTGGTCAATTAGATTACGATAAGCCGTATTTGGACCACGGGACTTTTACAGAACTAGACCTTGGGTTTGAGTTTTACGCTCCTCAAACAACGGTAGATGACAAAGGGCGTCGTATATTGATTGGGTGGATGGGTGTACCAGACCAATATGAACAAGCCCACCCAACAGTTGAGAACGAGTGGATCCATTGTTTGACCTTACCTCGCCAATTGACATGGGACGGAGAACAGATCATTCAGCAACCGCTGGAGGAACTGAAGGAAATGAGAGGTCCTGTTCTGCTTCATTCTTCTATCACAATCGAGAATGATCAAAAGGCGATTCGTGGTATTCAAGGAAAAGCCATTGAATTGAATATTGATCTCGAGACAACCGGCGAACAATTCTCAATTGAACTGTTCCAATACGCTTCCTTAAGTTACAAAGATGGTGTTATGACCTTATCGAGACCACATTTGGAAGATAAGTCGAAAACAGAGTTTCGCCGGACGGAATTAAGAAGTGAACTGAAGAACATCCATATGTTTCTGGATCACTCGACGTTAGAGATCTTTGTGAACAACGGTGAAGAGGTCTTTACATCAAGAATCTACCCTCAACCTGAAGAAGAACATATTTTGTTTACTTCGCTAGGGTCCACAACTTTTTCTGTGGAGCAGTGGAAGCTTTCCGGATTTGAAGTATAGGTGAGAAGTTCCCCCTATCTCTTCCAGAAGTCCCATCTCTTGTGGTAAGATAATCTTATGTAAATCGCACGAAGGAGCCGTTTTAAATGAGTCAATCATTCAAAAAAATGAAAGCAAGTGAACGTAGAGAGCACATCCTATCTTTGCTAAAACAACGTGGAACGCCCGTCACCGGAAGCTCATTAGCTGAAGAGATGAATGTTACGAGGCAAGTGATTGTCGGCGATGTTTCGTTGTTGAAGGCACGGAATGAACCGATTGTTGCGACAAGCCAAGGGTATCTTTTCATGACAGATGCCAAAGATGAACTTGCTTATCAGCGTACGATTGTATGCCAGCATGGTTCGAATGAAACAGAGGATGAGTTGAATATACTAGTCGATCATGGTGTCTACGTACAGGACGTCGTTGTAGAGCATCCGATTTATGGTGATTTGACTGCTCAGCTCAGGATTTCGAATCGCAGGGATGTAAAGAAATTCATCGACCAAGTGCAAACGACCAAAGCGTCCTTCCTTTTGGAACTTACGGATGGTATTCATACGCATACCATCGCTTCAGATAGTGAGGATGCGTTGGAGGAAGCGATTGAAGCCTTAGGCGATGCTGGGATCTTAATGAAAAATTAATGGACATTTACACGAAAAGAGGTATGCTTTTGAATAAGGAGCATATCTCTTTTTTGTGAATGTAATTCGAAATAATAGCTGAAGAATCGGCGATAACACGGATTCGCCTGAGTAAAGGTTGGTGTGTCATGGTGAATATTTTTCCGTATATAGTTAGTATCATTCTTTTCCTGAACGTACTGTTAGCTTTTGCCATCATTTTCTTAGAACGAAGAGATGCAAGCGCGACATGGGCATGGCTGATGGTCTTGTTATTTATTCCGATTGCAGGATTCATACTGTATTTAATATTCGGGCGCAGACTCAGTAATAAAGAAATTTTCACTTGGGACAAAAAGAGCCGTTTGGGGCTGCTGACAGCTGTCCAGGAACAATTGCATGCGATCAAAGAGGATACGCTCGAGGTCCATCACCCGGCGATGGTGAAGTATGAAGATTTGATTTATATGCATTTGAAGAACAACGATGCGCTCTTGTCGCAGGATAATGATGTCGAACTCTTTACAGATGGGCAGAAAAAATTCCATGCCTTAATTGAAGATATCGAGCAGGCAGAGGACCATATCCATCTACTCTATTACATTGTACGTCATGATAATTTAGGGGAGCGATTGGCGAATGCCCTGATTGCGAAAGCGAAGCAGGGAGTTGAAGTGAAGCTTCTATATGACGATATGGGCTCTCGGCTACTGAGTCGTAAGTATGTAAAAAGGATACGAGAAGCTGGAGGACAAGTAGAATCCTTCTTCCCATCATGGATTCCAAAAGTAAACTTCAAAATCAACTACCGTAATCACCGTAAACTGGCAATCATAGATGGGAAAGTCGGCTACATCGGTGGATTCAACATTGGAGATGAGTACTTAGGATTCAATAAGCGTTTCGGCTACTGGCGTGATACACACTTGAGAGTCGAAGGTGGATCGGTCAGGCACATGCAAACACGCTTTATACTGGATTGGAACCAAGCATCCCGAAAAGATATCGTCTATGAAGATCGCTATTATGCGTCTGAATCTAAAGGGGAGGTAGGGATGCAGATTGTCTCTAGTGGCCCGGATTCCGATTGGGAGCAGATTAAGCACGGGTATATGAAAATGATCATGTCCGCTAAAGACTACGTCTATATCCAAACACCTTATTTCATCCCAGACGACAGTCTGCTTGATGCCTTGCGTATCGCCGTTCTCTCGGGTGTCGATGTGCGGATAATGGTTCCGAATAAACCGGACCACCCTTTTGTATATTGGGCGACTTATTCGAATATTGGAGACCTCCTCCAAGCCGGGGCTACGGTATATGTGTATCAGAAAGGATTCCTTCATGCTAAGACGATTGTGGTAGACGGAGAGATTGCATCGGTCGGAACAGCTAACATTGATGTTCGGAGCTTCCGTCTGAACTTTGAAGCCAATGCTTTTCTTTATCATCCAGACATTGCAGGACTACTTGCCGATCGTTTCCATGAAGACATGGTCGATTCGACAGAACTGACTTATAAATTATATCAATCCCGTTCGAAATGGATCCGTTTCAAAGAAGCGATTTCCAGGTTATTGTCACCTATTTTGTAATGAAAATAGAAGAAATAAAAAAGAGCGCTTGGCTTATGCCGAGCGCTCTTTTTAGAGAGAGGTTGTATGGGTTTTTGAGAGGGAGGGAAGTCCCTCTCTTAAGTTAATTCTTTCCGATCTATATCACTGGGAGGAAAGAGTGAGCTCTGTTGTTGTCGGTTGACCATTGCGGTAAACCGTCAACTCGATGGAATCGCCTTTCTCTGTTTTGTTATACAGATATTGACGAAGCTCCATCAGTGTTTCTACCTTTTCACCATTGATTTCGGTGATGACGTCATACTTTTCAAGACCTGCCTTAGCAGCAGATGAACCTTGCTCAACTCCTCTGACAATCACACCGTGTGTGACATCAGCAGGAAGGTTCAATTGTTGCTCTAGGGCAGCACGTGGCACTTGGTTGACGTCTTGAAGAGAAACTCCCATGTAAGGACGTTCTACTTCACCTTTTGTTTCTAAATCCTCAATGACCGGCTTAGCAACGTTCATCGGGATAGAGAAACCAATACCTTCGACTTCTTCTTTGGCAATCTTCATAGAGTTGATGCCAATTACTTCACCTTGTAGGTTGATCAACGCGCCGCCACTGTTACCAGGGTTGATGGCTGCGTCGGTTTGGATCACTTCGGTTTGCCAGTCTGGTTGTTGGTCACCGTTAATATCTACCGGAATATTACGGTTAAGACCACTGACAATCCCTTTTGTAGCGGATCCTGCGAATTCCATGCCTAGTGGGTTACCAATCGCAATGGCTGTTTGGCCGACCTCTACGTTATCGGCGTTGGCTAAATCAGCAACTTTTTCGACATGTTCGCTATCTATTTTTAAAACGGCCAGGTCTGTAAGGGGGTCGCTACCTAATAATTCAGCATCGACTGTCGTCCCATCACTCAGGATAACTTCCAGAGAAGAAGATCCCTCTACCACGTGATGATTCGTTGCGATGAATGCTTGATCTCCATCTTCCTTGTAAATGACCCCGGACCCAGTGCCGGCTTTTTGGGAACCTTGAATATTGCTAATTCCTACAACTGCTTTAGAAGCTTCATCGATCGCTTGTGTTACAGCGTTTTGATTTTCTCCTAGATGCAGCTCGTCTGCTTGTGCAGTCGGTTGACTTGTATTAATATCTACAGAAATGCCTTGCCATTGGAAGACCGTCGTAATGGTGAACACAGCGACAATTGCTCCAAGTACACTAAAGGCTAATCCAGAACGCTTATAATTGCGGTGTTGTTTTTTCTCTTCATTTTGCATAATAACTTTGTACTCCTTTCAGAGATAGAGTGAAGAGAATCTTGAGATGGAAGCGAGAGCTTATGATTCATAGCTGCTAAAAGCTCTCGGCTTTTCTTCGGTGTGTCTCTCTGACAATTCTTATTCTACGTATCAGGTATGGAATGAGTTTGGAGAAAATGTGGAATAAGTGTGTAAAAGGGGAGAAGCCTTAGATTGTATGAGAAAATAGGAGAAACGATAGGATAGAGGGGGAGAAGGATGGACCAATTGATTGGGCTAGTGGAAGACGATCCGAATATTCGAGATATCGTAGAAGCTTACTTGAAGAAAGAAGGCTACGAGGTAGAAGCTGTCGATACAGCGGAAAAAGCCTGGGAGATATTCGAACAAGAAGCTCCTGATTTATGGGTGCTGGACATCATGCTTCCTGGTATGGATGGATATGAATTTTGTAAACGCGTCCGCCAGACATCAGAGGTTCCCATTATCATCATCTCTGCCAAGGATGATGAGGTGGATAAGATCTTGGGTCTTGAGCTTGGTGGAGATGATTACTTAACTAAACCCTTCAGTCCAAGGGAACTTGTAGCAAGGGTGAAGCGCCATTTGAAAAGATGGCAGGTCATGCAACCTGAGCAGGACACCGATACGATCCAGGCTGGAGATTTACAGCTGAGTGAGTCGGAGCGAAGGGCCTATTTCCAAGGGGCAGAAGTCGATGTTACGACGAAAGAATTCGAACTACTGAAGATTCTCGCTTCCCAAGAAAATAGAGCTTTCTCTCGTGAGGAACTGCTCGTGCGTGTTTGGGGAGATGACTACTTCGGCAGTGATCGTGCTGTCGATGATTTAGTGAAGCGGATCCGTAAAAAGATGAAAGAACTGCCGATTGAGACGGTTTGGGGACATGGCTATAGACTGAGAGGTCCATCATCATGAAGTTGCTGTACCAATTGAACGCTGCCTTCACAGCGTTGATTCTTGTATTAATGTCGATTACCGCGTTTTTTATCTATTCCTTATTAATGGATATGTTGATTCAAGATGAACAACGTCAGCTAGAGGCTCGTGCGGATATATTGGTCGATGTCATCAACGACCAGACGCCATCCAGCGGGCCCACACTATCTCAGCTGATTCAGGACCGCAATTATCCCATTTTACTTTTTGACCGTAGTGAGGACATCGTACTTTTCCGTACGATGCCAGCCAGTTTAGCGAGGGAATGGATGCTTCGTTATGATGAAGAGCTTGTGAATCAGGAAGTATGGGGAGGTCTGGAGGAACGCTACGTGGTCTATGACTTCCCACTTTCTCCGCAGAGTGACCAGGTACTCGTGATGGCGACACCTCTCAACGACTTACAAGCCGTCCAGTCGGTGTTTGCGTTTCGGATGATTGTGGTAATTTTCATCGGACTCGTCTTAGCCGTGTTGATCAGTTACTTCTTAACCAAAAGACTCGTTACGCCGCTCTCAAGGTTGAAGCTTGAACTCAAGAAAATAGAGAAGCGTCAATTCGATCAATTAGAACCTGTGGAAGCTACAGGAGAGATTAAAGAAGTGGATCAAAGCGTGCGGCAAATGGCGAACGAGCTATCTCGATATATTCATTCTCAAAAACAATTCTTCCAAAATGCTTCCCATGAACTGAAAACGCCGTTGCAGTCTATTCAAGGCTATGCAGAAGGCATTCGGGATGGCGTGTTTGAAGGGGAAGCGGCCGAGAAAGGGTACAACGTGATGGTCAATGAAACGGAGCGCTTGAAGAAAATCGTGAACGAAATGATTTTACTTGCCAAGTTGGATAGTAGTGAAGATGTGTACCATCCGGAACAAAACGATTTGATCCAGTTGGTTACGCAGGCATACGATAGGCTGTTACCGCTCGCACAAGAGAAGGGCATCGAATTGAAAGTTGAAGCAAACGATTCTTTCTATGCGAATGTCGACGGGGAGAGGGTCCTGCAAGCATTCATCAATATCATCAAGAATGCTATTCGCCATGCAAACCAGCATGTCAAAGTTGAAACGATTGTGAGAGAAAGAGACGTTGTCGTGAAAGTAAGCGATGATGGGGAAGGAATTCCAGAGGAACTTCTACCACAGTTGTTTGAACGCTTCATAAAAGGGAAAGAAGGAGAAACGGGGCTCGGTCTTGCAATTTCAAGAGCAATTGTCGAGCGTAGTGGCGGCTCTATTCAAGCTTATAATGAACAAGGAGCTGTATTCGAAATCGAATTACCTAAGGGCTAGCATGGTATAATAGACGTAGCTAACCATTATCAATCATCACAGAGAGGACGATCTATATGGACCAGAAACCTTGTATTGAATCATTAACAGTAAAAAACTCACACGTGCTTCCACCTGATACAAATAGTCATGGCACGCTATTCGGAGGGAAGTTGATGGCTTATATCGATGATGTTGCGGCGATTGCTTCGGTAAGACACTGCCGCAAACCGGTCGTTACAGCATCTACGGATTCCGTCGACTTCCTAGCTCCCGTTCAAGAAGGGGACACGATTTGCTTGGAGGCGTTCGTTACCGCAACGCACAATACCTCAATGGAAGTTTTCGTCAAGGCGATTACAGAGAACTTGCTGACAGGGGAACGAAAAGTGTGTGCAACGGCTTTCCTATCCATGGTAGCTGTAGATGAAAACAGTGAACCGTCTCCTGTACCTGGAGTGTTTCCAGAATCAGAGCAGGAAAAATGGCTTCATGAAGGTGCAGAAAGACGACGCCTGCACCGTAAGGAAAGAAGAAAAGAATCAAAAGAACTTGCTGAGAAATTCGGAACCGGCCTACCTTGGCTGCCACGTGACTAATAAAAAAGACTCTACTGTTTACTTAGCAGTAGAGTCTTTTTTATTAGTGGGGGAAAGCACGATCGGTGCGCTCAAACTTTGCGGAGTGGTGTTGGAGAAACGAATAGCATCCACTAACAGCACTATTTAGGGGATAGGAGAGGGGAACCTCTATTATCGTTAGGTTCTGTTCTGACACATCTAAGCAAAGTGGGGTGGAAAACCGCGATACTCCTGCGGGATGCACGGACAACGGCGAGACCCCACAGGGCGCTAGCCCGAGGAGGCTCGGCGTCCGCCGCGGAAAGAGAGCTGTTTTCCACCCCACGGTTCATGTACTTTTTAACAGAACCGTTACTCCTATTTTCTAACAACCCAAAAGCTCTACTGCCAAGTTGGCAGTAGAGCTTTTTTTACGATATTGTCATCGGCTGTTCTTCGGGAAATTCTGATTTAATCGTACAAATAGAATCCCAATCATAGGCAGAACCATCCCGCATGGTAATGATCCGATCTGCAATGGCTTTGGAGTCTTCACGGTCGTGCGTCACGAAAATCGAGGTAATGCCCGTCTTCTTGATGATATCTCTCAGTTCACTTCTTATCTTGATCTGCAAATCAGCATCCAAGTTACTAAAAGGTTCATCTAACAATAAGAGCGAAGGTTTCGGTGCAAGTGCACGAGCAAGAGCAATCCGTTGTTGCTGTCCACCACTTAGTTCATGTGGATAACGCTTGGAGAAATCCTTCATATTGACGAGGTCGAGCACTTCTTCCACTCGTTGTTTTTTAGCCTTTCGACCGAATCCTTTCAGTCCGAACTGGATATTTTCAGCTACCGTCATGTGCGGGAAGAGAGCATAATCTTGGAATACCATACCGATTCCGCGTTTCTCAGGTAACACGAAGCTGCGGTCATCTGTCACGGTTTTTCCGCCGATCGATATGACTCCTTGACTTGGGGTCTCTAGACCGCAGAGCAGGCGAAGAATGGTGCTCTTACCACTTCCGCTCTCTCCTAGAATCGAAACAATTTGGCCTTGGTTGACGGACAGGTTGAAGTTGCGAATCGTGTTCATCTTAGAGTTTCCATAACGAAAGCAAAGGTCTTTGATTTGAATGTACATATCAGTTTGGCTCCTTTTCTAACACTTGATGGAAAATATAAATCGCTATCCCGCTGATAATCACAATGATAATGGAAGCGAGAGAGGCTTCGTGTATTTGTTCATCACTTGCGTACTGAAACGCTTTGGTGGATAACGTGTCGAAGTTGAATGGACGTAAAATCAAGGTCAATGGTAGTTCCTTTAGAATTTCAATGAAGGCGAGGATGAACCCGCTGATCAAAGAACCACGGATCATTCTGGCATCGACTTTGAAAAATGTTTGGGTGACATTCATGCCGAGCATTCTGGAAGCTTCCGTGAATTGATGGCCAACTTTGTCAAAGCCAGATTCGATGGAGTTATACCCAATTGCTAAGAAGCGGATAACGTACGCCGAAATTAGCATGAACAGGCTGGTACTCAAGACTAGCGTCGGGTCCATCCCGACCCAGTCATAGAACCCGAATAACCACTGATCTATTTGAATGAAGACCGTACTGATCCCAACCGCGATGACAGCACCAGGTATCGAGTAGCCAAGTATCGTTACCCGTGCAGCAGACTTAGATACAATACTCTGGTGCATGCGTGCAAAGTTGGCGATGATCACAGCGAAAACCACAATCATTGCCGCACCAACGAACGAAACGAGTAAAGAATTTGTCAGTAGAGACGTGAATTCTGGTGATGCGATTTTGTCAAAGGTTAAGAACATCCAATCAACCAACTGAATGAAAGGGATGAGAAAGCCTAATGAAAAAATGACAAAAGCGTAGCTGAAGGCAGTCCAAGCTTTCACACCTTTCAGTCTAACGGGTGTCAAAGGGCGTACCTTCGCACTTGCATAACTGTACTTCTTTCGACCGCGGAGCACTTTTTCCAGAATAAGAATGCCGAAGACGATGAACATCAATGTCGCAGAAAGCTTAATAGCAGAAGTCAGGTCGTTCATTCCGAACCATGTTTGGAAAATGGCAGTGCTGAACGTCGGGACTCCGAAGTACTGGACTAACCCGTAGTCATTCAATACTTCCAGTAAAACCAGGCTGACACCACCAACAATCGCTCCTCGGGAGATCGGAAGCACGATTCGGAAATAGACTTCCCAAGCATTGCGCCCGAGTAAGCGTGCATTCTCCACTATAGAAGCAGACTGGTTCGCTAAGAATGCTCTTGTAATGGTGTACACGTATGGGAATAAGAAAAGCGTAAAGATGAACACAGCTCCCGGCAGAGTCAAAATATCAAAATATTTTTGGTCCACCTCAATGCCCCACTGATTGCGAAGAGTTGTTTGGATCACTCCGGTATAATTCAATATGCCGTTATACGTATAACCCGCTATATAAGGTGGAATCGCGAGAGGAAGAATCAGTGCCCATTTAAAAAATCGTTTCATCGGAAAGTCGTAAGCTGATACCAACCAGGCAAGACTGGTTCCAATTAAGATGGATAAGACGCCTGTGAATACCATTAGCAGACTAGTGTTTTTAAGAAGATCGGGTAAAATGAATTCTTGGATATGTCCCCAATTCTCTGCCTTCTCGGTGAAAAAGTTCAGGAGAATCGTGATGTTCGGCATCAAAATTAAAACGACAATCATCAGACTGAGCCATGACCATATATTTGCGTATCCAGGGAGTTTTCGAAAAAGCTTCAATCCATACACGTCCTTACCTACATAAAGGTTTACTCAACCTTGAACCAAATCCACCTGTAGACAAGATAGACTTGGTTCAGCGTTGAGTTCACACTCATCATGATATCAATTCTCAATTAATTTGTATATATAGACAGCGCCGCTCTCTTAAGAGCGGCGCTTTATCTTTATGCTTATTTCCAGCCAACTTCGTTCATGATTTTGATCGCAGCATCATTGTTCTCACCAAGCTCAGCCAAGTTGATATCTTGAGCTTTGAATTCTCCCCAGCTTTGAAGCAGTTCAGAAGCTTCCACATTAGGATTTACAGGGTATTCGTAGTTCGCTTCTGCAAATTGCTTTTGAGCTTCTTCTGTTGTTAAGAATTCCATAAGCGCTTGGGCTTGCTCATTGTTTTTAGAGCTTGCTGTCATTCCGATTCCGCTGATGTTTACGTGTGCACCCGTAGAGTCTTGGTTAGGGAAGATGACACCAAGTTGCTCTCCGACTTTTACTTCCTCTGGGTCTTCTGAGTTAATCAGTTTTCCAAGGTAGTACGTATTCATGACAGCGACGTCTCCTTCACCAGCTACAACCGCTTTCGCTTGATCACGGTCGCCACCTTTCGGATCACGTGCCATGTTATCAACGATTCCTTCTGCCCATTCTTTCGCTTTTTCTTCACCTTCAAGTGCAATCATAGAAGCTAGAAGGGATTGGTTGTAAATGTTAGAAGAAGAACGGATTAAGACTTTGTCTTGGAACTCATCTTTAGTTAAGTCCATATACGTTTGAATGTCTTCTGCATTCACAGTTTCTTTGTTGTAAGCGATGATTCGTGCACGTTTTGTAAGTCCGAACCATTGGCCGTTCTCTTCTCGAAGGTTTTCAGGTACGTTCTCATTTAACACGTCACTGTCTACAGATTGTAGAAGGTCTTGGGATTGTGCCCGATACAGACGACCAGCGTCTGCAGTGATTAGAAGGTCAGCCTGGGAAGCTTCCCCTTCGCGGGCAAGGCGGGCAATCAACTCATCGTCGTCTCCTTTGATGACATTAACTTTGACACCTGTTTGTTCTGTGAAAGTATCATAAAGTTCTTGGTCTGTTTCATAGTGGCGACCTGTGTATAGGTTCACTTCACCACCGATTTTCTCTGTTGCTGCTTCTTCATTTTCGCTCTCTGTGCTTTCACCGCTTTGTTCTGTTTCTTCTTGATCTGTCGTGCTGTCAGCTTGTTCTTCTGAATCTTCTGTATTGCCGCATGCAGCAAGAATACTTAATAAGAGAACAAGGCTTAATAGAAACCATTTTTTCATTTTGTAAGTCCACTCCTTATGTACTGTTTAATTGAGATTGATTTTCAATACCAATTTCAATTGTAATGAAAATCATTCTCAAGTCAACCCTTATTTTTTGAAAAATGTGTCTGCTTTTTGAAATGGTAAGAATTTTGCATTGATTTTAGCGCTTTTTATTAGTAAAGTGTTGAGTGGGAATTTTAGATCATCTTTTTATAATGAGTTTTGAAATATAGAATAAGGGAACAACATTCTAAATTGGTAATAAATAGAATTTGGAGGTGTAACAATGATTCAAGAGGCTTTAAATTGGATCAATAACCTGTTCTGGGGATGGATCCTAGTGTATGCCTTGCTGGGACTTGGATTATGGTTCTCAATCAAGTTTCGGTTTGTGCAATTTCGTTACATTCCGGAAATGGTTCGTGTCTTATTTGATAAGCGGGCTATTTCTGCTGAGGGGAAGAAAGGGACCTCACCCTTTCAAGCATTTGCTATTAGTACGGCATCCCGTGTCGGTACAGGGAACCTAGCTGGTGTCGCAGCTGCCATCGCAACCGGTGGTCCGGGTGCTGTATTTTGGATGTGGATTGTCGCAATGGTAGGGGGAGCGTCCAGTTTCATTGAGAGTACGCTTGCCCAAATCTACAAAGTACCAGAGAAGAACCAGTATCGTGGCGGACCGGCTTATTATATGGAAAAAGGGTTGAATAATCGGAAGTTAGGAATTGCCTTTGCTGTGGCGATTACATTCACGTACGGTCTTGTCTTTAGTGCAGTACAATCAAACACGATCCGCTTAGCATTTGAGAATTCATTCGATGTAAACAGACTGCTGATGGGATCTTTATTGGTTGTTTTTTCTGCTCTCATCATTTTCGGTGGACTGAAGCGTATTGCACAAGTAACGCAGTACATTATCCCGTTCATGGCCATTTTTTACATTATTCTTGCTGTATATGTACTTATTAATAATTTCAGTGCCATACCGGATATGTTCGGGCAAATTTTCCAAGGCGCCTTCGGATTGAGAGAAGTTGCTGGCGGGACATTCGGTGGAATGATTCTGATTGGTGTTAAACGTGGTTTGTTCTCCAACGAAGCAGGTATGGGTAGTGCTCCAAACGCAGCTGCTACATCTGAAGTCACGCACCCAGTCAAGCAAGGTTTGATCCAGACGCTTGGTGTATTCACGGATACAATTTTGATTTGTAGTGCAACTGCAGTCATTATCTTGTTCTCAGGCAGTTATCTAGAAAACCCTGGCGCAGACGGAATTGTCATTACACAAATGGCCTTCGAATCCCAGCTTGGAACATGGGCTTCGATCTTCATTGCGATAGCCATTCTTCTATTTGCGTTCAGTTCAATCATCGGAAACTACTATTACGGAGAGACCAACATCGAGTTCATCAAAGCAAGTTCCCGTAATATTTTCATTTATCGCTTAGCAGTCCTGGGCATGGTCATGTTCGGTGCGCTTGCCAAGTTTGATATTGTTTGGTCACTTGCTGACTTATCGATGGGGGTTATGATTCTGATCAACCTGTATGCCATCACCCGGCTTGCGCCTGTCGCTTTCACAGCGATGAAAGACTATGCGCGTCAGCGGAAAGAAGGGAAAGATCCCGTTTTCTACCAGGATCACCTTCCAGGTGTAAAAGGTATGGAATACTGGCGACGTGATCAAGATATCGCCTCCCACGAAGAACAAAAACGTATGGGCGAATAATAAAAACCCCTGAACATTCCAAATGTTCAGGGGTTTTCTGGTTGTTGAAGATGTATAGGGAGCGAGGAAGCTAACCGGACGCCTGCGGAAGACGGACCGTTTCTCCAACCCCATTTTCTACACATGGAAGAGCCGACAGTACTTTCACTACAGTCGGAAGTAAACGTAGCATCACACAATTTTCTACTAGGTTAGCGAATGCTGGGAAGACGTGGACACCAACCATCTATGATATGATAGGTTCAGGATTTTTCAAAAAGGATGAGCGTAATGAGTATGTTACAAGTTGATCAACTAAGTAAAAGTTTTGGAGATAAAGATCTCTTTCACGATATATCATTTACAGTAGCAAACCACCAGAGAATTGGTTTGATTGGAGTGAATGGAACAGGTAAGTCTACCTTACTTAAAGTACTCGCGGGGATCGAAACAGCTGATGCAGGAACGATGGATCATGCTAAAGATTTCACTGTCGAATATCTTCCTCAAGAGCCGGAATTGAATGATAAATTGACGGTGTTAGAACAAATTTATTATGGCGATTCGGAAATCATGAAGACAATGCGACAGTACGAGCAGGTATTACAAGAACTTGCTGTTAATCCTGAGGACACTAAGGTACAGGAACGGATGCTTACGCTTCAACAAAGAATGGATGAAACAGAAGCTTGGGGGGCAAACACTGTAGCCAAAACCGTTCTATCCAAGCTTGGTATTGAAGGGTACCAGAGAAGAGTGAGCGAGTTATCAGGGGGGCAGAAGAAGAGGGTAGCCATTGCCAAGGCATTGATTCAGCCAGCGGACCTACTCCTTTTGGATGAACCGACTAACCACTTGGATAATGAGACGATCGAATGGCTGGAAGAGTACCTTTCTTCTTACAAAGGTTCGCTAATGGTCGTCACACACGATCGTTACTTTTTGAATCGTGTGACCAACCTTATCTATGAATTAGAACGAAGCAACCTACATGTCTATGAAGGAAACTACGAGACATTTCTAGAAAAGCGTGCGGAGCGAGAAGAGCTCGAGAAGCAAGCGGAACAGAAGCACAAGAATACCTTGAAGAAAGAACTGGCGTGGCTGAGGGCGGGCGTGAAAGCTCGCGGTACGAAGCAGAAAGCCCGTATTCAACGGGTAGAGGAAATGAAGGAAGAAACTTTTAACACCAATCAAGACCAAGTAGACATTGCGATCGGTTCAAAACGTCTTGGCAAACAGGTACTAGAGCTTGAGGGCATCACTCACGCTTTCGGAGAACAACAAATCGTCGAAAACCTCGACTACCTTGTAGTGCCTGGCGAACGCCTTGGTATCATTGGTCCAAATGGTTCGGGTAAGACGACGCTTCTTAATATTATGGCAGATAGAATCAAGCCGGATAGTGGGGAAGTACAAGTAGGTTCAACTGTTAAAATCGGTTACTACACCCAGGACCATGAAGAGATAGATGGATCACTGAAAGTAGTCGAGTATATTAAAGAAATAGCAGAAGTGATTTACACCCAAGACGGGGATGAAATCACAGCAGAACAGATGCTGGAGCGATTCTTATTCCCACGCTCTCAACAATGGACTTATATCCGCAGGCTTTCTGGCGGGGAGCGACGCCGCTTGTACCTGCTTCGGGTGCTGATGAGTGAGCCGAACGTACTGTTTCTGGATGAGCCGACCAACGACCTTGATACAGAAACGTTGAGTGTACTAGAAGAATACTTGGATCAGTTCCCGGGTGTTGTCATTACAGTCTCACATGATCGTTACTTCCTTGATCGTGTCGTTGACCGGTTGCTTGCCTTTGAAGGAAAAGCCCAAGTACGCCGCTTCCACGGAAACTATTCAGAGTACCTGGAAACTAGAAAAGAAGAGAAGAAAGCAATCGAAGAAAAGAAAAAAGAGGCTTCGGCTCAGGAACAAACACGAAGAAACAATCGCAAGCGCAAGCTCTCTTATAAGGAAAAGCGTGAATGGGAAACAATTGAAGACGATATTGCATCTCTGGAAGAACAACTCGAGCAACTTGCAGAGGATATCGAAACGAACGCAAGCGACAGTGAGAAAGTACAAGAACTCTATGCGAAACAAGAGAAAGTCGAGCAGGAGCTCGAAACGAAGATGGAACGATGGGAAGAGTTGTCGGAGATCGTAGAAGAGATGAACCAATAACCATCAAATAAATGAGGCTGAGTCAAAAGAATTCATTTACTAGAAACCCCGAGCGAATTGTTCGGGGTTCTTTGTGAAGTAATATGTCCGTGCCCCGCTTCGGCAACATACTTCGCTTTCCGCGGGCACGGCCTGAGTCTCCTCAGAAAGCACAAACCACCTTCCTTTTCTTTCGAAGATATTGTACGGGAGGTAGTAACCCATTCTCGCTTGGTTCTGTTAAAACAAATTCTCACAAAGGGGGTGGAAAACAGTGAGACCCCTACTGGATCTCTACTGTAAAGGAGTCTCTTCGTTTACTAGACCACTTTACTGGTGTACACGAACAGAACATTGCGCTGATGTATTGCTGATTCCTCAAGTGTGGACATTTATGGGCCGCTCATCATGGAGCTGAATGATAAGAGGTTCATACTTCATTTGAAAAGGTGTTGGAGAAACAGGTAGACTCCTGCAGGGGCGGAGTACAGCGTGAGACCCCACAGAGACCGTAGGGAACGAGGAGGCTCACCGGACGCCTGCGGAAAGCGGACTGTTTCTCCAACACCGTTCTTCTACGCATGGAAGAACCGAAGGGACTTTCTGGACATCCTGTAGAAGACTCAAGAACTCTTGAGTCTTCTTTTTGTGCATCTAAGGTAAATATGGAATAATGAATACGGATACATTATCAGAAGGAGGATATTTACAATGTATATGCCAAGCCAAGATATGCTTGAAAAATATGCTGATTTGGCCCTGCGCACAGGCGTCAATCTGCAAGATAACCAATACTTAATGATCAACTCCACAATTGAAGGTGCAGAGTTCACTCGCGTTATTGCTAAAAAAGCGCTTGAAATGGGAGCGAAAGATGTTCATATCAACTGGAGCGATGATGAACTCACCCGAATGAAATACGAACACGTAGACAAAGAAACGCTGTCTGAAGTTCCTGAATGGGAGAAGGACAAGTTAACGTATTTCGCTAAGAACGGAGCGGCGATTTTGTCTGTCCGTTCAACAGATCCTGACTTATTGAAAGGAATCGATGCTGGGAAAGTAGCGGCTTCTCAAAAAGCACGCTCCCAAGCGATGTCCGAGTTTCGTGGTTACACAATGAACGACCGCATCCAGTGGTCAATTGTCAGTATTCCTATTCCAGCATGGGCCGAGAAGATCTTTCCTGGAGAAGACGAAGAAACAGCGGTTAAGAAACTTTGGGATCAAATCTTCAGTATCGTCCGCGTAGATCGTGAGGACCCGGTTGCGGCGTGGGAAGAACATAACCAAACCTTGATTAAAGCGCGTGAATACTTGAACAAGAAACAGTATCAGAAACTGATTTACAAAGCACCAGGCACCGATTTGGAGGTCGATCTCCCGAAAGGGCACATCTGGAAAGGCGGACCTTCTAAGACGGTAGGAGAGGGTGTTAGATTCAACCCGAATATGCCGACAGAAGAAGTGTTCACTGCACCTCATAAATATGGTGTGAACGGAACAGTATCGAGTACTAAACCATTAAACTATGGTGGTAACGTAATCGATAACTTCACTTTGACGTTCAAAGAAGGAAAGGTCGTCGACTTCAAAGCGGAAGAAGGAGAAGATACGCTTCAACATCTTCTTGATACGGATGAAGGAGCACGTCGATTAGGGGAGTTGGCTCTAGTTCCGCATGCGTCTCCAATCTCTCAATCTGGATTGATTTTCTATAATACGTTGTATGATGAGAATGCGTCCTGCCACTTGGCACTCGGTAAAGCGTACCCGAACAACATGCAAGGTGGCTCGGATATGAATGAAGAAGAGCTGGATAAAGCAGGCGTAAACGACAGCTTGACTCACGTCGACTTCATGATGGGGTCTGGTGAAATTAACATTCATGGTCTTCTTGAAGACGGAACAACAGAACCAGTTATGCAAAATGGTAGCTGGGCAATTTCTTTTGATGATTAAGACAGGTAGAGCAGTGCGATTGATATCGCACTGCTCTTTTTTTATGTAGTCGGTTTATCACTAATCGGCGCAGCTTCTCATGCAATGTGCAAATTTGTATTTGATATAGGTCGACTAGGGGGAATACTGAAAGAAAGGAGGGTTGAGTATGGTATATGATGTAGCGATTGTTGGGGCGGGATTCGGCGGGCTTGCTGCAGCTGCTGAATTATCTAAATACGGCAAACGTGTAGCAGTGTTCGAAGCATCGAACGAGCTCGGAGGCAGTGCGGGGAAATTCGAAAGAGGAGGCTACCGCTTTCAGTCCGGGGCTACAGTAGGGATGGGATTTGAAGAAGGGGGTGTACTCGACCAACTGTATGAATCTTTACAGCTCGAGAAGCCACAGATGACATTGTTGAATCCGATCATGGACATTCATATGCCTGATCGAGTCATCCATTATTATAGGGAAAAAGTAGAGTGGTATAAGGAAATTGAACGTCATTTCAAAGAAGCGGCTTCATCTATTCAAGCTTTCTATGAGGAAGTGTTTCGTGTCGGATCCCTCGTCGACAACCTCCTTGATTATAGACCTGTTTTCCCTCCTAAGACGATAAGGGACATTACGCAACTGTTTCCGATGATCAACCCCTCATCGATCAAACTGCTTCCATACTTAAATCAGACGGTTTATGACCGTTTAAAGAAATTCAACCTTCACAAGCACGAAGGATTCCAGACTTTTTTGAATGGCGAGTTGATGGACAGCGTACAGACGAGTGTGGAAAACTGTCCAGCCTTTCTCGGATATGCGGCCTTACAAACTTTTCATAAAGGCGCTTATGCCGTACATGGGGGACTCGCTACCGTTGCGGAGCAGCTGGCTGGGTATGTAAAAGAACAAGGTAATGAGGTCTTCATGCGATACCCGATCCGCCTCATCGAGAAGAAGGAGGACAGGTTTGTCTTACATTCCAAACGAAACAGCGAGTTTGAAGCGAAGCAGCTGGTTCTCAATCACTCTGTCCATAACTTACAAGATACATTATCGGAAGACCTGATGAACCAAAGCTCTATTTATCCTGAAAAAGAAGAAAAGCGGGACACGTGGGGAGCCTTCATCATTCATGCAGGAGTAGAGGAATCAGTATTTCAAAATACAAATGTCCTCTACCATCAATTCATTGATCAAAATCACCCGAACGACCTGCATGATGGTGGGCAATTCCTTATGTCACTATCTGATCCACAAGACCAGCAAATGGCACCAGAGGGCAAGAGATCGCTGACCATTTCTACGCATACCAATCTTGAACAATGGTGGGAAGCAGAAGAGTATGAACAAAAGAAGCAAGAAATGACGGATCGACTGTTGGCTACTGTCGACTATTACTTCCCAGGGTTTCAAGCTAACCTCGACCTCGTTCTACCAGGTACACCAGTTACATTTCAAAAGTGGCTAAGAAGATCTAAAGGGAAAGTCGGGGGCTATGCTCCTACTGGAAAATACAGTTGGTTGAATAGCTATTCGATTCGTTCCGGGATCCCAGGTGTTTATTTGTGTGGAGACACCGTATTCCCAGGGGCAGGGACGCTTGGTGTGACATTGTCTGGGTTGACTGCGGCTCGTGAACTCTTGCGATGATTGAGAACACAAGCTTTGGGGAATAAAAAGATAAATTCAGTTACGAAAGGATGGTTTTGTATGCCAGGTCCAGAAAACGAACTACCAGGATTTCAGGCCAACCCGAACGAATTCGGGAAATGCGGTAATTGCGGTCGTCTCTTGACATCCAAGAAAGAAGCAGAAGTAAAGCTTTGTAAAGATTGTCAAGAACGCCATAAGGATAAAGGAATCGAGTATGATGAGGCAGAATAAAGCGAATAATAAGGTCACGTGGATGCACGTGACCTCTTTTGGTCTCTGGTAAATCTTTTCCCTTTACACGCTAATTAACCAGTGTTAGCATCAAACATTGTGATTTTAAAACAAAGTCTAAATACAAAAGGAGATCATACTTTGAATCAAAAACAGACAGGCCGCATCGACTGGCCGGTATTTGGGATTAGCGGAGGACTACTTGTCTTATTCGTTTTCTTAGCACTTATTGATATTAATCTTATTGAAACCGTTGTAAGCAACAGTTTCGCATGGTCAGCTAAATATTTCGGAGCATTCTGGCAAGTTCTAATGCTTGCGACCTTCTTAGTAGGGTTATATTTAGCGTTTTCGAAATATGGAAAAATCAGAATGGGTAACATGGAAAAGCCGGAGATCGGACTCTATAAATGGTTGTCGATCATCATGGCTACATTACTTGCTGGTGGCGGTGTCTTCTGGGCAGCTGCAGAACCAATGTGGCACTTCTTGACGGTACCACCTCATCAGTCTGGAATTGAAGCTGGAACGCAAGCAGCCATTAATCCAGCTTTAGCACAAAGTTTCATGCACTGGGGATTCCTTGCATGGGCAATCCTAGGAACAATCAGTGCCGTTGTAATGATGTATGGTCACTATCATAAAGGGATGCCAATGAAACCACGTACGTTGCTGTACCCGATTTTCGGGGAGAAGCTTCGTGATAGTTGGTTCGGTACAATCATTGATGCATTCTCTGTCATTGCAGTAGCGGCAGGCACAATTGGCCCAATCGGTTTCTTAGGTCTTCAAGCAAGCTACGGTTTACAAGAGATTTTCGGAATTCCTAACAGCTTCAGCACACAGTTTACGATCATTCTCGCTGTAGTAGTTATTTCCACGATTTCTGCCGTAACAGGTCTTTATAAAGGTATTCAATATTTGAGTAGCTTCAACGTCCGTTTGGCCCTTGGATTGATGATTTTCATCGTCATCTTCGGCCCTGGTGGCTTTATCATCAACCACTTCATCTCAGGCTTCGGATTTTATGTCGATCAGTTCATTCCGATGAGTACGTTCCGCGGGGACTCTGATTGGTTGAATCTTTGGACAGTCTTCTTCTGGGGTTGGTTCATTGGATATGGTCCGATGATGGCTATTCTAGTCAGCCGTATTTCACGAGGACGTACGATTCGCGAAATCATTGTGGCTATCTCTATTTTCGCACCAGTCATCTCAACGTTCTGGTTCACGGTTCTTGGCGGATCTGGTATCTTCTTCGAACTGCAGAACCCTGGTTCCGTATCAGATGCGTTGAATGCTGCCGGAAACCCAGCGGCGATGTTCGCGATTACAGAACAATTCCCACTCGCAGTCATTGTCTCACCATTGTTCTTAATCTTGACGATCCTATTCGTTGTCACAACAAGTGACTCGATGTCGTACACGATTGCAATGGCCGTTACCGGTGAAGGAAATCCGAAACCTTGGTTGCGTGTCTTCTGGGCAATTCTTATGGGTGCCATTGCCGTTATTCTCCTGATCACAGGTGATAGTGGTATTACGCAGTTGCAGAACTTCATTGTTGTAACAGCGGTTCCTGTATCCTTGCTGTTGCTTCCAATGATTTGGTTAGCACCACGCGTTGCACGGAATATGTTCAAAGATCAATTCGGCAAATAAACAAAAAAGATGCTGCGCTTCTTGCGCAGCATCTTTTTTATGCGATTATGCCTCGTTCGTTTTTGAATTGCTTATGTTTCTCTTCTGTCATCAGTTTCTTTAGTATCCCGATCATTTCATAAACATCTTCAAAGGAAGAGTAAAGAGCGATCGGCGCTAACCGGATGACGTTAGGCGAGCGGTAATCTGGTGTGACTCCTTCGCTCTTTAATGCTTTACAGATGCTTGCCGCTTCAGGGTGCACAAGACTGACGTGGCCTCCACGACGCTCGTCTTCAAGAGGGTTCATGATCTGAAAGCCGAAATCGCTGAGTTCCTGATGAATGAGATTCATGAGTAGGCGTGTCATTTGGAGCGATTTCGATCGTATAGTTTCAATTCCTGCCTCGTTGAACATTTCCAGAGAGCCTACTAAGGGAGCAGAACTCAAAATATGAGGCGTGCCCATTTGGAAGGCGCTTGCCGTTTCGGAGTGGGTCAATGTGTGTTCCATGTCGAATTGCTTCTCTTTTTTTGAACTGAACCATCCTGCAAGTCCTGGCTTCTGGCCAAGATGCTTTTCATGGACGAACAATCCGCCAACCCCGCCGGGGCCGCTGTTCAAATATTTATAGGTACACCACACGGCGAAGTCTACGTTCCACTCATGTAGTTGGTGGGGGATGGCGCCGATAGAGTGTGCTAAATCAAAGCCGACAATGATTCCTCTTTTATGGGCTTCTTCCGTCAGTCGCTTCATATCGAGTAGTTGTCCGCTGCGGTATAGGACAGAAGGGAGCAGCAGAACGGCGGTCCGTTCATCCATCTGAGCTATGATGTTGTCTTCTTTTAATGTGTATCCATCTTTACTCTCGACTTGAATCAACTGCTCTTCATGCTTCAACCCTTTTTGTTCGATCTGACTTTGCAGCGCATAGATATCAGACGGGAAGTTCAAGGAATCAGCTAGAATTTTGGTTCTGTTTCCCTCTGGTTTATAGAATGTAGCCAATAGTTGATGTAGGTTCGCAGTGATTGAACCTGTGTTAATGACTTCCTCAGGCTCAGCACCAATCAACGGAGCTGTCATTTCTCCGATTTTTTCAGACATATAAAACCATGGCTCTTTACCTTCTGTCCAACCATCGATACCTTGTTCTTTCCAGTCTTGTAACGAGGTAAGAACGGCGGCTTCCGCACGTTTAGATAAGAGACCAAGGGAGTTGCCATCCATATAATAATGATCGTCTTGCGTGTAAAACTCAGATTTGAAATGAGATAGAGAGTCCTTTTGATCCATTGTCTGCACTATTTCTCTCGTGATTCTTTCCTTCGTCATCTAATCCCTCCTGTTTTTATTGTAAACACGGACAGGCTCAGGTGCTATGTCCATCGTTCGTTCTTGTGCAATACGGCTTTTATTGTGGAATATGTCACATCCGGAAGCTTTTCTTTCACTGGCTTCAATTTCTTTTCTTCAAGCTCGTCATACACTTCTAAAATTTGCTGCTCTTCTTCTTCGTTGAACCAGTGGTTCCAATCGAAAGGTTCTCCTTCTTGAGCGCATCGGAATAAATGACTTTCAATGGTCTGAGGGCTGATGCCTCGTTCCTTTGCAATAGTTTGAACATCTTTCTGTTCGTCTTGCCACATACGGTAGCTGACCAAATGGCTTGGTGTCCCATCTCCAGGTCGTGGTGAGCTGGTCGACTTTACAGTGTGTTCTTCCTCGGTGGGTTTTGGCTTGTTTTCTGCCGCTTGAGACCAAGGCTTTATAAGTTCTAAGAATCTCTCTCCATACTTATTCCACTTCTGTTCGCCGACTCCTTTGATCGAAAGCATTTCTGACTTCGTTTCAGGTAAGTAAATAGAGAAAGCTTTCAATGTCGAGTCAGGGAATATGACGTAAGGTGGCAAGCCCGCTTCGTCTGCCATTTCCTTTCGTAAGTTCCGTAATTCGTTGAAATACTCGACGTTGTAATTTTCTTCTACGTTTGTGGTCGTGGATTCAATTAACATAATGACCGGTTTTTGTCCCTTCAATACCTCAACGGATTTTGAGGTCAATTGCAGGGTAGGGTAGCGACCGTTACCGGGGTTCAAGTATCCTTCAGCAGTAAGGAAGTGAATGAATCTGGTGAGTTGCTTTTCCGTATAGTGAGAAAGAAGCCCATAGGTCGGTAAGTCTTCGAACTGGAACTGTCTGACCTTCTTGTCTGAGGAGCCTTTCAACACTTTAGCAGTCAACCCGGCACCAAATGCCTGACCCATCCGTTTTACACAGGAGAGGACCATTTGTGCTTCTTTCGTCATGTCCTGTTCCTTACCATCGTGCGTGCAATTGGAGCATTTTCCACATGGTTCTGTGCTGTTAGGGTCTTGGAAATACTCTAAAATATATTGCTGCAGACACATGGATGTATGGCAATAGTTGATCATAGACTGAAGCTTTGCATATTCTTCTTTTTTCTTCTCTTCAACAGGCGACTGATCGATCAGGAATCGCTGCAGTTGGATGTCTTGGCTCGAGAATAATAAGACGCAATCTCCGGGTTCCCCGTCACGTCCTGCGCGTCCTGCTTCCTGATAGTAGGACTCGATATTCATCGGCATCGAATAGTGTATGACATAGCGGACGTTGGACTTATCAATCCCCATTCCGAAAGCATTTGTCGCAACGATCGTCGTAATCTCGTCTCGGACGAACTTTGTCTGCATCTCTTTTCTCTGATTTTCACTCATGCCGGCATGATACTTACCGGTCGAGTAACCTTCTTTTTCTAAGTACTGCTGAAGGTGATCCGCGTCTTTTCTTGTAGCGGTGTAGATGATACCTGCTTCTTCCGGTCGGCTTTTCACATATTCTTTCACAAAGTCGCGCTTGTCCCGCCCTTTGATCATGCGGAAGGATAAGTTCTCTCTTGCGAACCCTGTGTTCACAATGGCGTCCGGCTCGACGTGAATAAGGCGTTGGATATCCTGAATGACTTCCTGCGTGGCAGTCGCAGTCAATGCCATCAGAACGGGCAGGTTAGGTATTTGGTAAAGTGTCGGAACGATAGAGCGGTAGCTTGGTCTGAAATCGTGCCCCCATTGAGAAATACAGTGGGCTTCGTCAAAAGCAATCAGTGACAGCTCCATCCGCTGAAGGGTAGCTAAGAATGCACCTGAATCAAATCGTTCTGGAGCTACATAAACGAATTGATAGCGCCCTTTTTCCATATCACGGATGCGTTCCCTTTGTTCTGTTGCAGAAAGGGAACTGTTTATATAGGTTGCTGATATCCCGTAAGCGACCAATGCATCTACCTGGTCCTTCATTAAAGATATAAGTGGTGAAATAATAATCGCTGTTCCCTCAAGAGCTAAACCGGGAATTTGGTAACATAGTGACTTTCCTCCGCCAGTTGGCATGACGGCGAGTGTGTTTTCATTTTGTAAGACCTGACGTATGGCTTGCTCTTGTCCTTTTCGAAAGGAGGAGAAGCCATAATAGGTTTGCAGTAAGCGTTCGGCTTTTTCGATCATTGATTCCCATCCTTTGTATGTGCTGTGCTTACGTCTTTTCCCATCTTATCATGTTTGTTCTCCTACTAGAGGGGAAAAATACGTAGGTGCAGCTATTTAAAATGAGGAGCGTGACAACATGAAAGCAATCGTAATAGATCAGTATGGTGGTCGTGAACAGTTGGTCGAAAGGCAACTGGAATCACCTCAACCTGAAAGTAATCAGGTTGTCCTAGAGATGAAGGCTACTTCCATCAACCCGATTGACTGGAAGGTAAGAGAAGGATACATGAAAGAGGCTCTGCCGCTTGAATTCCCAATCACTTTAGGATGGGATGCAGCAGGGATCATTAAGGAAGTAGGCTCAGATGTGAAAGGGTTCAAAGTCGGAGATCGTGTCTTCGCCCGCCCGGCCACTACTAATAAAGGCACATATGCAGAGGAAGTGGTAGTGGATGAGCATCTACTGGCTCATTTACCTGAAAATATACCGTTCCAAGATGCAGCGGCAGTACCTTTGGCAGGATTGACTGCATGGCAATGTCTTTTTGATTTTTGTAACATGCAGGAAGGAGAAAAGGTGCTCATTCATGCTGGTTCTGGCGGGGTAGGGCATTATGCAATACAAATAGCGAAAGCATTCGGAGCTCATGTTGCTACGACTGCAAGCGGAAAGAACCGGTCATGGGTAGAAGAGTTAGGTCCAGACAGGTTTATCGATTATAAAGAAGAGGATTTCACTGAAGTACTAGAGGATTATGATATCGTCTTGGACACACTTGGAGGCGACATTCAATCTGAAAGCTATCGTGTCTTAAGAGAAGGCGGACGTCTCGTTTCGATTGCTCAGCCTCCTAATGAAGAAGAGGCATCGAAATACGGAGTGACAGCCGGATTTGTTTTCCTTGATCCGAAAGGGGAACAATTAGCGAAACTGGCGGATATGATGGTCAACGGACAATTAACGTCCGTCATCGGTCATCAATTTGATTTAACAGAACAAGGGCTACGTGATGCACATGAGGTAAGTGAGAGTCATCATGCTAAAGGAAAAATCGTCATTAATATTTGATGCTTGTAACATAAGGCCACCTCAAGAGGTGGTCTTTTTTTGTAGTTTAGGGTAAAATTTTAAATATTCTAACATTTTTTAGTGTAGGGAAGATGAGAGAGGGTACGTAACTATTATACAGTGGAAAGAGGGGGAAGCAAATGCTAAAACAATACGATACAGGTATATTCTATGACGAAATGATGAATACCAACGGGACTCCGAAGCGTCATTATCAATGGTTTTACGAGCTGGTTGAAGATTTTTCTGAGAATGAACTTCGTGAAAAACACGAAACTGCCCAGTTGAACTTTTTGAGAAAAGGAATTACCTTTACGGTATATAGTCAGGCAGGTGGTACAGAACGCACCATGCCTTTTGATTTTGTTCCTATCATTATTCCAAAGCCTCAGTGGAACAAGATTGAAGAAGGGATGAAGCAACGTCTGAAAGCTCTGAATCATTTCTTGGAAGATATTTATCATGACCAGGAAATCATCAAAGCGGGGGTGGTACCGAGGGGCCTAGTTGAAAATAACCCTTATTACTACAAGCAGGTACAAGGGTTGGATGTTCCTCTTCGTAATCATGTGTTTTTAGCTGGTGTGGATTTGATCAGGGACGAAAATGGTGAATACAGAGTGCTCGAGGATAATTTGCGCAACCCATCGGGTATGAGTTACGTATTCCAAAACCGCTATGTGATGAGACAAGTGTATCCTGAACTGTTTTTCCAACACTCGATTGAAACGCTTGAGCACCAACTCTCAGAGCTTCAACAAACAGTGATGAGCCATGTTCCGAAACAGTCGGAAGGGAACCGGTCTCTGACGGCTGTACTTTTGACACCTGGTATGTACAATTCAGCTTATTATGATCACGTCTTCCTTGCCCAGCAAATGGGAATCGAATTGGTGGAAGGACGAGACTTGGTTGTCAAAGACGATGTCGTCTACATGAAGACGATCAGAGGGCTTAAGCGTGTCGATATCATCTACCGTAGGATTGACGACGACTTCCTCGATCCAGAAGCATTCCGTCCTGATTCCGCCCTTGGTGTAAATGGGCTATTGAGAGCGTATAAGGCAGGTAATGTATCCATATTAAACGGCATTGGAAACGGGGTTGCCGACGATAAAGCTATGTATGTGTATGTACCTGAAATGATTCGCTTCTACTTAGATGAAGAACCAATTATACCGAATGTCGAGACGTATTTCTTAAGTGATCCGGAAAGAATGGATTATGTATTAGAGCACTTGGATGAGCTTGTCGTGAAGAACGTCGGTGCCTCAGGTGGCTATGATATGTTGATTGGACCTCAATCAAGTGAGGAAGAGCGGGAACTTTTCAGAGAAAAGATTATAGAAAAACCGAATCAATATATTGCCCAGCCCACCATCAAACTCTCCAGAGCCCCGGCTTATCAAGACGGTCGCTTCTACCCTTGCCACGTAGATTTGCGCGTCTTTGTGATGAACGGGGAGAAGACACACGTATTACCAGGTGGTCTATCCAGAGTGGCACTGAAAGAAGGATCGCTTGTTGTCAACTCATCACAAGGCGGTGGCGGTAAGGACACATGGATTTTAAGTGAAGGGGGAGAACCGCATGCTAAGTAGAGTAGCTGATTCGTTATACTGGTTGGGGCGGAACATGGAACGTGCAGAGAATAATTCAAGAGTGTTAAGCACCCAGCTCATTCATATGCTGGAAGCTACAGATGAACAAGCATTGAATCGTGACTGGGAGGAAGTCATTGAAATTTGTGCTTCTATCGAGGACTATTATGAACGGTATGGTCGAATTGATAGAGATACCGTGATTCAATACCTTTCCATCAGTCCATTGAATATGAATTCTTTTATGAACTGTATGATTTATGCCCGTGAAAATGCAAAAGCAACACGGGATATTATCCCTGAAGAGCTATGGGAAGTATTGAATGAGTTTTATCTGGATCAGAAGGAATGGGAGGAACAACCTTCGACCAGGCAGCATACAGAACGTTACCTCAAAAATGTCACTACAACCTCTATGACCGCACAAGGAGTAATTGAATCCTCCATGAGCAGGGATTTACCTTATACATTCTTAAAAGTTGGGAAGTGGCTGGAGCGCGGAGAGAAGATTTCAAGAATCTTAAATGTCTTTTGCGAAAAGAATCGCAAGGATCCGCAGTCCAGTAACAATACGTATTACTACTGGCTGACAGCCCTGCAATATACGAATGGCTACGACGCCTATCTGAAAAAAAATCCGCCCACGATGCAACCTGAGAAAGTGCTTAATTTCTTAATTAAGGAACCGACTTTCCCTAGATCGATTCGTTACTGTATCAATCATGTGAAAGAAGCAATAGACCGCATCGAGGATGGGAAAATTTCTCACTATTCAGCGGACTTATTTGATATGATTGAACGTATACAAGTAGAGATAGAAGACACGGAAATTGAGAGCATGGATATGGAAGAACTCATGCAGTTTCTGGACCACTTCCAAGACCGTTGTTTGACGCTCAGCCGAATGTTCTCTGAAACGTATTATTTAGTGGAACCGGCCCACGTCAAGTGAAAGCTCACCAGGAGGAGTAACATGAAGTACCGAATAGAACATACGAATACTTTCTACTACGAGAATTTCGTGGATCAAAGTATGAATCATGTGAGGCTGAAGCCGCGAACGGATGAATGCCAGCGTCTACTTGCGTATCAAACCGAAATCAATCCATCTTCCATGACAAAGGAACATATCGACTTGTGGGGGAATCATGTAGAGACCTTTTTCATCCCGGAAAAGCATGAACACCTGACGGTTAAAACAACTTCAACGGTAAGTATTCAGAAGAGCCCTTTAATAAAAATGATCTACTTCAGTGATGAGATGAAAGAAATCTTCCATTCGGAGCTATTCAGAAGCCACTATTTGGCTTACTTGAATGAGACGCCGTTTACCTTTCTTTATAAAGAGCAGATACAAGAAATCGTCGCAGCGGTGGGAGACCCATCAGATCCCATTCAATTTTCTATCGATTTAATGGCTTACTTGCATCAATCAATACGCTATGACACGGCAACCACTCACGTAAATACAAAAGCCTATGAGTCATGGCCATTACGTTCTGGTGTATGTCAGGACTATGCCCATACAATGATTGGCGTATTACGCGACAAAGGTATTCCAGCAAGATATGTAAGTGGATACTTGTATGTAGGGGAAGATTCAGCGTTAATCGGTGATGCCGCGACCCATGCTTGGGTGGAGGTAATGGTTCCGGGCATTGGTTGGGTCGGTCTTGATCCGACAAACAATGTAGAAGCTCTGGAGCAACATATCCGAATCGGTACAGGGCGAGATTACGCAGACGTCAGTCCGTTGCAGGGAGTGTACCGTGGCGGAGGACAAAACTTGACGGTGAAGGTCAGCGTTCAACAGATTGATAAGGGACTTTGAGTGAAAAACAGAAAGGAAAAGCGCCCTAAACAGGAGCTTTTCCTTTTATTTTTGTAGTCTCTTTAACGCTGTATGCTTGGAAAAGAACATCTCTTCTTCGTATGCCGCTAAAGTCTCTTTATTACATAAAGAAAGAGCAGGCGCTTAGAAGCGCCTGCCCTCTATAATTCGTTTAACCTTCAGCTTTCTTGATAGCCTTCTGAATGACGTGGATTTCCGGAAATGAAATCAACAAGGAGACCAATAATGGCTCCGACAAGAGCAGGAACAACCCAACTCAAACTATAATTGAATAAAGGGAGCTGGCTCATCAAGGAAGTGACCGCCGGCATCTTAAGTCCGAAAGCGACCAGTCCGTCGTACAATCCGATCAGTGCCGTTAAGAAGATAGCACCTCTATATACATTCGGAGAGTGTCGGAACAATCTGCTTAAGAAGGTAAGAACAATCAGCACAATGGTGATCGGATACATAAAGACTAGAACCGGTACAGAATAAGAGATGATCTGATTCAGTCCGATATTGGATATAGCGAAACTGATCAGCGTCACAATCGTAATCACCATCTTGTATGACAGAGCCGGCACGCGCTTGGAGAAGAATTGGCCACACGCGACAGTAAGTCCTACACAGGTTGTAAAGCAGGCAAGCCCGACGATCACACCAAGTAACAATGTTCCTGGTTTTCCGAACATGACGTTTGCTGCCCCGGCAAGAATGGCACTTCCGTTATCATAGGAGCCTTCTGTAGCCATTTTGGTTCCGATCCAGCCGATGGCGACATACACACTTGTAAGACCGACAGCCGTTACGAGACCTGCTTGTAGGGTACGCATAGTGAGTTGTTTTTGACCTTCTACGCCTCGCTCACGGAATGAACTGACTACGATGATGCCGAATGCCAATGCTGCTATGGCGTCCATGGTCAGATAACCTTCTAGAAATCCTTTAACTAACGGCTGGGATTGATATTTTTCTATAGGAGCAACCGTTTCCCCGTCCAATAAGAAGAAACTTCCGATCACTAACCCTAGAATCGCCAAAAATAAAGCGGGCGTGAGAACTTGCCCAACACGATCAACTAGTTTTGACGGGTTTAAACTTACCCAGAAAACGAGAATAAAGAATATAATAGAATATATGAATAGCGTCAAGGAAGAGCCATTAACAAAAGGGACGACTCCTGTTTCAAATGCAACGTTAGCGGCCCTTGGAATAGCAAAGAAAGGTCCAATGACTAAATAGACGAGTGACGTAAAATAAAGGCCGAACTTAGGGTGTACTCTCCCGGCAAGCTGTGTCGCCCCATTTTTGAAAAACGATATGGCAGCAACGGTTACGATGGGAATGCCGACACCTGTAAAAACAAAGCCTATTATTGCTGGTAAATATGAAGTTCCGGATTGGTAACCTAATGTGACAGGGTAGATCAAATTACCTGCACCGAAGAATAAAGCGAAAAGCGTGAAACCGATAAATACGGTGTCGCGTGCTTTCATGCCTGGTCCCTCCTCTTTCGATGTCTGTTTATTGTAAGTTAAAAACGCTCTTCCTATACTAGGGAGAAAAGCTTGTAGAGTTCGACAAGAATTGACGTATTTCTTATACAACCGTCGTAATACTATCAATGTCAAAAAATTATGTCAACACATTTTTAGAAAATTTAAAAGGTTAATACTGTCATATAAGTAAACGCTTTCAAGAAGTTAGATTATAATAAGGATAAATTCAATATAGTTTACATTCGTCACGCCGCCATATAGAATATGGCTACACATAATTGTGGAGAGATGAGGGAGCCTTTAATGATCGATTCACTACTATTGGAATTCATGATAATAGGTACATTGGGAATTGCGTCACAATGGATGGCTTGGCGTTTTCGCTTACCGGCGATTGTCGTCATGTCAATTGTGGGGTTACTGGCAGGTCCGGTATTTGGTTTGTTCAATCCCGAGGAAGATTTCGGAGATTTATTTAAGCCGATCATATCGCTGGCGGTAGCCGTCATCTTATTCGAGGGAAGCTTGAACCTTGACTTTAAGGAAGTGAAAGGGCTTGGGCGACCTGTATTCCGTATTGTAACCTTTGGCGCTTTTATAAGCTGGATTCTTGGGGCGCTTGCTGCCCATTACGTAGCTGGATTGTCTTGGGCTGTAGCCTTTGTTATTGGTGGACTTTTCATTGTAACAGGACCGACCGTCATTCTACCGTTACTCAGACAGGCGAAGCTCAAGCCGCGTCCAGCGAAGATATTAAAGTGGGAAGGCATTATTGTCGACCCAATCGGCGCGCTATTGGCTGTATTTGCTTTTGAAATTATCGTGTTCATACAAGGTACGGATGTGAATCCATCCTCCCTTCTAATGTTCTTCCTTGCTTCCATCTTTGCCGTTATATTAGGTATTGCCTGTGGTAAGGGAGTAGGATGGATGTTTGAAACAGGATACGTACCTGAATTCCTCAAATCTCCTGTCGTCTTTACAGTCGTCATTGCCTGTTTCACTATTGCTGATGAAATCACCCATGAAACGGGACTTCTTTCCGTTACAGCGATGGGGATGACACTTGCGAACATGCATATTTCTTCGATAGCGGATATGAGACACTTCAAAGAGAACATTTCTTTGTTGCTGATTTCCACGATCTTCGTAATGCTTACGGCATCCTTGACTCAAGAGACGCTGCTTGAGATCTTCAACTTCCGGACGATCGCATTCGTCTTGTTGATGCTGTTCATAGTTCGACCGCTGTCGATCTTCACCTCTACGTGGGGTACAGACTTATCGAAGTCTGAGAAGCTTCTAGTAGGGTGGATTGCCCCGCGGGGAATTGTCGCTTTGACCGTAGCGAGTTATTTTTCTAGTGTCCTCTTGGATGCTGGATTTGAGGATGCTTCGATTCTCATTTCGATTACGTTCGCTCTCGTGTTTACTACGGTTGTTGCGCATGGCTTTACCATCGGATGGTTATCGAAGAAGCTTGGTCTTTCCGTAGAGGGCCCGCCTGGTGTATTGATTTCAGGAGGAAGTGCCTTCTCTACAGGCCTTGCTAAAACATTAGAAGAGCTGAAAGTACCTGTGTTGATTTCAGATTCTTCGTGGGAACGCCTTTCTAGTGCGAGATCGAGAGGAGTGAAGTCCTACCATGGAGAAATTCTGTCAGAACAGACAGAGTACTACTTGGATATGACACCATATGAATATCTGATTGCTGCGACAGAGCTAGATTCTTACAATGCTCTTGTTTGCACGACCTTCGTCCCTGAATTCGGGCGCAACAACTCGTTCCAGTTGAGCCTGAGTAATCGGGAAGGCGATAACCTAGAGGACTTGGTCCACACGATTGGTGGTAGGATTCTTTTCGAAGAGGGAGCGTCCTTTGAGGAACTGAATACGATGGTAGAGAACGGCTATGTATTCCGGAAGACGAATATCACGGAACAATATACTTACCAGAAGTATTTAGCCAATATCGATGATGCAGCACTCCTTTTGTTCATCAAGAAACCGACTGGGAAAATCGACTTCTTCAGCCATGACATCGAACCGAAAGCGGAGACTGGTGATGTTGTCGTTTCCTTGACGCCACCTAGCAAAGAGTTCGAACGAATCCAAGAAAAGTTAGAAGAACACCGTCATGAAAAGAATAAGAAGCAAGAGCAAGATAAAGAATGAAAAAACGTCCAGGGGTTCCCTGGACGTTTTTTCATTCTTATACTATTTAAGCCTCAGCTGCAGCTAACTGCTTCTTCAGTTCTTTTAATTCATTTTCCATACGCTCTAGCTGTGCTTCCGCTCTTTGGACATTCCCGCCTGCAGCTTCGAGCTTATCTAAATCGCCTTGAATACGGATGTAGTCCGACTTCAAAAAAGTAATTTGATCCTGAATTTCCTTTTTGGTCACGACAATCACTCCTTTCTTCTATTGTAGGGGATGTGTCAACATACTATAATAGGTTTACATTTCAGAATTTTACCAAAAAAGGTTTGAGTTCGAAAGGGAAGGGGAATGTAGAGATGAATATAATTGAAGAGTCAAATGTGAACAGGTTCAAAGCGGAAGTGAACCATCTATTAGTAGAGAGGGAAGCGGAGAACAATTTGCCGCTGGGTCTTCTCAGGGGAATGGATCAAGAAGAAAGCAGTCTTGCCCCTTATTTGCTATACATAAAAGAAGCAGGAAAGACTACTTGCATGACGATGAGGACCCCTCCACATCTATGGATTCTTCCATCTATTTCAACGGCATCGAAAGCTGGAATAGAGCACCTTGTGCAATACTTGCTAGACCACGAATATGATATCCCTGGCGTTCTTGGGGAGGAACAGGCCGTCGAGTGGTTCATCGAAGCTTGCCATAGCAAAGGAAACCTCGAACCTAACCTGCATATGAGACAGGGAATCTACAAGTTGGAGAAGCTCGCCACACCACCAGATAGAGAAGGGAATTTCGTAAGGGCTGAAAAGAGTGACCTTGCCCTCGCTAAGAAATGGTTCTTACAATACGGGAAAGAAGTAGGGGAAGCGCATATCGAGGAGCAAGCATCGGATTTAGCAACAGACATGATCGAGAAGGAGAAGATGTTTTTCTGGACGGTCAATGGTATACCAGTCTCTATGGCATGTAGAGCTAGGGAAACGCTGAATGGTGCTACAATCAACGCTGTGTTTACACCGGATGAACATAAGAGGAAAGGGTATGGGAGTCTGGTGACTTACCACCTATCCAAGTACCTCCTCGAAAAAGGATTTCTATTCTGTTCTTTATATACAGATATGGATAACGCTACATCGAATTCCATCTATCAGAAGATCGGATACAGATGGGTTGGAAACTCTATTGTCTACCATTTACATTCGAGAAAAACTTGAAATGACTAAATTTGGAGTATTTTGTATTATAACGTAGGGATTAAGACGATAATGCCATCTACTGTCTAAAAAGTTTTCGAAATGTTCTTTTTTTGACAAAGAAAACAAATTATTCTGTATAAACTTGTTTGAGTGTTGGATAGGACTTTCGATATGATGTTTAGTAACTGACCTTAAATTCAACATATAGGAGGCGTACCTCTTTGAAAGCCTTAAAGCTTTTGGACAATGCAATTGTAAAAATTGAAGAATTTATTCTGAGTTACGCTGTGATTATCATCGCTGTCATGGTAGTAGGAAAGGCTCTGAGCCGGGCAATCTTCAGCTATACACCACCTTTTGCGGATGAAGTGAGTCAAATTGCTATCGTCATTGCGACGTTTATGGGTATTAGTTATGCAGCTAGGAAAGGGCGCCATATCAGCATGTCGGCATTCTATGACTTGGCCCCGTTTAAGCTCCGTAAAGCACTTGCGATCCTCATTTCATTGGTTACAGCGGTCATTCTATTTGTACTTACATATTATTCGGCTCTGTACGTACAAAATGTCTACCAGGATGGAACGGTAACCTCAGCTTTGCAGATGCCTAAATATTACCTCTATCTATTCATTCCAATAGGGTTCTTCCTAGGAGGTGTACAGTTCCTCCGCAATATGTGGATCAATATTCGAGACCGGGAGGCTGTATATATAGGCACAGATGCAAAGGATTATAACGACCAAGACAAAAAAGACATCATGGAAGAAACGCACTTGTAATTAAAATCTAGCAGTAGAAAGGATAACGTTATGGTTGCGACTTTACTAACCATCATGGTGGTCCTCTTACTATTGAATTTCCCGATGATGATTCCATTGATGATTGCTCCACTGATCGTCATGTTCATCTATTTCCCAAACTTGGACCCTATGATTTTAATGCAGCAATTCTCTACAGGAATTGAACCATATGTTCTGCTCGCTGTACCGCTTTTCATTTTTGCAGCAGATATTATGACGACAGGGAAGACATCCAATCGTCTCCTTGACTTTATCGGTTCATTCATCGGTCATATTCGAGGTGGATATGCCGTCACGACTGCCGCAGCTTGTACTTTGTTCGGAGCGATTTCAGGCTCTACACAGGCAACGGTTGTAGCCATCGGTAAACCAATGAGGGAGCGTTTGCTCAAGATAGGGTATAAAGACCCGACGGCAATGGCTCTAATTATCAACTCAAGTGACGTGGCGCTACTAGTTCCACCAAGCATCGGGATGATCATTTATGGCCTTGTATCCGGAACTTCGGTGGGGGACCTGTTCATCGCAGGTATCATCCCTGGAATCATTGTCTTCTTGAGCTTTGCTATCTATAGTGTCATCTATGCCAAGATGGCTGATATCCCACTTGCGAATAAGGCATCTTGGAAGGAGAGGATCGAGCTTACGCGTAAGGCATTACTTCCTCTCGGATTTCCGATAATCATTATCGGAGGTATTTATTCAGGGCTGTTCAGTCCCACAGAGGCAGCGGGGATGTCGGTTCTGTACGCATTCATCTTGGAAGTCTTGATTTACAGGTCGATCCATCTGAAGGAGTTACCTAGAATCGCACGCTCTACGGGACTTGTCACATCCGCTGTATTCGTGTTGGTAGCAGGTGGACAAGCTTTCACTTGGGTCATTTCTTTCGCGCGTATCCCGCAGATGATATCAGAGACGGTACTTGGGACAGACCCTAGTGCTGTATATGTGCTCCTTATGGTGACAATCTTCTTTTTCGTTGGGTGTATGTTCGTCGACCCGATTGTTGTCATTCTCGTATTAACACCTATTTTCTACCCTGCTGCCATGGATGCTGGGATCGACCCTGTTCACTTAGGTGTCGTCATCACATTCCAAGCGGCATTGGGATCAGCAACACCACCGTTCGGCGTTGACATATTTACCGCCAGTGCGGTGTTTAATAAGCCATACTTAGAAGTTATCAAAGGTACACCACCATACATCATCATGATGGTTGCTATTTCTATATTATTGATATTCTTTGAACAACTTTCTCTCATTCTTTTGTAAGAAGAGAGGAGTATTCATAAAAATACTGGGGAGGTCATGATCATTTTTAAAACTAAAAATGTTTGGATTCTTGCGATCCTAATCGTGTTGAGCACGGTTCTCGCAGCATGTGGCGGGGACAGTGGAAACGGAGACAGCGGCGAAAGCGCTGATGGAGGCGACGGTCAATCGTATAACTGGCGCTTTGTAACAGAAGAAGTGGATGGCCAGGTTCAATATGAATATGCAGAAGAGTTCGCTAAGCGAATGAAAGAGAAATCGGATGGAGCTGTAAACATCGATGTATATGAATTCGGTGGGCTTGGAAGTGAAACAGACCAAGTAGAGCAGCTTCAAAACGGAGCTGTTGAGTTAGCTGTAATGTCTCCTGGTTTTACTGGAAACATGGTTAAAGAAGGACAAATCTTTGCTTTGCATTTTCTATTCCCTGACGATGTAGAAAAGACGCAAGAAATTTTGAATACGAGTGAAGCACTGAATACAGATCTTCGTGAACGCTATGAGGAATATAGCATTTCTCCACTTTCTTACTGGACAGAAGGAGCGATGCAGTGGACTTCTTCAGGTACAGCATTGGAAGAGCCATCTGACTTCCAGAACTTCAAGATGCGTACGCAAACGTCACCACTGATCTTGGAATCTTATAAAGCGTACGATGCAGACCCGACACCAATGAGCTGGTCTGAACTATATACGGCGCTTGACCGTGGTACAGTAGAAGGTCAAGAGAACCCGATTTTCTTCATCGGAGATGCTTCGTTCTATGAAGTACAAGATTACATGACGGTCTCCAACCACAACAACTACGTTGCGATGACAACGGTAAATACGGAGTGGTATGAAGGCTTGAACGATGATATGAAAGCTATGGTAGATGAGACAGTAGAAGAAATGCAAGAATGGGTCTTCGAAGAACAGAAATCTCAGAACGAAGAATGGTTAGAGACAATCAAGAATGATGAAGAAAATCCGACAGAAGTCATTGAATTGACAAAGGAACAACGCGAAATGTTCAAAGACAAAGCAATGCCTGTACGTGATTTCTACCGTGAGAATGTATCAACAGTAGACGGAGAAATCCTGGATAAACTTCAAGAAGAAATCAGCTCAGCTGGTGAATAACGACAGAGAAAAGCCCGGAGCATTTGCTCCGGGCTTTTACTTATGAGGTGAATGCTTTTTTACTGGACTGATTGCCATGGTTCTACTTGTTTTCTCGAGTCTAAGAAAGTTAGGATCAATACGGCAATGAACAGGAAGCTGGATAGTTTGAACAGTGTAGCCGTCTCGACGAATTGATAGATGAATCCTAGGATAAGGGCGCTTGAACCGATACCCAAGTCAATCGAGGAATAATACATCCCGTTCGCAATACCACTACGCTCCGTTGTCGTTTTGGAAATCACCCATGCCTGTAGGGCAGGCATCATCGAACCGAATCCGATACCGAACAACGCACCTGCGATGATGAGGTGGAGGTTACTGCTGGCAAAGGATAGAACCCACATCGCAGCAAAGGAGATGACCGAGCAGATCATAATCAACTTCCAAGGTCCCTTTCTATCGAAATACCTCCCGGTGATCGGCCTTGTAACGGTCGCGAGTACGGCATTGAAGAAGTAGAATAAGAACGTTCCGGAAAGGCCTTGCTCGTTTCCGAAAATAACGATATAGGTCACGACAGAACCGTAACCGAATGTATTAAGCAGTGTCACTAAAGCCGGGTAGCGGCTGTTCTTTTCAATGAGCGATCCGAAGAAGGAGAACTTCTGAGGGTTCTTCTGATTTTCATACACGCTCTTTGGAGTGACGAAGCTTGTGACAGAGAAAAGGGCGACTGCGATGATTCCGAGTCCGACAGAAATCCAAACAAGTAAGTCGAACGTGTAATTCTGATACAAATAGATACCGAGGCTCGGGGCCATGATCATCCCGATCGTCACCGACAGTCCGAAATATCCCATTCCTTCGCCGACCCTTCTGCGTGGCACCAAGTCAACAGCTGCGGTACCGTTGACGGTCGTCGACCATCCCCAGGCAATTCCGTGGATGAAGCGGATCACGAGCAGAACGGTAACGATTTGAGTGATAGGGTAAAGTGCGGTCATAATTAGTAAAGCAATCGACCCGATCAGCACAAGAACCTTTCGTGGTCTGGTAGATAGAAGGTGACCGATAAATGGTCGGATCAGTATGGCTGCGAAAGCAAAGGTCGTTGTAATCAAGCCGATTTGAACATTGCTTCCTCCAATCGATTCTATGTAAGGAGGGAGGTTCGGCAAAAGCATTTGGAAACTCATGAATGTAAAAAGGTTCGCAAGTACAAGAAATATAAAAGGCCATGTCCAAAGCTTTGGGACAGATGATGAGGGCATGAGTTGTTCCTCCTTTTCGACAAAAATAAACCCGCTATGTGATTAAGCATAGCGGGTTTCTGTCGTATTCACAATGTTTATGTCTGTTCTCGCTGATCGATCCATTCTTGGTAGAAATGGCTGATTGTCGCTTTGATGACAGCATAGGCAGGAATAGCGAAAATTAAGCCGAGAAATCCTGCTAGACCACCCGCAGCCAATATAAGCGTAATGATTGTCAGTGGGTGGATGCTTAATGCTTTACCCATCACGTTCGGAGAAACGAAGTTCCCTTCAATTTGCTGAGCGACAATCATGATGACAGCTACCCAAACGACCAGGATCGGGTCTTGGAAGAACGCCACCAAGGCAGCTGGAATGACAGCAAGGAACGGACCGACAAATGGTATGACGTTCATAAGCATCGCAAATAACGCAAGAGTCAAGGAGTACGGTAGACCTATGATCAGGTAGCCGACAAGGAGCAGGAGTCCAACTACTACACTGACTGTCATTTGCCCGATAATGAAAGCTTGTAACGTCTGGTCTACAGAATGTGCCCACTTCCTAAAACTGTTTCCTGCTCGCTTGCTGAGAAACTGTGAAATGAAAGGCGTCAGTTTCTCCCCGTCCTTCAGCATGAAGAATAAGAAAAACGGGATCAATACAAGGGCGAAGACGAACCCGATCAGTTGACTGATGACGTTGATGACAATCTTTGAAGCGTCTTGAAGGTACGTTTGCAAGTTATTAATCACATTCTCGATTGTCCCATCAAACTCACTAGGGATGATTCCCTGGTTCTGCTGCCAGTACGTAATCGTCTCGCCCAGCATTTCAATCATGCGAGGCAAATTATTCGCAAGTCTTGTGAACTGCTCCTGTGCAATAGGAGCGATGAATTGTACAATCAAGAAACCGAGTAGGATATACAGAAGGAATATGATCACAATTGAACCGATTCTTGATATGCGGTACTTTTCTAGTAAGTGCAGCACCGGCCTTGATAGATAGAACAGGATTCCTCCTCCTATAAGTGGAACGGCGATTGCTCCGATATAGGTGACAAAGGGTTGAAAGAAGAAGGAAATTTTGTTCAAAAGCAAAATGAGTAAGGAGACCAATATTGCTGCAACGAGCGTTTGAAACCATCGTTTATGAATCAAGTTCGACACACCTTTATGTAATAGTATCTTTAATTAGTTCGTGGAGTAGGTCTATTTTTCCTTTGTTGTATAAAGACGTATAATGTAAGCATACCAAAATTTTGTTGGAAACAGTATAAGGAGCTGACGAAATGAAACAAGAACTACTAGATCGTTTTACATCCTACGTGAAAATCGATACGCAATCCGATGAATCAAGTACTTCCACCCCTTCAACGGAAAAACAATGGACACTAGCGAATCAGTTGGTAGAGGAACTGAAGGAGATCGGCATGAGTGATGTAGAAGTAGATGAGAACGCTTATGTTATGGCGACTCTTCCTTCTAATACAGACAAACAAGTGCCGGTTATTGGTTTCCTTGCCCATATTGATACTGCAACGGATTTTACCGGGAAAAATGTGCGCCCGCAGGTTATCGACCGTTACGACGGGCAGGATATTCAGTTGAATGAAGATACCGTTCTTTCTGTCAAAGACTTCCCTGAACTGTCTACATATGAGGGGCATACCCTTGTCACGACCGACGGAACCACGTTACTTGGGGCAGACAATAAAGCAGGGATCACGGAGATCATGACGGCGCTCCACTATTTAATCGATCATCAGGAAGTGAAACATGGAGATATCCGTGTAGCCTTCACACCAGATGAGGAAATCGGGCGAGGACCTCACAAATTTGATGTAGAGCGGTTCGGAGCCTCTTATGCTTATACGATAGATGGTGGCCCTCTCGGTGAGTTACAATATGAAAGCTTCAACGCGGCAATGGCAAAAGTTCATTTTTACGGAAACAGCGTTCATCCCGGAACAGCTAAAAATAAAATGGTGAATGCCGTGAAACTTGCGATTGAATTCCAAAATCAACTTCCGGAAGATGCACCTGAAAACACGGAAGAGTATGAAGGCTTTTACCACCTTAATTCCTTCCGAGGCGATGTGGAAGAGGCGAGCCTTGTTTACTTGATTCGTGATCACGATAAGGAGAAGTTCGCCCATAAGAAAGAAAATATGATGCGAATCGCCTCTCAGTTGAAAGAGAAATACGGGGAGGAGCGCATCTCGATTGAAGTGGAGGATCAGTATTACAACATGGGTGACAAGATCCGTCCGGTTAAACACATTGTGGACATAGCTTATGAAGCGATGGAAAACTTGGATATTGAACCACTAGTAAAACCGATCCGTGGAGGAACGGATGGTTCTCAACTATCCTATATGGGACTGCCGACGCCGAATATTTTCACAGGCGGGGAGAACTTCCATGGTAAATACGAATATATTTCTGTAGACAACATGGAAAAAGCTGCGAGAACGATTGTAGAGATTGCCCGCCTGTTTGAGGAAATGGAGAAATAAGGTGGATTTCCTATATAAATTGCAGCTGGTCGAACGTTTATGGAATGATGATAATTGGACCGAAGCAGATGAAAAGGTCGTAGGTACCCACTTCCAGCATTTGAAAAGATGGACGGAAGAAGGTAGGGTTCTGATGGCGGGCAGAACGACGAATGAAGCGGCGTCCTCTTTTGGTATCACTGATTCGTGCTGATGACGAAGTACAAGCGAAAGAGATGATGGAACAAGACCCAGCCATTAAAAACGGCATCATGAAAGGGGAAGTGTTCCCCTTTCACTTAGCGTTAAGCTCTGACAACAGGCCTGAATAATGTCGAGAAATTGCTTAATAATAAGGTTGTGAATTATGTTAGAAAGCAATCATTGACAAAATAGGGACCCATGCTATGATGGATATAGAATTTAGCAATTCCTAAAGGGGAGTAGCTGCTACAGTAAAGTCGTCACTTCGGGATAATACCCCGGCTTTACTGGCAACGTACGTTGTTAGCGAGACCTTTACCCTCAAGCGGTAAAGGTCTGTCTTATTGGTCCTTACCGTCTTGGTAGGGACCAATTTTTTTTATAAAGGAGAGTTACATTTGGATGCGCAATTATTAATCGAGTATGGTTGGGTATTAATTGTACTAGTTGGTTTGGAAGGGATTCTCGCTGCCGATAACGCTCTTGTCTTGGCCATCATGGTTAAACACCTGCCGCCGAAAAAACGTAAAAAGGCTCTATTTTATGGACTATTCGGTGCGTTTGTACTTAGATTCGGTTCTCTGTTCATCATCTCGTTCCTAGTGGACGTATGGCAAGTCCAAGCGATAGGTGCCGCCTATCTATTGTTCATCTCTATTAAGCATTTAGTCGATAAATGGAGGGAACGAGGCAAAGAAGAGGAAGAGGAAGAAGATGATGAGGAAGTACCGGAAGATGCAGAGTTTGAGCGTGGCAAAGGATTCTGGGCAACAGTTCTTAAGGTTGAACTAGCAGACCTTGCTTTTGCTGTAGATTCGATTCTTGCCGCAGTAGCCTTGGCTGTAGCATTGCCTGAAACACCACTTCCTGATGTAGGGAGCCTTGATGGTGGTCAATTCGCCGTCATTCTTGCCGGTGGTATGATCGGGATCATCATCATGCGATATGCAGCGACCGTTTTCGTCAACCTGTTGAAGTCCCGACCAGGGCTTGAAGTCGCAGCCTTCGTCATTGTGGGCTGGGTAGGTGTGAAGCTCGTCGTATCGACATTGGCACACCCGAACATCCAAGTTATTGATGAGCATTTCGCTCATTCCGCGTTGTGGAAAGTATTCTTCTATTCCGTGCTCGTTGTCATCGCCGCACTAGGATGGTTCTTATCTCCGAAGAAGGAAACAAAAGCTGCAGAATAACTCTGCAGCTTTTTTTGCTCTATTTAGGTTTAGATGTTTCACGCTTATTATGATAAAGATGTCGGAGAAAGAACGAAAGGGAGGGAGGAGGCTCGCGGGCCTGGGGCAAGAGAATCGTTTCTCCAACACCGCCTCACAATATATAAGTGAAACCAAAAGGCTTTTCTGTTTTTGGTTTTCATGAACAAGGGTAAAGTATAGAAAAAAGGAGGTCATGACACATGGGAAAAGCAGCACAAAATCCAAGTGATCAATTTCATTACATTAAGAACCGTATTCAAATGTTGAACCAGGTCGTCTCGACTATGGATGCAGACTCCGTTGATATGGAAGACTTCAACCGCGTGCTGGATATGATTCAACAGCTGCAAATGAAGATGGAGCGATTCCAGAAGGATTGGGACCAGTCATGACAAGTCGGCGGGCATTATTCTTTATATGCTGGGTTGCATTTATCATCTATGCTGTTTTCCTAGCTCCTGATGGAAATGAAGGGTATTTGCAGCAATTGATGACAATGGATGATCCTGACCCCTTGCTGCTTACGGTCTTCAGCCTATTGGGGATTTACCCAGCTGCCTTCGCCGTCGTTTTACTGAGTGAAGATGACAGTCGAGTTCCGGCCTGGCCGTTTGTTATAGGGTCATTCATGCTGGGAGCCTTTGCTCTGATTCCGTATTTCTTTATCTCTTCCGGAAATTCGGTGAGGAAGGTGCGAACTCCACGCGTGTTCCTGAAGTTTTTACAATCCATTGGTCTGAAGTCCCTTCTATTTGCTGGGACGATAGCGTTGATGATTTACGGCATGATCCAGGGGAGCGCCGCGCTATACACCCAAGCTTTCCAAGTGTCTCAATTCGTCCATATCATGACGGTTGATTTTGTCGTTCTGACCTTGCTATCCATATATGTGATATTCTGGAGAGAGAGCAAGCAAAACCGATCTAATAATCGTCATTGGCTCGGCCTGATTCCGGTTATTGGATTACTATCCTACATTCTAATGAAGAAGGAGGAAGCGGATTGAAGCTTCAGCCCATTACTCAAGAAGAAGCAGAAATGATCGCACAATGGTCTTACCCGGAGCCATACAGCTTTTATGATATAACGGCGGACGCAGAAGATTATGAAGAATTCATTTCAGAAGAAGACCGGAATCCTCATACATACAGCGTTTATCAAGAGGATGAGTTGATTGGGTTCTTCACTTTTACTCCTACTGGAGAGGGGATTGACGTCGGACTTGGTATGCACCCCGAATGGACTGGTAAAGGACGGGGGAGGGAGTTCATCGAACGAGGATTGCAGTTTGCTGAGAAGGAATATGCTCCGTCTATGTTCACGTTGTCCGTGGCCCAGTTTAATGAACGAGCGATAAAGGTTTACGAAAAAGTCGGATTTGTATATGTCGAAGAATTCATGCAGCCGACGAATGGAAGTATCTTTCCGTTTATCAGAATGAAAAAGTCGTGATGCCTTGGGCATCACGACTGGATTCGATGGAAGTTGCGTAAATACGTAAGAACTTCTAAGGTGAGAACGCCTTGCCATTCTTCTTTGGCCTTAGGCCAGGCATCTTCGTCTCTTTGCCATGTCCAAGGAGGCGTGATATGAGTTTCTTTCTCTAATGCATCAACAAAGTAATCGAGGTTCTGTTGCACATCTTGATCAGTAAGACCGACATCGAGGCTTTGTGGAGCCGGCTTGAACTTCAACGGAAAGGGCACGTAATTCTTCCACTGTTCCTCGTTGCGAACTATGACCTGTTCTACAGCGCGTTTCATTTGGTTTCGGCAAGGTTCTGAGTATAATTCCGGGTGCATCGTGAATAACCTGCGGTAGCAATACAGCTCATGTTCCGATTCAAAAGCTTCCAACGAAAGGAAGTGGCCAATTGCTTGATCAATCAGCTGGTCGACAGGAAGGGATTCCGTATAAGTACGGTACCGGAGTAAATACCCGATCAACTCCGCAGAGGGGTTACCCCAGTTTGCATCGATCCAGGACTGGCCGTTTTCATGGACAGACCACCAGAATGCATGTGGATAATCATTCACCTCGGGTGGAACAGCAAACCATCCTTGTCGCTGTTGGTCGAATGTTCTCTCAAGATACACGACGGCTTTTTGAATCATCGTATCTGCCTGGTCGTATGTATCGATCTCTTTCAAGTGTTGCAAGGCAACAGAAGTCGCTATAGCGGAAGAGTGGGGGAGTCTGATATCTGATTCAAGTCCGTTCCCGAATCCACCGTCCTCATTCTGATAGGGGGCAAGTGCTTGAATGATCCCATATGCATCTTCCGTGAGTACAGCTGCTTCTAAATCCCGCCCGTGGGATTGGATGAAACGTCTTGCTTCTTGATATCTCTCTCGTGACAATACCTTCATTACCTTCACTCCTTTTCCTCGTACTTATTCGTCTTCTTCCATCTAATCTCCTTTTTTCAGCAGAATACTTCCTTCTCTTCCTATGAGAGATTACAATGAAAAATAGAGGAGTGATAATCATGACTTTGCACCACTTTCATTTAAAAGCTGATTGGCCGGGCGGAAGAAATAACGTCGGCTATATCGAATCGGATAAACTTAAAACGAAGGTCTCCATTCCGAAAGAGATGGATGGGCCGGATGTCGGCACCAATCCAGACGAAATGCTTCTCGGAGCAGCGGCTACGTGTTACATCATCAGTCTTGCTGCTATGATTGAACGAGCGGATCTGCCGCTTCACGAGATGGATATGGACTCCGAAGGCGTTGTCGACGTGACGGATGGTGTCATCACTTATAAGAAGATCATTCACAAACCACGTGTCGTGCTGAAAGCAGGCGCAACAGAAAGACACCTTCGTCAGCTGAACCGTCTTGTTGAAAAAGCGGAAAAGAGCTGCATGATCTCAAGGGCTATAGAAGGAAACGTAGAATTAGAACTGCAGCCAGACACATCAGTTACATCCTAACGAAAAAAGCTCCCCACTTATGTGAGGAGCTTTTTATATAAGGTTGATTGTGTCCTGATGCCCGGCGAAAGTGCCGCAACTTGATTGGATAGTACCCTAACGTGACTGCAAAGTGTCCTAACTCCAATCGAAAGTGCCCTAACGCCTGAACAAAGTGCCCTAACCTACTTTTCTATCAAATAAACACGTGCTTCGAACGGCTTCAGTGGAAGAGAAGAAACAACATCATGCTCTTCCGCGGTATAGTTGCTCAAAATCAGTTGTTCACTCGAAAACATAAGCCCTGATTGGAAGTCAGCTTCTTCTCCTGTTAAGTTCGTCACTACAAGCGCGACTTGATCACCGAGGGTGCGCGTATAAGCGTAGATTTGCATGTCATCTTCTAACAACAAATCATAAGTGCCATAAGTGAAGATGTCGTTCTCTTTCTTCAAACGGATCATCTCACGATAAAAGCTGAGAATCGAGTCGTCTTCTTCCCATTGGTCGGCAACATTCACCTGAGGGAAATTCGGGTTCACTTTCATCCACGGAGAACCGGTCGTGAAGCCAGCATTCTCTTCACTGCTCCACTGCATCGGTGTGCGGCTGTTATCACGGGAAGTGTTCCAAAGGATCTCCATGATCTCATCATGTTCCATACCTTGTGCTTTTTTATTCTTATAAAGGTTTTTCGCCGCTACATCGTCATAATCTTCAATGGAAGGGAAGGCGACGTTTGTCATCCCGATTTCCTGGCCTTGATAAATGAATGGTGTACCTTGCATGAAGAAGTACATCGCACCAATCGCTTTGGCGCTTTCTTTCCAGTACTCCTCGTCATTGCCCCAAGTGGATACGACACGTGCTTTGTCGTGGTTCTCAACAAACAAGGCATTCCATCCATCACCTTCAAGAGCCTTCTGCCAACGCGTCAATGCTTGCTTCAAACCGACGATATCAAGCTGTTTATCGCCATCGTTATCCCAAAGGTCTAAGTGCTCGAATTGGAAGACCATGTCCATCTTTCCATTATCTCCGACCCAAAGGTCCGCTTCATCAGCGCTGACACCATTCGCTTCCCCGACCGTCATGACGTCGTAATTGCTGTACGTACGATCTTTGAATTCTTGCAAGAATTCATGAATGCCCTCCTGGTTCATGTGCATATCGAAAGAGGACACGTATTCCTCATTGTTCGGGTTAGGCATATCTGGTAAGTCGGGGCGTTTTTTGATGTGGCTGATCGCATCGATGCGGAAACCGTCAATCCCTTTATCGAGCCACCAATTCACCGTATCATACAGCACTTCGCGGACTTCAGGGTTCTCCCAGTTCAAGTCTGGCTGCTTCGTAGAGAACACGTGTAAGTAATATTGATCGGTTTTCTCATCATATTCCCACGCAGAACCTTCGAAAATACTTTCCCAGTTATTCGGCTCCTTGCCATCCTTCCCGTCACGCCAAATGTACCAGTCGCGCTTCGGGTTATCTTTGGACTGTCTGGATTCAATAAACCATGGGTGCTCATCACTCGTATGGTTCAGAACGAGATCGATGATCAGTTTCATATCACGCTTATGAACTTCTTCAAGCAAACGGTCGAAATCTTCCATCGTTCCGAATTCTTCTAAAATGTCTTGATAGTCCGATATGTCGTACCCGTTATCATCTTTAGGAGACTTATACATAGGGCAGATCCAAATGAAATCTATTCCTAAGTCTTTCAAGTAATCCAAGCGATCGATCATGCCTTGCAGGTCACCGATCCCATCTCCATTTGAATCTTGAAAACTACGAGGGTAGACTTGGTAGCCGACTGCTTCTTTCCACCAAACTCTCTCCATGCTCATTCCTACTTTCTATAGTGTAATTGTATTTATACATTTTTATATTGATGCAAACGGTTGCATAGTAAGTTAAAAGAAAAACCCCTTAAATAACTATTCGATAAAAGAGGTGAAAATCCTGTATTGTGCAAGCGTTTTCTTACAAGCATTTTAATACTAAACGATTTATGCCGTTTTGACAATAGGTGAGACGGGTTCTTTTCGAAAAGCAGCGAAGCTAATAGACAACCTGGGAAATAGGAGGGGGATGAACCGGACTAACAGGCTCCATTTAACAAGTACTTTCCCAAGTGATTAAATTTACTTTCGATCACTTAGCACTCATCCAGTATCCAAAAATGTCATCGAGAGCTCGGCGGAAAGCTTGTTGTGACAGTAGGAAGCTACTACTTACGTTTTCAAACACCCTGATTTTGTAAGACATAGTTTAATTGGGAAAAGGGCGACGTTCTGTCTTTATTTTTGAGAAAAGAGAGCAGTAGGACAAGTTGTATACTTGTACTAAACATGCTACTATTTTCCTTTAAAAGAAGATAAATCAATAAGGAGAGGTGTCCCTGTTGGAATTTCGAACGCTATTTCTCGATGACATTTCGATTGCGGTTAATGGGTATTACTCCGTACGGATCGATCGTTCGCTTGTGTTTCAGTTGAAAAGACAGTTGACGTCCAGTTTGATTGGTGAATTGAGAAACAGAAGTATTCAAGTTGTTGAAGTGCACTCTTCGTTCGAAAGAGAGAAGGTAGAACGATTCTTAGGACCGTTCCGTTTTACAGAGCAGTTCGGGGTTTTAGTTTTAGATAAATTGTAATCAATGAAAATTCTCCATGGAAGGAGTAGACGCGCTCGAGGGATCGACAGCATCATTCATTGGCAAGTTAAAAACGGATGAATTGCGAACTTTCCATATTTCATATATATTTAAAATACATCAACAGAATAAAGAGTCCTTCGGGGTCGGGTGAAAATCCCAGCCGGCGGTAATGAACAAATTGTTCCGAGCCCGCGACGGGGAAGCAGTGTGAAGCACGTTTCCCCCTGATTTGGTGCACATTCCAAAGCCGACAGTGAAAGTCTGGATGGGAGAAGGATAGCGAGACGCAGGAAAAGATACACAAATCGTGTGTCCTATTTTGCTATACGTAAAATTCGCTTGAGTTAACGACCCTGGAGAAGTATGTCTTCTTCAGGGTCTTTTATTTTGGATAAAAAGGAGGGGTGAAGATGAATCGAGAGGAACGTTATATGGCTTTGGCTATTCAAATGGCGAAGGAGACGGTAGGTCAGACTTCTCCGAATCCAGCCGTCGCTGCAATTGTTGTCCGCGATAATCAGATTGTCGGCATGGGAGTCCACCTGAAGGCCGGTGAACCGCACGCAGAAGTACATGCGCTCAGCATGGCAGGAGAAAAAGCAAAGGGTGCAGAGATTTACGTAACGCTTGAGCCGTGCAGTCATTACGGAAAAACACCGCCGTGCTCAAAAGCCGTGATCGATGCGGGCATTAAGCGGGTAATCATCGCTTCCCATGACCCGAACCCGAAAGTAGCCGGAAAAGGCGTTGAATGGATGAAGTCTGAGGGGCTTGAAGTTCAAGAAGGCGTTCTAAAGCAGGAAGCGGATGCTTTGAATGAGACTTTCTTCCACTATATAGAGAAGAAAGAGCCTTATGTAAGGCTGAAAACCGCTATGAGTCTTGACGGGAAAATTGCTACCGCATCTGGCGAAAGCCAATGGATTACCGGAGAAGCGGCGCGTTTAGACGGTCATGCATATCGCCATCAGTCAGACGCAATATTAGTTGGAATCAACACAGTTCTAGAAGATAATCCGTCGCTTACGACGAGAATAGTAGGTGGTGGCAATCATCCGGTGCGAGTCGTACTCGATACCCATCTTAAAACACCACCTTCTTCTAAACTTATACAACAACAGGAAGCCCCGACCTGGATTTTTGTTGGTTCAGAAGTAGAAGAGCATAAGAAAGAAGCTTTGTCAGCCTACCCACATGTATCGATTATCGAACAACCTGATTCACCTTTGGATGTCCAAGAAGTTCTTGCCTACTTAGGGCAGCAGAACATAACATCCTTACTTGTAGAAGGTGGCGGTACCGTGGCGGATGCATTCGTCCGGGCAGGTAAAGTAGATGAAGTGATCACCTATATGGCACCTAAACTGATTGGTGGAAAAGAAGCGCTGACCCCTGTTAGCGGCGAAGGCATTAGGAAGCTGTCTGAAGCTGCACAGTTCGAGTTCATTTCCACTGAACAAATGGGTGAGGACATTAAGATTGTTTCAAGAAAGAAAGGGTGAGGTTTTTTGTTTACTGGCATTGTAGAAGAGATAGGATCATTGAAATCGGTGAAAAATAAGACAGAGTCGCTTGAGCTTCAACTGAATGCAGAGAAAGTGCTTGAGGATGTTCAGCTCGGGGACAGTATTTCCGTAAACGGTGTATGTCTTACGGTGACCGACTACACGAAGAACACTGTAAGTTTCGACGTCATGCCGGAAACATACCGCGCGACCACGCTCAATGAATTAAGTCAGGGGAGTCCTGTGAACTTAGAACGGGCAATGTCTGCTGGCGGACGTTTCGGGGGGCACCTAGTTTCTGGACATATAGACGGAACCGGAAAAATCGTTTCAAAAAAACCAGAGTCGAACGCCATTTATTATGAGATCGAATTACCAGGTGATATCATACATTATTTTGTCTATAAGGGTTCGATTGCAGTGGATGGCACTTCCTTGACGGTGTACGGTGTAGAAGAAAACAAGGTGACGATTTCCCTGATTCCTCATACGGTCGAACATACTGTGCTTGGGGGAAAAGGTCCTGGCGATCACGTCAATATCGAGTGCGATATGATCGGCAAATATGTTGCCCACTTTCTACAAGGGCAACAATCAGAACAATCGAAGCCTGATGTGTCGATGGGTTTCTTGAAAGACAACGGCTTTGCATAAAGAGAGGTGGAGGACATGTTTGATTCAATCGAAAAAGCGGTAGACCGCTTAAAACAAGGGAAACTTGTCATCGTATGTGATGACGAAGATCGAGAAAATGAAGGAGATCTGATCGGTGTCGCGGAATATGCTGATTCTGAAATGATCAACTTCATGATCAAGTACGGTCGTGGGCTTGTCTGCGCACCCGTCACAGAAGAGCTAGCTGACGCTTTGGAACTGCATCCGATGGTCGACCATAACTCTGACCCGAACAAAACGGCGTTCACGGTAAGTATCGATCACAAAGATACGACGACAGGGATCTCGGCAGAGGAGCGTGCGCTTACCATTAAAGAGATGCTGAACCCGGAGGCGACGGCCAATGACTTCAACAAACCAGGCCACATCTTCCCACTTGTCGCAAGGGGAGGCGGCGTACTTCGTCGCGCTGGCCACACGGAAGCAGCTGTAGACTTGGCACGTTTAGCCGGTGCTCGTCCAGCAGGTGTCATCTGCGAAATCATCAAAGACGATGGCACGATGGCTCGCGTTCCAGACTTAAGAGAGATGGCGGATGAATTCGATATCCCAATGATTACGATTGCCGACCTCATTCAATATCGTCATAAAAACGAAAACCATGTGGAAAAGGAAGTAGAAGTGAGCATGCCGACAGCATTCGGTGATTTCAAGGCGATAGCCTACCGGAACGATATCGATCATAAGGATCACGTAGCCTTGGTAAAGGGAGACATCAACCCTGATGAACCAACGCTTGTACGTGTTCATTCCGAATGCTTGACAGGAGATGTCTTCGGTTCGTACCGCTGTGACTGCGGACCACAGCTTCACAATGCTCTGCGTCAAATCTCTGAACATGGCAGTGGCGTCCTTCTCTATATGCGACAAGAAGGACGCGGTATCGGGCTTGTTAACAAATTGAAAGCTTACAAACTTCAAGAAGAAGGCTATGATACCGTGGAAGCGAACGAAAAGCTCGGCTTCGGTGCAGACCTCAGAGATTACGGTGTAGGAGCTCAAATATTGAGAGATCTCGGTATCTCTAAAATAAAACTACTCACGAATAACCCAAAGAAAATCTCCGGACTGGGTGGTTACGACTTGGAAGTGGTCGAGCGGGTACCAATCGAAATGCCGACACGTAAAGAGAACGAAAATTATTTAAAAACAAAACAGTCCAAGATGGGGCACTTATTTCATTTTTAATAGAGGAGGAAGATAACATGGTCAAAGTATTAGAAGGAAATTTAGTAGGAACAGGTCTGAAGATCGGTATTGTCGTCGGACGATTCAATGATTTCATTACGAGTAAATTGTACGAAGGAGCGATCGATGCATTAAGACGCCACGGAGTCGACACGGATGAGGTGGAAGTAGCCTACGTACCAGGCGCTTTCGAAATTCCTTTGGTAGCGAATCAAATGGCAAAGACCGGTAAGTTCGATGCTGTCATCACTCTAGGTGCTGTCATTCGCGGCTCTACTCCTCACTTCGATTATGTATGTAGTGAAGCAGCGAAGGGTGTATCACAAGCTTCCCAACAGTCCGGTACGCCGGTCATCTTCGGTGTCATTACAACGGATACTATCGAGCAGGCGATTGAGCGTGCTGGAACGAAAGCTGGAAACAAAGGATGGGAAGCTGCTACAGGGGCAATCGAAATGGCGACCCTAATGAAGAACTTCCAATAATACGTTAAAGAAGACCGGCTGACCATTTGGGAGCCGGTCTTCTTTGCGTTTTTTAGCGTTTACAACAATGGAAAAGAAGGAATCATGCAGATAGAGGAAGGTGAACGCGATGACAACAAGAGCTGTTTGGTTTCGCAGAGATTTACGCTTGAACGACCATACTGCTTTAGCGAAGGCTATAGAAGATTCAGGGCAGGACGACGATATCCTGCTGCTTTTTCACATACATCCCGACCTGAACAAGTCCTTTCATGCAACGCACGATTACTTTTTCCAGACGTTGCAGAAGCTTGTGGAGGGGACAAAAGCTCCTTTTCATTTTATAGAAGGAAATCTGAAAGAGGCATTTGATGATCTATTCGAAAATGTAGACGTCGATTATGTCTATTTCAACATCGATGAATCCGGGTTTGGGAAAAAGCGTGATGATTCTTTCCTGGAGTACATGGAGGGGAAACAGGCGGAGGCTTGTTCCTTTATGGATCACCATATGCATGGTGCCAAGGAAGTGACGAAGAAAAGCGGAGGCTATTATAAAGTTTTCACACCGTATTATAAGCAGTGGAAACAGTATATGAAGCCACCCGTGCAAAAGGTCGATCATTCAAAACTAGAGGAACTCGCTGTCGACTACATGTCCTCTTTTCAAGATGGTAAGAAAGCCTATGAGGAGTTGATCGGCCGAACGGAACGCAGCTTTGATGGAGTCGGTGAAGAAGCGGCTTGGGAACGTTTTGAAACCTTTGTGGACGGACCTATCTATGATTACGATAAAGAGCGTGATTTCCCCGCTGTAGATGGTACGAGCTTAATGTCCAGATATCTCCGTACAGGAGCAGTCTCTGTTCGATCTCTTTATCATTACATGCAAGACGAAGTGGATTTTCGCAAGAATACGGAAGGTGTAGAAACGTACATTTCTGAGCTTGCTTGGCGCGACTTCTATAATATGATTTATCATTTCTATCCGGAGTCCAAAGACAAAGAAGTCGTAGAGAAATACCGAGGCTTGCCTTGGAATAATGACGAAGAGTTATTCGCTGCATGGAAAAAAGGGGAGACTGGTTTTCCAATTATCGATGCGGCAATGCGTCAATTGAACGAAACCGGATGGATGCACAACCGCCTGCGTATGGCGACAGCATCGTTCCTCACCAAGGATTTATTAATGGACTGGAGACAGGGGGAGCGCTATTTTGCGGAGAAGCTGATCGACTATGATCCAGCCTCTAACATCGGAGGGTGGCAGTGGGCTGCATCGACAGGGACGGACCCTGTACCATATTTCCGAGTTTTCAACCCGACAAGGCAATCGGAAAGGTTCGACCCGCACGGGCGTTTCATTAAAGAGTGGGTCCCAGAGCTTGTAGATGTTCCGAAGAAATATATTCATGACCCGAGCAAGATGCCGGAGAACGAACAAGAGAAAGCGAAATGCATCATCGGAGAAGACTATCCGAGTCCTGTCGTCGACCACAAAACGATGCGTGACCGGGCGATTGAAATGTTCAAGGACAAGAAGGATGGCTCCAACTAGGATTCGTCATGCAATTATGAAATAATAAAATAAATGACTCATGTAGGAGGTACTTGTTTTGACAAATTACCAAAAGCAACTTGAAAAATACGCAGAACTCGCCTTAGTAAAAGGTGTGAATATCCAGAAAGGACAAGGACTGATCATCAATGCTCCGATCGAAGCGGCAGATCTTGTCCGCACCATCTCTGCAAAAGCCTATGGAAAAGGGGCGAAGAATGTGCACGTGGAGTGGGGAGATGAAGTGCTTTCCTTCTTGAAAATGAAAAATGCACCAGAGAGCGTACTGGAGAATTTCCCGAAATGGAAAGCGGAAGGTCTTGAAGAAATGGTCGAGGATGGCTATTCCTTATTAACGGTTTACGGTCCGAATCCAGACTTGTTGAAAGATGTTGATTCAGAGCGCATCGCCAAAGCGACCAAAGCAAACGGTGAAGCATTGAAGAAGTATCGCGAATACCTCATGAATGATAAAACCACATGGTCGATTGTTGCCTATCCACAGCAAGCTTGGGCACAGAAGGTTTTCCCAGAGGCGAGCGCAGAAGAAGCTCAAGCGAAACTATGGGATCAAATCGCATCGATCACCCGCATCGATCAGGAAGATCCGTTGAAGGCTTGGGATGAGCATAACGAAACACTCCGTCAGGCAAGAGAATACCTTAACCAGAAGCAATACAAGAAACTGCATTATAAAGCTCCTGGTACGGACTTATCCATCGAATTAGTCCAGAACCATATTTGGCACGGTGGATCGACGACTTCCCAGCAAGGCACGGAATTCAACCCGAACATGCCGACAGAAGAGGTCTTCACAATGCCTCATAAGTATGGTGTCCAAGGGAAAGTGACGAGCACAAAACCATTAGCGTACGGAGGAAACCTGATTGAGAACTTCACTCTCACGTTTGAAAACGGCAAAGTGGTCGATTACTCCGCAGAAGCTGGAGAAGAGACGCTGAAGCACTTGCTTGAAAGTGATGATGGAGCTAAACGTCTTGGCGAAGTAGCACTTGTACCGAACGAGTCCCCGATCTCCCAATCAGGCAACATATTCTTCAATACGCTATATGACGAGAACGCTTCTTGTCACTTAGCGCTCGGGAAAGCATACCCGACAAATATTGAAGGTGGTTCTTCATTGAGTGAAGATCAAATGGACACACAAGGCGTAAACGACAGCCTCGTCCATGAAGATTTCATGATGGGTTCCGCTGAGCTTGATATTGACGGTGAAACAACAGATGGCGAATTCGAACCGATTTTCCGTAAAGGTTCATGGGCCATCGATTTCAATTCACAAAACTAAGAGTAATAAAATTTGTAATTACTGAAAAACCCGAACGAATGGTTCGGGTTTTCTTTATGCAAAAATACAGGTCTGCGTCGCTCCGGCATCATACTTCAATTTCCGCGGGCACGGCCTCAGCCTCCTCAGAATGCAAAGACCGCTTTCTTCCGGAGTTTTCACCTCGTGCTGTTCTGAGCATGTTGACTACACTTACTGCGCTGTATTCTACTTAATTGAATTTATTTGGAGAGATAATAATTTGTATCGAAAGGGGTTGGAGAAATGGGTAGACTCCTAAGGGACCATAGTGGAGGGAGAGACCCCACAGCGACCGAAGGGGAGAGAGGATATCACTTATGGAGGAACCGACAAACTTTCTAATCTTTTGATATATATCAACCTTTTAGGAGTTATTTTGACCCATAAATAGCATTGTCGACATGATAAAAAGATAACAAAATAAAGGCTTCCGTTACAGATCAGTTACAAGTTGTTTAAATCGGAAAAAAATATCGATAAACTTCCCTCATTTGTGGTAAATATAAGGTAGTAACATCTATTCCATAAAAAGGGTGAACGCAACGATGAAACGCGATGCTTTTTTTGACAATGCGAAATTCATTTTAATCTTTCTAGTTGTCTTCGGTCACTTGATCCAACCGTTTACAGATGGATCCCGTCCGATGTACACGTTATATATGTGGATTTATACATTTCATATGCCGGCATTCATTTTTCTTGCAGGGTTCTTCGCAAAGGGCTCGGGCAATAAGGATTACATCATTCAATTAGCAAAGAAACTGATCCTTCCTTACCTCATCTTCCAACTGATGTATAGTGGGTATTTCTTCTTCATCGGAAAAGATGGGTGGATGAGTGGACCGTTTTATCCGCACTGGTCCCTGTGGTTCTTGTTCAGTTTGTTCTGCTGGCATATTCTGTTGTTCTGGTTCAAGAAGATCCCACCAATCATCGGGATGGCTATCGCACTTGAAATTGGACTTGTCGTCGGATATTTCAGCGGAATTGGGCACAGTTTCAGTTTGTCCAGGACATTCGTATTCTTCCCGTTCTTCCTTGCGGGGTACTGGCTGACGAAAGAACATGTCCACAAGTGGCGCACCAAACGTGTCAGAGAGTGGAGTCTTGTTGTCATGGCGGTTGTCGCTGGTCTGATTGCCGTATTTCCTGAATTCAGTTCGGGGTGGCTACTCGGCTCGAAACCATATGAGGTCTTAGGAGTACCTGAATTCGGTGGCTTACTACGATTAGGTGTCTATGCCTTAGCTGGTATTATGACAGTCAGTGTGTTGGCATGGATCCCAGGTAAAGAGTTCCGGTTCACTCACCTTGGTAGTCAGACGCTGTATGTGTATCTGCTCCATGGGTTTTTCATTCAGTTCTTCCGAGAAGCTGATTGGTTCAAGGTAGATAATATTATAGATGTGTTAGGGCTTGCGATTGTCGCTTTACTGATTGTCTTCCTTCTATCATCAAGCTTCATCAGAACGATGACCCAGCCACTGATCGAAGGTCGCGCTCAGCTCGTCAAGCAGTGGTGGAATCACGCTACACGAAATAATCGTGAATACCGTTAAAGTACTGAAATTAAAGAACAGTTTTTACTACAAAACCCGGACGCGAATCGTCCGGGTTTTTCTTATAGTAGAAAAAGTACTATGGGCGTCCGCCGCGGAAAGGCAGCTACTTTCTAACGGCATGTTTTGGTTTGAACGAAGCAAAACAGTTCATACTAATCGGTAGATAAAAAAATAGGAAGGTGTTTGGATGAAAAAGATGTTGATGGTTGTTACGAATACAGACCAGCTAAAAGACCATAAGACAGGTCTGTGGTTATCGGAGTTTGTGGAACCTGCGACAGAATTCAAGGAAGCAGGGTATGAGGTCGTTGCAGCTAGTATGAAAGGAGGACGGGCTCCTATTGATCCGAATAGTTACAGCAATGAACTACCACGAGTGTGGGACGGGGTAATGGAGCCGATCCATGATACGACAAAGCTTTCGGAAATCAATCCAGGAGATTTTGATGGTATTTTCTTCTGTGGAGGGCACGGAACGATGGGGGATTTTCCGAACAATGAGACAATCAAGCAAGTGCTGAGGCATTTCATTTCTGAGAATAAAGTCATTGCATCCGTTTGCCATGGTCCATCGGCTTTTGTCGGAGTGACCGATCATAATGATACTCCTCTGGTGAAGGGAAGAACCATCACAGGGTTTACGGATGAAGAGGAGAAAGAGAGCGGACTGGATTCTTACATGCCGTTTATGTTAGAGGATCAACTTAGTGAGGAAGGTGCAGACTTCGTCGCAGAGGAAAGCTACAAAGACCATGTTGAAGTGGACGGAAATCTGATTACCGGTCAGAATCCTCAATCCAGTTTGAGTACGGCCCAAGCGATCATAAAACACTTCGATAAAGCATGAAAAAAACAGGCCAGGTGAATCTCACCTGGCCTGTCCTTATTAAAACAACATGTGTGCAACTAGAGTGATAATCGGTAATGTAATTAACGTACGTTCTAAGAAGATAATGAATAGGTCCTTTATATTCACGGGTACCTTAGATCCTAGTAACAGACCACCGACCTCAGACATGTAAATGAGCTGCGTGACGGATAGAGAAGCAATGATGAAACGTGTCATCTCACTTTCAATTCCTGCTCCGATTAGAGCTGGCAGGAACATATCAGCAAATCCGACAAGGATGGTCTCGGATGCCGCTTGTGCATAAGGTACTTGCATCAGCTCAAGAAGCGGAATAAATGGCGTTCCGATCCAAGCGAAGAACGGCGTGAATTCAGCAATGACTAGTGCAATGGTACCTAGAGCCATAACGATAGGGGCGACACCCATCCACATATCGAGGATGTTCTGGCCACCTTGCTTAAAGAATTCTTTCGGTCCAGAAGACTTACTGCCACGTTCGACTGCTTTGGTATAACCATACGTAAAGACATTGTGATGATCAGGAACTTCTTCTGACTGATCGTCAGCTTCTTCATTGATATACGTATTCTCTTTTCTTGAAAGAGGTGGAATACGTGGCATGATTAACGCTGCGATGAAACCAGCAAGGGCAACAGTCAGGTAGAACGGAATGAACATATCACCGAGTCCGACTTCTTGGATGACGACGATACTGAATGTGATCGAAACGATCGAAAAGGTCGTACCGATGACGGCTGCTTCTCGCTTCGTGTAATAACCCTCTTCATATTGCTTACTAGTCAGCAGTACTCCGATTGTTCCATCTCCAAGCCATGAAGCAAGAGAGTCGATGGACGAGCGGCCTGGTAGCTTGAATAGCGGGCGCATGATTTTCGTTAAAACGACTCCGAATAATTCTAGTAACCCGAAGTTTAGTAACAGGGGTAAAAACAGCCCTGCAAATAAGAAAACGGTGAATAATGTACTTAATAGACCATCCACACCGTTCAGCAAGCCGCCTGTTGCACCTGAGATAATCGGTTCTGGTCCTACTTGGAAGTACACCATGATGGCGAAGATCATACCTAGAACTCTTGTAACTACCCAAACAGTGGGTACATTAAATAAAGATTTGAAAAAAGGTGTACTATCGAGTTTGTCCGGACCGATCGCTTTCACGATCAGTGTCCCGATGGCAGTAATCGATATAATGATTGTCATAATCAGTGGTATTTGCTCAAGAATCGCGCCTTTAACCAGGTCTGCCAAAATAGCAACCGGTATAGTAATGGAGTCCCCTTGAGTAATGGGGAACATAAATAGGAATACACCGATTAATGATGGGATAATAAAACGCAAATGGGAAGATGCTTTAAAATCGCTCGCTTTCATCCAAAATCTCTCCTTGCTGTCTATAAGTTTTTTCTATAAATGCGAGAATAATTATGCAATGTCATTAATTTTAATACGTATCGACAAAAAAGCCAATAGGAAATTTGAAATCCCTCGAGAAATGTTTAATTTAAACAGAAATGAGGTAACCTTGCCTATACTATCCAAGAAAACGCCAGGGGGAATATCATGTGAGCCAGTTTCCTGTCCCAAGAGTCGTTGTCAGTAAGTGTTTAGAATTCGATGAAGTCCGCTATAACGGCGCAGTCATACCTGATAAAGCTGTCCAGCGTATGGAACCTTATGTCGAATTCATCCCTGTTTGTCCCGAAGTAGAAATCGGCTTAGGCGTACCACGTGATGTGATTCGCATCGTCGACCAAGAGAACGAACGCCTCGTCCAACCGAAAACCGGAGAAGATCTGACAGAATCCATGCAAGGGTTCGCCCGTAGCTTTATTCAAAGCTTGCCTGATGTAGATGGATTTCTCTTGAAAAACCGGTCTCCGACGTGTGGAGTGCAAGATGTGAAAGTGTACCATAGCGACGATCATCCTCAGGTGGTGGGCAAGACGACAGGCTTTTTCGCTAAAGAAATTCTGAGAGAACATGGCGGTCTAGCTATTGAAGAAGAGGGACGTCTCAAGAATTTCACATTGCGTCACCATTTCTTGACGAAACTTTTCACCCTTGCTGATTTCCGAAATGCAAAAGGGGAGGCTTCTACCAAGGCGCTGCAACAGTTCCAAGCGAAGAACAAGTATTTATTCATGGCTTACCACCCCGGAGTATCAAAGAATATGGGAAGGCTTGTGGCGAACCATGATCATCAACCGCTTGAGGACGTATTGCATCAATATGAACTAGAACTGCATAGACTGCTTGAATCCCCCGCAAAGCAAACAGCACACGTGAACGTATGTCAGCATATTTCCGGATACTTCAAGAAGCAATTGAGTAAAAGAGAGAAGGAAGAATTTCAATCTTTACTCGCTCAATTTAAAAACGAACAAATTCCTTTAAGCGCTGTCATTAGTGTGTTGCGGTCATGGGTGGCAAGATTCGAACAAACCTATTTAGAAAAGCAAACCTACTTTCAGCCATATCCTATCGACTTACTGGAAATATCTGATTCCGGTAAAGGGCGAGCCTACTCCTAGTTCGAGGTGTAGGCTTTAAGTATGCGATCGACGCTTGGGCCATAGCTTTCTCCGAACATATTCAAATGAACAAGTAGATAAAACAGCTGGTACAATGGTTTCTGTTGTTCATATTCATCTGGTAATGGAGAGACTTCCTGATAAGCTTCATAGAATCTAGATGAGAATCCACCGAAGAGTTCCGTGAAGGCGAGTTCAAATGCCCGGTCCCCATATAACACGGAAGGATCAATCAAATAAGGTTTGCCATCTGCTCCTGCCATCCAGTTACCACCCCAGAGGTCTCCGTGTAGCAAAGAGGCACCAGGGTTCTCCGGAATCCAGTTGTGCAATTGATCAAGTAGCATTTGCAGGCGGGATTCCCTATCCCCAGTAATCAGACCATTTTGTTTCCCGTACTCCAATTGAGCTTTCAATCTGTAATCCCGGTAATAAACGAGCCACGAATCTTTCTTGGAATTCGGTTGGTCCAATTCTCCGACAAAGGTCGGGGCATGAAAGCCATAACCGTCCTTTGTATGCTGGTGCATCAATGCAAGTTGATGACCTAGCTCTTCTGAAACATCTTTGGAACCTAAAGGGACCCAGTCCATGACAATTACGGCCTGCTCCTTTTTCTGTGGTTCGTCGTAGTGATATACATGGGGAACAGCAATCGAATCTGTTTGTTCTATTTGCTTCAACCCTTCTGCTTCCGCTTTGAAAAAGTGGGACGGGACATTTTCATTTCCTTTGATGAAGTACTCCTGCTGATCGGTTTTCACGTAGAAGGAGCGGTTGATATCGCCTCCTCCGACGGCCTTCCAGTCTTGGATGTTCGTTCTATCTCCGATAGTATGTAAAGCTTCCTGGATCTTGTCTCGCATTCTCTAGACCCTCCTTTTTTTCTACTTATACCCAAAAAAAGCTCAGGAAAATCCCTGAGCTATTAGTGAATCGTAGTCGAAATGGTCGGTACGGTCGTCATTCGCTTTTGATAGGCATAGATTGTATTGATTTCCCGGAATCCGAGGTATCGATACAGCTTTTCTGCCTCTTTGTTTTGTGTTCGGACGGAAATTGTCACTACATCGAGTGATAGGGCATGGAAAGCATAATGCAGGGCATACTCGATCAGGGAGGTCCCAATTCCTTCTCCTTGATCGGTTTCTTCCACATTGACGAAGCAAATCTCTCCTTCTTGCTCCTCAAGTATCGTTTCAAAGTACACATAGCCAGACATTCGCCCGTCTTTCTGGTATCCCCATAAATGGTTCTCCGGTTCCTTCGATAAACGAATCATCTCATCCGTCGTGTAGTAGGCGGCAGAAGGGTGGAGGTGGGCAATATCCTCAAGATCTTCTTCAATCACGTTGACGATATGACTGTGGTCTTTTGTCGTCGGCTCAAAGCTGTGCTTATGTAATGCGAGTGTTTTCTCTACGTTATAGAGGTCGAATTGATGACGGTCTGTGAAGGAGAGCAACTCTTTGTTCGCATCAAAGCAGGCGACTTTCGCCACGTCAAAGTGCAAGTGCACTGTCAAGGATGCTTTATCCCAAAGTCCTTCAATCACTTCACGCTCGTTCACCTCGGCAAATGGTCCGAGTAGGCGGCAAAGTTTCTGATCGAAAAAAGGGAGCAATCCGAGAAATCCGATGATTTCGTTTTCTTTCCATGCTACATAGGCTAGCGGGTCGGTAAACTGCGTCAGAGTCCAAATCTGCTCAAAGATTTCGTTCGGTTCAGAAGCCATCCACGCGACGTAGTGGTGGTCCTGTTCGTTCATGCGGTAGAGCCAATCAGCTACCTTATGTAAATCTTTCACCTCTAGTTCGCGAATATGCATCAAGATCACCTTCTTGTTTTAATTAAATGATTGCATAACGCAGTAGGATTGTGCAAGTGCGGGCTCATCCGACAAAATTCAAGATTGATTTATAGGAAACAGGGTAAAGTGAAATAAATATATAGAAGACGAGAGAAGGAAGCGGAAGGGGGAATGGAAGTGAAGGAACGATTGAAATACATACCGGTTTATCGCATTACCGTCATCGTTTTGATGGCTGCACGTTTTTTACTCCAAATCTTCTGGTTTCAGAAAACGCATCGTATTTGGACGGAAGAAACGGAACGAAAGTGGAATGTTCTGCTTCAGAAACAGGCGGATGTATACAGGCAAAAAGCCATTGAGCTTGGAGGATTATTAATCAAATTCGGTCAGTTCTTAAGTTCTAGGGGAGACTTACTTCCGCAATCCTTCATTAAAGAACTGGAAGGGCTGGTCGATCGGGTTAAGCCGGTTCCGTTTTCCAAATCGAGAGCGATTATAGAAGATGACTGGCAGGCGGATTTGCATGAATATATCGAATCGATTAATGAAGATGCTGTAGCTTCTGCTTCCATAGGAGAAGTATATAAAGCGGAACTGAAAGATGGGACTACGGCGGCAATTAAAGTGAGGCGATACCGGGTAGAAGAAATATTCGGAATGGATTTCAAGGCGTTACGAATCGTCTTTTGGATGATCAATCGTTTCACAAGATACGGGAAGAAGGCAGACCTTCCTGCTCTGTATCAAGAAGTTGTCCGAGTGATTAGTGATGAACTCGATTTCACGAAAGAACTGAGAAACGGAAACCAGTTCAAGAAACGATTCCATGATTTTCCGAATGTCTATATCCCTGAATACAATTCGAACCTATCCACGAAGCGTGTTCTGGTCATGGAATGGATCGAGGGTGCGAAGGTAACCGACCTTGCCTTTATCAGGAAGCATCAACTTGACCGCGAGCGTATTGCGAAAACGTTGTTCGACCTGTGTATCGAACAGTTCTTGTACAACGGAATGTTTCACTCCGATCCACACCCGGGAAATTTAATGTTAAAGCCAGATGGAACATTAGTGGTTATTGATTTCGGAATGGTAGGAGAAGTTCGTGACCAAGATGTCCGTTCGATTCGTGCCATCATCCAAGGCTTTATCCTTGAAGACTACGACATGGTAGTGAAGGCTCTGGAAGAAATGGGGTTCTTACTGCCGAATGCCGACTTTGAACAAGTGAAGAAAATCTTAAAACAATCCACCGACCTTTACTTAGAGGGGAACTTTGACAAGCTGGATGCGAATACGATGAATGAGACGCTGGAGGAAATTGAGGGATTTATCAAGAGACAGCCGATCCAGCTGCCAGCTGATTATGCATTCCTCGGTCGAGCTTCCAGTATTATTTTGGGTGTGCTTAGCACAGTGCACCCCCAAATCGATTTGATTGAGTGGGGGCGCCCTGTCATCAAGGAGTGGATTTCCGGTAAAGATGAGCAATCGAATCTTTCTCTTTATAAAGAAGTGGCGAAAGAGACCGCTCGTCCCTTACTATCTCTGCCCAGGGCGTTGGTCGAATATTTAGAAGACGGTGATAAGGAAAGAGCATGGAAAACAGAGCATCAGCAAAAGCAATTGTCTCATCAGTTCTACCTGTTTTATGCTCTAATGTCCTTCATTGTGGCGACAGCAGGTGTCTGGTTGATAACAGCTGAAGTGATGGCTCACGCTTGGATCAGTTTCACTGTATTCGGAATTGGGGCTGTATTATTTATACTTTGTTTAGTTAATCATTGGCTTATGATCCGTAAAATAACTTTTAACGGGAGGAACCAATAATGAATGACTTGTTAAAAAAAGGGTTTTATTTGGGGATTGGTGCAGCGGTCAGCGGCAAAGAGAAATTTGAAAAGATGATCAATGAAATGGTCAAAAAAGGCGAGATGAGTCCATCTCAAGCTAAGTCTGTTATGAGCGAATGGATGCATAAGGGAGAGAACGTAGATAAAGAGTGGAGCAGCCAAGCCAAAGCGAAAGTCCAAGATCGAATGAAAGATTTAGGCTTTGTGACAAGAGAAGAATATGAAGTCTTGGAAGCACGACTGCAAAGACTGGAAAAATTCCACCGCGAACAATAAAGAAAGCGCCCTATGCTAATCCTAGGGCGCTTTCTTAGTAATGAAAAAGTGTAAAGTACGGTTTTAACAAAACTTTTGCGCTAATGCATTAGTAGTGCCTCTGGTGTGGACTATTATGGCACGCTATTCATTGTCGTGAAGCACAAGAGGTTCAAGCGTAATTTGAAAAGGTGTTGGAGAAACAGGTAGACTCCTGCAAAGGTGCAGCATGAGAAATCTTCCTAGCACCTTTGCGCCGAGAAAGCCTACTACGAAGCGTTACGAGAAGACGCAGGCGCAGTCCTGAAAGTACAGCGTGAGACCCCACAGAGACCGGAGGGAACGAGGAGGCTCACCGGACGCCTGCGGAAAGCGGACTGTTTCTCCAACACCGTTGTACTTCATATGAAGAACCGAAGGGACTTTCTCGACACTCTGGAAGCGCCTTATTTCTCCAGCTTGAATTGCTGGATCAATTCATTCAATTGATTGGACATGTCGGCAAGTTCGCCTGAATGGTGGGAGACTTGTTCCATAGAACTGTTCGTCTGCTGAATAGAAGCCGTCGTTTGTTCGACACCTGCTGCAGATTCTTCAGAACTCGACGCAACGCTTTCAATCGAGCGGTTCATGACTTGGGTACTTTCTGTAATATCTTTTAAGTTAGTGGATATGGCTTGGACCCCGCTCGCCATCGTGTGGATCGATTGCTGAATATCCTCAAACGTTTTCCCTGTCTGTGTAATTTGTTTAGAGCCTTTTTCGACTTTCTCATATCCATTTTCAAGAGAGAGGGAGACGTTTTTTGATTCGGACTGTATTGTTCCAACCATCTGTGTAATTTCATCTACAGAGATTGATACTTGTTCGGCAAGTTTCCTTACTTCATCGGCAACTACTGCGAACCCTTTCCCGTGTTCACCAGCTCGAGCAGCCTCGATAGCTGCATTCAAGGCAAGCAGGTTCGTTTGTTCTGCAATGTCCTGAATGACTTGGATCAATTTGGATATTTCTCTAGATTGCATGTCGAGCTGATGTACTTTTGCAACAGCTTCCTTCATAACTTTATGAATATCATCCATTTGATCAACTGAATCATCCATCAATTGCTTACCTTCATTGCTCTGGGTAATGACAGATTGGGATTGCTCGGAAATAAGCGCACCAGTTTCGTTCGATGCAGCGATTTTTTGTGCAAGTTGCTCCATCAATTCCGATAGCGTAGAGGCGTCTCCAGCTTGTTGTTCCGACCCTGAAGAGAGCTCTTCCATTGTCGCTGCTACTTGTTGAGAAGCTTCTTGAACTTCACTTGAGGATTGTTGCAAGTCATTGCTCTGGTGCTTGACCTGATTGGACAGCACGCCCATTTCTTGAATCAATTGATGCAGTTGGGCTTTCATCTGGTTCATCGCAATGCTTAGCGTCCCGATTTCATCTTTGCTAGAATCATCAAGATCTACGTGGTAAAGCTCTCCCGATGATATTTGATCGGCCACGGAGACTAGATCGTTCATGCGACGTCTGATAGAGCGGTTGACGATCCAGATGAGCAGAGTTCCGATTAGGATAGCTAATGCCGCCGCAATCAACATCGTGGTGATGGTTCCCTGAATACTGCTTTTCGACTGAACGGTGGTAGTGTTCATCGCTTCTTGGACAGACTGTTGAACCACATTCAGTTCATCGACTAGTTGGGAACGCAGTCCTTGTGTTTTATTCCGAAGCTGATCGATCTCTCGTTCGTTGCTCAAGTTTCCGACCATTTGATCGAAAAATATGGTATTGATTTGTTCATCTAAAGAATGGATCTCGTCCATTGATTCTTCTAACGGACTGCCCTTGAATTTCTCTGTGTAAGTATCTTGAAGTTCCTGGAAGCGCTCGTTCCGATCTTCGAATTCATCAATATAAGATCCCCTTGGTTCTCGTATGTAATCAGCAATTCGAATATCCTTCGTGCGGGCAAGGGAGGCCATCTCTGCTACTTCAATAGCCGTAGTGCCGCGATCATCAAGCGTTATCATATTGTCCCGGGTCTGGTCTAAGTTTACATATACAATGCCGAAAGTTGAGACGAACAACAGTAAAGTGGCGCCAAATGCACTTGCATATTTGACACCGATACTTGCATTTCTCCAGAAACTCATGAGTAGTTTTCTCCTTCATCTTATGTATTTGCGGTAATCTTCTAACTATTATATCGGCTTAAATGTCTCTATTATTAGCGAAAAAATGACGAAAACCTCCCATATAAAAGGGAGGTTAAAGTGACGAGAAGGTAAGTCAATATTGGATCATATGTAGAGGGAATTCCATTCAGTAGTGCATGGTTTTGTTTGCAGGTACTATAGCAAAGTGGTCTGGAAAACAACGAGACTCCTGTGGGATGAACGGGGTAGTCGAGATCCCGCAGTGAGCAAAGCGAGCGAGGAAGCTCGACACTCGCCCACGGAAAGCGAGTTGTTTTCCAGACTACGATGCGCCATATTCTCTAACAAAACCAACCTCTGCATTTTTCAACAGCCTGCCATCCCCCCCTTAAAAAGGAAGGACTTCATGATTTGGAGGAGAATTTCTTTTTGAACGGACGATACAACAGCTTCATTAATACAAAGACACAAAGGGCTATGACACCTAAGTTTAAGTAATACCAAATGCCATCTCCGATATAGTCCAATGGGGTATTGGCCCCCGGTGGACGGTCTAAATACATGTAATTTGCATCAAGCGCCGTGTTGATCATTCCGACGATGACTCCATAAACGACAAGCCAAAGGTAGGCCTTAACAGTTGTCCTCCAAGTGATTCTCACGCCGGTTGTGACGACGAGGAATAGACTTGTCCAAATGATGGCCATATGGTGGAGGAAGAACTTCCAAAACCGGAAATGATGATAGTCATAGAGTAAGTCTGGTGTGATCAAAGCGATTAGGGCAGGAATAATGCCGATGAAATAATTCAGTTTTATCAATTTAGGATGGTAAGTGACTAATGTGATCATTCCGATGATAGAGGCAACACCACAGAGGTGGAAAGGTATATAAAGCGCCATGCTCCAGACACCATTCGTGACAGCCCATATTTGGTAACTGACTTCTGAGACGAGCAGACAGGTGAAAAGAAAGATACGCATATACAGAGACAGCTGTGGCTTTTTTGCCATTTGACCAGCAGAAATAAGAATGAATAGTATTCCTGCGAGAAAGAGGATTAGCACAGTCCAGTGGCTTAGCGTAAAGGGTTCGAATGGGTGGGAACTATAGGTTTCAAACCAATTATTCATTAGCATCACTTCCTAGTGAATGGGGTTTAACTGTGCTATGATTCTACCATAATTCAATTGTCAGAAAGAGGATTTACATGAAAAAAGTCAACTGTTTCAAGTGCAAACACTTCCACACAACATGGAATCCGAGTTTTCCCAGAGCATGCAAAGCCTACGGATTCAAAACAAAGGAGATGCCGTCTGCACTAGTATTGAAATCAACAGGAACAGAATGTCTCCAATTCGAGCCGAAACATCCCGACGAGACGAGAAAGCGCCACCAAACCTCCTCCAGAATTGATTTTCGCCTGTAAATAAAATGAAATGTCAGAAAACATATTTACACTCTCTTATTCTATGGTATGCTGATGAATATTTATGAATAGATGAGAGGAGTTGAAAGAGAATGGCAAGAGAAAAATGGGGGACAAAACTCGGCTTTATGCTGGCGGCAATGGGTTCGGCAGTAGGGCTCGGGAATATTTGGAGGTTCTCCTTCGTTGCTGGTAACAATGGTGGAGGAGCTTTCCTGCTCTTATATTTATGTTTCGTTATCTTGATTGGTGTTCCACTCTTGTTAGCAGAGGTTAGTATAGGTAGAAAAGCAGAGAGCGACGTGATTGGTTCTTTTCAGAAGCTTGCACCTAAGACACCTTGGTACTTGACCGGATTCTTCGGAATTGCAAGTGCCTTCCTTATATTGAGTTTTTATGCTGTTGTAGCTGGATGGGCGATTTATTATTTCTGGAATTATATTAATGGTTCTTTCTTCACATCGCCTGCAGCAGGATATGAAGGGGCATTCGGACAATTCATCAGTCACACGTGGCAGCCGATTGCGTGGACAGCTTTGTTTATGATTCTGACCATCGTCATCGTACTAAGTGGAGTGAAAAAGGGGATTGAAGCAGCAAACCGTATTTTCATGCCATTGTTGGCGGTTCTATTGATTGTACTCGCTATATTCAGTCTTTCCCTAGACGGAGCGTCGGAGGGGCTGAAATTCCTCTTCACACCAGATTGGTCTGCATTGAGCCAGCCGTCGATCTACATTGCTGCACTAGGGCAGGCGTTCTTCTCTCTTAGTCTCGGAATGGGGGCCATGCTCACTTACGGAAGTTATTTGAAGAAGGAAAACAAACTGCCAAGTGCGACACTTGGAATTGGACTAATGGATACGTTCTTCGCTGTTATTTCCGGTATCGTCATTTTTCCGGCAGTATTCGCTTTCGGAATCGATCCAAGCTCTGGACCACCACTCGTGTTCATCACGCTACCGAGTATTTTTGAGCAGATGCCGTTCGGAGGGTTTGTTGGATTGATCTTCTTCTTCGCCTTGGTATTGGCATCATTATCTTCTTCCGTATCTATCTTGGAAGTACCGACAGCTTATTTCATGCGTGCATTAGGATGGTCTAGGTTCAAAACGAGTGTTTTGATGGGCTCAATCATGTTCGTAATGGGAATAGCGGTATCGCTTGGATTCGGCGTATGGTCTGGCGTAACACCAATTGGAGACTTGGGTATCCTTGATTCGATGGACTACATCGCCTCGAATATTCTGCTTCCATTGGGAGGCCTATCGATGGCCCTCTTAGTCGGATGGTTCTTCACGAAGAGCCAAGCGCTCGAAGCGACCGATTTAACCGATTCTCCAGTCGCCGGATTCTGGCACTTTATCGTCAAATTCGTGGCACCGATTTTAATTGTAATCATTTTCTTGAATGCAACTGGCCTATTAAGTGCTATCTTCCCGTTCTTGTAATAGGGAAGAGCCCGGAGCAAATCGCTCCGGGCTTTTTTTGTTCGGTCCGTTGAATTAGCTCTCTTTGAGGTGTATTAATGGTAAGAAGAGGGGGAGGTTCAGGCATTTTATCGTAAAGGCGTTTCTCCAACACTGCTTCACCAAACCAAGAGAACCAACAGTCTATTCAAGCCATTTTCTCATGGAAACTGTTTTTTCATAGAATCGTCGTTTCTCTATAAGACAGATTCCGTTCGAACGTGTTAAACTACGACTAGCACAATTTTTACGTTGAAAAAAGGAGTTTGACGACGATGGCCATTTCGAATCAAACCGTCTTAAAGAAGATGTCGAATGAGATACAGGAAGCCATGCTTCAGCATGGAAACGAACAAAAAGTGAGAGAACATGTACGTTCTGTCCGTCTGCTTGCTGACTTACTGCTTGATCAAGACAGCTCCAAGCAGTCTGTCGTAGGTCCGACCAGTGAGGAAGTACGCGCAATGATGGGGCAAACGGAGAAACAATCAGCGAAACAAGAGCGTTCTTCCGAAGAACCGACTGCGGAAGAAATTCGAGTGATGATGGGTGGAGAGAAACCGAAATCATCGAAAAAAGAAGACAACGATGAGGATGCTAACGGGGCATCGATTTTTGATTTCTAGGAGGAATTAAGGTGAAAGTCTTTCTGATTTTAGCTGTATTGAATGGGTTTTTATCTGTCGCACTCGGAGCGTTCGGGGCGCATGGATTAGAGGGGAAAGTTTCCCAAAAAGGATTAGAGCAGTGGGGGAAAGCGGTCGACTATCAGATGTTCCACACAATGGCGCTGTTCGTCACGGCTTTGTTGATGGGCAAAATCCAGACCGGGTTGATGACAGGAGCCGGATGGTTTTTCTTCGTCGGCATCATTTTATTCTCCGGTAGCCTATATATCTATGCTCCGACAGGAATAAAGACCTTTGCCATGATTACACCATTAGGTGGATTATCCTTTTTAATCGGCTGGATCTTGCTTGGTTATGCCGTAATCAAGTATGTCTAAAAGAATAGAATCGTAGTGAACAGAAAAATGATAATCGCACGCAGCAGTTGGATGATCGCATAGATCCGCTGCTGCTTTTTTAATTCTATTAGCGCATCAAATACCAGGCTTCCTGCCAGTACATAAAACATGAGTAAGATGATCCATTGGTGTTCAAGTTGGAAGATAGCTACGACAGCGAGCACAAGCGCTAACAGAATGGTTCCAAGCTGAGCCCGTTGGTAATTTTCATAAGGATGTCGCATCAATTCACCCTTCTCTGTATCAAGTTGAAAGACTCTCTATTCCCAAGAGAGTCTGGCTATGTCTTAGACGTACCTGAAAAAAAGTTCAGTGAGCTCGAAAAAACAGATTCCGAGCTCACTTTGCCACGAGTGTCTGAACGTTAGGGTATTGTCATTGTTTTATATAGGAAAGCCGACCCGTTCCTTGATCTCTTGTTATTAAAAAAGTCAGATGCTTATTCAGCGCTCTGACTTTGAAGGAAGGTTGATTACCTTGGAGCGTATTGGGAAGCTCCGTTAAACGGATAGTTATATTCGATTTCTTCATCGAATGTAATGTAGTCAAGGTAGATCATGAGCAGTAGATATCTCATGCCGGTTTTCGGATCGCTCAAAATAATGTGGTCCCGACCAGCTGCTTCAATGATTCCTTTGAATACTTTAGCGTTCCATTGATCGTTATTTTCAAACGTCATGTACACCGTAGCGGGTTTGCCTGCATTTAGACGCAGGATGTTCTCAATATAGGACTCTTCTGAAGGCAGCATATTCGGTGGGTTGATTCCCTTCGACTTCCCAGGCTGCATTTGAAAGCCACCGGTTTGTTGTGGCAGATACGTTTGTGCCCCTGGGTAATAATACATATTAGGATTGCTAGGGTAATAAGGGGCTGAACTTTGACCATACATGGGCTGTCCCTGACCACCCATTGGCTGTCCTTGCCCACCCATTGGCTGTCCTTGCCCACCCATTGGTACTTGCTTATTTGCCAATTGAATCACTCCTTATCAAAATTAATACACACTCGGGCAATCCGAACGAGTCGGTGAGTAGAAGCAGTGTGACTTGTATCTACCAGTATTCCACTGACCATACCATTGAGGTGGACACTCTCCTTCCGGCTTGAAAAACCAGAGTGAGTTCGATGCTGGGTGATACCGTTTGCCATTAATGGTCTTCCTGGCCAATCTTTTATCCTTCTCGCGAGCGCGTTGGTAAAAGTAGCCCTTCTGGGTTGCTTCGAATCCACCAGGGTTCTGATAGACCATGTCACGGATCGACCCGATATCCGTGAAGTCAATGCAGTCCCCTCGTACTCTATTGACACCCGTGTTGCCGACCATTAACATCCCGAGTTTTCCATCCCCTTCAGCTTCCGCCCTCATCAGTCTGGCAAGCAGGCCGACATCCGCTTCGTTGTAGGCTATGACAGCCATGCGGTCACCTCGCTTTATAGCCGTGAATGGTTGTTCTTTATCACTTTATGCAAAGAGGTGGTCGAGTTATGAATGGAAAAGGGTACATTTTTAAATTCGGCTGGTGTAAGATGGAAGAAAAAGGAGGGGGAGCAGATGGACGTTTTATATGTGGAGGACGACCAAGAAATCGGTACTTGGGTGGAAAAGAAATTGAAGCAGGCAGGTTATCAGCCGCACTGGTTTATATCCGGGCAGAACTTGCCAGATGATTTGGAAGGCTTTGATGCTGTTGTGTTAGACGTTATGCTTCCAGGCTTGGACGGTTTCTCTTTAGGGCGGCGTATCAAACGCCAATATCCCAACCTGCCGATCATCATGCTCTCAGCTCGCACATCCATCGATGATAAATTGGAAGGGTTGGAATTCGCAGATGATTATATGACAAAGCCCTTTCACCCGGAAGAGCTGTTGAAACGTATCGAGATCCAATTGAGGAAGTACGAGCGGACGCCGGAGGAAACGATTCTCCTGCATCATTTGCGTATCCAGAAGAGCTGCCAAGTCATCACAGACGAGCGCACGAGCGAAGAGATCATCCTGACTGGGAAGCAATTTTACATATTCCATTATTTCTTACGTCATCTGAACCAAATACTTACGAAAGAACAGCTCTACGAAGGGGTCTGGGACGAACCGTACAGAGAAGGGGACAAAGCACTGATGGTTCACATTAGACACTTACGGGAGAAGATCGAACAGGATCCATCCCGACCTCAGATTATTGAGACGATCCGCGGAATCGGCTATCGGGTGAGAGCATGAAGGGGAAATGGCGTCAGTCCCTGCAAATCAAATATCTCCTGTTGATTGTCATCGCTCTACTCGTGTTTCCGGCGACACTTCCGTTCGTTTCGGCTCTCGTGTACGCTCCACCGATCATGATGCAAAAAATAAACGAGCCCGAGCCATATGGAAGTTACTCTACGATTGAGGACACGTGGCATGAAGAAGCAGAGGCGTTGTCTGGTGAGCAAGATGCCGACATCATCGAACGTCTAGGAGCTCTGCAAGAAAAATGGCCAGATTCCGGTGTTTTCTGGGTCGGGGAAGAAGGTAAGGTAATCTACCGGGAAAATGTGCAGACGGACATTCCGGAGCAATGGAGCCAAGCTTATACGGTACAGTTTATGAAGAAAAGCTACGACAGCGACCCGTTCACCGTAGTTGCCCCTATTGGAGAAGATGGGAATAGAGGGTCGATGGTCGTTCAATTGGACCGTGATCTTCTAGGTCCTCCGATTACAAGGCTCGATCGCAGTTATGATTTCTTATTGGTGATTGCCATCGCCATCCTCGCAATCGGATTCATTGTCCTATCCTGGTTCTTTTTCCGTAAGGTTCATGGGCGTCTTAAGCAATTGTCGGTCGCCATGGCCGAGCGTGGTCCGCACGGGCTTCCGGCACCAGTAAAGCGGACGGCGGACGATGAGATCGGTGAGCTTGAAATGAGCTTCAATCAGATGGTCAAAGAATTAGAAGAAAGCCGCGAACGGGAGAAACAGGAGGAAAGCATCCGACGTGAGTGGATCGCTAGTTTGTCGCATGATTTGAGAACGCCACTTACGACGATACGTGCTTCCCTTACGGAAGTGACTGACGAAGTGAAGAGCGAGAAAGGAACGCGTGCTCTTCGATCGGTGAACGATAAGATCGACTCCTTGAGTCATTTGATCGATAACTTGCTTTCTGTCACGCTGCTTACGAGTCACAAATATCCTTATGAGGAGAAGCAGGTGGAAATGAACCGCCTGCTCCGGCATAACGTCGCCCATTGGTATGCGATGTTCGAACAGAAGGATATTGAAGTAGAAGTAACGACAACGGAGGGACCGGTTTTATGGTCGGTCGACCCGAAATGGATAGAGCGGATTTTGGATAACCTTTTTCAAAACGTGATCCGACATGCTGCCGATGGGGGATATGTCGGCATCCATTTAGAAGAAGGGAAATTGGTAGTGGAAGACTTAGGACCGGGGATGTCGCGAGACTCCCATTCAAAAGGAGCCGGTGTAGGACTCACAATTGTCGATTTGATGGTTTCCTACATGGGGCTCGGTTGGAAAGCCGACTCCTCTCCTCAAGGAACAAAAATAACAATTGAAAACCCTGATTCTGAACAGGTGATCGGACGACTTGCATAGTGCAGTCGTCCGTTTTTTTTATATGATGCTTAAACAAAATTTAAACAAGGGAGAACCTCTGCCTTAAACCTGCGAGTCTATGATGAAAGTGGAGGTGGAGAGTATGAGTGAAATCATTTTGCAAACCAATCAATTAACGAAACAATTTAAAAAACAAACAGCCGTCCATCAAGTGGATCTGCGTGTTCAGAAGGGGGATATTTATGGGTTCCTGGGACCGAACGGAGCAGGGAAAACAACTACCATAAGGATGCTGCTCGGGTTGATGAAACCTTCGAATGGCGAGATTGAGATATTTGGTCAAACGTTTGATCAACACAAGCTAGAAGCACTAAGACGGATGGGTTCCCTCGTCGAAGCACCTTCTTATTATGAGCACCTGAGTGGCAGGGAGAACCTCGAAACGCTAAGGATCTTATTGAAAGCACCGAAATCAAGAATCGACGAGGTATTAGCAATTGTAAGGCTGACCAAAGACTCCGATCGCCCCGTTAAACAATACTCGCTCGGAATGAAACAGCGTCTTGGTATTGCGGCTTCCCTCTTAGGCGATCCTGAGTTATTGATTTTGGATGAGCCAACGAACGGACTGGACCCATCAGGAATACAAGAAATACGAGAGCTGATCAAGACCATGCCAGAAAAATACGGTATCACCGTCCTCATTTCGAGTCATCTATTAAGCGAAATGGAGCAGATGGCAACAAGAGTGGGAATCATTTCACGTGGGGAATTGATTTATCAAGGGGATATGGAGACACTGAAGGGCAAGGCGCTTCCTCAGGTGGCACTCCGCGTCAGCCAAGTGGAAAAGGCGAGGGGTATTCTTAAATCTTTAGGGTTGAACGCATGCAGCGAAGCAGGAAGTGTCTTGATCGAAAATGCATCGGACCAGGATGTAGCAGAATCCGTCGCCGCACTTGTTCATAAGCAAGTAGCTGTTTATCGCATTGAAGAACGCAGGCAGTCGCTCGAAGAGATCTTCCTCGACTTGACGAAAGGTGGGGAACTGAATGCTCCAGGCACTGCAAGCTGAAACATTAAAGCTGAAGCGTAAATGGTTTTGGTTCCTTGTCTTCCTTGGGCCGTTCGGCGTCATCGCTTTGCAGGTAGTGAACTACGGTGTCCGCTATGACTGGATTATGCGTACCTATCCGGATCAATGGGGCCGGCTTATATCGTTCACCAATCTTTTCGTCTCACCCGCATTACTGCTAGGGATGGCGATTCTTGCGTCCCAGCTCGCCACTCTCGAGCATAAACAGGGGTCCTGGAAGCAGATCCTTGCACTACCAGTGAGAAGGAGAGATGTCTTCGTCGCGAAGTTTCTAGTGATTGCTGGAATGATTTCTGTTTCTTCCTTCTTGTTATTCATCGGTACGATTCTCCTTGGTGCAGGGCTCGGTTTCGGATGGGACGCTCCTGTATTGGCTATTGCTGAGAACAGCTTCTATCCGATGCTCGCTGGACTGCCGATACTAGCGCTTCAAGTGTGGCTGTCGATTATAAAACAAAACCAATCCGGTCCACTATCAATTGGGATCTTCGGAGCTGTTTTTTCCATGTACAGTTACGAAGTGCCAAACTGGGTAATATGGAAATGGCCGCTCTTGTTTCCGGATAAGGATCCCTTTCCTTATGTAGCTATGGGGATCTTGGTCGGGGTGCTTGTCCTTGTGCTAGGCGTCATAGATTTTCAAAGGAGGGATATTGCATGATCGGATTGATGCAATCAGAATGGTTGAAACTCAAACATACGAAGGCGTGGTGGCTGTTATGGATCAGCCCGCTGCTTGCGGGCGTGTCAGCGAGCTTCGTCCCGATAGAAGGTGTGTTTCAATGGGAGAGGTTGCTGACGACGGGAGTATCTGTCCATGCGATATTGTTTCTGCCTTTGATGGTGGCTGTGTTCTCCGCCCTCGTGTGTCGGTATGAACATCAGCATAATAGCTGGAAACAATTATTCACGATGCCTGTGAAGAGAAAAAGTGTCTTTCTGGCGAAATACGTGATGGTGATGGGGATGGTCGCAATCAACCAATTCCTCTTTATGCTTGTCATTTTCGGAGTGGGGAAAGTAAGAGGAGTGGAAGGGATGATGCCTTGGGACCTTCTCGCGAGAAGTTTGGTCGGGGGATGGATGGCGACGCTGCCGCTCGCTGCTCTTACATTATGGGTTGCACTCGTCTTCTCCAGTTTCGCCGCCGCTATTACGGTGAACGTACTTTTCACCATGCCGAATATGTTTGTTCTGAATTCGGAGACGATCGCTCCGCTCTATCCATGGGCGCAGCCGTTCCTGATGATGCTTCCCCCGTCTGATAGTCTGTTTGGAGGGTTCTTTGTCTCATTAGAATCGTTATTGGTCGCTATCTTCGGTGGGGGGCTCGTTTTCTTTATAGGAGGACTCGTCAGCATCCAGCGAAAAGTTGTCTAGCGATGAAACCTCCTGTATTCCTTTGCGTATAGATAGGAAAGGAACGGAGGATGGGCATGAAAAGAAGAAAGCATTCCAGTCGATGGGAATGGGTGGTTGAAGTATTGCTATGGGTGCCGGAACTGCTCATTATGCCAGTTCGGATGTTGTACTGGTTGCTCCGGGGCATCGGGAAAGTAGTTATCAACTTGTTTGATGGAATCTAGGGAGGCTCTACTGAAGTCAGTGGGGTCTTTTTTATGCATAGAAAAAGACTCTGCTAGGACAGCAGAGTCTCTGTGTGTTTCTTTACACTTGTAGAAATTCCTCAATCGCTTCTGTTTTCAAGATGTTACCCACATAGAACTTACCGAATTCGCCGTAACGGGAAGTCACTTCGTCGAAGCGCATTTCATAAACAAGCTTCTTGAACTGAAGCGGATCGTGAGCAAATAACGTAACCGCCCATTCCCAGTCATCGAAACCGAAGGAACCGGTGATGATCTGACGGATTTTACCCGCATATTGACGACCTGTCATGCCGTGTTGATACATCAACTTGGCGCGGTCTTCTTTTTCTAGCACATACCAGTTATCGTTGCCTTGGCGGCGCTTGTCCATCGGATACACACAGATGTGGTTCCATTTCGGAAGCGTCGGCTTCAGGCGCGCCTGGATTTCAGGATCGTTCTCGTCTGCGTTGCCCATGTAGTTGGAGAGCTCGACGATCGATACATAAGAGTAAGCAGGCTTTGTGAACTCTGCCAACTTCGATTTATTAAAAGTGGTCTCGATTGCATTCAGCTCTTCCATCGTCGGACGCAGAATCATCATAAGAAAGTCTGCTTTTTGACCAACGATTGTATATAGTGCATGACTGCCTTCTTTGGCCTTCTCTGTTCCTTCCCAAGTTCCAACCATTTCTTTGAATTCATGGATTGCTTGTTCACGGTCTTCGTTACTTGCATACTTCCACGCCGTCCAGTCGATGGAACGGAAGTCGTGCAAGCAATACCAGCCATCCATTGTCGTTACTGCTTCTGGCATGGTGCGATCGCTCCTTTTTTTATAAAAAATTCTCCTGTTTCAATATAACACAGTTTAACGTAAGACTTCATTTTTCAGCTTTCGTTGGAAAGTGACTTATCCTCGGGGGAAAGTGACCTAACGTAAAGTCAAAGTGCCTTAGCGTAAATTAAAGTGACTTAACGCTAAACGAAAGTGCCCCAACGTCCAATCAAAGTGTCTTAACGCCTAAATCCCACTCTCTCACGAATGAGATCACCCGAAAGAGGGTAAAGTGAAATTGAAATCGCTTCCTTATAAAAATTCGAACCATACCACTTTCATTTGAACACAAAAGGTCTTATCATATATAACAGAAATGAAAAAATGGAGGGTTAAACATGAGTAACCTATTTGATACTTTGAAAGCAAAGATTGATGGAAAAGGCAAGAAAATCGTGTTTCCTGAAGCTTTGGACGAGCGTATCCTAACAGCTGCAAGCCAGCTTGGAGCCGACGGTCTAGTGAAACCTGTACTAGTCGGAAATAAAGAAAAAGTAGAACAGAAAGCAGCGGAAGTAGGCGTAGATGTTTCTGGAGCAGAAATTCTTGATCCAGCTAACTACGACGAATTCGACGAGATGGTAGCAAGCTTTGTTGAGCGTCGTAAAGGAAAAGCGACGGAAGAGAAAGCACGCGAAGTCCTTCAAGTGGCTAACTACTTCGGTACGATGCTTGTCTACATGGGCAAAGCAGACGGTCTTGTAAGTGGTGCTGCTCATTCAACAGCGGACACAGTTCGCCCAGCACTGCAAATCATCAAGACGAAGCCTGGAATCAAGAAGACTTCCGGTGTGTTCGTGATGGTTCGCGAAGAGGAGAAATATGTATTCGCTGACTGTGCGATCAACATCAACCCGGACAGCCAGGACCTAGCGGAAATCGCGCTAGCAAGTGCAGAGACAGCAGCTCTATTCGACATCGACCCGAAAGTTGCGATGTTGAGCTTCTCTACTAAAGGTTCCGCCCAGTCTCCGGAAACAGAAAAGGTTTCAGAAGCATTGAAGCTTGCGAAAGAACAGAATAATAATCTTGTCATCGATGGTGAGTTCCAGTTCGACGCAGCCTTCGTTCCTTCTGTCGCAGAGAAGAAAGCGCCAGACTCTCCATTGAAAGGCGAAGCGAATACCTTTATCTTCCCGAGTCTTGAAGCTGGAAACATCGGCTACAAAATTGCACAGCGTCTCGGTAACTTCGATGCAGTAGGTCCTGTCCTTCAAGGTCTTAACCAACCAGTAAACGACCTATCCCGCGGATGTAACGCAGATGATGTGTACAAGCTAGCCATCATCACAGCAGCTCAATCCGTTCAATAATAATTACTGAAAACCACGGCTTTACATGGCCGTGGTTTTTCTTTATTTAAAAAAAAGCGCTGGACCTCTATTTGAGGTTTTCCAGCGCTTTTGCATTCCGTTTGATCATCTGCTCAAACCGTTTCTCGAAATTCTCCATTTCTTTTCCTTCCAACGGGTCTGTTACGATATGACCGGATAAATCGTAGAGCTTTCGTAATACACGATCGCGTACGTCCGCGACTGTCATCGACGTGCCGAGCAGCTCGTTCATAGAGGCCATCACGCCCGGGTCGATATCCGGGTAGGTGAAGCGGGTCTCTTCTCCTTTTTTACTCACTTCATAAAAACTCTTCAGCAGCTGTGCCCGTTCCGCACCACTTCCCGTCACGTCCAAATAAATTTGCACGGCTGAGCCATTTTTGACACGACGCTGCGAGATTCCGGCGAATTTCTTTCCGTCTATGCTCAAGTCGTATGTCCCTGGGCAGTAAGAGCGGGTGATTTCATAGGCCTCGATATCGGTGGTTAAGTCTTCAAACAATAAATGAATGAACGAAACCATCGCATCGTAACCTTCGTGTATGTTTACGCCCTCTTGGTTCGGGAAGATGAGGGATAGGTTTAAGACGCCTTCATCCAGCACGACAGCTAGTCCACCTGAGTTACGGACGATGACTTTGTACCCTTCAGATTCGAGATACTCGACACCTTCCTCGATGTAAGGAAGTCTGGCGTCCGGAATTCCGAGTACGATCGTATCGTGGTGGACCCAGAGGCGAGCCGCTGTCGGGCTGGAACCTTCGCCGACAGAAATCGCCAGTGCATCATCGGTCGCAAACGACTGCAGTGCGTTGAAGTTCGGACCGAGGCTGCTCTGGTCGATGAAGCGGTAAGCGCCCGTTTGTAGTAATGTATGGGTTTGTTGCATATTGATAGCTCCTTCACGTTTACAATGTTGCTACGTTCCTAGTATATCAAAGAAACTACCGATTCATCGAAATATGGTCTACTCAACGGGAAAAGATTTTGATAAAATGTTGAACCTGTGACCCTCTTTAAGAGAGGGTCCGGTTATGGAAAATCCAATATATGTGAAAGTCAAGACGTTTTCTTGTCTTGTGAAAAGGTATATAATAGTAAAAAATGTCGAGTGGAAAGGAAAAGCTGATGGCTTATCGTGATGAGAAGTTAAGTGAAGAAAAGGTGTTTAAAGATCCCGTTCACCGCTACGTTCACGTACGGGACCGTGTGATCTGGGATTTGATCGGGACAGCTGAATTTCAAAGACTTCGCCGTATTAAACAGTTAGGGACATCCTATCTGACCTTTCACGGCGCAGAGCATAGCCGTTTCAATCACTCTTTAGGTGTGTATGAAATTGTGAGGCGCATTATCGAAAACTTCAAAGATCGGCCGAATTGGGATGATGAAGAACGCCTGCTTTGTTTAAGTGCGGCACTGCTTCATGATTTGGGTCACGGTCCTTTTTCCCATTCCTTTGAAAAAGTGTTCAAGCTCGATCATGAAGATTTCACGCAGGCGATCCTGCTCGGAGATACGGAAGTGAATCAGGTGCTCCGTAGAGTGGAGGAGGGCTTCCCTGAGAAGGTGGCAGACGTCATTAACAAGACGTATTCCAACAAGCTTGTCGTAAGCTTGATCTCGAGCCAGATCGATGCCGATCGTATGGATTACTTGCAGCGGGATGCGTATTTCACTGGTGTAAGCTATGGTCACTTCGATATGGAAAGGATTCTCAGGGTCATGCGGCCGATGGAGGATCAGGTCGTTGTGAAGGAAAGCGGGATGCACGCGGTGGAAGATTATATTATGAGTCGCTACCAGATGTATTGGCAAGTGTACTTCCATCCTGTCACACGCAGTGCAGAAGTCATCCTGACGAAAATTCTACACAGAGCGAAGGAGCTCTATGAGTCGGACTACACATTCAAACTAGAGCCAGTCCATTTCCTTTCCTTTTTTGAAGGGAAGCCGAACCTGTCTGAGTATTTGGCGCTTGATGAAGCCGTCACGCTTTATTACTTTCAGACGTGGATGCAGGAAGAGGATCCGGTGCTTAGTGACTTGTGCCACCGGTTTGTTAACCGGAAGTTGTTCAAATATATCGAGTTCAACCCGAACTCTCAGATGAATGAATGGATGGAGTTGTACAAGCTGTTCCAAAAAGCGGGGCTGAATCCGGATTATTATCTAGTCGTCGATTCAAGTTCTGACCTGCCGTATGATTTCTACCGGCCTGGTGAGGAAGGGGAGCGGCTACCAATTCACTTGCTGCAGCCGAATCAGGAACTCAAAGAACTTTCCAGACTATCAGACATCGTAGAATCGATCTCCGGAAAGAAACGGACGGATCATAAATTGTACATCCCTCTCGACCGCCTGCAGGAGATGTCCAATCGTAGTAAGACGAAGAAGCGGATTATGGAAATATTGTATGGATAGGAGTGAGCTTCCATGTTAGAGAATCACGCAAAGTTGATGCAGTTTTTCTCAAGCACGGATGAAGTTGTCGGGCGTAAGAAGCTTCAGAAGATGATTTACATACTGAAAAAGTGTGAGATCCCATTTGAAGAGCGCTACCAATTCCATTTTTACGGCCCGTACTCAGAAGAATTGACGTTACGGGTCGAAGAGATGTGCAACCTTGGATTTATCAGTGAGACGAAAGAAGAGAAGAAGAACTATTACCAGTACCGTTACAAGTTGACGGATAATGGGAAAGCTTTTCTCGAACACTATGAAAATAATATGCCGCCGCTTCATGAGCATATTGCAACGATGAACGAAAAGAGTTCCCGTTTTCTTGAGCTCGTCTCTACGATGTTGTTTTTCGAACACCTTCCGAAAGAAGAAGTGAAGGAAAAAGTTTACACCGTCAAGAGCACCCAGAATTATACAGATGAAGACTTGGAAAATGGATGGGAATTTATTGAAAAACTCCGGACCATCCATTAAGATATAGGATAGATATACTGGTACATTCAGTATATCTATTTTTTTATTAACTGATATCTGAAAAATATGAAAATAGGGGTCGAAGAAAATGAAAATAGTGAAGTTCTTCTTTTATTACATACTCGGGATCATTGGGATCCTACTGGTTAGTACGACACCTGCTTTGTTCAGGCAGGGATCCCTGTTCAATTTGTCAGCTTACTTTGCAGAGTTCAAAATGCTAGTGGCGAGTCTGTTTCAGCCCTCTGATTGGGTCTATCTCTTTAAAGGGAATCCAGTCCCGTTATTCGACTACCTATGGGAACCTTATCGATATTCGATGACGCTCTTTTTTGCTGGAATCATTTTAGCCTTTATTCTTGCCTTTCTATTTGCACTCGGAACGATGTTCTTGCCAAAGTGGGCGAAGTCGACAATTGAGCGCTTATTGAATCTGCTCGAGTCGATTCCGGATCTCTTGCTTGCATTCTCTCTTCAGCTTTTCATCGTCTGGCTGTTTAAACAAACAGATATCTTATTCATAGACTTCGCCTCCGTCGGAGAGGACAAAATTTATACCTTACCGATTCTTGCGATTTCAGTCCTGCCGATGATTATGATGTACAAGATCATCCTCATGTTGATGGACGAAGAGATGTCCAGGTCTTATGTCCAGATGGCGAGAAGTAAAGGGTTAGAAAAAGGTATGATATTGAATGTCCACGTCGTCCGCAACATCATGAAAAATATTTTCTATCATTCCAAGATCATGATTTGGGTATCGCTATCCAGTTTGTTCATATTTGAGTACATATTCAATATCAATGGCATTACGACAGCCTTCTTCCAGGATTTCAGGCCGATTGTCACGTCCGCAATCCTACTGATGCTGTTCACACCATTCTTCATCATTTACCAAGGGACAGAGCTGTTCATCTTTAAGGACCGCAGCGTTTCAAAAGAAATCAACTGGAATATGAATACCTTCGTGGGCAGTCCCAAGTTCAAGGGCGGAAGTGCTAAATGGTTTACACAGATGCTGAAGGAAGTGGGCGCCCATTTCAAAAATGGTAAATTCCTGATCGGTTTTCTCGTGATTACCTCGCTGCTTGTTTGGAGCATTGTCTACACGATGACCGCAGACCCTCTTGTAGACAAGTTCTACCATATTTATGAAAATGACAAGCTGGTCAGCGCCGCCCCGCATTCGCCGGAGTATGTATTTCTAGGAACCGACGAGTTAGGATTCAGCATTTTCGATCAGCTGGTTGTCGGAGCGAAATATACGATACTATTTGCGCTGGCTGTCGCATTCTTCAGAATGCTGATTGGCTTTATTCTCGCTATTCCGTTCGCCTTTTTCTTTCCGCCTAAACTGCAGCGGGTTTTCGAGAAATTGGTAGACGGTATGCATTTCTTACCGATGACCTTGATTGCTTACGTGTTGTTGATGCCTGTATTGAGGATGCCGATGGGAGGATTCACTACAACGGAATTCGAACGGATATTGTATCAGGGAATCATTATGACGATTCTAGTTGTACCACTCGTCATGACGCTATTCGGAAACGAGATGAAGCTTCTAATGAAAGAGGAGTTCGTGATGAGTACGAAGGTGATGGGAGGAAGCTCGGTCCACTTGTTGAGAAAACACCTCCTGCCACATCTAAGCAGCCGGATGGGAGTGGTATTCGGTCAACAGTTTATCCAGACGTTGCTGCTGTTGATCCACCTCGGCGTATTCAACCTGTATTTTGGAGGGACGAAGCTGACCTTCTCAAGGTATCAAAATGATCCACCACGGTCGATGACTAATGAATGGTCGGGACTGATAGGAGCATCCAAAGATTCATTGATGACCGGTCGCTGGTGGTATATCATTCCTGCACTTGTTTGCTTTGTCATCCTCATTTTCTCGATGCAACTGATTATCTCCGGCATCAAAGAGGTGCAACAAGTCAGGGTAGGGGTGCCGATTGAGCGTTCCAACTGGTTGCGCAAGGTATGGGGTAGGAGAAGATCGAAATCTCAACAAGAAAACACTGATCCAAAACCGGAGGATTTCGTGTTTACGGATGAAGTCTGGATAGAACGTCGGAAACAAGGTTAGAGAGGAGGATGTAACATGAGGGTGCTTTCGTTCTTGTTTTATTATGTATTAGGTATCGTAGGCATTGCTCTGATCAGTACGATGCCTGTTCTGTTTCAAGACGGGGCGTTTTTCAATATATCGCTTTATTTATCTGAGCTGAAAAGGTTATTCATCATGATGGTAACCCCTTCGGACTGGGTGTATTTCTATAAAGGGCATCCTGAGCCGATATTCGGGTTTCTGTGGAGGCTATATCGATATTCGATGACCTTGTTCTTGTCCGGAATTGTGCTCGGTTTGACGCTCGCATTCTTCTTAGCGCTTGGTACGATGTACATGCCGCGCTGGGTCAAAAGAATGATGGAGCGTGTGCTGCATCTGTTCGAAGCAATTCCTGATCTGTTGCTTGCCTTCGGTCTGCAAATACTGATCGTTTGGTTTTACAAACAATCCGGTATCATTGTTATGGACTTTGCGACAGTGGGACAGGACCGCATTTATGCTCTTCCGATCCTGACGATTGCTGTCCTCCCTACGGTGATGATGTATAAGGTCATCATGGCGTTGATGGAAGAAGAGATGACGAAGTCCTACGTTGATATGGCGAAAAGTAAGGGCCTTGTCAAAAGCAGGATTTTGAACATCCATATGATGCGGAATATCGTCAAAAGCATGTTTTATCATTCTAAAATCATTGTATGGGGGGCGCTCTCAAGCCTGTTCATCTTTGAATACATTTTTAATATAAATGGTATCACTTGGGCCTTTTTGAGTGATTTCCGTCCATTCGTGACCGCCGTTATCTTGATATTGTTGTTCACTCCGTTTTTCTTTCTTTATCAAGGGGTGGAAACGTTTGTCTTTCGCGATGATTCGATGATGAGCGTTCCGACTGTAAGAATGAATCATTTTCTCGGCAGCATTTCACTTAAAGGGCAAGGAAAGTCATTCAAACGGGTGATGAAGGAGTTTGCAGCCCACTTCAAAAATCCGAAATTCTTGGCAGGGTTTCTGATCATCGGGACAATGCTTACCGTCAGTTTCATCCACACGTTTACGGCCGACCCACTCATTGAGCAAACGATCCTTATATACGATGAAAATGGCAAACTGGTGAGTGCCAATCCGCACTCTCCGGAATTTGTATTTCTCGGTACTGATGAGCTGGGCTTCAGCATTGTCGACCAGCTGCTGGTAGGAGCTAAATACACGATTCTCTTTGCTCTGGTCGTCGCTTTCTTGCGTATGATAGTAGGATTTATATTGGCAATTCCCTTCGCCTTTTTCTTCCCGCCCAAGCTGCAGAGGGGAGTGGAAAAGTTAGTTGATGGCATGCACTTCCTGCCGCTCACGATCATTGCTTACATTGTGCTGAAGCCGGTCCTGGATTTCACTCCGGGAATGGATGATTCGACGCAGTGGGAGCGTATTTTATATGAAGGGACGATGCTGACGCTTCTCGTCGTGCCGCTTGTCATGATTCTATTCGGGAACGAAATGAAGCAATTCTTGAAAGAAGAGTTCGTCATCAGTACGAAAGTGATGGGAGGGAGTTCGGTCCATTTACTTTGGAAACACCTCTTGCCACACTTGAGTGCACGGATGGGAATCGTGTTCGGTCAGCAATTCATCCAGACGCTATTGCTTTTGATTCACCTTGGTGTGCTGGACGTCTTCTTCGGTGGAACGATTATCTATCCACCTGATCCCCCGCGCTCTTCCACGAATGAATGGTCCGGATTGATCGGAGCGGCGAAGAACTCGTTGATGACAGGTAACTGGTGGTACATCGTTCCGGCCCTTGTCTGCTTCATGGTTCTTATTATCGCTATGCAGCTGATCATTGCCGGGATCAAAGAGGTTCAACATATCAGGGTCGGAGTTCCGATCAAACGCACGTCCTGGTGGAAAGGTCTACTTACGAAGAGGAAAAAGGAAGAACAGACCCCCTCTTCTGTTCGGGAAGAAGAATTTGAATTTATCGAGGAGGAGCTAGCAAGGCGTAGGTCTGGTTGAGCTCTGTACAGATATAACAGAAAGCCCGCGATGGATAGTTCCACCGCGGGCTTTCTGCTGCCGTTATGTATGTGTATGGCTTGGGCCGAATGCCCCTTTTAGTGATAGATCTGTTCTCTACTTATTCCACACCTTTTCTGAAATCCCTTTTTTTCGACAAAAATTTTCTGTAAGGCCTTCTCCTAAAAAGTGACTTTAGAATATGTTAGAATAAGGACAAACTGTGAGTCTGAAGAGGAGGACCCGCTACGATGAAAGAGTTCGATCAATTTAAGAACAAAGACGGAAACGATAAAAAGAAAAATCAATTCACCATTCTAAAAGACGATTCGACGGATGGACACGGTGGTTACGGTGTCGGTTCAATCAGTCTTGAGAACATGACGCCTGTCATTGTCGACCCGAACGAAGGAGAAGCCTTCATCGATATGGGTGCCCTTCACGCCAGAAGTAAGGTGGAGAAGCGAATTAAATTTCTTCCGAACAAAGAAGAAGTCCCGAATGGCCTTCTGTACTGGATCGCCTGGATTACAGTCGATCACCGTGAAGGAGCAGGAGCAGGCTACTACGGTGTCGCAGCAAGTGAACTCCGTGTCGATCGTTCCATCAAGCGCGGCTACAAGCTGATGCCAGAGCACGTGAACCATATGGATAAGTCCTTGAAAGGTAAATTTGCCGTCGATCATATGGACGAAACGTCTAAGAAACTACTCGGTGAATTCCTCCGCGATTTCAAACCGGAACTATGGGAAAACACGAGTGAAGAACTGAAAGACGCCTTAGGCGTCTAATAAGTCACGAAAAACCACAGGGTCTCCTGTGGTTTTTTAGGTTGTCTGGGAAAGTACAGTCGGTATTTTTAAGTGCGGTCTGTTTCTCCAACCTCCATCATAAGAAGCCTGAACCTCTTTGCCTCACTAGGTTGGCTGTACCAAATGAAGGTTAATCCTGTGTATCGCTTGGTTCTGTTCCTACAAATTCTCGCATAGTGGGGTGGAAAACAGGGAGACTCCTGCGGGATGCACGGACAACGGCGAGACCCCACAGGGCTTTAAGTCCGAGGAGGCTCGGCGTCCGCCGCGGAACGCGACCTGTTTTCCACCCCACGGCCCACTTTTTTTTATAACAGAACCGTTCTTCCAACCTTTTTTATGCTCTAACGCGCTTGGCGTCAGACTTCGGCAAAACTTTCCGCGAAATACCAGTTTACGCTCGGCCCATTTATGATAGAATAAGAACAAATGTTCGTGTTACAAGGAGGAGCAGTAATGGGTCAGCAGAACCGCGATCGAGGATCAATCAAATGGACATCTCTCATGCTACCGGAGCACGTTGAGATGATCCGCAATTTGTGGAAAGAAGATGAGCGAGTAGAGAAGGGGATGTTGGATGAACAGAAGGCCGTCGAAATTGATTTCTTGTTGCAACGTGCTTTGAGTGATGATCTGACGGTGCGTGTCAAAGTCCATAACGGGTTCGATTACGATGAATTAAAGCTGAAAATGAAACAGGTGAACAAGCTCGAGCGCAAGGTTTATGGAGTGGACTGGGCGACGAAGGATCCGGTTGTTATTTCACTGGACCAAATCTCTGATATATCGATTGTGTAATCCGTTCACAAAATGTTCACAAAAAAACATCCAAAACTTAGAAGTCGAATCTTGACGGAGACAGATGCGGGTAATATATTAAGTAACACATGGGTTACACATGTATTACTAGGACAGAAAAAACGACCGGATGCTCACCGGTCGTTTTTTCTGTCTTTTTTTATTTAAGATTGATTAGAAGATCCAGTCCACTACATCTTTGAACCAAGGATCATCCTTGAATTCATCTTCGAGGTCGTCCTCGCTTCGAGTGTCATCACTTCCACAGACGTTTTTAGGAATGTCTTCTTTCTTCATATACATAAGCCGTTCTTGCGGGCAGTTCGGGCCGGAACGGTAGCCGGTTTCCGGATCGATGTAGACGCCCTTCACGCCAGGTGGTGGTGTGAAAGCAGCTGGCGGCATCGATTCGTGTATTGTCTCCATCGTGGAGGCCCAAATATTTTTGGCATAACGTTTTTCGTTAAAATCAGCAAGTGGTTTATTCCCGTCGTCATGACCGATCCATACGGCAGAGACAAGCTGCGGGCTGAAGCCGATCATCCAGCTGTCGTGATCGGTCGTTCCGGATTTACCGCCATACATACGTGTCAGTTTCCCTTGGATAGGGGACCCTGTAACAGGTGCATAATCAGCGCTTAAGGCAGAATCGAACATGCCTGTCATCATGTGAGTGACGGTAAAGGCCAGGTCTGGATCGATCGGGTCGTCTTCATCATAAACTGGCTTGTACTCATACAGCACATTGTCATGGCGGTCGGTGATTTTCTTGATCGTATGTCCTTTTAGTGATTCGGACCCTTTGACCATTTTTCCATACCCTTCGATCATTTCGTAAAGCGAGATGTTCGCCGCTCCAAGAGCAAGCGAAGGGATAGGTTTGGTGGAGGTGGAAATTCCAAATGTCTTCAGTGTATTGACCAGTTTGTCGGGACCAATATCCAAATGCGTTGTAACGGCGTAAATATTATCCGACACAGCCAGTGCCTGTGCCATCGTGATTGGCTTTTCAGCGTATTTATTGTTGTAGTTGGACGGTGTGTAGCCATCTTCTTTTCCTTGCCATTTGAAGGCCGTTTCCGTACTCTCTCTCATCGTGACAGGAGAATCGCCTTCTTTCAGCGCGGCGTAATAGAGAAACGGCTTGATCGTCGAGCCAACATGTCGTCTTGCTTGTGTCGCGCGGTTGTAAGAACTTTCACTGTAATCGCGTCCGCCTACTAGAGCAGTAATGCCCCCGGTCTCACTATCCATGACGGCAGCGGCCACTTGGGCATCTTCTTCCGCTGGCATGGCGGCATCCACTTTTTCCTCTAAAATCTTCTGGTGGTCTTCCACCAGTGTGGTGTAAATATGGTATCCGCCTGTTTGGACCGCTTCCCGTTCGATGTCTAAGATCCGTGCCGCTTCTGTCAGCACTTGGTCTTGAAAGTATGGTGCCACGTCTTTTTTCGTTTGGTCGGTTTGATCGGAATAGGTCAGGCTTGCAGTGATTGCTTCCGATTTCTCATCGCCAGTAATGAACCCGCTTTTCTCCATTTCGCGTAAAATCAGCTCTTGGCGTGATTTGGCGTTCTCTGCGTTTGCGAGGGGAGAGTAGTAACTCGGGCCTTTCGGGATGCCTGCGAGCATCGCTGATTCAGTAAGGGTCAAGTCTTCCGCCGATTTGTTGAAAAAGTAGCGGCTAGCGGCTTCGATTCCATACGAGCCGTGCCCGTAGTAGATCGTGTTCAAATAACCTTCTAGAATCTCATCTTTGTTGTAGAAGATTTCTAGACGAAGGGCATATAAAGCTTCTTGGATTTTCCGTTTCCACGTCTTGTCGTGCGATAGATACAAGTTCCGGGCATATTGCTGGGTGATCGTACTGGCCCCTTCGACCATCTGCATATGCTTAAGGTCAGTCAACGCAGCGGAAGCCATCCGTCGCAGGTCGAAACCGAAATGATCATAGAATCGCCTGTCCTCAATTGCAATCGTCGCCTGCTTGATCGAATCCGGCATATCATCAATGTTCATCCAATACCGTTCTTCCGCTCCGTGGTCCTCGCCGATGACGGTGTCCCCTTGGCTGTAATAAACGGTATTCTGCTCGGTCATTAAAGAGGGAGGTCCTTGGACGATGGCATAGCCGAACAAACCGACAACCCCGATAAGCGCAAGGAGCGCTGCGAAGAGCGTGAATTTCGCCCCGCGTTTGATCCATTTGAAAGTAAACCGAATAAAAAAGAGCATTCTTTTATACTCCTAACTGTTAAGAATGTATAAAGACTGCTATTATTATGTGAGAATATGTATATTTTTAAACCTATGAAAGAGGCGAAGCACACATGGCAACATGGTTTACAGAGAAACAGACGGAGAACTTCGGCATTACAGCTAAGGTGAACCGCTCTTTGCATAAAGAACAAACCGATTTTCAAGAATTAGAAATGTTAGAGACAAAAGAATGGGGCAACATGCTCGTACTTGATGACATGGTCATGACGACGGAAAGAGATGAGTTCGTGTATCACGAAATGGTGGCACACGTCCCGTTGTTCACCCACCCGAGTCCGAAGAACGTACTCGTAGTAGGCGGAGGAGACGGCGGAGTGATCCGTGAAGTCTTGAAGCACAAGAGTGTAGAAAAAGCGACACTTGTCGAAATCGACGGAAAAGTCATTGAATACTCTAAGCATTATCTGCCTTCCATTGCAGGAGCATTAGAAGATGAGCGCGTTGAAGTGAAAGTGGATGACGGGTTCATGCACATCGCAAAAAGTGAGCGCGAGTACGACGTCATCATGGTTGACTCTACAGAACCGGTCGGACCTGCTGTGAATCTATTTTCAAAAGGATTCTACGAGGGGATCTCGAAGGCGTTGAAAGAGGACGGAATCTTCGTTGCACAGACGGACAACCCTTGGTTCAAAGCTGACTTGATCCGCCAGGTGTATGGTGATGTCAAAGAAACCTTCCCGATCACCAAAGTGTACACAGCTAATATTCCGACCTATCCAAGTGGTCTGTGGACATTTACGATGGGAAGTAAAATCTATGATCCACTACAAGTAGCAGAGGAGCGCTTTGAGGAGCTCGATACGAAGTATTACACAGAAGAGATCCACAATGCCTGCTTTGCTTTACCGAAATTCGTAAAAGATTTAACGAAGGAGTGAGCACCATGTTGTTCGATGAAAGCTACTCTGGAAAAGTGTTCATCATGAGCCGTGCGACAGAAGAGGAAGCAGACACCGTCATCTACGGCATGCCGATGGACTGGACGGCGAGCTTCCGTCCAGGTTCCCGCTTCGGTCCAGGAAGAATCCGGGAAGCATCCATCGGGCTTGAGGAATACAGCCCGTACTTGGATCGTCACTTGGAAGAAATCGATTACCATGATGCAGGCGATATCATGCTGCCGTTCGGGAACGCCCAGCGAAGTATCGACATGATCGAATTGTATATCGACCGCCTATTGGATAAGAACAAGATGCCACTGGGTCTTGGTGGTGAGCACTTGGTGACATGGCCGGTTCTAAAAGCAATGTATCGCAAATATCCGGATCTAGCCGTGATCCACATCGACGCTCATGCAGACTTGCGCGAAGAGTACGAAGGAGAGCCATTATCCCACTCGACTCCGATCAGAAAAGCATGCGAGTTGATCGGTCCTGAAAACATCTACTCCTTCGGCATCCGTTCCGGCATGCGAGAGGAATTCTCCTATGCCAGAGAAAGTGGCATGCATATGTCCAAGTTCGAAGTACTCTCTCCGCTTGAGCAAGTACTCCCGTCACTCGCAGGTCGTCCGGTGTATGTGACCATCGACATCGATGTGCTCGACCCAGCTTTTGCCCCAGGCACAGGAACGGCGGAAGCGGGAGGCATTACGTCTAAAGAGCTGCTCGGAGCTATCCACGAAATCTCCGACAGCGAAGTCCAGGTTGTCGGCGCAGACTTGGTCGAAGTAGCACCAGCTTACGACCCGACCGAACAAACCCAGATTGCCGCAAGCAAATTCGTACGTGAAATGCTTTTGGGCTTTACGAAATAAATGATACGATAGAGACAAAGCCACCTTTAGGGTGGTTTTTCTATTTGGTAAAAAGGAGTCAGGAATATGGATAAAAAAACGATCGGTATTATCGTGGCTTATACAGTGATCATGGGAAGTCTATTGTTCGCCACATTCGGTCTAAATTGGAACCCGTCTGGCTATGACTATACTATCGACGGCGAAACGTTAACGATCGAGCGTGGCTTATTTTCCCCTGAAGTAGAAGAAAGTAATATCTCAGATAACCAGTCGGAAGCACTGTTGTTCTATTTGGAGTTGTCTAAAGAACGGAGTCAGTGGAAGGTGGACTTGACCGTCATCGGCTTGTTGCTGCCATTCTTACTGTTGATGTTCGTTCCGGCAAAGCGCCCATTCAAAGAGAAGGTGCCGAAAAATTGGTACCGTTTGATCGTGAGTGGTGCAGCGGTACTTTATATTGCTTATAGTGTAACGCAGCATGTGGAGATCATTGAGCAAATCAATGAGTATGCGAAGCCGCTGTTGTAGGCCGGGTTGAGTTACGTGGAGGTGGAAGACGCGCGCAAATCGAGAAAATCGCGCGCAAATCGGGAGAATCGCGCGGAAAAGCAGGAAGTCGCGCTGAAATCGAAAGAGTCGCGCAGAAAAGCAGGAAGACGCGCGCAAATCGGGATAATCGCGCGGAAAAGCAAAAAGTCGCGCCGAAAACACGAAACCAGCACCCGAACCAAGCAAGCACCACACCCCCTTGCGTTTTTTCTCTCGAATTCTTATAATAAATAAGTTATAGTGTACGAAAAATTTTTATGAAAGGCGGATGGACATGCCTAGTAACGCAAAAGACGTTCAGGTCAAGCTCGTAACGGAAATCCGAGATGAGGATGAAAGACAGACGATGGAAGTAACGGAATCAGGTCAGTTTTTCCAACGTGGTGATACACAGGTCTTGACTTTCACGGAGCACCCGGACGAAGGTGATGCGATCAAGACGATGGTCACGGTGAAACCGAACCATGTGAGCATCAAGCGGAGCGGTGGTGTCGAGATGCGCCAAGTTTTTCAAAAAGGACTCGAAACAGAGAACTTATACCACCATACGTATGGTGATTTTCATATGAGAACGTTCACGGAAGAGTTGGAGTTTCTGTCACTTGAGGAAGCTCCTGTCGGAAAATTATCGCTGAAGTATGAAATGACGTTAAACCATGAAGTGACGCAGGCGCACCGCTTGACGTTGACGTTTGAGGAGGAGAGCTGAATCATGAACATTGTGGAACAGATGGAACAGACGCTGAAGGATGAAGTCGTTCGTGCCGTCCTTGCAGCTGAGCTTGCGACCGAAGAGGAAATGCCGGACGTTGTTCTAGAGCAGCCGAAGGATAAGGCGCACGGAGATTACGCGACGAACATGGCGATGCAGCTTGCCCGCATTGCGAAGAAAAACCCACGCCAGATTGCAACAGAGCTTGTCGAGCAGTTCGATAAATCGAAAGCATCTATTGAGAAGATCGACATCGCTGGACCAGGGTTCATCAACTTTTACATGAACAACCAGTACTTGACGAAGCTTGTGCCGACGATCCTTGAAGCAGGGGAGGAGTACGGACGTACGAGCCACGGCAATGGTCACAAAATCCAGATCGAGTTCGTATCCGCTAACCCGACGGGAACGCTTCACTTGGGTCACGCACGCGGTGCGGCTGTCGGTGATTCTCTATGTAATGTGCTCGATGCAGCGGGTTACGATGTATCTCGTGAGTATTACATCAACGATGCTGGTAACCAGATGGCGAACCTGGCTCTTTCTGTGGAAGCCCGCTACATGCAGGCGCTCGGCAAAGAGTGGAACATGCCTGAGGATGGATACCACGGCGCGGACATTATCGGTCTTGGTCAAACGCTTGTTCAAGAAGAAGGGGACAAGTGGGTGGAAGCTTCTGAAGAAGAACGCCAGGAGTACTTCCGTCAGTACGGTCTTACATTCCTTTTAGATAAAATCAAGACAGACCTTGAGGAATTCCGAGTTCCATTCGATAATTGGTTCTCTGAAACGTCCCTATACCAAGGCGGCCAGATCCAGGAGGCGCTCGACGTCCTGAAAGAGAAGAACTATGTCTATGAGAAAGACGATGCTACATGGTTTGAAACGACGAAATTCAGTGACGACAAGGACCGCGTTCTTATTAAAAATGACGGCACTTATACGTACTTGACGCCGGATATCGCTTATCACAAGAATAAGCTCGACCGCGGATTCGATACGCTGATCAACATTTGGGGAGCAGACCACCACGGTTACATTCCACGAATGAAAGCAGCGATCCAAGCACTTGGCTATGAGGAAGATACACTTGAAGTGGAAATCATCCAAATGGTCAACCTGTTCCAAGACGGGGAAAAAGTGAAGATGAGTAAACGTACTGGTAAAGCCGTAACACTACGCGAGCTGATGGAAGAGGTCGGAATCGACGCGATGCGCTACTTCTTCTCCATGCGTTCTAGTGACTCACACCTTGACTTTGATATGGATCTTGCCCGTTCTGAGTCGAACGAAAACCCTGTCTTCTACGTACAATACGCGCACGCACGCATTTGTACAATGCTGAAACAAGCAGAAGAAAAAGGATTCACAGCAGACGACTTCGACGGAAGCTATCTGACGGCGGAAAAAGAAGAAGACCTTCTGAAACGTCTAGGTGAATTCCCGCAAGTTGTCTCCGATGCAGCAGACAAGCGTACGCCGCACCGCATCACACAATACGCATTCGATCTTGCATCCAACTTGCACAGCTTCTACAACGCTGAAAAAGTATTGGATGAGGATCACAAAGAGCGTACTGCAGCGCGCCTGGCACTGATGAAGGCCGTACGCACAACGCTTCAGAATGCATTGAAACTGATCGGTGTTTCTGCACCAGAACAAATGTAATAGAAAGCTGAAAAACGCAAGGTACCTGCGGATCCTTGCGTTTTTCTTTCTGTTAAGTCTTAGTTTGTTTTTATTGGTAATAATGGAAGCGTTATCTTGTGGTTTTTAATCAACAACGTAAGGCCTGGAGTTTTCTAGCTGTCTTTATCAGTGAAGAATGACCATGAAAGGGCAGATAGAACCGTTGTCTCTGCCCTTATAAAGGGGGAACTATCCTGAAAAGGCAGATAAAGCCGTTCTCTGTGCCCTTTTACAAGAAAAAGCAGATTAAGTCCTTATAATTGTGTAAAAAGAATAAGCCATCATCATTCCGACCACAATGTTTTTACCGCTAAAAACTTGTGCAGGAGGAATAATGATGACTCACTTTCAGTTTAACCTAAATATGGATG